>AKCV02000020.1 GCA_000272025.2 Imbroritus primus
CTTCGCGTTTGGCTTGCGGGCTCAGGGCTTTCCCTTGACGACGACCTTCAACGCTTCCATATCGAGCATTGCTTCGGCCAGCAGTTTCTTCAGCCGGGCATTCTCCACCTCGAGGTCCTTGAGACGGCGGGCTTCCGAGACTTCCATGCCGCCGAACTTTGCGCGCCACGTGTAGAACGACGCGTCACTGAACCCGTGCTTCCTGCACAGTTCCTTGACCGGCATGCCAGCTTCAGCTTCCTTCAGAAATCCGATGATTTGCTGTTCCGTAAATCGCTTCTTCATGTTCGTCTTCTTCTCCGAAAACGAACTTTACTAGACTCCGGTTGGCCCTGTTTGCAGGGGGCAGGTCAACTTACCCATGCAGACCGGAGGGTGGCCTGCTGAAGTAGCTTGGGCAGATCAGCTTCGTAAAATGGGCATGAAAGCTGTTGAGACGCTGGCTCGGTACTGGGATTACGAGACTCGGCATTGAATGGCAAGCGGTAACAAACAGGCATCCACGACACGCAAATAGCGCCCAACATCTGGCATATCTCTCGATCCATTAGCAAATCCCCCCAAACTGTTGCAGAATGCATCCAAACTACTAAGCAGAAATTTGGGAGGGGGAGTCGATGGCTAGGCGAAAGTCCAGCGCAGCCGAGGATCTGATGGATTTGGTGGCGTTACTCCCCTGGTGGGCGGGCGTAGCGTTGGCGGCCGTGAGTTACTGGTTTCTGCATGGCATCGCGACCCGTCCGTTGCCCAAGATTCACCCGGGGCAGCCAATAGGCGATTTCACCACCACAGCGCTTTGGCAAGGTCTTGCCACCGGTGGACAGTATTTGCTCCCCCTTATCTGCTTGTTCGGTGCAGCTCTATCGGTCATTAAGCGCCGACAACGTCGCCAGTTGTACGAAACGGCATCGGCTGGCGACAGTGCTGAAGTACTGCAAGGTATGTCTTCGCAAGAATTCGAGTTGCTCGTCGGCGAGGGATTCCGGCGACGTGGATACGGTGTGCGAGAAAGCGGTGGGGGCGGCGCCGATGGCGGTGTGGATCTGGTTCTGACCAAGGACGGCGAGAAGATCTTCGTGCAATGCAAACAGTGGAAGGCTTTCAAGGTAGGCGTCTCCACAGTACGCGAACTATATGGCGTGATGGCCGCACATGGCGCAACGGGCGGATTCGTCGTGACGTCAGGACGCTTCACCCAAGAGGCGACAGATTTTGCCCACGGTCGCAATATCCAATTGCTCGACGGTTCCGCCCTGATGCAATTATTGCGGGAAGCGCGAGGCACGGGTAGACGCGACAAATCCAGTGAAGTACGTCACGCAACGCAGGATGCGGAGCCGATAGCAACCGCAATTCTTTGCCCCAAGTGTGGAAAACCAATGGTACGGCGTATGGCAAAACGAGGAGCCACAGTAGGAAAGCCTTTCTGGGGATGCTCGAACTTTTCAGGGGGATGTCGGGGAACGAGAGAAATCCAGGGCCTTTGACAGTAAGCGCGACAACATAAAAATAAGAGGTTAAACCAGAGACATGTTGAAGAATGCTTCGAGAATGTTTGCACCCGCTGGTAGAAAGCCCAGCAGCCAGTTACACAAGCTCATACGAGATACCGTGGCAGCCGTTGCGCTATTGCTACCCGGCGTCGCCACAGCATTTCAAATTGCCCCCATGGGTTCCGAATTTGAATCGAAACTGACCAATGAATCAGAAGATTCGTTGGCCCGTGCGGCAGGAAGACTCGGTGTGCTGATCAAGGGCCGAGTTCATGAAGAAATTACTCAGCTTGGCATGGGATGCCCCGTCGAACCATCGAATCTAGCTACTGATACAGCCTGCGGGGTACGCGACCGACCTTTCGCTTCGCCCTACGTCATTTATGGCGTGCGATGGAATGATTTACCACCTTTTCGCTTATCGCCCGAGGAAGGCAATTGCACCTATCTTGGAAAATCGTGCAAGGTTTCGCAGACTGTCCGTTTCTCAACTCAACCTCTGTGCTGGTACTGCCTCTTCAAGGATGCTGAGAAAAAAGCTCAGACACGCCCTATTGTCGGCTGCAGCAAAGAGAAAGGCACCATTCGCGGTAACGTAATGACCCGCTCGCACTTCGGCGACCTTCAGTTTCTGCATGCCATGGCAAGTGAAGAAGGCGTTCATCCCGGCGCGACACGCGCCAAGGTGCTCGATTGGCTGGAATTTGCTTGGAAAGTATCGACACGCGAAATCAAACCGGACACCTTCTTGCGTGACATCCAGATTCCAACCGTGCAGGAGCACTTTGGCTGCACAGAATGGCGCGTCGTCGATCTCTACATTCTGGGTCGTCAGGACAAGCTGGGAAAATATCTGCACCACATCGCTTTTGGCTCTGTACTGCATACGGTTCAGGACTCATTTGCCGGCGCCCACGTTTCACGTGAGCAACAAGCACCGGCCGGCCTCTGTCGCAACTCAGAGCATCAACACCCTCGTAGGATCGTAGAGTTCCACACCTATGGCGCGCAGGACGGCGGATTGCACGATGAACAAGACAGTCGTGAAGCGATGACTCGTGTCAACGTGGCGGACCGTTGGCCAGATGCAGTCGAGGCAACGCACAATCTCGCGCAATTTTATGAGGAGCGAGCGCTCTGGAGTGATGTGCAGCCGTATATGCAATGCTTGTTTGAGCTGGCGGATGAGCGTAAGGACTCTTCACCCGGGGATCCTTATCGACGCCGTTGATGCTTCGACTGGTATAGCTTTAGGATCTCGAAGCTGGATTGACGTTGCCACGCGATGACAAACAAGAATCGAGAAAGGAGTCGGGAAAATAAGGTGGTAAGTGGTTAGAAAGGTCCCGACGCACACAGCCGAGCACGATTGCAACGCTAACCGAGATTCCGCTTTGCTTCGCCGAAGCGTGAGTAAACGTTATCAACGCGACCTTCAAAGGTCATTCGCCCGACGGTCTTTCTATCGGTCCAGTATTCAGCTGTCAGCGTATCCGGTTTGTATTTCGCGCCATGCGTGGAAATCGTTGCTGCGCCAACGTGCCGTTCACTGCGAACACCGCGAAGCTCGACGCCGGGCGTGTTAGCGTATACAACCGATACGTTAAAGCGATTTCCACAGGGCGTCGGCTCGATTGCGTGGGCCAGCAGACAAGATTCAGACTCCGGAGTCATGAGCTGAATTTGCAGCTTGCTCAACGTCTGCACAATGCCAGCGTATGCCGTAATTGGTGGAACCTTCTCCCCAGTTTCCGGATTGACCCACTCCGATTGAATTGTCACCTTCCAAGTGCCGCGAAGGTCAGGGCGATCAAAAAGCCAGCCCTGACAGACGCGCAGCCGCCAGAAGAGATGCTCCATCGCCAACGCGACGATTACGAGGACACCTACCACTGTAGTGAAGGGGGTCAGATGCTCCCATGAGAGAGGGGTTCCTTGTAGCCAAAGTGCTAATCCCCATGCAACAGTGGCGATGGCAAGGGCTACAGTGATTTGGAGTCGCGTGAACATATTCAGGCGCTACCAATGTACCCGCGAGCACCGTCCACGAAGGCTTTAAATTGCTTGCGCTTCGTGTCGTCTCCTTTCAGCAAATACTTCAGTTCGCTCACTTCACCCCATTCTTCGCAGAGCACCATGCTAGACAAATTGTAAGACAGATGACTCAACACGGCGGATACGTCTTCGTACCACGTAGCATGTGCGAAGCAGGTATTGGGAGTATTCCAAGCGAGGCACTCGATATTAAAGCCCTTGATTGGCTTTGCTTCGGCAACATTCTCCTCATCCATAATATTACGCAGCTTCTTCACGATGCGAACAACACCTCGATACGCTCGACGTGTGTCGTTGTTCTTAGTATTGCCGTTTTCGTAGTGCTGGCGCGGCCATATGTGAGTGTCGTAGAGGCGTTCGGGCCAGTTGATGATTCGGCCACCATTGTCTGGGCGCAACTCTGTTCCACAAATGTACGAGCCGTCAACAGCGTAACGACGGTGCACAATGAGAGGCACTACATCAGCATCGACACGATAGGTGTTCTCGTGAATGTCGAACGCTTTATCGCCCCGAGTAACGGCCACTCGGCCAAAGCGGCTTACGAGTGCTTTTTCTATGTCATTCTTGAAATCTGAGTATCCGTATTCGGCGCCAATCAGGTTGAAGTCAGCAGCCGTTTTTCCGGGGGGATAGTCGGTACCGAAGAGGTTACCGGTATAGAGCACACCGATATCTACGTCACTGTCCTGCCGGACATTTACGCGGTTACGATAGGAACCTTGGACAAACACTTTCGTCACCGACGCCACTTTCGGGTCAGCGGCGAGGGCATTCTTAATGGCGGCAATTGCGTTGTCGATTCTATTGGTTTCAGTTTGACTCGGGGCTTGTGCCCACGATGCAAAACGCTCGTTCCATGTCGCACTCACGAGTTCCCCCCTTTCTCCGAAATTCCCCGTGTATAACGGCCAGGCCGACTACCTCATATTTCAAGAAAAAGGCTCGGTAAATTTTTGCAGGCCGTGAAAATTAATTCTTGTTTTACAAATTCTTTTCCTGCTGCAGAGATGAACCCGAATCCCCGTGCATTTTACAGTGGCAGATTCTAACTGAGAAAATGTCCGTTTCGAACCGAAAGCAGTTATCGCACTTCTCAACAAAAACCCCCACCCCACTAATCGGCGGGCGTGGGGACAGAAGTCATCAAACAGTACACGCTTCCAACCGCACCTCCTACGGTCCCGGCCGAATATTCTGATTATGCCGAAACAAATTCTGCGGATCGTACCGCTTCTTGGCCTCCACCAAACGGTCAAAGTTCGGCCCATACGCCGCGCCGACCCGGCCGGATTCTTCCTCCGTCATGAAGTTCACGTACACGCCCCCCTGTGAGTACGGCTCCGCATCCTGAAAAACCTTGCGGGACCACGCGATGCAGCTGGCGTCGTCGTTGGGGTCGTCCCAGCGGCCGTGGACGTTCATGGCGAACTGGGTGGAGCGGTGGGGATAGGCCATGGCGGTGGGCGCTACGCGCATGGTTGCGCCGCCGATGCAGCCGAGGAAGATCTCGCATTGGGGGGATGGCAGGGTTTCGATGGCTTTGATGAGGGTGTCGATCAGGCCGTCTTGCAGGGTTTCGATGTTGTGCGATTTCCAGTAGTTGCGTGCCCCGGGTGTGAGTAGCGGGTCGAAGGCTTTTTGCCATGCGGTGTAGGGCATGGGGCCGAGATGTTCGCCGTAGGGAGTGCCGAGCTTGCGGATGGCGTCGACGGCGGCCGGGCCGTTCTGGGGATCGCCGGAGTAGCAGATGGCGAATGCGACCATTGGTTTGCCGTGCACTTCGGGCTTGAGAAACGGTAGCGGCGGTGCGAGCCTGAGGACGGCCCATACGGCGAGTTCGTCGGGCATGGTCTGGAGTTCGGTGCGGTATTTCACCAGGGCGTCCCTGGCCTGGTCGAGCGGCAGCACGACGAGTCCGCCATAGATGATGGGGCCGACGGGGTGCAGCTTGAATTCGAACAGGGTGACAACCCCAAAATTTCCGCCGCCGCCGCGAATGGCCCAGAACAGGTCGGGGTTTTCCTGTTCGCTGGCGTGCTGGAGTGTGCCGTCGGCGGTGACGATGTCGACGGAGAGCAGCTTGTCGATGGTCATGCCGTATCTGCGGCTGAGCCAGCCAAACCCGCCGCCGAGGGTGAGGCCTGCGACGCCGGTGGTGGAGTTGACGCCCAGCGGCACGGCGAGGCCGAAGGCCTGTGCTTCGCCATCGACATCGGCAAGGGTCACGCCCGGTTCGACATAGGCGGTAGCGCTCCAGGGGTTGATCCGGACGGATTTCATCGGCGTCATGTCGATCATGACGCCATCGTCGCAGACGGCGGTGCCGGCAATGTTGTGGCCGCCGCCACGCACGGCGACGATCAGGTTGTGGTCACGCGCAAAATTGACGGCCTTGCTCACGTCGGCGGCGCCGGCACATCGGACGATGACCGCCGGTCGTCGGTCGATCATGGCGTTCCAGATCTTGCGCGCTTCGTCGTAGCCGGGATCGCCGGGCGTGAGGACCTGGCCTCGTGCGGCTGCTTTGAGATCGTCGATGGCACCACTGGGCAAACTGCTCATCGCACACCTCCTTCACGGTGTGATTTATTGCTTGTATGAGCCGTCTAAGCCGGGCGCGAAATAAAAGTGTCCTCCCGTGCAAACCACGCCTTCAGCACCATGGGCCCGGCGCGCCGCGCGAGGTTAGGCGGCTGACCCCTTGCGTACCGGAGCGTGCGTGTGGGAAAAGTATAGGTTGCCCGCTGGCGGCAATACAGGGAAAACCATGTGCTGGAGATATGCTGACATGCGCCGGGCATGTATCGCAGATGAAACAAAAAACCCCACGCCACCAACCGGTGGGCGTGGGGACGGCATGCTACGGGTACTGCGGTGTTGCAGGCGGGTCAGCGGCTTGACGGAAAGCTGAACACCGCCCCTTCGCGCACGCCGGCCGAGGGCCAGCGTTGCGTGATGGTCTTGCGTTTGGTGTAGAAGCGCACGCCGTCGGGGCCGTAGGCGTGGAGGTCGCCGAACAGGGAGCGCTTCCAGCCGCCGAAGGAGTGGTAGGCAACAGGTACCGGCAGCGGCACGTTGACGCCGACCATGCCGACCTGGATGTGGTCGGTGAAGTAGCGGGCGGCTTCGCCGTCGCGGGTGAAGACGCAGGTGCCGTTGCCGTATTCGTGGGCGTCGATCATGTCCATGGCCTCTTGCAGGGTCTTGGCGCGGATGATGCCGAGCACTGGCCCGAAGATTTCATTCTGGTAGATGGACATGCCGGGCTTGACGTTGTCGAACAGGCACGGGCCAAGGTAGTAGCCTTCTTCATGGCCGGCGACCTTGACGTTGCGGCCGTCGACGACGAGCTTGGCGCCTTCTTTTTCTCCCGCCTCGATGAAGCTGCGGACTTTCTCGAAGTGCGGCTTGGTGACGAGCGGACCCATGTCGTTGCCATTGTCGTTGCCAGGGCCGACTTTCATCTTGGCGATTTCGGCAGACAGGCCGGCGATGACAGCGTCGGCGGTTGCATCACCGATACAGGCAACCAGCGGAATGGCCATGCAGCGTTCGCCGCACGAACCGTAGGCGGCGCCCATGAGCGCGCTCACGGCGTTGGGAATATCGGCGTCGGGCATGACGACGGCAAAGTTCTTGGCGCCGCCGAGGGCCTGCACGCGTTTGCCGTTGGCGCAACCGGTGGTGTAGATGTATTCGGCGATGGGCGTGGAGCCGACGAAGCTGGCGGCCTTGACGCGCGGGTCAGTCAACAGGGTGTCGACGGCTTCCTTGTCGCCGTTAACCACGTTGAGCACGCCGGGGGGCAGGCCGGCTTCGAGCGCGAGCTGGGCGATGCGCAGCGTGGACGACGGGGTGCGCTCGGAGGGCTTGAGCACGAAGGTGTTGCCGCACACCACGGCCATGGGCCACATCCACAGCGGCACCATCACGGGGAAGTTGAACGGCGTGATGCCGGCGACCACGCCAAGCGCCTGGAATTCACTCCACGAGTCGATGCCGGGACCGACGTTGCGGCTGTGTTCGCCCTTGAGCAGTTCGGTGGCGTAGCTGGCGTATTCGACGTTCTCGATGCCGCGCTGCAGTTCGCCGTGCGCATCGGCTAGTACCTTGCCGTTTTCGGAGGTGATGAGGGCGGCGATCTCATCGGCGTGTTCTTCGAGCAGGGTCTTGAGCTTGCTCATGACGCGGGCGCGCTTGATGGGCGGCGTGTTGCGCCAGGCCGGGTAGGCCGCCTGCGCGGCGGCGATGGCGCTTTCCACGGTGGCCTTGTCGGCAAGCGATACCTGCTTGGTGGCGCGGCCGGTGGCGGGATCGTAGACGGGTTGGGTGCGCGCTTGTACACCACCAGCGCCGGTGGCGGCTTCGCCGTTGATCCAGTGGCCGACGGTGGCGACTTGCTTGGTCGAATCGTTCATGAGTGTCTCTGCAATATCGTGATGCGGTTGTCGTGTTGTGGCGTGTGCGTGTGGCGCTCGGCGTTGTGCTCAGTCGAGCGCGCCGATGGCTTCGCCAAGTGCGTTGACGAGGTTGTCGATTTCCTTTTCCGTCGCGATGAACGGCGGGGCCAGCTGAATGGTATCGCCGCCGTAGCGCACGTAGAAGCCTTTCTTCCAGCAGGCCATGGAGATCTCGTACGGGCGGCGCGCCGGCTCGCCCGGTGCGGGGGCGATGGTGAGCGCGGCGGCGAGGCCGTAGTTGCGGATGTCGCTGACGTACTTCACGCCCTTGAGGCTGTGCACGCGGTCTTCAAAATACGGGGCGAGCGCCTTGACGCGGCCGATCATGTCTTCCTTCACCAGCACGTCGAGCGCGGCGAGGCCGGCGGCGCAGGCCACGGGGTGGGCGGAGTAGGTGTAGCCATGGGCAAATTCGACCATGTACTCCGGGCCGCCCGCGGCCATGAAGGTGTCGTAGATGTCCTTGGTGGCCATCACCGCGCCGAGCGGCTGGGTGCCGTTGGTGATCTGCTTGGCGGCAGTCATGATGTCGGGCGTCACGCCCATGGCTTCGGCGCCGGTAAACGCGCCGGAGCGGCCAAAGCCGGAAATCACTTCGTCAAAGATCATCAGGATGTTGTGCGCGGTGCAGATCTCGCGCAGACGCTTGAGGTAGCCCTTGGGCGGCACCACCACGCCGCCGGAACCGGAGAACGGTTCGACGATGACGGCGGCGATGGTCGAGGCGTCGTGCAGGTTGATGATGTCGAGCAGGCGCTCGGCGAGTTCCGCGCCGTTGTCCGGCAGGCCGCGCGTGAAGGCGTTGCTGGCGAGCTGGGTGTGCGGCAGGAAATCGGCTTCGATACCCTGGCCGAACATCTTGCGGTTGGCGGCAATGCCGCCGACGGAGACGCCGCCGTAGTTCACGCCGTGATAGCCCTTCTCGCGGCCGATGATGCGGGTCTTGGCGCCCTGCCCCTTGGTGCGCCAGTAGGCGCGGGCCATCTTGAGGGCGGTGTCGGCGGCTTCGGAACCGGAGTTGACGAAGAACACGTAGTCGAGGCCGTCAGGCGTGAGGTCTTTGAGCTTGTTGGCGAGTTCGAAGGACAGCGGATGGCCAAACTGGAAGCCGGGCGCGTAGTCGAGCTTGGCGATCTGGCGGCTCACGGCTTCGGTGATCTCGGGGCGGGCGTGGCCGAGGCCGGTACACCACAGGCCGGAGAGGCTGTCGAAGACCTTGCGGCCGTCGATGTCGGTAAAGTACGCCCCCTGCGCGGAGACAATCATGCGCGGGTCGTTCTTGAAATTGCGGTTGCCGGTAAAGGGCATCCAGTGGGCTTCGTACCAGCTGCGATCGTGGGCGGTATCGAGAACGTCCAGATGGGTCGCGGTCATGTCGGTCTCCGGGTAGGCGCGGGTCAATTCAGTATTGCAGATTGTTGTCCGTCCCGATAATCTTGTGAATGGACAAATATCACTCTTTACTTGACGGTTTATGCAAGTAACTTCTCCCAAGACCCGGGCTGTGCTGGGCCAGGTCAGCGACATGGATCTGCGCCTGCTGCGCGTCTTCAAGAGCGTGGTGGAATGCGGCGGAATGGCGGCGGCCGAACTGGAGCTGAACATCGGCATTTCCACGGTGAGCCGGCATATCAAGGACCTGGAAACGCGCCTGGGCATGGTGCTGTGCCGCCGGGGGCGCGGCGGCTTCATGCTGACCAACGAGGGCCAGGCTATCTACGAGCAGACGCTGCACCTGCTGGCCTCGGTGGAAACGTTCCGCAGCAGCGTGGACGAGATCCACCTGCGCATGGGCGGCGAACTGCAGCTGGCGCTGTTCGACAAGACGGCCACCAACCCGGCGGCGCGCATCGCCGAGGCGATTGCGCTGTTCTCGGAACGCGCGCCTGATGTGAGCCTGAACCTGAAAGTGGCGTCGATCAATGCCATCGAGCGCGGGCTGATCGACGGCAGCGTGCACGTGGGCATTATCCCGGCGCACCGCGAATCACGCAGCCTGCTGTATACCGCGCTGTTCGGCGAAACCATGCTGCTGTACTGCGGGCAGCGGCATCCGCTGTTCGGGCAGGACCACGCGGGGCTCGACTGGGACGATTTGCGCCAGCACCATTTTGCGGGCCTGGGCTACCACTCGCCAAACATGGAACTGAGCCACCGCGAAAAACTGACGCGCCACGCCACGGGCTCGGACCAGGAGGCGATTGCCACGCTAATCCTGTCGGGACGCTATCTGGGATTTTTGCCGGACCACTATGCGGCGAGTTTTGTGCAGAACGGCCAGATGCAGGCGATCAAGCCGGCGCTGTTCTATTACCTGTGCAGCTTCGTCAGCCTGCTGCGGCGCGCGCCGCAGCCGTCGCGGGCGTCATTGCTGTTTCAGCAGTGCCTGGTGGAGGCGCATGCGGCAGTCGATGCCTGAGCGCGGCGCAGGTCAATGCGTGGCCGCCCTGCCCTGAAGTTCCTCAGACGTCCTCGTCGGCCGGCTGCAGGGCCGGTTCGAGCATGTGCCCGGCGCGTTCGGCCTTGGTGTTGAGGTAGCGCTGGTTGTAGGCGTGCGGCTTGGTCAGCACGGGTTTGCGCACGGCGACCTGGATGCCGGCCTGTTCGAGCGCGCGGATCTTGGTGGGATTGTTGGTGTGCAGCTGCACGTGGCTGATACCGATGGCGCGCAGCATGGCGACGGCGGCCTCGTAGCGGCGTTCGTCGTCGCGGAAGCCGAGCGTGCGGTCAGCGTCGATGGTGTCGAGGCCAGTGTCCTGCAGGGTGTAGGCGCGCAGCTTGTTGGCGAGGCCGATGCCGCGCCCTTCCTGGGCGAGATACAGCAGCACGCCACCGCCATCGGCGGCAATGTCGCGCACGCTGTTGCGCAGCTGTTCGCCGCAATCGCAGCGCAGGCTGCCGAACAGGTCGCCGGTGAGGCAGGCGGAGTGCAGACGCACCGGCACGATGCCGGACCAGTCCTGGTGATCGCCGATCACCACGGCCACGTGTTCGAGCAGGCCATTGGGCTCGCGGAACAGCATGAAGCGGGCGTTCTCGGCATCGGCCAGCGGCACGGGCGCTTCGCTGATCAGCTTGAGGTCGAGGGCCGAGGCGGCGCTCATGCGACGGGCGCTGAGCGCGCCGACGGTAAGGATGCTCTGGTCGTCGAGCTTGGCTTGCAGGGCTGCGGGGCGGGTCGCGGGGACCTCGCTCGCCAGCAGCGCCGGCAGGATACGGCCAGCCTTGGCCAGCACCAGCGCGGCATCTTCCTGCGCGGTGGCAAGACGTACCGGCAAGGTGGCGGTATTGCCGGGCAGCGGCGCGTGCACCGCCCCAGCCAGCGCCAGCAGCGCGTCGAACGGCATGTCGGCCGGCAGCGTAATGGCGATGCTGCCCAGGCCGGAAGGCGGCTGCAGGCCGAGCATGGCGGCCCGCTGGGCAGTCAGCAGCAGCACGGCGGGCGTTCCGGCATCGGCTTCCAGCGCGGCGCGCGTGTCGCGGCGCAGGGCTTCCACCGCCGCGACCAGCAAGGCCGGCCGCGCGGCGCCGGCGGCGTCTTCCTCGGCGGTGAGCAACACCGGTTGTCCACGGCGCAAATCGAATACGCCTCGCTCTGCCTGCTGCATGATGTCCCTTGTTGTACCGTACTGCCCGTCCGGAGCCGCGCCCGTCCGACCTGTTCTGAATATTGGAGAACCGGAATCATAACGCGAAGTGGCCTTGCCCGGTTGGGCAAACGCCTATCCGAGAGGCGTACAGATCACAATATCGTCATGGCACGAAGCGATACCCCACCCCGGTTTCCGTGACGAGGTGCGCAGGCCGTGCAGGGTCGGCCTCGAGCTTGCGGCGCAGGTAGCCGACATAGAGACGCACATAGTGGCTACGATCCACATGGCCCGGCCCCCACACTTCCTGCAATAGCTGGCGGTGCGTCAGCACCTTGCCGGCGTGGCGCAGCAGCACGGTCAGCAGGCGGTACTCGACCGGCGTGAGCGCCACAGGCACGCCGCCGCGTAGCACCTGCCGGTGCACGAGATCGACCTGCACGTCGCCGAAGGCGACCACGGCTTCTTCTGCGACGCGATGGTGCCGGCGCAGTTGGGCACGCACGCGCGCCAGCAGTTCGCCCGCGCCGAACGGCTTGGTGAGGTAGTCGTCGGCACCGGCATCGAGGGCATCGATCTTGTCATGCTCGAGCGTGCGTGCCGACAGTACGATCACCGGCATGGCCGACCAGGCGCGCAGGCTGCGCAGGAAATCCACGCCGTTGCCATCGGGCAGGCCGAGATCGAGGATGACCAGGTCGGGCTTGTGGCTCCCCGCTTCAATCAGGCCGCGCTGCATGGTCTCGGCCTCGACCAGCCGAAAGCCTTCGGCCGCGAGGGCGCTGTGCAGCACGCGCCGGATGGGCACGTCGTCTTCGATGATCAGGATCAGCGGTGCGGCGTCGTTCATGGCGCATCATCTCCTGGCAGGGGCCGCAGCGGTTCGCCCTCGGGGTCCATCGCCGGCGGGGAGCCGAGGGGCAGCGTGATGACGAAGCATACGCCCCCTTCAGGCCGGTTCTCCGCGCGGATGCGACCATGATGCGCCTCGACGATCGCCCGGCAGATCGCCAGCCCCAGGCCAACACCGGAGACGGGCGTTTCCCGTGCGCCGCGCGTGAATTTCTCGAAGACGGCTTCCTCGCGGCCCCGCGGCAGGCCGGGGCCGTCGTCGGTAACACGAATCTCCATCCGATCGCCGGCGACACGCGCGCTGAGCGCGATGCGGCTGCCGGCGGGCGTGTACTTGGCGGCATTCTCGAACAGGTTGTAGAACACGCGTTCCATCAGGATCGCATCGAATTCCAGGAAGGGCAGCTCGGGCGGCAGATCGACCGCTACCGTGCGCGTGCCGAGCAATGGCGCGGCCAGCGTGAGCGCGCTGCCGACCACTTCTTCGAGCGGCTGCCATTGCAGGTTGAGCTGCACGTGACCGGCCTGCAGGCGTGCCATGTCGAGCAGGTTGTTGACCAGCGCGCCCAGGCGCATGGCCTGGTCGCGGATCGCGCGCGCGGTGTCGCGCAGTCTGGTGTCAGGCTCCGGCGTGCCGGACAACCGCATGTCGGACGACGGTGTATTGGCCAGCGCATTGGCCAACACCTCGGCCTCGCCCACCAGTGCGGTGAGCGGTGTGCGCAAGTCGTGCGACAGCGCCGCCAGCAGGGAGTTGCGCAGCTGCTCGGATTCCATCTGCACGGTCGTGTCCTGCGCCACCTGCACGTAGTGCACGCGCTCCAGGGCAATCGCCACCAGACTGCTCAGGGTGTCGAGCAGGCGACGCTGTTCCGGTGCCAGCAAGCGCCGCGGATCCTTGAATTCCAGCGCGAGCACGCCGCGCACGTTCATCGGCGCACGCAGGGGTTGATACAGCAGCGGCGCGGCCGGCAGCGTATCGGTGCCGGCACCGGCAGGCTCTCCGTGGTCGAACGCCCATTGCGCAATGCCCATGTCGACCATCGGACCGTCGGTGCCATCCTGGCCGCCCAGGTGGCCATAGAGCGGCGGCCGCAGGCGGTCGCCAGCGTCGGCCAGCAATAGCGCCGGACGGGCATCGAGCGTCTGCCCGACAAAGCGGGCGCAGATCTCTGCGATCTGCTCGGGCAGTAGTGCACCGGAGAGTTCACGCGACATTTCATAGAGGGCGCGCATGCGCGCCTCGCGGTGCGTGGCGACGCGCGCCTGGTATTTGAGGCCGGCGGTCAGCTGACCGGTGATCAGGCCGACGCTCAGCATCACCGCGAAGGTCACGAGATATTGAGCATCGGACACCGCGAAGGAAAATTGCGGCGAGACAAACAGGAAGTCGAACGCCGCCACGCCGAGAAACGCCGCCAGCACGGCCGGACCGCGCCCGTAGCGCACGCCCACCAGCACCACGGCCAGCAGGAACAGCATGCCAATATTGGTGAGTTCGACAGCAGGATGCAGCAGCCCGCCCAACGCAGCTGCTACGGCGCAGGCACCCACGCTGGCGAGCCACGCCGAAGCCGGCGCACGCCACGCGGCGAAGCGCTGGCCAGGCTCGGACAGCGGCAGTGCAGCCGGGCGCGCCACTGCATCGTCACGCGCCGCCTGTATCACATCGAGATCGGGGGCATGGCGCGCCAGCCGGGTCGCGAACGGCGTACGCCAGAAGGTCCACGCGTGGGGGATGGATGCGCCGACCAGCAGGCGAGCGAGATTGTGCTCGCGCGCGTAGCGGGTGATGGCCTGCACCGGATCGGCATCGGCCAGCACGGCAGTTTCCGCGCCCATGTCGCTGGCCAGCTGCAGGGCGGCGAGAATGGCTTTGCGCCGCGCTGCGCCAAGCCGCTGCAGCGCTGGCGTTTCCACATACACGGCATGCCATGGGGCGTCGAGCTGGGCCGCCTGCCGCGCGGCGCGGCGTACCAGCCGCTCGCCCTCGGTGCCGGGGCCGATGCATACGAGCTGCGAGTCGCGCGTCTGCCAGACCGAGGAGACGGATTGCTCGCGCCGGTACTGCAGCATGTCGCCATCCACACGATCGGCGGTGCGGCGCAGGGCCAGCTCGCGCAAGGCCAGCAGATTGCCCTTGCGGAAAAAGCGCTGGATGGCCTGCTCGGCCTGGTCCGGCAGATAAACCTTGCCTTCCTTGAGCCGCTGCAGCAGTTCGTCGGGCGGCAGGTCGATCAGCACCACGCTGTCGGCCAGGGCGAAGACGCGATCCGGCACGGTCTCCCGCACGCGGATGCCGGTGATGCCGCCGACCACGTCGTTGAGGCTGTCGAGATGCTGGACGTTGACGGTGGTGTACACGTCGATGCCGGCGGCCAGCAGTTCCTCCACATCCTGCCAGCGCTTGGGGTGACGCGAGCCGGCCACATTGGTGTGGGCCAGCTCATCGACCAGGATCAACGCCGGCTTGCGCGCCAGCGCGCCGTCGAGATCGAATTCCGCAAGCGCGCGGCCGCGATATTCGTGGGATCTGCGCGGGAGCTGCTCGAAGCCCGCCAGCGCCGCCTCGGTCTCGGCACGGCCATGGGTTTCGACGATGCCGACGACAACGTCGACACCCTGCTCGCGCTGCAGGCGGGCCGCCGCGAGCATGCCGTACGTCTTGCCCACGCCCGCCGACGCGCCAAAGAAGATCTTCAGCTTGCCACGGGTGGCGCGGGCCGCCTCATCGTGCAGGCGGGCCAGCAATTGATCGGGATCGGGACGGGCGTCGCTCATCACATCAAACGATAGCAGATTGAAGCGCTCCGGCAGGGACTGCTGAACGGCACGCCGGAACGCAAGGCCATGGTGTACACCGGCACGCCGGGTCAGCGCGAAGGCGCGCGGTCAAGTTCGAGATTCAGCGCCAGCACGTTGACGCGCGGCTCGCCCAGAAAGCCGAACTGTCGCCCTTCGGCATGCCGGTCGATCAGGGCCTGCACATGTTCCAGTGGCATGCCGCGCGCACCTGCCACCCGCGCCGCCTGGTAGCGTGCAGCGGCCATGCTGATATGCGGATCGAGTCCGCTGCCCGAGGCGGTGATCAAATCCACCGGCACCGGCGCGGTGTTGGCGGGATCTGCGGCGCGCAGTGCCTGGATGCGCGCCTGTACGGCTTCCGTCAGCGCAGGGTTGCTCGGCCCCTGGTTGCTGCCGCCGGACGCGCCGGCATCGTAAGGCCGGTTAGCGGTGGCCGATGGCCGGCCCCAGAAGTAACCGGGTGCGGTAAAGGACTGCCCGATCAGCGATGAGCCGATGACGCGGCCCTCGTGACGCACCAGGCTGCCGCTGGCCTGTGCCGGGAACAGCAGGTGCGCGGCACCGGTCAGCAGTGCGGGATACGCGAGCCCGGTGATCAACGTGAGCAGCAACAGCAGGCTCATTGCCGGGCGCAACAGGGTCTTCATGGTGGTGACTGTCGTGACTGTGGTGTTCGTGATATGCGTATCGGTATTCATGATCTTGCTCCTCATGCCAGCCCCAGCACGGCCAGCGCCATGTCGATCAGCTTGATGCCGACGAACGGTGCGACGATGCCGCCGAGACCGTAGACCAGCAGGTTGCGTCGCAGCAGCGTTGCCGCACCGAGCGCGCGGTAGCGCACGCCCTTGAGCGCCAGCGGAATCAGCACGATGATGATCAGCGCGTTGAAGATGATGGCCGAGAGAATTGCGGAGTCCGGGCTTGTCAATCCCATGACGTTGAGCGCCGCCAGCTGGGGATAGGTGCTGACGAATGCCGCCGGAATGATGGCGAAGTACTTGGCGATGTCGTTGGCAATGCTGAAGGTGGTGAGCGCGCCGCGCGTCATCAGCATCTGCTTGCCGGTTTCCACGACCTCGATCAGTTTGGTCGGGTTGGAGTCCAGGTCGACCATATTGCCCGCCTCCTTGGCCGCCTGCGTGCCGCTGTTCATGGCGACCGCCACATCGGCCTGCGCCAACGCGGGTGCATCGTTGGTGCCGTCGCCGGTCATCGCCACCAGCCTGCCTTCGCCCTGGTACTGGCGGATCAGCGCTAGCTTGGCCTCTGGCGTGGCCTCGGCGAGGAAGTCGTCGACCCCGGCCTCGGCGGCAATGGCCGCGGCAGTCAGGCGGTTGTCACCGGTGATCATGACCGTGCGGATCCCCATGCGGCGCAGTTCGGCGAAGCGTTCCTTGATGCCGCCCTTGACTACGTCCTTGAGCTCGACCACGCCCAGCACCTGCTTGCCCTCGGCCACCACCAGCGGCGTGCCGCCGCGCCGCGCCACGGCTTCCACGGCCTGTTCGACGGCGGACGGAAACGCACCGCCCTGCTCTTCCACATAACGGCGCACGGCATCGCCCGCACCCTTGCGGATGGCACGGCCTGCCAGGTCCACGCCGCTCATGCGCGTCTGCGCGGAGAACGGCAGGAAGTGCGTCTCGACTGTCTGCAGATCGCGCTCGCGCAACTGGAAGCGTTGCTTGGCCAGCACGACGATGGAGCGGCCTTCCGGTGTTTCATCCGCCAGCGATGCGAACTGCGCGGCATCGGCCAGCCGCTCCTCGCTGACCTCCGGCGCGGGCAGAAAGGCAACTGCCTGGCGATTGCCGAGGGTGATCGTGCCGGTCTTGTCGAGCAGCAGCACATCGACGTCGCCTGCCGCTTCCACCGCCCGGCCGGAGGTGGCAATGACATTGGCCTGCATCATGCGGCTCATGCCCGCCACGCCAATGGCCGAGAGCAGCCCGGCGATGGTGGTCGGGATCAGGCACACGAGCAGCGCAATGAGCACCGGCAACGCCACGGGCGTGCCGGCGCCAGCTACCTGAACGCCGAATACCGAGAATGGCAGGAGCGTGACGGTGACGACCAGGAAGATGATGGTCAGCGCCACCAGCAGGATGGTCAGCGCGATTTCATTGGGGGTCTTCTGGCGCTTGGCGCCTTCCACCATGGCAATCATGCGGTCGAGAAAGGTCTCGCCCGGATCGGCCGTGACGCGCACCACGAGCCAGTCGGACAGCACGCGCGTGCCGCCGGTGACGGACGAAAAATCGCCGCCCGATTCGCGGATCACGGGCGCCGATTCGCCGGTGATAGCCGATTCATCCACCGAGGCCACGCCTTCGATCACCTCGCCATCGGCGGGGATCATGTCGCCCGCGTCGATGCGGACGACATCGCCCTTGCGCAGGTCCTCGGCCATTACCAGCTCGCCCGGCGCATCATGGCGCGGCGCGCGCAGCTTCTTGGCCATGATCGACTTGCGCGCCCCGCGCAGCGATGCGGCCTGCGCCTTGCTGCGGCCCTCGGCGAGCGACTCGGCAAAGTTGGCAAACAGCACCGTGAACCACAGCCACAGGGACAAGGCCAGAATAAAGCCGCCCGATTGTCCGCTGGACAGCGCATGGATCCACAGCGCCGTGGTCAGCAGGCTGCCGATATACACGACGAACATCACGGGATTGCGCCACTGTGCACGCGGGCCGAGCTTGCGCCATGCATCGATGCAGGCCGGACCGAGCAGCGCCGGATCGAACAGGCCGAAGGTACGGCGTGGATGGGTATGCGCCTGCGTACGCTCCGCAAGTTCTGAAGCAGGCGGAAGATGCAACGGTTTCATTTTGTGTTCTCCTGCGCTCAATGCGCCATCCACAATTGCAGGTGTTCGACGACCGGACCGAGCGCAAGCGCCGGGACGTAGTTGAGCAGGCCGACCAGCAACACTGTGCCGATCAGCAGCACCACGAACAGCGGCCCGTGGGTCGGCATGGCGCCCGGGCTGTCGGCGAGGCGCTGCTTGGCCGCGAGCGCGCCGGCAAGCGCAAGTACCGGGACGATGACGGCGAAGCGGCCGAACCACATGGCAGCGGCCGTCAGCACGTTGTAGAACGGCGTGTTGGCAGACAAGCCGGCGAAGGCGCTGCCATTGTTGTTGGCAGCGGACGTGAGGGCATAGAGGATTTCGCTGAAGCCGTGCGCCCCCGGATTGGCGACGCCGGCCTGGCCGGCCTGCACGCTCACGGCGAGCGCCGTGCCGGCAAGCACGAGCACCGGGGTGACGAGAATGACCAGCGCGATCATCTTCATCTCGAAGGCTTCGATCTTCTTGCCGAGATAGGCGGGCGTGCGGCCGATCATCAGTCCGGCCATGAACACCGCGAGCATGGCAAAAATCAGCATGCCGTACAGCCCGGAACCCACGCCGCCGAAGACGACTTCGCCCAGCTGCATCAGCGCCAGCGGCATCATGCCGCCGAGCGGCGTGAAGGAGTCGTGCATGGCATTGACCGCGCCACACGAGGCAGCCGTCGTCACGGCGGCGAACAGCGCGGAGCCGGCGATGCCGAAGCGCGCTTCCTTGCCTTCCATGTTCCCGCCCGGCTGCAGCGCCGTACTGTGCTGATCGACGCCGAGACTGGCCAGCACCGGGTTGCCCTGCTGCTCGAAATACATCGTGCCGAGTGCGAACACGGCGAACAGCGCCGTCATGGCTGCCAGCACGGCCCAGCCCTGGCGGGGGTCGCCCGCCATGTGGCCGAAGGCATGGCACAAGGCTGCCGGAATGATGAAGATCGCCAGCATCTGCACGAAGTTGGTCAGCGGCGTGGGGTTCTCGAATGGATGCGCCGAGTTGGCATTGAAAAAGCCCCCGCCGTTGGTACCGAGCAGCTTGATCGCTTCCTGCGAGGCCACCGGCCCCATCGGCAGGAGCTGCGTGGTTCCCGCGTCAGCCTGTAGCGGCGTGATCGCCTGATACGCATCGAAGTTCTGAATGACGCCCTGGCTCACCAGGAACAACGCCAGCACGATCGCCAGCGGCAGCAGCACATAGAGCGTGGCACGCGTCAGGTCGACCCAGGCATTCCCAAGGGTCGCAGCGGAACGGCGCGTGAGACCACGGATCAGCGCGATCACCACGGCGATACCGGTGGCGGCGGACAGGAAGTTCTGCACGGCCAGCCCGGCCATCTGCGTGAGATAGCTCATGGTGGATTCGCCGCCATAGCCCTGCCAGTTGGTATTGGTGGCGAAGCTGACGGCCGTGTTGAAAGCCGAATCCGGGCTGACATTCGCTAACCCCTGCGGATTGAGGGGCAGCCAGACCTGCAGGCGCTGCAAGGCATACACGACCAGCGCGCCAAGCAGATTGAAGAGCAGGATGGCCAAGGCATAGGCACGCCAGTCCATCTCGATATCGCGCCGTATGCCGCACAGTCGGTACAGTACGCGCTCGATGGGCGCGCCCCAGCGCAACAGGCGCATGCGCTGGTCATCGCGGCTGTCCATCACACTGGCGAGATAACGGCCCAGCGGTTGCGCCAGCAACAGGAGCACCGCGAGGAACACTGCGAGTAGCAGGAGAGAGGCTCCAAATAGAGACATCACAGATCCTCCGCGCGCAGCAGGCTGGCCACCAGATAGACGAGGAGCCCGCCAGCCGCGAGGGCGGCCGCAAGATTGATCCAGGTCATGACCGTTCTCCCGATACGGCAAGACGCTGGCAACCGCGCACGAGCGCAACAACCAGAACCATGAAGGCGGCCAGCGCCGCGAGGTAGAAGATATCCATGCAGACACACTGAGGGAGTTACGGTGTCTGCAGTCTAGGGAGCGCGCGGTAAGGACTGCGTATGAAAGCGCACACGGGGTATAAGAAAGTTGTAAACGCCGTGGGTCCCGCCTGCAGGCGGGACGCTACCGCTTACCACCCATGTCCTTTCCGGAGCAGCGGCCCAGGTGTTCCGCACACGCGGCAACGCCCGCAGTGCGTGCAACCCCGTACTGGAACAGGGAAGGCCGCCGATTTCGCAGTATCATCGCAGCTCCGGTGCGGCATGCGTCTTCGCCGGACCCGTTATTTCCCCCAATGTGATTCGCCCGCCATGACCAACGCTTTTCTCCCCCGCTTCTCCCGCCTCGGTACCCCGCTCAGCCCTTCCGCCACCAAAGTCATGCTGCTCGGCGCAGGTGAACTCGGCAAGGAAGTCATCATCGCGCTGCAGCGCTTCGGCGTGGAAGTGATCGCCGTGGACCGCTACGCGGACGCGCCGGGCATGCAGGTGGCGCACCGCGCCCATGTCGTGTCGATGACGGATGCCGACGCACTGCGTGCCGTCATCGAACAGGAGCGTCCGCACCTGATCGTGCCGGAGATCGAAGCGATTGCCACGCAGGTGCTGGCGGATGTCGAACGCGAAGGTATCGCCGAAGTCATCCCCACGGCGCGCGCCACGCAGCTCACGATGAACCGCGAGGGCATCCGCCGCCTGGCGGCCGAGGAGCTGGGCTTGCCGACCTCGCCCTACGCGTTTGCCGATTCGCTCGAAGAACTGCAGGCCGCCATCGACAGCGGCATCGGCTACCCATGCGTGGTCAAACCGGTGATGTCGTCGTCGGGTAAAGGCCAATCGGTGCTGCGTGGCCCTGAAGACGTGCAGACCGCATGGGACTATGCGCTGGCCGGCGGCCGCGTGCGCGAGGCGCGTGTGATCGTCGAGGGATTCATCGACTTTGAATACGAAATCACGCTGCTGACCGTGCGTGCAGTCGGCGCGGACGGCACCGTGCAGACCGCCTACTGTGAGCCGATCGGCCATCTGCAGGTCAGCGGCGACTATGTCGAATCGTGGCAGCCGCAGGCCATGGCCCCAGCGGCGCTGGCCGCCGCCCGCGACGTGGCCGGCAAGGTCACGGCGGCGCTCGGCGGACGCGGCATCTTCGGCGTGGAACTGTTCGTCAAGGGCGATCAGGTGTGGTTCTCGGAAGTCAGCCCGCGTCCGCACGATACCGGCCTCGTGACACTCGCGTCACAACGCTTGTCCGAGTTCGAACTTCACGCACGCGCGATTCTTGGCCTGCCGGTGGATCCGTCGCTGCGCCGCCCGGCGGCGTCGGCGGTCATCTACGGCGGCATGGACCAGGCCGGCATTGCCTTCGAAGGCGTGGCCGAGGCGCTGCAGGTACCGGAATCGGATGTGCGGCTGTTCGGCAAACCCGAGAGTTTCGTCAAGCGCCGCATGGGCGTGGCCGTGGCCAACGGTGACGATACGGAGCAGGCCCGCAAGCGCGCGAAGCTGGCAGCCAGCCGCGTGCGGCCGGTGGCGGGCTGATCCTGAGCCGCCCGGCACGGCGGGCGCATTGCCTGCCGTGCCGTGCGCGCTGTGCTGCCTCGGCCCGTACCTGCGCTCGCTTCCTCTCTGTCCCCTTACCGTCTTCTTTTCCCGCTTCCTTCCCTCCCCTGCCTCCCGCTGCTTTACGCCCCTGTCTCGCAGAGACACGCGACAGCAGAAATGCCAATATTCTGGCGTTATTTTCACAATAAGCAAAAAATATTGGCACAATTTGTACATTTAAATCACTTTTACGCTCTAGAGATGCAGCAATCTGGATATATGCTAATATTCTGGCGTTAATACATAAATAATGCCAGAATACTATCTATGGCTCAGAAAACCGCTCCGCTGCTCCCCGCGACCAACCAGTTGCTCACCGAGTTTGGTGAGCGGCTGAAACTCGCACGCCTGCGCCGCAAGTTGACGGCCAAGCAGGTCGCCGAGCGCGCCGGCATGTCGCCGATGACCCTCCGTTCGCTGGAGTCGGGCAGTTCGGGCGTCACCATGGGCGCGTACCTGTCGGTGATGCAGGTACTGGGACTGGAAAAGGATCTGGCCAGAATGGGCGCGACCGACGACGTTGGCCGTCAGTTGCAGGACGCGCGCCTCGTACATCGCGGCCTGCCCACACGCAGCGATACGCCTCACTCCGGGACCACAGGCGGCTACGCCTTGCCGCGCGAAATGACGCAGCGCTCGACCGCGCTCGAGATCAGGGAGCGCGGTGAAAGCGACATGCCTGCCAATGCGCAGAAAACACATGCGACTGCCGCGAAGGCACCGCAGCCAGCCGGCAAGACAGCGGCCGACCTCGCAGCGTTGCTCAAGCCGCCGCCCCGCCGCAAGCAGAACAAGCAGGAATCGTCATGACGATGATCGGCGTGTATGCCCACTGGGATGGCCTGCCCGAGCCGATGCGGCTCGGGTATCTGCACAGCCGGCGAACGCGCACGCAGGAACTGTTCGAGTTCGAATACGATGTGGCCGCGCTAAAGCATGCCGGACTGGGTCGCCTGCAGTTCGGTCCGGCCATCGGGCTGTTCGAGGGCCCGCAGTACCCCGTACCGCCGCATGACACCTTCGGCGCCTTCGCCGATTCAAGCCCGGACCGCTGGGGACGCATGCTCATGGAACGGCGCCTCGAACGTGACATGCGCGCCGGCCTGCAGCCGCGCGGCACGCGGTTGTATGAATCCGATTTCCTGCTGGGTGTGCACGACCTGTATCGGGTTGGCGCGCTGCGTTACAAGCTTGCCGACCGTGGCGCATTCCTTGATGACCGGATGGACGTCGCCGCCCCGCCCTTCACCGAAATCCGCGCGCTCGAACGTGCCAGCCGCGCGCTGGAAGAGGACGCGAACAATACCGCGCTGGAAGGACAGGAATGGCTGCGCATGCTGATCGCCCCCGGCGGCTCGCTCGGCGGTGCGCGGCCCAAGGCCAGCGTCGCCGATGCGCAAGGGCGCCTGTATATCGCCAAGTTTCCGAGTGCGCGCGACACCTACGATGTGGGCGGCTGGGAAATGGTGGTCAATGCGTTGGCGCTGGGATGCGGCCTGCGTGTGGCGACGGCCGAGGCGCGCAAGTTCGCGAGTGAGCATCATTGCTTTCTGGTGCGGCGCTTCGACCGCACGGAACACGGCCAGCGCCTGCACTTTGCATCGGCCATGACCATGACCGGCCATGCCGACGGAGACGATGCCTCGACGGGCGCAAGCTATCTGGAGCTGGCTGAAGTGCTGATGCGGCATGGCGCACAGACCAATGCCGACCTGCGCGAGCTCTGGTCGCGCATCGTCTTCAACCTTCTGGTCTCGAACACGGACGACCATCTGCGCAACCATGGATTCATCCTGGTACCCGGCCGGGGATGGCGGCTCGCGGAAGCCTATGACATGAATCCCGTGCCCGCCGCCGACGGGCTGAAACTGAATATCACGGAAGCGGATAACGCACTCGATCTCGACCTCGCGCGCGAGGTGGCCGGATACTTCCGGCTGGCGCTGGCCGACGCCGACGAGATCATCGATACGTTCCGCGCCATCGTCAGGCAATGGCGCGTCATCGCCACCGGCCTCGGGTTATCTGGCCGTGAACAGGAACGCATGGCGGATGCCTTCCGCCTGGCGGAAGAGTGAGGCACACACGCTGCGCCCTCTTTACCCCTGGCCGGCCAGCACCGCTTCCAGCGCATCCACGCGCAGCACTTCACCCGCACGCTCCGCACTGTAGCCGGCCAGTCCGCTGACCTGCGCGGCAAACTCCGGCCCGCGCAGCATGCCAAGCAGCTGCTGCATGGCTGGCTGCTCGAGCGTATCGGTGCGGCAGGCAAGCATGTAGGCCTCCTTGGCCACCGGGAGGAAATCGAGTTTGAAACGGCTCGCCGCCGCTTCCACGCCAAAACCGACGTTGGCCATGCCACTGGCTACAAAGGCAGCCACGGCGGCATGCGTGAATTCCACCTGCTCGTAACCCGTGATGTGCTGCGAGGCAATCCCGCCATGCTCGAGCAACAGGTCGAGCAGAATGCGCGTGCCGGAGTTGTGCTGGCGATTGACGAAACGCACCTCGGGCCGTGTCAGATCCCCCAGCGAGTGGACCCCGGCAGGGTTGCCCTGTCCCAGGTAAAGGCCCTGCGTCCGGGTGACCAGACGCACCAGTCGATGCGAACGTGGCTTGAGGAATTTGTGCACGCGCGTCATCAGCTCCCCGCACGGCAAGTTGAGCGGCAAATGAAAGCCGCACAGTTCACAGTTGCCGCGCGCCATTGACGCCATGGCGTCAAGCGATCCCAGGTATTGCAGTTCCAGCCGGGCCGTACCGATCTGTGCGAACAGATCGGGCAGCAACGCCACGGCATAGCCATGGCTGGCATGCAGGCGCAGCGTCGGTTTGCTGTCGGAAATCGCCACATTGATCTCGCGGTCCAGCTCGACCGCCAGGTTCTCGAGTTGCGGACCGAGGCGTGCCTGCACGCGCTCCGCCGCCCAGGCCAGTTTCTCGCCCAGCGGCGTCAGCCGTGCGCCCTTGCCTTTGCTCAGTTCGACCAGCGGCACACCGAAAAACGCCGACCACTGGTGGATCAGGTTCCAGCAATGCCGATAGGAATAGCCGACCCGCACGGCCGACTCGGTGAGCTTGCCGGTGTCGTTGATGGCCTGGAGGATGCGGAACAGCAACGGATCGAGCTCCTGGCCGGCAGTATTGCGCAGCCGCCAGCCAGGTTCGACGGTAATCCACGGCTTAGGCATAAAAATTCATATTGTGGCGAGCAGAGTGCCAATGATACCTTGCCAATCAAAGCATAGCCGCACTTTGTGCAACTTATGCAATTGAGTTCCTATTAGAAGCCATTGCAGGCGTCATCGCAAGCATTGCGAGCAGGAGACGAACGTGAATGCTCCACAGTCCCCCCAGGCCCAGGCGCGCGTGCAGCGCATCTGGGAAATCGCCCAGGCGCACCGGCAGATGCCGGGGGCCCTGCTGCCCATGCTGCATGCCTTGCAGGATGAATTCCGCTACGTGCCGGACGAAGCCGTCGCGGTGATTGCCTCGACGCTGAACCTGTCGCGCGCCGAAGTGCACGGCGTGATCAGCTTCTATCATCATTTCCGCCGCCACGCGCCCGGTCGCCACGTGGTGCAGATCTGCCGCGCCGAGGCCTGCCAGTCGATGGGGGCGGCAGCGCTCGAAGCGCATGCCAAGCACATGCTTGGCTGCGATTATCACGAGACCTCGGCCGACAACGCCGTGACGCTGGAACCGGTGTACTGCCTCGGCAATTGCGCTTGCGGCCCGTCGATGGTGGTGGATGACGAAGTCGTCGGCCGCGTCGATACCGCAACCTTCGATGCCTACCTGCAGGAACTGCGCGGCACAACCCGGGAGGCATCATGACCCGCATCTACGTCCCCATCGATTCGAGCGCACTGTCGCTCGGTGCAGAACGCGTCGCCCAGGCGCTGCAGCGGGAAGCCGGACAGCGCGGCGCCACCATCGAGATGGTGCGCAACGGTTCGCGCGGCATGTTCTGGCTGGAGCCGCTGGTCGAAGTGGAAACCCCGGCGGGCCGCGTGGCCTTCGGCCCGGTCAGGCCGCAGGATGTCGCGGCACTGTTCGACGCCGGCTTCCTGACACAAGGCACGGATTGCCAGCACCCGCTATGCCTCGGCCTGACCGAGGAGCTGCCCTACCTGAAGAAGCAGGAACGCCTGACCTTCGCGCGCGTCGGCATCACCGATCCGCTGTCGCTCGATGACTACACCACGCATGGCGGTTATCGCGGCCTACGCAATGCCATCGCCATGGCAGGCGCGGACATCGTGCGCGCCGTCACCGACTCCGGCCTGCGCGGACGCGGTGGCGCGGCTTTCCCGACCGGCATCAAGTGGAACACGGTCCTGAATGCGCAGGCTGCGCAGAAGTACATCGTGTGCAATGCCGACGAAGGCGATTCGGGCACCTTCTCCGACCGCATGCTGATGGAAGGCGATCCGTACTGCCTCATCGAAGGCATGACCATCGCCGGCCTCGCGGTGGGTGCGACCCAGGGCTACATCTACGTCCGCTCGGAATACCCGCACAGCGTGAAGGCACTGCGCGCCGCCATCGAACGCGCCCGTGCCGCCGGCTATCTGGGCGTGGACGTACTTGGCTCGGGCCACGCCTTCGAACTGGAAGTTCGCATGGGGGCAGGCGCGTATATCTGCGGCGAGGAAACCTCCCTGCTGGAAAGCCTCGAAGGCAAGCGCGGCATCGTGCGCTTCAAGCCGCCATTGCCAGCGTTGCAGGGCCTGTTCGGCAAGCCCACGGTCATCAACAACGTGATGACCTTTGCCTCGGTGCCGATCATCCTCGACAAGGGTGCGGCGTTCTACCAGAACTACGGCATGGGCCGGTCGCGCGGCACGCTGCCGTTCCAGCTGACCGGCAATCTGAAGCACGGCGGGCTGGTCGAAAAAGCCTTCGGCGTGACGCTGCGCGAGTTGTTGTACGACTACGGTGGTGGCTCCGCCTCAGGCCGGCCGATCCGCGCCGTGCAGGTCGGTGGGCCGCTCGGTGCCTACGTGCCGGAGAGCCAGTTCGACGTGCCGCTCGATTACGAAGCCTATGCCGCCATCCAGGCCATGGTCGGCCATGGCGGCCTGGTGGCCTTCGACGATACCGTCGACATGGCACACATGGCGCGCTATGCAATGGAATTCTGCGCCGCCGAATCGTGCGGGAAGTGCACGCCGTGCCGGATCGGCTCGACGCGCGGCGTGGAAGTCATCGACCGCATCGTGGCAAATGAGGATCGTGAAAATAACGTGGTCCTGCTGCGTTCGCTGTGCGACACCATGCTGGCCGGCTCGCTGTGCGCTCTCGGTGGCATGGCGCCCTTCCCCGTGCTGTCGGCGCTCAACCATTTCGCGGAAGACTTCGGCACCGAACGGGCCGCCTGACGCACTCAAGATTCCAGGGAGACACCCATGTCACTTGCCCGAGAAACAGACTACGGTACCCCGGCGCGGCAGTCCGAGCAGCTGGTGAGCCTGACCATCGACGGACTCGAAGTATCCGTCCCCGCCGGCACCTCGGTGATGCGCGCCGCGCAGGAACTCGGCAACGCCATTCCCAAGCTGTGCGCCACCGACAGCCTCGAACCGTTCGGCTCGTGCCGCCTGTGCCTCGTCGAGATCGAGGGCCGGCGTGGTTATCCCGCCTCCTGTACGACGCTGGTCGAACCCGGCATGCGGGTACGCACGCAAAGCAGCAAGCTGGCCGAGCTGCGCCGTGGGGTGATGGAACTGTATATCTCCGACCATCCGCTCGATTGCCTGACCTGCGGCGCCAACGGCAACTGCGAGCTGCAGGACATGGCCGGCGTGGTGGGCCTGCGCGAGGTGCGCTACGGCATGGAAGGCGCGAACCACTTCGACAGCGCCAGCGCGATGTGCAAGGATGAGTCGAACCCCTATTTCACCTACGACCCGTCCAAATGCATTGTCTGCAACCGCTGCGTGCGCGCCTGCGAGGAAACGCAGGGCACGTTCGCGCTGACGATTTCCGGGCGCGGCTTCGAATCGCGCGTGTCGCCCGGTGAAAGCCAGCCGTTCATGGAATCGGAATGCGTGTCGTGCGGCGCCTGCGTGCAAGCGTGCCCGACGGCCACGCTGATGGAAAAGACCGTGATCGAGAAAGGCCAGGCCGAGAAGAGCGTGATCACCACCTGCGCCTACTGCGGCGTGGGCTGCTCGTTCAAGGCGGAAGTGAAAGGTAATGAAGTCGTGCGCATGGTGCCGCACAAGGATGGCGGAGCGAATCACGGCCATTCCTGCGTGAAGGGCCGCTTCGCGTGGGGCTATGCCACGCACGCAGACCGCATCACGTCGCCCATGATCCGCGCCAGCATCGACGAACCATGGCGCGAGGTGTCGTGGGAAGAAGCGCTCAGCCATGCCGCCTCCGAGCTGCGGCGCATTCAGGCCAAGCATGGCCGCGGCGCCATCGGCGGCATCACGTCGTCGCGCTGCACGAATGAAGAAACCTATCTGGTACAGAAACTGGTGCGCGCCGTATTCGGCAACAACAACGTCGACACCTGCGCCCGCGTGTGCCACTCGCCAACCGGCTATGGCCTGAAGCAGACGCTCGGCGAATCGGCCGGCACGCAGACTTTCGATTCGGTGATGGCAGCCGATGTCATCATGGTGATCGGCGCCAACCCGACCGAGGGCCACCCGGTGTTCGGCTCGCAACTCAAGCGCCGGATCCGCGAGGGCGCCAGGCTGATCGTGGTCGACCCGCGTTCGATCGAGCTGGTGAAGACGCCGCACGTTGCGGCTGACCATCATCTGAAGCTGATGCCCGGCACCAACGTCGCCATCGTCAATGCGCTGGCGCACGTGATCGTCACCGAAGGGCTGGTCGACGAGGCCTTCGTACGCGAACGCTGCGAGCTGCCCTCGTTCGAGATGTGGCGCACCTTCGTCGCGCAGCCCGAGAATTCTCCCGAAGCGACCGAAGCGGTGACCGGCGTGCCAGCCGAAACCGTGCGGCAGGCGGCGCGCCTGTATGCCACGGGCGGCAATGCAGCCATCTACTATGGGCTTGGCGTGACCGAACACAGCCAGGGTTCGACCACAGTGATGGGCATCGCCAACCTCGCCATGGCCACCGGCAACGTCGGCCGCATGGGCGTGGGCGTGAACCCGCTGCGCGGCCAGAACAATGTGCAGGGCTCGTGCGACATGGGCTCGTTCCCGCACGAGCTGCCGGGCTACCGCCACGTGTCGGACAGCACCGTGCGCCAGCAGTTCGAAGCCGCATGGGGCGTGACGCTCGATGCCGAACCGGGCCTGCGCATTCCCAACATGTTCGAGGCCGCGCTCGATGGCAGTTATCGCGGCATGTACATCGAAGGCGAGGACATCGTCCAGTCCGATCCCAACACACAGCATGTGGAGGCGGCGCTACGCGCCATGGAATGCGTGATCGTGCAGGACCTGTTCCTGAACGAGACCGCCAAGTTCGCGCATATCTTCCTGCCGGGTTCGAGCTTCCTGGAAAAGGACGGTACCTTCACCAACGCCGAGCGGCGCATCTCGCGCGTACGCAAGGTAATGCCGCCGCTGGCCGGCTATGCGGACTGGGAGGTGACGCAGGCGCTCGCCAACGCGCTCGGCTATCCGATGCAGTATCGCGACCCGTCCGAGATCATGGACGAGATTGCCCGCCTGACGCCGACCTTCCATGGCGTGAGCTACGCGCGCCTCGAAGAACTCGGCAGCATCCAGTGGCCGTGCAACGAAGCTGCGCCGCAAGGCACGCCGATCATGCACATCGATGCCTTCGTACGCGGCAAGGGCCGCTTCATGCCCACGCAGTATGTGCCGACGGAAGAACGCGTCAACGCGCGTTATCCGCTGATCCTGACCACGGGTCGCATCCTCTCGCAATACAACGTCGGCGCGCAGACGCGGCGCACCGCCAACTCAATGTGGCACGGTGAGGACCGGCTGGAAATTCATCCGCACGATGCCGAGGAACGCGGCATTACTGAAGGCGACTGGGTCGGTATTGCGAGCCGCGCGGGCGAGACGGTACTGCGCGCCACCATCACCGAGCGCATGCAGCCGGGCGTGGTGTACACCACCTTCCACTTCCCCGAGTCGGGCGCGAACGTGATCACCACTGACAACTCGGACTGGGCTACCAACTGCCCCGAATACAAGGTAACGGCCGTGCAGGTGCTACCGGTGACGCAGCCGGCGGAGTGGCAGCAGCGCCATCGCAGCTTTACCGAGGCGCAGCTGCGCTTCCTGCCGCAGCGCGACAGCCAGGGTGGCAAGAAACACGACAAAGTGCAGGCCTGACATGCTGGCCCGCGCCCACGCCACCGACCTGACGAAGCATGACTGCGTGCCACCGGAGGAAAGGCGCACACACGTGACGTACCGCACGGTGCAGGTCAACCGTGAAGGTCGTCTCGACGGCATGGACATCGTCGCCGAGGAAGTGCCGGTGGCGCTGGTCTACAACGGCGTGTCGCACGCCGTGATGCTGGCCACGCCGGCCGATCTCGAGGATTTTGCACTGGGCTTCTCGCTGACCGAGGGCATCGTCGCACAGCGCCGCGAAATCTACGACATCGTGGTGCAGCCCGGCGAACTGGGCGTGGAAGTGCAGATCGAGATCGCCTCGGCACGCTTTGCCGCCCTCAAGGCGCGGCGCCGCAACCTGACCGGCCGCACCGGCTGCGGGCTGTGCGGCGTCGAGAGCCTGGAGGCGGCGGTCCGCCATCCGGCGCCATTGGCGCAGCGCGTGCGCGTGCATGACGACGTCATCCTGCGCGCCATGACGGAACTGCCGGCGCACCAGCCCCTGCACACCCTGACCGGCGGCGCCCATGCCGCGGCCTGGGCGGACCTCGACGGCAACCTGCTGCTCGCCCGCGAGGATGTCGGCCGCCACAACGCGCTCGACAAGCTGATCGGCGCCCTCGCACACTCCAGCATCGACCTGACGGCGGGCTTCGTCGCGGTCACCAGCCGCGCCAGCGTCGAGATGGTGCAGAAAGTCGCGAGCCAGGGCATCAGCCTGCTGGCGGCCGTGTCCGCGCCGACGGCCTACGCCGTGCGCCTGGCAGCCGAGGCCAATGTGGCCCTGGTCGGCTTTGCGCGCGCCGGACGTTTTTCCTATTACACCTGACGTATCCGGCGAACCGGATACCACCGACCACGACGGAATCGACCATGGACCTCGCATCGCTCGTCAAGATGGCCAACCAGATCGGGGGCTACTTCGAGATCTACCCCGACAAGGAATACGCCACGCAGGAAGTTTCCTCGCATATCAAGCGCTCCTGGGACCCGCGCATGCGCGCCACCATCCAGCAGCGCCTGGCGGAAGCCGAGGCGCTCGGGCTCACGCCGCTCGCCGCGGCGGCCATCCGCCGGCTCGGCGAGCGCGCCACGGCATGATCCGGCAGGCAGCATGGCGGCTATAATCGGCACATGCTTTCAAGAAGGAGCGTTTCGTGGCCGGCTATGATCCCCAGAACATTTTCGCGCGCATCCTGCGCAACGAACTGCCTGCACTACGGGTGTACGAGGATGACCAGGTCATCTGCATCATGGATCGCTTTCCACAGGCCGATGGTCATGTGCTGGTGATTCCGCGCGAAGCGGCAGAAACACTGTTCGAACTGTCGGAAGCCTCGCTCGAGGCCGTGGCACGCGTCACCAAGCGCGTTGCCGCCGCCGTGCGCCAGGTCACGCAGGCGCCGGGCATCCGCCTGGCGCAGTTCAACGGCGCCGCCGCCGGCCAGACGGTTCCGCATTTTCATTTCCATATCATCCCGATGCAGGAAGCGCATGGGCTGCGCCCGCACGGTCGCGTGGAAGGCGATGAAGCGCGACTGGCCGAACTCGCGGAACAGATCAGCGCGGCCTTGCGCGGCTGATTCCCGCACCTGCGGATACACGTCAATGTACGTTTGATATCCGTTGGGAAGCGCCCCGCCTGATCGTGGGGCGTACCCGTTTCTGCGCCCATAATCCCTTGCTAAACAAGGAGATGGAACACAGCGCGGCACACAAGCGTGTACCGGTTGGCGCATCGCGGAACCTCGGGCCGGCATGACCGGCCCGTTTTCGTTCAGCGCTTCTTGCCTTGCACTGCGTTGGTCTGCGCCTCGAGCGTGTCGATGCGGCGCTGCAGTTCGTGCAGGCGCATGCGCATGGCGCGCTGCTCGACATCGAGCGCCTTGGCCTGTTCGTTGGCGGCCTGCTGCAGGGCGCGTGCCTGCTGTTCCTGCTGGCGCTGGATGGCCAGATCAGCTTCCAGGCCACGCAGCCGGGCTTCGCTCTCGGCGATGGATTTCTCCGCCATGTCCTTCTGCGCGTCGAGCTGGATGATCTTCAGCTCGGCCTGGGCCATCGTGTCCGTCTCGCGGTTGAAGTCGCGAAACACGGCATCGGCGCGCGCCCTGGACGTGGTCTTGACCACGCGCCAGAAATTCTTCTGCTGGAACATCGCCACATAAAACGTCATCTTCTCCGGGTGATACAGCATGCTGGTACCGAAGTTGCCGTTATAGGCGGTGCGCATCTCGACCAGTTTCTGCGACTGGATCAGCTGCTGCAGTTCATGCACAGTTCCGCCAGCCGCAGGGGCAACCGGTGCAGCGGGAGGCGTGGCGGCAGCGGGTGTTGCAGCAGCCGGCGCGATCTGCGCATGCAGTTGGGGAGCGGCAAGCGCCATGGCCAGCGCAGCTGCGGCAGGCAAGGCGCGCAGGCATGCACGATGGTTGCGGTGCAGAAGACTCATAGGGGTCTCATAGACAAGGGTTGACCTGGATATTATTCGAGTTCGCGCACGTCCGATTCGGCATCGGCGATCTGGAACTTGCGCATTTTTTCCCACAGCACTTTACGGCTGATACCGAGACTCGCGGCTGTATCCTGCCGTCGCCAGCTGTTCGCGTCAAGGGCTGCGATGATCCGTTGCCGTTCTGCACTGGCGGGCGACACCGCCAGCGAACGCGGCGCCGGTTCAAAGCTGTCGGGCCGCAGATGGTTGAACAGCGGCCGCATGCGGCGCGCATCCCATGTACCGGCCTGGCGCACAAGGATGCTCAGGCGCTCGGCCAGGTTGCGCAGCTCGCGTACGTTACCGGCAAAGTAGGCGCTACCGATGGCGCCATGCAGCCAATCGGGCATCGGCGGCAAGGCCGCATACTCTGTTTCACCCATCACCCCACGCATGAAGGATTGCATCAGCGCGACTTTTTCTTCCGCACCGCGCTCCTCCAGCGTCGGGATCTGCAGCTCGATCACGGCCAGACGGAAGTACAGGTCTGCGCGGAACTTGCCCTCTGCGACCGCGCCGCGCAGATCCTTGTTGGTTGCGGCCACGAGCCGGAAGTCAAGCTTGACGGGAACGGTCGCGCCAAGGCGCGTCAATGCCATTTCCTCGATGACGCGCAGCAGCTTGACCTGCTGGTACAGCGGCAGGTCGCCGATTTCGTCGAGAAATAGCGTACCGCCCGTAGCCTGCTCGAAGTAGCCGCGATGCGCGAACTGCGCACCCGTGAAGGCGCCCTTCGCGTGGCCAAAGAACAGCGACTCGAACAGGCCGTCGGGAATTGCCCCGCAGTTCACGCCCACGAAGGGACCTGTGCCATACGTACGGTTACGCTCATGAAACAGCCGGGCAATGCGCTCCTTGCCGACACCCGTTTCGCCATACAGCATCACTGAGCTGTCGCAATCGGCGAAGGTATCGACGCTTTCCAGCAGATCGCGCATGGCAGGCGACGCGGCCACGAGATCGTTCTGCGGCTTTTCGGGCGCGGGCGCGTTCAGGTCCGGCAGCAGCTTGCGCAACTGCGCCTGCAGGTCGGCGCCCGTGAAATCGTGCTGGAGGATATGCGCATATTCCGGCGGATAACGGCCCGGATCGACATTGCGCTGCGGCTGGGCAACCCAGATCACCGGCATGCCTTGCGCGCCTTCCCAGTCGAGCGCGGTGAAGTTGCCCTGGTCGATGACCGATACGCTGATCACCGCCACGCTCGGTTTCAGGCGTGGTTCAGGCGGCAGGAAATCGATGCCGCCAGCGCGAATGACCTCGACGCCGAACGGCGCCATGAAGCGCGCCACACGATCGGCGATATCGTGCTTGCCTTCCCACACGTAGAGTTCCAGCGCTTCGTAAGCCAAGCGATCAGCTTTCATGTCCTTTCAACATCATCAATAAAACGGTTCTCAGAACACCAGCACCGGCCGGTTGCAGGAGATGGACTCCAGCTTCACATCGCTGATGCCGATCTGCACGCCCAGCAGCGCCAGCACGGGCTGCAGGATCGGATCGAGCGCCAGCAGGACGGGATACAGCGCCGGGCGCAGAACCGTGCCGATCACATCGCCCACTAGCGGCAGCGGAATACCCAGCGCGACGACGTCGAGCGCGACCGAACCCGACCCGAACAGCGCATTCGCCAGCGCCTGACCAACGCCGTTCGTACCAACGGTCTTGGTCGTGCCAATTTCGCTGCCGGAGAACGTGACGGTCTGTGTCGTGGCAGTCAACGGCAAACTGATCTTGGCGTCAATGCCAGCGATCAGCAAAGTGAGGATACGTGCCTTGGGCAGCGCCGAGCATGTGTAGGTCGTGCCGATGGCCGGCAGTTGTGCGATACAGGCTGTGGCAATCCCGGTATCGACGCCGATACTGACGCTTGAGTTGGTACGCGGCACCGCACACTGCGCATCCGCCGCCCAGGCCGTGCCCGGTGCGACCTCGATCTCGACGGGTAGCGTGACGCCCGCAATTCCGACGTTGAGCACCTTGATCACCAGTCGCACGCGTGCCGCGGCGGAGTGCGCAACGGCATACCATTGACCGGCGCGTGGCCCGATCTGGACCTTGCCCGCTGGACCGATGGCCATCACCGGCGGCGTGACAATGCGGGTGCTGACCATTACCGAGGCCAGCGGCCCCAGGTCGATACCCAGGTTGTCGATCTGGATGCCGGCCCGCGCATTCGCGACCTGTGCCGCGGTGGTGAGCAGATCGAGCAGATTGATCGCGGCATCGGCAGCCGACTCCTTGTTACCGAGCAGCGCAGCAATCGACAGGACGCTGGCGGCGCTGTCGCCCGCGTTGGTGGCAACGCGCACCGCGAGGTCGCGCACGCCTCCAGCCAGGGCTGACGCCGCACCGGCCGTGGCCAGCGAGCCGCGCAGCAGATTCTCCCGCGCGGCAACCGTCAGCGCGGCATCGAGCAGGCGTGGCAATCGGGCGTCCAGGTTGATCAGGTCATCGACCGTGCCTACCCCCAGTTCGGTCATCAGGTCGCCGAGCCTGATCGCGCTGTCCGCGAGACCCTGGTACGACGCCAGATCGAGATTGACTGTCGTGCCCAGCAAGGCTGACAGCGTGCGGTTCAACGGCCCCGCATCGGAAAGACGCGCTACGCCGGTTCCGAGCGAAAAGCCGAGGGTGGTATCCACGCGGGCAATCGCCGTGGCGTGCAGGAGCGGCCGGCTGTTGCCACTCAGCGCGGCAATCACGCCGGCGAAGAACGTGCCGTTTTCCTTCCGCGCCTCGACTTGCACGGCGTTGGCCACCGCGGTGGCGGGCACGATGCTGCTGAAGTGCGGCGCCGTCGGCGTCAGTGCAGGATCCCAGTAGCCTGCGGTCGGCGTGACACGATCCGCCGCGCCAGCCGCCACGAACCCGTTAGCGGCGGCGCTGGCCGCCGCCACACTCACACGGCCGGGGATACTCTGTACGGCGGCCATGGCCGCCATGTCTGCAATATTCTGGAGCTTGCGCTGCTGGAAAAACAGGTAGCCGACATCCACCGACACCAGGGCCGTCAGGGCCACCGTACTGGTCACGAGCGCCGCCATCACGGCCGTCGCGCCGCGCTGGGCGGTACGCCGAACCGCACGAAGGGGTCGGCCCTGGAATCTCATCGCCGCGCGTTGCCCTGGCTGGAATTGGGCATGCCGCCCGCACCCGCGGCGGTCGACTGGAAGGTCGGCGGAATCGGATGCGAGAAGCTGTCGAGATAACGTTTGCGGCTGAGTGCCGCCTGTTCGCCGCTGACCTGCACCGGCTGGCCGGCCTGGGTGCCGTTGCGCTGGACGGCCAGCGCAGCGCGCGTGGTCTCGCCCACGGGCGGCGTCAAGGCCTGCTCGGCCCACGCGGCCACAGGCACGCAGAGGGTGGCAAGCCCCGCCAGCAGGATGCTGCAAGCCTGGCGCCGCAGGAAAGATGGGTAGGATAAATATGCCATCGGATGATCTCCATGCAGTTCGGTTACTGGGGCTGTGCATGCGGCATGCCGGCGGCGAACCGCTCCAGCACGCGACCCTGCTGCTTGCCGGCCACGCCCGGGCCGGACACGGCCGGCGCCTTGCCGCCGCCATCCGGGACGGCCGATGCAGCGGGCGCACGTTGCCCGGCCAGCCGGATCGCCAGCGCATCGCGGCGCACGGCCTGCTGTGTGGCCTCGGGAAAGGCGAGCTGCTGCATCATGGCCTCGGCGCGCGGCGCGTCACCGCTGGCCAGCAGATACAGTGCAATATTGCTCAGGACGTTGCGATTCTGCGGCGCCAGTTCTCCGGCACGCAGCACCGGCACACGCGCCGCTTCGACCGCGCCGCTGCGCATCAGCGCATAACCGAGGTCACTGGACATCAACGCATTGGTCGGATCGCGCTGGGCGGCTTCACGCAACGCCGTGATGGCTTCGGGGAAACGACCGTTGCCGCCGGCCAGCAGTCCAAGCCCGTGCCACGCCTGCGCCGCCACCCGCGAGGCCAGCAACTTGCGGTAGCCGGCGTCCGCCAGGGCATCCTGGCCCGTGGCACGCTGCGCATCGGCACGCCGCAGAGCCAACTCATCGGTCATGCCGAAGCGCTGCTCGTAGGCATCGATATGGGCCAGCGAGGCAAAGTACAGGCCTTCCGTCTGCATTTTCTCGATCAACGCGCGGTACATCGCCGGGTTGTCGATCTCGGCTCGCTCACTCGCCAGGCGGCGCTTGGCCATCTCGATCTCGGCGTCGGCCTGGCGTCTCTGCAGGTCATTGGTCGTCAGCAGGCTGCCGCAGCCGCCCAGCAGCAGGGCCATGCATGCGGCCCCCAGCCAGGGTGTCGTCATGGTCATTCTCCGCACGCTCATCCCGCTATCCTCCCAGTGCCCGCAGCACGCTCAGAAAACCAGGGCCGGCAGTGACAATCAGGATGGCCGGCAGCAACGTCACGATCATCACCAGGGTCATCTTGACGGTCAGCTTCCCGACACGGTCTTTCAGCCGCGCGCGCCGCGTTTCCTGAAGCCGCGTGCCGAACAGCCGCAGCGGCTCCTGTACCGCGCCGCCAAACTTGTCGACCTGCATCAGCATCTGCATGAGGCTTTTCAGGTCCTCGTCCGCAAACAATGCTGCCAGGCGCTGCAGGGTTGCCTCGCGCGTACGACCACTCGCGAATTGCTGGTTGGCGCGCGTCAGTTCCGGCCCCAGCACGCGCAGCATCGGGCTGAACTCGGTGGCGATCACCTGCAGGCTCTGGTCGATGCTGAGACCCACGCCCTGCAGCAGGCGCAGCAGGTCCACCAGGATCGGCAATTCCTCTTCCACTGCACGCGTGCGTCGCGCCACACGCTGGCGCAACAGCCACTTGGGCAACAGAAAGCCAATGGCAAAGCCGCTGAATGCCAGCAGCAACCGCTGCCCGGTCCCTGCCTCGACCAGCAGCGCCAGCGTCATCAGCACCAGAGGCAGCAATGCGCGGATGGCGGCAAACGTGGCCCGGTGGCGAGGCCCGTAGAAGCCGGCGCTGTGCAGCAGCTGGACATCTTCCGCAGTCACCAGGTGGTGCCCGATACGGCTGTCGATCCAGTGCGCGCCGACGCGCTCACCCAGCCGTTCTCCAAGGCGCTCGCCCAGACGTGAAACGGACTGGTTAAGCGTCTGCGCGCGCGGCGGTGTGTCCGGTTCCGCACCGCTCTGGCGCGCCAGGGCGCTGTCGAGCGTGCGTGCCACGCGCCGCCTGCGCAGGATGGGCACGAGCCACATGCCCAGCAGCAGGCAGCCGGCAGCGCTCAGGAAAATCAGGCTCAACCAGGCAAGCGTCGTGCTCATGGTCACACCGCCCTGCTGAGGCGATAGAGCAGCGCAGCGCCCAGCACCTGCAGACCGACCGCGCCACAAAGCAGCATGCGTCCGGTGGGATCGGCCCACATCGAGAACACGTAGCCGGGATTGGAAAGGATGATAAAGCCGCACAGGATGACCGGCAGCAGGCCCAGCACCCAGGCCGACAGGCGGGTTTCCGAAGACAGGGCGAGCAGGTCGCGTTGCGCCTGTTCACGATCGCGCATGAAGGCGGCGGTACGTTCCATGACAATGTCGGCGCGGCCGCCATAGCGCTGCGACATGCGCAGCACGGCCGCCAGCAGTACCAGTTCCTCAATGCGGTACTGGCGCGCAATCTGGAACATGGCCTGGTCCAGGTCGGTGCCGGCGCGCTGCAACTGGACGACCTTTGCCAGGCAGGTGCGCAGCGGCGCTTCGGTCGCAGTGGCGGCACTCTGGAAGGCGGCGGGGATGCTGCTGCCGATGGTGATCATACGCAGCACGCCATCGAGAAAGGTCGGAAGCTGCAGCCGCAGGCGTACGCCGCTACGGTCGGCGCGCTTCCAGATCCAGAACAGCGCAATCAGCAATCCGAGCAGCAACATCACCGCTGCCGCCAGTCCGCCGCCCATCCACCACGCGAGCAAGACCACCAGCGCCAGCGGCGCGGCGCTCAGCAGGTAGAAGCGCCGTCCCGGCACGATGTCCGCGCGGGCCAGCAGATCATGCCAGGCACGCATGATGTCCGGTACGGCCTTGCGCTGCGGTACCGGCGTCTCTGTATAACGTGCCTGCACGGCGCGCGCCTGCTCGTCGATGAAGGCGCTGGCCTGCTCGCGCGCCATGCGCGTGCGCGCCACCGCCAACAGCCACAGTGCCGCACCGGAGAGGAGCAGCACGCCGCCGAAGAGGAGCATGGCGATACTAGACATCGAAGCGCGTATCGAACATGGAGGTGGTGGGACGCATGCGCGCCAGCTTGGGCGAATGCGGCTTGATGCCGAGCGATGTCCAGCGGTCCATCTCCTCGCCATCGGCATTGATGAGCGGTTCGTAGCGGTACAGCTCCTGCATCGACACGATGTTGTCGCCCAAGCCGGTGATCTCGGTGACCGACAGGATGCGGCGCTTGCCGCTCGACAGGCGGCCGATCTGTACGATGAAATCGATGGCGTTGGCGATCTGCCGGCGCAGGCTGACCTCGCTGCCCTGGAAACCGGCGAAGCCGGCCAGCATTTCCAGCCGGTACAGGCATTCGCGCGGCGAACTGGCGTGGATCGTGCCCATCGAGCCGTCGTGCCCTGTGCTCATGGCCTGCAGCATTTCCAGCACCTCGCCGCCGCGCACTTCGCCGACGATGATGCGGTCCGGCCGCATGCGCAGACTGTTGCGCAGCAGGTCGCGGATCGACACGACGCCCGTGCCCTCGAAGCCGCCAGGCCGGCTTTCGAGACGCACCACATGGGGATGGTTGAGCGACAGCTCGGCTGTGTCTTCGATGGTGATGACGCGCTCCGTGTCCGGCACATGCGTGGCCAGGGCGTTGAGCAGGGACGTCTTGCCCGAACTGGTGCCGCCGCTGACGAGAATGTTGCAGCGCGCCTTGACCGCCGCCTCGAGCAACTCGGCAATCTCGGCATTCATGGTGCCAAGCGAAAGCAGGTCTTCTGGCCGCAGTGGATCCTTGCGGAACTTGCGGATCGAAACGATGGGACCCTGCAAGGCCAGCGGCGGAATGATGACGTTGATGCGGCCGCCGTCTGGCAGGCGCGCATCGACCATCGGGTTCGATTCGTCGAGCCGCCGGCCGATCGGTGCCAGGATGCGGCGCACGATACGTAGCAGATGGCCTTGATCGGTAAAGCGCACGGGCATGCGCTCGAGCCGCCCGAAGCGCGACACGTACACGTCGAGATGGCCATTGACAAGAATGTCCTCGACCGCGGCATCGTTCAGCAGGTCCTCGATCGGGCCGAAACCCGCCAGCTCCTTGGTCAGCGCTTCGGCGACCTGGCGGATCTCCGCCTCGTTCACCGGAATGCGCTTGAGGCGGATATAGCCTTCCACCTCAAGGTCGACGAAACGCTTGATGGCAGCGGCGGACCAGCGTCCAAACTCGGCCCCGAGCTCTTCCACGCGTGTCAGCAGGTGCTCGTGCGCGGACTCCTTGATGTCCTGGAATTCCTGCGTCGCCGCAAAGGATGTGGAGGGCGGGCCCTGGTCGGCAAATTCAATGGGCGGATTCATACATCAGTTTCCGGAGAAGGATTGGCGCAGCAGGTTGGGCAGATGGCGCGACAGTTTGGCCTTCAGTCCTTCCCGTGTTTCCGCCATGCGATAGCCAAGCGCCGCACACAGGGGATTCAGGGCCCGGACATACGGATCGGCCGGCGCCTGTTCGGCCAGCACCGCGCCCTGGTTGGCCGAAAGCGTCAACGCTTCGCGCCGGTCGGGAACGGTGAGGACGGAGCGCAGCTCCAGCCGCTCGGCAATTGCCGCGGCATCGACGCCCAGCCGCGCGTCGTATTTCGAGATGACAAGATGAATCCCGTTGGTTTCAACTTCCCGCTTCTTGAGTTCCTGCAACAGCTCCGCCGCGGAAACGATGGCGCCCACGCTCTGGTCCGCCACGAGCAGGACTTCATCGGCTGCCTTGAGCAGGTGGGCCGTGAAATCCATATTATTGAATCCGCCCAGATCGACAATCTGCCGCTCGAAGAAGCTGCGCAGGCGATTCATCAGCCCGAGCGCCTCCGCATAGGACACGTCCTTCATGTCGGCCAGCGCGGCTGGCAGCGGCAGCACGGCGACACCGCTGCCATGCCGTGCCAGCGCGGTCTGCGCAAACACCTTGTCGAAACGCCGCACATTGCGCACGGCATCGGCGAAACTGAAATTGGGCGACAGATTCATGTCCAAAGAACCATCGCGCGCCGGCAACCCCATGTCCATGAGCAGCAGCTCGTCATCGCCCTGGCGACGCAGCTGGCGGCGCATGTGCACCGCGAGGTTGATCGCCAGCGTGGTGGTGCCCACACCCACGCGTGCGCCAATAATCGCGGTCACGCGGCCGCTGCGTCCCGGTTCGGTCTTTTCCGCCTCGTGGGACACCCGCCGGACGGCCTGCACGGCATCGGCCGGCGCGCCGCCGATATCGATGAAGTCGCGCGCGCCGCAGCGCATGGCGCGCACCACCATGCTGGCATCCTGCGTCGTGCCCACGGCAATCAGCGGCAGGTCGGGATACAGGGCCAGGAGGCGCTCGGCAAGCTGCGCCGACTCGTCGGCCTGGGCATCCATGAAAGACAGGAACACTACGCGGGGATTGACCACGCTGACCTGTTCAACAAACTCCGCCGTGCCGGGGCATACCGCGAGCGTGCCGAGATCATGCAGCGTCGTCCCGAGCCAGGCCCGCAGCTCGGAGGACGCCGTGTTCAGGAGAAAGGCAGGGACTTTCATATGGAACTGCGCCTCTTATCGAGAAAATCCCGGGGCGGCTTCCTGCGCGGCCCCGCCGAGGACGAAGGTCCGCCACGTCCATGGCTCGGCCGTTGTCTTGCCGTCGCCCGGCAGCGCGCGCATCACCGGGGCGTCGCGCGCGATCGGCTTGACCAGGTGCGGCGTCACCACGATCATCAGCTCGCGGTCTTCCTGATGAAAATTGAGACGCTTGAAAAACGTACCGAGGATCGGCAGATCGCCCAGCAGCGGCACCTTGTCGACGTTCGAGAGCGTATTGCGGCTCACCAGCCCGCCGATGATGAAGCTCTCTCCATCGCCCAGCTCAACCGTGGTGTCGGCGCGGCGGGTGATGATGGCAGGGACGGACGCTCCATTCAGCACGATGCCGCGCGTAGCATCAAGGTCGCTGGCCTCGGGCGCGACCTTGAGGGCGATCCGGTTGGGCCCGAGCACGGTTGGCGTCACTGTCAGGCCAATACCGAACTGTTTGTATTCGATGGTGGTGGTGCCGAAGGCCTGCGGCACGGGAATCGGAATCTCGCCGCCCGCGAGGAAGGTCGCGTTCTGGCCGGATAGCGCAACCAGCGTTGGCTCCGCCAACACGCGTGCCATGCCGTTCGCCTCCAGCAGGCTCAGGTTGCTGAAGATGCCGCCGCTGATGCCTGCCACCAGATTGAAGGCGCTGCTGATGGGGGAAGTCGTGTCGACCGACAGGGACGGTCTGCGAGCCGGCGCGCCGGACATCTCGTAGCTGCGCAGGCTGCCTGGCGCAAAGCTGCCGAAGGCAAAACCCGAGCGGCTGAGAAACAGGTTGAATCCGGCTTCTTTCAGCACGGTCTTGCTGAACTCCACCACCTTCACGTCCACCTGTACGGTGTTGCTCGCGGCGATCGGCGCCGCGCCATCTACGCGCACCTGATACTGCAGCGGCGCACCGCCGCGCGGCCAGACAATCACGCTGGTATCGCCCGTCTTCTTGCCGACCAGCAGCAGGCTGTTCGTCACGCCACCGTTCTTGAGCAGCAAGGCATCCGCGACTTCGGGATTACCGATCGCCACGCGTTCTAGCGGCCGCCCCAGGTTCAGTGTCTGCTGCGCGCCGGTGAGCAGGCTGACGTTCTGCGGCGCGCGTTCCGTGGCGGCGGGCTGCGCCATGGCGGCGGCAGAGACGAGGCAGGCAGTACAAGCAATGAGCCGTAGAACTTTCATGAGCATGGTGACGGGTTCACATGGAAACGACGGTCGGGCAGATCGAGTCATTCAACACTCCGCTTGCCTGCCCGGATGACTTCGATCGTTGCGGCGGATGGTGCGGTGCCGGTCGGCCGCACAGCCGGCGCGACCGGTGCAACCGGCGGCACGACGCTGCGTGTGGCAACCGAGCCGGCCATGCCGACGAGCGCCACGCCTGCGGCTGCCCTGTCAAGCGGCTCGCGCGACGGCGGTTGCCCGGCGACCGGGGTCCGGACAGGCGACGGTGGCGCAAAGCGCCCGGCAGTGGGCTCGGCCGCATCCGCCGGATTGCGCAAGGCCAGCATCAGATGGCCGGCCTGCTGCGCAACCAATAGTTCGTTGACGTCATCGACCGGCACCGCCAGCACGGCCGTGCGGATAGGCTCGGCGCGCCGCCCTGCCGCGCCGTCCGGCGGTTGCGACGCCGCCTGGCTGATGGACTGCGGGCCATACGTCAGTACCCGTAGGCGGGAAAGCAGCAGACGCGCCTGCGTGCCGGCAATCTCCCGGTCATCGCGCTTGAGCAGGAAGAACACATCGACGAAATCCCCGGGCGCGATGCGATTGCCCACCCCGATCATTTCATCGACATTCACTGCCACGGCGCGCTGGCCCTCTTCCACCTGTGTTGCCAGTCCCGTGGCGAGTTGCGCGTCGATCAGCGGCACGCCAACGCCCAGGCTCACGACTGGCGCCCGCCCGACCACCTCGGTGACCTGCGCAAAAGAACCTTCAGGACGGATCGGCAACTCAACCAGCTTCAACTGGCTGGCGGTAATGGGCACGCCCGCCGGCAGCGCCTCCACCGTCACAACCACCGCATGGTGCTGGTTCGCCGTCTGCGGTGCGGCGCTGGCGGCAGGCTTGGGCGCGCGCGCGGCGTACCAGGCGCCGAAACCCAGGAGGGCAGCGAAGAACAGCAGGACGGCGGCGATGATCTTGATGTGCTGGCTGGTCATGGTAGTTGTCGTCAATCAGGGTGCGGCGCCAGCCCCATGCTGGCGGGCGCCATGTACGGTTAATCGGTGCCGAGCTGGCTGGTAGCCCTGGCCTGCAATTGCGCCGGCAAGGGAACGAAAACAATATTGGGCAGGAATGGCGTGGCGCCGCCGGTCAGGTTGAATCGCAGCTGGACGGTCACACATTGGAATCCGGCCGGTGCAGTGCATGGGGCGGACGTCGCCGCCACATCGCCGCTGGCCATGCGATTGCTGATGAACGACGGCAACGCTCCACGGGCCGTGGCTTCGGCGGCGCTGACGCGCGCCGTCAACGTCGGCTGGAACTGCAGGGCCGCGCGCGACCCCTCCATGGCAGCCATGGTCAGCGCCTGCTGAATGACGAACACCAGCCCATAGAAAATGATGCCGAGCACCACGGCCAGCAGGACCGGCAACGCCAATGCCAGTTCCAGTGCAGCAATGCCGCGCTGGTGGCGGTGCTGCCAGGCAAATACCCCAGTGGCGGCTTCCCGTCGTCGCGTGATCACGCGGTGCCCCCTTATGCGTTTCTGTTCGGCCCGTTCAAATCGGTTCGATCAATGTTGTGCGGCCTCGATCCCGGGCCGCAGCCACAACAACAACAAGATGCCGCAGCCCATGTAGGCGGCGTACGGTATGCCGCGCCCGCGCGCCGCCTGGAGCGTGCGCCCCCCCAGCGTAATCGCCAGCGCATGGAGCCCGCCGAGCACGGATGCCACGACCCAGACGATACCCAGACCAACCGGTCCGGCCAGCAGACCCGTGACGGCAAAAAACTTGGCGTCTCCCGCGCCCATCCAGCCGAGCGCATAGAACAACGCGAACACGGCCAGGCCGACCAAGGCGGAAAGTACCGCCATGTGCCACGTCAGGCCGGGCCAGAGCGGCTGGCTGACGAACAGCAGCAATGCCGCCAGCGCAGCGGTCAGCAGCACCAGGCCGTTCGGGGCACGCCGGTATCGGACGTCATACCAGATCGCAGCAAGCGCGCAGGCGGCTGTTGCCGCCTGCGTCCAGGCCAACATGTTGAAGCGACTTGCGAGAGATGTGCCGGGACTTACGAAGCTGTCCCGCCCAGCGCCACCAGGATCGCGTTGAACTTGGCCAGCAGCTGCGTACCGATACCGCTAACGGCAGTAATAATCACCGCGGCAATCAGGCCTGCGATCAGGCCATACTCGACAGCACTTGCGCCTTCGTCACGACGCAGAAACTCCGACACGGCTTTTTTCATGATAAACCCCCGATTTAGATAGCAGCCAACGGCAAGAAAGGCCCGCCTATTGCGGACCAAAACGCGCAAGTACAGCAGATCGGGAAGCGTGGTGAACTTTTTTCCACCTTCCCGAATTTTTATACTTTTTTAAATAATACTGCCTCTTAGTCGTTTGACAACCCCTTGTACATTTTCCTGTCGCGCCACACCCTACTTTAGAGGGATAAAATAGATAGCTGACGTGGTAAACCCGCATTCGCGGTTATGTATGTGATCACATATGCCTGTGCAATCCGGAATAAATAAAAAGGCACGTGGGCGACGGGACGCACCCACGTGCCTGCAAACCGAAGAGCAGCTCATCCACACAAGGAAATACCCCCACTATCGTTGGGTATTTCTTTTCCCGCAGCGCAATATCACAGGAAACCGACATCGCCGGCTTTCACAGCAAAATGTGGGCCAGGCTACCAAGTTGGCTCAGAGAGGACGTCAGCGCTCTGATCAAAATCTTTTGAAGATCAGATCTTAGATATTCTTATTTCTGTATTTTTATCTAGTTCATTGATTTAAAAGACTTTTATTTCTGATCTCGCCCACGCCTGCACAATGTCGAGGGCTTGCCAAGGAGATGTTCAGAGATCACTTTTGTTACCCCACGTTACGTAACACGAAACATCTGCGTAACGCTCCACGCGAAGAAAGTCCTGCAATATGCCCGACCTCCCCTGAAATCCAGATTACCGGCCAGGCCGCGCCCACGTTAGCTTCGACATGGTTATTCCACCCGCGATTTCCAGCATTTTCCGAAATTTGTAACGTCGTTAAATTGCTGGCACAGCGTTTGCAGATCGTCCCCTGCATTCCGCCAAAAAGGTGTTCTACGGAAGCATCTCTTTTTAACAACGGGGACTATCATGGGTAAAACTCAAAAAAAATTCGGCCTTTCTGCCACCGCTTCTGCGGCACTGGCTTCTCTGGTATTGTTTGCGGGTTGCTCGAGCGGCAGCGGCTCCGGTAGTATTGGGGGCGGTGATAACACCCCAAGCATGCCGCCGCCCGGCTGTACCACTAATTGCGGCGGAGATAACCCGGATAATAAAAAGCCGACTCCCCTGGGGGAAACCACCGGCGCGCTCGGTAATGTTGTTTCGGAAACCGGCAAAGCCATTTCCGATGCCGGTAGCACCGTGGGTACTACCGCCTTGCCGATCGTCTCGCCGCAGACCACCGCGGCGCTGGGCGGCGTCGTCTCGTCGACGGGCCAGACCGTGGCGGGCGTCGGCGATGCGTTGAAAGACGGTCTTGGACAAATTGGCGTGATCGAGAACCCTGTGGGCGTCACGCTCACCGGCGTAGTGGGCGGCGGGGTCAACGACACCGGCAATATCGTGACCAGTGCCGGTAAGCTGGTGCAGTCGGTGGGCACCGGCCCGCTCGCACCGCTGAATGCGGTGACCTCGCCGGTGGGTGGCTTGGTCGTCGGCGTGGGGGAAACCGTATCGAGCGCGGGTGGCACGCTCGCCCAGGTGGTCGGTACCGGTCCGGTGGAACAACTGACGTCTTCGCTTAGCAAGACAATTGTTCCGATTACCACGACGCTGACAGATACCACGCAGCAGCTCGGCGCGGCGACCGGTCTGGGTCAGCCGGTAAACGGGCTGCTCCAGCAGGCGGGCGGGGTGGTCAACTCGCTCGGCAAGACGCTGACGACTTCCGGCGCCCCGGTGGCCGCCGAACTAGGCGATCCGGTGTCCGCCACGGGCGTTGCGGTGCAAACCTTGGGCGGCCTGCTGAATGGTCAGCCGGGTAGCGGCAATGTCGTCGGCGGTCTGCTCGGCGGCGGGAACGGTAGCGCCAATGGGGGCTTGCTGGCACCTGTCACCGGCCTGGTGGGCGGCCTGACCGGCGGCCTGGCTGGCGGTAGTGGTGCCAACGGCGGCCTGCTGGCCCCGGTCACGGGTCTCGTCAGCGGGCTGACGAGCGCCACAGGCGGCGCCAATGGCGGTGCACTGGCCCCCGTGACCAACCTGGTCGGCGGCCTGACAGGCGGTACGAATGGCGGCGTGCTCGCACCGGTCACCAACTTGGTGGGCGGCTTGACGGGCGCAGCCGGCGGCGCCAACGGTGGTGTTCTGGCGCCTGTCACCAATCTGGTCGGGGGCGTGACCGGCGGTGCCACAGGCGGTACGACCGGCGGCACGGGCACGACTACCGGCGGGCTGCTGGCCCCGGTAACCGGCCTGGTGGGCGGCCTGCTCGGACGTCGCTGATCCACCCACGCGCAGCGGGCCCACAGGCCTGCTGCGCAGCCTGAACCGGACAAAGATCCGGCCAGGATGAACAGTTGAAAGCAAACGGGAGATAGACGTGGGTTTCACACGGGGGAACAGCCATGGCGCGAGCATCGCGCTGGCCATGGCACTGACAGCAGGTTCGGCACACGCACAGCTCGCCAGGCCGCCATCGCCGGCGGTCGGCACCCCTGCCGATACACTGCCCGCCGCACGCCCCACGCCAGCGCTCGCCCCGGGGATCGATGTCCAGATCCAGCGGCCGACGCCGGCGCTGCAACAGCAACTGAACACACGTCTCACGCCGACCCGCTTCCGTATCGAAGGCGTGCAATCGCTACCCTTCGATAAGGTTGCCGCGCAGTTTGCCCCGATGGCGGGCCGCGAGGTCACCATTGGCGACCTGATCAAGCAGGCGGCGGCGGTGACCCAGATGTACCAGGATGCCGGCTATCCTCTGTCGTTCGCGTTCGTGCCGGCGCAGAATTTCGATCAGGGCATCGTCCTGATCACCGTCGTGGAAGGTTATGTGGACAAGGTGACGGTCAACGGCAATGCCGGGCGTTCGGAGGACAAGATCCGCGAGATCGCGGCTGTCCTGCAGCGCAGCAAGCCATTGCGCCGCGACGACTTCGAGCGGTATACGCGCGTCCTCGGCCTGCTGCCGGGCATGAGCGTGGCGGCCACTGTCCACCCGCCACGCGCAACCGACGGGGCCAGCGAGATGGTGCTGGAAGTCAAGCGCAAACCCTACAGCTTCAATGTCGCGGCGGAATTCCGCGATCCCGGCGTGCGCGCCATCGCCACGGCCACGGTGCAGGGGCTGACGCCGCTGGCCGAGCAGGTTACCGCCTCCGCCCTGTTCCCGCGCGGCCCCGACAAGGAATCGTATTACGCCCTCAGCGTCGCCCAGCCGATCGGCACGGAAGGCATGAAACTGCAGGTCAACGCCTCAGCCTTCAAGGGGTCCCCGCGCAGCCCATGGCTGCAGTCGATCGGCTTCGAAGAGCGTTACCGCACGGAAACCCAGCGCGTCGGCGCCGCGCTCAGCTATCCGGTGCTGCTCAACAACCAGCAGGACCTCACGCTGACAGGTGGCGTCTACGGCACCAACACCTTCGAGCGCTTCACCCAGCGCGGCACCGGCGCACGTGCGGAGATCACCACCGATTCGCGCGTGGTGCACGCCGAAGCCAGCTACAACGAAAACCGCGAGAAGCTCTCGCGCTCCGTCACGCTCGGCCTGTACAAAGGCGTCGACGCCCTGGGCGCACGCAAGCAGAATTCCGGCGCGGAACTCGAGTTTTTCCGCACACGGCTGACCGTCACGCAAGCACACGCGCTGCCCCCCGATTTCGGGATAGTGCTGTCAGGTGCGGTTCAGTACAGTCGGGATCCACTCCCCAGCTCGGAGCAGATGAGTTTCGGCGGGCGCTTCTTCGGTATGGGCTATCGCGCCGGGGACATCGCCGGCGACAAGGGCTGGGGGCTGTCGATCGAAATCAACAAGCGCATTCCCTTGCCCTACACCTATGTCCGCATGGTGCAGCCCTACGTGCTGGCCGACACCGCACGTGCCTACATTAACGGGCCCGGCGGATTCTCGACGCGTATCGCGTCGGTGGGCGTGGGCGTGCGCATCTCGGACAGCAAGCATTACCAGCTCGACCTCGGCGTGGCACAGCCGGTGGGCGATCTGCCAAGCGTTACCTCGAAACGTTCGCCGCGCCTGAATGCGGCGTATGCCTATAACTTCGAATAGGGAACCCGGCCCCCACGGCAACCCCAGATGGCCCGGTCCTGACATAACGAAGATGACGAGGCGCAGTACAGTACGCCAGGCTCCGCGCGATGCGCGGCCACGGCGTTTTTCTTGAGTACGGGACTCTTTCGTCTGGGGGTCGTATGGATACGCTATATATTGTGTTGCTGACGCTTTCCGCCATGCTTGCCGCGGGCCTGCTGCTGGCGCCGATGGTGATCTTTATCCGCAAGGTCGAAACCGTGCTGTCCGAGGACCTCGGCAGCGCGCCGACCCAGGTGCGGCGGCAAGTGGGACGGCGCTGCTACTTCTGCATGATTCTCGGTAGCGTGCGCTACTACTACACGCCGGCCGCCGTGGCCAACAGGATGGCGGCCCTGATCCGGATGCAGTACGTACAGTTCCACGATTCCTGATACTCTGTATGCGGCCCATGCCTTTTGCCCCGCTGCGTCCGGCACACATCACCCCCGGCACGCGGACACCGAACAGGAGCCGCACCACTCGTGAGCGTTGACGCCGCGCACATCGTCCTTCTCGAAGACGATCCTGCCCAGACACTCTGGGTCCAGCAGATTCTCGGCGGCGCCAGATACCGCTGCAGTGCCGTGCCATCCGGCGAAAGCCTGCTGGCGGCGGGACTGCATCGGCAATGCGCGCTGCTGCTGGTCGACTGGGAGCTGCCCGGCATGTCAGGTCGGGACGTGGTCGAGTACATCCGGCGCGACGACCTGGCGCTACCGCTCATGTTCGTGACCAGCCGCTCGCTCGAGGAAGACATCATCAGTGGGCTCGCCGCCGGTGCAGATGATTATCTGGTGAAACCCATCCGCCCCACTGTCCTGCTCGCCCGCATCGCAGCCCTGCTGACGCGACCGCCATTCCCTCCGCCGGCTGGCACGCCCATCGAGGTCGACGGCTATCGCCTCCAGCCAGAACAGCCGTACATCACGCTGCACGGCGCGGCGGTGGATCTCGATCGCGTGGAGTACGAAGTCGCGCGCCTCCTGCTCAGCAACTTCGGGCGCATCGTGCCCCGTGCCACGTTCGAGGCGACCATCGCCAGGTACAGCCCGCGTCCGGTGGGACTCGAATCCTGCCTTTCCGCCCTGCGCAGCAAGCTCGGCTTTCGGCCGCAGAACGGACTGCGCATCTCTCCAGTGTTCTCGCACGGCTATCGGCTGGAACATTTTTCCGCGTAAGCGGCGAGTGAGTCCCGGGCAGAGGCCGGGGACACAGGCATGAAACATGCGAGGCCGGAAGCACCTCGTTCGATGTTTCCATCTTCTCGCCTTCCCCATGCCTGCTGCCATGCGATCCTTGCACGACATCGCCCACTTCTTCGCCTCCCCCCGCCTGCGCCTTGCCACCGCCGAATCGTGTACCGCCGGGCTGATTGCCGCGCGCATTGCTGATGTGCCAGGCTGTGGCTCGGTCCTGCAATGCGCGATCGTTGCCTATGCCCCCGCCGTCAAGACCGGCCTGCTCGGCGTTGCGCCTGACCTCATCGCCCGGCACGGACTCACCAGCGAACCTGTGTCATGCGCCATGGCCCGCGGCGTCATGGCGCTGGCCGATGTCACGCTGGCGATTGCCAACACCGGCGTTGCCGACGGCAATGGCGACGGACCGACCCCCGCGGGCACCCAATGCTTCGCCTGGCTATTCCGCCTGGGTGACCAAACCCATGCATTTTCCGAAACCGTCCGCTTCCACGGCACACGCAATACTGTCCGCACCGCGGCTGCGGACTGGGCGCTGTCCCGCGCGGTCGATCACTACCTGACGCTGGACCTGCGGCGCGCCTGACCCGACTGCCCGCTTGCCGGAGCCTGGCAGACGGCAATCACACTGGCATCGTTTTCGCTTTTTTCTGTTTTGTGTCGACCGTCGCGCCACAAGGCGCGTATCCGGCATGGCGACATGGCATTTTTTGCATCGCCGCGTAAGGATTGCATGAGGCTGCAAGACCATCCTGCACGCTTCTGCTTTCCGGCACATGCGCTGCGCCATCACCGCTCCCCGACCCACCCGAACGATTCCGGAGGATCCGCCATGAAACAGCAACCACATGCTTCAAGCAACTCACGCACGACGAACACGACAGGCGCGGCACCGCACATCCTGCGCGATGTCATGAGTTCCAAGCCCGCGTACCTGTCGACCGACGAGTCGATCCAGCGGGCCGCGCAACTGATGCAGCAGCTCGATGTCGGCTCCCTGCCGGTATGCGATGGCCGCCGCCTCACCGGCATCGTCACCGACCGCGACATCACGGTGCGCTGTACCGCCGCCGGCCATGATCCTGCCAAGACACGGGTGGGTGACGCCATGTCGAGCGACCCGCTGTGGTGTACCGAGGACGATGCCATCGAGGATGCCTGCCGCAAGATGGCCGAACACCAGGTCCGCCGGATTCCTGTCGTGGACCGCGACCATCAGCTGGTTGGCATGGTCTCGCTCGGCGACCTGGCCGTGAAAAGCGACGACGCCCAAGGCACCAGCGAAGCGCTGAAGGACATCTCGCAACCTTCGCAAGGCATCCACTGAGTTCGAAGCAATGTATCCCGGCCATGACCTGTGCGGATATGCACCGCCACTGGCCGGGCTTTAACCGAACTGGCTCAATGCACGAGCGATGTCGATGGCATCGGGATACGGCTGGTCCGGCAAGCGTTCCAGTTGTGCCATCAGGTGGCGCTCAACATTCTGCCGCCGCGCGCAATCGAGAATCGCCTCGCGAGTGGCCGGAAACTGCAGGCCGGGCATCAATTCATGCAAGGTCTGCCCGCTCGGCGTCGGTGCACGGTCGCCGCGCGCGCCCTCGTGTGCACGTGCGCGGCTCAGTTCATGTCCGGTGTGGACGGGTCGATGGGATGACATGTCACGCTCCTTGAGTGGTAATGGCAAGTCATTGGCTCAGCGGCGTACGCACCGCCGCTACCCATTGATGACCTCGCCGCCGTTAATGTGCAGAATCTGCCCAGTGATATAACTCGCCGCCTCGGATGCCAGGAACACGAACCCCCCCGCCACCTCTTCCGGTTGGCCCGGACGGCCCATCGGCGTGTCCTTGCCAAAGGTAGCGACATGCTCGGGCGGAAAGGTCGACGGGATCAGCGGGGTCCAGATCGGGCCCGGCGCCACGCCGTTGACACGGATGCCGCGCTCCACCACCTGCAGCGCCAGCGAGCGCGTCCACGCCACGATTGCCCCCTTGGTAGCAGCATAGTCAAGCAAATGCTTGCTGCCACGATAAGCTGTCACCGAAGTGGTATTCAGGATCACGCTGCCGGCAGACATGCCTGGCAATGCCGCCTGCGTGACGTGGAACATCGCAAAGACATTGGTGCGAAATGTTGCCTCCAGCTGGGCCTCGTCGATGTCCTCGAGCGCCTCGCGCGGGTGCTGTTCGGCGGCATTGTTGACCAGGATGTCGATGTGTCCGAAGCTGGCCAGCGTGGTTTCCACCACCGCTTGCGCATGGGCGCGGATGCCGAGATCACCGGGCAGCAGCAGGCATTGCCGCCCCGCCGCTTCTACCAGTCGCGCGGTCTCCTGCGCATCCGCATGCTCTTCCAGATACGCCACCGCCACATCCGCGCCTTCGCGCGCAAAAGCAATGGCCACGGCGCGGCCGATACCGCTGTCGCCCCCGGTGATCAAGGCAGTCTTGCCTGTGAGCAGGCCGTGTCCCACGTAGTCCCGTGCCCCGCTCTCGGGTTGCGGCTGCATGGCATGTTCGCGGCCGGGCTGCTGTGCCTGGTGCTGGGGTGGCAGTGTGGTCTCTTGTGGCATGGTTCACTCCTTGACGTGCTCGGCAATGGGATCGGCCTGCTGGGGAACTGGCGTCTCCAGGATCGCATCGGCATGCGCCTCCGGCAGGGGGGCGGACGTCGCGCCGGCGATGTTGGCGCCGCTGACCATTTCGCTCAGCCAGTTGAGCAGCAGGGTGCTGTAGGTATGCTGGTGCTTGACGTCGCTCAGGCCATGATCGGCGGCGGCGATCACGCGGTAGGTCAGCGAACGCGCATGGACGAACGCCTCGATATAGCTGTTGACGGCGGCATGCGGCACGATGGAATCTTCCTCGGATTCGATGACCAGTGCATCGCCGCCAAACGCAACGCAGGCCCGCAGCGCACGGTTCGACTGCGGCGGCACCGTGGTGCGGCGATAGGCCACCAGATCCTGCGTGGTGTGCAACTGCAGCTTGGGCAGCTCCCAGCCGCGGTCCATGTACAGCGCCGGCGCACGCAGCGCCAGCCAGCGCACTGGCCGCAGGGTGCTTAGGATGGCGGCGAGATAACCGCCATAGCTGCTGCCCACCACCGCCACGCATGCGGGATCCACCATGCGCTGGCTGACCAGTGTGTCGTAAGCGCCAAGTACATCGCTGAGATTGCGCTCACGCGTAACCGTCTCGAATTGGGGCAAGGTACCCGCATGCCCCGTCAGGTCGAAGGTCAGGCAGATGCAGCCGAGCTCGGCGACCTGCCGCGCCCGCGCCAGATACTGCTGGCGGCTGCCACCCCAGCCGTGCACGAATAACACGCCCGGCACCTGCCGGGCCGGCGTCACCAGCGTGCCCTCGATACGCTCGCCATCGGTCGGGATCTGCACCACATAATCATGGCCCGGCATCGGTCTCTACCCTCGCATACTTGAGCAGCGGGCCCACGCTGCCATCGTCTCCGTCGAAATAGATCACGGCATCCCGCGGCACTGGCGTCGACGCAGCCGCGCGTCCATAGATCTCGCAAGTCACCGCCCGTACCTGCCCGACCTCCGGGTGTTCGCGCAGGTAGGCGAATGCCGCAAGCTCCGCACCGGTCGCGCCACCCACGCGCCATGACTGTTCAAGCACGCCGCTCTGCCAGACGCCGCCGGCCGTTTCGCCTTGCAGCACGTCATAGTTGCAACGCGATGCGTACAGGCCCGGATAGCATTCCTGCGCCGTCTGGTGATAACGGCATGCCTGGACCACGGCGCGCCGTGTCTGCGGGTCGAGCGGCAGGCGCAGCACCGCATCGAAGTCACCCCGCACGACTTGCAGCGACGACCCGCCGTACACCATGCCGCCCGTATTGTCAGGCGTCAGGCACTGCGTGCCGTGATACGACAGGCAAACGCCATCCAGAATGATCTGGCCCACACTGCAGGTGCGCACGTGATCCATATCACGTTCCAGCACCACGCCCGTGGTCGCCAGTGTGTCTTCCAGCGGTACCAGGCAGGCGTCCAGCGCATGGGCGTCCCGGATGACCTGCTGGCCCAGGCCGCCCTTGTCCATGGGCGCCTTGACCCGCCCCCGCCCCTCGCGCAGCAGCAGACGCCCTGCGCGGCGCGCATCGGCGACGGCGAAAGCGCTGTAACCTGGCAAGACCACGTCCTCAATCAGCCCACCCATCGTCCGGCACCACCCCGCCGGAGCAGCCGCGTCAGGCGACCACACAGGGTGCGTGATCACCTTGGTCGCAACAAAGGCCTGCGGCACCACGCCACCGAACAGATCGGGCACGCCATGGATGCCGAGCGCGGTTGCGACAGCGACCTCGAGCGTATCGAACGGTACGTAATAGGGGCTGCCACCTGCCGCGCCGTATGCCGCACGCCATTGCACGAGATCCTCAGGCGGGTCCTGCAGCCTGCGCCCCAGTAACTGCGCCACCTTCTGCGCGATCCGCTGATGGGTGGCGATCTCGTGACTGGCGGCAGCGCACGCGTCTGGGCGGTATGGCATCACCACGGGCAACCCCAAGCCATGTCCGGGAAGGCGATCGCGCATATCGGTCTCCTGGCGGCACTTGCCGGCATATGACGCGAAACGCATGCCAGCCGTCCCCACCGCGGGCGGCTGGCAGTCTGGCATCGCACGGTGCTGCGTGCGCCTGCTGCGTTCTCCTCGCGCGTCGATAAAAAGGGCGTCGGTCGTGTCAGCCAGGAGACTGTCAAAAACGCACTGTCACACGTAGTTTTTACACAGCCACATCCGGCAACGGCCATATCGGACGCAGCTGTCGAAGGCGCCACATCACGCCCCGCCCTGGCATGCCATTCGCATCTCCCGCCCGGGCTAGGCGTCGCGGCCATCCAGGGAGCTGCCGCATGGAGTGGCTGCAGCGCGCCGTCCGGGTCCGCAATGCGCCAGTTGTAGCGCCTTGCGGCGCCATGCACATCGCAACGAGCGGAGCGACACGCAATGATTCGAGATCCGATACAAGCCCTGCGCCACGCCAATCCCGCCGGCTGCCCTGGATCACATGCCAGCGCCACTGCGTGACGCCGCCGGCGAGGCGCGTGCGGCGGCACAGGACGCCGGGCTTCGCTACGTCGACGACACCGTGCCGGGCATCGTGCGCCGCCGTAACGGGGCGCGCGGATTCATCTACCGCGACAATGGCGTGCGGGTACGGCATGCGGCCACGCTAGCGCGTATCCGCAGCCTTGCCTTGCCGCCTGCCTATGAATCCGTGTGGATCTGCCGCGATCCGCGCGGCCATCTGCAGGCCACCGGCATCGATCAGCGCGGCCGCAAGCAGTATCGCTATCACGATGCCTGGATCGCGCTGCGCGAGCGCGACAAGTACGCGCGCCTGCATGCTTTCGGCATGGCGCTGCCACGGCTGCGCGCCAAGGTAGCACGGGATCTGCGCGGCCATCCACTGGCGCGCGACACAGTACTGGCGGCCGTGGTCTACCTGCTGGACCAGACCTTGGTGCGCGTGGGCACCCGCCGCTATGCCCGCCAGAACCGCAGCTATGGCATCACCACGCTGCAACGCCGGCACATGAAACTGCACGGCAGCCGGATCCGCATGCAGTTCACTGGCAAGAGCGGCGTGCAGCACGATGTGCTCCTGAGCGACACGCGCGTAGCGCGCATCGTCCGGTCATGCGCCGAGCTGCCTGGGCAGCAGCTTTTCAAGTATTGCGATGCCGACGGTATCGCGCACGAAGTCGGCTCCACCGATGTCAATGCCTACCTGCAATCCATCATGGGTAGCGACTTCACCGCCAAGGACTTCCGGACCTGGGCCGGCAGCGTGCTCGCCCTCGGTTACCTGCGCAAACGGCCGGGTCCGCCTGCCCACGGCCGTGACGCCGCACGCACCATCACCGCCGTGATTCGCGAAGTCGCCCGCCAGCTCCGCAATACCGTGGCGGTATGTAGAAAATGCTATGTGCATCCCGCCGTGCTCTCCGCCTACAGTGGCGGGACGCTCTCCGCATGCGCCCTGCACCGCCGCAGCGGCCTGCGCCAGGACGAACGTCGCCTGCTGACCCTGCTGGGGGACTGGCATGCATCGTGCGAGAACAACTCCGACAACTGACATGAGGAGTCCCGCCATGGCGACACCACCTGGCAAGCGTGATTCATCCGTTCCGGAGGATCCCGCGACCCGGCCGCCCGCGCCGCCCTACCCGCGCGAAGCCAATGTACCGGACGAGAACGGTGAGCCGCCCTCGGTAAAACGCGGCGACGATCCGGCCTGGAGCGAACCGCCGGTGGAAAACGAATGAGGTACAGGGCGCGGCACGATGCGCACCACACACCACTTCTGTCGGAAATGTCCGACGCAGCTATCGGAACGTGGGCACTGCCGGAACGCCGATGACCTCAGTAGCCTTGAAACGTGGTCAACGGTGGGTCCGAAATGCCAACCCCACACCATCGATCCATTCACAACAAGGAGAGCAGAATGATGAAGCAATGGCTGACTGCAACAGCATGTGCCGCAATGATCGCCGTTCCCGGTGGCGCCGCGCTGGCACAGATGACACCCGGTGCCAACACGGCTGCACAGCCTGCTGCGGCGAGCGGCTACGATGCCGCGGTCAAGCAGGCTAATGCGAATTACAAGGCGGCGAAGGAAAAATGCAAGGCGCTAAGTTCGAACGCCAAGGACGTCTGCGAAGCCGAAGCCAAGCGCGACCGCGATGTCGCCAAGGCCGAAGCAGAAGCTACCCGTGACGGCACGCCCAAGGCCCAGGCCAAGGTCCAGAAGGAAAAGGCCGATGGCGACTACAAAGTGGCCAAGGAACGCTGCGACGACAAGAAAGGCAACGAGAAGGATGTGTGCGTGAAGGAGGCCAAGGCCGCGCATGAACAGGCCCTCGGCGCCGCCAAGGTGACGAAGGAAAAAGCTAGCGGCTCGTCAGCTGATGTAGCCGAGACCCGTCGCGAGGTCAACAAGGACGTGAGCGATGCGCGCTACAAGGCCGACAAGGAAAAGTGCGATGCCATGTCGGGCGATGCCAAGGACAAGTGCATGAGCGACGTCAAGGCGCGCTACAACAAGTAAAGGCAGGTATGTAACGCCCCGGCCGGGCGCTACATCCACTTGACTGCACTGCATGGGAGCCGGCCAGGCTGGTTCCCATGCTTTCATAAAGAGGAGACGCATCATGGCAACTGGAACCATCCTGTTGATCGTTCTGATCGTATTGCTGGTCGCTGCGCTGCCATCGTGGCCTTATAGCTCCGGGTGGGGTTACTGGCCAAGCGGCGGGCTCGGACTGGTCTTGCTGATCATTCTCGTGCTGGTATTGATGGGCCGGCTGTAGTCGCGCGCTTCCCATACCGGACCGCTGCTTCGACGGCTCTTTCAATACCGACCCGACGCTGTCTTCACCGGCTTCGTCCATCAATTTCATGCCACCATTCCCATGCAATTTCGAACCCTGATTGCCGACCGCCAGGACATCGACGCCGTGCGGCACGCTGCCATGCAGCTTGCGATACGCTGCGGGTTCAGCGAGCGTGCCAGCGAGCGCCTCGATGACACCGTCGCCAGCGCGGCTGCGTGCCTGCTGAGCCGCCCTGGAGACCGTGGCGAATTGCTGATCCGTCCGCTGCGCGAAGAAGTCAGCGGTCTGGCAGCGCCACGCATCGAAGTCCTCGCACTCGAACGCTATGCCCCTGACGAGGGAGCCGGCCTCGCACTGCTCGCGCCGCTCGCCGAAGCGTTCACGCTGCACTGCACGCCGGGGCGAGGACATATCGCGCGCATGGTGGTGCCGCCCTCGGAACGTTTCAGTCCTGTCGCGGCGGATATCGCGGTCGGCGCCATCTGCGTGCCGCGTGCCCAGGAAGTGACCCGGTGCCAGCCGTGGCATATCGAATTCATGCCACCTGGCGGCTTCAACCTGACCCTGCTGCACGGCTTGGGCCACGGGCCGGACGCCCACCAGCTCACGACGGCCGCGCACCGTGCCGCTGGCGCCTGCGGGGCCGCCACGCCGGCCATCATCGCGGAGCGCGTACGCAGCGCGCTCGGCAGCAACCTGCACGAAGACGTTGCGCTCGGCGTCGCCACCCTCGATACGCAGGGCGATCACCTGTGCTTCGCCGGGGGCGGTGGCATCCGTGCCCTGATCGACACCCCCGACACGGAACGCTACGTGCAGCCTTCCGCCAGCCCGAACGGTGTGACCGGCACCGAGATGCAGTGGCCGGCCGGCAGCCTGCTCGTGCTGTACTGCGGCGACCTGGATGAGGACGCCCGGCTACCGGACCGCGAGACGCTCGCGACCCTCCACCCGGCGATCGCGGCCGCCCTGTTGTACCGCGATTTCATGGCGGTGGATGGCGAAGGCACGGTGGTGGTCTGCCGGCATGAAGCGGCCGCCCGCACCGTTTCGTCCACTACCAGCGCGGCGCAAGATGTCCGCCTTGAGGAAAACTGACATGCACATTACTCCCGAGCCCGACCAGGCGCCGCCACGCCCCGAGATCCCCGAGCCGCCGGTGCCGATTCCGGACACCCACGAACCCGTCAATGATCCGCCGCCCGGCGACGTGCCACCGCCGCCGCCCAAACGCGCGTGATGTGACAGGTAGACGAGAGCAGGATGTCCCGCATCATCTGGCGCGGTGCGATTTCATTCGGCCTGGTCACCATTCCCGTGGTGCTCAAGCCCGCGTCGCACAGCAACACCATCGACCTTGACTGGATCGACCGGCGCGACATGGCGCCGGTCGGTTATCAGCGCATCAACAAGCGCACCGGCAAGCCGGTCGAATCGGCGCATATCTCTAAGGGTTACCAGTACAGCAAGGGCGAGTATGTGCTGCTGACCGAAGAGGATTTCATCCAGGCCAATGTCGAGGCTACGCAGACCGTCGATATCGTCAGCTTCGTGCAGGCTGCGGAGATTCCACCCTACTTCTTCGAGACGCCCTACTACCTGGAGCCGGACCGGCATGGTGCCAAAGGCTATGCGCTGCTGCGCGAAACCATGCGCCGTACCGGATATGCCGCGCTGGCGCTGGTGGTGATTCGCGCGCGCCAGCATCTCGCCGCGGTCCTGGTCAGCGATCAGGTCCTGGTCCTCAACACCATGCGTTTTGCCGAGGAGATATTACCCGTCGACGAACTCGACCTGCCGGCCAGCGGTACGCGCGGCACCGGCGTTACCGCCCGCGAGGTCGGCATGGCGGCCAAGCTGGTGGAAGACATGGCGGAGTCGTGGTCACCCGATCAGTATCACGACACCTACCGCGCCGACCTGATGAAACGCATCGAGCGCCGCATCGCGGCCGGGCAGACACACACCGTGGCCGACACCCCGCCGGCCGACACCGCGCCGCGCAAGAGTGCCGACATCATCGACATGATGGACCTCATTCGCAGCAGCATCGCACAACGCCAAGGCAAATCCGGCACGCGCACCAAGAGCGCCACGCGCAAGACCGCCACCGCCAAGACCACGTCCAGCAAGCGGCCGCGCAAGGCCGGGGCGGAGAGCACGCGCCGCAAACGGGCGTCGGCGACATGAGCGCAAAGGACGCGCTGCAGCGCTATCGCGCCCGCCGCGATTTCCACAAGACACCCGAACCGGCGGGCCGGGCGGCGCGCCGCGCGCATGCCGACGGCTGCTATGTCGTACAGCGACATCATGCCAGCCACCTGCACTATGACTTTCGCCTCGAACTCGACGGTGTGCTGAAAAGCTGGGCGGTGCCGAAGGGGCCCAGTCTCGATCCCGCTGTGAAGCGGCTGGCGGGGCAGGTCGAAGACCATCCGCTCGGCTATGCGAGCTTCGAGGGCGAAATTCCTGCCGGCCAGTACGGCGCTGGGCAAGTCCGTATCTGGGACCGTGGCACCTGGCAACCGCTAGACGATGCCCATGCCGGGCTGCAGCGGGGTCGCCTGCGCTTTCGCCTGCTTGGCGGACGACTGGCGGGCGACTGGATACTGGTGCGCACCAGCGGCAAGGACACGCAGTGGCTGTTGCGCAAGACGGCCGACGCCTTTGCCCTGCCCGGGCACGATGCCGAACACGCGCCGGCAGCGCTCGCGGCCCCATCACGCAAGCGGAGACGCGCCACCGCTGCGCCCCCGGCGACGCTCGCGCCGCAACTGGCGACCCTGGTCGATGCACCGCCCGAAACGCCGGGCTGGCGCTACGAAATCAAATACGACGGCTACCGCATGCTATGCCGTATCCACGATGGCAAGGCCCAGCTACTGAGCCGCAATGGCCTCGCGTGGGAACATCGCACCCCGGCTCTGGCAGCGCTAGCAGAGGGCCTGGCCCGCGCGCTGCCCGCCGGCGGCTGGCTCGATGGTGAGCTCGTCGTGTTCGATGCGCACGGTCATAGCAGCTTCGGCGCCCTGCAGGCCATGCTCAGCGCCGAAGGGCCAGCGGACAGCGATGCCAGCCGTCTGCACTATGTGCTCTTCGACATCCCGTGGTGGGACGGCCGTGACCTGCGATCGTTGCCGCTGTCGCAGCGCCGGGCCGTCCTCGAATCCCTGGCTCCCGCGCTGCCGCCGCACGTCCAGCTGAGTACGGAGCTACCCGGAGACGGCCCAACCGTCTGGGCAGCGGCGTGTGCGCTCCATCTCGAAGGCGTGATTGGCAAGCAGCAGGATGCCGCGTATAGCGGCCGGCGCACCACAGCGTGGATCAAGATCAAGTGCCGGCCCCGCGCCGAGTTCGTGATCGGCGGGTGGACCGAACCCAAAGGCCAGCGCATCCATCTTGGCGCGCTGTTGCTCGGCGTATGGGCACGGTCCTCCGGCAAACCCGCCACGCTGCGCTATGTGGGCCGTGTCGGCAGTGGTTTCAGCCGCGCGCAGCTGAGCGCCTTGCACCAGCGGCTCGTACGCGAGCGGCGCGCACGCAGCCCATTCGCACCGCCACCCCGCCTGGCCGGCGAACAGGTGCACTGGACCCGCCCGGTACTGGTCGCGGAAGTGACCTACACTGGCTGGACCACCGACCGGCTGCTGCGCCAGGCCGCATTTGCCGGCTTGCGCCCCGACAAGGCCGCCAACGAGATCGAGGAGGAAGCGACCATGTCCGCAAGCCAGCTCGCTCAACCCGCCAAGCGCCCCAGGCAAAGCGGACGCAGCTCTGCCTCATCCGCTGATACAGCAGCATGGCACGGGGTGCGCATCACGCATGCCGAGCGCGTGGTGTTTCCCGATGCAGGTTTCACCAAGGGTGAGCTGGCGCGCTACTACGCAGGTGTCGCCGGCTGGATGCTGCCATGGCTGCATGGCCGGCCGCTCTCGCTCATGCGCTGCCCCCAAGGCACGCAGCGTACCTGTTTCTTCCAGAAACACTGGGCACTTGCGCAAACCCTGCCTGAGGGGCTGATGCGCGTCGATGTGCCGGGCGAAGATGCGCCTTACATCGCGGTACAAAGCGAGGCCGGCATCGTCGCACTGGTACAGCACGGCGTCATCGAGCTGCATCAGTGGGGTGCGACCCTGCCCCGCCTCGACCGGCCCGATCAGATCACTTTCGATCTCGATCCCGATCCGGCGCTGAGCTGGCGCGTCATCGCCGATGCCGCCCGACTGGTGCGCGGGACCCTGGAAGAATTCGAGTTGCAATCGTTCCTGCGCAGCACAGGCGGCAAGGGACTGCACGTGGTCGTGCCGCTGCGGCGTGGCCGCTCGTGGGAGGAGGTCAAGACATTTGCACGGGGACTGGCCCAGCACCTGAGCGGGCTGATGCCGGAGCGTTTCACGGCGTCGATGTCGAAGTCCCGGCGTCATGGGCGTATCTTTATCGATTACCTGCGCAATAGCGCAGGTAATACCGCCATCGTGCCGTACGCGGTGCGCGCCCGCGCTGGCGCCCCCGTCGCCATGCCGCTGGCCTGGGACGCCCTCGACGGCAAAACCGATCTGCGGGGCGCGCACTTCCACATCGGTAACGCTATGCGTCACCTCGAAGAACACGCCGCGCTATGGGACACCTTCAACGCCGCACGCACCACACTCGCGGTACGGCATGTGCGCCTGATGGCCGACGCATGAGCATACCCACGCGCGGCCACCGGCGAACGCCGGCCCTCAATGGGTCGGGCGCTTCACGGGCCCTTTTACGGCGCCCTTCTCAGGCGTTTTTCCAGCGCTTTTTGTTGCGCCTTTCACCGCTCCCTTGGCTGACACGCTGGCGGTTTTCGTCTCGCCATGGCTGGCCTGCGCGGCGCTCTTGTCGGTCTTGCCTGTGCGCTGCGCAGCAGGCGTTGTCCCGACTGGCTGGTTCTCGCTGCCCGGCGAGAGTTTCCAGTCGGTCTTGTCGCGCTCGGTACGCACCCGCTCTTCGGCGTGCATGGCCGCGCTCGGCGAAATCGGATCGCTTGCGGGGAACGTCATTTCGAGCGACTCGTCGACGGCCTCTTGATAGGTCGGCGTGTCGTCGTCAACCTTGGGCGGCACATACGGCCGCGTCCGGTTCTTGGCATGCTGCGGAGAAGTCTTGGCTTTGTGCATGTCGGCTCCTTGATCTGGACTTCACAGCGGACAACATCCCCGGCTCCGCGTCAGGCGCAGTCGGTGGATTCCGCCTAGGCAGCGAGGCGGTCCGCCTCCTGCATTACGCAAGTTGCGCGCCAGCCGGCCGGACCTTGCCACGCAATGGTCCGATGCACGATCAAGCGGGCACGGCATGTAATTCTTACCAGTGTGCAGCATCACTTTCGACATCGGAACGGCAGCTTGCTTCTGCCGTCCAACCTTGCCTACGCTGGAGGCAGCCGCTCCGCCCCAGCGCATGACGATCCGCTCACCCTTCCCGACGCAGGAGCCACGCATGGCCGCGAATACCTCGCCCGTCGCCGCGACCGACAATACCCGCACCTCACTGGCCCGCACGCCGATCCGGCGCGCCTTTCTCGACCATGTGTTCTATACGCAGGCCAAGCTGCCGGGGCTGGCCAACCAGAACGACCTGTTCCAGGCACTCGCGCATACGGTACGCGACCGCATGGTGCAACGCTGGATCAGCACTGGCGAAAAGCATCTCAGCACACCGGCCCGTACCGTCGCCTACCTGTCGGCGGAATTCCTGCTGGGTCCGCATCTGGGCAACAACCTGCTGAACCTCGGTATCCAGGACGAGGTGCGCGAGGCGATGCGCGAACTCGGGCTGGACCTCGATATGCTACTGGCGCAGGAAGCCGAGCCGGGCCTTGGCAATGGCGGCCTGGGGCGGCTGGCCGCATGCTTCATGGATTCGCTGGCGACGCTGGAGATTCCCGCCATCGGCTACGGCATCCGCTACGAGTACGGCATCTTCCAGCAGAGCATCATCGACGGCATGCAGGTGGAAAACACCGACACCTGGCTGCGCAACGGCAATCCGTGGGAAATCCAGCGCTCCGACTGGGCCGTCGAGGTCAAGCTCGGCGGGCACACCGAGCACTACACCGATGACCGCGGCCACTACCGGGTACGCTGGGTGCCGGGCAAGAGCGTGATGGGCGTGCCTTTCGATTCGCCGATCCTCGGCTACCGCGTCAATACCGTCAACACCTTGCGCCTGTGGCGCGCGGAGGCCACCGAGGCGTTCGATTTCGATGTGTTCAATCGTGGCGATTATCTGGGCGCAGTGAATCGCAAGGTGACCTCGGAGAACCTCACCAAGGTGCTCTACCCGAACGATGAAACCTACCAGGGCAAGGCGCTGCGACTGGAGCAGCAGTACTTTTTCGTCGCCTGCTCGCTGCAGGACATGCTGCGCATCCTCGAGTTGCACCAGATGCCGGTGACGTGCTTTCACGAACAATTCGCCGTGCAGCTCAACGATACCCATCCGGCCATCGGCATCGCCGAGCTGATGCGCCTGCTGGTGGACGAGCATCTGGTACCGTGGGATACGGCCTGGCATGTCACGCGCCATGCCTTCGCCTATACCAATCACACCCTGCTGCCAGAAGCCCTCGAATGCTGGCCACTGGAACTGTTCGAAACCATTCTGCCGCGCCACCTTGAGATCATCTACGAGATCAACACGCGCTTCCTGGAAGAAGTACGCATCCGCGACTACGGGCATGGCGACCGTGCGGCACGGCTCTCGCTGATCGACGAAAGCGGCCCGCGCGCCGTGCGCATGGCGCATCTCGCCTGTGTCGGCAGCCATACCATCAATGGCGTGGCCGACCTGCATGCCAAGCTGATGCGCGAGGACGTGCTGCGCGATTTCAATGCCATCTGGCCGGAGAAATTCGAAAGCATCACGAATGGCGTCACGCCGCGCCGCTGGCTGGCACTATCGAATCCGCGACTGGCACGGCTGATGACCGATGCCATCGGCGACGGCTGGGTCACTGATCTCGAACAGACGCGCGCGCTGGAGATCCATGCCGACGATGCCGGCTTCCGCGAGCGCTGGCACGCCGCGCACCAGGCCAACAAGGCCGACCTGGCGGTGCTGATCCGCCAGCAGACCGGCGTGGTGGTCGATCCGGCATCGATGTTCGATGTGATGGTCAAGCGCATCCATGAATACAAGCGCCAACACCTGGCCGTGCTGCACATCATCGCGCTGTATCACCGCATCAAGTCCGATCCGCATGCCGAGATCGTGCCGCGTACCTTTCTCTTCGCCGGCAAGGCCGCGCCAGGCTACCACTACGCCAAACTGATGATCCGCTTCATCACTTCGGTGGCCGACGTGATCAACCGCGATCCCCAGGTACGCGACCGCCTCAAGGTGGCCTTCCTGCCCAACTTCAACGTGGGGTTCGGGCAACGCATCTATCCTGCGGGCGACCTGTCGGAACAGATCTCGCTGGCTGGCAAGGAAGCCTCGGGCACCGGCAACATGAAGTTCGCCATGAATGGCGCATTGAACATCGGTACGCTTGACGGCGCCAACATCGAACTGCGCGATGCCATCGGCGCCGAACAGTTCTTCGCCTTTGGCCTGACCGCAGCCGAGGTCGCCGCCCTGCGCGCCGATGGCTATCGTCCGGCGGCCTACTACGCACGCAATCCGGAACTGCGCGCGGTCATCGACCTGGTGCAGCAGGGCTTTTTCTCGAAGGGCGATCCGACCCTGTTCGAACCGATCGCAGGCAACCTGCTGCAGCACGATCCTTATCTGCTGCTGGCCGATTTCGACTCATATGTCGCGGCACAGGCGCAGACATCAGCCGCCTTCCTCGATCAGGCTGCATGGCAGCGCATGTCGATCCCGTCCGTGGCGCGCTCGGGCTATTTTTCATCGGACCGGGCAATCCGCGAGTACTGCGCACGCATCTGGCATGTCAAGCCGGTACCCGTGCCGTTGCTGCGTGACGCCGAGCAGTCGGCAACGGCTCAACGCGAATGGGGCCGCCCGCGTGCCATGGCACCGAGCGACGCAGCCTAACCTGGCCTGCCAGCGCCTCAGGCCGGTGCGGGCGGTTCTCCTGCATCGCCAGCATTCTCTGCCGCCGTCGACCTGCCGCGCGGCGGATACTCGCCGCGTGCGGCATATTCCTCGAGCCGGTTGTAGAGCGTCTTGAGACTGATACCGAGGATTTCGGCAGCGTGTTTCTTGACGCCCGCACATTGCTCGAGCGTGGCAAAGATCAGTTCACGATCGGCATCCGCCAGTGACATGCCAACGGGCACGGATACCACGGTGCCCGGTGCGCTGTGTACCACCTCCATGGCGACCGGCACCTGCGTCTCGCGGATGATGTCGTCGTCAGACATGATGTAGGCGCGCTGCACGAAGTTGCGCAGCTCGCGTACATTGCCTGGCCAGGTATGCAGGCGCATGCTTTCCAGCACCTCGGGCGCAAAGCGCCGCTGGGTGCCATGTTCGCTGTTGAGCAGGTCGAGCAGCATCTGGGCGATGGCCTGGACATCGTCGCCGCGTTCCCGCAGGGGCGGCAGTTCGATGGGAAACACGTTGAGCCGGTGATACAGATCGGCGCGCAGCTTGCCTTCGGCCACCGCTTCCTCGGGGTTGCGGTTGGTGGCGGCCAGCACGCGCACGTCGGAGCGCAGCTCGCGATTGGTCCCCACGCGCATGAAGCCGCCGCTTTCCAACACGCGCAGCAGCTTCACCTGCAACTCGAGCGGCATCTCGGTGATTTCGTCGAGAAACAGCGTGCCGCCATCGGCACGTTCGAAATAACCTTTGTGCTGACGTTCCGCGCCGGTGAAGCTGCCGCGCTCGTGGCCGAACATCTCTGATTCGATCAGGTGCGGCGAGATGGCGCCGCAGTTGACGGCAATGAAGTTATGCCGCGCCCGCGCGGAGAGCCGATGGATGGTCTGCGCCGCCAGCTCCTTGCCGGTTCCGCTTTCGCCGATCAGCAGCACGGTCGCCTCGGTGGGCGCGACCTTGTTGATCTGCTCGTAGACCTGCAGCATCGCGGGTGATGTGCCAACCAAGCCACCCGCGCCGGCAGCAGCGGCTGCACTGGCCGCAGCTGCTGCTGTGACCGCGGCCGGTGCACGTTCGGGTGCGGCACTGCACTGCTGGGCGGCACGACGCAGCAGGGCGCGCACCTGGTACGCGCTGAGCGGCTTGACCAGGTAATCGGTCGCACCGTGCCGCAATGCCTTGACGGCGGTATCGACGGTGGCATCTCCGGTCATGACGACCACTTGCGTGCCCGCTGCGCCCACTTCATTGAACAGTTCCATGCCGGAGCCATCTGGCAGCGTGAGATCCACCAGCACCGCGTGCGGCTGCTGCCAGCCGATCTGCAGACAGGCATCGCGCAAGGTGCCAGCGACGGCGCATGTAAAGCCTTCGTCCGCGGCGATATCGGAAAGTGTTTCGCAAATGCTTGCGTCATCGTCGACGATCAGGAGATGGGGCATGGACATGACCGGAAAAGAATACACACAGGAACGCGACGTGGACGCACGAAGGCAGCACCAGGAACCGCCATGGTATGCAGCCCCCGCTGCCGATCCGGGCATCCGCCGACAAGATAGAAGCAACGCATCCATTGTAGGAAGCCCCCGGGCGCGCCGATGCCGGTGTCTGTCTGACATCACCTCGACTGAAACCGCGTGGGGGCCCGGTGCGCGGCAGCTTTTCTTGCATGTGGCCATGTAAGTTTTACAGCCACCGCACGCGGGCGCGGGCCCGCCCCAATGTCCATGCGAGCGCACATGCTGGCACGCCCTTCGCTACCGGTATGAGACGACGTGTGTGGGCCGCGTGCCGCCGCACGCCTGTGTCCGAGCCATCCCGCCCATGGAGGTCATCAGCCATGCCCTGCCCCGATCCATCCAGCCGCATGCGGATCTGTCAGTTGGCCACCGTGCCCGCCGACGGGATTGCGCCGCCAGCCGGACTGGGCCGCTACGAAGGCGCAAGGGAAGGCGCGATCACGCGCGGCATCACGCATGCCGCCCATCTTGGCTTCGGCCATGTGTTACTCGATGCGCAGTCGGTGGCATCCATCGATCCGGCGTCCCTGTGCGCACGTAGCGCAGGGCACGGGATCGGCTGTGTCTTCGACGTGGCGGTTCCCCTGCATACCGGGCAGGCATGGCTGGACGAGGCCTGCGCACTGGTGCGCGCCGGGGCTGCGGGCCTGCGCTTTCTGCAACCGGCGCGTCTTGACGGCATGCAGTGGGCCGAAGTCCTCACGGAAATCCGCGCTGCTAGAGCAAGCACCGCCGCAGTGCCGCACGTCCCGCAGTGCCTTGCCTGGACGCCAGGCCTCACACCCGAGGAACTGCTGGGCCTCCACGCCGCCTGTTTCGATGTCGTGTTCTGTTCCCTCCCATGGTGGGACTACCGCAGCGCATGGCTTGCCGAAGAATTCCTGCGGCTGCGTCCCCTCGGCCGCATCGGAGCGTGTGCGGCGCTGCCCGATGCCCTGCCGCACGATGTGCTGGTGGCCCGTCGTGCGCTCTGGGCCGCTGCCGCACTGGGCGACGATCTGCTCATACCGGCCGGCTTCGAACACGGAGTACAGGCGCGCGCCGGCCAGCCTGCGCATCAGGCCGAAGCGACATCCCTCGACGAACGCTTTGACCTCAGCCACGAGGTGATCCACGCCAACGCCTGGCATGCCGCCAACCCCTGTGCGCCACCCTGTCAGTTGCGCATGCTGAGCGGCGCGGAGGCGTCCCTGACGGTGTGCGTGCGCGACTCCGGTGAAGCCGGGGCGCTCGCCGTCGTCATCAACCCTGACAACGATCAGCTTGCCTCGCTCGGCGCCGCACGCGTGCTCGGCGGCCTGGCACAGGGCGCCGGCTACTTGCTGCCCGCCCGTGGCAGCCCGGGCGTGTCGGGTACGCCCGTTGACATCGCGCCGCTCGACGCCAGCGCCACGCTATTGCTGCCGCCGGCGGATATCCGCTTCTTCCGCCCCGTGGCCGATGCAGCGCGCACGCAGGCCATCGACACGCACGTCATTGACGTCCACGCCATGGACACGGAAGTTGGCGCGGCCGTGCAGGCCCATCTGCGGCAGAGCGTAGAGGCTGCGCTGCAAGCGCCTCGCATCGCCATCGAGAACGTCACGCCCCATGTCGACGGCGGCGCCTTTGCGGTACGGCGCGTGGTTGGTGAAGAAGTCGAGGTGCGCGCTGATGTGTGGATGGATGGCCATGACCAGCTGGCAGTGGTCATGTTGTGGCGCGCACCGGGCATGAGCAGCTGGCGGGAAACGCCGATGACGCCGCTCGGCAACGACGCCTGGACTGCCCGCTTTCCGCTGACGGCGCTGGGCCGCCATGAGTTCACGATCGAAGCGTGGCGCGATGCCTATGCGACATGGCGCGACGAGATCCAGAAGAAGCGTGCGGCCAATGTCGGCATCACGCTCGAGATCGAGGAGGGCGCCCGCCTCGTGCAGGAGGTGGCCACCCGGGCGGCGGGCGATATCACGCTCGCGATTCACGCGGTGGCTGCACAGCTGGCGGAGACCGTCGATCATCCGCAGCAGCGGCTAGAACTGCTGCTTGCCCCTGGCACGGCGGAAGCCATGCGCGCGGCAGGGGGCCGGCCGTTCGTCACCCGCCATCCCGTGGCCATGCCAGTCGAGGCTGACCGCCTGGCGGCGCGCTACGGCAGCTGGTACGAACTGTTTCCGCGCTCGCAAAGCAACGATCCGCAGCGGCACGGTACCTTCGACGATGTTATCGCGCGCCTGCCGGCGATCCGGGACATGGGGTTCACGGTACTGTACTTTCCGCCCATCCACCCGATCGGCCGCACCCATCGGAAAGGCCGCAACAATAGCCTGCAGGCGCGCCCTGGCGATCCCGGCAGCCCCTATGCCATCGGCGCCGAGGAAGGCGGGCACGACGCCCTGCATCCGCAGCTTGGCACCTTCGAGGACTTCGCACGGCTGCGCGTGGCGGCTGCGGACGCGGGCCTGGAGATCGCTCTCGATTTCGCCATCCAGTGCTCACCGGACCACCCATGGCTGCGCGACCACCCGGAATGGTTCTCCTATCGGCCGGACGGCTCGTTGCGCTATGCGGAGAATCCGCCGAAGAAATACGAGGATATCGTCAACGTCGATTTCTATACAGACAGCGCGGAAGGCACGGCCGCCCCTGCGCTCTGGCTGGCCTTGCGCGAAGTGGTGATGTTCTGGATCCGCCATGGCGTGCGGCTCTTCCGCGTCGACAATCCGCACACCAAGCCGCTGCCGTTCTGGGCCTGGCTGATCGCCAGCGTGCGCGCCGTGCACCCGGAAGCAATCTTCCTCGCCGAGGCATTCACGCGGCCGCGCATGATGGCGCGCCTTGCCAAGATCGGCTTTGCGCAGTCGTACACCTATTTCACGTGGCGCACGCACAAGCGCGAGCTGATGGAGTACATGACGGAGCTGACGCAAAGCCCTTTGCGCGAGTTCTACCGGCCGCACTTCTTCGTCAACACGCCAGACATCAATCCCTATTTCCTGCACGGCGGCGAGCGGTCCGCCTTCCTGATCCGCGCGGCGCTGGCGACGCTACTGTCCGGGCTGTGGGGCATGGTCAGCGGCTACGAGTTGTGCGAGTACGCGCCCCTGACAGTAAACGGCGTGGTGAAAGAAGAGTACCTCGACTCCGAGAAGTACGAACTGCGCGCGCGCGACTGGAACCATCCGGGCCATATCGTCCGCGAGATCACGCGCCTCAATGCGCTGCGCGCCAACCATCCCGCCTTGCAGAGCCACCTTGGCCTGCGCTTCTGCGCGGCTGACAACGACGCGGTGCTGGCCTTCCTGCGATACGTGCCGGACAGCGCCGCGCCCGGCCAGCCATTTGGCGACGATGTACTGCTAGTGGCGATCAACCTCGATCCGCAGGCCGCGCGCAGCTGCACGCTCGAACTGCCGTTGTGGGAATGGGGACTGCCGGACGATGGAGCGCTGGCCGTGACCGATCTGCTGCGCGGCCACCGCTTCACCTGGCAGGGCCGCTGGCAGCCGGTGCATCTCGATCCCGCCGGGCTGCCATACGCCGTCTGGCAGCTGACCCGACCGGAGGCCACATGAGCGCATCCCCAGGCACGCCATCCGATCCGCTCTGGTACAAGGATGCTGTCATTTACCAACTGCATATCAAGTCGTTTTACGACGCCAACGGCGACGGCGTGGGCGATTTCGCCGGCCTGCTGGAGAAGCTCGACTATCTGGTCCAGCTTGGCGTCGATACGGTATGGCTTCTGCCCTTCTATCCTTCGCCGCGCCGCGACGATGGCTACGACATCGCCGACTACCGCAGCGTGCACCCGGAGTACGGGACGCTGGCCGAGGTGCGCCACTTCATCCGCGAAGCGCATGCGCGTGGCCTGCGCGTCATCACCGAACTGGTAATCAACCACACCTCGGACCAGCATCCGTGGTTCCAGCGGGCACGCGCGGCGCGCAAGGGCACATCGGCGCGCAATTTTTATGTGTGGTCGGACAGCGACCACGCCTATGCCGGCACGCGCATCATCTTCTGCGATACCGAAAAATCCAACTGGAGCTGGGACCCCGTAGCCGGGCAGTATTACTGGCACCGCTTCTATGCGCACCAGCCCGATCTCAATTTCGATCATCCCCCGGTACTGCGCGCGGTGCTGTCGGTCATGCGTTTCTGGCTCGACATGGGCGTCGATGGCCTGCGCCTCGATGCCGTACCGTACCTGGTCGAACGCGAAGGTACCAGCAACGAGAACCTGCCGGAAACACACGCGGTGATCCGCCGCATCCGCGCAGCACTCGACGCCGACTACCACGGCCGGCTGCTGCTGGCCGAGGCGAACATGTGGCCAGAAGATGCGCAACAGTACTTCGGCGGCCACGATGGCAGCCCTGCGGAAGATGGCGCCGAGGGCAGCACCGGCCACCGCAAGGGTGACGAGTCGCCGGGCGACGAGTGCCACATGGCCTTCCACTTTCCGCTGATGCCGCGCATGTACATGGCGATTGCGCGCGAGGACCGCTTTCCGATCACGGACATCATGCGGCAGACGCCCGATATTCCGTCCAACTGCCAGTGGGCGATCTTCCTGCGCAACCATGATGAACTGACGCTGGAGATGGTGACCAGCCGCGAACGCGACTATCTGTGGGAAGTGTATGCCACCGAGCGCCGGGCGCGCATTAACCTCGGCATCCGCCGCCGCCTGTCGCCGCTGATGGAGCGCGACCGGCGGCGCATCGAACTGATGAACAGTCTGCTGTTCTCGATGCCCGGCACGCCCGTGCTCTACTACGGCGACGAGATCGGCATGGGCGACAACATCCACCTGGGCGACCGCGATGGCGTGCGCACGCCGATGCAGTGGTCGCCCGACCGCAACGGCGGCTTCTCGCGCGCGGATCCCGAACGTCTCGTACTGCCGCCGCTGCAAGGGCCGCTATATGGCTTCGAGGCAGTGAACGTGGAGGCGCAGCAGCGCGACCCGCATTCCCTGCTCAACTGGGTGCGGCGCATGCTCGCTTTGCGCCGCCAGCATCGCGCCTTTGGGCGCGGCTCGCTGCGCTTCCTGTATCCGCGCAACCGCAAGATCCTCGCCTACCTGCGCACCTATGGCGATGACCATGGTGAGGAACACATCCTGTGCGTGGCCAATCTGTCGCGCGTCCACCAGGCGGTGGAACTCGACCTGGCGGAGTTTGCGGGGCGCGTACCGGTGGAAATGCTCGGCGCCAACTCCTTTCCCGCCATCGGCCAGCTGACTTACCTGCTGACGCTGCCGCCGTACGGCTTTTACTGGTTCGTCCTCAGCGATACTGCCGAACCGCCGGCGTGGCACGTCGGCCCACCCGAGCCGATGGCCGAGCAGATCACGCTGGTGCTACGCGGCACACCGCTGCTCAATGCCCATGCACGCGACACGCTGGCGCGCGAAGCACTGCCGGAGTATCTGCGCCGGCGCAGATGGTTTTCCGCCAAGGACGGGACGCTCGACGCCGTGCGCGTGGCCTACGCTGTGCCATTCGTGGATGGGGTGCAGCACCCCTGCCTGCTCAGCGAGATCGATGTACAGGTGGCGGGACACACACTGCGGTACCAACTGCCGCTCGGCCTGCTGTGGGATGCGGACGACAGCGACAGCGCACCGCAACTGCCCGGCATGCTGTCGCTGGCGCGCGCGCGCACCGGCAGCCGGGTAGGGCTGGTGACCGATGCCTTCACCCTTGAAGCGTTTGCGCGCGGCGTGCTGCAGGCATTCCGCACGCAACGCACGATCGACACGGAAGATGGCCAGATCCTCTTCCGCGCCGAAGCCGACGCAGCACACCTGGATGCCGCCAGCGCTGAAACGGTGGCATGGGTTGCCGCCGAACAGTCCAACAGTTCGCTGAACTATGGCAATGTCGCCATCCTCAAGCTGGTGCGGCGCATCACCGGCGGCATCCATCCTGAAGCCGAAATGACGCGCTACCTCACCCGCCATGGCTATGCCAGTTGCGCGCAACTTTTCGGTGAAGTGGTGCGCGTGGATCGACAAGGCACGCCGCATACGCTGATGCTGCTGCAATCGTACCTGCTTAATCAGGGTGACGGCTGGCAATGGACGCTCGACTACCTGGCGCGCACGCTGGACGAGGTCCTGCCCGCGCTGGAGTCCGACGAAGGTTGCCGCGAGGCGCTCGGCGGCTATGTACCGATCGCCGCCATGCTCGGACAGCGACTGGCACAACTGCATGCGGTGCTCGCGCAGCCGAGCGACGACCCTGCCTTCGATCCGGTGCCGGTAACGGAGAACGACACACATGGATGGGCCGATACCGTGGTGGCCGCGGTGGATGGCGCACTCGCGCAGCTGGCCGGTTCGCGCTTTGACGACCATCCGAACGCCGCGCGCATGGCGGAGGACATCGCGCTGCTGCAGGCGCTGCGCCCGCAGTTGCCGGCGAGCCTGCGCGCGCTCGCCGCGGCGGCGCCCGGCAGCCTGCAAACCCGTGTGCATGGCGATTTTCACCTGGGGCAGACACTGGTCGTGCAGAACGATGTCGCACTCGTCGATTTCGAAGGCGAGCCAGGCAAGCCGCTGGCCGAACGGCGCCGCAAGACTTCGCCGCTGCGCGACGTGGCGGGCATGCTGCGTTCGTTCGACTATGCGGCAGCCACGCTCGGCACACACCAGGAACCGCTGGTCGCGGCCCTGCCGCCGGCCCTGGCGCAGCGCCGCGATGCGCTGCTGACCTGCTTTCGCAGCGTCGCCACGGAGAGCTTCCTGAATGCCTATCTCGAGACGGCGGCCGAGGCGCCGCATGCATGGGTCACGCCGGAGCAGTTCCATGCGCTGGTGGACCTGTTCCAACTGGAGCGCGCGGCCTACGAGGTCGGCTACGAAGCCGCCAATCGGGAACACTGGATCGACCTGCCACTGGCCGGCCTGGCGCGCCTGGCACGCAAGCTGACAGATGTCGCGGAGCACGACGATGTCTGACGCTCCGGCCGACCCGCTCGACACGGCGATCCTCGCCGCGCTGCTGCAGGGCCGGCACGGCGATCCGTTCGCGCTGCTCGGTCCGCGACAGGAGAATCATGGCGAAGGCACACGCACTCGCATCCGTGCATGCCTGCCCGGCGCTGCACATGCCTGGGTCGAGTGCGGCGGCACGCGCATGGCGATGACGAAGCTCGGGCGTAACGATGTGTTCAGCCTGTTGCTGCCCACGGCCGTGGATGCGGCCTGGCGGACCTCGCAGCTGCCCGGCGCGCGCCGCTATGACCTGACCGTCGCCTGGTCCGACGGCAGCCAGCAGCGCGGACCCGATCCGTATGCGTTCGCCACCTTGCTTGGCGACATGGATCTGCACCTGTTCGGCGAGGGCCGGCATTTCGAGCTGGCGCAAGCGCTGGGAGCGCAGGCGATGAGCGTGGACGGCGTGCCCGGCGTGCGCTTCGCCGTGTGGGCGCCCAATGCCAGCGCGGTTGCCGTACTCGGCGATTTCAATGGGTGGCACGCAGCCCGTCATCCCATGCGCCTGCGTCACGGCGCAGGCGTGTGGGAACTGTTCGTACCGGGAGCCTGGGGAGCGCGGCCCGGCTGCCGCTACAAGTTCGCCGTACGCGATGTGTATGGTGAGCTGCTGCCAGACAAGGCCGACCCGCTGGCGCGCATGACAGAAATGCCGCCCGCCACCGCCTCGGTGATCACGCGCCCCGGCGAGACCGCTCCGCCTTTTGCATGGCATGACGCGGCCTGGATGCAGCGGCGCGCCGCACAGGATCCGCACGCCGAGCCGCTGTTGATCTACGAGGTGCATGCCGGGGCGTGGCAGCGCGCGGCAGATGGCGGCACGCTGTCGTGGGATGCGCTCGGCGACCGCCTGATTCCATACCTGCAAGATCTCGGCTTCACGCATCTCGAACTGTTGCCGATCACCGAGCATCCGTTTGGCGGCTCGTGGGGCTACCAGCCGCTCTCGCTATTCGCGCCAAGCGCGCGCTTTGGCCCGCCGCAGGCATTCGCGCGATTCGTCGATCGCTGCCACGCTGCCAACCTTGGCGTGATCCTGGACTGGGTGCCAGCGCATTTTCCGACGGATCCGCACGGCCTGGCGCGCTTTGATGGCACCGCTTTGTATGAACACGCCGACCCCCGCGAGGGCCTGCACCAGGACTGGAACACGCTGATCTACAACCTCGGCCGCAACGAGGTGCGCGGCTTTCTGCTGGCCAGCGCACTGCACTGGCTGGAGCATTTCCATATCGATGGCCTGCGCGTGGACGCGGTGGCGTCAATGCTGTACCGCGACTACAGTCGCGCGCCGAACGCATGGATTCCCAATCGCCATGGGGGACGCGAGAACCTCGAGGCCATCGATTTCCTGCGTACGCTGAACACCGAAGTGCAGGCGCGCTGCCCGGGCGCCATGACCATCGCCGAGGAATCGACAGCCTGGCCTGGCGTGACAGCACCCACCGACAGCGGCGGCCTGGGCTTCACCTTCAAGTGGAACATGGGCTGGATGCACGACACCCTGCGCTATATGGCGCACGACCCCGTGCATCGCACCTGGCATCACCACAACATGACGTTCGGCCTGGTCTACGCATGGTCCGAGGCTTTCGTGCTGCCGTTGTCGCACGACGAGGTGGTGCACGGCAAAGGCTCGCTGCTCGGCAAAATGCCGGGCGATACGTGGCAGCGCTTCGCCAACCTGCGCGCTTATCTCGCGTTCATGTGGGCGCATCCGGGCAAGAAGCTGCTGTTCATGGGCGGCGAACTTGCGCAGGAACGCGAGTGGAATCACGACACCGCGCTCGACTGGCAACTCCTCGATATGCCGGCCCATGCCGGCGTGCAGTCGCTGGTACGCGACCTCAACCGGCTATATGCACAACTGCCGGCGCTGCACAGGCTGGATGCGGTGCAGGAAGGGTTCCGCTGGGTGGTCGGGGACGACTCGCACAATAGCGTACTGGCCTTCCTGCGCCTTGCGGCAGCCAACGAGGCGCCAGTCCTCGCCATCAGCAATCTCACGCCGGTGCCACGCCCCGGCTACCGCGTCGGTGTACCCCAGGCCGGCCCGTGGCAAGAACGCCTGAACACCGATGCAGCGTGCTACGGCGGCAGCAATCTCGGCAACCAGGGCGGCGCGCAGGCAGTAGCGCAGCCATCACATGGCTGGCCTGCCTCGCTAACGCTGACGCTGCCGCCCTTGGCGACACTTATCCTCACCCCCGCCTGACGCAGGAGCGCACTGTGCCCCTTACACTTCCCGATCGCCTGTCGCCCGGCCTGCCCTACCCCCTTGGGGCACACTGGGACGGGCTCGGCATCAACTTCGCGCTGTTCTCGGCGCACGCCACCCGGGTGGAGCTGTGCCTGTTCTCCGCCAATGGGCGCAAGGAACTGTGCCGCCTGCCGCTGCCGGAATGCACGGACGAGATCTGGCACGGCTACCTGCCGACCGGCGAACCGGGGCTGCAGTATGGCTATCGCGTCCACGGGCCGTACGAGCCCTTGCATGGCCACCGCTTCAACCCGAACAAGCTGCTGCTCGATCCGTATGCGCGGCAGCTCAGCAAACCGCTGCAATGGGGCGACGGCCTGTTCGGCTATCGCTTGCAGAGTCCGCGTGGCGACCTGTCGTTCGACCGCCGCGACAGTGCACCGATGATGCCGAAGGCGGTGGTGGTCGATGACAGCTTCCACTGGGGCGATGACCGCCCCCCCGCCACGCCCTGGGCGCGCACCGTGATCTACGAGGCCCACCTCAAGGGGCTCAGCATGCAGCGCGAAGACCTGCTGCCGCATGTGCGCGGCACCTTCGCGGCGCTCGCCGACCCGGGCTTTGTGGCACACCTGCAGCGGCTCCCCCCCCCCCCCCTGGAACTGCTGCCGGTCCAGGCGTTCCTGCAGGATCGCGTGCTGCTGCAGCGCGGCTTGCGTAACTACTGGGGCTACAACACGCTGGCCTATTTCGCGCCCGAGCCTGCCTATCTTTCCGGCGACCAGCGCAACGAACTGAAGGTCGCAATCCGCCGCCTGCATGCGGCCGGCATCGAGGTACTGCTCGACGTGGTTTACAACCATACCTGCGAAGGCAATGAGCTGGGACCCACGCTGTCGTGGCGCGGCATCGATAACGCCAGCTATTACCGCCTGATGCCCGACGACGCGCGCTACTACATCAACGATACCGGCTGCGGAAACACGCTCGACCTGGCGCATCCGCGCGTGCTGCAGATGGTGCTCGATTCGCTGCGCTATTGGGTCGAGGTGTTCCATGTGGACGGTTTCCGCTTCGATCTCGGCAGTACGCTGGGCCGCGAGGCGCATGGCTTCGATCCGGGCGCGGGTTTTTTCGATGCCCTGCTGCAGGATCCCGTACTGACACGGGTCAAGCTGATCTCCGAACCGTGGGACCTGGGTCCCGGCGGTTACCAGGTGGGCCGCCATCCGCCCGGCTTTGCCGAGTGGAACGACCAGTTCCGCGATACGGCGCGGCGCTTCTGGCGCGGCGACGATCATCAGCGCGGTGCGCTGGCCGCGCGGCTGGCCGGGTCGGCCGACCTGTTCGATCATCGCCATCGCAAGCCCTGGTCATCAGTCAACTTCATCACGGCGCACGACGGCTTCACGCTGGCCGATCTGGTCAGCTACGCCGGCAAGCACAACGAGGACAACGGCGAGGACAACCGCGACGGAACCGACGACAACGCCAGTGCCAACTGGAGCCCACGCGGCGACATCGAAGGTCCCACGGACGATCCTGCCATCCGCACCACGCGCGCCAGCGTGCAGCGCGCGCTGCTGACCACGCTGCTGCTGGCGCATGGGACCCCAATGCTGACGGCCGGTGACGAATGGGGCCGCACGCAGCACGGCAACAACAACGCCTACTGTCAGGACAACGCTCTCTCGTGGCTCGACTGGCAGGCAGCGGCCTCGCCCGAGGGGCAGGCGCTCACCGCCTACGTTGCGCAGTTGCTGGCGATCCGCGCGCGGCTGCAGGCCTACGCCGAACCGCGCTTCGCCCACGGCCATGTGACGATCGCGCCTGACCTGCCCGATCTCAGCTGGTTCGACTGGCATGGTCCGCTCAACGATGAGCAGTGGGCAGATCCGGCCGGCCGCACGCTAGTGATGCGAAGGGCGGCGCGCACACCCTCGGGTGCGCCTCAGGTGACGCTGCTCCTGCTCAACGCCGGAGAGGAGGCAGTCGACTTCCTGCTGCCCGCCCCGGCCTTGGCGTGGCGCGTGCTGGCGGACAGCAGCCAAGAGATTGCAGGGCCAGGGCATGGACAGACGAGCGGACCAGCGCACAACCAGCCCGTCGGCGGCCCGCGCGTGGAAGGCCAGCACTATGTGCTCGGTGCGCATGCCGCGGCGCTGCTGCTGGCGGAAAGCGTACCGGGTGGTCACGTGGAACCAACGGCATGACGCGCGACTGGCACTTCGGCCCGACCAGGCTGAAGGATGGGCGCGTGCGCTTTCGCCTGTGGGCGCCCGAGGCAGCCGCCCCGGGCCTTGCCGTGCGGCTGGAATTGCTGGGCATGGGGCCGTTGGCGATGACCGCCCTCGAGGATGGCTGGTACGAAGTCATCACGCCGGCATGTCCCGAGGCGCGCTACTGGTTCCGCCTGGGCGATGGCACGACGCTGCCGGACCCCGCCTCGCGTGCGCAGGCTGGCGACGTACACAGCCCCAGCGTGGTGGTCGATCCACAGCGCTACACATGGCGTCATCCTGGCTGGCGTGGGCGGCCATGGCATGAAGCGGTGGTCTATGAGCTGCATGTCGGCATTCTCGGCGGCTTCTCGGCAGCGGCCGCGCAGTTGCCACGCCTCGCGCGGCTCGGCATCACGGCGGTTGAGTTAATGCCGGTGGCCGAATTTCCCGGAGCGCGCAATTGGGGGTACGACGGCGTCCTGCCATTCGCGCCGGAATGCAGTTACGGTCCGCCGGATGCGCTGCGCGCGTTGATCGATACCGCGCACGGCCTCGGCATGATGGTGCTGCTTGATGTGGTGTACAACCATTTCGGCCCCGAGGGTAATGTCTGGCCGCGGCTGGCAAGCTGTTTTTTTCGCGCCGACCGGCCCACGCCCTGGGGTCCCGCCATCGATTTCCGCCAGCCGGAGGTACGCCGCTTCTTTACCGAGAATGTGCTCTACTGGCTCGAAGCATTCCATCTCGATGGCCTGCGTTTCGATGCGGTGCATGCGATGGAAGACGCCGGCTGGCTGCACGAGGTCGCCAAGGCCGTACACGAAGGTCCGGGGCGCGAGCGGCACATCCATCTGATCGCGGAAAACGACAACAACGATGCGACACTGCTGCGCGATGGCTTCACGGCGCAGTGGAACGACGATTTCCACCATGCGCTGCATGTGCTGCTGACCGGCGAAACGCATGGCTACTATGGCGACTATGCGGGTGCAAGCGGTGGCATGCACCCGCCGATTGCACATTTGGCGCGCGCCCTGGCCGAGGGCTTTGCCTACCAGGGCGAAGCCTCCGCCTATCGCGGCGTGCTGCGCGGCACGCTCAGCACCGGCCTGCCGCCGACATCCTTTGTCTCCTTTCTGCAGAACCACGACCAGATCGGTAACCGTGCCCACGGCGAACGCCTGTTGCAGCTTGCCGATCCGCGTGCGTTGCGTTGCGCTGTCGCGCTGCACTGTCTTGCTCCGCAGATTCCCTTGCTCTTCATGGGTGAGGAGAGCGGCAGCAAGGCGCCGTTCCGGTATTTCACCGATCATCCGCCAGCCCTCGCCGAAGCAGTACGCGCGGGCCGGCAGCGCGAATTTGCCGGCATGGCAGGCTTTGCAGACGACGCTGCGGCCGACGGCGCACACGCGACGCTGCCCGATCCCAATGCACCCGACACCTTCGCGGCAGCCTGTCCGGTGTTCGACGACAACGACTGGGCCACCTGGTACACACGCCTGCTGGCGCTTCGCCACACGCAGCTGGTGCCGCGCCTGGCGGGTGCGCGCACTGGTACGGCCACGGTCCTGTCCGATCTCGCACTGCAGGTCAGCTGGCCCCTCGGCGACGGCAGTACCTTGTCACTGTGGCTGAATCTGGGGGGCGAGGCGCTTGCCGTGACGCCGGTGAACGAACCGGGCACGCTGCTGTTCGCCAGTCAGGAGCCTGCATATCCGGCGCTGTGCGATGGACGGCTGGACGGATATACGCTACTGGCGTGTCTGCGGGATGCCGCCACGGTGGACACCACACATCCGCTCACGGGAGTCCGTGCATGACTCGCACCACCACAGCACTTACCCCGTTGCAGACGCAAGCGCGGCAGGCCGGCCTGCTGGTGCACTGGCACGATGCGCAGGGCTGCCCGCGCACCGTCGATGACGAAGTCCTGCAGCGCATGCTGGCGCAGTTGCCGGCGGACGCGTCGTGCGACCCACCCGCCCTGGTGACCGCGGTGGCGGGGCAGCCGCTGGCAGTGCCTGCGGCGTTGACAGGTACCGCCGCGACCGGCATCACGTTCGACATCGTGCGCGAAGATGGCCAGCATGTGCATGGCGCACTGCGGCGTGATGCCGCGGGCAATTGGTGGCTGGACGCGCCATTGCCGTGGGGCTACCACCATCTCACCGTGCAAGCGGATGCCACCGGACAGCTCGCCGCGTGTGTGCTGGCGATCGCCCCGCCCCGCTGCTTCGGCGTGGCGGATGCCTTGCACGCAGCCTCAGGCGCCATGCACATCGAACATCCCTCGCCGGCATGGGGTATTGGTGTGCAGGTCTATAGCCTGCGCGGCGCACGGCCCGGCGGCATCGGCGACTTCGGCGCGCTCGCCACACTGTGCGAGCAGGCTGCGGCGCACGGTGCGGCGGCCGTGGCCATCAATCCGGTGCATGCCGGCTTTACGGAACATCCCGAGCGCTACAGTCCTTACGCGCCCTCGAGCCGCCTGTTTCTCAACCCCTTGTATGCCGACCCGGCCGCGTGCTTGGGTGAAGATGCCTGGCGCGCGGCAGTCCATGCGCTCGGTCTCGAAGCGCGCTTCGCGGCATTGGATGAGGCAAGCTGCATCGACTGGCCGACCGTGGCCATGGCGCGCGATGCCGTGCTGCGCTGGCTACATGCGCGCCGTGCCCACTACCTGACGCCGGCGGCACACGAAGACTTTGCGGATTTTCTCAAGCGCGGCGCAGATCACGGGAATGCGCTACTGGCCCATGCCTGCTTCGAGGCAATGCAGCGCGACGCGCGACAGCATGGCATGGCCGAGACATGGCCGCCAGCCGACTGTTGGCGCGATGCCGCCTACCTGGAGACACACACTGGCGAGATCGACTTTCAGCTGTTCGCGCAGTGGCTGGCCGATGCCAGTCTGGCCCGCGCGCAGTCGCGCGCCCGCGCGGCCGGTATGGCTATCGGCCTGATCGCCGATCTGGCGGTTGGCACCGATGGACGCGGCAGCCATGCCTGGTGGCGGCGCGAAGAGATCCTCACCGGCATCGCCGTGGGCGCACCGCCCGATCAGGTCAATCCGCTGGGACAGAACTGGGGGATATCGGCATTGTCACCCTCTGGTTTGGCGCGCCACGGCTACCGCGCCTTCCTGGAGGTCCTGCGCGCCGCACTGCGCCATGCCGGCGGCCTGCGCATCGACCACGCGCTGGGCCTGGCGCGCATGTGGCTCGTGCCCGATGGACTGCCGCCCGACCGCGGCGTTTACCTGCGTTATCCACGCGAGACCTTGCTGCGGCTGATCGCGCTGGAATCGTGGCGGCACCGTGCCATCGTCATCGGCGAGAATCTCGGTACGGTGCCGCACAGCTTCGAGCATGCGCGGCAACACGCTGGCATGCTCGGCATCGATGTGCTGTGGTTCCAGCGCGAAGCAACAGCGGCCACGCCTGCAACCGATGCGCCATCTGCTCCACCCAGCAGCGCTGGCGCTGTACCGCCGCATCCAGCCGCCGCACTGGATGCCGCGCCTGCCTTTCGCGCACCAGCGCGCTGGTCCGCCGATGCGCTTGCCACGACCACGACGCACGACCTGCCGACGGTCGTGGGCTGGTGGAAGGAACGCGATCTTGACTGGCGCATCCACCTCGGCCTGCTCGCCCCGCATGAAAGCGAACCGCAGCTGCGCGGCCTGCGCGAGGCAGACCGTAACGCGCTCTGGCGCGCGCTGGCCGGGGCGGGACTAGTCGATGCGGGTCCTCCGCCCGACACTGCCCCGCTCGAAGCGATCCTTGCATTCGTCGGACGCACCCCGGGACAGTTGCGTCTCGCACCCCTGGAAGACCTGCTCGGGCTCACCGAGCAACCCAATCTGCCGGGCACGGTCGAACAGCATCCCAACTGGCGGCGGCGCATGCCGGTGTCCGTGCCCGCGTTGTTTGCGGATCACGATGTGCGGCGCCGGATCGCGGCGCTGCGTACCGGGCAGACCTTACCGCCCGGCACCCCGCCATGATCCCGCGTGCCACGCTGCGGCTGCAACTGCATCGCGGGTTTACCTTCCGCGATGCACGGGCGCAGCTCGACTATTATGCGGCGCTGGGTATCAGCCATCTGTATCTGTCGCCGATCTTCTGCGCGCGCCCGGGTTCCACGCACGGCTACGACGTGACAGACGTGCAACGCATCAACCCCGAACTCGGCGGGCCGGCCGGCTTCCGGGCCCTGGCCCATGCCGCGCGAGCACATGGCCTGGGCCTGATTCTTGACATCGTGCCGAACCATATGGCGGCATGCCCGGTCCACAATGCGTGGTGGCGCGACGTGCTGCGACACGGCCGGCACAGTGCTTATGCACCATTCTTCGATATCGACTGGCAGCCACCCGAACCGGCGCTGCATGGCAAGGTGCTGCTGCCCGTCCTGGCCCGCCCGTATCCGCAGACGTTGCGGCACGGCACGATCCGCCTCATGCACGATGAGGGCGCACGGCCAACGATGATGTGCGGCGAGTTGCCGCTGCCACTGGCGGATGACAGTCTCGGCATCTTGGAGCCGCTGTCGCCAGCCGCTCGCGAAGCGGCCTGCGATCCGCGCACACACGCTGGCCGGAATGCGCTGCATGCGCTGCTCGAGCGGCAGCACTATCGGGTTGCGTGGTGGCGCACGGCACGCGACATGCTGAACTGGCGGCGTTTCTTCGAGGTGAGCGAACTGGTCGGCGTGTGCGTCGAACGCGAGGCGGTCTTCGAGGCGACGCACGCGCTGGTGTTATCGCTGATGCGGCAGGGGCTGATCGACGGCGTGCGGGTGGACCATGTGGATGGGCTGGCCGATCCCGCCGGTTATTGCCGACGGCTGCGGGCGCGCCTTGATGCCGTGGCGCCGCGCGCGCAAAGCGGTACCGGCAGCGACGTCATGCGGCCATGGATCGTGGTGGAAAAAATCCTGGCCGAGGATGAACACCTGCCGGCGGACTGGCAGGTCGATGGCACCACCGGCTACGATGCGATGAGCGAGATCGGCGCGGTGCTGCACGATGCGCACGGCATCGAGCGCCTGCGTGACATGTGGGCCAGCCGCTCGGGCACGCGGCCCGGGGGCACGGCGCAGATCGTCGCGACGCGGCACGCCTTGGTGACCGAGGCGCTGGTCACGGAATGGCGGCGTGCCACACGTGCGCTGGAGCACGCTGCGTGTGAAGACCCCACGGCGCGCGACCTGACAGGTCCTGCCCTGGCGCGCGCCGTGGCTGAACTGTTGGCACAGATGCAGGTATATCGCACCTACTTCACAGCACGATCCGCAAGCCGCGGACGTTGCGCCGATCGCCGGCGATTGCGGCAAGCTGCGGTCGCCGCGCGAACCCGGCTGCGCCGCGATGACTGGGCGGCCCTCGCCTTCATCGTACGCGTCCTGCAGGAGGCGCGTCCAGACCAGCCCGCCGCCTGTGCCGCGCAGGCGCGGCTGCAGCAAACCATGCCGCCAGTTTCTGCCAAGGCGATCGAAGACACGCTGTTCTACCGCGACGGTACCTTGCTCTCCCGCAATGAAGTGGGCACGTCACCGTGCGCACCGGCGCTGTCGCCCGATGTCTTTCTGGCCCGCGCACAGGCGCGCGCGCGGCGCTTTCCGCATGCCATGCTGGCCACTGCCACACACGACCACAAGCGCGGCGAGGACACGCGCATGCGGCTGGCCGTGATCAGCGAGCTGCCACAGCTTTGGCGTAGCCACGTGGCGAGGCTGGAAGGTCGCCGCAGCGTGCAAGCAGACTCCATCGGCAGGAAGGCAGGCGAAGCACCGGACGAGGCGGACCGACTGATGCTGTATCAGGCGCTCGTGGGCGCGTGGCCGCTGGAACTGGCGGACCCGACATTGCAGACGGACGCGCGAGACGCCTTTCTGGCGCGCATCCGCGCGTGGCAGCGCAAGGCGATTCGCGAGGCGGGCCGGCATGGCGACTGGTCACATCCCGATCTGGCATATGAGGCGTCAGCGGAAGCATGTTTGAATGCATTGCAGGACAGCGGCCTCGACCACATCGCCGCGCTGGCGCAGCGCCTCAGCGTGGCGGGGGCGCTGAACAGCCTGACACAGACATGGCTGCAGCATTGCCTGCCAGGTGTGCCGGATCGCTACCAAGGGACCGAAACCTGGGATTTCACGCTGGTCGACCCGGACAATCGCGGCGCGGTCGATTATGACCAGTTGCGCATCCAGTTCCACAGCGCGGCGCCGGCGGAGCAGAGCATTGCGCCCGACTGGGCGAGGTTGCAAGCCGGTTGGCGCGACGGGCGTATCAAACAGCAGCTGATCCGCACCTTGCTTGAAATGCGGCGTACCCATGCGGCAATCTTCGATACCAGCGCACTGCAGCCGCTGGAAGCGGATGGAGCGCATGCTGCCCGCGTGCTGGCTTTTGTGCGTGGGCATGGGCAGCACCTGGCTATCGCCATCGGCACGCGACTGGCTGCCAGCCTGCTGGAAGATTGTATGCAGCCATGCGTGCCGGCGCGACGCTGGGAGGATACTTGCGTGGCGGTGCCGCCAGCGCCCGGCGGCGCCTGGGTCGATTATCTGACGGGCACGCATCATCCGGGCCCAACGCTGTTGCTGTCCGCCGTGCTGGCGGCCCTGCCGGTCGCCGTACTGGTACCCGCGAGCGCCGGCACCGAACCAGGCATGCCCGATACCCGAACATGAAGACCTCCGCCGGCAAGGCGAAGGTCCTCATGCAGGCATTCCAGCGACAGTGCAACGCTACGACTTGCCGCCCACCGTCAGACCATCGGAGACCGACGACACGCCTTCGATGCCACGCACGGTCTGGATGGCCTGCGTGCGCTGTGCCTCGGTAGGCACGGAGCCTGTCAGATGCACGGTGCCGTTGACGGTCTTGACACTAATGTGACGCGATTCCAGGCCCTTCGCCGCGGCGAGTTCAGCCTTGACCTTGACGGTGATGACGCTGTCGCTGACGGGCTGGGCACTCTTGCCTGCCGATGGTGCCGTGGTCGCGCCAGGCTGGGCCGGTGCGGAGTTGTCCGCCACGAAGATGATGCTCCCGCCGTGCAGGCGGGTGTCGAGGGCCTGCGCGGGGGCTGCCATCAATAGGCCACCCAGCGCCGCCGCGTGGGTTGCGGCGAAGAGAATGGTGCGAAAGGTTCGAGTCGAGCGCATGATGATCTCCTGTTCAAGAAGGCCCGTGGGTGACGGGGATGCCATCAAAGCGTGCGATAGCGATTGCGCAGTTCGCGCACGCGCTCGTGGTTGCGCAACACGCCCTGATACTGGCGCTCGATCAGACTGCGCGCACTGAGATCGATATCGTCTTCATTGAGCGCATCGGTATAGCGCCGCTTGGCGACGTCTTCTCCGCGTTCCGCTTCTTCGAGGATGGCAAGATCGGTACGGTCGACCACAGCTGATTTCATATCGATCCAGCCACGATGCAGGGCGCCTGCCACCGAGCCGCCGGTTTCTGGCCGCCCGCCGAACGTGGTGACGGCCGACTGCAACTCGGCGATGCCGCGCGAAATATCGTCGGCACATTCCAGGAAAGTGCTTTTCAGCTGCACGGTCTTGGTGTCTTCGGCGGCCTTGCGAAAGCCTTGTTCGCCATCCTTCGACACTTCGATCAGATCATTCAGCACGGATACGGTTTTATTGCTGGCCATGATGGGTTCCTCCATTGGTTCGCATTACACGGAAACTGCGCGCGGCACGCACCGCGCAACTCAGCTCGATCAACTGCGGTTGTCGGTTGGCGGCACATCCGGCGTGGCATTGCCGGGATCGCGCAGTGCCTCCCCTTCGACACCTGGCGGAAACGCGCCAGCGGCATCGCCACGGATGGCGCCCGGCTGGTCGCGCCGCATCTGTTGGCCTGGCCTGCGCTCGGCCATTCCTGCCCTTTCTTCGGCCTCTGCCGTCTGGTGGCGCGCTACCGTAGTAGCACGGGCAGCATCCGCAGCGGTGGCGGTGGCGGTGGCAACCGCAGCCCTGGCGGCGCCGGGCTCCGGACCGGTCCGTGGATCGAAGTCCTGCCATTCACCGGCGCGCCACTCGCCTTCGGCGTCCTCGATATCCATCGCACCGCTGGCGCGTAGCACGTCGGCTGCGGTGCCTCGGGTACCGGCATCGTCGACTTGCACGGCGAGCATCACGCCGGCATCGCGCTCACGCCCCACGGCTGGATCGCGCGTGCGCCGCAGGCCGCCGGCCAGCGAGCCCAGGTAAGCCCCGAGGCCGGCCGCGAAGAGCGGCACAAGCACCGGATACTGGAAGCTGTTGACGACGCCGGACAGATACACCAGCCCGCCAAGCGCACCACCGGCCAGCGCCCCGACGATGACGCCGGTGAAGGCGCCGCTGCCGGCATGCCGCGCACCGGCATCGGCATACATATCGCCGCCGATCGGGAAGCGCGCGTGCTGGCCGGCTGGGTTGACGAAAAACAGCGACAGCTTGTTCGTGGAAAAGCCGCGGGCCCGTAACGAGCGGGCTGCTTTCTGGGCCGCAGGGAAAGTATTGAAGCGGCCGGCAATGATGTGTGACATGACGGTCTCCTGTTCAAACTTCTGGACGGTCCGACGTGCGTCAGCGGCGCTTGCGTCGAGCCGCCTTTTGCTTACGGCTCACGCCCGCCTTGTTGAGCGCAATGGCTACGGCCTGCTTCACCGCACGCTTGCGTGATGCTGGCCGGCTGTTGGCGACATGCCCGTCCCTGTCCTACTCGTGCACGAGCTTCTCGATGTTGCCGCTAATGGTCTTGCGGCTTTTGCCTTCTTTGAGTGGCATGACGATCTCCTTGCGCTTCCTGCACGCGTCTTGAGTGTTAGGTGGCTGCTTTCCGGTGTCGACATGTATCCAGATGCCCGGATGGATGTCCGGTTTTCGCGTCGACGAAACCGCGTGGCCAACACTCGTGCACGTACGCGCTCAATGATGGTCGGATACCACACGCCCGGCCGCTGTGCTGCTCCAGTACGGCGAGGCCTGGTAGTAATCGTGGATGCTGGTGGCCCAGCGCGCATCAGCCATCGCGGGCCAGTGGTCTTTGTCGAATCCCGGTGCATCCTTCAGTCGGCTCTTCTCGATGCCGAGGACGAAACACTTGTGACGCGTATCGAGCGTCAGTGCACTCCACGGTACGGCAAACAGCTTTTCACCGATGCCGAGAAAGCCGCCGAACGACAGCACGGCGTAGGCGATCCGGCCGCTGCCGACATCCAGCATGATGTGCTCGATATTGCCGAGATCTTCGCCAGCCGGACCGATGACCTTGTTGTTCTCGAGCGTATCGGCGGCCATGATGGCTGGCCCCGGTCCGGAGATATTGGGAGCGGTCTGGCCGACGATGGTGGCGCCCTGGTTGGCATTCTGGTTGGCGGAATCAGTGCCATAGGTGGGTCTTTGCATGGTCATGGGCGGACTCCTTGTTCAGTGTGGTTGGGGCCGGCATGCGTTACTTCCATGCACGCCGCTCTCACTGCTGATACGCAAGAGCCGCGCCAATACGCCGTCCTTCTGGTAGATCCGCGTGGTTTCATGCGCCCGCGCGGCATCCGGCCAGGCGCGTCAAGGCAGAGCACGCGCAGCAGCGTCCGGAAATGACAAGGGTCTTGCAATCTTTACACCGGCTCAGGCCGGCGCCACTGGTCGAGCCCGCCAAATCTGAAATACCCTCGCTGCCGTGCCTGCCGGGGCGATGCCACATTGGCAATGCGATCGCCGCCATCCGGCGGGCGCATCGCACCCTTGGCCGGGCCGGACTGCTACCATCCGGTATGCATGCGTACCCCGCAGCGCACGTGAGCAACGCCATCGAGCCATCCGGAGTCATCATGTATCTGCCTGCCCATTTCTCGGAAACCGACATCGCAGCACTGCACGAACTGATCGTGCAATATCCGTTCGGCAGCCTGGTGACATGCGGTGACGGCGGACTGGATGCCAACCACCTGCCGTTCGCGCTGGAGACGCGCGCGCAAGCGCCTGGCGTGCTGCACGCCCATGTGGCGCGCGCCAATCCGCTTTGGCAAGCGGTGACCGATGGGGATGAAGTGCTGGTAATTTTTCGCGCCGGCGACGCCTATGTGTCCCCGAACTGGTACCCAAGCAAACATGTTGCGCATCGCCAGGTTCCGACCTGGAACTACCGGGTCGTGCATGCACACGGCCGCATCACGATCCGCGACGACGAGAAATACGTACGTGGCGTCGTCGGCCGGCTCACACGCACGCATGAGGCCGCGCAGCCACAGCCGTGGAAGATGACCGACGTACCCCGGGATTACCTCGATGCGATGCTCGCGTCGATTGTCGGCATCGAGATCGAGATCACGCAGTTGGTCGGCAAGCTTAAGCTGAGCCAGAACAAGGATGCCGAGGATGTGCGCGGCGCAGGTGAGGCACTACGAGCCGGCGGGCAGCATGAGATCGGCGCCGCCATGCTCGCGCCGCTCGCGCAACGTAATCCGCCGCTGGATACACCGCCCGACGACTGAGCGGCGGCGCCAGGAAAATGGCGGTAGACGGTCGTAAGCGTTTGTATCAGCCGACCAGCGCGGTGTCGCACCCGACGAAGTGCACGAGCGCCAGTGCGCGCGTGGCATGCACGCCAGACTGATGGCCACAGGCCGCACACGTAAACTCCACCTGCTGGCCAACCATGGCGAGATCGGTTTCGTCCGAGGTGCACTGCGGGCATGGCATGCCGGCGTCGATATAGGCATCGAGCGCGCGGCCCAGCGGACGGACCGTCTCCCGTGACAGCACGCCCTGCCGGATCAGGTTCGCCACCAGATGGCCGAGTGCCGGGGGTACACTCTCACGCCGGCCATCACCCCCGGTATCCGTTCGACTCGCCAACGCCGCCTGGCGCAGACGCTCTGCCTCGGCACGCGCCTGCTCTGCTTCCTGGCGCGCCTGGGCCGCAAGCATGCGGGCCTGGTTCAATTGCTGCATCCATTCGAATTCGCGCCGCGGCGCCTCGCGTGTCTCGCGGTCGGCAGCCGCGACCCGCTGGCGGAGGCTGTCAAGCTCGACCAGCAAGGGACGGACCCGCGCCTCCGCCGAAGCGAGCGCATCCTTGAGATGCGCGGCATATTCCACGGCGCGGCTCGCCAGTTCCGCCTGCAGCGCCGCAACCTGCTCGCGCAGCACGCCGTTATCGGCCTGGGCCGCCTGCAACTGCGCGGACAATGCGGCCTTCTCTCCTTCGGCATATTGCGCAAGCACGCTGTGCAGCGCTTCATCGCGCCGTGCATCGAGACTGCCGGACGCAAGCCGCGCACCCTGCTCCGCGCACTGCCGACGCAGGGCATCGACTTCGTTTTCCAGCTCCCACTGCCGTGCCAGGGCATGTTGCGCGGCCGCTTCGGCGCGGGCCAGCTCGGCTGCATGGGTACCGCGCGCCTCGGCCAGCGCCGCACCATACAACCCCGAGACCAGTTCGCCCGCACGCCGTTGTAGCGGCGCGGGTACGCCCTCCACAGCGCACTGCCCCTGCTGGCGCAACCGCTGCCAGAATGCCTCGATGTCACGCGCAATATCGCCTGCGCTGCCGGTTGCGGTCGCCTCGCGCACATTGGCGACCGTCGGCCGTACACCGACGTCGAAAAACAGCCGCTGGCAAGCATGCAACGACAACTCGGCGCGGCGTGCGCCATCCGCCTTCATCTGCTCGATCTCGACCCGCAGCAGGTCCATTGCACTTCCGGAGGAACTCATGCGTCACCTTTACGTAAAAGTTACGCCATTTTTGTCACATTCATTACACATCGCCGGCTTCGGCTCGTGCCGGGGCTGACAGATGGCGGACAGGCTGGAAAGATTACGCAGTTCCGCCCGCCAACGCGTGAAACAATACCGCATATCACCGGGAAACCCTTTATTCATGCGGATGTCGAGAGACAGCTGTTTTTTGCAATTGTTTCACGCCGGCCCTGCCGGCGTACCCGCTTGCCCCCTCCACACGCCTTCGATCAGCTTCCATCGACGGCAAACCGCGCCTTTAGCGCCGACACCAGCTCGGTTCGCGCGCCGCGCTCCGCCACGTGGATATCGAGCACCACCCGCCCTGAATCCCACTCCTTGATGGTTCCCAGCACTTCGCCCTGCTCCGAGCGAATCTTGTACTGGCGGCTGATTTCCTTGACCTTGCGCGTCCGACCCTCTTGCGCCTGGCGGCGAATCGCCTCCACCTCGCGGCTCGACAGGCCATCGTTAACGATGCGCTGCGCCAGTTCACGCGTGGGCTCCTCCCCTTTCAGCTTGAAGTACAGCGTCAGCTCATAGCCCGCGGCAATGCCGATGGCCGCCGGCTTTTCCTTCATGACATCGAGCCCCGAGCCCGCCAGCCGCAGCAAAGCGAGCGTCTTGCTCACCGTTCCGGCGGAAATACCAGTCAACTCCGATATTTCTTCTTCTTTGGAAATTTTATTTTCATCGATCAACTGTCGCCAGGCAATCGCGTTGTCGAGCGCCGACTGGCCGGAACGCTGTTCGTTCAGCAGAAACGAGAGCCGGTAGAGATCCAGGTCGCCGACGTCGGTCTCGACGAAACACTCCATCTCGGTCTTGTTCGCAGCGAGCAGCGCGCGCTTGCGGTAGTGGCCATCAATCAGGTAGTAATAGCCCGCGCGCCCCGGAACCGGCGTGGCCAGGCCAGGCGTCTTCTGGCCGTGAGTGGCAATGGAGGCGGCGCGGTCCTGCACCACCTCCGGATCATAGATGCGCCGGGCATTCAGGGGGTTGTCTAGCAGGCAAGCCAGCGGAATCCGCTCCAGGCGGCGCGTCCCGGTTCCCGACGCTGGACTTTCAGCGCTGAAACCCGCGGTTACGACGGAGGTAGAAGCAGCCCCCGCGCGGCTATCGGCGCCGGTAGCCGCCGGCGGCTGGGCAGGTGCAGAGGCTGGCGCCTGAGGAGCCAAAGCGGCCACGGGCGGCGCCAGGAGGCCGCCAGGCCGCTCGACAATCACTTGTTCGGCCCGGGCAAAGCGATCCAGTGGTTCGGTCGCACGGCTTTTTTCAGCGACCATGCCGGCAAGCATGCCTGCTTTCAGATTTTTTGCTTTAGTTGCCACGCTTTGCCCCCTCCATTCCCAGCAATTCCAACACTTCATCGACGACAGCATCGACTTCCAGGGCAGCTTCTTTCGCACCACCAATGCCATGAACCGTGCAACCGATGGCCTGGCATTCACGAAAAGCGGAACGTGAGCCAATCATGGCATCCATCAGCTTGAAATCGGCATCCTCTCCAAGAATTTCAATTGCTTGCTTGGCGAGCGACACCCGACGCTGCACCATATTGGCCAACACACGAATCTGCAGGGTTTCGTTTTGTACTTGCGCATGCTGCGCAAGCGTCTTGGCGGCGACCGCCGCCCACAGGTCTGGCGGCGACGGTACTACGGGGATGATCGCCAGGTCGGAGATCAGCAAGGCGCTCGACGGCGCAGGGGAGTGCACCGCCGGCGGGCAATCCACCACAATGAAATCGTAATCGTTAACGAACTTGCGGACCTCACGGTGCATGGCCCCGCCCGAGGGCGCGAGGCCAATCACGGAAGCAGGGAATGGCGCGTCATCCGGCGCCTGAGAAGCCCAGCGGGTCGCTGTTCCCTGTTCATCCATATCGACCAGCATGGTACGAAATCCACGCAGGCCCAATGTTCCCGCCAGATGCATGCTGGATGTAGTCTTGCCGCATCCGCCTTTTTGGTTGAATACGGTGATGATTCGAGCTGGCATAACGGTTCCTTCTTTCAGCGCTGAAAGTGCGCATAGATCGAGAATGACACAATCATTTCCGGGATCTTATATACGTGTGATTTTCACATCAAGAAAAAGGCGGTTTCAGCGCTGAAAGTGATGCACATGCACAACAGAAAAGTGTAGATTAAAATTTTAATATTTATTATTTTTTAATTTCTATGCGACAGAATCGGTGGTCTCCATCGTGCGCAACGGCACTGGAACGCCAATGGAGAAGAACAGGTGCTGCAGCAAAAGAGGATGGGAGTTGTTTTTCCAACGCGCAATGACGGGCGGCGCACCGCCCATGGCAACATGCCACATGCTTGAGCCACCTGGTGGTTGTAGCGACTCAGGCTGGCGAAAGCGCAGTGAAGCAGGAGAAAGGGAAGGAGGGAGGAAACCGGGGGGCTGGGGGACCGGAGACGCACGAGCCGCAGAAACTGCGGAAGGACGACGAACACCGGGCATATCAACTCGCCCGTCATCCGTCGGGCCAGACCAGGCTACCGCATCGCCACAACCACGGCAGGCACCGCCGTCAGGTCAATTTCCGCACGCTGGTGCGTGATGGCTGCAGGATCAGCGCCTTGGAGGAATCGGCGTCGACCTTGGCTTCCGGGTACACGATCAGCACATCCTTGAGGGCCTTGCGGAACAGGGCGCGGAATTTCCGTTCGCTTTCGGTTTCCGTACCGAACTGCATCTGCAGGGCTTCCCACGGGATTTCCGTGCGACGCTGGATGGTGAAGAAGCGGTACGTCAGCCAGGAGTACACGTCGAGCGCGAACGGCGACTGTTTGAGTGCCTTGAGCGCGCGCATGTCGACCGGCACGGGACGATTCACCAGCTCATTGAAGAACGGCTCGGACAACACCACGAAGCTCTCGAACATTGCGCTCTGGCCGGGCTGCATGGGATCCCACCAGGTGGACAGCTGGTCGGCCAGCAAGTAGCCGACGCGATCGAGCGACAGTGGCTCGTGGTTGGGCGCGGACTTGTTCTGCACGATGGCGATGGTGGCGGAGAACAGCCGGATCATCTGCTGCCGCACCAGTGTCATGGTGCCGCGTTTGCCGCCGGTGGCCATGGGAATGCCGAGGTTGTACATGAACTCGGACAAGGAGTTGCCGAGCGAAATGCGCCGATCCTCGATGGTGCCGGTGAACTCGCCGCGCTTCTTTTTCGCCATGATTTCCTTGCCGATCCACGCCAGCATCAGGCGCGGATAGGAGCCGTACGGGTAACCAAGCGAGACGGTTTCGGAAATCAGCTTCTGGCGGCCGTTGGCGGCCTTTTCGGAGCGTTGCTGGGTGAAGTAGCCTGGCTGGATCATCAGCGAGACGTTGCCGCTCGACCGGGTCCACACGGGCGGCGCGCCCTTGGGTGCACGGTAGGGCAGGGTGACCTGGACACTGGCGCGGCTGAGAAAGCCCACTTCGCCGGTCTGCCATGCGTCCTCGCGTTCCATGGCCTGGGCCTCGTCGAACAGCCGCTGGAATTTCTCGGAAGGCACGGCTGGTGTCTTGCCGGGCACGATAATGCGTGAACCCGGCGACGTGGCCTCGACAGCCTGCGGGTCGAGTGCATCAGCCGTGGAAGATCGTTTCGTAGCCATGGTGGTCCGTCATGGAAGTCCTTGCCTTTTTACGCGAAGCCTCAGGGCTTGTCACGCAGAATTGGGTACGCTTGAGGGTTTTGACGATCAGGCGGGAACCGCGCCATTGCTTGGGGGTTGATCATTGCTGGATCTCTTGCGTGATCGTCGCGGGCCGGCGTGGGTGGGCAACCGGTACGGTTGTCCACGTTGAGCCGGTCCTCACTACCGGTTAACACATACCTTTAGTGGTTAACTACTTGTAAACCGTATACAGCGCTCGCAATCCCCTGATTTTGCAGGGTTAATTGCTGTTTTGCGTACCCGTTTCTGCAGCGCCCCGTACCTGATTCTGCGTTGTGGCGAACCCGAATCTGCGCATAGGCGAACCCGATTCTGCGACCAGGCTGAACCAGATTCTGCGGGGATAACCTGCGGTTTCCACAGACTTGTCCACAGGCTCGCCGCAGGCACGCACAGCCTTGGCCGCCGGAAGGCGTACCCGTTTCTGCGTTGTCTGGCGCGGCCTGGCGCCCGTGCTGCCCGGATTTTCCGGCGTTTGGTGCGTACCCATTTCTGCGGACGGTATGGTGGCCCTCCGCGTGTCTCCGCCCAGCAGGCGCAGTGTGACAAACCCGCTGCGCGCTGTGGTCGCTGGCATGCGTACCCGTTTCTGCGTCCACGCCCGGTCGCCGCAATGCCGTACCAAACCAGGGAAAGCGGATCGACTGACAGGAATGGCCGAACGGAACCTCGTGCCGGCCCTGTCCGGCGTGGACTCCGGCCGCGGGCCATGCGTGCTCTTGGGGGTAGAGCGACCGTACCCATTTCTGCGGTGGTTCTGACCGGTCGTTCCAAGCAAGGCGTACCTATTTCTGCGGCCGAATACAGGGTGACGCAGAAATAGGTACGGTGTGGAATGCAATTCTTCGTCACATTATGCGAGTCATCACTTTCGGCAAATGCACCGGTGTGCGTGATGTTCCACTCCTGTGGCGCGCGTACCCATTTCTGCGTGTTCGGAAGGTATGGGGTACCAAACGCCGAGGGGCGAGGGCTGGCGGGGTGGCGAGGGCCGTACCCATTTCTGCGACAGTATCGGGGAGTCAGAAATTTCACGGCGTACCCGTTTCTGCGGCCTTCGGGCAGCCTGGATGGCGAAAAAGCGTACCTGTTTCTGCGTGATCGGATGGCCGGCGGCGGGAAAATCGGCGTGATGTCTGCGTGACGTCCAGATGGCCGTGCTGTTCTGCCTGAGCGGGGCGTACCCGTTTCTGCGTTGCGACGCCTTTACGGTCACCGAGCGTACCCAGTTCTGCGATAATAAGTGATGTTTAGATAACATACATTCGCTCGGCTCTCCGGTATGATGCGGCGTGCACCGGCTGCGCGGTGGTGGCAGGTCGTCCGGCGCGTCTCGGCGCAGACGGCTTTCAGGGACAGGATGGAGTGCGGGGTGACCATTTCCATCCCGGTTCCGCCACTGCCGCTAGGCGGGGCGCATATTTATGGCGATTGGGGGATAGGGGAGAAAGCGTCATCATGCAGATACTGGAGCGGCTGTTTCAATTGAAGGCGCACGATACGGATATCCGTACCGAGCTACTCGCCGGGTTGACCACTTTCCTGACGATGGCCTACATCATTTTCGTCAACCCCTCCATCCTGGGCGAAGCCGGCATGCCGAAGGATGCGGTGTTCGTCGCGACCTGCGTGGCCGCCGCGCTGGGCACTTTCGTGATGGGCTTCTATGCCAACTACCCGATCGCCATGGCGCCGGGCATGGGACTCAATGCCTACTTCGCGTTTACCGTGGTGCTCGGCATGGGGATTCCCTGGCCTGCGGCGCTCGGCGCTGTGTTCATCTCCGGTTGCCTGTTCATGGTGGTGAGTCTGGTTGGCATTCGTGAGCTGATCATCAACGGCATCCCGCGTTCGCTGCGGCTCGCCATCACAAGCGGTATCGGCCTGTTCCTTGGCATCATCGCGCTCAAGAGCGCGGGTATCGTGGCGGATAGTCCGGCGACGCTGGTGACGCTGGGCGACTTGCATCAGGCGCCCGTGGTGCTTGCGACGATCGGGTTTTTCACGATCGTCGCACTCGATTACCTGAAGGTGCGCGGTGCGATCCTGATCGGCATCCTGCTCGTGACGGTACTGAGCTTCGTGGTCGGCGGCAATGTGTTTCATGGCATCGTCTCGCCGCCGCCATCCGTCGCGCCGACGCTGTTCAAGCTTGATCTCGAAGGTGCGTTGTCGATCGGCTTCCTGAACGTGGTGCTGGTGTTCTTCCTGGTCGAGCTGTTCGATGCCACCGGTACGCTGATGGGCGTTGCGAATCGCGCCGGGTTGTTGACCCCGGGCAAGATGCATCGTATGAAACGCGCACTGCTGGCGGATAGCGGGGCGATCATGGCGGGGGCCGCGCTCGGCACGTCGAGCACCACGGCCTATATCGAAAGCGCCTCCGGCGTGCAGGCAGGCGGGCGCACCGGCCTCACGGCCGTAACGGTCGGCGTGCTATTCCTGGCATGCCTGTTCATCTCGCCGCTGGCGGGCGCGGTGCCGGCCTATGCCACCGCACCCGCGCTGTTGTATGTCGCATGCCTGATGCTGCGCGAACTGGTGGACCTCGACTGGAACGATGCCACCGAGTCGGTACCTGCGGTATTGACAGTGCTACTGATGCCGCTGACCTATTCGATTGCCAACGGCATCGCCTTCGGCTTCATTGCCTATGCCGCACTCAAGCTGCTGACGGGACGCGCGCGCGAAGTCCAGGCGATCGTCTGGGTGATCGCAGCTGTCTTCCTCTTCAAGTTCTTCTACCTGCCGGGTCACTGAAATGCAGCGCGACGGTCACCACAGTGGTGGCCGTCGGCTGCCGATGGCGTGCGTAGCGGGACATCGTATGCCGTGTGACGGTAGCCCCTGTCGGATGACATTGTCCACCATGCTGGCTTCGAGCGGCATGTGCCTGACTCACGTTCAAAGCGTACCCGTTTCTGCGTGACCTGGAGGCGGCATTGGAGCGCGTATCCACGCTGCCATGCCAATGTGCACCTTCGTCGCCGCCTCTTGGTCGGGGTCGTGCGCTGATCAGCCTGCGCTTGCCGGGGCTGAAGAAGGTTCGCTCGGCATTGGTTCGGATGCGGCATCCGCAGGAGGCGTGCCCATTCCCATGCCGCCCGCAGCGGGTGCGGTCGGGGGCGTCGGCGCGGGGGTTGCCGGGGCTGTGGTCTCCGGGGCAGGCGTGCTGTCGGGCATGCGTTCGCCATCCGCTGGTTTGCGGTCGCAGGCAGCCAGGGCGCTGGCGCACAGCACTGCGATGGCGACGGTGGAGTAGATCGGTTTCATGGTTTTATCTCCTGAGAGTGGTTGGGCGCCGGCGGAGCCGCGGCATCGTCGATCCATGGGAATCCGTCACCACAACTGCACCGGCCGGGCGCAACGTCCGTCGTCGGCGTGCATGATTTCTTAAGCAGACGCTGTGCCAACTGCGGCGCGAGCAATCTCATCTGCGGACCGCTGTGCCGTGGCTGCCAACGATGCCCGGCATCCAGGCATGCGCCTTGCAACGCTTTCTCCAGACGGAGGGCGACCTATGAAGACCAGTCAGGAACACGATCCGAGGCACCCCGGCCGCAGATTGCGCTTGCCGCACGAGCGCGACGAATCACCGGATAGCCAGTCATCCGGGCAGCGCAGCCGCATTCGCCAGGCAGCACGCGACGTAGAAGCAGGGCGCGGCGACACCGATGCACGCGCCTCGCCTGGCATTGAATGCGTGGAGACGCCGCGCCAGGCCCGGCAGGCTCGTCCGCATCTGCACGAAGCGGATCCGGCGGAGCAAGTCGGTCTGGAAGCGACCCGGCCCGCGCGTAAGAATTGACCGCGCGGATGAAAAAATGACAATCGGCCTGGCATGGTGAACGCTTGTCGTGAAGAAACGGTTGCACTTGCCGGGCACATGGAGCAAACGATGATCAGGATGAAAACGACTCCCACAGGTTCGCGACATGCCTCGCGTCTGCTAACACTGGCGCTGGTGGCCATGCTGGGCGGCCCGGTCTATGCCAAACTGCCGCCGCCAACCCCCGAGGAGCAGGCTGCGGCGGCGCAGAAGGCCGAGATTGCGGCTGCGCAGCTGGCACAGGAAAAACAGGCGCTGGAACGCATCCAGGACCAACTGGCAGCACGCTATGGCAAGGGCGCCGCGGGCACGGCGCAGGAAACCGCCACGCATAACCTGCCGAAGACCGTCCAGGAAGCCCCCGGCGATACCGGACCCAAGGGTGGTACCAAGCCCAGTGCGGAGGCGCATTCGGGCAATGTCAAGTAAGAAGGGATGGATACCGCTGTTTCCGCAGACGACGGACCTGCCCGCGTCGCGCGAGACGCAGGCCCGTTATGCACCGCCTGCCCGGCGAGGCGGACGCACCACGCCGATGCGCCTGCTCCATGCGCCATGTCGGCATGGTCGGGTTCACATGACGCGTTCGCGAACAGCCGGCGCCGTCGCGCCTGCCAGGCCGTCACGCCGCCGCTGGAATGGTCTGCGAGTCGTACAGCGCCAGGCGGTTGTACAGCGTCTTGAGGCTGATGCCCAGCCTTTCAGCCGCGTCGCGTTTGTTGCCTTCGCAATGCTCCAGCGTGGCCACGATAAGCGCGCGCTGTGCTTCGGCCAGCGGCATGCCGACGGCAATCTGCAGGCAGCCCTCGCTGGTGAGGACCGGATCGCTGGTGCGCTGGCGGCACTGCGGTTCGATGGTCAGGGTCTGGTCGCTCAGGATATAGGCGCGCAGGATGGCGTTCTTCAGTTCCCGCACATTGCCGCGCCAGGGCTGTTCGCGCAGCAGGTTGAGCGCCATGCGCGACAGCGTCTTGGCAGAGCCATGCTGCGTGTTCAACTGCGCCAGGAAATGCTGGGCCAGCAGGACGATATCTTCCTCGCGCTCGCGCAGCGGCGGCATGCACAGCGGTACCACTGCCAGCCGGTACATCAGGTCCTCGCGGAAATCGCCGGACTGCACGGCGCTGTCGAGTGCGCGATTGGTGGCGGCAATGATGCGTACGTCGGCCTTGATCTGTTCGGTCCCGCCCACGCGATAGAAGGTACCCGTCTCGAGTACGCGCAGCAGCTTGACCTGCATTTCCGGCGGCATCTCGGTCACCTCGTCCAGAAACAGCGTACCGCCGCAGGCGCGTTCGAAATAGCCGATATGACGCTGGTGGGCGCCGGTGAAACTGCCTTTTTCATGGCCGAACAGTTCCGACTCGCTCAGCTGTGCCGACACCGCGCCGCAGTTGACCGGGATGAACGGCGCTGCCTTGCGTGAGCTGCGGCTGTGCAGCGTTTGCGCCAACAGTTCCTTGCCGGTGCCGCTCTCACCACAGATCAGCACCGGCGCGTCGGTGCCCGCGACCTTGTCGACCTGTTCGTAGAGCGCGCACATCACGGCAGAGGAGCCATACAGCGCGCCGAATTGCCGCAGGGCAGGCGGTGTGGCTGGGCCTCGGCTGCCGGTTTCCACGGCATGCAGGACACGCGCGGCATCACGCAGGTTGCTACTGCGGGCGACCGGATCGTCACCCACGAGATTGATACGATCATCGCATGACGTTTTCTGTAGAGACATTGTCGGTTCCCTGAATTGTTTGCGCTGCGCAGGCTTTGTGTTGGCGCAGGGCTGGCATCGATCGCAGCGATATGACGCAATGGGCGCAATGGAACATCCGGTGACGGGCACAACGTCATGGCTCGAAGCCAGTCGCACCGGAACCCGTCGGTCATGCGGCATGCCGCTGCTGCCAGCAGGTGCAATTGATTATGGCAATGCGGCCGGCGCGTGTCTGTCCGCGCTTGACTGACGCGTCCCGCCCGTCTGTCGGCGTAACGCTGACACAGGCAGGGACATTTTTGTGGCTGCGCCTGCTTGACGATGCGCGTTGCGCAGTCGGGCTCGCTATGTGACGTGGAGTTTGCGTACACTGTGACTCTGTCTTTGCCGGAGCAACCCCGATGCCGCATGGTTTGCGAGACCGCCTCGCCTCCCTCCTGAGTGCCGCACTGCCCGACGGCGGCACACTGCCGCGCCTGCGCAGCACGCTATGGGGCGCGATGCGTGGCTGGACCGAACACCAGGCAGCCAGCCGGGGCGCCGCGCTGTCGTTCTACACCCTGTTGTCGCTGGCACCGATCCTTGTGCTGGTGATTTCCATCGCGGGACTGTTCTTCGGTGCGGAAGCGGCGCGCGGCGAATTGTTTGCGCAGATCAGCGGACTGATCGGCGATACCGGCGCGGCCGCCGTGCAGGGCGTGCTGGCCGCAACCCAGCGGACAGATGGCGGCGTGTTCGCGACGCTTGTTGCGGTCGGCATGCTGGTAGTCGGCGCCACGACAGTTTTTGCCGAGCTCAAGAGCAGTCTCGATGCGATCTGGGAAACGCGCGAACAGGTGACCAACGGGATCTGGGCATACCTGCGCAAGCGCGTGCTGTCGTTCGGACTGGTGTTGGTGCTGGCGTTCCTGCTGCTGGTCTCGCTGGCGGTCAATGCCGCGCTGGCGGTGCTCCAGCACTATTGGAGCCAGCTGTGGACCGAGTCCTCGTTTGGCATGGCGGCGGAGATTTTTTCCACGCTGCTCTCGTTCGGCACGGTGACCCTCCTGTTTGCCGTGATCTTCCGTATGCTGCCGCCAGTACGCGTGACCTGGCGCGACGTCTTGCCTGGCGCAATAATCACGACGCTGCTGTTCCAGATCGGCAAGCGTCTCATCGGCCTGTATCTTGGGAACAGTGCCGTGGCGTCGTCATATGGCGCGGCGGGGTCGGTGGTGGCGCTGATGATGTGGGTCTACTATTCGGCGCAGATCTTCTTCTTCGGCGCGGAACTGACGCGCCAGTATGCCTTGCAGTTCGGCAGCCTGCGCACCGCCGGCGAGGCCGCTACTTCCCGTAGCGGATCAGACTGATCTGGCCATCCGCCTCCATCGTCATCGACTTCACCTCGCTGATCGATTCCACGCCGTTCTCGCGCAACTTGGCTTCCAGTTCGCGGTCCGTGATCAGTTCGCGCCGCAGGTTGGCGCGAATCACGCGGCCGTGGCGGATCAGCGTCAGCGGAGGCGGCTCGAGCAGACGATCGAGTGCGCGCGAATGGAAAGAGAGCCAGTTCAGCAGGTAGTTCCAGCCGATCAGTGTGGCCAGCAACACCATGCCGTCGGGCACTGAGGTGTATTCCCCGGCCAACGCATTCTGCGAGGCATCGGCAATGATCACGATGATCAGGATATCGGCGATGCCGACGGATCCCATGTCGCGGCGAACTACCACGCGGAACAGCAGGAAGATGAACCAGAACATCACCGTGCCACGCACGATGAGTTCTAGCGGCGAGACACTGAAACCGAAGACGGCGGACCAGTCGACTGTCATGGCACTCTCCTCGCGTGCGGGGCCGGCGGCACAGAGAAGGCGTGCCGCATGGTAATGGCGTGACGAGAGTATAAGGCGGGTAGCTGCCGCGCTACCCGCCGGTGTATGGCGGCCAGGGGGATCAGATCCGGCCGGCCGGCGTACGCGATGACGCGCGTGCGCCAGGGTGCACGGCCTGGCCAGCCGGCAGCCGGGCGCCAGTTGCGGAAGGTGCCGCGGATGTGTGGAGCTGCCAGGCTTGGCGGGTGACGGCAAGAATTTTGTCGAGTACTTGCATAAGTGCGGGTCGAGTCACGATGCCGCCCACGATACCGAAAGCATATGACAGCCCAAAGTCACCGCGCACTGACATGCATGCCGGAAAATTCCTACAAACGGAGCGCGAAGCCGCGCCGGAGCGGCCGGCTCGCGTAAAATGCTGCCTTTCAGGCTTGGGCTGTCCCGGGCCACGTCTCTTTTTCCGATCGACCCGTGAGCACACTCCAGTCCGAAATCGCCCGGCGGCGTACCTTTGCCATCATTTCCCACCCTGACGCGGGCAAGACCACGCTGACTGAAAAACTGTTGTGGTTTGGCGGCGCCATCCAGATGGCGGGCGCGGTCCGGGCGCGCAAGGCCAGCCGCCACGCGACCTCTGACTGGATGGAGTTGGAAAAGCAGCGCGGCATCTCGGTGACCTCGTCGGTCATGCAGTTCCCATACAAGGATTGCATCGTCAACCTGCTCGACACCCCGGGCCACGAGGATTTCTCGGAAGATACCTACCGTACCCTGACCGCCGTCGATGCGGCGGTGATGGTGATCGACTCGGTCAACGGCGTTGAGGCCCAGACCATCAAGCTGCTCAATGTGTGCCGCCTGCGCGCCACGCCGATCCTGACCTTCATCAACAAGCTGGACCGCGAGGGCCGCTCGCCGATCGAGCTCCTCGACGAGATCGAGGACGTGCTCGACATGCAGTGCGCACCAATGACCTGGCCGATCGGCATGGGCAAGCGCTTCCGTGGCGTGTACCACCTGCTCGACGACAAGGTCACGCTGTTCGATCCGCATGGCGACAAGGACGACCAGGACGCCGGGCAGATCATCGCCGGCCTGGACAATCCCGAGCTCGACCGCATCCTCGGCGAACAGGCCGAGGAGCTGCGCATTGAAATCGAACTGGTGCGCGGCGCCTCGCATACCTTCGACAAGCAAGCGTTCCTCGCCGGCAAACAGTGCCCCGTGTATTTCGGCTCGGCGGTCAACAACTTCGGCGTGCGCTCGCTGCTCGACGCGCTCGCCACGCTGTCGCCGCCGCCGCAGCCGCGTCCGGCCGCGAGCCGCGAAGTGCAGCCGGCCGAGCCCAAGTTTTCCGGTTTCGTGTTCAAGATCCAGGCCAATATGGATCCCAAGCACCGCGACCGCATCGCCTTCCTGCGGGTCTGCTCGGGCCGCTTCGATCGCGGCATGAAGATGTTCCAGGTCTCCACCGGCAAGACCATTGCCGTGAACAATGCCATCACCTTCATGGCGCAGGACCGCAGCATCATGGAAGAGGCCTTCGCTGGCGACATCATCGGTATTCCCAACCATGGCACGATCCGGCTGGGCGATGCCTTTACCGAAGGCGAGGCGCTCAAGTTCACGGGCATTCCCTCGTTCGCGCCGGAGCATTTCCGTCGGGCGCGCCTCAACAACCCCCTCAAGACCAAGCAGCTGCAAAAAGGCTTGCAGCAGCTGGCAGAAGAGGGGGCCACGCAGATGTTCCGGCCGATTACCTCGAACGAACTGGTGCTTGGCGCGGTAGGGACGCTGCAGTTCGACGTGGTCGCGCACCGCCTCGAGCACGAGTACGGCGTGGATGCCATCTTCGAGAGTTTTTCCTGTGCCACGGCACGCTGGCTGCGCGGTTCGGAGAAAGCCATCGCGGAACTGATCGACAAGGCAGGCCATAACGTGGCGATCGACGGCGCGGGAGAGCATGTGTATCTGGCGCCTTCCCTGGTCAACCTGCGTCTCACGCAGGAGCGCTTTCCGGATGTGACGTTCCTGGAAACGCGCGAGATTCTCTAAGCCGGCGCCGCCGTGCGGCGTGTGTTTTTTGGGCGCGCCCTGTCAAAGCGGCCGTGCCGGTCCGGCGTCACGCACCGCAAGCTGGTGCGTGACCAGTCCATCCCCGCACCACAGATGCAGCAGAAAGCTGGCCGGCTCCATGACAAAGGCCGCCGGCGTGCTCGCGTGTAGGTCGAACGCGAGCTGATGCGCTGTCGAAGGACAGATGCAGGCGAGGGTGCCGCCAAAGCGCCGCATGATGGTCCGGTGCACATGGCCGCAGACCACGCGCTCGACCTGCGGATGGGCGCGTAGCAGCCGTTCCAGCTCGGTACGGCCGGTGCGCAGCGCAAGATCGTCCATTTCTGCGAGGCCGGTTGCAAATGGCGGATGATGCATAGCAAGCAGCGTCGGCCGCATCGGCTGCGCAGCCAGCGCGGCATCCAGCCATGCCAGGCGGCGCGCGCACAGTTCGCCATGCGCTGCGCCCGGTACAGTCGTGTCGAGCATGACCAGCCGTACTGCAAATTCCTCCACCACATACTGCACAAAGCCGCCTTCCGCCCGCGCGGCGTGGCGGCACCCGTCGGCGGTGAATTCGGCACACAGCGCGCCGCGCTCGTCATGGTTGCCCGGCAGCAGATAGCAAGGCATCGGCAGTGGCGCGAGCATGGCGCGCAACCGCGTGTACGACGCCGCATCGCCAGCCTCCGCCAGATCGCCGGTCAGCAACACGCAGTCCGGAAGGGGGTCGAGCCGCAGTAGTGCGGTGAGGGTTTCCTGCAGCAGGGCGCCAGTATCCACGGTGCCATAGGCGCGTGCGCCGGCGGGCACGAGGTGCAGGTCGCTGATCTGGGCAATGCGCATGGCGGGTCAGGATGGGCAGGCGCCTCGAGGTTCGTGCGATTCGCCAGGAAAGTCCGTCGACTTCAGTGTATGCCGCCAAAACCTGCCAGATGCAAGCGCGGCTGACTCGACATTGCTCCAGGCGCTGCTGGGCATGCCGCGGTAACCGCCTTGCCATGCCGCCGGGACCGGGGGGGCGTGAGCAAGCCGCGGGACAGGGGCAGGCGCAGCAGATTTGCACGATGACGCACATGCGGTTATTATGTATTTAGGACACTAAACAAATTTAGTGAGTAAATAACGTGATTTAGCATGTTTTTGTAGAAATATAGTTGTTGTTTGTACAAAACAAGCTGATCAGTCATCAAATTTAATTCAAGCCAGAATCATCTATGACTCACGCCCAGGACGTCCTTCAGGCGCTGCGCCGCATCCTGCGTGCCACTGACCTGCACTCTGGCCAGCTCTTGCGCCAGACCGGGTTGACGGCGACGCAGCTGCAGGTGCTGCACACCCTGGCGGGGGCGGACCTGACAGCAGGTGCGCTGGCACGCCAGCTGTGCATCAGCCAGGCCACCCTGTCGGACGTGCTGGACCGTCTGGAAACGCGCCAGCTGGTGACGCGCCAGCGGCAGGCCAGCGACAAGCGCCGCGTGACCGTGGCATTGACGTCAGCCGGCCAGCAGGTGCTGGCCTCCACGCCCAACCTGCTGCATGCCGATTTCCTCGCGCGCTTCGGCGCGCTGGCGGAGTGGGAGCGCCTGATGATTCTGTCCAGCCTGCATCGCGTGGCGGAACTGATGGATGCCGCCGATCTCGATGTGGCTGCCGTGCTGGAGGTATCGGAGCTGAAGTGACGGCTCCCGCCGACGCCCAGGCATGGACCGCTTGCCGAACAGGAGAACCGGACACGATGTGTGGAATTGCTGGAGAGATCCGTTTCGACGGGCAATACGCCGATATCGCCGCAGTCGCGCGCATGACGCGCGCGCAAGCGGCTCGCGGGCCCGATGGCGAAGGTATCCATGGCATGGGGCCCCGCTGTTTCGGGCATCGCCGCCTGCGCATCATGGACCTCAGCCCGCGCGCCAACCAGCCGTTCGTCGATCCGGCGCTCGGTCTTGGCATCGTCTTCAATGGCGCGGTCTACAACCACCATGCGTTGCGCGAGGAACTGGCCGCGCTTGGCTATCAGTTCGCCTCGAGTGGCGATACCGAAGTCATTCTCAAGGCGTGGCATGCGTGGGGACCGGCGGCCCTGCAGCGCATGCACGGCATGTTCGCCTTTGCCCTGTGGGAGCGCGACAGCGGCATCACCCACCTGGTGCGCGACCGGCTCGGTATCAAGCCGCTGTACTACACCCACGATGCGCAGGCCATGCGGTTTGCCTCGAGCCTGCCGGCGCTGCTGGAGGGCGGCGGTATCGATACCGCGCTCGATCCGCACGCGGTGCATCACTATTTTTCGCTGCATGCCGTGGTGCCTGCGCCACTAACCATCCTGCGCGGCGTGCGCAAGCTGCCGCCGGCCACGCACATGACCGTGCATCCGGACGGCCGCTGCACCTCGGTGACCTGGTGGAAGCTCGCGTTTACGCGCGATGCTGCCGACGAGGCGCGCAGCTTCGCGGAGTGGCAGGACGAGGGGCTGGCCGGCCTGCGTCGTGCCGTGGCACGCCGCCAGGTGGCCGACGTGCCGGTTGGCGTGCTGCTCTCTGGCGGTCTCGATTCGAGTCTGATCACCGGCTTGCTAGCTGAGGCCGGGGCCACTGACCTGCGGACCTATTCGATTGGCTTCGATGCAGTGGATGACGAAGCAGGCGACGAATTCCATTACTCGGATCTGGTGGCCCGCCATTTCGGCACGCAACACCAGCGCCTGCGCATTCCGGGCGAGGACTTGCTCGATGCCTTGCCGGACGCCATCGCCGCCATGAGCGAGCCGATGGTCAGCCATGACTGCGTGGCCTTCTACATGCTCTCCGACGCGGTGTCGCGCCACAGCCGCGTGGTGCAGAGCGGGCAGGGCGCCGACGAAGTGTTCGGCGGCTATCACTGGTATCCGCCGCTGGCGGAAAACACTGATGAGGATGGTGGCGTGGCAGCCTACGCGCGCGGGTTTTTCGACCGCGATCACGCGGCCATGGCGCAGTTGCTGGAAGCGCCATGGCTCGGCGAGGACATCACGCGCGGCTTCGTAGCGCGGCATTTCGCCCAGCCCGGCGCGGGCAGTGCCATCGACCGCGCACTGCGCATCGACACCACGGTGATGCTGGTGGACGATCCGGTCAAGCGCGTCGACAACATGACCATGGCCTTTGGCCTCGAGGCGCGCGTGCCGTTTCTCGACCACGAGCTGGTCGAGTTGGCGGCGCGCATCCCCGCGCGCCACAAGATCGCCGGCGGTGGCAAGCATGTGCTCAAGGAAGCCGCGCGCGCCGTGCTGCCGGCGGAAGTGATCGACCGGCCCAAGGGTTACTTCCCGGTGCCGGCTCTCAAGTACTTCCGCGGCCGTTTTCTCGATTATGTGCGCGACACCCTGACCAGCCGCGCCGCCCGCGAGCGCGGCTTGCTGCGCGAAGCCGCGCTCGCGCGCATGCTCGACGCGCCCGATACCCACATCACGCCGCTGGGCGGCTCCATGGTCTGGCAGGCCGCCCTGCTGGAGTTGTGGCTGCAGCGACGCGGCCTGTGAGCCCCATGAGCGCCATGCGTGCCGTGAGCGTCCAATCTCATTTCGATTTCGTGGAGGAGCACATCATGCCCGTGCAGGAGACACGCACCACACCAGCAGACCGCCCCAGCTCCAATGCCATGCTGGCATGCGGCTGGGGCCGGCTGCTGTTCGCCCCGTCCTTCGCTTCGCCGACCGCCATTGCACAAGCATTGCTGCAAGAGCGCGATGGGCAGCGCGATATCGCACTCTATGTCGAGGCGCCGCAACTCGTGCTGGCGGAAGCGCCGCAGAACCTGTTTCTCGATCCTTCGCTGCTGTTCCGCCGCGCGCTCGATGCCGATGCCATCGATACCACGGCCGCACCTGGCATCACCATCCGCCCGCTGACCACGCGCGCCGACATCGCCGCGATCAACCGGCTGTACGCCATGCGCCGCATGGTGCCGCTCGATCCGGCCACGGTCTGGCAGCAGCGCACGCTGCCGGCGGTGACCTATCTGCTGGCCGAGGACGAGCATACCGGCGAGATCATCGGCTCAGTCATGGGTGTCGACCATGTGCAGGCCTTCGGCGATGCCGAGGGCGGCACCAGCCTGTGGTGCCTGGTGGTCGACCCGCAAACCGGCATCGCCGGCGTGGGCCAGTCGCTGGTGCGCCAGCTTTGCGGCATGTACCAGGCCGCGGGCCGGCGCTTTCTCGACCTCTCGGTGCTGCACGACAACCAGCATGCGATCGGCTTGTACCAGAAGCTCGGCTTTGCCCAGACACAAGGGTTCGTGATCAAGCACAAGAATGCCATCAACGAACCGCTCTACGTCGGCACCAGCGAGTGCGACGGCCTCAATCCGTATGCCGCGCTGATCGTCAACGAAGCGCGCCGGCGCGGCATCGGTGTCGACATTCTCGATCCGGATGCCGGGATCTTCGCGTTGCGCTATGGGGGCCGCGAGGTGGTGTGCCGCGAATCGCTGACGGAGCTGACCGGCGCGGTTGCCATGACGCTATGCCAGGACAAGACCCTGACGCTGCGCCGGCTGGCGGCTGCCGGCTTGCGCGTACCGGCCCAGACGGCGGCCGGCAGTGCCGAGGACAATGCCGAGTTTCTGCGCACGCATGGTGCGCTGGTGGTCAAGCCGGCCATGGGCGAACAGGGCAAGGGCATCAGTGTCGACGTGCGTTCGCCGGACAGCCTGGCGCAGGCCATTGCCATGGCGGAACGCGCCGGCGGGCCGGCCCTGCTGGAAGAGTATTGCCCTGGCGACGACCTGCGCATTGTCGTGATCGGCTACAAGGTCGTGGCTGCGGCCATCCGCCGCCCGGCCGAGGTGGGGGGCGACGGCCGCAGCGACCTGCGCACGCTGATCGAGCGCCACAGCGCACGGCGCAACGCCGCGACCGGGGGCGAAGCCCATATTCCGCTCGATGCGGAAACCGAACGCTGCCTGGCGATGCAGGGCCTCGACTATGAATCGGTCCTCGCGGAAGGCCAGCGCGCGGTGGTGCGCAAGACGGCCAACCTGCATACCGGCGGCACCATCCATGACGTGACGGCCGATCTGCACCCCGACCTGCGCGAGGCGGCCGAGCTGGCTGCGCGTACCTTGCGCATTCCGGTGGTCGGCCTCGACTTCCTCGTCACCGCGCCGGACCGGCCCGAGTATGTCGTGATTGAAGCCAACGAGCGCCCCGGCCTGGCGAACCATGAACCGCAGCCGACCGCGCAGCGCTTCATGGACCTGCTGTTTCCCTTCACGGCATGACACGCGCCGATGTGGCACCAGGGCGAGCGCGGCAATCGCGCCGCCTGTGGAGAACACCATGAAAAAACTGAATATCGATACGGCCTTTCTCACGACCACGCTGCTGGAGCTGCTGGCGATCCCGAGCCCTGCCGGCCTCACTGACGAGATCGTCCACTACACCGCACGCAAGCTCGATGCGCTGGGGCTCAACTATGAACTAACGCGGCGCGGCACGATCCGCGCGACCCTGCGCGCCAATCTGGACGACGGGCCGCGCGACGACGCCGCCTACACCAAGGCTGGGCCGGATTGCGCGATCGTCGCCCACCTCGATACGCTCGGCGCGATGGTGCGCGAGATCAAGGACACGGGCCGCCTGGCGCTGAGCCCGATCGGTACGTGGTCGAGCCGCTTCGCCGAAGGCGGGCGGGTCACGCTGTTCACGGAAACTGGCCGCGTGCGCGGCTCTGTGCTGCCGCTCAAGGCTTCCGGCCATGTTTACAACGAGGAAGTCGATACGCAGCCCGTGAACTGGGACCAGCTCGAGCTGCGCGTCGACGAACGGATCGGCAATGCCGACGACGTGCGTGCGCTGGGCGTACAGGTGGGCGACTTCGTTGCCTTCGATGCGTGCCCCGAGGTGCTGGAGAACGGTTTCATCGTCTCTCGACATCTTGACAACAAGGCCGGCGTCGCGGCGTTGCTGGCGGCACTCAAAGCTGTGGTCGAGAGCGGCGCGGCCGTGCCGATCGACTGCCATGCCGTGTTTACCTTGACCGAAGAAGTGGGTTCGGGCGCCACCGCCGTGATCGAGGACGACGTCAGCGAGGTGATCGGCATCGACATCGGTCCCGTGGCATTCGGGCAAGGGGCGCGCGAAGAAGGCGTGACGATTCCCCTGATGGATTCGGCCGGTCCGCACGACTATCACCTGACGCGCCGGCTGCTGCGCATGTGCGCGGAGCATGCGATTCCGAGCAACCGCGATGTGTTCCGCTTCTACCATTCCGACGCCGGCGCGGCCGTCAAGGCCGGGCACGACGTGCGCACGGCCCTGGTGTGCTTTGGCGCCGATGCCTCGCATGGCTACGAGCGTACGCACCTGTCGGTGCTGGTGAACATTGCCGAGCTGCTGACGCTCTACATGCAGAGTGGCCATACGCTGCCCAAGGATCGCCATCATCGCCTGGGAACGGTGGACGATTTCTCGCATCAGCTCGAGGCCGAACAACTCACCCGCCAGGAAACGCCAATGCCGGATCCGGGCGAACTGACGCGGGGCTGATTGGTGCCCGACGGGTAACAACAACCATTGAACGATAGTACGGGGGAAGAAGCATGAATTGGTGGGGCATGGATGCAGCCAGGTGGCAGGGTATCTGGCAGGTATTCACGGAAACGCTGGTGCGGCAGGGGCTGAATCTGGTGCTGGCGGTGCTGATACTGCTGGTCGGCTGGTGGGTGGCAGGGCGCGCGCGGCGTGCGGCCGAACGGCTGTTCGAGCGCTGGGGCGTGGACGTGACCGTCCGCCCGATGATGGGCAGCATTGTGCTGTGGGTGTTCCGCATCGTCACGCTGGTCCTGGTGCTGAGCCAGTTCGGCGTGCAGACCGCCAGCATCATCGCCATTCTCGGCGCGGCAGGCCTGGCCATCGGCCTGGCCCTGCAGGGCACGCTGCAAAACATTGCCGCCGGCATCATGATCGTCATCCTGCGCCCCTTCCGCGTGGGCGACTATATCGATGCGGAGGGCACGGCTGGCACCGTGCGTGAGATCGGCCTGTTCATGACCGAACTCACCATGCTTGACGGCGTGTGCCTGCACGTACCGAACAACAAGCTGTGGGGCAGCCCCATCATCAACTACTCGGCCAATCCCACGCGCCGCCTGGACATCGAAGTGGGTGTACACCAGCACGATGACATTGGCGGCGCGATCACTGCGCTGCGGACCTTGCTGCGAGACGATCCGCGCGTGCTGGACGAGCCTGCGCCGGATGTCATGGTGATGCGCTATGCGGAAGGCGCGATCATCCTCAACGTGCGTTGCTGGATTGCCACCAGCGAGTTCTGGCCGGTGCGTTTCGAGATGAACCGGCGCATCAAGGAAGTGGTGGAGCAGGCCGGCTGCTCGATCCCGCTGCCGCTGCGCGAACTGCGCGTGGTCGAGACCGCCCGTAACGCCGCAGCGCGTTGAACCTTGACGGTTTGCGGCGACGTGATCTCAAGGCACAATACGGCTGTCGTTGCGGCGTTGTCCGCTCCGTGACCGCGCATGGCGCGGCACACATACCACGAGGAAATGCATTCATGAAGACCAAAGCAGCGATCGCCTGGAAGGCAGGCGCGCCATTGACCATCGAAGAAGTCGATCTGCAGGGCCCGCAGGCTGGTGAAGTACTGATCGAGGTCAAGGCGACCGGCATCTGCCATACCGATTACTACACACTGTCCGGCGCCGACCCCGAAGGGATCTTTCCGGCAATTCTCGGCCACGAAGGTGCAGGCGTGGTGGTGGACGTTGGCCCGGGCGTCAAGAGCCTGAAGAAGGGCGATCATGTGATTCCGCTGTACACGCCCGAGTGCCGCGAGTGCAAGTTCTGTCTGTCGCGCAAGACCAACCTGTGCCAGGCCATCCGCGCCACGCAGGGCAAAGGACTGATGCCGGATGCCACCTCGCGTTTCTCGATCGATGGCAAGTCGATCTTCCACTACATGGGCACGTCGACCTTTGCGAACCACATCGTGGTGCCGGAGATCGCGGTCGCCAAGGTGCGCGAGGACGCGCCCTTCGACAAGATCTGCTACATCGGTTGCGGCGTGACCACCGGCGTGGGCGCCGTGCTGTTCACGGCCAAGGTGGAGGCGGGCGCCAACGTGGTGGTGTTCGGCCTCGGCGGCATTGGCCTCAACGTGATCCAGGCCGCCAGGATGGTGGGTGCCGACAAGATCATCGGCGTAGACCTGAATCCGGGCCGCGAGGCCATGGCGCGCCAATTCGGCATGACGCACTTCATCAATCCCAACGACGTCGAGAACGTGGTCGACCACATCATCCAGCTGACCGACGGTGGCGCCGATTATTCCTTTGAATGCATCGGCAACACCAAGGTCATGCGCCAGGCGCTGGAATGCTGCCACAAGGGCTGGGGCCAGTCGATCGTGATCGGCGTGGCCGAGGCCGGCGCGGAGATCAGCACACGTCCGTTCCAGCTGGTGACAGGCCGTGAGTGGAAAGGCTCGGCCTTCGGCGGCGCACGCGGCCGGACCGACGTGCCGAAGATCGTCGACTGGTATATGGAAGGCAAGCTGAACATCGATGACCTGATCACCCACCACTTGCCGCTGGAGCGCATCAACGAAGGTTTCGACCTGATGAAGCGCGGTGAATCAATCCGTTCCGTAGTGGTGTACTAATGACGATCCTTGCCCTTGAACTCCTGAGCCAGCACGGCTGCTTCGGCGGCGTGCAGCGTTTCTATCGCCATGACTCGCGTGAGATCGGCTTGCCCATGCGTTTCTCCGTCTACCTTCCGCCCAAAGCAGTGGCGGGCGAGAAGTGTCCGGCGGTGTTCTACCTGGCCGGCCTGACGTGCACGGAAGAGACCTTCATGATCAAGGGCGGGGCGCAGCGTGTCGCGGCGCGCGAGAACCTGATCCTGATCACGCCGGATACGAGCCCGCGCGGCGCCAACCTGCCGGGCGATGCCGAGAGCTGGGATTTTGGCGTGGGCGCGGGTTTCTATCTCGACGCGACTGAAGAGCCGTGGGATGACCATTACCGGATGTACAGCTACATTGTCGAAGAGTTGCGCACGCTGGTGATCGATACACTGCCGGTGAATGCCGCGCGCATCGGCATCATGGGACATTCCATGGGCGGGCATGGCGCGCTGGTGCTGGCGCTGCGCAATCCGCAGCTGTTCCGCTCGGTCTCGGCATTCGCGCCGATTGCCGCGCCGACGCAGTGTCCGTGGGGCAAGAAGGCGTTCAGTGGCTATCTCGGCGATGACGAGACGACCTGGCTCGACTACGACGCCACGCTGCTGATGGAAGACTGCGCGACCGCACCGTTTCCCGCGGGCATCCTGATCGATCAAGGGCTGGACGACCAGTTCCTGGCGCAGCAACTGCATCCGCACCTGTTCGAGGCGGCCTGCGTCAGCGCCGGGCAGCCGCTCACGTTGCGGCGCCATGCCGGCTATGACCATGGCTACTACTTCATCTCGACCTTCGTCGAAGACCACCTGGTCACACATGCGCGGCAACTTGCCGCGCTCGACTGACAGGAGCGCTGGCCGGGCTCAGGGGCGTTCACCGCCCGCCATGCGCCCGGCAATCTCCGTGACGATACGCGGCAGGTCGGCTACGGTGTCGATGACGACATGCGCGCCGGCGTTGTGCAGATGCGTTTCGGCATGAGCCTTGCGGCGGGCCACTTCGGCTGGATCGGCGCTGGCCAGTTCCGCCGGCGAGAAACCCACTTCGTTCCCTGACAGCGACAAGCCAACAGTCCACATGCCCGCATTGCGGCCTTCCAGGATGCCCGGCGCCGTGTCATCGACCTTGATGCACGCGCGTACGTCCGTCACCCCCAGCGCCAGCACGTTGGCGAGCGCCATGAACGGGCCGGGCCGGCCGCCGGCTGTGAGTTCGTCGCCGGCTACCACATGGTCCGGCACGAGTCCCTGTTGCGCGGCCATTGGCAGCAGCACGTCGAGCACCTCGCGCGGGTAGCCGGAACATGAGCCGATGCGGATGCCGTGCGCACGCAGCCAGGCGAACGTATCGACTGCGCCGGGGATCGGCTGCGAATAATCACCGACCTTGCTGATCTGCATTGGCATGAAGCGTTCGTAGATGGCATCGACGTCGTGCTGCGTCGACGGGCGGCCGAACTGCTGCTGCCATTGCGCCTGGATGCCGGGTTCCGCCAGCAGCATCTCGATATGCGGCCGCTTGGAAATGCCCATGGGACCGCGCGCCTGTTCGAGGGTGATGGCGATGCCGAAGGTGGCGAAGGCATCGACGAAGATCTGTGTCGGCGCCAGCGAGCCGAAATCGACAAGCGTGCCGGCCCAGTCGAAGATCACGGCCTGGATGGGGAGAGATTGGGGAGTTGCCATGGTTTTGGGTAGCGGTCAGGCAGAACAAGCAATGACGATAGGCACGACAGGTCCGTGCAGGGTGGCGTGGCACCGGTCAGTGCCATCGGCAAGCCATGCGGGCAGGATGATGGCGAGGCCGGACATCGCTAGCGTTGCACGAGTACAAGATCGAATGGTAACGGTGCTTGCCGTCCGTGTGTCAGCCAGGCCGCCAACAAGGCATCGAGTCCGGTCAATGCGGCATAAGGTGCCGTGATCAGTGTCGTCGGGACACGGGCAAGATACTCGCCGAGGCGGCCATGTGCCTCGAAGCGGCTGCGAAAGGCCACGGGGTCGAGCAACGTGCCGAGACGTGGCACGATGCCGCCACCAATATAGATGCCGCCGCGCGCCCCGAGCGTCAGCGCCAGGTTGCCGGCGGCGGTCGCCAGCAGGTTGCAGAAGGTCGTCACCGCCTGCTGGCAGGCAAGGCAGGTTCTGTCCTGTGCCTGCTGCGTGATCTCGGCTGGCGTGGCAGGTTGCGGCAGCGTACCGTGTGCCGCGCATACCAGTTCATAGAGCAGGCGCAGGCCGGGTCCGGAGAGCAGCCGTTCGAACGAGACATGCGTGTGCCGCCGCCACGCCGCGCGCAGCAGTTCGGCCTCGAAGGCGTCGGCGGGGGCGCAGGTTGCGTGTCCGCCTTCGCTGCTCAGCGCCTGCCATCCGGTCTGTGTCGGGATCAGCGCCGATACGCCGAGCCCCGTGCCCGGGCCGATGATGCCGATGGGCCCCGGCACTGCCGCAAGCTCTGGGCCGATCGGCTGCCGGTCGTCATGGGCGAGATGCGGCACCCCCAAAGCCAGTGCGGTGAAATCGTTGACGATCAGCAATGCGTCCAGATCGAGCGCCCGGCGGATTTCCTGCGCCGAAAAACTGAACGCAAGATTGGTCATGCGAACAGTGTCGCCCTGTACCGGGTTGGCGGTGGCGAGCGCCGCGACGCCCGGCACGACAGGACAGTTGCGCAGATAGGTGCGGATGGCGGTTTCCATGGAAGGAAAATCCACCGTGCGATAGATGCGGACATCGCTCAGGTTTCCCTCAATTTCGCGCCATGCGAAGCGGATGGAGGTCCCGCCGATGTCGACCAGCAGGCGTGCAGTACGGATCACTGTTTTGTCTCCTCCTATTCTGGAGTGGTGATGTACCGGCGAGGTTGTCGATTTTGTGCAACAAAATTATACGTAGTTCCGTCTGTCGGAACGCATTCGTTCGCCAACTTGAAGGCGACCCGGCGTACAATTGCAGCGCAAGAACGTTGCGCTTTGTCAAATGACTGCCGTACCCAGGGACGCAGAGTGTTACGCGCTCCGGTTACGGCACTCGACATCCTGTCACTCACAGGAGATGGATCACCATGATGCACCAGGACCAGCTTGCCATGTTGATGTGTGAATCCCCGTTTTCGCAGCGGATGCTGCTGACGGCGTGGGAGAGCATGTCCGTGGAAAGCCGTGCGCAGGTGCTGCAGGCCTACCGCGATCAACAGGGTGAGCCGTCGCTTGCGTTGCTGTCGCGCGCGTCGAACGATACCAGCGAGTGGGTGCGGGCGTTGGCGGCGGGCGCACGCGCCTTGTCGCCGCAGAACCCCGTGGAAGCCGATCTGCTTGAGCGCCAGCAGAGCGACCCCAGTCCCCTGGTGCGCGCCAGCGTACGTCGCCCGTCCGAATGGCTGGTGGCAGCCGACCTGTTTGACATGACGCCGCTCGAGCGTCAGGCCATGGTGTGGAATGATCCGGTCGTCGACGGTGCATTGATTGCCGAGTTCATCGAGATCGCCGATGGCGCCGTGCCGGTCGATGAACTGGCAGACCTGATGCGCGAGTACGTGCTGGCCAAGGGGACGCACCGCGTGTTTACCGAGGCCGATGTCGCCGCGCGTGCACCGTTCTGCACCGCCACGGCATTTTCGGCGATCTGGCAGCTCGTGCCCCATGCCCCGCTGCGGGTCATCCTGCCGATCGTGCGTTATTTCCCCGTGTCCACCTGCGAAGGCGACAGCATCCCCACCCAGGTGCTCGACCAGATGGCGCCGGAGCATCTCATCATGCTGCTGGGGCGTGCTCCCGCCGGTCTGGCCGGCGTGCTCGATCATCTGCGCCGGCATCGCGCCCGTTTTCCCGATGCCGTGACCCGGCGTGTCGAGGCGATGACGGTGCCGCCGATCATCGCGGCCATCCAGCGCGCCTGACTTTCCTCCAGCAGTTCTCCTTTGCCGCGGACGTTTCCGCGCGTCGTGCCATTCTCGTCTTGCTTTGCCGCATCCACAGTGCCTGCGAACCTGCCTTGCAGGCGGGGACTGTGCGTCATGCAACATTAAATGACAAATTTGCGACGTTTTTGCAAACGGGCATGCGCTAGAACGAGTCATGGGCTCGCCGGCTGACAGGCACAGGCAAGACCCCAACCCGAGGGACGCGGCACACGGTAGACGCCCATGTTCTCATGCGCCGGCAATGGCATTGCCGCCCGGGAATATGCACGGTGGCCGCAGCGCTCGTGTTCGCGCTGCGCGAGCGGGAGGGATGCAGTGGAAGTCACCATCGGTGCGACTGGCGGCATGGGATCGGGTATACGGACTCGCGCGAACCTGGCGTGCGGGTCCGTCATCCGGCATACCCTCCGCGCACGGATGGCTGGTACCGCGACATTGGAGATCGCCCTGGTCGTCGCGGTTCTGGCCATGCTAGGCGCGATTGCTTACCCGTCCATCATGGCGTATGAGACGCGCGCCAATCGCGCGGCTGCGCAATCTTTCATGCTGGAGGTGGCGAATGCACAGGCGCGCTACCAGACCACGCATCATCGCTACGCCACCGGCCCCCGGGCGCTGGCCGAACTGGGTTACCCCAGGGTTCCGGAGGAGGTGGCAGATCACTATGTCGTGCTCATCGAGCCGCTGCGCGGGCCGCCAGCGGGGTTCCACATCCTGGCGATGCCGCGCGGGACGCAGGCGCGGCGGGATACTGCCTGCGCGACGCTATCGCTGACCCATACCGGTGCGCGCGCCGTCAGCGGCCAAGGCTCGACATGCTGGGGCCAATGATGGGGAGGCCGGGCGGCCCCTGCGGTGTTCCTCTGCAACGCCGGTCCGTATCGCGGCAGGACGGACACAGCGGTTGCTGCAGTTGCGGCGTGGGCGCGACTGCATGGCAGGGGTCGGGTCATGCAGTCGCTTCAAACCATCCCGGTCGCTCACCCTGGGCAAGCCGGCCTCGGAACGGGTTGCAACTGTGGGTGACGCAAGCCGCATATTCCTTATATGTTCTGGCCCCTCGTTTTTTTGGCACCACAACAAAATTTATTCCAAGACACATTATTTGACAAAATCACAAGCCGTTCGTACATTCTGGCAAACTTATAAATACAACAAGAAGCCGGATTATCCTTAAGCGACATCCGGCATCCGCCACAGGGCGCCGCATAATGGTTTGGCATGGAGCGGGGTGCGGCCGTGGTCCTTATAGGGGTCTTAGACAATGCAGTCACGGCGCCAGCGTGTGCAGGCTGCTAGTTTCCCACGGGTACGGACACGTCTTCGGCCCGCTGGAGCCAGCGGATTCAGTCTGGTCGAGGTGATGGTCGTGGTCGTCATCCTCGGGATACTAGGTGCGATCGCCTATCCGTCTTACATCGATTATGTGGTCCGGTCCAACCGTGCTGCAGCGCAGTCGTTCATGCTCGAAGTCGCGAACGTACTCGAGCGCTACCAGCTCGATAACCGTGCCTACGCCACCGGTGCCGGCGCGATGGCGGCGTTGGGTTTCACGTCGGTGCCTTCCTCGGTCTCGAATCATTACGCTGTCACCATCGACGCCGTCGCAGGCCCGCCCGCCGGGTATGCGATCCGCGCGGTGCCAAGCGGTGAGCAGGCCACGCGCGATGCTGGCTGCGGCACGCTGTCCCTGACCAACACGGGTGCCAAGCAGGTTTCCGGCGCTCGTACCGATTGCTGGCAGTAAACCCATGCGCGGGCTCCGGTCCGCTGGCTTCACCCTGCCCGAGTTGCTCATCACGGTTACGATCCTGGGCATCCTCGCCATGGCCGCCATCCCGTCAATGACCTCGTTCATTGTCACGCAGCGTACCCGCAATGCCTCCATGGATCTCGCGTCGGCGATTGTGCTGGGACGCGCCGAGGCAATCAAGCGCAATACGACGGTGACTGTGACTGCCAATGCTGGCGCGTGGAACCGGGGCTGGACTGTCGCGGCAGGGGCCGAAACTGTCAGAACATATACGGATTACCGGGGGCTCGACGTCACCTCGGCGGAAGGCAGCAGCATGTCGATCGGCAATGACGGCCGCCTTCTGAGCGGTCCGATGTCCTTCCTGGTCCGGCCTGAGGCGACCAGCGCCACGACCGATGTCATCTGCGTACTGGTCAGCGGCACCGGCCGCGTGGCCAGTCACAAGGGAACATGCTGATGGCTACCATGACCGCTCCGTTCGCCGCTTCCCGTCGCGCTCCGGCCTTTTTGCAGGCAGGCGCGACCCTGCTCGAGGTTCTGGTCTCGCTGGTACTCGTGCTGGTTGCACTGCTGGGCGCGGTGGGTTTGATGGCCCGCTCCAACCAGTCCGAGCTCGAGGCATACCAGCGGTTTCAGGCCATCGCCCTGAACCAGGACATGGTGTCGCGCCTGAATGCCAATCGTGATGCCGCGGCATGCTATTCCAATGGTATCGACGGCATGACGCTGGGTACTGGCGCAGCGCCCGCCACGGCTTGTGTGGGCGCGGCCAAGGCCACGTACGCGGCGACCGCCGTGGCGGATCTCAATGCCTGGCACCAGGCACTGCTCGGCAGTACGGAACAGCAAGGCACCACCAAGCTGGGCGCCATGGTAGGCGCGCGGGGTTGCATCGAGCAGATCGACGCGGTGGCGCAGGAATATCGGATCAGTGTGGTCTGGCAGGGACTGACGGCCACCGCCGCCCCCGCGGTCGCTTGCGGTCAGGGCCAGTTCGGCAACGACGCATACCGCCGCGCCGTGGTGACTGTCGTACGGATTGGGAAACTGTCATGAACCTGCAGCGCAGACCTCGCTCTCGCCGCATGCGCGGCATCTCGCTGGTCGAGCTGATGGTCGGCATCACGCTGGGCCTCTTGCTGTTGCTCGGCCTGTCGAGCCTGTACCTCTCGAATTCCTTTGCCCGCGCCGAGTTCAACAAGAGTGCGGAACAGATCGAGAACGGACGCTATGCGCTGGATGTGCTGGCGCGCGATCTTGAGCTCGCTGGGTTCATGGGCGCCCATTACCTGGCCAAGACGGCGGCTCCCAGCCTGCCGACGATCTGCGAGGGCGGCGTGACCAACCTTGGTTTTGCGCTTTCGCCTGCAGTGACGATGCCCGTTGCCGTAACGGTATACAAGCCGGGCGCCCTGGCACCACCCTGCCTGCCGGACTATGTGCCGAACACCGAGGTCGTGGCGGTGCGCCGCGTGGCGACCAATGCCGTGGCACCGGCCGCACTGGTGGCTGGCACGACCTATCTCCAGGCATCGTCATGCACACTCGATACCACGCCGCTCGTGGTGGGAGCGGATCCTGCCCTGTTTACGCTGCGCAACAAGACTTGCGATCCTGCCGCTCCCGCGCCGATCTGGCGCTACATCGTGCGCATCTATTACCTTGCCAGTTGCGACCGCTGCACTGCGCCTGCCGATACGATCCCGACCCTCAAGGTGGCCGAGCTCGGACCGACCGGCCTGACCACTTCATCGGTAGCCCAGGGAATCCAGACCATGCATTTCGATTTCGGCATGGATCTCGATCAGGATGGCTCGCCTGATTGCTACGTAGCCGATCCGGCTATTGACAATAGCGCCGCCTGTACCGCGGTGCCTGCCTACGACTGGACGCAGCCGCCACGCAACTGGCAGACCGTGGCGACCGTGCGGACCAGCGTGCTGTCACGCACGACAGCACCCTCGGCAGGCTGGAAAGATACGCGTACCTATGCGCTGGGCGATGGCATGACGCTGGGCCCCTTCGATGATCAATACAAACGCAGGGTGTACGCCCAGGCGATGCGCCTGTGGAATGCCCCGGGAGTGGTGAACTGATGCCTTCTCGCTCCAGCAACCCGTCGCTGCGCCTTCTGGCCCGCCGCTCCCGCGAGCGTGGCATGACGCTTGTCATGACCATGATCTTCATCGCCATCTTCCTGTTGATGGTGATCTCGCTGATCGCCAGCAGCCTCACAAGCACGCGTGTCGCGGGAAACCAGCAACTGACGCTGGAGGCCCGCACCATGGCACAGCAGGAAATCGAGCGCGTGGTCAGCACGGACTTCACGGCGGCGCCAGCGAGCGCCGCAGTCGCCAGGGCCGTGGATGTGAACGGTGACGGTAAGACGGACTACACCGTTAACGTGGCGCAGCCCACCTGTATCAGTTCGACGCCGGTCTACAGCTCGAACAAGACGATCGATTACTCCAATCCGCAGAGCCTCGAGGAAATGTCCCAGGTAGCACTCGGCAGCAATGCGCAGACCACGGGCATTTTCACGACGCCTACAGGCAATCCCAACGTGGCCCTGCGTTATGCCAACAACTGGGATGTGCGGGCGACGGTAACTGGCGGAGCGAATGTGGAACTGCACCAGGGCATTGCGGTCGAGGTACCGCTGGGCACGGCCTGTCCATCCTGATGGGAACGGCGGCGATCAAGCATGATTGAGAGGTTGTGATGCGACACGAAAAAATCACCGGTATGCCACGGGTCGCCATCCGCCTGGCGGCGGGGTTGTGCGCGCTCGTACTGTCGGGCGCGGCGGCAGCGGATGACATCGACTTGTTCACCGGTGTGCAGCCGAATGGTGGCGAGCCCAACCTGCTGCTGTTGCTGGACAATGCAGGCGGCTGGAACGCGGATGCTTCCTTCACGTGTCCGCAGGCTGGTGTGGTCTTGCCGATCAACGCCGGAAAGAGCGTCGGCTTCGAACAGTGCGCGCTGCATAGCGCCGTCAATTCCATCGCGACGCAGCCCACCCTGCTGGGCAAAGTGCGCATGGGCATGATGATGTTCGGCACGTCCACGAACAACGGCGCCAAGTTTCGCTATCCGGCGACGCCGCCGAGCCCCCTGCCATTGATGGATGCAAACGGCATCAGCGCCTTCCAGAGCGTGATCCGCTCCATCGACCGCAACGTCGACGGTACTGGCAATGCGCAGGTCGCGGGCGGCATGCAGGAAGCGTGGGCGTTCTTCTCCGGCAACCGTGGGATCTCCGGCACGCAGTACTCCACGCCGATCCTCGACTCCTGCCAGCGCAACTTCGTCATTTTTCTCGCCAATGCCACCAACAGCGGCAAGCCAAACGATTCGGGCCAGGTTGCCAAGGTCCAGCCGCTGATCGATGCGGGCGCGAACACGGCGCAGCAGAAGGAAATCGTCATCAGCCCCAATAAATACCAGTCCAGCTGGGGTGACGAGTGGGCGCGCTTCATGTATCAGACCGATATCCTGAAGAACGACGCCAACCGCCAGAACATCATCACCTACACCATCGCGGTCACGGACGGCAGCAATCCTGAATATGTGCGGCTCGTACAGAGCATGGCCACGAATGGCGGCGGCAAATCGTTTGTCGTCCAGAACGGCGACGTCAGCGGCCTGGCGTCTGCGCTATTGCAGATCCTCAATGAAGTGCAGGCCGTCAACAGCGTGTTCGCCTCCGTCAGCTTGCCGGTCAGCGTCAACAGCCAGGGCACCTATCTCAACCAGGTGTACATCGGCATGTTCCGACCGGATGCCACGGCCTCGCCGCGCTGGCAGGGTAACCTCAAGCAGTACAAGCTGGGGTACGACGATCGAATGAGCTCGTGCTGCAGGATGCCAAGAACCAACCTGCCCTGAGCGGTGCCGGAACGGGCTTCCTCTCCGCGAATGCGGTGAGCTTCTGGACTGCGGACCGTTACACAGGTTCGCCAAAGGACGGCCCGTTCGCCTTTACCACCTCATACTCCACCAGCCTCGTGCCGAGCTGGCCGACGAACGGATACTGGGTGAACAGCCCTGCCAGTACTGGCGGCGCGTTCGATGCGCCAGACGGCGAGGTGGTCGAGAAAGGTGGCGCTGCGCAAATGCTGCGCGCCCAGCTCCTGACCTCGCAGGCTGGCCGCCAGTTGTATACCTGCAACGGTGTGGGAACTTGTCCGACAGGCGGTCCCATGCCCGCCTTCGACACCGCTAACAGCTGGCTCACCGGTACCAATGGCCAGGCGGCCATGAACATTACGGCAGCCAACGCGAGCAAGCTGGTGAACTGGGTCCGCGGCGCGGACAACAACAGCAATGAACAGCAACTGGGGCCGGGCTCTCCCGTGACCGTGCGCCCCTCCATTCATGGCGATGTGCTCCATTCCCGGCCAGCCGTGGTTAACTATGGTGGATCCACCGGTGTGGTGGTGTTCTATGGGGCCAACGACGGCGTCTTCCGCGCGATCAACGGCAACCAGACCCAGGGTATCGGTACGGTACGCCCTGGAGGCGAGTTGTGGGGCTTTATTGCGCCCGAGTTCCACGGCCGGTTGAAACGGCTGTTCGATAACAGCCCGCAGTTGAAGCTCGCCAAGACACCGAGCGGCATCATCCCGGCCCCGCTGCCCAAGGAATATTTTTTCGACGGCGCTACATCGGTCTACCAGGACACGCGCGATCCCGCCAATCCCAAGGTTTATCTCTATCTGACGGCACGGCGCGGCGGCGCATTGATTTATGCGCTCGATGTCACCAACCCGACCGCACCGCGTTTCCTTTGGAAGAAAAGCAAGACCGAGATCCCCGAGCTGGGCCAGACATGGTCCCAGCCGAAAATCATCCAGGTCAGGGGGCACTCGCGGCCGGTCCTGGTGATGGGCGCTGGCTACGATACCGCTGAAGACAGCGATCCTGCACCGGGGACCAACACCGAAGGGCGTGGCATTGTGGTGCTTGATGCAGTGAACGGCAACGTGGTGTGGGCCGGCCTGAAATCGTGCAGTGGCGTCTCGGGCGGCACGTGTCTGCCGGTGTCGACCATGGACCGTGCCATCGCCGCCGACATCAGCGTACTGGACCGCAACGGCGACGGCTATGTCGAGCGCTTCTATGCCGCCGATGTGGGCGGCAACATCTGGCGTGTCGACCTCGAGCATGGCACCAGCAATGCACCGGCGACCTGGAGCGTGGCGCGGCTGGCCACGCTGGGTGGCACGGGCAACGCTGCCCGGAAGTTCCTGTATCCGCCGGATGTCGTCGCGACCGGCGCATTCGATGCCGTGATTGCCGGCTCGGGCGACCGTGAGCATCCACTGCATTCCTACTCCACCACGCCCGGCACCGCCTACAACGTGGTGAACCGGCTCTATATGCTGCGCGACCCGCATACCACGACTGCCATGCCTTCGACGTGGGTGCCATTCACGGAGGCTGATCTGTTCGATGCCACGAATGCACTCTACGATGGCTCGAAGCAAGGCTACTACGTGACCCTCACCAACCAGGGCGAGAAGGTCGTGAACGCACCGTTGACTGTCAGCGGTATTACGTACTTCGGGACGAATACCCCGACCGCGCCAGCACCAGGGGTATGCTTCCCCGACCTCGGGACCTCGCGCGGCTACCGCATCAGCTTCCTGACCGGGGCAGGCAAGACGGACGAGCGTGCTGTGGTGTTCGACCGTACGGTGGGCCTGCCGCCTTCGCCGGTATTCGGTGTCGTGCAGCTCGACAAGGACGGCAAACCGGTTACGGTGCCCGTAGTCATCGGCGGCGAGAAACCGTTGAATCCGACACCGACGGTCCAGGGGGCGAGCCACCGCAAGCGTACCTATTGGTACATGAATACCGACCGCAAATGAGCAAGGACCGGCGCAGGCTGGGCTCCTGGCTCAGCAGTCGCCGGTCATGTCGGAGGGCACCACCCACTGGTCGAACTGCTTTGCCGTGACATGGCCAGAGGCCAGCGCGGCGTCGCGTAGCGACAGGCCTTCGCGCATCGCCAGCTTGGCGATCTCCGCCGCCCGGTCGTAGCCGATATGCGGATTGAGCGCCGTGACCGGCATCAGCGAGCGCGCCAGCAGTTCAGCGATGCGTGCCCGATCTGCCTCCACGCCCGCCACCATATGCGTGGCGAAGCTGTGTACCGCATCTCCCAGCAGGCGGATCGACTGCAGCAGGCTATAGGCGATGACCGGCTTGTAGGCATTCAGGTCGAGCGTTCCCAGCCCATTGGCCAGCGTGATCGTGGTGTGGTTGCCGATGACGCGTGTGCAGACCATCGCCAGCGCTTCGGCCTGGGTAGGGTTGACCTTGCCGGGCATGATCGATGACCCTGGCTCGTTGGCCGGCAGCAACAGTTCGCCAAGGCCGGCGCGTGGTCCCGAACCCAGCAGCATGAAATCGCGGGCGATCTTCAGCAGCGCTGAGGCGCTGGTATTCAGGGCGCCAGACAGATCCACCAGCGCATCGTGCGCCGCCTGCAGGGCAAAGCGGTTGGCGGCCGGAATGAACGTCAGGCCGGTATGTCGCGACAAGGCCGCGGCAAAGGCCGCCGCAAAGCCTGCAGGCGCATTCAGGCCGGTGCCGACCGCGGTGCCTCCCTGGGGAATCGCCAGCGCCCGCTCCAGCGCCGCGGTGATCCGGGTCCGCGCATCAGCGGCCTGGGCCGCATAGCCGGAGAATTCCTGGCCCAGTGTCAACGGCACGGCATCTTGCAGGTGGGTACGGCCGACCTTGACGACGTCCGCGAAAGCAGCCACCTTGTCTTCAAGGGTTTCCTGCAGATAGGCCAGTGCCGGCAGCAGTGCACCATGGGTTTGCTGCACGGCGGCAATATGCATGGCCGTCGGGAAACTGTCGTTGGATGACTGGCTCGCATTGACATGATCGTTCGGATGCACCCGCGCGGCACCGGCATTTGCACCTGCACTGGCTTGCAGCAATGCGGCAGCCCGGCGGGCGATGACCTCATTGAGGTTCATGTTGGTCTGGGTACCCGAGCCCGTTTGCCAGACGACCAGCGGGAATTCCTCCGGCCAGTGCCCGTCGGCGACTTCCTGGGCCGCAGTCGCGATGCACGCAGCCAGCGCTGGGGGCAGCACGCCAAGCTCTTCGTTGGCTTCGGCGGCGCTGCGCTTGAGCACGGCAAAGGCACGAATCAGCTCGTCCGGCATGCGCTCTCCGCCAATGCGGAAATTCTGGCGCGAGCGCTCGGTCTGCGCGCCCCACATGCGTTCGGCCGGGACCTCGACCTCGCCGAGGCTGTCGCGTTCTGTCCGCGTCGGGCGGAAAGAAGAGTCATCGGGATTCATGATCGGGCTCCGGAAGGGCAATGGTTCTATTCTGACCCGTTTGGGGCGTCAAAGTTATCCCTGATCGCGGCATGGGATAACGCGACCGCTACGTCAGGCAGGCGATGCAAGAAACTCAACCGAGCTGATGAGAACACAAGTATGATTGCGTGATTGGTTATCTTCCAGCCGCCGCATTGGCGGCCCGTACGGGACGGATGACAGGAAGCTACCGGTATAACTGTCACCAGAGATGGAGCGTCATTTGACTCCCCGCGACAGACATCTCCGAGCCGCCGAAGAGCTGGTCGGTATCGGCAGTTGGTATTGGGACCTGCGCACACAGCAGGGCACATGGTCGAACGGCATGTTCAAGCTGTTCGGCCTGAAGCCCGTTGCCAAGGCGCCGAGCACGGACGAGCTCGCGGGCATGCTGACGCCGCAGAGTTTCGGCCGTGCCCGGAAAATGCTCGAACTGCTGGTGGCGCGAGGCATCCCCGCCGATGTTGAAATCGAAGTCATCCACCCCGACGGCGACCACCGTTGGCTGCAGCTGCGCGCCGATATCGAACGCGATGCCAATGGCGAACCGGTTGCTGTGCTGGGTGCCGCCCAGGATGTGACCGCGCAGCGCCAGAGCAACGAGCAGTTGCGCCTGCTGCGCCGTGTCATCCAGTCTGCTGCCTGTGGCATTGTCGTGGCCGATGCCCTCCAAGAAGATCTGCCGCTCGTCTACGTCAATCCTGCTTTCGAGGCCATGACCGGTTATCGGGCCGACGAGGTGCTGGGCCGCAATTGCCGTTTCCTCCATTCCACCGAAAGCGGGCAGGCCGCACTCAACGAGGTACGCGCCGCGCTGCGTGAACAGCGCGAGACACGCGTGCTGCTGCGTAACTTCCGCAAGGACGGCCAGCTGTTCCTCAACCAGTTCCTGCTCTCGCCAGTGCGCAATGCCGAGGGCAAGGTTACGCACTACGTCGGCATCCAGGAAGATGTGACCGAGCGTGAAATGGCGCGGCAGCGCGTGGCCGAGCACACCATGACCGATCCGCTTACCAGCCTGCCCAACCGCTACCTGCTGATGGATCGCGTAAGCCAGGCCATTGGCGTGAGTGCCGCCGCGCAACAACGTTTCTATTTTGCCCTCTTCAATATCGACCGCTTCAAGGTCATCAACGAAAGCCTCGGCCATGTCGGTGGTGACAAGGTCTTGCGCCGCATTGCCGAGCGCCTGACGAAGATGGTTGGCCCGGCCGATACTGTCGCCCGTTTTGGGGCCGACGTCTTCGCCCTGATCATCTCGCACACCACGATCGCGAGAAATGGTTTTGACCTGGACCTGTTCGACACGCCGCTGATGGTCGACGATACCGACGTCTTTGTCACCACTAGCATCGGCATCGCCGAGTATCCCACGCATGGCCATGATTTCGAGACGCTGTTCCGGCATGCCGAGATCGCCATGTATCAGGCCAAGTCGAGCGGCGGTAACCGGGTCGAATTCTTCCGGCCCGAAATGGACGTAGGCGTCTCGCATCGCCTCAATCTCGAACACGAGATCCGCGAAGCCCTGGCCGCGCAGCAATTCCGCCTGCTCTACCAGCCGCAGATCGACGCTGTCACCGGGCGCATCTGCGGCGTGGAGGCCCTGATTCGCTGGCTGCATCCGACGCGCGGCGTGCTGCCGCCGGCAGCCTTCATTCCCATGGCCGAGGAGAGCGGCCTGATCGTCGACATTGGCAACTGGGTGCTCGAGGAGGCTGCGCGCCAGCGTGCCGCGTGGCGCGAGATTGGTGTCGAGGATGATGTCGTGATCTGCGTCAACGCCTCGCCGCTGCAATTCCGGCGTGGCACGGTGCTGCCGACGCTGCTGCGGCTCAAGCGTGAATACGGTTTCGACAGCGGCTTCCTCGAGATCGAGGTGACCGAATCGATGCTGATGGACAGTGCGGGGCGGATGATCGAAGACCTGATGGCGATCCGCCAGCTGGGCGTGAAACTGTCAATCGATGATTTTGGCACCGGCTATTCGAGCCTCGCCTATCTGAAGCGCCTGCCGATCGACATGATCAAGATCGACCGCGCCTTCGTCAACGACGTGACCACCGATCCCAACGACGCGGTGATCTGTACCACCATCATCGCACTGGCCCACAACCTTGGCGTGAAGGTCTGCGCCGAGGGCGTGGAAGGCCAGGAGCAGTCAGACTTTCTGCGCCAGCAGCAGTGCGATGTTCTGCAGGGCTATCATTTCAGCGCCCCGGTGCTGCCGGACGTAGTGACCGACATGTTCACGTCCGGACGTAGGTTCCAGACGTGATCTGGCGGGCTGGCGGCTCCCGCCGCTTCCCGCCTCCCACGCCTCGCCTGGACCTCAGGTCCGGAGCGCCTTGAACAACATGTAGCCGGCCAACACGTACAGCATCACGGCGAACACCCGCTTCAGCTGCCGCACATCCAGCGCATGCGCGGCGCGCGCACCCAGCGGCGCAGTGCAGACGCTGGCCACTGAAATGATCCCCAATGCCGGCAGATACAGAAAGCCGAAGGTGCCGGGCGGCAGCCCATGCAGGTTCCAGCCGGCGAAGATGTAGCCAATCGTGCCTGCCAGGGCGATGGGAAAACCCAGCGCGGCCGAGGTGGCGACGGCAGTGTGGATGGCCACGTTGCACCAGGTCATGAACGGTACCGAGATGAATCCGCCGCCCGCGCCGACCAGCGCCGACAGCACGCCAATGAGGCCGCCGGCGCCGAACAGGCCGCCGCCGCCCGGCAACTGGCGTGTCGGCTTGGGTTTCTTGTCGATGAACATCTGTGTGGCGGAAAACGCCACGAATACCGCGAACACCAGGGTCATGACCTGGGCCGGCAGCATGCGGGCGATCATCGGTCCGATCAGTGAGCCGAGGATGATACCCGGCGCCAGCAGGCGCACGATATCCCAGCGCACCGCGCCGCGCTTGTGGTGTGCGCGCACCGACGACAGCGAGGTAAAGCAGATCGTCGCCAGCGAGGTGGCCACCGCGATCTTGATAATCGCCTCGTTGGGAAAGCCTTGCAACGTTAGCATCAGCGTCAGGAACGGCACCAGCACCATGCCGCCGCCGATGCCGAGCAGCCCGGCCAGAAAACCCGTGCCGCAGCCAAGCAGCAACAGTTGTATCACCAGCATCAGGTCGAGATTCACAAGTTACTCCAGACAATAAGAAAACTGCGCCCTGCACCGCCGCGCCAGGGCGGGCAGGGCAATGTCGTCATACGATTCAATGTGAGCCGGGTTGCGGTAGCTACTCGGGAAGTGTGCTTCCCTGCCGCGGCCGCCGTCAGCCGCTGGCCCGCATGGGTACGGTCGGGGCCAGCCCCGCAGCGGCTTCGTGGGCGGACGACACATGCGCGCGCATCTCCCGATACGCGCCGACGGCGTCGCAGGCAAGAATGGCTTCGACGATGCCGCAGTGCTCGGCATACGAGGCGGCTACGCGGTCGAGGCGCGTAAACTGCGTGCGCCGGTAGGGCGCGACGCGGTGGCGCAGGCCCTGCGCCGTCTCGATCAGCACCGGGTTGTGCGAGCCCTGCAGGATCAGGGCGTGCAACGCGCCGTTGTGCTGGTCGTAGCGGTTCATGTCGCGGGCCTGCATGGCCGCCCTGCCTTCGCCGTGCAGGGCATCCAGTTGCTGCCGCTCGCTTTCCGACATGCGCAGCGCGGCGTAGCGCGCGCACGCTGCCTCAAGCTCGCCGATGGCTTCGAACATGTGTGTCAGCCGCTCGGTGGTGATGCTCGCTACCACCGAGCCGCGATTGGGACGGCATTCCACCAGCCCCATGATGGCGAGCTGCTTGAGTGCCTCGCGGATCGGCGTACGCGATACGCCGAACTGTTCTGCGAGCGTGATTTCTTCGAGCCGCGTGCCGGGCATGAACCGGCCCAGCACGATGTCATCGGCAATGCGGCGGCAGACATCGTCCGCCATGCGCCCACGTCCTGTCATCCTGCGCCCCTTGTCCCGAATCAGCAGCCGACTGCCTGGCCGTCACGCCGGTGGTCCGAACCGGCGGCGTAGACCGCGCTGTCGGTACCGGACGTCGCCGTATCGAGCCGCGCCACCAGTTGCGCGCTGCCAAACTCCAGGTTGCCATGCGGCAGCACACGCGGGGTGTGGCCCATGGCCACCAGGCCATCGACCACTGCCTGCGGGACGGTCGGCTCGAGGATCAGCGTGGCGGTATCGTCAATCCGCCAGCGCGGTGCATCGGAGCAGGCCTGCGGATTGTGGCCCTCGGCCACACAGCGCAACACCATCTGCACGTGGCCCTGCGCCTGCATATTGCCGCCCATGACGCCAAACGCCATCACCGGCTGGCCTTTGCGCGTCAGGAACGCCGGGATGATGCTGTGCAGCGGGCGCTTGTTGCCGCCTACCTGGTTGACGTGGCCCGGCGTGGTGACAAAACCGATGCCCCGGTTGTGCAGGGCGATGCCGGTGCCTGGCACCACCACACCCGAACCGAAGCCCTTGTAATTGGACTGGATGAACGACACCATGCGGCCTTCCGCATCCGCCGCGCACAGGTAGACCGTACCGCCCGAGGCTGGCTCGCCGGGGCCATAGCTGCCGGCGTGGGCAGGGTCGATCAGCCGGGCACGTTCCTGCAGATACGCCGGATCGAGCAGCTGCTCCGCCGACACGCGCATGTGCGCAGGATCGCCGACGTGCGTTTGCAGATCCGCAAACGCCAGCCGCATGGCCTCGATCTCCAGGTGCATGCGCGCCGCCGAGCCGGGCGCCGTGGCATCGTAGGGCAGATGCTCGAGCAGGCCGAGTGCGATGAGCGCTGCCAGCCCCTGGCCGTTCGGCGGAATCTCGTGCACCGTGTGACCATGGAAGTCGACCGTCACAGGCGTCACCCATTCCGGCTGGTGCGCGGCCAGGTCTTCCGCCGTCAGCGCGCCGCCATGCTGTGCCGAGAAAGCGGCGATGGCCTGCGCCAGCCGGCCGCGATAGAAGCTCTCGCCGCGCGTGCGGGCAATTTCCTGCAGGGTGTCGGCCTGTTCCGGAAAGCGCCAGACCTCACCGACACGCGGTGCGCGGCCTTGCGGCATGAAGGCGGTGAAGCCAGGCTGCGCGGCCAGATCTTCCACCGCCTGCGCCCACTGGCGCGCAATCACCGGGCTCACCGGGAAGCCGTCGCGCGCATGGCGCATGGCGTCCTCGAACAGGCTTTCGAACGGTAGCCGGCCGAACCGCTCCGACAGTGCCGCCCAGGCAGAAACGCCGCCTGGCACGGTCACGCTGTCCCAGCCGAGATTGGGCATCTTGTCGCGACCGGCAAACCGCTCGGGCGTCCATGCCGCCGGCGAACGCCCGGAAGCATTCAGGCCATGCAGCCCTTTGCCATCCCAGATTAGCGCAAAGGCATCGCCGCCGATGCCGTTCATGGTCGGCTCGACCACTGTCAGCGTGATGGCGGCCGCCAGTGCCGCATCAATGGCATTGCCACCCCGCGCGAAAACGGCCGCGCCAGCCTGCGCCGCGAGCGGCTGCGAGGTCGAGACCACGTTGCGGGCCAGCACAGGTTGCCGGCCGGAAGGGAAGGGCAGGTTCCAGTTCATTTCAGACATCTCACCAATCTCAATCAGGAATCAGGGCCATTCAAAAATAACAGCCATTCAGAATTTACAGCGACACGTTTGCCGTCTTGATCACCGTGCCCCACTTGGCACGGTCGCTCGCAGTCACCGTTGCCAGCCGGCGTGCGTCACCGTACGTCACGACATAACCTTTCTGCTGCAGGCTGTCGATGACCGCGGCATCGGCCAGCACTTTTTCCAGCACCTCACCAAGACGCGCGCGAACATCGGCGGGCGTGCCCTTGGGGGCGTACAGGCCGAACCAGTTGTCCGCATCGTAGCCCGGCAGGCCCGCTTCGGCGACCGTGGGCAAATCAGGATAGATCGGTACGCGTTTGCTGGTCGCGACTGCCAGTTGGCGCAACTGGCCGGTTTTGACGAAGGGCTGGGAGGCCGCCACGCTGTCGAACATGAACGATACCTTGCCCGAAATCAGGTCCGGCAGGGCCTGCGAGCTGCCGCGGTAAGGCACATGCACAGCCGTCACGCCGGCGCGCTGCTGCAACAGTTCCGCCTCAAGGTGCGAGAGCGTGCCGTTACCCTGCGAGGCATAGTTGATCTTGCCGTCGTTGGCCTTCAGCCAAGTGATGAATTCCGGCAGCGTTTTCGCTGGCACCGAGGGGTGGACGTTCAGAATGTGCGCGCCGTTGGCGAGCAGCGCAATCGGCTCGAAATCACGCGTGATATCCGACGTTGCCTTCGGATACAGATGACCGGCGATCGCCTGGTTGGTCAGGGCGCACAGGAACAGGTTGTAGCCATCGGCCGGCGCCTTGGCGCCTGCATCGAGACCAATCATGCCGCCCGCGCCGGGCTTGTTCTCCACGACCACCGACTGACCGAGCTGGCTGGTCATGCCCTGCGCGATGATGCGCGCCAGGATGTCCGTGGCGCCGGCGGGCGGAAACGCGATCACCATGCGCAGCGGGCGCGTCGGGTAGCGCGACTGGGCATGTGCCGGCAGGCCCAGGCTGGCCATGGCGGCGGCCAGTGCGAGGCCGCCGCCATGGCGCAGCAGCGAGCGGCGCGACGGCATGGGGTCCGAAGGGCTGGAGCTGGCGGGGGGGAAGAATGGGTTTGATTGCATGCAGGTCTCCTCGTTGTTGACGTTATGGGCGCTACATTGCATACAATCATGGCATTGCTTTTTCGGCTTGTGCATGTATTTCCAAAAGCCTTGTTCTGCCTTGTTTTTCAAAGGATTGTATTTGGCAGAAAGGGCGCCGGCGAGGCAGGGGGCAGTATCCCCTCGTGTATGCACGGTGGCCCCTGGTGAGACGATTTTCCGGCCTGCCCCACTTCAGAAGGGCAGGCGCCGCCACGTGGCCAAGCATGCTTGATCCAAGTCAATATTCCGCTGCAGGCGTTCTGTACAATGGTGTCTGTGGCATTCATGTAGTCCTAATTCCTACAAAATGAAGGACATATGGATGACATAGAAGCGGAGTAAATTACCTCTTGTCATGGCCGGACGGCCACACAACAATAGGAACATACAAACGGCGGACCGGAATCCACCGGCCGACCATAAGAGCATAAGAGCCTCGCCAAAGTAGCGAGACTCTGTTTTTTGGCAGCGACTGTTGCCGGCTGGGGTCATACGGGGTTGCACGCGACATGCCGCTACGGCTTGGAGACGCGTGCGAATACGCATGGAACCGACCGATGCTGCCTCTTTGCACACGACGGGAACCATGAAGACTCCAGAATTGCTATCCGAGATCAGTGAGTTGAATCTCACTTATCTCATGCTCGCCCAGCGCATGCTGGCGACAGACCGCGACACCGCCTTGTTCCGCCTCGGCATTTCCGAGGAACTGGCGGACATCCTGCAGGAAATCTCCCCCGCCCAGCTTGTGAAGCTCGCCAGCACCAATGTGCTGCTGTGCCGCTTCCGCCTGGACGACCACGCCATGCTCGGCCTCGTGACCCAGCCGCACCGCGAGACCGGTCTGCAGCAAAGCCAGATGTCCATCCTGCTGGCCCGGCAGGGCGTAGCGCAGGTCGGTTGACGTTCGACCGGTTGACTATCCATGCGTTATACCTCCGTGATGAGCGAGGTGGAGCAGATCCATCTCGCCGCTGAACTGATCCAGCTCGGTTCGCGCCTGCAATTGCTGGAAACCGAAACCACGCTCAGCCGCGAGCGGCTGGTGCGCCTCTACAAAGAAATCCGCGGCGAGTCGCCGCCCAAAGGCATGTTGCCCTTTTCGGCGGACTGGTTTCTCACCTGGGGACCGAACATCCATGCGTCGATCTTCTATGGCATCTACGATTTCCTGGGCCAGCACAGCCGCGTCACCGGCATCCGCCGCCTGATTGCTGCCTACAAGCTGTACCAGGAACACCTGCAGGTCCATCAGCAGGAAGAGGTGCTGTCGATCACGCGTGCATGGATGATGCTCAAGTTTTTCGACAGCAAGATGCTCAAGACCGTGGTGTGCCAGCGCTGCCATGGACATTTCGTGGCGCACACCGGCGACCTGCACGACAACTATGTCTGCGGCGTCTGCCAGCCGCCATCGCGCGCAGGCAAGAAGAAGCGCGCACGTACCACAGCCGATTGACCTTCATCGCCGCCATGCAGATGCATGCGCGGCAACCCTCAAGTTCTCCTTCCGCCTGCCGTTAATTCCTCTGAGGCCGCGTGTCGCGGCCGTTCAGTCAGGGAGTATTCGTCAGTGCTGGTCGCCTTTGGTTACCTTGTCATCGTACTGGCCGTATTCGGCGGATACTCGCTCGGAGGCGGCCATCTCGGACCGCTGTTCCAGCCGGTCGAACTGCTGATCATCGGCGGCGCGGCCGTGGGTGCGTTCATCGTCGGCAACGACCGCAAGGCCATTGTCGCCACGCTCAAGGCATTGCCCCATGCCGTGCGCGGTTCCAAGTACACCAAGGAACTGTACATGGAAGTGATGGCCTTGCTGTACGTGGTGCTCGCCAAGATTCGCCGCGACGGCATGATGTCCATCGAGTCCGACATCGACAATCCGGAAGAGAGTGAACTGTTCAACAGCTACCCCGCGCTGCAGGCGCATCCGGGTGCGCTCGTGTTTGTCACCGACTATCTGCGCCTGATGGTGGGCGGCAATCTCAATCCATTCCAGATCGAAGCCCTGATGGATCAGGAAATCGATACCCATCACCATGAAGAAGAGATGCCAGCGCGGATCATCGCCAAGGTGGGCGATGCCATGCCGGCCTTCGGCATCGTCGCCGCCGTCATGGGCGTGGTCCACACCATGGGTTCCATCGGCCTGCCGCCTGCCGAGCTGGGCCAGCTGATTGCCGCCGCGCTGGTCGGAACCTTTCTCGGCATTCTGCTCGCCTATGGTTTTGTCGGCCCGCTGTCGTCGCTGATCGAACAGCGCGCCGAAGAATCGACCAAGCTGTACCAGTGCATCAAGGTCACGCTGCTGGCCAGCATGAATGGATATGCCCCGGCCATTGCAGTGGAGTTTGGGCGCAAGGTGCTGTTCTCCACCGAGCGTCCCTCGTTTGCCGAACTGGAAGATCATGTGCGCCAGTTCAAGGCCAAGGCATGATGGCAGCGCCTGACAGGAACGTGGCATGAGTCGATCCAACACGCCCACCTTCATTGTCATCCGGCGCGCCAAGCGCAAGGTGCACGCGCACCACGGCGGCAGCTGGAAGATTGCGTACGCCGACTTCATCACCGCGATGATGGCCTTCTTCCTGCTCATGTGGCTGCTCGGCACCGTGTCGCGTGCCGAACTGAGCAGCATCGAAAGCTATTTCCGCACGCCGCTCAAGGTGGCAATGTTCGGCGGCAACAGTTCCGGCGACCAGTCCAGCATCCTGTCCGGCGACATGGCGATCCGCCAAAGCATGCCGCAACCCCACCCGGTGCCGGCCGACGCCATCACGCGCGAGCGCGGCCGCAGGCCCGCGGCCGAGGATCCGGCGCTGATGCGCCTCAAGCGCGAAATCGAGGCGCGTGCCGAAAGCAATCCGGTGATGCGCCAGTACCGCAAACAACTGCTCATCGATATCACTTCCGAAGGCCTGCGCATCCAGATCGTCGACGAGCAGAACCGGCCCATGTTCGCCATGGCTAGCGCCGAGGTCGAGCCGCACATGCGCGTGATCCTGCGCGAGATCGGCGCGGCGCTCAACGACGTACCGAATGCCATCAGCCTGTCCGGCCATACCGATGCCACGCAGTACAGCAGCCAGCGCGGCTACAGCAACTGGGAACTGTCGGCGGACCGCGCCAATGCGTCGCGCCGTGAGCTGGTCGCGGGCGGCATGCATCCGGACAAGGTTAACAAGGTGGTCGGGCTGGAAGCCGCCGTGCCGCTCGATCCACAGAATCTCTACAATCCAATTAACCGCCGCATCAGCATCATCGTCATGAAGCGCGGCGAGGTTGAGCCGACGCCAGGGCTGATGCCGGTTCCGGGGATCTCCGCCGCGCCAGTTCCCGATGCACCGGCGGCGCCGGCCGCGATGAGCGGAAAGATCTCGACGCCGCCGGCCGGTACAGCAGGCGGCGTGGTTACCAGTGCGACCAATGAGCCGACTGCCAGTCCGGGCATGCGTCCGGACGCCAGCGCACCGGTCAACCCGGCAACCGCAAAGGCCGGACGCAAGCCCGCAGCATCCGTTTTATCCGCAACGCCATCCGCAGCGGTTCCCGTACCGCCCGCCGGACCGGCGGTACATCCCAAGTCCGTCATGGCAGAGGCCCGTTCATGAGCCCTCATATTCTCGTCGTCGACGATTCCGCTTCCATCCGCCGCATGATCGCCGCCTGTATGGCGCACTGCGCCTATGGCGTCGCCACGGCCGACGATGGTGCAGCGGCCGCTGCGCTGGCCCAGCGTGAGCGCTTCGATCTGGTGATCACCGATCAGGTCATGCCCGTGATGGACGGCCTGTCGCTGATCCGGACCTTGCGTGCCTTGCCCGCCTATCGGCACACGCCGATTCTCATGCTGACCACGGAAGCCGGCACAGACAGCCGCGAGCAGGCCCGCGCCGCCGGCGCCACCGGCTTCCTGGCCAAGCCTTTCGATCCTGATGGCCTGATGCAGTCGGTGCAACAGTTGCTCGCCCTGCATCCTCCCGTTTCCGCTTCTTCCTGCTGAGTGTCGCATGACCATCGATATCCGCCAGTTCTACGACACCTTCTTCGAAGAAGCCGACGAGTTGCTGATCGAAATGGAGCGCCAGCTGCTTGCGCTCGATCCGGCCGCGCCTGACGTGGAGGCGCTGCATGCCATCTTTCGCGCCGCGCATTCCATCAAGGGTGGTGCCGCAACCTTCGGCTTCCAGCACATGACCGAGCTGACGCATGTGCTGGAATCAATTCTCGATCGCGCGCGCACTGGCGCACTGGCGCTGCGCGAGGACATGGTGGATGCCTTTCTGGAAACCAAAGACGTGCTGAACGCTCAAATCGACGCCTATCGCCACGAACAGCCGATCGACACCGATACCCTGGCCTACATGGTCGAGCGCTTGCAGCGGATTGCCGGCGAACCTGTGGGCGATGTGCCCGCGCCAGCCGTATCCGTGCCGGCGCCAGCGGTAGAGACACCCGCACCGATCCCGGCTCCAGCCGCTGCGGGGACGGACGTCGCGGCAGGTCCCGTGCTGGATATCCGCCTCAATGACATCGCCGACAGCGATTGCGAACTGCTCATTGCCGAACTTGGCCACCTGGGACAGGTTTTGACCCACGCGCGTACCGGCACGGACAGCCATGTCCGCCTCGCCACCGCCTGCTCCCCGGACGATATCGTTGCCGTTTGCTGCTTCATCATCGATGCCGAACAGATCGCCATCACGCCAGAAGTGTCGTCCCCTGCTCCTGCTGCAATAGCAGTCGACACTGCGCCAGCGGCGCAACCGGATACAGTTCACACCGCTGCCGGCAACGCTGCAGGGGCGTCCGGCCCGGTGGCCCCCTCCACCCCGGTACGCGAACGGCCCGCCAGTCAAGGCACCGGGCATGCTGAATCCAGCTCGATCCGCGTTGGCATCGAGAAAGTCGATCAGCTGATTAACCTCGTCGGCGAACTCGTCATCACCCAGGCCATGCTGGCGCAAACCGCGACCAGCCTCGACGGCGTCGCGCACGAGCGTCTGCTGAATGGCCTGAGCCAGCTCACGCGCAATGCGCGTGACCTGCAGGAATCAGTCATGTCGATTCGCATGATGCCGATGGAATATGTCTTCAGCCGCTTTCCACGCCTTGTGCGCGATCTCGCGCACAAGCTTGGCAAGCAGGTGGAGCTGGTGACGGCGGGGCAATCGACGGAACTCGACAAAGGGCTGATCGAACGCATCATCGATCCGCTCAATCACCTCGTGCGCAACAGCCTCGATCATGGGCTGGAAAGTCCCGACGAGCGCCGCGCCGCTGGTAAGGATGCGGTCGGCCGACTGTTCCTCAGCGCCGCACACCAGGGCGGCAACATCGTCATCGAAGTCGGCGACGACGGGCGCGGCCTCGATCACGACAAGATCCTGCGCAAGGCGCGCGCACAGGGCATGGCGCTGCCGGACACCCTGACCGAGGACGAGATTGCCCAACTGATCTTCGCGCCCGGCTTTTCCACTGCCGATGCCGTGACCGATGTGTCGGGGCGCGGGGTCGGCATGGACGTCGTGCGCCAGAACATCAAATCGATGGGCGGCTATGTCGAGGTGCGCTCGCAGCGCGGCCAGGGCACCACCATCCGCATCGTGCTGCCCCTGACGCTGGCGATCCTCGACGGCATGTCGGTCAAGGTCGGCGACGAGATCTTCATCCTGCCGCTGTCCTGCGTCTCCGAATCGCTGCAGCCGCGTCATGAAGACCTGAAGAGTGTGCCCGGACGCGGCGCCTTGCTGCAGGTCCGCAACGAGTACGTCCCGCTGGTGCCGCTATCGGCGCGTTTCGATATTGTGCCGGCGATTCCGCGTCCGGAGGACGGCATTGTCGTGATCCTCGAAGCCGAGGGCCGCAAGATCGCGCTGCAGGTGGATGAACTGGTCGGCCAGCAGCAGGTGGTGGTGAAGAACCTTGAGACCAACTACCGGCGCGTCCCGGGGATTTCCGGCGCGACCATCCTGGGCGATGGCAGCGTGGCGTTGATCATCGATGTCGGCATGCTGATGCGTGAGCCGCGTCAGGCCGCCTTCGGCCATTCAGTTTTGCCGGAGCATGCCGTTAATCCAGACCATGGGTCGCACAACACGCTGGAGCGGGCGCAGGCCGCCGGTGAAGCCGGACAGGGTGCGGCGCGCATTGCGGCGTAAAGGCATCGCGGCATCGCGACAAGCGGCATAGCAGTTCACGGGGCATGGCGAGTATCGGACCGGCCCAGGCATGGCACGGTTTGCACGGGAGCATATATGGAATTGAATCGGGAAGACGGTAGCGGGGAAGAGTTCCTGGCGTTTACGCTGGGCCATGAGGAATATGGCATTGACATCCTCAAGGTGCAGGAAATCCGTGGCTATGAAACTGTCACACGCATTGCCAATGCGCCGCCGTTCATCAAGGGCGTAATCAATCTGCGCGGCATCATCGTGCCGATCGTGGATCTGCGGATCAAGTTCCAGCTGGAATCAGTCGAATACAACCAGTACACCGTGGTCATCATCCTCAACCTGACCGACCGCGTGGTCGGCATCGTGGTGGATGGCGTGTCGGACGTGCTGACTTTGCAAAGCCAGCAGATCCGTCCGGCCCCGGAATTTGCCGGTGCGCTCGATACGCAGTACATCCGCGGCCTCGGCGCCATCGACGAACGCATGCTGATCCTGATGGATATCGAACAGCTGCTGCGAGCGCCGGACATGGCGCTGGTGGAGTCCGCAGAAATGGCCTGACAGATATAGCACGACAGCATTAGGGGATAACATGCGCAACAACCAGCCAGTGACGACAACCGAGTACAAGCTCAATCCTGATCACTACCTGATCTCCCGCACCGACCTGAAGGGGCGCATTACCTACGCGAATCGCGCCTTCATCGAAGTCAGTGGTTTTCCGGAAGAAGAGCTGATCGGCGCGCCCCATAATCTCGTCCGGCATCCGGACATGCCCCCGGAAGCCTTTGCCGATCTGTGGAAGACCGTACAGGCCGGCAAGACATGGTCCGGCTTCGTCAAAAACCGGCGCAAGAGCGGGGACTACTATTGGGTTTCCGCGACGGTCACCCCGACCCAGGTGGACGGCCAGGTCGTCGGTTATACCTCGGTGCGCTCCATGGCGACGCAGGCGCAGATCGACCGTGCCACCCAGATCTACACCCGCTTCCGGGAAGGTCGGGCACGCGGCCTGGCCATCCGGGAAGGCGCCGTGGTACGACGCGGACCTGGCGCCATCATCGATGTCTTTTCCAACCTCACGATCCAGCGCCGCATCTTTCTGTCGCAGGCAGCACCGCTGGTATGTTTCGCGGCCCTCGCCGCCGTATTGTGGGGTCTCGTACAGTGGCGTGGCTATACGCCGAGTGTCAACGAGATGCTGGCCTGGCTGCTCGGCACGCTGGGTGTCGCCACGCTCGTCAGTGCAATCGGCGGCAGCCTGCTGGCCCGCCGCCTGGTGTCGCCGCTGCGCCAGACGCTCGACTTCGCCTTGCGCCTTGGGGCTGGCGATCTGTCGACCTCATTGCGCTCCGGCATGCACGATGAAGTCGGAAAGCTGATGGCGGCCATGAACACCATGCAACGCAGCCTGATGTCTGTCGTCGGCGATATCCAGAAAGGTGCCGGGTCGGTGAGTACCGCTACGTCGCAGATTGCCGCCGGTAACCTGGATCTGTCGCAGCGCACCGAGGAGCAGGCATCGTCGCTCGAACAGACCGCGTCGAGCATGGAGCAGCTCACCAGCATCGTGCGCCAGAACACCGACAATGCCCGGCAGGCCAGCGGGCTGGCCGTGAACGCCTCGCAGATCGCCATGAAAGGCGGCGAGGTCGTGGGCCGCGTGGTCGGCACGATGGCGGACATCAACGACAGCAGCCGCAAGATCGTGGACATCATCGGCGTGATCGAAGGCATCGCCTTCCAGACCAATATCCTGGCGCTGAACGCGGCGGTGGAAGCGGCACGGGCTGGCGAGCAGGGCCGTGGCTTTGCAGTGGTCGCCGGCGAAGTACGCAGCCTGGCACAACGCAGCGCCGAAGCGGCCAAGGAAATCAAGGCGCTGATCAACGACTCGGTGTCGCGCGTCGAGAACGGCACGCAACTGGTCGACCAGGCCGGCCGGACGATGGACGAGATCGTGGAGGCGGTGAAGCGTGTGACGGACATCATGGGCGAGATCAGTGCCGCCTCGGAAGAACAGAGCTCGGGCATCGAGCAGGTGAACCAGGCGGTCACGCAGATGGACCAGGTAACGCAGCAGAACGCGGCGCTGGTGGAAGAAGCCGCGGCAGCCGCCGAATCGCTCAACGACCAGGCCAGCAAGCTGCGGGAAGCCATCTCGGTGTTCCGCACGCGCGGCATGGCGATGGCAGCCTGATCCCGCAAGGCCGTTCCTTCTGGATTTAACCCGATTTTCAACACGGCGAGTGGCAACCCCAGGTTCGTCGCACCCGGTGTGCAGCCTGTCCCGCGGGACAGGCTCTTTTTTATCTCGTGTCTGCTGGCGCCGTCTGCCCACGGTAGCACGGCTAAAGCTTTGGCGCAGCGTGCCGTTACTACAGGATGACAGCCTTTCATCCAACGGCCTGCCCGACCGCCAGCTTGCCTTGCTGACGGTCAGGCCGCCCTCAGCGAGATATCGACAATGCAATGGTTTGATCGTCTTCCCTTGAAAGCAAAGCTGGTCGGCAGCTTTCTGCTTGTGTCCGCGCTGTGCGGCGTTGTCGGTACCCTGGGTGTGTTCAGCCTGGCCCGCGTGAGCGGCGAGACCGACAATATGTACAGTCGAGAACTGCGAGGCCTGGAGGCCGTCCAGCAGGCCAATATCGGTCTGCTCTATGCCAGCCGTGCGCAGATTGCTTTGCTGTCCGCGTCGACCGTCAGCGAGCGCAAGAGCGGCGTGAAACAGATCGAGGACAACCTCAAGACCATGGCGGACGAAGTCGCCGCCAGCCGCCATACCTTCATGCTGGGCGCAGCGGGCCGCGCCATGATCCAGGAATTCGAGGCGCTCAGTGCACCGCTGCAGCAGCGCTTTCTCGATTTTGCCAAGCTGGTCACCCAGCAGCCGCTGGATTCTACGATGTTCGACGGCGCGGTATTCGAGTCGAGCGACCAGCTGCTGAAAGACACCAAGGCATTGGAAGAGGTCCTGGGCCGCATGGTGGCGCGTCGTGCCGAGTTCGCAAAAAACGCAATGGAAAATGCTGAACAGACCTACCAGACCATGCGTCTCGTGATGGTGTCGCTGGTGGCGGCGAGCGTGGTGGTCAGTATCGGCCTTGGCCTGTTCCTCGCGCGCGTCGTGGGGCGCCAGCTCGGCGGCGAGCCGGCGTACGCCAGCGATATCGCTCGCCGGATTGCCGAGGGCGACCTGACCGTCAAGGTCAATGTGCGTGAGCAGGATCGCTCCAGCCTGCTCTATGCCATGCAGCAGATGCAGCAGCAATTGAGCCATACGGTTGGCAACATCAAGCTCTCCGCCGATTCCATCGCTTCGGCGACGCAGGAGATCGCCGCCGGTAATACCGACCTGTCGCAGCGTACCGAAGAGCAGGCATCGTCGCTCGAACAGACCGCATCGAGCATGGAGCAGCTCACCAGCATCGTGCGCCAGAACGCCGATAACGCCCGCCAGGCCAGCGGCCTCGCGGTGAATGCGTCCGATATCGCCAGCAAGGGCGGGGCGGTGGTGCATCAGGTGGTCGGCACGATGGCGGACATCAACGACAGCAGCCGCAAGATCGTGGACATCATCGGCGTGATCGAAGGCATCGCTTTCCAGACCAACATCCTGGCGCTGAACGCGGCGGTGGAAGCGGCACGGGCTGGCGAGCAGGGCCGTGGCTTTGCAGTGGTCGCCGGCGAAGTACGCAGCCTGGCACAACGCA
>AKCV02000021.1 GCA_000272025.2 Imbroritus primus
CTAGCAGCAAGGATTTCATAATGCTGTAATCCGATTTCTGTGTTTGAAGTTTTGTTCCATGGGCGAATGATAGGTGCGCAAGATAAGCGCGTCAAGTGCTGTAAAGCCTTTTCTGGAAAAATGTTTCGCGCAGACGTGGCTGTGCACAGAGGGGGGCGGGAGCGGCCAAGTCGTCGAATCGACGGACTAAGGGCTAATGCGTTACTATCTGGATCAGATTACGGACGCGGGTTCGGTTCCGTGTTTCACCACCAATAACGAAACCCCAACCGTTCTCGGTTGGGGTTTTTTCTTGCCTGATCGCGCCGGTTCCTGCGTGTTGTTGGGGGTTTCTGCGGAAGCCTGCGGACTTCGCCAACCGCCAGAATTGGCCGTTCCGAGCCATATTCCACTCTCTCCTGGCCATTCCTCGCTCCGACCCCGCTCTCCGAAACTGGCCCGAAGTCCGCAAAGGCCATAAGTCAGCGCCATACAGATCAAAGAGTTACGCGCGG
>AKCV02000022.1 GCA_000272025.2 Imbroritus primus
GCGTCGAGCCGCGTTTATTCCCAACAGGCAGAGTATTTCGTCCCGATCCCAGCCCGCTGCTCATCCCACAGCGCCGGCGGGTCCACCGCCAGATCGAACAACGTGATGTGGTTCGGCAGTGCGTCGTCTTCGCCACCCGCCAGAATTGGCCGTTCCGAGCCATATTCCACTCTCTCCTGGCCATTCCTCGCTCCGACCCCGCTCTCCGAAACTGGCCCGAAGTCCGCAAAGGCCATAAGTCAGCGCCATACAGATCAAAGAGTTACGCGCGGACGAATCAAGCGGTTGGATTGCAGCATCGGGTGGCGAAGGAAACGCTGCGGTTGCGTTTCGTCGGTACATATTGATAACTACCGACGGGAGGGCGGCAGAAATCATGGACTACCTGGAGGGGTAGTCCATTGTATTCGTACGAGGCTCGGCTTCGAGCCCTCGTCGACATCACGATCAAAGCATCATTTGAGGATCGTCCCGATCGAGACGCGTGAAATCCAGCATCCACTTCGGATACATGCGCGGCGGCTCGCTGACCGCGTCGAGCCGGGCCACTTCCTCCGGCGTCAGTGACCAGGCCACGGTATTGAGGTTGTCCTCGAGCTGTTCTGGCTTGGTTGCACCAATCAGCACCGAACTCACCGTCGGCTTGCGCAACAGGTAGTTGAGAGACACTTGGGCAGGGCTTACGCCGCGCTCACTGGCGATCCGCTGCACTTCGTCAAGAATGGCGTAAGCGCGATCCTCGTCGAGCTGGAGGAAGTTTTGTTCTTCCCGGCTGCGGCGGCCTTCCTGCGCTTTCTGGTTCCCCCGAGGGTACTTGCCGGTCAGGAAGCCTCCTGCCAACGGCGACCAGGGTGTCAGACCCAGGCCCTGGTCCTCGCACAGCGGCACCAGTTCGTATTCCACGTCACGAGCGACGAGCGAGTAGTAGGCCTGCAGCGAGACGAACTTCTCCAGGTGCTTGCGCTCGGAGATCGACAGCGCCTTCATGAGCTGCCAGGCGAAGTAGTTGGAACAGCCCAGATAGCGCACCTTGCCCTGACGCACCAGGTCATCGAGCGCCGAGAGGGTTTCCTCCAGCGGCGTCATGAAATCGAAGCTGTGGACAATGTAGAGATCGATGTAGTCGGTGCCCAGACGCTTCAGACTGTTCTCGCAGCTTTGAATGATGTGGTGTCGGCTCAGACCCACGTCGTTGATGTTGGCACTCATGCGACCACGCACCTTGGTGGCCAGCACCACCTGATCACGCTTGCCCTGCAAGGTTTTGCCGAGAATCTCCTCCGACTGACCGTGGGAATAGACATCGGCCGTGTCAAAAAAATTGATGCCGCCGTCGATGGCGATATCCACCAGGCGCTGCGCCGCCGCCTGATCCAGGCCGCCGACCACTTCCCAATAGCCCTTGGCGCCAAACGGCATCGTGCCGAAGCACAACTCGGATACCAACAGTCCGGATTGACCCAATTGACGATATTGCATGACCGTTCTCCTTTTCTATCAAAAGACTCGCGTTCAGACCCGTTGCCAATCCAAACCGCCACACAGCGACTCAATCGCGGATCAGAATGAAGCGCAGGTGTCTTGTGCGATTGTATCGCGCGCGATATTATTTAGCAAGACACCCTCATCAGGAGCACCCTCAATGAACATCCTCTATGAAGCCCATGCCTCGGCCATCGGCGGCCGCAGCGGCCACGTGACCACCGACGATGGCGCGCTGGATCTGCAATTGAGCCTGCCCAAAAGTCTGGGAGGCAGTGGCGGCGCGGGCACCAACCCCGAGCAGCTGTTCGCCGGCGGCTATGCCGCCTGCTTCGAGAACGCGCTGATCCATGTCGCCCGGCAGCAGAAGATCACCCTGGAGGGAACCCGCGTCGACGCCACGGTGGGCATCGGGCCCAATGACCAGGGCGGTTTCGCGCTGGCGGTCAAACTGGTGGTGACCCTGCCCGGCCTGCCGCGGGAACAGGCACAGGCGCTGGTGGAGCAGGCGCATGCCGTCTGTCCTTATTCCAATGCCATACGCGGCAACGTCGACGTCGCGCTGGAACTGCGCTGAGCCTTCCCAGGAGAGTCCCATGAGCGAATTTCATCATTTCCAGGCCCGTTCCCTGCGCGGCGAGCCGGTCGAGCTTTCCCGCTACGCCGGACAGGTGGTGCTGGTCGTCAACACCGCCAGCAAATGCGGTTTTACGCCCCAGTACGCGGGGCTGGAGTCCCTGTATCGAAAATATGCCGGCCAGGGTTTCGTGGTGCTGGGTTTTCCCTGCAACCAGTTCGGCAATCAGGAGCCCGGCGACGCCGATACCATTGAAGGCAGTTGCCTTGTCAATTACGGCGTGAGCTTCCCGATGTTTGAAAAGGTCGATGTCAAAGGGCCCAATGCGCATCCGCTGTTCAAGTGGCTGAGCATGCAACTCCCTGGCCTCGTCGGTCGCCAGATCAAGTGGAATTTCACCAAGTTCCTGATCGGCCGGGACGGTCAGCCGCTGCGCCGCTTCGCCCCCACCACGCGTCCCGACAAGATCGATCAGCTCCTTGCCAAGGCTCTCGGGGCGGCCTGAGATGAGCAGACGGTCATTATCAGCGCCTCCGGGCGATGCCAACCCCGAGGATCACCTGCGCCTCGATCTTCAGTTGTGCTTTCGCCTGTACGCCGCCTCGCGCCTGATCACGCGGCTCTATCAGCCTCTGCTGGAGCCGCTGGGGCTGACCTACCCGCAGTACATCGTGCTGATGATCCTGTGGGAAGACGCGCCCTGCCCAGTGTCTCGCATCGGCGCGCGCGCCCTGCTCAATACCAACACGCTGACCCCGCTGCTCAAGCGGCTCGAGCTGCAAGGACTGGTGCAACGTCAGCGCCGCCAAGATGATGAACGCATCGTCGAGATTTATCTGACCAAGGCCGGCGATGCGCTGCGCTCGCATTGCGCCTGCATTCCCGCCGAACTCGCCGCCACCACGCATTTTCCGCTCGAAAAGGCCACGGCGCTCGCCACACTACTGGATGAGCTTCTGACAGGTTTACGCGAACAAACCCCGGATTGCACACTGCCCCTACCGAATGATTGATTACGCTGGGGTCGCCCGAGACGACCGCAAGGCGCTGCGTCGAGCCGCGTTTATTCCCAACAGGCAGAGTATTTCGTCCCGATCCCAGCCCGCTGCTCATCCCACAGCGCCGGCGGGTCCACCGCCAGATCGAACAACGTGATGTGGTTCGGCAGTGCGTCGTCCAGGATGGCCGCCACGATGTCGGGCGCCAGCGTCGTCAGGCCACTCTCTCCTGGCCATTCCTCGCTCCGACCTCGCTCCCTGAAACTGGCCCGAAGTCCGCAGAGACCCCAACACGGCCCCCTAACAGATCAAAGAGTTACGCGCGGACGAATCAAGCGATTGGATTGCTCACCCCATCCATGGGGTTCGCCCCTGCGGGGCCGACTTCGTCGTCCAAATTCGCTCCTGGCGAATTTGTGCAGCATCGGGTGGCGAAGGAAACGCTGCGGTTGCGTTTCGTCGGTAGTTATCGGGGACTACCGACATATGGCAACGCGGAAGTACGTGCTTGGATGGTGGCCAAGACAAGAAACTCCTTGTCAGGACAATGTCCGGACGCCTACAATAAGGGCATCCAAGATCAGTCCGGAGGGGCACCATGAGCACCCCGAATCTTTCCAAGACCGAACGCATTGACGTTCGCGCCAGTACGCCAGTCAAGCAACTGCTGCAGGAAGCCGCACGCGCCTGCCACAAGAACGTCAGCGAGTTCCTGCTCGACGCGGGCGTGACGGCGGCCGCGCAGACGCTGGCAGATCGTCGTCAGTTCGTACTGGACGACACACAGTGGCAGGCGTTCCAGGAAGCGCTGGACCGCCCGGTGCAAAGCAAGCCGCGCCTGAAGAAGTTGCTGCGTGAGCCCGGGGCGCTGGGTTGAGCGCTGACTACTCACCCGTTCGCAAGCTCGCGGCAACGGATCAGGTCGATGCGTTCGACTGCGGCCAGGTCGCGCTGAACCAGTTCCTGCAGCGCTACGCGCTCGTCAACCAGAAGGCCAACAGCGCGCAGACCTATGTCTGCTGCCAGGGTGACGTGGTGGTCGGCTTCTACAGCCTGGCCGTTGGTAGCGTCGATCCGGAAGCCGCGCCGTCGAGAGTGATGAAGGGGCTGGCGCGCCACCCAGTGCCGGTCATGATCCTGGCCCGGCTCGCGGTGGACAAGGAACATCAGCGCAAAGGACTGGGCCAGGCCTTGCTCAAGGACGCCCTGCTGCGCACGGCACAGGCTGCCGACATCGCCGGCATTCGCTGCCTGTTGGTGCATGCCAAAGACGACGCAGCGCGACAGTGGTACGAATCGTGGGAATTCGAGCCCAGCCCGACTGATCCGTACCATCTGTTCCTGATGCTCAAGGATCTCAAGGGCATGTTGAGCTGAGGTGGCGTTTCCACCTCAAAGCCCGACTCTCTCCCGCTGCTCATCCCACAGCGCTGGCGGATCGACCGCCAGATCGAACAGCGTGACGTGGTTCGGCAATGCGTCGTCCAGGATGGCCGCCACGATATCGGGGGCTAGCGTGGTCAGATTCACCATCCGGCTGACGTAGCTGTTGTCGATGCCTTCCCGTGTGGCGATCTCCTTCAAAGACTTCGCTTCCCCCGATTCCAGCATCGCCAGCCAGCGGTGCCCCCTGGCCAGCGCCAATTGAATGGAGGTCGGTGCAACGTCCCACGGTCTGACCGGTGCAGTCTCACCGTTCGGGAGAGTGACCAACTTGCGGCCACTGCGGCGCTTGATCTGGATCGGCACGGACAGGGTCAGCCTGCCGTCGCTGGTCTGCAGGATGTCCGGCTCGCCGGTCTTCTGGATGCGGATGTCGCTCATACCAGCGCCTCCGCTTGTTGCTCGACGGGCTCGGGACGCAGCTCCAGCACCAGCCGTTCGATGCCGTTGGCGCGCAGCCGCACCTCGAGGTCATTGGGCGACACGACCACCTTCTCGACCAGCAATTTCACGATCCGTGTCTGCTCCGCCGGGAACAGTTGATCCCAAATCGCGTCGAGCCGGGTCATGGCCACGGTGATCTTCGCCTCGTCCAAGGTTGGATCGAGCTTGATCGCTTGCGGCAGCATGTCGCCGAGCAGATTCGGGGCACGCAGGATCGCGCGCAGTTGGTCAAGCACCGCCGATTCGAGTTCCGCGGCCGGCAATCGCGGCAACCCCGAGGCGCCCGCGTGTTCCTTGGCGTCGCGCTGGGGCACGTAGTAACGGTAGCGCCGGCCATTCTTCTTGGTGGTGTGCCACGGCGACAGTGCGCGCCCGTCGTTGCCGACCACAATCCCCTTGAGCAGATAGGGAACCTTTGCCCGCGTCGTGTTGCCCCGCACTCGGCCATTCGTCTCCAGGATCGCGTGGACGCTGTCCCACAATTCGCGGCTGATGATGGGCGGGTGTTCGGCCTGGTACCACTGGTCCTTGTGCCGCAACTCACCAAGGTAGGTTCGGTTGCTGAGGAGCTTGTAGATGTGGCCCTTGTCGATCGGTCTGCCATCCCGGGTCTTGCCGTCTTGAGTGGTCCACACCTTCGACGTTACGCCATCCAGCTTCAGCTCCTTGACCAAGGCAGTACTGGAGCCGAGTTCGACGAATCGCTGGAAGATGTGCCGGATCAGTTTGGCTTCGCGCTCGTTGGGCACCAACCGCCGGTTCTTGACGTCATAGCCCAGCGGCGGTACGCCGCCCATCCACATGCCCTTGCGCTTGCTGGCTGCGATCTTGTCGCGGATGCGCTCGCCGGTGACCTCGCGCTCGAATTGGGCGAAAGACAGCAGGATGTTCAGCATCAGCCTGCCCATGGAGGTCGTCGTGTTGAACTGCTGGGTGACCGACACGAACGACACACCGTAGCGCTCGAACACTTCGACCATCTTGGAGAAGTCCGCGAGGCTACGTGTCAGGCGGTCGATCTTGTAGATGACGACCACGTCGATTTTGCCGGCTTCAATGTCCGCCATCATTCGCTGGAGCGCCGGTCGTTCCATGTTGCCGCCGGAAAAGGCGGGATCGTCGTAATCGTCGGCGACCGGTATCCAGCCTTCGGCGCGCTGGCTGGCGATGTAGGCGTGACCGGCGTCGCGCTGGGCGTCGATCGAGTTGTATTCCTGGTCCAGCCCTTCATCAGTGGATTTGCGCGTATAGACCGCGCAGCGCATGCGGCGCTTCAAGACTTCGCTCATCGTCCACCTCTTTTCTTGGTGGATGGCTTGGTCTTAGTGTTGGATGGCGGCTTGAGGCCGAAGAACAGCGGACCCGACCAACGCATGCCGGTGATTTCGCGGGCGATCATCGAGAGGCTCGGGTACATGCGCCCCTGGAAGTCATACTGGCCGTCGGCGGTCGCGATCACGCGGTACTCGATGCCTTTGTATTCGCGGACCAGCACCGTGCCTGCGGCCGGGCGGTAATCGCGGTCGCGTTTTTTCACCTTGCCGGTTTCGACCAGAGATTCGATGCGGCGCTGGTTGCGATCCAGCAGGTTGGCGTCGACCTTGCGGAACTCCAGCTCCTGCAGCCGGTAGGCAATCCGGCGTTCGAGGAACTGGCGGTTGTGGGTGGGCGTGTCGCCACCGACCAGTTTCTGCCAGAGTGCCCGGATCTCTGCCATCGGCATCTCGGGCAACCTGGCGATCTGCGCCGCCACCGATGGCGGCGTGGAAAACGATGGTATTTGCGTGCTCATTTCGACTCCGTAGTTGTCTTGTTGACGGGGTCTGTATGAACGCGCTGGTTGCCAGAGAAGCCAAGCTCAAACCCGCTCGCTCCGGCCATATCTGCGGACTCTTCTGCGTCGGTGATACGCAAGCGTGCCAGGCCGTTGGCCAGCAACGACGCGATCTCGTGGCGACGCTGTTCCGGCGTCATCCGCTCCGGTGGTAGATGGTTGATTTGATGCATTGGTGGCGGTCCTCTCGGTCAAACTCACATGCAGTGAAATTGTCCGGATGGACTGCCGCCGACACCATGAGGGAGTTTCGGAGTTGTGCGAACCGATGCGGGTTGCTGCGAAAAGCTGGTCCAGTTTAGTTCGCCAGATGACGGGCAAGGATGGTCGTCATCAACGAATTGCCGGGCTGGGTGCTGGCGATCATGTCCCGGATCTGCTCGTTGATCTGCGGGACTGGAACACCTGCATTCACTGCCGTCTGCGTGACTGCCGAATAAGCATCGAGCACATCCGCGCCGGTGATCTCATAGCCGTGTCCAAGAGAGATCCAGCGCAACGCGGCCAAGCCGGCTGAGAGCGCGAATGCTGGCTGCTTTTCGGCGTAATCACGGGCAGCGCGGGTCAGCGTGCGCGGATCGGTCGGGCTGCGCGTAGCCAGTTCGATCGCCACATCAAACAAGCCCGCATCCTTCGCAGCAGCGAACCATTTGCCCTCGGCGCCAAGCGTGCTGGCCACCAGGTCGCGTAGGATCTCTTCCAGTTGCTTGTGGGGATACTTCTTGGCGATGGCGCGAAACGTCGCCAGATTCGTTGTGCCCTGATTTGCCTCGATGGCATAGCGGCGGTAGGCCTCGTCGTGCAAACCGGAGGACAACAGGATCTCTTCGCAGGACTGAGCAATCTGCCAGCCAGGATCATTGAGGCCGCGCGACTCCTCGGCGTAGCGGATCGCCTCCGCCTTCTTGCCCATCGCTGCCAATGCCTTCACGCCCCAGCGTCGATCGTGCCACCACTTGAACCGCGCCTTGTCGAGTAACGCCAACAGTTCCTGGTGGCGGCCCGCCGCGTACATCGATGCCAGGCAGGCGCTGGTGCCTTTGAAGAATCCATGTCCGGAAGCCTTCGGGCTCCACACGCTCTCGACGACCGGCAAAAACTCATCGGCCCAGTGCGACGCCAGTTCCGGCGTCACGCACAACTCGCCCCAGTAATCGCCGAGCAGTTCGATGTAGGACATCTCGTCATCCTGCAGCGCTTGCCACAAGCGTTCGAGCCAGCGTTGTCGCAGCTTCGGCTCGACATCAGCCTTGACGATGATGGGCACCAGGGTGTCGATGGCCTTGTTGACGGCAGAACCCAGTGCGCCCGATGAGCTGTCCACCTGTTCCAGCGCCGGGGAGAGCTTTTCCAGCAGGGTGATGGCTCCTTCAGCTGCGAGCACGGGCTCCTTGCGGGCGACCTGCTTGATCTCCGTGATGGCTTCCTTGATCCGCTGCACCGGCGTATCGGAGCGCCAGCCAAACGCATGACGGCGGAAACGGGAAGCGAATTGCCACTTGTGGGCGCTCATGATCGATCCACCATGAGCTACCGCACCGGGTACTGGCCGTTGCGGATGAAGCGGTCGTAGGTGTCTTCCTCCGGTTCCTCATCATCGTGCCGCGCTCCCTGCCACTCGGCCTCGGGCAGCAGTAGCAGTGTCAGCGTGTAGTCGTACTGACCCGCGACGCGCGTCATCTCCGTGACCGGCATGCTGGCAGGTTCACGGGCAAACCAGGACTGGGCACGCCCCGTCCGGTTGTCGCACATGTCAAAGGCGTTGTAGCTGTGCGCCAGCGCATCGTGCGGCAGCTCGATGGTGTTCTTGCGCGTCGCGAAGTAGGCGCCGGACCTGAGCGCCGCCTTGTTCGACTTGGCCCACAGCATGTGATCGTCGCGACTGGCCACGAGCACCGCTCGTTTGGGTGCAATCTCGGTCCAGCGCAAGGCGGCGGCCGTCAGCGATACCCCGTAGCGGTCGGCGCAGTGGCCGAGCAGATCGAAGCTGATCGGCTGCCCGTCGACCTGGCGCCGAAAGTCGTCCAGCGGCATCAGCAGGGTCGAGGCGAACAGATCCGCCTCGGCCTCGATGTCGCGCTCGTTGTTATCACCCGTCTCGATGTCGTCGTCGCCGCATTCGAACAGGTCCTGCTGGTGGCGGTGCAAGATGTAGTGACCGAATTCATGCGCGATCGTGAAGCGCTTGCGGCCTTCCGACGGGGTGGCGCTGTTGTAGAGGACCAGCCACTTCGAGCGCGCCTTGTTGGCCTTCAACAGGCCATCGAAACCGTCGAGATCCTCGCCCTGAACCCTGTCGATCGGCGAGTCTGCAAAGCACTGGCGGGAATACTCCAGCGCCAGTTCGTCAACCTTGACCGGAAAGCGATCCGCACCGAGAACCGTGTTGAGCATGGACGAGATGCGGTTGGCCTCGGCCATGGGCTTTTTCGCGTCCGTCATTCATCTTCCCAGGCATCGAGGATCTTGCGGATCTTCTTCTTGTCCGGCTCGGACATGTTTTTGTATTTGCGGAAGAAGGCCTCGTCGAGCACTTCCTCGTCCGGGGTGGTTGCCGACTCGGTCAGCAGGAACTCCGTGGTGACCTCGAGGACGGCGGCAATCTTGCCGATCTTCTCGGCCGATGGTTTCGGATCGTCTTTGTTTTCCAGTTCCCAGATGTAGCTCTTGCTGGAGTCGGTCAGTTCGGCCAACTGTTCCAGACTGAGCTTCTTTTGTTTCCGCAGTGCGCGGATCTTGTCCCCCAGGGGCGATGGCACCGGCATTTCCTCATTTGTTGGCTTCAATCCGAAAATAATACCACTACGCCGAACGATTTCGTACCTGCTTGACAAACCCACAACCGCTCCGCGACAATCCGAATCGTTCGGTGCACCGAACGCCATCGGTCTGCACACCCCAACAAGAAGAAGGGGCCGTCGAGGCTGATACCAAGCCGATCCAAACCTTTGAGGGGTATGTAGATGAACGATGCAGAAAACCTGAGCAAGCTCCTGGGCCACCTGCCGCCGGCGGTGTTCCGTGAATTCATGGTGGATGAATTCGGCCTGGCCATGCCGGACGTGGACGCCAAGAAGCCCAAGAAAGAACAGCGTGAACAGATGGAGGCTGTGCTCGCGGCTCTTGGGGTGGGCGAACGGCAGCGGATCGAAGAAGTGGCCGAACGGATCGTGCTGCTGTCAGACGGCGCCGGCCAGGACGTCATCGACGGCTTCAAGGACGACATCTTCGATGACGCCGCCCGGGAAACCTTCGCCGCGATTCCGAACCAGTACGAGCGGGCGCTGTGGCTGCACGTCCATGAACCCTTGATCTTTGAGGAAGCCCTCAACGCCCGACAGGCCGACGTATTCCGGCAAAGCGCCTCCTGCTACTCCGGTTTCATGGCACCTGCCAACCTGGCGGTACTCGACGACGCAGCCGCCAAAGCGGCGTTCCACGAGACCGTCGCGCAGCAACTCGGGTGCTCCGATGACGCGGTTGCGATCCAGATCTTCAAGCGTCTGCGGCCCGACACTCAGACCGGCGAGGACGTGGATCTGTACCAGATCAGCATCCATCACAATCGCCCACCGGAAATCATCGACTGCGTGCAGGCGAGCGAATTGGTGCCCCAGGAGGTGATCCGGGCGGTGTCTTCGCACATCACTTACGAGCCGGCCAATGGGCATCTGGAGGTGCTGTCGAAAGATACGTCGGGCCGCGAAGCGTTGGCGCGCATCGTGGCTGACACCCTGCTGCAATCGCCCATCACCGGCGAGAAGATCCCGCTCAAGCAATACGACTACCAGAGCCTGGCGGCGCTGCGTAATTTCGACCTATCCGGCGAGCCGGTTGCGTTCGTCAAGGTCGTCGAGCTCGGCTACGCCGCCGGCAATGGCCGGTCGCTCCTGGTGAAGATCTGGACCAAGGACGTCGATGACATCTACGCGGCCGCCCGGTCATTGATTGGCCCCGCCTTCGACTTCCGCGATCACCACCTCAACTACGCCAAGCTGTCCATCAAGCTGAAAAAGGTCGGCAAGGACCGCGCACGGACGATTACCGTGATCCTGCGCGACGACAACAAGTGCAACATCAAGACCAAGCGGGAAAAGGACCGGGCGCTGTGCGACCGACTGCTGGCCAAATGGCACCTGGTGAAGGAGATTGGCGATGTCCACGAAGCCCCTGCCGACGCAGTCGCTGCTTGATCTGATCGACCTGTTCGAACGGTCTGGGCAGCCGATTGCCGACGGCGACGGACAGCGGCTTCGTGGGGTGCCTGGGTGGAAAGTCCATGGTCGGACGTCATTGACGCCGAAGCTGCTTGAGCAGTGGACCGACTGCGTCGGCTACGCCGGGAGCTACCCAGCATCGCTTGATGACGATCTCGTTCAAGTCGACCTGACTGAAGATGACCAAGCTGATCGGTATCGCTACCGCTGCCCTGAGACTTTTCGGTGGAAGTTTGTCCCCGCCGCCGAAGTCGCCGTCTACAGCGTTCGGCCAGCTGCAATCCTAAGCACCATCGCCGATCTCCTGGGTATCGCGCAGGCTCTGCGAAAAGGGATCGATGCGCCGCTTCTGGACGATGCCCTTTGGCATTTGGGAAAAGCTCGAATCGGGCACGCCTTGACAGACGTCTGGCTTGTTCGTGGGTTGGCGCGATCTGTCGAACAGGTGTTTCGGCATTTCAGTCAAACCAGTCTGCCTGATCAGGGCCTGATCTTGTCGTCGGGCGGTGTCCTGCCGCAGTTTGTCCGGCCGCCGCGTAGCTACCGATTCGCATCGCTACGAGCTGCAATCGTCGACTATGTCGCCACGCCGTGCATCGATTTGGATCTCCTGCATCGAATACTCGCCGCTCCGCCCGATGGCGAGATCCGCCCCATGTTGCCGGTGCACTTCAACGAGTACACCAACACGCTGACCATCCGCACCAAGACCAAGCCCTGGACGATCAAGGGCGAGCGTCAGGCTGCAGCCGTCCGCTACATGTTCGAGCAGGCCATCAACGACAGATGGCTCCTTCCAGCGGCCGAAATCCTCGGCGCAGCCTATGCCGACAAGAAGACCGCTCGCAGCCAGCGCATGCAGAACCTGTTCAGCGGCAACACGGAGTGGGAGGACTACATCGACAACCCTGAAAAGGGGAAGTATGGCTTCCGCCGAGATTGACCGGCCACCAGTTGGCAGGACCACGCACAACCGCCTTCGGGCGGTTTTTTGCTTTCTGGGCCCCGCTTTTCCCCGCAGAAGCTGCGCCCGTACATCAGCCCGTACATGGCGGCGGCAGACGCCCGCACAGGCCGACTTCGAAACTGACCTCACGAATTCGCAACAACCAGAAGGAGTGCATCGTGAGTGTCAAACATCTGAATCAAGGCCAATTGGCCGAACGTTGGGGAGTCAGCGAAGCAACGCTTGAACGCTGGCGCTCCGAAGGTATCGGCCCGGTATTCCTGAAGCTGCAGGGTCGCGTCGCTTATCGCATCGAGGACATCGAAGCCTACGAGTCCGAGAGCCTGCGCAAGAGCACCTCTGAACGCGTCAATGCGGGAGGTGCGCTGTGAACCGCATCTCCCCCGACGAAGTCCTGACCACCCCGGCCGGCGAACTGGCTGCGCTTGCCAGCGAGTCCCTGTTCCAGCTCAAGAACGACGCTGCAGATCTTCTCGCCGCTGCCAAGGCGATCGTCGAGCACGTCGATCGCGCACTGGATCTCAAGTATGCCGACCGCGCACACCAGCTGCGCTTGGCGGCAGGCAAGGACACCGGTGTCGTCCACTTCGACGACGGCCATGTCCGCATCACCGCTGATCTACCCAAGAAAGTCGACTGGGACCAGACGCGGCTCGCCGAGATCACCCGTCGCATTGCAGCCAACGGCGACGACCCGTCCGAGTACGTGGACATCAGCTACCGGATCTCGGAAACCAAGTTCAACGCGTGGCCCGAGTCGCTCAAGAGCGCCTTCGCCCCGGCACGCACCCTCAAGACCGGCAAGCCGGGCTTTCGTCTCGCTCTGCTTCAGGAGTAATCGCCATGAAAACCAAACCTACGCTGCTCGAACTGCTGCGCAAACAACAGGAGATGTACCTCCGGGATCTGCCCGAAACCATTCGCATCCCAGCGCTGGACGGCAACCGCCCCGACGAAGTGGTGCGTCGCCTCGAGGACGCCACCATCGATGACGTGGCATTCGCGATCCAGGGCCTGGAGTCCGAAACCCGCGTTATCCATCGGCGCCTGAGTGGTCTGCGCGACCTGTACGAAATGGCCCGCAAGCGCGGCGCACTCGGCGTGACCACCGTCGCTGATGCGTTCGCCAACATCAGCACCGAGGAGGCCGGCACATGAGCCTCCCCATCATTACTGCAGACCAGCGCCTGGCCGAGCGCCGTGGCGTGAAGGGCGTGCTCGTCGGCAAGAGTGGCATCGGCAAGACGTCACAGCTCTGGACGCTGAAACCCATGGCCACGCTCTTCTTCGACCTTGAAGCTGGAGATCTGGCTGTCGAGGGCTGGGCGGGCGACACGATCCGTCCGCGCACCTGGCAGGAGTGTCGTGACTTCGCGGTGTACATCGGCGGACCGAACCCGGCGCTGCGCGACGACCAACCGTTCAGCCAGGCCCACTTCAATGCTGTGTGTGCGCGCTTTGGCGATCCGGCCGTACTGGACAAGTACGACACCGTGTTCGTCGATTCCATCACCGTGGCCGGTCGCCTGTGCCTGCAATGGTGCAAGGGCCAGCCCCAGGCCTACTCTGAGAAGACCGGCAAACCGGACAGCCGAGGTGCGTATGGGTTAATGGGCCAGGAAATGATCGGCTGGCTGACCCACCTGCAGCACACGCGCGGCAAGAACGTCTGGTTCGTCGGCATCCTCGACGAGCGCCTCGACGATTTCAATCGCCGCGTGTTCTCGCTGCAGATCGACGGCTCCAAGACCGGCCTCGAACTGCCCGGCATCGTCGATGAGGTCGTCACCTTGGCCGAGCTGAAGGCCGATGACGGCGCCAGCTACCGCGCCTTTGTCTGTCACACGCTGAACGCATGGGGATACCCCGCCAAGGACCGCTCCGGGCGGCTCGATCCGATCGAGGAACCGCATCTTGGCCGCCTGATGGAAAAGATCGCCGGCCCTGCCAGACCCGCCACCGAGCGACTCGATTTCGCGCGCCCCGCGCCCGCTGCCATCCCCGAATCCACTTCCACTCAGGAGTCCTGATCATGACCTATTTCGATTTCAATTCCGCTTCCGAACAGACCTCTTTCGACCTGATTCCCAAGGGCACGCTGGTGCGCGTCCGCATGACCATCAAGCCGGGTGGCTTCGATGATCCGTCGCAGGGATGGACCGGCGGCTACGCCACCCGCAACGACAACACCGGCTCGGTGTACCTGAACTGCGAGTTCGTCGTGATGGAGGGTGAGTTCGCCCGTCGCAAGATGTGGTCTCTGATCGGCCTGCACAGCCCGAAGGGCCCTGAGTGGGCCAACATGGGCCGCACCTTCGTCAAGGCGATCCTGAACTCCGCGCGCGGCGTTCACCCCGGCGACAACAGTCCTGCTGCGCAAAACGCGCGCCGCATCAGCGGGTTTGCCGACCTCGACGGCATCGAATTTCTCGGCAAGGTCGACTGGGACAAAGACCAGAACGGCCAGGACAAGAGCGTTATCAAGGCCGCGATCACGCCCGACCACAAGGACTACGCCGCCCTCATGGGTGGCGCGCAGGGAGCGGCGAAAGCGCCAGCACCCGCAAACGGGTCGAACGCGTATGCCCAGGCCACGGGCCGTGCCTCCGTGCCGGGTCGCCCGAGCTGGGCACAGTAAAGGGGACGCCGCCATGATGCTCCGCCCCCGCCAAGCCCTGCTGGTCGAGCGCTCTTTGGCGGCGCTCGCCCAACACGGCAACACCCTATCTGTTGGCCCCACCGGGTCGGGCAAGACCATCATGCTGTCGGCGGTGGCCGGCAGCTTGTTGGCCGAGCCAGATGCCAAGGCCTGCATCCTCGCTCATCGCGATGAACTGACCGGCCAAAACCTGACCAAGTTTGCACGGGTGAATCCGGGCGTCAGCACCTCCGTGTTCGATGCCAAGGACAAATCCTGGTCCGGGCGCGCCACGTTCGCGATGGTGCAAACGCTGTCGCGTGACAACCATCTCGCTGCCATCCCGATCCTCGATCTGCTGGTGATCGATGAAGCGCATCACGCAGCCTCGGCGTCGTACCGCCGCGTAATCGACCGCGTGTTGGACAAGAACCCGCGCGCCCAGATCTTCGGGGTGACGGCGACGCCTGCCCGCAGTGACGGCAAGGGACTGCGGGAGGTCTTCAGCAACGTCGCGGATCAAATCACCCTCGGCGAGCTGATCGCCTCCGGCCACCTCGTGCCGCCACGCACCTTTGTCATCGATGTCGGCGCCCAGGAGCAGTTGACGCGGGTCCGGCGCACGGCCACTGACTTCGACATGACGGAAGTCGAGGCGATTCTCAACAAGACTCCCATCACCGATGCCGTGATCCGTCATTGGCGTGAGAAGGCCGGCGACCGCAAGACGATCGTGTTCTGCTCGACCGTCGCCCATGCCGAATGTGTGCGCTGGGCCTTTCAGGATGCCGGTGTATCCGCCGTGATCGTGCACGGAGAGCTCTCAGAATCTGAGCGAAAGACACGCCTGGCCGAGTACGAATCCGGTACCGCGCAGGTCGTGGTCAATGTGGCTGTGCTCACGGAGGGCTACGACTTCACGCCTACCTCCTGCGTGGTTCTGCTGCGACCCAGCTCGCACAAGTCGACCCTGACCCAGATGATCGGGCGCGGCCTGCGCACCATCGATCCTATCGAGCATCCCGGCGTCATCAAGACCGACTGCGTGGTGTTGGACTTCGGCACCGCTACCTTGATGCACGGTTCCTTGGAGCAGGACGTCAACCTCGACGGGCACCAGCATCACGGGGAAGTGCCGACCAAGGACTGCCCGTCCTGTGAAGCCACCGTCCCGCTCGGCTGCCGCGAATGCCCGCTGTGCGGATTCGTCTGGGAGAACGAGACCACCGAGGAAGGTGATGCACTGGCCGATTTCGTGATGACCGAGATCGATCTTCTCAAGCGCTCCAACTTCCGTTGGTGCGACCTGTTCGGCTGCGACGACGCATTGATGGCCACCGGCTTCAATGCCTGGGGTGGCGTGTTCTTCCTGAATGGACGCTGGCACGCCGTGGGCGGTGGCAAGGATCTGCAGCCACGCTTGCTGGCCGTCGGCGACCGCACCGTCTGCATGGCCAAGGCCGATGACTGGCTGAATGACCGCGAGTCGGCAGACTCCGCGCACAAGACCCGACGTTGGCTGAACGAACCGCCGACCGCGAAGCAACTGCAGTATCTGCCGCAGGCGTTGCGCGCCGACTTCGGCATGACGCGCTATCAGGCCTCGGCGATGCTGTCCTTCCAGTTCAACAAGTCGTCGATTCAGCGCCTTGTGGTGGCTGCCAACGATGCCCACCGGGAGGCCGCGTGAAATGTGCAGTCTGCTCCCGCAAGGCCAAGGGCTTCGGCTACTTCAATCCACGCCTGCCGCGCAGCGACCCACGCCGTTACTCGAATCGCTGGGTGTTCTGCTCCATGCGCTGCCAGAACGCGTTTTCACGGCTCATGGAAAAGACGGGAGGTCACATGATCGACCCGAGTGATATGGAACTGGCCGCCATGGCGTCCTGCCTGGCCCCGCTGGGTGAGTACGTGGGCTCCATCGGCATGCAGCGACCGTTGGCGGACTACAGCAAAGACGAAGTGCTGATGCTGATCGACGTGGTGGTGACCGCCTACCAGGAACACATGCTCGTCGAGCACGAGCGGATGGCGGAGAAGGACCGCGCTTTTCTTGAGGAGCGACTCGCCCGCCAGGGTAAGCCTGCTTCGACGGGGGTGCCGTTCTGATGCTGGACTTTAATCACCGCCCCAAGATCCATGAGCAGATCGGCGCGCTCATCGACGCCGCACTGAGCGCCGAACGCGACAACCAACCCCGGCGCAACTATCTCGGTGCGTCTCGCTTGGGCGTTGCCTGCGAACGTGCACTGCAATACGAGTATCTGCAGACACCGGTCGATCCTGGCCGGGACATGCCAGGTCGCGTTCTGCGTGTCTTCGAAGTGGGCCATGTCCTCGAAGAGTTGGCCATCCGCTGGCTGCGCATGGCCGGATTCGATCTGTACACGCAAAAGGCCAGCGGCGGTCAGTTCGGCTTTTCCGTTGCAGGCGGCCGTATTCAAGGGCACGTCGATGGCGTCCTGAACGGCGGCCCCGCAGAGCTACGAATGAGCTATCCGGCCCTGTGGGAGTGCAAGACCATGAACGACAAGTCCTGGCGGGATACGGTCAAGCACGGCGTCAGCAAATCCAAACCGGTCTATGCCGCGCAGATGGCCATCTATCAGGCCTACATGGAAGCCAGCATCCCGGGCATTTCCACGAACCCAGCGTTGTTCACTGCGATCAACAAGGACTCCGAGGAGATCTGGTTCGAGTTGGTGCCGTTTGACGGCGGCCTGGCACAGCGCATGTCCGATCGCGCGGTTCGGGTCATCACGGCAACGGACAGCCAGGAACTGCTGCCGCGCCATGCAACCACCCCAACGCATGTCGAGTGCAAGTTCTGCCCCTGGCAGGACCGCTGTTGGAGTTCGACATGATGGCCGACAACATCATCTGGCTCGACTTCAATGACGCGCCCGAGCAGCGCGACGAACTGACCTCTGACACCGATGCCTTGCGCGCTGGCTTGCTGGATCGACTTGAGGCGGTCCTCCACTACCTGTTTCCGCAGGGGCGCATCCGGGGTGGCAAGTTCTACGTCGGTGATGTCGATGGCAACCCGGGCAAGAGTCTGGTGGTTGAGCTGGACGGACCACGGCACGGCCTGTGGAAAGACTTCTCCACCGATGAGGGAGGCGACATCATCGATCTGTGGGCGCGCTCGCAAGGTCGATCCGCCCGCAGCGACTTCCCACGTATCGCCGCAGAGATCCGGCAGTGGCTCGGCATTGCTACCCCGGTTGGCACGCCGATGCGCCGTGATGTTCGCAGCGTGCCGATGGATGACCTCGGCGCCTACACCGGCAAATGGGATTACCTGACTCCCGATGGCGAGCTGATCGCCTGCGTCTACCGGTATGACCCGCCGACAGGCAAAGAGTACCGCCCATGGGATGTGCGAGCCCGCATGTGGCGCGCCCCCGACCCCAGGCCACTCTACAACCAGCCGGCCATCGGGAAAGCGCGAGAGGTCGTCCTGGTCGAAGGCGAGAAATGTGCGGCTGCGTTGATTGCCTGCGGCATTGCGGCCACCACCGCGATGAACGGCGCCAAGGCACCAGTCGACAAGACCGACTGGCGTCCATTAGCCGGGAAATCCGTGGTCATCTGGCCGGACCGGGATGCCCCTGGCTGGGACTACGCCGAGAGCGCAGCACGCGCTTGCGTGATGGCGGGCAGCGCATCCGTGGCCATTTTGGTGCCGCCGACCGACAAGCCGGCCAAGTGGGATGCAGCAGACGCTGTCGACGAGGGCTTCGACTGTGCGGCATTCATCGCCCAGGGTGACCGACGGATCGTAAAGGCAGCGGCTCCCTCTCTGCCCACCTTCACGCTCGGCGAACTGCTCGATGACAACTCGCCGCTGCCCCCGGATCTGATCGCTCCGCGCGTGCTGACACCGGCTGGCATGTTGGTGTTCGGTGGCGCACCGAAAGTCGGCAAGAGCGACTTCCTGCTGTCTTGGCTGGCGCACATGGCTGCAGGCGCTGTATTCCTCGGCATGCAGCCACCCCGTCCGCTGCGCGTGTTCTACCTGCAGGCCGAGGTCCAGTACCACTACCTGCGCGAGCGCGTGAAGGATGTGCGCCTGCCATCACACCGGCTTTTGGATGCCCGCGCCAACTTCGTCGCCACACCGCAGTTGCGGCTGGTGCTCGATGACGCAGGGCTGGCGCAGGTGATCCCGGCGATCGCGCAGGCTTTCGGCGGCGAGCCTCCCGACATCATCGCCATCGATCCGATCCGCAACGTTTTCGACGGCGGTGACGCCGGTGGCGAGAACGACAACGGCGCGATGCTGTTCTTCCTGTCCCAGCGGGTGGAGCGCATTCGCCAGGCAGTGAATCCGGACGCCGGCGTCATCCTCGCCCACCACACCAAGAAGCTCGGCAAGAAGCAGTTCGAGGAGGACCCGTTCCAGGCACTGGCCGGCGCGGGAAGTCTGCGCGGCTACTACTCGACCGGGATGTTGTTGTTCAGGCCCGACGAGACCAGAACGACCCGCCAGCTGATCTTTGAGCTGCGCAACGGCGCGGGTATCCCGCAACGGCATGTCGACAAGATCAACGGCGAGTGGCGCGAGGTCGATGCCAACGAGCGGCTGGTGATGAAGGACTACGGCGAGCGCTTGGATGCCGAGCGCCGCCGCAAGCGCGACGCGATCCTCCAGATCTTGTTCGAGGAGGCCGGCAACGGGCGCTGCTACACCGCCAACCAGTTCGCGGAGTCCTTCGAGGGCAAGGCTGGCCTGGGGGGCGAGCGCACCATCCGCGAACGCGTCTCCGCGCTCTCGACGCAGGGCTACATCAAGTATTTCCGCAACGCTGCGGACTACGGTCTGCCATCCAGCGGCCGCACCAAGTTCGGCTATCTCTGCGTCGAAGGCATGGTGCTGCGCATGCCAGCGGGCGAAGTCGACACGGCCACGGGCGAGTTGCCGATGCGCGAGTACACGGTGCTCCCGACCCACTACAAGTGCCCGCATTCCGGCGCCTCGATGCCTGTCGAGAACCCCGAGGTGTGGGTCTACCACGACGAACTGAACGACCCGGAGGCCTCATGAACATTGCCCAATCGGCAGTTGGTAGCGCCGTTGCCAACTGCACCCATTTCCTTGCCAACTACCCGCAGTTGGCAAACCCCTGCCAACTGGAAGTCCAGGTAAATCAGGGTATTGCGGGAAATTACCCGCAGTTGGCAGTTGGCAACGATTCCAACTTGCCAACTGGCGCAAACCCGCGTGGTTGCTGGACTTTCTCCCATTCTCCAGTTGGCGAAAACTCCCCCTCCTACTACGTAGGAGAGGGACCAGATGGTCCCTCCACTCTACGTAGGGGGCTTGCCGGCCACCCGGGATCAGATCATCGGCGGCCATCCCGGTCCTCGATCCTGGCATTGGATCTCGGCACCCAGACAGGCTGGGCACTGCGCGACCGCGATGGCGCAGTGACCAGTGGATCAGAATCCTTCAAGCCGCAGCGCTTCGAGGGTGGCGGCATGCGCTACCTGCGATTCAAACGCTGGCTCACCGAGATCAAGCAGTCCTGCGACGGCATCGACGCCGTGTACTTCGAGGAGGTGCGCCGCCACGCCGGGGTCGATGCGGCACACGCCTACGGCGGCTTCATGGCCCACCTCACCGCATGGTGCGAGCACCACCAGATCCCGTACCAGGGCGTTCCGGTGGGCACGATCAAGAAGCACGCCACCGGCAAGGGCAACGCGAACAAGGATCAGATGATCAGCGCCGCCCGGTTGCGTGGCCACGCACCGGCTGACGACAACGAAGCCGATGCCATTGCGCTGTTGCACTGGGCCGTCGAGACACAGGAGGTGTGAGATGAAGGTTCCGACTCACGCCTACCGCTGTGCCCTGGCTCGACTGCAGCCCGATCCGCGCCCCGATCCGGAGCAGATCAAGCGCGAAGGATGGCGCGACCAGCAGATCCTGGTGATCTCGCCCGACGACACGCGACTCGATTGGGTCGAACGCGAACTGCTGCGCCGGATCGGCGATCGGCTGTACGGGTCGAAGGAGCGTCGACATGGCTGAGTGGACGATCGAAACCGTGGCCGACCGGTTCATCGAGGCCGCACGAACTGCCCACCGCCTTCCTCCGGTTCGCGTGCAGGGCTACTTCAACTGCTGGCCGGCGATCAAACGCATGCCATGGGAAAACCTCGGCGCAGAGCCACCGGTCTACCGCTTTCCGCCCGACCCTGCGGCCATCGACCGGATGCTGGAGACCATGCGGTGGGTCCAGTGGCTTGAGGAGGAACAGCGACACCTCGTCTGGATGCGGGCACAGCGGTACCCGTGGAAAGATATCTGTTGCCGCTTCGCCTGTGACCGGACCACTGCCTGGCGTCGTTGGCAGGCAGCACTGGCGATCGTGGTCGAGCAGCTGCAAGGGGCGAAGAGACATGGAGCGGTAGCCAATGCGCGCTGACGTTGCGTGTAGTTGCGAGCCGTTGCAAAGCCAATCGGAAACCTGCGGAACGCTGCGGGTTTCGACGACTTTTTGGCGTGCAACATCTGAAGGGATTTTCGCTAGTATTACGGCTAATCTCGCGAGCGAAGTACGTCTGAAGGCCACAGCACAGTCTGTGGCCTTCGTCGTTTCCAGCCCGCGATGGCCACGCCCCATTGCCACGGGTCCTTCCTGGCCACCATGCGATGCGGGGGGCGCGAGCGCGGCGCTTTTTTAGCGTCAGGGGGCGAACCAAGGTTCGCACGGTTCGCAGTTCGCACCCTGTACGTTCGCACCAACCCCAAAACCCGCCCACGGTTGTCGTCGGCGGGTTTTCTATTTTCAGGACACCATTTTTGAATACGCTCAACGTCGAGTACCGCAAGGTCGAGGCGCTGATTCCCTACGCCCGCAACCCGCGCACTCATTCCGATGCGCAGATTGCCAAGATCGCCGCCAGCATCGTCGAATACGGCTGGACGAACCCGGTCCTGGTTGATGGCGACAACGGCATCATCGCGGGCCACGGTCGTTTGGCTGCTGCACGCAAGCTGGGTCTGGATCAGGTGCCGGTGATCGAACTGGCTCATCTGACCGTCGCGCAGAAGCGGGCACTCGTGATCGCCGACAACCGGCTAGCACTGGATGCGGGCTGGGACGAAGAAATGCTGGCCTTGGAACTGGCCGAGCTGACCGACGCGGGATACGACCTCGCACTGACCGGCTTCGACGATGCCGAGATCGAGGCACTGCTCACCGGTGCGGTGGCCGTCGCGGATGATGAATCAGAGTCCGAAGCCGACGAGCCTGACGCTGCCGACGACGTGCCGGAAGCACCGGTCGTGGCGGTTTCCCGCCCCGGCGACGTCTGGGCAATTGGCTCACACCGCCTGATCTGTGGTGATGCCACCGACCGGGACGTGGTCGCTGCGCTGATGCAGAGTGACCACTCTCGCCTGTGCTTCACCTCGCCGCCCTACGGCAACCAGCGCGACTACACATCGGGCGGCATCTCCGATTGGGACGGCCTGATGCGCGGCGTATTCGCGAACCTGCCAATGGCAGCCGACGGTCAGGTTCTGGTCAACCTGGGCCTCATCCACCGCGACAACGAGGTCATCCCGTATTGGGACGCTTGGCTGGGCTGGATGCGCCAGCAGGGCTGGCGGCGCTTTGCGTGGTACGTCTGGGATCAGGGGCCAGGGATGCCCGGCGACTGGGCTGGCCGTTTCGCGCCGAGCTTTGAGTTCGTCTTCCACTTCAACCGCGAAAGCCGCAAGCCCCACAAGATCGTTCCGTGCAAGCACGCCGGGCAGGAGTCGCACCTGCGCGCCGACGGGTCGTCCACCGCGATGCGCGGCAAGGATGGCGAGGTGGGCGGCTGGACGCACAAGGGCCAGCCGACGCAGGACACTCGCATCCCCGACTCTGTGATCCGAGTGATGCGCCACAAGGGCAAGATCGGGCAGGACATCGATCACCCAGCCGTGTTCCCGGTCGCGTTGCCGGAGTTCGTGATCGAGGCCTACACCGACGCGGGCGATATCGTGTTCGAACCCTTCGGCGGCAGCGGCACGACGATGCTGGCGGCCGAGCGCACCGGTCGGATCTGCCGCAGCGTGGAGATCGCCCCGCAGTACGTGGACGTGGCCATCAAGCGGTTCAAGCAGAACCACCCCGGCGTGCCGATCACCTTGATCGAGAACGGTGGTATCCCCTCAGGTCAGTCCTTCGAGCAGGTCGCCGCCGAGCGCGCTACCACTTCTGACATCGAGGTGATGGCATGAACTGGCTGGCCGACAAGATCGAACAGTGGCCGACCGCCAAGCTGCTGCCGTACGCTCGCAACGCGCGCACCCATTCCGAGGAGCAGGTGGCGCAGATCGCCGCCAGCATCGCGGAGTTCGGATTCACCAATCCGATCCTGGCGGGCAGCGACGGCATCATCGTCGCTGGCCACGGTCGTCTCGCCGCCGCCCAGAAGCTGGGTCTGGAACGGGTACCGGTGGTCGTGCTCGATCACCTGACGTCGACCCAGCGCCGTGCCTTGGTCATCGCGGACAACCGCATCGCAGAGAACGCAGGCTGGGACGACGCGATGCTCCGGATCGAACTGGAAGCCTTGCAGCTTGAAGGCTTCGATCTGGACATCACCGGCTTCGACGCCGACGCGCTGGCCGAACTGATCGCGGGCGACGAGCCGGACAACGAGGGTCAAACCGATGAGGATGCGGTACCAGAGGTCAGCGAGACACCCGTCTCGCGCCCGGGCGATGTCTGGATCATGGGTCAGCACCGACTGCTGTGCGGCGACTCGACCGTGGCAGAAAGCTATGCCCGGCTGATGCAAGGCGACGTGGCAGACATGGTTTTCACCGACCCGCCGTACAACGTGAACTACGCCAACAGTGCCAAGGACAAGATGCGCGGCAAGGATCGCGCGATCCTGAACGACAACCTAGGTGACGGTTTCTACGACTTCCTGCTGGCAGCATTGACGCCCACCGTGGCGAACTGCCGGGGCGGCATCTATGTGGCGATGTCATCCAGCGAGCTGGATGTGCTGCAGGCCGCCTTTCGCGCCGCCGGTGGAAAGTGGTCGACTTTCATCATCTGGGCCAAGAACACCTTCACGCTGGGCCGGGCCGACTACCAGCGCCAGTATGAGCCGATCTTGTACGGATGGCCTGAGGGTGCACAACGCCACTGGTGTGGTGACCGCGATCAGGGCGATGTGTGGGCTATCAAGAAGCCGCAGAAGAACGATCTGCACCCGACAATGAAGCCGGTGGAGCTGGTCGAGCGCGCGATCCGCAATTCGAGCCGCCCGGGTAACGTGGTGCTCGATCCCTTCGGCGGCTCCGGCACGACGCTGATCGCTGCCGAGAAGTCAGGCCGTGTCGCGCGGCTGATCGAGCTCGATCCGAAGTACGTGGATGTGATCGTGCGCCGGTGGGAGGACTTCACCGGCCAGACGGCCATCCGCGAGGCAGCAGACCAGGAAGTGTGCGCCAGTTGAATGGCTGGCCGGGCTGCTTGGCCTCTTCTTCCTCGGCGATGCGCCGTAGGATTTGCAGGGTGGTGAGATCGCGCGGCAGTGCCATGCACATGACGCGCACAGCCTGCTCGATGGAGATGTCTGGACGCCGGTTGGCAATCAGCCAACGCAGCGCCTGCTCGCGTTCGGTGGCGATCGCTTTCATCAGGCAGCCATCTCTTCGCAGATTTCGCAGTGGATCACAAAGCCTGTCAGGTAAGGCAGGCCGCGCGGGATGCCGTACTGCTTGCTGGTCTGGCGGCCAATCGTCCAGCCCATCCAACGTTGGGTGGCGGCCTTGATCGCATCCTGCAAGGCTTGGCCTTGGTACAAGCCGTTCTGGACGTCGTCGGCAAAGTGGCGTCCGTGGCGGCTGTCGAGGAAGGTCCGCACCGATTCGAGGGGCTGGTGGGTGGCGTCCGAAATAGCGTTCATGGCCAGGGGCCATGCGGCGCTGGCGTGTTCGTTCATCGTGCCCCAAAAACCCCAGGCTTCGTTTTGGGTGGCGGGTATCTGGTTGGTGGTCATGGTGTCTTCTCCGGGTTGATCGTTGCGACACCTGTAGTAACGCGCTGTTCGATTGAGAAGCCAAGCTGTTCCTGGCCTCTTTTCCGATCAATTTCGCTTACCCGAGACGGGCTACGTAGCGGGCGTAATCACCGCCCTCGGGATTGACGTAGAGGTAAGGGCGTCCGGGAGCAGTGACCTCGACGCAGAGGTGGCCGTCGCCAGTGCCGCCACCCTTGCCACGCAGCCAGTCGCGTGACACCAGCAGGCTGCGCCCAAAGGCGTCGAATTCGGCAGGGGTGAGCTCCTTGGTCTCGGTGACGTAGACCTTGTGCTGGTCGCTCCCGCCCAGTTCGCCGAGGTCGGCAGGTTTGCGTGCAAACGGTAGGCGGATGCTCAACTCTTCGACCTGGAGGCTTTGGCCTGCGAACTGCAGGGTGCGTGGGGTGCGTTCGATGGTGATGGTCATGGTGCTCATGGCGGTTTTCCTAGTGTGGCGTCGTCAATCACGACACCTGTATGAACGCGCTGGTGGGGAGAGAAGCCAAGCTATTCATGGCTCCTCTCGCCATCGTTTTCAGGCGATGCGGTAGATCCGCTCGCCGCCCTGCGGCTTGTCCGACACGATGTTCAGGCCAAGTTTTTTCTTGAAGGCTCCGGCGAAGGTGCCGCGCACCGTGTGCGCCTGCCAACCGGTGGCTGTGCAGATCTGGCCGATGGTTGCGCCCTCAGGGCGTTGCAGCATCCGGATCACTTCGGCCTGCTTGCTGTTCTCGCGGGTGCGTGGCTTGACCCACGTTGCTTCGGCGGCGGTTACGGCGGCCTCCAGTTCGGGATCGCTCGCCGTCGCTGGCACACCTTCGGCATTGGCGATGATCCGGTCGAGATTGGCTTCGAATTGACCGACTTGCTTCTTGTTCAATCCAGGGCGCGCAACGCCCAAGGCGTCGTAGCCCTCCGCTGCGACAAACCAGTCGGTGCCGTCGCTGGTGATCAGTGCGCGGTTGGAAAGTCCGTCGAGCACCTTCTTGCGCGCGCCGCCTTTGATGTTGTCGGGGAACCAGTCGATCTTGCCGCTGGTGTGTTCAACCGCGTGGGCAAGGATCGCGTGCTGGGCCGGGGTGAGTTGGGTGGTGATCATGTCTTGCTCCTTCGATGTGGTGGATGGTGATGTGATGAACGCGCTGTTCCCAAGTGAAGCCAAGCGCTTTCTGCTTGGCTTCTTTGCTTCGCAATCAGGTGTTGGCCTTGTCTGACAGGTTGGCATTGCGTCCCTGCTCGAGACCCGCGTTGAAGGCAGCTTCAAGCGCATCGCGTAGGCACCAGACCGCTACATCGCGGAAGTCGAGGCTGTCCGAGCGGCGGGTTTCCAGGGTTTCGATGCCCAGCTTGTTTTGCGCGATCTGGGTCAGGAGTTGTTCGAGCTTGCTCATGTCCGTGTCCTTTCATGGTGTTGATGACGAACGTATGAACGCGCTGTTCCAGATGGAAGCCAAGCTCAATTCGCATGAATGACGAACAAATGATTGAAGGTGCCCCGAAGGGGAAATATGGGTATTTCGATTCGTGCCTACGCACGCCACCGAGGGGTGTCCGATGCAGCGGTGCGCAAGGCCATCGCTGCTGGGCGGATCACGCCGGAGGCAGACGGAACGATTGATGCCGAGCGCGTCGACCGCGAGTGGGCGCGCAATTCCGATGCACCGCGCAGTGGCACGGCCACCCGTGCGGTCAAGGTCGCTGTCCCGGAGTCCAGCGGACCTACAGCAGATGGACAAGCAGCCTCATTGGCAACATCCGCAGCAGGTGGCACGTCCTTGTTGCAGGCGCGGACGGTCAACGAAGTGGTCAAGGCGCAAACTAACAAGGTGCGCCTGGCCCGCCTTAAGGGCGAGCTGGTAGATCGGCCGCAGGCCATCGCCCATGTTTTCAAGCTGGCGCGCTCCGAACGCGATGCCTGGCTCAACTGGCCCGCACGCATCTCGGCACAGATGGCAGCCAAGCTCGGCGTCGATCCTCACACGATGCACATCGCCTTGGAGGCGGCGGTGCGTGAGCACCTGCAGGAACTGGGCGAGATGCGCCCAAGGGTGGATTGATGAACATGGACTACGAAGGCGCTGCCGAGATTGAACGCGCGTGGCGCGAAGGACTGACTCCCGACCCGCTGCTCACCGTGTCCGAATGGTCGGATCGCCATCGGATGCTCTCCAGCAAGGCATCTGCCGAACCCGGGCGCTGGCGTACCAGTCGCACGCCGTACCTGAAAGCAATCATGGACTGCCTGTCGCCGACCTCGCCGGTCGAGCGCGTGGTGTTCATGAAGGCGGCACAGCTTGGCGCGACCGAGATGGGATCGAACTGGATCGGCTATGTGATCCATCACGCACCCGGGCCAATGATGGCGGTGTGGCCGACAGTGGAGATGGCCAAGCGCAACTCCAAGCAGCGCATCGATCCGCTGATTGAGGAGTCGTCCGCACTGGCTGAACTGATTGCACCGGCGCGCAGCCGGGATTCCGGCAACACCATCCTGGCCAAGGAGTTCCGGGCTGGCGTGCTGGTGATGACCGGGGCCAACAGCGCGGTCGGCCTGCGCTCGATGCCGGTTCGGTATCTGTTTCTAGACGAGGTCGACGGCTATCCGTTGGACGTCGAGGGTGAAGGGGATGCGATCTCGCTGGCCGAAGCCCGCACACGCACCTTTGCTCGGCGCAAGATATTCATCGTTTCGACGCCGACGATCTCAGGGGCATCGGCTATCGAGCGCGAGTACGAGGCCAGTGACCAACGTCGCTACTTTGTGCCGTGTCCGCATTGCTCCCACCGTCAGTGGCTGCGTTTCGAGCAGCTGCGTTGGGATAAGGGGCAGCCTGAAACCGCCGCCTACATCTGCGAGTCGTGTGACACCGCGATTGCCGAGCACCACAAGACGTGGATGCTGGAGCACGGCGAGTGGCGCGCGATGATCACCGATGGCGCGGGTAAGACGGCCGGCTTCCACCTGTCGTCGCTGTACAGCCCGGTGGGCTGGCGTTCGTGGCGAGAGATCGCCGCTGCGTGGGAAGCAGCCGTCAGTAAAGAGTCGGGATCGGCCGCCGCCATCAAGACCTTCAAGAACACCGAGCTAGGCGAAACCTGGGGCGAGGAAGGCGAAGCGCCAGACTGGCAACGACTGGTCGAACGCCGCGAGGACTACCGCGTCGGCAGCGTGCCGCAAGGCGGTCTGCTCTTGGTCGGCGCGGCCGACGTGCAGAAAGATCGCATCGAGACGTCGGTCTGGGCCTTTGGGCGCGGCAAGGAGTCCTGGCTGGTTGAGCACCGCGTGCTGATGGGTGACACCGCCCGCGACACGGTGTGGAAGCGCCTCGCTGAAATGCTGACCGAGACCTGGACACACGCTTCCGGCGCGGCGATGCCGCTGGTGCGTTTTGCCTTGGATACCGGCTTTGCGACGCAGGAGGCCTACGCCTTTGTGCGGGCTTGCCGCGATTCGCGTGTGATGGCGGTCAAGGGTGTGCCTCGCGGTGCAGCCTTGATCGGCACGCCGACCGCCATCGATGTCTCGCAAGGCGGCAAGAAGCTGCGCCGAGGCATCAAGGTGTACACGGTGGCGGTGAGCATCGCCAAGCTGGAGTTCTACAACAACCTTCGCAAGAGCGCCGACGTGGCCGAGGACGGCTCCACCCCGGTCTATCCGGCCGGGTTCGTCCACCTGCCCAAGATCGATGCCGAGTTCATCCAGCAACTCTGCGCGGAACAACTGATCACCCGGCGTGACCGCAACGGCTTCCCGGTGCGCGAGTGGCAAAAGATGCGTGAGCGCAATGAAGCGCTCGACTGCTACGTCTACGCCCGCGCGGCTGCATCGGCGGCGGGTCTGGATCGCTTTGAGGAACGTCACTGGCGGGAACTGGAGCGACAACTGGGACTGGCTAGTCCGCCAGCCCTTGAAACACCTACTGAATCGATCAACGAGGCCACCCAACGCGGTGGCCTCGCTGTTTCTGGCAACCGCAACACCGGTCGGCGCGTGATCAAAAGCCGCTGGCTGTCCTGACACCCCAAGGAGAAAACATGAGTCTTGCTACCCGTATCGAAAGCCTGGTCATCCGCGTCGCGCAGGAGTTCAACGACGTCCGCGCCAAGGCGGGCAACCTGGCCAACCTCACCACCACCGACAAGTCGAATCTGGTCGCGGCCATCAACGAACTGAAGGCCGCCGTGGTGTCGTCGGCGGTGATCGACGATGCGCACGTCGCGGCCACGACCACGTACTCGTCCAACAAGATCGTCTCGCTGCTCGATGCGCTCAAGACCGAGATTTTGGGCGGTGCCGATGCCGCCTACGACACGCTGGTGGAAATCCAGCAACTGCTGCAGAACGGCACCAGTGGCCTGGATGCCTTGCTGGCCGCCGTCAACAACCGCGTGCGCTTCGATGCGGCGCAGTCGCTGACCGTCGCCGAACAACTCCAGGCGCGCAGCAACATCGGAGCCGTCGCAGCCACCGATGTCGGCAATACCGACACAGACTTCGTCGCGGTCTTTGTGGGTGCGCTGGTCTGATGAGCCTCGCATCGCGCATCAGTGCGCTGGCCAGTCGTGTCGGGCTCGAGGTCAAGACCAAGATCGACGCCACCCACCCCGGCGTGGCCCGGGCGTGGGTGTGTTTCGGCTATGTCGGCACACAGGTCGTCGTGCGCGCATCGCACAACGTGGCCAGCGTGACCCGGACGGCGGCGGGTCGCTACCGCGTGACCTTCACCGTTGCCATGCCCGACGCCAACTATTGCTGGACGGCGCTTGCCCGCAGCAGCACCAACAGCGGCACGCAGCGCATTGCCATCGTGCGATCCAGTGCCGACCAGAAGACCGCCCAGTACGTCGACGTCAGTTGCGCCACCACGTCCGCATCGTTCGACGACTCCTCCGAAATCAACCTTACGGTGTTCCGCTGATGGCCTACACACAAGCACACCTCGACGCGCTGGAAGCGGCGCTGGTCAAGGGCGAAAAGCGCGTGACTTTTGGCGACAAGACCGTCGAGTACCGCAGCGTCGATGAACTCCAGGCCGCCATTGCGGCGGTCAAGCGCGACCTCTTCGAGCAGGCCGTGGACACCGGACTGTGGCCCGGCGCGCCACGCCAGATCCGGGTCACCACCGGCAAAGGGTTCTGAACATGCAATGGTTTGACCGAATGCGTAGACGCGTCGGCATGAGTCTGCTTGGCGGCACCCCGTTCTATGACGGTATCGGTGGTGGCCGTCGCGCCCTGGCGTGGCAGGTTGGCAATCCCGGTGCGGTTGCAGCGCTGGCGTTCACCCAGAACGAATTGCGCGCCAAGAGCCGCGATCTGGTACGCCGCAATGCCTGGGCAGCGGCAGGTGTCGAGGCCTTTGTCTCGAACGCCATCGGCACCGGCATCAAGCCGCAGAGCATGCTGGCTGATCAGCCCTTGCGTGAAGCCATTCATAGCCTGTGGTGGGACTGGTGCGAGGAGGCCGATGCCGCCGGACTGACCGATTTCTACGGACTGCAGGCCTTGGCCTGTCGCGCCATGCTCGAAGGCGGGGAATGTCTGGTGCGGCTGCGCTATCGCCGCCCGGAGGATGGCCTGCCGGTGGGCCTGCAACTGCAGTTGCTCGAACCCGAACACCTGCCAGCCACGCTGAATCAGGAATTGGCTTCGGGAAATGTGATCCGTGCGGGCATCGAATTCGACAAGCTCGGACGGCGGGTGGCTTACCACCTGTATCGCTCACACCCGGGTGATGGCTCACTGGCTCCGATGTCGGGAACTGGTGGCGTGGTGGGCGGTCTCGACACAGTGCGTGTCCCGGCCAGCGAAATCATTCACCTGTTTCGTCCCTTGCGGCCCGGACAGATCCGGGGCGAACCGTGGCTGGCGCGCGCACTGGTCAAGCTCAACGAACTCGACCAGTACGACGACGCCGAGCTCGTGCGCAAGAAAACCGCCGCGATGTTCGCGGGCTTCATCACACGCCTGTCCCCCGAGGACAACCTGATGGGTGAAGGCTTGCCGGATGCCAGCGGTGCGGCATTGGCCGGGCTGGAGCCGGGCACGATGCAGATCCTGGAGCCCGGCGAGGACGTGAAGTTCAGTCAGCCTGCCGACGTTGGCGCGAGCTACGCCGAATTCCTGCGCATGCAGTTCCGGGCGGTGGCAGCGGCGATGGGCATCACCTACGAGATGCTGACCGGAGACCTGACGCAAGTGAACTACTCGTCGATCCGGGCCGGGCTGCTGGAGTTTCGCCGCCGCTGTGAGGCCATCCAGCACGGCGTGATCGTCCACCAGTTGTGCCGCCCAATCTGGCGTGCCTGGATGGAGCAAGCGCTACTTGAAGGCGCGCTGGCGCTGCCGCAGTTCACCGAGAAGAAGCGCGACTACTTCGCGGCCAAATGGATTCCACAGGGTTGGCAGTGGGTCGATCCCAAGAAGGAATTCGACGCGATGCTGACCGCCATTCGCGCCGGGCTGCTGTCTCGCTCGGAAGCCATCTCGGCCTTCGGCTACGACGCCGAGGACATCGACCGCGAGATCGCCGCCGACAACCAGCGCGCCGATGCGCTCGGTCTGGTCTTTGACTCCGACCCGCGCCACGACAAAGCGCCCCAACTATCGACATTGGGCGCTCCCATGAATGCGGCCGCCACTGTGACCGTGCCGCAAGACCAACAGGACAACTGACATGCAACTCGTTCATCTGGCGTCCCGCCTCTACGGGACGCCGCTCCTCATTGCGCGTCCCAAACTCGACGTGATCCTCTCCGTGTTGGGTTCCCGCATCGGCTTGCCCGATCTGGACATGGCAATGCCGCTGCCCATGCCGCGCCAAAGCGCCACATCGGGTCAGGCGAGCATTGCCGTCATCCCGGTGGTCGGCACGCTGGTCAGACGTTCGATGGGTATCGAAGCCGCCTCTGGCCTGATGTCCTACGGCGAGATCGAAGCCCGACTGGACGCCGCGCTGGCCGACCCACAGGTGGCGGGCATCCTGCTCGATCTGGACTCGCCCGGCGGCGAGGCCTCGGGTGTGTTTGAGTTGGCCGAGCGCATCCGCGCTGCCAGCACCATCAAGCCGATCTGGGCGCACGCCAACGATGCCGCGTACTCGGCGGCTTTTGCCATCGCGGCTGCCTGCCAGCGCCTGACGCTGTCGCAGACCGCTGGCGTCGGGTCGATTGGTGTGATCGCGCTGCACGTCGACCAGTCGGTGAAGGACGCCAAGGACGGCCTGAACTACACCGCTGTCTTCGCGGGCAGCCACAAGAACGATTTCTCTCCGCACGAGCCACTCAGCCCGCAGGCCATCACCGCGTTGCAGACGGAAGTGGATCGCCTCTACGACATCTTCGTGAATCAAGTCGGGCAGATGCGCGGCCTCGATCCGGATGCCGTGCGCGCCACCGAGGCGGGGCTGTTCTACGGCGAGCAGGCGGTGGCAGCAGGCCTCGCCGACGCAGTGATGCCGCTCGAACAGGTGATGACCGAGTTCACCGACGCGTTGGCGGCCAAGCAGCGGCTGGCGCAGCCCGGCGTGGCCCGCGCCTCGCCGCGAAGCCTGTCCACGCAATCCATTTCAAACCCGCCCCGAACCAAGCATTTCACTCTGGAGAACACCATGACCGACCCCAAAGACGACCACGACAACCTTAAGCGTCCGGCCGACACCGACCCACAGGGCGACCAGCCGCAGACCGACAGCGATCCGCAACCGACGCCTGCTGCCCAAGCCGCACTGGCGCAGTCCTTCGCCAGCGGGCGCGGCCAAGCTCAGGCCATTGCAGAGATGTGCCTAATCGCGGGCCAGTCCCAACGCACGGCGGAATTCCTCGCAGCAGGCTTCTCGGAAGCGCAGGTGCGTCGCGCCTTGCTCGACGCCCGTGCCGACCAACCCGAAATCGCCTCGCGCATCACCGCCGAGGCAGGAACCAGCCAGCACCCGGAAAACAGTCCGGTGGTCGCTGCCGTCAAGAAACTCACCGCCAAGGAGTAAGCCATGCCCACTGTCTCTCAACCCAAGAATCTCGGCGACCTGTTGAAGTACGAAGCGCCGAATCTCTACTCGCGTGACCAGGACACCGTCGCGGCCGCGCAGAACCTGTCGCTGGGCACCGTGGTGGGCCGCGAAACGGCTACCGCCAAGCTCAAGGCCCTCGACCCGAGCGCCTCGGACGGCACGGAAACCGCCGTTGGCGTGCTCGGCAATGACGTCGATGCGACGCTGATCGACCGTGAGGACGCGATCCTGATCGCCCGTCACGCCATCGTCGCGCGCGGCGCATTGGTCTGGCCGACCGGTCTGACGGTTGCACAGAAGGCAACTGCCGTTGCCCAACTCACCGCCCTTGGGGTGCTGGTGCGCGACAGCGCCTGACTGCGTCCCGACGATCCATTTCACTCCCCCCAAAACCCGCCGCTGGCGGGTTTCGTCATTTCTGGAGATCCCAAATGCATAACCCTTTTGAAAACCCCGGCTTCTCGATGGCCAGCCTGACGGCCGCCATCAACCTCCTGCCCAACCGCTATGGGCGGCTGGAGCAACTCAACCTGTTCCCGGCCAAGCCGGTGCGCACCCGGCAGATCATCGTCGAGGAGTACGCCGGTCGTCTGAACCTGCTGCCCACCCGCGCGCCCGGTTCGCCCGGTACGGTGGGTGAACGTGGCAAGCGCAACCTGCGGTCCTTCGTGATCCCGCACATCCCCCACGACGACGTGGTGCTGCCAGAGGAAGTGCAAGGACTGCGCGCCTTCGGTTCCGAAACCGAAATGGAAGCCATCGGCGGTGTCATGGCCCGCCATCTGGAGACCATGCGCAACAAGCACGCGATCACTCTGGAGCATCTGCGCATGGGGGCGCTCAAGGGCAAGATTCTCGACGCTGATGGCAGTGAGCTCGTCGATCTGTTCGACGAGTTCGACATCACTGCGCAATCGGTGTCCTTCGAGTTTTCGACGGCGGCCGACAATGGGCAAATCAAGACTGCCTGCCTGGAACTGCTGGGGCTCATGGAAGATGGACTCACCGGCGAGTTCTCGACCGGTGTGCATGTGCTGTGCTCGACCGAGTTCTTCCGGGCGCTGACCACCCACAAGGAGGTCAAGACCGCCTACCAGAACTGGCAGCAGGGTGCAGTGCTGATCAACGACATGCGCTCGGGCTTCAGCTACAGCGGCATCACCTTCGAGGAATACCGTGGCCAGGCGTCCTTTGTGCAGGCCGACGGCACGCTGGGGTCGCGCCGCTTCATTGCCGCAGGGGAAGCCCATGCCTTCCCGGTCGGCACGGTGGATACCTTCGCCACGTACTTCGCGCCTGCGGACTTCAACGAGACCGTGAACACCATCGGCCAGCCGTTGTATGCCAAGCAGGAGCCGCGCAAGTTCGACCGGGGCACCGATCTGCACACGCAGTCGAACCCGCTGCCGATGTGCCACCGCCCGGGCGTGCTGATCAAGCTCGTTGCAGCCTGATGGATGTCGCGACGTTGTACGAGGCGGCCCGCAGCGCAGGACTGCTGACCGCCGTCACGGTGGCAGGCAGCACCGTGCACTGCGCCTTCCGTGCCCCGGACGAAACCGTGCTGGATGGTTTTGCGCTATCGCGGGACTACCAGATCGACTACCCGGCGTCCTGGCTGACGCTGGCTGCCGGGGACACGGTCGAGGTGGCAGGCAACACCTATCAGGTGCGCGACGTGCGCGCCATCGGCGACGGCACCGAGCGTCGCGCCTCGCTCTCCCAACTCTGAGGAACGCCCCATGAACTCCGTCCGCGAGCGCCTCTTGCGGGAGATCGTCACGCGCCTGGCATCTGCGATTGCCCCGATACCGGTGCTGCGCATGCCTGCCGTGCCGGTCACCCGCGAGGCCAGTCCAGCGCTGCTGCTGTTCGTCGATGGCGACAGCATCACCGCCCACGCCAACCACCTGGTCGACCGATTGCTGATCGTCCGGCTTGCCGTGGTGGCACGCGGTGCGGATGCCTTCGACGTCGCCGACCAGGCGCTGGTCGCGGCCCACGCGGCAATGCTCGCCGACCCGAATCTGGGCGGTCTGGCCATCGCCGTGCGCGAGATCGACTGCGAATGGGAGTCCGACGACGCCGACGCCGGGGCCGTCGCGCTCCCCGCCCGCTACGAGATCCGCTACCGCACCCATGCCATCGACCTCACCCAAACAGGATGAACCCATGCACATCGAACTACTGAAACCCCATACCCACGCAGGCAAGCGCCTCGCCGTAGGCGATCGCCTTGATCTGAATGACGCCAGCGCCCGTTGGCTGATCACACAAGGCACGGCCAAAGCGGCCACCCCCGCCACCGATTCCAAACCCACCCGCCGTGATGTCACGTCCGGTGTTTCCACAACTGCAGCCACCCAAGGAGACTGAACATGGCTTACTTTTCCGGACAAGGCCGCGTCTACATCGGCGCACGTGATGAACTCGGCAACCCTGCTGGGCTGACCTTTGTTGGCAACGTGCCCGAGCTGAAGGTGTCGCTGTCGGTGGACACCATCGAGCACCAGGAAGCGCAGTCGGGTCAGCGCCTGACCGACCTGCAGCTCATCAAGACCAAGAAAGGCGAGTTTGCCTGCACGTTGGAAGAGCTGATCGCTACCAACTTGGCGCTCGCGCTCTACGGCACCACGACCACGATCACCCCCGGCACGGTAACTGGCGAACTACTGCCCAACCCTGTCACCCCGGGCAGTCTGTATCCGTTGACCATGCAAAACGTGTCGGCGGTGCAGATCCAGGACTCGGATGCCACGCCCAAGACGCTCCCGGTCAGCCAGTACAGCGTCAATGCCAAGCACGGCTCGCTGGTGGTGCTGGATGCCACGTCAGGCGGCCCGTACACCGAGCCGTTCACCGTCGATTACGCCTATGGCGCGGCGCAGAGCACGGCGATGTTCACCCAGCCCTTGCCCGAGCGATGGATTCGCTTCGAGGGGCTCAACACCGCCGACGGCAACCGCGAGGTGGTGATCGACCTGTACCGCGTGGCCATCAACCCGGCGAAGGAACTGTCGATCATCACGGACGAACTGCTGAAGTTCGAGCTGTCGGGCCAGGTACTGGCGGATCTGACCAAGCCAGTCGGCGGTGATCTCGGTCAGTTCGGCCGTCTGGTGCTGCTGTGATGGACGGCTTCAAGACATTCCCCCCTGAGCCTGTGGTCGTGACGCTGTCCGTCACCGCGCTTGAACTGACGCCGATCCGTCTGGGTGAGTTGCCCCGGCTGCTGGCCGTGGTGCGCCCGTTGGCCGAGGAAATCACCAGCGATCCGGACTGGATGGCGCTGCTGGGACGGCACGGCGATGCCGTGCTGGATTTGCTGGCGATCACCACCCGGCGTGAACGCGCGTGGATCAACGACCTTCAGCTTGCGGACGCCGTGCAACTGGCCGCCGCCGTGTTCGAGGTGAACGCGGATTTTTTCGTGGCGCACGTCGTCCCGGCGATTCAGGGCGCGGCCCAGCGACTCGCGCCGACGCTGCGCTCGCTGACGAGCTCGGCTGGGACGCCGCCGTCGCCCGCCTGATCCGCGCCGGGCACCGCCTGGACGACGTGATGGCCTACACGCTCACACAGGCGCAAGCCTTTCTGGATGCCGACGGCCAGATCGAACGGCAGCAACTTGCCCAGTTGCTCGGCATCCATGCCGTGGCTGCCCAGGGCGAGAAGCGTGGCATCGAACAACTGCAACGCGATCTGCTCAAGGACTGACCAATGCGTCTCTCGCTCACCACCACCGGTCTGCTGGACCCGCGCCAGTTGGCGGCGTGGAGCACCGAGCGGCGTCGCGCCATCCACACCGCCGTCGCCAAGGGCATGCAGTCCGGTGGGCGTGAAGTGCGTGATGCGGCGCGATCCGAGATGCGCAGTGCCTTCACCGTCAAGCGCAACAGCTTTATCTCCTCGATGGGCGTGAAGGTGTTCGACAAGAAGCCCGAACTGCTACCCGCCCTGCTGGTGGGCAGCAAGATCCCGTGGCTCGGCCTGCATGAAAAAGGCGGCTCGGTGAGCGGCAATCTGCTGATCCCGCTGCTGCCCGGTCGCATCGGCCCCAAACGCTTCAAGGCGGTCATCGACGGCCTGATGCGTTCGGGCAATGCCTTCTTCATCGAGAAGAACGGTCGCGTGCTGCTGATGGCCGAGAACATCAAAGAGAACGCCGGGCAGCTGGGCCGCTTCAAACGTGCCGAGCGTGGTCGTACCGGGGCCAAGCAGATCAAGCGTGGCCAGGAAATTCCCATCGCCGTGCTGGTCAAGCGCGTCGATCTCAAGCGGCGGCTGAATCTGGCGGGTGGGGTGCAGCGTGCGTTGCCAGCCTTGGCCCGGGCGATTCAACAAGAACTGGACAAAGTCTGATGGCAAGCAATCGTGCCCAAATCCTGATCAGTGCCGTCGACCAGACCAAGACCGCCTTCGACTCGATCAAGCGGGGCTTGGGTGGCCTGACCGACACCGCCAAGAGTGTCAACGGCGTGCTGGCCAACCTCGGCGTGGCTGTCTCGGTAGCGGGACTGACCGCGATGGTGAAATCGGCCATCGACACCGGCGACGCGCTGGACGAGATGTCGCAACGTGTCGGTGTCAGCGTCGAGACCCTGTCGGTATGGAAACCGGCAGCCGAGCAGTCCGGTGTGTCCGGCGAATCGTTCGAGAAGGGGCTGCGCAAGCTGTCCACCACGATGCTGGAAGCCGCGACTGGGTCGGAAGATGCCGCTCGCGGATTCTCTGCGGTCGGCGTCGAGTTCAAGAACCAGGACGGCACCCTGCGCGCCACCGATCAGGTGCTGCTCGATCTGGCCGAGCGCTTCAAGGCCATGCCCGATGGCGCGGAAAAAACCGCGCTGGCCGTGCAACTGTTCGGCAAGTCAGGAGCCGAGCTGATCCCGTTCCTGAATCAGGGGCGCGACGGCATCAACGAGTTGGCTGCCGAGATGCAGGCGCTCGGCGTGCAGATGAGTAGTGAGACTGCGGCGCAGGCGGGCAACTTCAACGATGCACTCGACAAACTGCATCTGGCCACTCAGAGCATCGGCAACCAGATCATTGCGTCCTTGCTGCCCGCCCTGAACGATATGGCCGGAGGCATGGTCGAGTCGGCCAAACAAGGCGGCACGCTGCGCGCGATTCTGGATGGCGTGGTGCTGGTGCTCAAGACCCTGGCGCTCGGTGCCGCCACCGTCGGCAAGGCCTTCGTGGCGCTTGGCGAAGCCATTGGTGCCGGTGTCGCGGCAGCGGTCGAAGCCCTCAAGGGCAACACCGAGGGAGCCAAGGCCATCATTGCCGACCTCAAGGGCAATCTGGTCAAACGGCTGGATGAGTTGGCGTCCTTCCGTGACAGCCTGTTCGATCCCAAGCCCATCGAGGTCAAGGCACCCAAGATCCAGGCTGATCCCGAACTACTGCAGCGTCTGGCCAAACCCAAGGCAGCCAAGCCCGCGCAGGACACCACAGGCGCGCAGACCACGCTGATGAAGGCGCAGCTGGACGCCGAGTTCGCGCTGCTCAAGGACGGTCTGACCCGGCAACAAACTGCGCTGGACGCTGCACTCGAAGACCGTCTGGTCTCGGTCCGCGACTACTACACGCAGAAAACTGCCATCGAGCAGCGCGAGCTCGATGCCGAGATTGCCCGCAAGCAGCAGGAGCTGGCCCGCAGTCAGCAAGTCGCCACCACGGGCAAATCGGAAAACGACCGCCTGAAAGCCAAGGCCGAGGTCGCCAAGGCGGAAGCCGACCTGATCACGCTCAACAACCGGCGCACGGACATCGAGCAGGCCAATGCCCGCAAGGCGGCACAAGCCGAGCGTGAGCTGGCCGATGCCTTGGCGCAGGCGCGTGAGGAATTGGCGCAGATCACCGGCACGGCGACGGATGCCGACCGGCAAGCCGCTATCGAGCGCAGCTACCGCGATCTGCGGGCACGTCTGGCGGCAGAGAGCGATACCGACGGCGTGTCGCTCGTCGACCGCCTGATCGACGTGAAGGCGGCGCAGGCCAATCTGGCTGCGCTGGAAGCCCAGTGGCGGCAGGTCACCGAGCGTCTGCGCAATGCGCAGGAGGCCATCCAGACCCAGCAGCAGGCCGGGTTGCTGACCGAAGCGCAAGCTCGCCAGCAGATCGTGACCCTGCAACAACAATCAGCCACCGAGATGGAACGCCTGCTGCCGACCATGCAGCAAGCCGCGCAAGCCATCGGCCCGGATGCGGTGATTCGCGTGCAGGCGTGGCGCAACGAGCTGGATCGCACCCGCCTCACGGTGGATGAAATGGCCCCACTGTGGAACCGCATCGGCGAGAGTTTCGGTGGCGCGCTCAACGGCATGATCACCGGCGCGCAGACTTGGCGCAGTGCCTTGGCGAGCATCTTCCAGCAGGTGTCCGACGCCTTTCTGCAGCAGCTCGTGATCCAGCCTTTCCAGCAGTGGATCGCCATGCAGGCGCGGATGCTGGCGCTCAAGCTCGGTTTCGTCCAGCAGGAACAAACCGTCGACGCGGCCGCCAGCGCCGCCAAGGTCGCCCAGAAAACCACCGAGACCACCGCCGTGGTGTCGATGGATGCCGCCAAGGCGGGAGCCGGGGCTGCGGCGTCGCAGGCTTCCATTCCCTACGTCGGGCCAGCGCTGGCGGTGGCCGCGATGGTAGCCATGGTCGCCGCTGTGATGGCGCTCATGGGGGGCATCAAGAAGTTCGCGGGCGGTGGTCTGGTTTCCGGCCCGGGCAGTGCCACCTCGGACTCGATCCCGGCGCGTCTGTCGGCAGGCGAGTACGTCGTGCGTGCAGCGGCAGTGCGCGAGGTCGGCGTGGCCTTCCTCGACTCGCTCAACGGTTTGTCGGCAGGCCCGCGCTTCAAGGGCGGCGAGCTGGCCTTCGCAGCGGGCGGGCTGGTACCGGAAGTGAAGGTGCCACCGGCGCAGCCGCAAGTGAATCAGGCGGTGCGCATCGTCAATGCGGTCGATCCCGGCGTCACCCATGACCACCTGCAGTCACCTGCCGGGGAAAAAGTCATCGTCAACATCATCGGGCGCAATGCACGGGCCATCCGTGCGGCGCTGCAGGGCTGAATTTTTCAGGGGAAAGTCCAATGGCACTACTGTTCATCGACGGCTTTGACCACTACGACCCGCAGGCAGTGGACAGCTTTGGCGATCCGTGGCTGGCGCGCGGCAAGGCGGCGTATCTGTCACCGCAGGCCACCCGCATCAATGGCCGTCGCCCGTCCTCCTATGCCCTGCGTCTGCCGGAGGGTTCGGGCGGTGGCTACGTCAAAAACCTCGATGCCACCAAGTCCAGCCTGATCGTCGGGGCGGCCATTCGCGTGGTGCCGTACCAGAACACCTACACCGAGCCACTGCTGATCGGCGTGCGTGATGCCAACTCGCAGGTCGCGCATCTCGTGAAAATCGGCGAGGACGGTCGGCTCAAGCTCTACCGCTGGCAATACGGCTATGACCAGTTGATCTCTGTCTCAGTCGCCAGCGCTCCGGCGCGCGGCTGGCACTACATCGAGTTGCAGGTCACGCAAGGCACCAGCAACGGTGTGCTGTCAGTGCGCATCAACGGCATCCTGGCCATCCAGATGACCGCGCAGAACACCATTCAGGGCGGTGGCCAACTGCTCACGGCATTCGTGGGTGCAGTGCCTGGCCAAAACTGCCCGCTCACCATCGACGTCGACGACTTCTACATCGCCGATACCAGCGGCACGATCAACAACACCTTTCTCGGTGATGTGCGCGTCGATGCCTTGCAGGCTCAGGCCGATGGCAGTTTGAACCAGTGGACGGCCAATCCGGTCGGTACCACCGCATGGGAAGCCGTGAGCGACGAGGACGAAGCTACGGCGATCAATGCGCCGAACGTGGGGTTGCGCCAGTCCTTCGATGTCGAACCGCTGCCGGTGATGGCCACGCCCGCCATCTACGGCGTCCAGCTCACGATGCTGGCGCGCAAGACCGACGCCGGTCTGGGCAAGGTCAAAGGCCTCGTGGTCAGTGGTGCGCAGAGCGCCGTCAGCACCGACATCATCCTGCAGGAGCAACTGGCGTGGCAGAGCACGCTGTTCGAGCGCAATCCGAACGGCAACGTGCAGTGGACGGAGGCCGCCTTCAATGCCGCTGAGTTCGGCGTGGAGTCGGCATGACGGATCGCGTCGTCGTTCGAGACCTCGCTGAGGTTTCCAGCAAACCAACGCCGGGAAGCGAACTGCCCGTTTTCCAGAGTGAAGTGCTCTCGCGCGCCACCTTCGGGGCGAGCGCAGCCAGCTTCACGCCGGAATCAGCTGTCGCTCCGCTGCCGCCCAATCTGGCTGCCAGTCTGCTGGCGGAATCCTTGGCGGGCCCCTGGCCACCCATCGATGCACCGATCTTTCTGGTCGAAGTGTTGCGCCGTGATACGGCCTCAAGCGCCATCGTCGCCACCGGTATGGATGCTTTTGGCGACCAGCCTTGGCCGGATGCGCAACGTGGCGTGTTTGCCTTCCGCCATGATTGGATGGAGCCCCTCGTGGAACGGCTGGAGTGGCAGACCAGCGTCACGCGTCTGGCCAGTGGCAACGAATCCCGTCAGGCACGCCGACGTGTTCCTCGGCGCTGGCTCACCTACAAGGTGGGCAACGCCCGGCAGACCGATGCCCTGGTGGCCGACTGGCTGGCCAATCATCTCGGTCAAATGGCGCTGTGGCCGCTGCCGCAGTACGCGGTGCACCTGACCGAGTCCTGCGAACGTGGCGCACTGGCACTCAATGTGACGGAGGCAGATGGGCGACAGTTCGGGCCACTCTCGGCCAATGTGCATCTGACCTACGATGGGGTGCAGGGCTGGCAGGAGACGGAGAGCAATGGCCGCTGGGTGCTGATCATCGCCGCCGATGGATGGCAGATCGCCCAACTCAGCGATGTGGAAGGCGCTCTGCTGTGGCTGATGGAACCGTTGGCACGCGCCGCAGCCGTGGGTAGCACCATCATGCCCTTGGTGTGGGGCAAGGCCATCGATCCGGCGGATCTCACGCAGTGGGTGCCCGGCATGGTCGGCGGCAACATTCCCACACAGATCCAGCCTGCGCCACTGCCCGACCAGGATGTTCTCGATGACCCATGGCTCGACGAGATCCCGGTCTGGCCAGATGGCAACTGGCGTGACGATCCAACGGCCGCCGCGCAAGCCACGATCACCCGCCAAGACTTCTCGCCTGCAGATCCGTGGGTGCGCCGGGACGATCCGTGGGCGACGACAACTTTGCAGCGGCGCCATCTGGCCAGCTCACTCGATGAAATTGAGATCTGGCGGGCGCGGTTGTGGCGCGCCCAAGGCCGTTTGGAAGCCTTCTGGCTGCCCGATGGCTTGGCTCCGATCCTGTGGGTGACCGTCGAAGCCGATCCCGAAGATGGTTTCCTGCGCGTGGATGGCAAAGACATCTCAGCCTTCTGGCATCGCCCCGCCGCCTGTTTGATCGTGCATCCGGACGGATTCCAGCAATACGCCCTGACGGCGACCTGCCATCTGGATCAGAGCGGTGTGCTGGTGCTGCGATCGGGTCTCGACGACTGGGTGCCCGCAGGCAGCCGCGTCATTCGCCTCGTGCGCTGCCGCCTCGACCACGACGCTATCGACTTGTACTGGCACAGCCCGACGCTGCTGGAAATCACCCTGACCGCGCGCCAGTTGCCCGAGCCACGCGGCAATGACCGTCAAACCTACGAGGGAGAGCAAGCACGATGAGCCAGAACCCATTGCTGGAAGTCGAGCTATACGCCTTCGCCAGCAACAGCGCGCAGTTCTATCTGACGCCGCACGAATTCGATGTTGATCTGGATGGCAACCTCTACAAGAGCCTGGCCTTGGAACGCAACGAACTGGCGCTGGGTGCTGAAGCGGCGAAGGCTGGCTTGGATCTGAAACTGCCGCCGAATTGTGATTTGGTGCGTCACCTGCTCGCCAACTCGCTGACCGGCGACACCACCTCGATCACCCTGCGCATAGGACGGCGCGATACCTGGGGCGACTACTGGTGGATCTCCGGCACGCGCTGGATGGGCCGGGTGCTGGGCGTCGAAGTCGCCGACGATGTGGCTCGTGTTCGCTGCGAATCCGCGCAAGTCAGTCTCAAGCGTATCGGGTTGCGGCGGCTCTACAGCCGCAAGTGTTCCCACGTGCTGTACTCGGCTGCCTGTGGTGCCTCACCGATTTCTGCCAGCGCCTTGGTGAGCAACAGCAATGGCCGTAACGTCGATCTCGACGGTGGCACGCCCGGCAGCGTCAGTGGTGGCTTGGCCGGTGGCTGGCTGCAAACCCCGGAAGGTGCGCGCCACATGATCGTCAATGACTACGGTGGTGGCGTCGAGTTGCTCTATCCGGTGGCCATTGAAGTCGGCACCGAGGTGCTGCTGACGGTCGGCTGCGATCACAGCACGACCACGTGCGAGTCGCGCTTCGGCAACCTCGACAACTACGGCGGCTTTCCCGCCATCCCGAGTAAAAACCCGTTCTCGACGGGCGTGTTCTGAATCCCTGGAGAAATCACCATGTGGTACCTCGTCGTCATCGTGGTGGCGGCGCTGGTTTCGGTCGCGCTCGCGCCGAAACCGCCCGAACCCAAACCGGCGTCCCTGTCTGACGTCGATGCTCCTACGGCAGAAGAAGGCCGACCGATTCCGGTCGTGTTCGGCACCGTGCTGCTGCGTGGCTCCAACGTCGTCTGGTATGGCGACCTCGAAGCCGACCCGATCAAGAAGAAAGGTGGCAAGAAATGACCACTCAGACCGTCATCACCATCGATCACGTGCGTGCCGTCGGCCTGTGTGTGAACGGCACGCGCGTGTGGTTCGCCCGTCACGATCTGGATTTCCGCACGTTCCTGCGCGATGGCTGTGATGCCGAAACCTTGCTGGCCACGGGCGATGCGATGGCCCTGCGCGTGGTCGAGCATGCTCGCCAGCACCCTAATCAGCAGGGGCACGGCTGATGGGCGGTAGCAGCAAGAAGCAAACCGTCGGCTACCGCTACCGGATGGGCCTGCATCTGGTCATTTGCCAGGGGCCTGTCGATGCCGTGCAGGAAATCCAGATGGGCGACCGTACCGCGTGGGGTGATGCCGACCGCGCGCCGCTGTCCAGCGGGCATGGGCTGACCAGCCTATCCATCAACAAGCCCACTCTGTTTGGCGGCGACGAGCGCGAGGGGGGCGTGGTCGGCACCATCGATGTGCTTTCTGGTCATGCCGGGCAAGGACGCAACGACTACCTGATGAGTCGCCTCGGCAGTTCCATTCCGGCCTTCCGGGGCGTGTTGTCCTTGGTAGCCCGCAAGATCCTGTTCGCGGCCAACAACCCCTACATCAAACCGTGGGCGGTGCGGGTGCGCCGCTTCACGGCGGGCTGGTTTGAAACACCGTGGATGGAGTGGAATGCCGAGGTGCGTACATGGGATGAGGGCGAAGGGCGCGAGATCAGCGTCGGCATGAATCCAGCCCACATACTGGTGCAGTGCCTCACCGATCCGCATTGGGGCATGGGCTATCCGCAGAGCACCATCGGCTGGAGTTTCTGGAACGCGGCATGGGCTTTGTCGAGTGAGGGCTTCGGCCTCAATCTGATCTGGACACGGCAGCAGCCTATCGAGAGCTTCATCAGCCAGGTCATCGATCACATTGGCGGCATCCTCTACACCGACCCGGAGCAAGGCACGTTTGAGCTCAAGCTGCTGCGCGACGACTACTGGATCGACGGGCTGCCGCAGTTAGGGCCCGACGAGATCGTGCGGCTGGAGCGCTTCGAGCGCGCCCAGTGGGGCGAGCTGCCCAATGAGATCACCGTGGTCTACACCGACTGGGCCACCGGCGGCGAGGCCACCGTCTCGGTGCAGAACCTGGCCGCCATCCAGTTGCAGGGCGGCGTGATCAACCAGCGTCGTGACTATCCTGGCGTCAACCACGGGCCGCTGGCCGCGAGGCTGGCGCTGCGCGACCTGCGTGCCTTGGGTTCACCACTGGCCCGGATGAGTCTGACGGTGGCACGCGACACGCTGGAGCGTGCGCCGCTGCCGGGTGATGTATTTCTGCTGAACTGGCCGCGCTTGGGTGTGGATCAGATGGTGGTGCGCGTCACCGGCATCGACACCGGCACCTTGGGTGCGGCCGAGTGGCGCATCGAAGCCATGGAAGACGTGTTCGGGATGAGCAACACCGTGCTGTCGCCCCCGCCACCGAACGTCGAGGAACCGACCATCGAACCTTTGCCGCCTGCCGTGGTGCTGGCCGTCGAGGTGCCGTATTGGGAACTGGCCCGGCGTTTGTCGCGTGCAGATCTGGCCTACCTGACCGATACGGACACCTATCTCGGTGCGCTGGCCGCCGCCGGTGGCAGCGGGCAGTTGAATTGGCAACTGGCTACCGGCGCTTCCAGCGGCGACCTCGCTACCGTTGTGGGCGAGGACTATGCGCCACTGCTCACGCTCGATGCAGCCTTGCCTGCCAGCGAGGTCGATGCCATCGGTGTGCCGGTGACGGCCATCAGCCAGCCGGAGAGACTGGCCGTGGGCGACTACGCCTATCTGGTGGCTGCCAATGGGGCAATTGCTGAGGCCCTTGCCGTCCTGGCCTTCGATGTTGCCAATGCGACCATCGATCTTGCACGCGGTGTGCTCGACACCACACCCCAAGCACATGCCTCGGGGACTCGTTTGATCGGTGTCGGCGAATGGCTGGCATACGAAGGTGCAGAACGGGCCCCGGGCGAGTCGGTGTTCGTGGGCGCGATTCCACGCACGTCGACCGATCAGGGCGATCCTGTGCTGGCCGCCAATGGGCAGCCGATGGTGCTGACCGGTCGGCAGGCTTTGCCGTATCCACCCGGTCGTATCCGCCTCAATGGCCAGACTGAGCCTGCCGTTGTGGCCGGTGATCTCAACGTCGCGTGGGCCCATCGCGACCGCACGCAGCAGACAGCCTACCTCGTGCAGCAAGACGAAGGCGATATCGGGCCAGAACTGGGCGTGACCTACACGGTGCACATCCGCAATCGCAACAACGTGCTGGTTCGCACTGAGACGGGGCTGCTCGGCTCCGCCTACATCTGGACAGCAGCAGTGGCCGCGCTGGATGCCGGTGCGCTGGGCGACCGCATCACAGTCGAAATCAGTGCCGAACGCGATGGTTTGAGCAGCTGGCAGCCGCAGGTGCGAGTCCTGGATCGCGCGGGCTACGGCCTGCGCTGGGGACAGTATTGGGGAGGTGTGTGATGGAAGCACGCATTGATGTTCATCTGCTCACACTGAACGAGCCTGCGGAATGGCGGGATGCCTGCATCGCCAGCCTCGAGGACGCACCGATCCAGTTGCACGTTTTGCCCGGCATTCCAGGCCGTATCGGCGAGGCACGCGCGGCAGGCTACGCAAAAGGCACGCTGCCGCTGGTGTCCTTCGTCGATCCCGACGATTTGTACGAGGCCGGCGCCTTCACGCAACTGGCCGATGCGCTGGAATCTCACCCGCAGGCCGTGATGGCCTACACCGACGAAGCGTTGACCGACGAAGACGGCCAGGACATCACCGTGCGGCGTCTGGCCTACAGCCGTTGGCAACACGCCCACAGCGCCAGCCACGTGCACGGCCTGATCGTGATGCGCCGATCTGCCGTGGAAGCCGTGCTCAAGGAAACCACCGACCTCAACAACTTCGCCGACTGGCTGCTGACCCTGCTCGTAGCCAAGCGCGGTGGCGTGCTCTACCTGCCCATCGTTGGGCGTCATTGGCGACAACACCCGCAGCAAAGCCACCGAACCGGCGACCCGGAAGCAGTCCGGCACATTCGCCAAGCATCGAACCTCTGGAGATAGACCATGTCATCGATCGACCCGAACCTTGGGCTCAACTACGGCTGGACGCTCGGCGAGAGCGGCTGGGACACCGGCATGGACGCCAACCTCAAGCGCCTCGGCGCTGTGGTCGGCCTGTCCGTGAAAGACCGCGACCTGACCACGCCACCGGCCAGCCCCGCCAACGGCGACCGCTACCTCATTCCTGCCGCTGCCACGGGCGTGTGGGCAGGCAAAACCAACCAGGTCGCGGTGCGCATTGCCGATGCCTGGGAGTACCACGCGCCCAAGATCGGCTGGCTTTGCTACATCGAGGACGAGGCCAAGCTCTCGGCTTTCAAGTCTACCGGCTGGAGTGCTGGCATCGCCATCTGAATTCCTTTCTTCGTACTCACCGGAAACCCGCCCACGAGGCGGGTTTCGCATTTCTGGAGACCGCAATGACCGAACCCGAACAACATCAGCCCGCGCTCATCGAGAACATGCTGCTCTTGCGCCGCGAAGACTTCGACGAGCTGCTCGACCGCGCCGCCCAACGCGGAGCCGAGCGTTGCCTCGCACATCTCGGCTTGGAAAACGGCCACGCCGCCCGTGACATCCGCGAATTGCGCGACCTGCTGGAAGCCTGGCGCGATGCCCGTCGCACGGCGTGGCAGACCACCGTCAAGGTCATCACCACCGGCATCCTGGCCGCGCTGCTGGTCGGTGCCGCCATCAAGCTCAAACTGATGGGAGGCCCGCAATGATCGAGACACTACTTGGTGGCCTCCTTGGCGGGGCCTTCCGTCTCGCCCCTGAAATTCTCAAATGGCTCGACCGCAAGGGTGAGCGCGGCCACGAACTGGCGATGCAGGACAAGGCGCTGGAGTTCGAGAAGTTGCGTGGCGCACAGCGGATGGCAGAGATCGGCGCGAGTGCGGACGCAGCGTGGAACGTCGGGGCCGTCGAAACCCTGCGCGAAGCCGTCCGCACGCAAGGCGACAAAACCGGTGTGCGCTGGACCGATGCGTTGTCGGTCAGCGTGCGACCGGTGATCACCTACTGGTTCATGGCGCTCTACTGCGCGGCCAAGACGGCGGCGTTCGCGGCCGCCGTGACCGCTGGCGCGGGCTGGGGCGTGGCAATCCTGCACGCCTGGACTGAGGCCGATCAGGCGCTGTGGGCCGGGGTGCTGAACTTCTGGTTCCTCGGGCGCGTGTTCGACCGGGTGCGGCCGTGATCGCGGTGCCGAAAATGGCCATCGAGCTGGCCAAGCGCTTCGAGGGGTTCGAGCGTAAGGTGAAGCGCGGAATCGAGATCACTGCCGTCCCCTACATCTGCCCAGCAGGGTTCTGGACGATTGGTTACGGCCATCTCTGCGATGCCCTGCACCCGCCGATCACCGAGGACGAAGCGGAAGCATATCTCGCCCGCGACCTGAACACGGCACTCGCCGCCACGCTGCGCTACTGCCCGGTGCTGGCCACCGAACCCGAAGGACGCCTGGCGGCCATCGTGGATTTTACGTTCAACCTTGGCGGGGGGCGCTTGCAGACCTCGACCCTGCGGCGACGGATCAACCAGCGGAACTGGCCTGCAGCCGTAACGGAGCTGCGGCGCTGGGTCTATGGCGGTGGCAGGGTGCTGCCGGGGCTTGTCACGCGACGCGAGGCCGAGGCCGCTCGCCTGCTCCGCGCCGCCTGATAGACCGGCTCGACTCGATCAGATACCCGGTTGCAGCTCCACGCGCACTTCGCGCGTTTTGCCGGCCCGTTCTACTGACAAGACCACCACATCGCCGACCTTCCTGTCGTCTAGCCGCGCGAGCAGCTTAGCCACATCGTCCGTCGCCTTGCCATCAACACCGATGATGCGGTCGCCGGGCACGATGCCTTGCGGCGTGACTTCGACACCCGCGAGGCCGGCCTTGTGCGCTGCCGAACCAGGGGTAACACGCAGCACGAACACGCCCTTGCTTCCAGTCAGCGCCAGCAGGCGCTGATTGAGCTGTTCGTCCACCTCAATGCCCAGCGCCGGACGGATGTACTTACCGGTCTTGATGAGTTGCGGGACTACGCGCATGACGGTGTCCACCGGCACGGCGAAACCAATCCCGGCCGAGGCGCCGGAGGGGCTATAGATCGCCGTGTTGATGCCGATGAGCCTTCCTGCCGAATCGAGCAGCGGCCCACCGGAGTTGCCAGGGTTGATGGCGGCGTCGGTCTGGATCAGGTGATCGATGGCCGGGCCGCCCGCTTCTCCGGGTAACGAGCGGTCGAGTGCGGAGACGATACCAGTGGTGAGCGTCCAGTCCAGGCCGAAGGGGTTGCCGATAGCGAACACCTTCTGACCCACCTTGAGGTCGGCACTGGTGCCGACCGGCACGGCCGGCGGGCGTTTGAAACCGACGCCGATCTTGAGCACAGCGATGTCGTGCGCTGGGCTTACCCCCACCAGCGCGGCCTGGTAATCGCGGCCGTCGGCCAGTTTGACGGTGGCTTCGGACGCGCCCTGGATGACGTGGAAGTTGGTGACGACGTGGCCGGCATCGTCCCAGATGAAGCCCGAGCCGGTGCCACGCGGCACGGAGAAGACGTTGCGCGTCCAGACATCACGTACTAATTGCGCGGTGGTGATGTAGACCACCGAGGCGCGCGATTTTTCGAACAATTCGATGGTGGCTTTCTCGTCCGCCGCCAGGTCGCCGCGCGCCGTCACAGTGCGTTCTGCCGCCTCGCGCGGACTGAACCAAGCCTCGATGGCGGGCAGAAACTGCCACAGCAGCATGAGCGCAGCAATGCAGGCGGTGATGAAGAGCCAGCGACGGATAAAGTGGTCCTGTGGCGGGCGCGCGGACGGGGCGGGGTAGGCCATGAAAAGTCTCCTGTTGAGGGCAATCAGCGCCACAGTCCACTCGGGCGCCAGCGCGGGGGGCGCAGCGTCACAGCGGATTCCGGCAAGAAATGGATCTCGTGAAACGGCAACGCTGATGCTGGCCTGGGCGCCAACGTCAGCAGGCGTGAGATGCGCTCTTGTGTTGCCGGATGCGTGCGCAACCAGGAGGGCTCGGGATTGCCCCATCCCGGCCACAGCCAGGCACGCCAGGAGCGGCTGACCCGCTCGATTTTCGCCAGCGCAGACGCAAGCCCGTGCGGGTCGCCAGTCAGTTCCGCCGCGAGGCGGTCAGCGTCGAACTCACGCACGCGAGACAAGCCGAGCTGTGCGAGCAGGGCCAGCTGGGGCGATGCGGCCAATAACAATAGACCAGGCCAATAGACCTCCGCCGCGCCAACCAGCAGCGCGGGCAGGCTGAGCAGGATCGCGATCTGTCCCATAAGGGCCAGTAGGCTCGTGAGGCGACTGACGGAATCCGCCAGACCCATGACGCGCAGATCCTCATTGGCGATGTGCGCGACTTCATGCGCGAGCACACCCGCCAGCTCGCGTGGGCTCAGGCTGCGCAGCAGGCCATCGGTGAGGGCGATCGATGCCTCCTGCTTCGATCCGGCGGCGAAGGCGTTGACGACGGCACTGGGCACGTAGTGCGGCACCGGCGTGGCGGGCAAACCGGCACGGGCGGACAGCACGCGCAACAGGGCCCAAATTTCGGGGGCTTCGTGCGGGTGCAAAGCCCGTGCGCGGTACAGGCGCAAGGTCAAGGCGGATGCGGCTGCCGGTTCCAGCAACAGCGTGCCTGCAACTGCAAACAGCGCGAGCCACAGGCCGCTTTCCCCGAACAGCAGGCTTCCTGCGGCGGCTGCGATCCCGACCAGGGTCAGGACCAACAGCCCGGTCTGCAGGCGGTTGAGCCAGCGGTGTTGCAACAACGCCGCGCGCGGGTCACTGGGATGATGACGGGTCATGCGCAGAGGTCTCGGCGGCACGGTCGTCGCGCTCGTGCATCAGCCAATAAGTGGCACCGAGCGCTAGTGTCGCGCCTGCCAGCGCCGCGATCTTGGCGGGGCTCGCCTCGGGGTCGAGGATCACGAACTTGCGGGAGAGCGCGATCAGCGCGATCAGGACCACCGTCTTGACCTGGATGATGCTGTCCCGACGCAGCGTCACGCGCACGATGGAATGCTTGAACTCCATCGCGATCAAGAGCGTCATGATCATGCCGAACACACTCTGGAATACCTTGTGGTCCAGAGGATTGAAGGCATCGAGGATCAGCAGTGTGAAGACGATGGCGATGAGCTGGAGCAGCGATACCACGATGATGACGGCAATCACCGCCGACAGCACGAGCGCGACGACCTGTTCGAAACGCTCGTAAAAGCTCATGATGGCCCATTGGTCACGCAAGACCTGAAATGGATTGCGGAGTGTTGATTTCATGAAGATGGACTCCCTGCGAAACCGCCGCTGTCGAGATGGCGGCGCATTGCACTGATGTTTCGTTCGACCATTTCGGCCGACATGCCAAGCGTCGTCATCACCTGTTCCGCCAGCCCAAGGGCTGCGGCAAAGGATTGCTGGTACACACGCACGTTGGGCATGGCGCGAAATGCATCGGCCGTGGTCGTACTTCTGCATGACACCCACAAGGTCAGCGCCGGACGGCGCTCGGCAATCGCCTGGGCGATGCGCAACGCTTGCTGGGCATGGGCGAACGTCAGCACCACCATGCGCGCATGCGTCAAGCCGGCAGCCAGCAAGGTATCGGGCCGACTGGCATCGCCATGGAACACTGGCGCACCGGCGGCACGCGCGGCCTCGACCTTCTGCTCGTCCGCCTCCAGGAGCAGATGCGCCACGCCGGCGTGGCGAAGAATCTCGCTGACTGTCAGGCCAAGCTCGCCTGCGCCGCAGAGGATGACGTGGTCTCGATATCGCGCTGTCTGCGCAGCGATCTCGACTTCTTCAGCCTGGGGTGGCTGAATGACGCCGCCTGTGCGGCTCAAGAACCGGGCAAGTACATCGTGGTGGCGAATCAGTAGCGGTGCCAAGGCCATGCTGAGCACCAGCGCGACCAGCATGGGTTGTACGACGGTCGCGGGGATCAGATGCTGCTGCAAGACCATGCCCAACAGCAGCAGGCCAAACTCCCCGCCATGCCCCAGTGCAATGCCCGTGCACCAGGCATCGAGGGCGGACAGGCGCGTCGCCCGCAAGGCCAGGGTATTGAGCAGGATCTTGACCGGTACCAGCGCCAGCAGCCATGCCAGCACTGCCAGCGGTGCCGAGAGCACCTGCGCCCCGTCCAGCTGCAGACCGATGGTCACGAAGAATACGCCCGACAACACATCGCGAAACGGCTTGAGGTGGTTTTCCATGTGGTGACGGAAGTCGCTCTCGCCCAGCACCATGCCGGCCAAAAACGCACCCAGGGCGGCGGATACGCCGACCGCGTGTGCAGCAGCGGCGGCAGCCACCACCACGCACAAGGAAACCAGAACGAACGCTTCCTCATGACCTTGGCGAGCCACCCAACCCAGCAAGCCGTGCAATACACGGCGCGAGGCAACCGCCGCAGCCGCGAACAGCAGCAGCACACCCAACACTTCGAGCAGCACGCTCTCGATCTTCGGCGACTCGCCGCGGGCCCAGATCGCCAGCAAGGCCAGCAGGGGCACGCTGGCCAGGTCCTGAAAGACAAGCACGGCGATGGCGCTGCGGCCATGGCGCGTGGTGAGTTCACCCTGGTCGGCCAACTGCCGGCTGACCAGCGCCGTGGAAGACATGGCCGCCGCAGCGCCGAGCAGCGCAGCGCTCTGAGCTGGCTGCCCCAACCCCATCAACACCAGGGTCAGTGGCGCGGCTACGACGACCATCTGCAAGCTACCGGCCGCCAATACGGTCTTGCGAGTGAGCCAAAAGTGCCCCAGCGAGAACTCCAGCCCGACCATGAACAGCAGCAGCGCCACGCCCAGCTCGGATATGAAAGTCAACGCCTCTCCCGGCATGATCACACCGCTGACCGAGGGGCCCAGCAAGGCGCCGACGGCGAGATAACCGAGCAAGGCGGGTACTCTGAACGCCGCCGTCGCCACCGCCGCCAGGCTGCACGCCGCCAGCAGGATCAGGGTAGTGCCGAGCAAATCCTGCATCGGTCAGCGTCCCACCTGTGCAGATGCCCAGCGCACGATGTCCTGCGCGCCCATGGCGCCTGCCTGGCGGGCGATCTCACGTCCGCCCTGGAACAGGGCGAGCGTCGGAATGCTGCGGATACCGAACTGCGCGGCCAGGTGGGGCTCAGCCTCGGTATTCACCTTTGCCAGTCTGATCCTGGGTTCGAGCTGGTGCGCGGCTTGTTGAAACTGCGGCGCCATCATCTTGCACGGCCCGCACCATGGCGCCCAGAAATCGACCAGCAGCGGCAAATCGCTGCGCTCCATGTGGCGCGCGAACGTCGCCGTGGTCAACTCGATGGGCTCGCCCGTGAACAAGGGCTGCTGGCAGCGGCCGCAGTTGGGACGATCCGCGAGCTTGGCGGCCGGCACGCGGTTGATGGACTGGCAGTGCGGACAGACGATGTGAAGGTGTTCATTCATGGTGTACCCCTTGGAGAAGTGGAGACGGAAGGTTCTGGCTACGGGGTTGCCGAATCGCTGGGTGCGGACTGCAAGCGCTGTGTCAGTTGACGGATGTCGTTCTCGTCGAGTGTCTCCCGCGCCAGCAGTTCGCGCGCACAGCGCTCCAGCACCGTGCGGTTGGCCTCGAGAATCCGGTAGGCGCGCTCGAACACACCCATCACGATGTCGCGGATGGCCTGATCGATGCGCGTCTGGGTCGATTCGGCCACCCGGCAGCCGCCGTGGGCCAGTTCCGGTGTATCGAGAAAGCGTGGCCGCTGCGCCTCGAAGGCGATGTAGCCCAGCCCCTCGTCCATGCCAAAGCGGGTGATCATGTCGCGGGCGATGTCGGTGGCCCGCGCCAGATCGTCCGCCGCCCCGGTAGACAACTCGCCGAACACCAGCTTTTCGGCGGCACGCCCGCCCAGCAGCACGGCAATCTTGTGTTCCAGGTCGGCGCGCGTCATCAGAAAGCGGTCTTCGGTGGGGCGCTGCAGCGTGTAGCCGAGCGCGCCGATGCCGCGCGGGATGATCGAGATTTTGTGTACCGGGTCGGTGCCGGGCAGCGCCAGCGCCACCAGCGCATGGCCCATTTCGTGATAGGCCACGGTCTCCCGCTCCTTGGGGTTGAGCACGCGGTTCTTCTTTTCCAGGCCCGCCACGATGCGCTCGATGGCCGCGGTGAAATCCTGCAACTCCACGGCGGACGCTTTGCGCCGGGTCGCCGCCAGCGCCGCCTCGTTGACCAGGTTCGCCAGGTCCGCGCCGGAAAAGCCCGTGGTCAGCGCAGCCACCTTTTCGAGGTCGACATCCTGAGCCAGTGTCACCTTCTTCACATGGACTTTCAGGATGTCCAGCCGTCCCTTCTTGTCGGGCCGGTCCACCAGCACCTGACGGTCGAAGCGACCGGCGCGCAGCAGCGCCTGGTCGAGGATTTCGGGGCGGTTGGTGGCGGCGAGGATGATCAGCCCGACCGAGCTGTCGAAGCCGTCCATCTCCGTGAGCAGCTGGTTGAGGGTCTGCTCGCGCTCGTCGTGGCCGCCGATGGGGCCGCCGACGCCGCGCGCGCGGCCCAGCGCATCGAGCTCGTCGATGAAGATGATGGCCGGCGCCTGCCCGCGGGCCTGCTCGAACAGGTCGCGCACGCGCGCTGCACCCACGCCGACGAACATCTCGACGAACTCCGAGCCTGAGATGGAAAAGAACGGTACCCCGGCCTCGCCCGCCACGGCCTTGGCCAGCAGGGTCTTGCCCGTGCCGGGCGGGCCAACCAGCAACACACCTTTCGGGATGCGCGCCCCGAGCCGTCCATACTCCTGCGGATTCTTGAGGAAATCGACGATCTCAACCAACTCCGCCTTGGCTTCATCGACGCCAGCGACATCGGCAAAGGTCACGCCAGTGTTCTTCTCCATGAATACCTTGGCACGGCTCTTGCCGATGCTCAGGAAGCCACCCATGCCCTGCTTCTCGGCGAAGCGGCGGAACAGGAAGAACCAGACGCCGAAGAAGGCCACCGCCGGCAGAATCCAGGAGAGCACATCACGTAGCCAGGTGCTTTCCACCACCCGCGCATAGGGCACGTCGTACTTGGACAGCCGCTCGGCCAGGTCGGGTTCGACACGGGTGGCCACGATGGTGGTCTTGCCCGGGCTGTCCGGCGATTTCAGGCGCCCGGTGACGGTGCGGTCCGACACCAGCACTTCGGCGACGCGCCCCTCGGCCAGCGCCTTCTCGAATTCGCTGTAGGGCACGGGCTCGACGGTCTTGGCCGCCTGCCAGTAGTTCTGCAGCGTCAGCAGCAACAGGCCGGCGAAGATCCAGTAGCCAATGTTCCATTGATCTTTCTTTTCCATGGGCAATATTCCTCGCAAGTCGTGTCGCTAGAGAATGGGGGTGAACAGACGGGCCACCCCGTCGCGCAAGCGGATGGCCAGCGGGCGGGCGCGCAACGCCTTCGCCGATATCTCGCCCGACGCATCACGAGCGGCATCAAAAAGGGATGAGAGCCGCGTAGACAACGCGGTGTCGTACACCTCCACATTGAACTCGAAGTTCAGGCGCAAACTGCGCGCATCCCAATTGGCCGAACCCAGGCAGCACCACGCTCCGTCTACCAGCATCAGCTTGCTGTGGTCGAACGGGCCAGGCCGTTCGAAGATGCGCACACCGTGCTCCAGCACCTGCCAGTAGTGGGCGCGCGCGGCCCATTGCACCGTGGGATGGTCGCCGTTTGCGGGCGTCAGCACGTCGATACGCACGCCGCGCAACGCGGCCGTGCTCAGCGCCGCGATCATCGGCTGATCGGGGACGAAGTAAGGTGTCCAGATGCGCACCGAATGCTTCGCGGCGCTCAAAGCGCCCATGAAGGTCCAGCGCATCCGGTCCAGGGCCTCATCGGGACCGGCCTCGATGCCGCGCGCCCAAGAGATTCCTTGCTCATCAGCCGTTACGGGCGGTTCGCCCCAGTAACCCTTGCTGAGCCGCTCGCCCGTGGTATCGCACCAATCATCGGTGAAGCACCGCATCAGATGCGCAATCACCGGCCCGCGCAGACGAAAGTGCAAATCGTGACAGGCCTGGCCCGGCGCATCGGGCCGCCAATACGGACCGAAGATGTTCATGCCGCCGGTGAAACCCGTCTCGCCATCGATCACCAGCAGCTTGCGGTGATTGCGCAGATGCGCTGCATGCAGGCGCGCGGGAATCAACGTCGGGTTGAACGTCGCCGCCGGAACGCCGGCGCGTTGCAAGGCGCGGTAGGCGCTGCGGGGCGTCCACCGGGCAGAGACATCGTCGATCAGCACCCGCACTTGCACGCCGCGCGCATGGGCCCGGCTCAGCGCATCGACGAACTGCGCCCCGATGCCTTGGCTGTCGAAGATGTACGAGGCCAAGGCGACGCTGTACCGCGCCGATTCGATGGCGGCGAGCATGGCCGGGTAGGCCTGCTCGCCATCGACAAGCGGCTCGATGCGGTTGCCGCCGGTCAGCGACTGGCCGGTGGCGCGTCCCACCAGGTGCGCCAGACCGGCAAGCGGCGGCGATACGGGCTCGGGCACCGTGGGCGAGAGATCCTGCCGAACAGCAGGATCTGCCCCCGGGAAGAGCCGCCGCGCCCGCCGCTGGTAACGGTTGATGCCGAACAGCCCATACAGCAGCGAACCGCCCAGCGGCAACAAGGCGATCAGCAGTACCCACAGCGTGGCCGATCGAGGGTCACGCTTGTAGATGACCGCGTGCCCCGCTGTGGGGATAGCGACCGCCAGCGACACGAGGGTGGCTGCCCATGTCAGCCCGTTGGGGTCGGACACGACAGCCTCCCATCGCTCAAGATTCGCCGTCCGCTGACTTCTTCTTGCGCGCAGGCTTGCTCGCGTCGCCAGGCGGTGCCTCGGCCACGTTCGCGGCATCGGGCTTTTCAGGTTCGGCCGGCTTCGCGGGTGCCTCCTGGCGCTCGAAGACCACCCGTTCGGCCTTGTCGTCCCAGCGGGCGCTGGCGTGATCGGCCTTGCCGATACCGCCACCCAGCATCTCGCGCGCCAGTGCCGTCTCCAGCTCGCTGCGGATCAGCCGCTTGAGCTCACGCGCGCCGAACTCGGGCTTGTAGCCTTCCTCCGCGAAGTGATCGATCAAGGTCTGATCGAAGGCCAGCGTCACGCCCTGGCTGGCGGCGTTGCGGGCCACACGATCGAGCTGCAGGCCGACGATATGGCGGATCTCCTCCTTGCCCAGCGCATGGAAGACGATGATTTCGTCGATGCGGTTGAGGAACTCGGGGCGGAAGTGTCCGCGCAGCACGTCCATCACCTCGGCCTTGGTCTTCTCGTATTCTTCGCCGGCGGCGCCACGGGCCTTCAGCCGACGCTGGATGATGTCCGAGCCCAGGTTCGAGGTGGCGATGATGATGGTATTGGTGAAATCCACCACCCGGCCCTTGCCGTCGGTGAGCCGCCCGTCGTCGAACACCTGCAGCAGGATGTTGTAGACGTCGGGGTGAGCCTTCTCGATCTCGTCCAGCAGCAACACGCTGTAGGGCTTGCGACGCACCTTCTCGGTGAGCTGGCCGCCCTCGTCATAGCCCACATAACCCGGAGGCGCGCCCACCAGGCGTGCCACGGTATGGCGTTCCCCGTACTCGGACATGTCGATGCGCAGCAGCGCACCTTCATCGCCATAGATGGACTCGGCCAGCGCCTTGGCGAGCTCGGTCTTGCCCACGCCGGTCGGCCCGAGGAACAGAAAAGTCGCCACCGGCTTGCTGCCTTCGCGCAGGCCCGCGCGCGCCAGACGCACGGCATCGGCCACCGCGCGCACTGCTTCGTCCTGGCCCACCAGGCGCTCGTGCAGCCGCTGCTCCAGATGCAGCAGCTTCTCGCGTTCTTCCACCGTCAGCTCGTTGACCGGAATGCCGGTCAGGCGCGAGACGATCTGCGCGACATGCTCGGCCTTGACTTCGGCGCTGCCCGAGGCGCGCTCGCGTTCCCATTCCTCGACGAGCTTCTTGAGTTCGGCTTCCTTGGCCTCGATGCGCTTGCCAAGTTCAGCAGCCTTGTCGTACTGCTTGCGTGCCGCCACATAGTCCTGCTCACGCCGCAGCTGGTGCAGTTCGGACTCCAGCTCTTGCACCGCCACCGGGCGGGCCGTGGCCGACAGCTTCACGCGTGCGGCCGCCTGGTCGAGCAGGTCGATGGCCTTGTCAGGCAAAAAGCGCGCGGTGATGTAGCGGTCCGACAACTCGGCGGCGGCGATGATCGCATCCTCGGTGATGCTGACCTTGTGGTGCGCCTCGAAGGTGTCGCGCAGGCCGCGCAGGATCATCATGGTCTGCGCTACCGTCGGCTCGGGCACCATCACCGGCTGGAAGCGACGCTCCAGCGCGGCATCCTTTTCGATGTACTTCTGATACTCGTTGAGCGTGGTGGCGCCGATCAGGTTCAGCTCGCCGCGCGCCATCATCGGCTTGAAGACGTTGGCCACGTCCAGCCCGCCTTCGCCGCCACCCTGGCCGGCACCGACGATGGTGTGCACCTCGTCGATGAAGAGAATCATCTCGCCCTGGTGCTCGGTCACTTCCTTGAGCACCTTCTGCACGCGCTCCTCGAACTCGCCGCGGTACTTGGCGCCGGCCACCATGGCGTTGATGTTGAGTTCGACCAGACGCTTGTCGCGCAGCGTCTCGGGCACTTCGCCGGCGACCATGCGCTGCGCCAGCCCTTCGACGATGGCGGTCTTGCCGACGCCGGGCTCGCCGATCAACACCGGGTTGTTTTTCTTGCGCCGGGCCAGCACCTCGATGGTGGTCTCGATCTCCTGCGCACGGCCGATGACTGGATCGAGTTTGCCCTCGCGCGCCATCTTGGTGAGGTCGCGCGAGTATTTATCCAGCTCGGGCGTGTTGGTCGGCGTCTCGGCGCGGCCATCCTCGGCCCCTTTGCCGACCACCTTGTTGACCTGCTGGCGCAGCGCTTGCGGTGTCAATCCATAGCGGCGCAGCAGATTGGCTGCCAGCCCTTCGCCTTCTTCGGCCAGACCCACTAGGAAGTGCTCCGGACCGACATACGAATGACCGAGTTCATTGGAGGCCACGAAGGCGCGGCTGAGCGCATCCTTGACGCGGGGCGACACACCGATCTCGCCTTCGAACGGCTTATCGCCGCGCTTGGCTTCGGATTCGATCTGGCGCTTGAGGTCATCGACCTTGATCTTGAACTGCCCCAGGATGGTCTTGACCACGTCGCTGTCGGATAGCGCCAGCAACAGGTGTTCGGTATCGACTTCGGCGCGCCCGAACTCTGCAGCGTGTCGGGCGGCCTCCTGCAATAGGGCCTCGGACTGTTCGCTGATACGGCTGGCGAGCCCACTGCCGCGACGGCGCGCGGTGCCCGTACCGGCCGGGGCGGGTTCGCCGAACGAGGCATCGACGACCTCGTCGGTATCGGCCGCCATGGACGGTGCGTCGTCACCGATGCGGAAGAAGTCGCTGCCAAGGAAGTCTTCGAACAGGCCGCTACGTGAGCCGAACAAGGCTTCCAGCGGTGAGACGGTGCGCTTTTGCTGGCGCACCAGTTGGCGATAGTGATCGTCACACAACAGCATGGTGCTGTGGCGACCATTGAGATTGGCTTCCACCCGCACCGTGGCGGGCTGGCCGCAGACCTGGCATTGTTTTCTGGCCATGCTCATGCTCCTTGAGAGGACTGATTTGACGAGGCGCCGAAGGTCACGGCGCCTCGCCATTCACTTGGTTTTTCTGTAGAGAACAAGCCGATCGGCGTCAGCCGTTGATCGGGATCGAGCGGCCCTGCTTGGGGGCACTGGCCTCGCGCTTTTCCATCGTGATCGTGAGTACGCCGTTCTTGAAAGCGGCCTTGATCGTGTCCTGGTTGGCATCGGTCGGCAGGTTCAGAGCGCGCTGAAAGCTGCCGTAGGAGCGCTCCACCCGGTGGAAACCGCCGTCTTTCGTTTCCTGCTCCTGACGCTTTTCACCGCGCACCAGCAGCACGTCGTTGTCGAGCGTGATCTGGATGTCTTTTTCCTCGACGCCGGGCACTTCCAGGGCGATCTTGTACTGCTTGTCGGTCTCCTGGATGTCCAGCGCCGGCTTCAGCAGGCCCGGCCAGTCCGACGGCCAGCGTGGCATGGCCAGCGTCGGGAAACCGAAGCCTCGAAACGCGTCGTCGAACAGGCGATCGATCTCGCGATGCAATTGCAGGATGGGACTGGCGGGCCCACCCGCTACCGGCAGGTCATTGCGCTGCACCGGCAGCGAGGCAGTGCTCTGTTGTTCTTCCTGCTCCTTCTTGAACCAGTTCCAGGGAGCCAATTTCTTGAAATCAATGTCCATGTCACACCTCCAGAAGAAAAATTGAAGACTCTCGCTCACTCCGTTTGCCTGCGGCGACGGACAGCGCGCCCAGACGACACGGGATGTTTCGCTGACTTTGGCTGCTCATCTGTGCGTATCACCTCCTTCTTTCTGCCTGCTTGGATCTGATCATTGATCCATCGATCGATTTCACTTTGACGAAACCGCCACGTCCCGCCGACCTTGAAGGCCGGAATCTCCCCGTGCGAGGCGAGCCGGTAAAGCGTCCGCTTGCCGACTTTCAAGTAGGCAGCCAACTCGTCGAGTGTGAAGATCGCCTGCTGGCGCGCTGTCATACCACCCCCACAAGTTCCGTCGTCACGCGGCCTCGCTCGAGGAAATTCTTGCAAGACTTTGCAAGATATTGCGCCTAACATGCCGAAAGTCAAGAGTCAACATCCAGCGACCTGCTGGCCGATTGATGTGACTCAAATCTTCAAGGACGGTATGCCAGGGCGGGCCGGTCCGGCGCAGGGGACGGTGGGTTGATCGGGACCTTGCGGGCGCCGCCCACGGCCGCAGATCAAACACCGATCCTCACGTTGTAACCGAGCGCCCGCAGCCCCTTGCTCGTGCGCATGTTCCTTGGCGGAAACTCGTCTGGGCGCGCCCAGCCGACGATTTCCCCGAGGCTACTCAGGCCAATGTGCGGAATTGCCCAGTCGTCGCTGCGGATCGCGTTCCAGAGCCGGGCCGAAACACTTCCATTGCCCCAGACGACGTAATTCAACAGCTCAAGCACCGTCCGCCCTTCGCGGGATCGCTGCCGCCACAGCCACTCGCCGAACTTCTCGACCTTGTCGTCGCCGGCCTGCGGTCGATCAGGCAAGCCCAAGTGCTCGTTTTCCTGCTTGATGGCGTGGTCTCGGATCGCGTGCACCCGGGAAACGGCATCCACGAACTCCTGCTCGGTCAGCTTGAGAATGCGATCGCGTGCCAGTAACTCGCGCAGCCTGGGCGACCACTCATAGATGGTGCGTTCTTCAAACGAGTGGTCAAAGTCGGCGTCATGCCACCACTCCAGCGCGTCGCGCAGCGCCAGTTCCGGGTTCTTCGAATTCCTGTCGAAGAACTCCTCGTAAGGATGGCGGTTTCCATCCTTGACCTGCTTGTAGTAGTAGGCGTGCAGGAATTGGTCGGCTTGAACGCCGGGGGCCACCGACGCATCGATCCAGCCCGGTTTGGCGCCCGGCGCCGAAACCCTGGATGCGATGGATCGCATCACCTGCAGCGTATCGTTCCAGTCCTGCTCAAATTTCTGGAAGCGTTTCTCAGACGATCGCTTCGTGTCGACAAACACCAGCCCCTGGTTCTTCGGCAGCAAGCGGTCCTTGTCGAACTGCTGCTCAAGCCCGTATTCGCGTTTCGATAACTCAGATCGCCGGTCCGCCAGGCGCAGCTGCTCTTGGTAGATTTCCTTGGTCAATGGCCGGGCACGGTCATCCACTTCCTCAAAGAAGCGCTGCAGCTCACGCTCCATGCCCGTTTCGACGAGTTCGTCGTGGGGCAGAAAGGTGCCCGCTTCGATGTTCGATATCCAGGCACGATCAGACAGGTTGGCAGACCCAATGTAGGCCCCGGCATCCACCCACCATATGACCTTGGCATGAAGGATGTCGGGAACGAGTTTGCAGTCGAAATTCGGGCTGGCCTTGTCCAGAAACCACTTCAACACAGCGGGATCGACAGCCACGGTGTGATCGTAGCGGCCGAAAAACTCCAGCGGCTTCAGGTGCTGCGCGCAGGCCTCGAACAACTTCATGTTGTCGCGGCTGGCGTAGGCGACTGCGGCGCGAACGCGCGTGCAGGATTCAATCACCTCGCCCAGCAGGTTCTGGAGCAGTTGTTTGTTGAGCGGGCCGGCGATGAAGCGCATTGCAGCAGATCCTTTTGTTATTGCATCGTCATCGGGTATGGCCGTTCGGTTTGCGAGAGAGCCGCTCAACGGATGCGCCATCGGCATCACCTATCTGGCGTTGCTCAATGGTTCGCCAACCTGGGACATGTGCGCTCATCAGCGCCTTGAACATCCTCCCGTGGTTCGCGTAACGCAGGTGAAGCAGTTCATGAACGATGACGTAGTCCTGGAAGGGCTCATCCTGGTCGAGCAAGTCAGTGGCCAAGGTGACGGTTCCCGCCGATGAACAGGAACCCCACTTCCTTCGCATCTCCTGCACCCGAACCACGCGGGGATTCACCTTCAGCTTGATCGCCCAGGCCAGTGCGCGGCGTCGCAAGTCCTGCGCCGGGTACTGCGACGATTTCATTCGCCACCCTCCGTGAGCAGCAGACGCACAACGAGATCAACGACCCGTGCCCGCTCGTCCTGCGCCAGAGCGAGCAAGGGCTTGTACAGCGACGCACGCAGCCGTCGCTGCTCGTCGGCGTTGACCGAGGCATTCGGGAAACGCCCGAGCAACTCTTCGGCATCCTTGGCCAGTGTCATGGGGTCGATGCCCGCTGCCTTGACGGCCGCATCCTCACGCAGCAACCAGGCGACTGCAAAGGCGCGAGCGGACAGGCCGCTGTCGCGCGCCGCCTTCATGGCCGCTTCCTTCTCGGCAGCCAAAGCCGCCAGCTGGTCCATCGCAGCCAGACCGGTCGTCTTGCGCTCTTCCAGATCCTTGAGGATGCGCTCGGCACGATCCTTCAGCGGTTGCAGCACCGGTGCTGCGGCAGGGTCCTCGTCAATCTCGTGCTGCAGACCGCGCACCAGGTTGAACACTTTGCCCTCGTCGGACCCATCCTCACCGCGCAGTGACTTCAGGGTTGCCACGTCAAAGGTCACGGTCTTGGTCAATCGCCCAAGACCATGTTGCTCGGCGCTTTCCTCGATCAGACGCCGCGTCTTGTAGGCCAAGTCGGCTACGAACCCGACCTTTTCGGCGTAGGCGTTGCGCACGGCCGCGTACAACTGACTGAGCTGCTTGTAGGTTGCGATGTGGTCACGCAGCGCCGGGTCGGGCGAGAGGATTTCCCACAGCGCCTCGATCTCCTTGTAGCTCTCGAAGAAGGTCTTGCGCGCCTCGGGTGTCAGGAAGCGGCCGAACACCAGGCGCTCCAGCCGCTCGTCGGGGGTGCCGCCGGCGTCCGCCTCGAGGTAGTCCTTCTTGGCCTGCTCGATGCGTTGCAGGAAGTCCTGCAGCAGCACGTCCAAATCCTCGATCACGCCGCTAACGTCGCTGGAGTCGAACTGCAGCGCCTTCTTCAGCTCGCGCAGCACGCCGACGAAGTCCACCACCAGGCCGACGCGCTTCTGCACGCCGTTGGCGTCCACATAGGGCCGGTTCACCCGCGCAATCGACTGCAGCAGTACGTGATCGCGCATCGGCTTGTCGAGGTACAAGCAGTACAGCGGCGGCGCGTCGTAGCCGGTGAGCAGCTTGTCGGTGACGATCAGGATCTTCGGGTTCTCGGCGGGCTTCTTGAACAGCAGGCGCACCTGCTCCTCGGCATCAATGGAAAGCTGCAATTCGGCCACCAGCGGCCGGTCCACCACGTCGGCAGAGTTCTCTGTGTAGACCGGCGCGCTCCACTCGGGCGGCAGCAGCTTGTCCAGCGCCTTTTTGTACTTGGCGCAGGCCTCGCGGTTCACGGCCACCACGAAGGCCTTGTAGCCCAGGGGCAGTACGTTCTCCTTGAAGTGCTCGGCGATGAAGGCGGACACCTTCTCGATGCGGTCGTCCGCCGTCAGGAAGGTGCGCAGCCCCACCGCGCGGTCGAGCACCTTGTTCAGCTCCTCGACATCGGTCACGCCTTCGCTCTCGGCCAGCGCGAAGAACTCCTTGTCCAGCCGTTCGGCGGGCACCGTCATCTCGCTCGGCGCCATCACGTGCTTGATGGGCAGCGTGGTCTCGTCGGCGATGCTCTCGGCGATGGAATACTTGTCCAGGTAGCCCAACTCGTCTTGCGCGCCGAAGATCTTGAAGGTGCCTTCGCCCTGCGACGTGCGCGCGATGGGTGTGCCGGTGAAGCCGATGATCGTGGCCTTGGGCACGGCCGCCATCAGGTAGGTACCGAGGTCCTTGGCCACCGACCGATGCGCCTCGTCGATGAACACATAGACGTTGTCGCGAAGAACGCTGTCTTTGCGGATGGCCTCGAACTTGTGGATCATCGAGATGATCAGGCCCCGGAAGTCGGCATCCAGCAGGGACTGCAATTTGGCCTTGTTGTTGGCCCGCTCGACCGCGATGTCCTGCTGCTGCATCTCGCCCAGCAGGCGCTCCACCCAGCCCTTCAATTGGCCTTCCAACTCCGTGCGGTCCACCACCAGGATCACCGTCGCGTTGGCGAAACGCACCTTGTCCTCCAGAATCAAGCGCGCGGCGGTGAGCAGCGTGAAGGTCTTGCCCGAGCCCTGGGTGTGCCAGACCAGGCCGCGCGTCTTGGCCGGGTCGGCGCAGCGATCCAGGATGGCGTCGATGGCGCGCCGCTGGTGCTGGCGCAGCACGGACTTGCGCGTCTCGCCGTCCTGCACATAGAACAAGATCCAGTGCTGCAGCGTGCGCAGGAAGTCGGTCGGCTCGAAGAAGGCCTGCACCGCAAAGCGATAGGTTTCCTCCGGCGCCTGCTTCCAGCGCGCCATGTCGCGCCGGTTGGCGTTCCAGGTCACGCCGTACCAGTAATCGAGCAGGTGCGTCACGTTGAACAGCTGCGTCGTCGCCAGCAGCTCCGGCGTTTCCAGCTCGTAGCGGCGCAGTTGCTTGATGGCACGCTCGATGGCATCGCCGTCCTTCGGGTTCTTGTGCTCGACGATCACCACCGGCACGCCGTTGACCACGAACATCACGTCGGCCCGGTTGCCCTTGCGCGCCGGCGGCTTGATCTTCCACTCCCAGGTCACGTGGAAGACGTTGTCCGCCACGTGCTCGAAGTCGATCACGGTGACGGGCCGATGGCGCTTCTCGGTCTCGTCGTACCACTGGCGTTCGCCGCGCAGCCAGCCCAGCAGTTCGCGGTTGCCCTCGATGGTGGCCGGCAGTGCGTCCAAGGTTTCCACCACGGAGCGCACCGCGTCGGCGGACATCCAGGGATTGAATGCGGCGAGCTTGGCTTCCAGCACATCGCGGAAGAAGGTACCCGCCTCGCCGCCGCGCTTGGTGCGTGCGTCCTCCGGCGTGATCGACGTCCACCCGATCTCCACCGCGTGCTTCACCATCGAGAACTGCACTGTTCCGGCTTCGCTGATCTTGAGGGTGCTCATGCCGTGACCTCCGCGTGTTTCGTAGAGGCTGGGGACAGCGCCGACAGATCCAGATCCGACACGGCGATCTCGCCGGTCATCAGCTTGTGCAGCAGGGACTGGAATAGTTCTTCCAGCACGGCGCGCTTTTGCCGGTGAAGGGCGATCTTGCGGTCAAGGGCGTCCAGGATGGCGACGATTTCCTCTTGTTCGTCAGTCGTCGGTGGAACCGGAATCGGCAGCGGGTCAAGATGCTTCTTGTTGAGTTGTGGCGTTGGCCCGGGCTCGGTGATGGTTCTCAAGTCAAACGACTGAAACCAGTGAAAGAGAAATCGCGCATTGATTGTGCTGCCCGGGACGACGCCAATGACATTTGGGTCGAACACGCTCCACGATTCGGTCAGCCGCTTCTTGTTTGTCGCGATCGCTGCGCCTCGCTTGGGAAACACAATTGTCCCCGGTGGTGCGCACCGATAGGTGGCCACCTTCGCATCAAGGTGCTTTTCTAAAGCAGCCTCTGCAATGACGGTTTCGTTTCCTGCGCGGTTCATGTCTGAAACCTTGATGCCCACAACGCGCACCGCATTGACTTGCTCGTCCACTGCGCTTTCAAGTTCGGTGTAGGGCATGCGGGTACTGACAACCTGCGCGCGGTTGTCCAGCCGCTCAACACTCCAGCTTTCCGGCACTAGTCCGATCTCGGTTTCTTTCTGCGCCTCGCCGCGCAGGCCGTGCGTGAACAGGCGGGCCATTGCGGCGCGCTTGGTCTCTTGCAGCGTTTCCAGAAGCGCCGACTGCTGCGTCAGCGCCCATTCGGTTTGACGCAGCACAGCGGCGATCGTCTTCTGCTCATCATCACCAGTCGGATAGGAAAGCGCCTTCTCCTTAAGGATGGTGAAGTGCCGGTTGTAGCCACGCGCTGGCAAGTCAATCGCGCGGCAGGCGTAAAAGAAAAACAGCGGGTCAATGCCCGGCTTAGGTCGCAACAATTGCGTGCCGTCCGCGCCGCGCGCAAATGGCGCATCCAAGAACTTGAACGCACGGGTATGGTCGCCAAAGACCACCAGCGGAAGTGGCATTTCGATGACGGCGCTTTCGTCATCCGTCCAGCCCGCAATCTGTTCCTGCCCTTGGTCGATCACAGGGAAACGACCAGACGGCTTGTAGTCCCGTGATTGAATTTTGGTCTTGCCCGCAACAGATACCGGCACAAGACAATTAGCCACGGATTCGGTAACCCACGATTCGACCGTCATGCGTCCTCCGCTTTCGCCAACGGACGCAACAGTTGCAGCAGGTCGGATGTGAGGTTGACATCCTGTTTGTTGAGATGTTCGAGGGTAAGCAGCAGATTCGGAATCGAGCCGACCTCCGCGCTGCCGTTCTGTCCCACCCACTTGCTCGGACTCAAGTTGTAATCCGCCTCCTCAGCCTGCTGCGTGGTGATGATTGCCAGCTCGCCGTCGACCGGCTCCCCCTTGATGTACATCGCGGCGAGTGGGCGCAGGTCTTCCTCGGGCAGGTAGTTCTTGGGTCTGCCTTTGCTGAAGTGGCGGCTGGCGTTGAGCAGGACGATCTTGCCTTTCCGCGCAGCAGGCTTGCGCTTGTTCAGCACCACGATCACGCCCGCCGCCGTGGTGTTGTAGAAAAGGTTTTCGGGCAGCAGGATCACGCCGTCGATCAAGTCCTGATCGACGAACCATTTGCGGATGTTGCGCTCGCGGTCCTCGTTCTTGGAGCCGGAGCCGCGCGTCACCGCGCCGGTGTCGAGCACCACGGCGGCGCGGCCATGGTCGTTCAGACAGGCCAGCGTGTGCTGCAGCCAGGCCCAATCCCCCTTGCCGCTGGTGATGCCGCCGGCCGTACGGAAGCGGTCGAACGGATCGTTGGCGAACAGGTCCGCCGCGAATGGCTGGTTCCACATCGGGTTGGCCACCACGATGTCGTGGCCGCGAATCTTGCCGCTGGCCTCGCGGAATTTGGGGTTGATCATGGTGTCGCCGCGCGCCAGCTCCACCTCCATGTCGTGGATGATGGCGTTCATCTGCGCCACGGCGTAGCTCTCGGCCTGGAGCTCCTGGCCGGAGAGCTTGAGCGGCACGCGGCTGGTGGGGTCGAGCTCGCGGGCGACGAGCTGCAGCTTGATCAGCAGCCCCGCCGATCCGCAAGCGTAGTCGTGGCAGGTTTCGCCAGGCTTGGGCCGCAGGATGTGCGCCATCAGGAAGCCGACCTCGGTCGGCGTGAAGAACTCGCCCGCGCTCTGGCCCGAGCCTTCGGCGAACTTGCGCAGCAGGTATTCGTAGGCGCGGCCAAGGAAGTCGGGCTGCACGTCGGCGAGGCCAAGGCGGTAACGCGGGTCGGAGAACGTCTCGACCACGCCGCGCAGCTTGGCCGGGTTGATGTCGCGCTCGCCATTGCGCTCAGCGGCGAAGTCCACGACGTCGATCACACCGGACAGCGTCGGGTTCTGCTTGACCACGGCGCGCACGGCGCGGGTCAAGTGCTCGCCGATGTCCCGGGGCGCGGTCGGGCGGCCACGGTCATCGAGTGGCCAATCGAAAGACTCGCGCCCGCTGATCACCGCCCAACGGGCTTCCGGGGGAAGGTAGAAGCGCAGCAGCGAGTGGTCCGACTCGGCGATCTCCAGCGCAGTGGCACGGTCGCCGTATTCCTCGGCCAGACGCTCGATCTCGTCGTCGAAGACGTCGGACAGGCGCTTCAGGAAGAGCAGCGGCAGCAGGTAATCCTTGAACTTGGCCGCATCCTTCTCACCCCGGATCGAGCAGGCGGCGTCCCACAGCATCTGCTCCATCGGCTTGGTGGTGGGCGCAGCCGCCGCTCGCCCAGTGCGGCGCCGGGTCACTTGCGCGGCCGCTTCGGCAGGCGGGGGGCTCTCGGTCCCCTCGACCCCCGCCTCGCGCGCCAACGCGAGGATGGCCTCCTGTGCAGCACGCTGCGGCTTGTTGCCGCCGCCTTCCCATCGGTTGACCGTGGCAAAGGAGACGCCCAGGCGCTCAGCGAGCTGCTCCTGGGTCAGATTGAGAGCCGCGCGGGTGGCGCGGAGTATCGCGGGAAAATCGTTTTGTTTTGTCATGTATGCTATGTTTGTTATATTCTACTTGCTTGTCAAGCAGAATTTGGCGATGGGGCGCCCCACCGCCTCCGGAATAGGAGAGCAGGCATGAGCGGGAACCGATGGGACACGGCTGGCGTGCCGCACAAGGGGTGGACGTGTGTTGACGTCGTCGACTTGCGGGCCGACGGCGGTCCGGCAGACGAAACCGATTACGCCACCTGCCAGATGTGCGGTAACGAGAAGATCCGCTACGTCCACATCATGGAGCACCCGGATCTGGACGAGAACTTTGAAGTCGGCTGCGTCTGTGCCGAGAAGATGAGCGACGACTACGAGGGGCCGAAACGGCGAGAGACCAAGTTGCGAAACCGGGCAGCCCGCCGAACCCGCTGGCTGCAGCGCAAGTGGCGGGGCTCCGCCAAGGGGAACAGCTTCCTCAACCTCGAAGGCTACAACCTGGTGGTTTATCCGACGAAGACGAGGCGCTGGGGCTACAAGATCGGAGACCGATTCGGTCCGAGAACATACCCGACGGCCAATGAAGCCAAGCTGGCGTTGTTCGATGACTTCTGGGTGGCGACCCAGGACGACGAACGGCTGTGGGCCAGTGATTGATGAGCCGGGAGAAATGAGAAATGGCTAAACCTGTCGTAATAGGCTCACGGAGCTTCCGGACCCAGAGCGGCGCCCTCGACCACTATAAGGCGCTGCTTCATAGGTATCAGGACGGTCAGCGGATCGTCGACCCGGCTGACCACACAGATCTGGTGGCGCTCATCGAGCGCTTTGACCCGGTGCTCGATGCTGTCGGGGAACCCACAAAAGGTGCCGGCCAGATTGCTCACTTTGAGCGACGCCTGAATACCGGGACCGGCTGGAGCACGTCAGGGTTCTGGATTGTTCGGCAGGACGGTACTGAAACCGACTTCTCGTACATCGATGCGGTCAAGGGCAAACCGAAGGGGCGGTCCCAAGATTTCTACAACGCGTGTCGGCAGGCGGTCGCGCTCGATCTCGTCCTCGCCAAGAAGCAGGCGTTTGCCCAGTATGGCGACGATCAGGGCCGGGTTGAGTGTGAGTTGACCGGAAGGATGGTCACCATCGACGACGCACACCTTGACCACGCATGGCCGTACTTCTCGCACATGGTGAGTGGATTTCGAGCTGCCAGGGGCTGGTCGAGGGACATCCCGGACGGCATCGTTTCCGCCCCGGCTGACGGCCAGACCACCGCAACATTCGTGGACAGCGCCGTGACTGAGGCATTCCGAGCGTTCCACCATGACCAAGCGGTCCTTCGGATTCTCAGCCGGGAAGCAAACCTGCAGACCGCGAGTTCGGCTCGCCGGCCAAAAGTTGCACGGCCAGTCCGGCTGGCGTGACCCGCTCCGGTCGCCTGCGATCGGGCCAGAGTAGACGTCTGGCGGACGCGGGTTCAATTCCTCAAATGGGAATCGAACTGGCGTCCCGTCTGATGCGCTAGGTTGATGACCTGGCCGGAGCAGAACTGATAGGATTCTCAGCAGTAGGGGCTGGATTCCGCACCTTTCCGCAGGAGTTCGCAGCGGCTCTAAGGCGCTGAGTTACATAGGTTTGGCGCAGGGTTCCACCCCACCCAGACCCCGCAGGAGTTCGAATCTTTCCGCACGAACCCGCAGGAACCCTCACCAGCCCGCACGGCCCGATGCCAGGCCATTGATTTTCAACAAACTGCTTGATCGGTCCGCGCTTGCGGACTGCGGACTTTCAGTCGGCCGGAAATCTGGCTCGCCCAGACGGCCTCCGGTCCCACCACGTTGCAAATCGTCGGTAATTGTCGATATCTACCGACGAATCGGAACGAGCGCCGATGTGAGAACGCCGTTCTGGATTGCCTCCACCATCCACGGCGGCAGGTGCGTTCGGGTTTCGAGCACGGTGTTCCAGTGATCCTGCCCGATATGAACGGCCAACTTGCTGACCACGTGTTCAGCGAAGTCCGGGCCGAGCCATTCAAGCACTCTGACGATATCGCCGGCGAGACTGTCGCCCAGCACCAGCATCCACTTGGGCACACGGCGGATCTCGATGACTTGCTTGCCGAGATTGAGGGTCCGCGCGCGGCCGTCGGTCAAATAGATCTGTCGGACGGGGACCTGCGTGGTCAGCCCCAGTGCATTGGCCGCTGCCGCACCGTGACGGACGATGGCGTGTCCAGTGATGTCTGCGAGCGATTGGATCATCTTGTCGACCGGTGGTGGGACCGGGCCGAAACGGCTGGCTGTCACGGTGACGTACAGGCCGCGCGCCACACGCATCAACCGTCCGCACCTTGCCAAGCGAGCCAGCTCACGCGACGCCTGATTACCACTGACCATGCACCGCAGATCCAGACTTCTGATCAAAACCCCCTCTGGCTGTGCGTCGAGCCATTGGCTGACGAATTCAGCTGGACTGGGCATGCTCCGCGACCGACTGGCTGGTTGAAATCTGCAAGCACGACTCCTCGTAGGCCTCGATGTCGACCTGGCGGTAAGCCACCCGGCCACAGAGCTTCAGGAATTTGGGTCCGATCCCGACGCTGCGCCAGCGTTCCAGGGTGGCCTCGCTGATGTTCCAGCGGGCGGCCAGTTGTTTTTGGTTGAGGTGGACGACGTCCATCTTGGTCTCCTTCCGAATGAGTTGGCAGGAGTCCATGAAGGCGCTGTTCGGCCGACGAGCCAAGGGATTCTTCTGTGGATCTGAGTTATGCGTCGTCTGGCGGCAGTGGAGTGTCGAGTTCTACCGAGACGTCCCCAACCAGCGATTGAACACGTCGCACCTGCTCGGCAGTGATAGGCTGCAACCGTTCGGGGTGCGCTGCGATGTCCCGCTCGAGGAAATCCAGAATGACCTTCTCGGGTGAGCTGATGATGGCAGTTTCCGCATCGTCTGCATCTTTCTTCATGCGCCTTCCCCCGGTACAGACTCAACCAATACATAGCTGGTGCTACGCCCACCTGCATCCGATTTCCGCAGCACGCCCCGCGCAAGCAAGTCGTTGATATCGCGCAGCGCCGTGTCCGGCGAGCACTTGGCAATGGCGGCCCACTTGCTGCTGGTGAGCTTGCCTTCGAAGCCGTCGAGCAGCTTGTTCAGCAACTTCACCTGCCGCTCGTTGAGTGGTGTGGTTGCCCAGCGCTGCCAGAACCGCGTCTTGGTCAATACGGCATCGAGCGTGTGCTGCGCCTGATCAACGGCACGATGGAGGGTGTCGAGGAACCAGGCAAGCCACTCGGTGACGTCCATCGACCGCTTCTGTGTCCGCTCCAGGATGTCGTAGTAGGCCTTCCGCTCTCGCTGGATCTGCGCCGAGAGGCTGTAAAAGCGTTGCGGGCTGCCGTCGGCGCGCGCCAGTAGTAGATCGCCAATGGCACGGGCGATACGGCCATTGCCATCGTCGAAGGGATGCAGGGTGACGAACCACAGATGGCCAAGGCCAGCTTTGATCAGCGCCGGTTCGTTCGATGCACCATTCAGCCAGTCGAGGAAACGGCTGGTTTCGGCCTCTAGGCGATCGGCGGGCGGCGCTTCGAAATGCACCCGCTGGCGGCCGATGGGGCCGGACACCACCTGCATCGGGCCGGTAGCATCATCGCGCCAGCCGCCGACCTTGATCCTAGAGAGACCGGAGTAGCCAGTAGGAAACAGCGCGGCATGCCAGCCGAACAACCGTTCCCGCGTTACCGATGCCTGGCAGTTGGCCGTGGCGTCGAGCACCATCTCGACCACGCCCTCGACGTGACGATCGACCGGGGCCAGGGCACCGATATCCACGCCCAGTCTGCGGGCGATGGACGAGCGCACGGATTCGACGTTGAGCTGCTCACCCTCGATCTCGCTGGTCTTGACCACGTCCTCGGTCAGTGCGGCCAGGCTCGCCTGATCGCGCAGGGCCATGCCCACGTCGGCCAGGCGGCCCATCAATAGCCCCTGGGCGCGACTGACCTCGGCCATGGGTCCAGCCAACGCTGCCAGGTCGAAGCGCCAGTTCGGCCAGTCACTGGCCTGCCAGATGTATTTGCAATCTCCGCTATTCATGCGGAGATTATGGGCCGCAATCTCCGCACACGCAAGTCTTTCCCCGCATATAGCGCGGTGAATAGGGCGCCATTCGCCGCATGGAGGGCTGCCCTGCCCAGGAATGGGTGTAAATGGGTGTCTTTTTGGTTGCCTGCTGGGGATGACCTCCCGCCTTTCGAATATTTCGCCTATTCGTTTATTTCGGTTAATACTCCCTCCCATGATGCTGTTTGAAGCTCCCAGGAGGCTGCCATGACCACACTCTCTCCCACCCATTCGTTGCCCACGGCCGAAGAAGTTGCCATCGCCCGCGAGAGCGGCCGGGCGCTGTCCGCCTTCTTGCAGACTCGCGCGGAAACCCAGCAGATCGAGATCTTCGACGACAAGGGAGCGTCCCATCCGGTCCGCGTCCCGGTGTCGGCGCTGCGGCTGCTCGTGGACATCCTGACCGAAATCGGTGAGGGCAATGCGGTCAGCATCATCCCGATCCACGCCGAACTGACGACCCAAGACGCAGCGGACGTGCTGAACGTTTCGCGACCCTTCCTCGTGCAGTTGCTGGAGCGCGGCGAGATCCCGTTCCACAAGATCGGCACGCACCGCCGCGTCCGCTACCAGGACGTGATCGCGTACAAGGAGCGGATCGACGCTGAGCGCAGCAAGGCCCTCAATGCACTGGCGGAGCAGGCCCAGGCGCTCAGGATGGGGTACGACTAACGAGCCTTACGGGCGCGGGTTCGATTCCGCGTTTGGGAACTGAACTGGCCTTGGAAAGCAGACGAGGTTGAACGCCATTTCCGGCGACCAATCTGGGCAAAAAACCTGCTTGATTGTCCGCAGATTCGTCTGTCAACCCCCGCTTTTCGCACCAGTACGCAGGGCTTCGCAACTTGCCAGAACGCCGGTATCGCGTACTTTCAATAGTCGTTTGATGCGGGGTATCATCCCACCACCATTTCACCGCATCACCAAAGAACACCAAAAACAACGCAAGACATTCAATCAACGGGCCTTCGGGCCCGTTTTTCATGTGCGGCGCGGTAGTGGCTGAGGGGCCCACCTCCTTATCAAAGCCCACACGAGATACACGTGAGGTCGTGCACGGCAGAGCACGTGCAGTGCCTGGACGGGAGACGACAACAACCCGGATGCTCCTCGCGCCTTGATCGATCAGTTGCCATCATGGCCGGCGGGCTGGCTCATTCCAGCCTGCACCAGAGCTTGCCCGCCGGTAAAGTGGCGCGCAGAATGAACGCTGCGTGACCTGATCGCTTCGTTGCGCCGCTCCCTCAGGCGACGATCCAGTCGCGCTTGCGGGATCACGCTCGCCTAACCCGTTGCCGAGGACATCACCATGCCGACAGGAACCGTTCGCCTCCATCGCGTGCTGCGCGCACCGCCAGAACGTATCTATCGCGCCTTCACCGACCCCGACGCCATGGTCAAGTGGCTGCCGCCAAACGGCTTCACCGCCAAGGTCCATCAGATGGATGCCCGCGTCGGAGGCACTTATCGCATGTCGTTCACCAATTTCTCGAACGGGCAGAGCCACGCGTTCGGCGGCGAGTACCTGGAACTCGTTCCCGAGGTGCGCCTGCGCTACACCGACCGCTTCGATGACCCGAACCTACCCGGCGAGATGATCACGACTATCACGCTCAAGCCGGTATCGTGCGGTACGGAACTCACGGCAGTTCAGGAAGGGATCCCGGATGTCATCCCGGAAGAAAGCTGCTATCTCGGCTGGCAGGAATCGCTCGCCCTGCTGGCCAAGCTGGTCGAGGCGGAGATTCCGGGCTGAGATGCCGTCGGCCAACGTTCGGTTAGCCGCGCGCTTCCGTCGGCTTTATTCCAGCCCGCCTGCGGCTTCCAAGGTCGCCGCGGCGTCGGCTCACCCCTGCTTTATGCCTCGACGGCGCATTGGAGAGCCAGCGCCTCGCCAGCGTTTGGCCTGCTCCATATCCCTTCCGGGACGGCTCATCAAGCCGGGCGAAGCCCTGCCTGTAGGAAGCCGCCGACTTCTCCCCGCCTCTCACTCATCCTAAGATAGACGCTGCCGCGCCGCCGACAGGAGTCAGGAATGAGAGACATGCGTATGCCCCGCCATCACACGCCCGAGCAAGGTGCACAGCACGCAGGGAATGGCAACTCGCAGCCACCTGCCGACCGCCGCCGGCGGCTGATGCATCTTTTCGACCATTTCGCGAACAGCGCGACACGACATGCAGGCTCGCCACTCGCGTTTTTCCTGGCCACGATGATCGTGGTCGTGTGGGGAATCACCGGGCCAATGTTTCAGTTCTCCGAAACCTGGCAGCTGGTCATCAATACCGGCACGACCATCATCACGTTCTTGATGGTCTTCCTGATCCAGCAGAGCCAGAACAAGGATTCCGTGGCCGTGCACCTGAAACTGAACGAACTGCTGGCGTCGCACAGGGCGGCGAGCAACCACCTCATTTCCATCGAAGAACTCGATGAGGATGAGTTACGACAGCTCAGCGACTACTACCGTCATCTGGCAGATCTGGCCGACCGCGAAGGCGGTGTCAAACGCAGTCATTCGATCGATGAGGCCGACGAAAATCATGCTGCGAAGGCCCGGGCATGGCAAAGCCGGCGAGGCACAGCGCAGCTTATGCCTGCTGTGGCGGAAGACCACGGAAAAAACACGGAGTGATAGCCCAAGCGGTGGCAGGCGAGCATGCTAAGGGGAAGATTCTGAAGTAGCACGGCGGCAGGAACATCCTGGCCACCATACCGCCACAGCGACGCGGGACCGCCTTAATGTGCCGAACCGCACTTGCGGACATACTTGCTTGGTAGCGCATGCACCGGGCCGCCTTCTGGGCAGCCCGGTCTCGCTCACGAGCTCAGTGCCGGATAGTCGATATAACCCGCTTCACCCGGGTGATAGAACGTCTCCGGCTGCGGCTCGTTGAGCGGCGCGTCGATCTGCAGGCGACGCGGCAGGTCCGGGTTGGCAATGAACAACTTGCCGAAAGCCACCGCGTCAGCCTCACCTGCATCCAGCACCTGCTGGGCGGATGCCTTGGTCAGGTTTTCGTTGGCGATGAACACGCCGCCAAATGCCTTCTTCAGCGCCGGGCCCAAACGATTGTCGCGCAGCGATTCACGGACGCAGATGAAGGCCACTCCGCGCTTGCCAAGTTCGCGGGCAACATAGCCGAACGTCGCCAGCGGATCGGAATCACGGATATCGTGAGAAGCGCCGTTCGGCGAGAGGTGCACCCCGACCCGTTCGGCGCCCCAGACAGCGATACACGCATCCGTCACTTCCAGCATCAGCCGGGCGCGGTTCTCGATCGAGCCGCCGTAGGCATCGGTCCGCTTGTTGGTGCTGTCCTGCAGGAACTGGTCGAGCAGGTAGCCATTCGCGCCATGCACCTCCACGCCATCGAAACCTGCACGCTTGGCGTTTTCAGCGCCCCGACGATAGGCCTCGACGATGCCCGGGATCTCCTCGAGATCCAGCGCACGCGGCGTGACATATGCGCGCTTGGGCCGCACCAGGCTGACGTGCCCGTCTGCGGCAATCGCGCTCGGCGCAACCGGCAGGTCGCCATCGAGGAAGATTGGATCGGAGATCCGCCCCACGTGCCACAGTTGCAGAAAAATGCGGCCGCCGGCGGCGTGCACCGCCTTGGTCACCTGCTGCCAGCCGGCGACCTGCGCCTCGGACCAGATCCCCGGCGTATCGGCATACCCGACGCCTTGCGGCGATACCGCCGTGGCCTCGCTGAGAATCAATCCGGCCGAGGCGCGCTGCACGTAATAGCGCGCCATCAGCTCATTGGGAACGCGGCCGCCGCCGGTCGCCCGCGCACGGGTCAGAGGCGCCATGACGACGCGATTGGGAAGATCGAGATCACCGATACGGATAGGGTCGAATAAAGTTGGCATGGTCATCAGTCAGCAAAACGGAAAGCACACAGGGTGCCAATCCGCACGGAGCCATCTCCGGCGGCACGAATTGTTCAGAGCGCTTGATGCATATGGTCGAGAAACGCCTGGATCGTTGCTTCATTGCGTTTGAAGTACACCCACTGGCCAACCCGCCGGGAAGTCACCAGCCCGGCCCGCTGCAGGATTGCCAGATGCGCCGATACCGTAGACTGCGACAGCCCGGCGCGCGCGTCGATCTGTCCTGCGCACACGCCCAGTTCCAGCGAATGTTCCTGCTCTCTGAAGCACACTTCGGGAGTCTTCAGCCAGGCAAGAATATTGCGCCGTACCGGGTTGGCGAGCGCCTTGTGAACCACATCCATATCCAGCGCAACCGCGTCCTGCCGGGAGGCTGGCGTTGCTACGCTGTTCGTGGATCGACGAACCATATATCTGCATCTCCAGAACTTAATATCGTCAATATACGATATAAATCGATAGTCTGCCTGACACCCACCAATCTGCGCAGGCGCGGACCCACTCTGTTGTGTTTTCCTGCCGTGCGGACAGCACACCAACATCAAGACGGCATGAACATGTGTCCGTTACCGCGCCTCGAGCAAACCTCACCCCTTGACTGGCTGTAAGGCGATCACAGCCATGCCGCACAGCGCCAGCGCCGCCCCGGCGATATCCCAGCGCGTCAATGGAATGCCGTCGACGCAGTAGAGCCAGAGCAACGCCACGGCAATGTACATGCCGCCGTACGCGGCGTAGGTCCGCCCGGCAGCGGTCGGGTGCAAGGTCAACAACCACGCAAACAGTGCCAGCGACAGCGCTGCAGGTGCCAGCAGCCAGAGTGGCCGGGCCTGCTTGAGGACCAGCCAGGGCAAATAGCAGCCGACGATTTCGGCGACGGCAGTCAAGGCAAAAAGGCCAGCGAACTTCGCAAGTTCAAGCATGATGGTCCCGGGATCAGGGCTGTTTGCGGCGTCTGGCGCGCGCCCGTGCCGCAGGTGGTGAGACGGAAGGTGCCGCTGCTCGCGGCATCGCGGGGGCAGCGGCAGCAGGAGCGGCTTCTGCCAGCGCATGGCATGCACACGCCTCGCCGTGCGCCGCGGCCACCAGCTCCTGAAGAATGCCGCATTCCGCGACGGTATGACTGTCGGTAGCACAAGCACGGCTCAGCGCAGTCAGTTGCTGTTCCAGCGCGAGCATGCTGGCGAGGCGAGCGCGTACACGCACCAGATGCGTCGCCACCAGCTGGTCGATATCGCCGCAATCCTCGCCCGGCCTGTCGAGGAATGCCAGCAGGCGCTGCACGTCCGCCAGCGGTATGTCGAGCGCCCGGCAGTGACGCACGAAGGCAAGCCGCTCGAGATGGGCCGGGCCATAGCTGCGGTATCCGTTCGCCTGGCGCTCGGCCCGTGGCAGCACCCCGCTTTTTTCGTAGAAGCGAATGGTCTCCACGTCGACACCCGCCGCCCGCGACAACTCACCGATCCGCATGCCGATTCCCCGGTGTTGGTACACATGGATATGGTACGCGCTTGACCCTGGAGCGGCTACAGGGTGTGAAATGGAATCATTCCAATCAGGAGCCCGCCATGTCCGCACATTGCTGCCCCCCGCCCTCCCCGCCCGCCGAAGGCCAGGACCATCGCTTCCGCCGTGCGCTGTGGATCGCGCTCGCAGTCAACGGCCTGATGTTCTTCATCGAAATCGGCGCGGGCATGCGCTCCGGTTCGATTGCGCTGTGGGCCGATGCGCTCGACTTCGCCGGCGATACCGCGAACTACGGAATCGCATTGTTTGTACTGTCCATGGCCCTCGCCTGGCGCGCCCGGGCCGCGTGGCTCAAAGGCATGACCATGGCGGTTTTCGGCATGGTGGTGTTGGGCCGTGGGCTGTGGTCAGCCTACATTGGCATGCCACCGGAGCCGCTCACCATGGGAGCGATCGGCTTCGTGGCGCTGCTTGCCAATGTCGGCGTGGCATGGATGCTGTACACCTATCGCAGCGGAGACGCCAATATGCGCTCCGTATGGCTCTGCAGCCGTAACGACGCGCTTGGCAACCTCGCCGTGATGCTCGCCGCCGCCGGCGTCTTTGGCACCGGCAGCGGCTGGCCGGACATCATTGTCGCGGTCGTCATGGCCAGCCTGGCCCTCTCCTCCGGCATCACCGTCATGCGGCACGCGCGGCAGGAACTGCGGGGACTGCGGGAACACGGACAAGCGCCGGAGCCGCCGGCCGGATCGTCTGCCTCTTCACACCTTCACTGAGCGCGCCCGCCACGGGCACGCTGCAGGCAGGCCGGAGCATGGCGGGACAGCCCGGCTGAAAACCGCCGGGCTTGGTACAATCTGGGCTCCCTCCGATTCACCACTGCCGTTTCTTCCCCATGCAATCGCTCTGGATGTTGGTCGCCGCCTTCTTTTTTTCACTGATGGGGGTGTGCGTCAAGCTCGCATCCGAAACCTATACCACCGGGGAAATCATTTTCTTTCGCTGCCTGATCGGCGTCATCCTCATTGCGTGGCTGATGCGACGGCGCGGCGAAACCCTGCGCACGCCGCATGCGATCTCACACATCAAGCGGAGTGTGTTCGGCCTGACGGCACTGATGATGATGTTCTATTGCCTGTCGCAGCTACCGCTGGCAACCGCCCTGACACTGAACTATATGTCGCCAGTCTGGATTGCGCTGATCCTGAGCGCAGGTGCTGTACTGGCAGGCAAACGCGGCCCGGACACAGACCGCCGGCTGGTCGTTGCCATCCTGTTATCTTTCGCCGGCGTCATCTGCCTGTTGCGGCCTTCGGTCGACTCAAGCCAACTGGCTGCCGGGTTGATCGGCCTGATCTCCGGCTTCTTCACCGCGCTGGCTTATGTGGAGGTGCGCGCGCTCGGCAAGCTGGGCGAATCCGAGAACCGCATCGTCTTCTATTTCTCGGCGCTTGGCCTGGTGCTCGGTATCGTCTGGATGTACTTTACCGGCGTATCCACGCATACCTGGAGCGGCGTCGCACTGCTGCTGGCGACTGGCGTGACGGCCACGATCGGCCAGACCACCATGACGCGTGCTTACAAGCGCGGCAACACGCTACTGACAGCCAATCTCCAGTATGCGGGGATTGTGTTTGGCGTCGGCTTAGGCATACTGATATGGAACGACCGTCTCGACTGGCTCAGTTGGTCGGGGATGGCCATGATCATCATCAGCGGCATCGCGACCACGCTGATCCGCGCGCGCGAGGATGCGCGCGCCGCGCAGGCGGCAGCCGCCACGCCCCCGGAAGCCGAGGTGCATCCCGAAGTGTGAGGCGCATCGTGAAGGCATGCGATGATGATGCTGCAAACCATTTGTTCATCGCTAGCGGAATGCCATGACCACCACGCTGATGTCCCCCAAGGCGCTGCATACCCTGCTCGCCGACCCCACCGCCCACACGGTGGTAATCGATTGCACCTTCGATCTCGCAGATCCGGCTGCCGGCCGCCAGGCTCATCATGCCGGCCACATTCCCGGTGCCTATTACCTGCATCTCGACAACGAACTGTCGGGTGCCAAGACCGGCACCAACGGGCGGCACCCCTTGCCCGCACCGGACGATTTCATTGCTCGCCTGCGCATGCTGGGCGTCAACAATGACACCCAGGTCGTCGCCTATGACGGCAATGGCGGCGTGTTCGCCGCACGGCTGTGGTGGATGCTGCGCTGGATCGGTCATGCCGGCGCTGCTGTGCTCGACGGTGGCCGGCAGGCCTGGGAAGCCGCGGGCTATACGCTCGAACCCGGTGTTCCCGATGAACCTGCCCTACCCGAAGATCGCGGCAACCTGGAACTGCGCGCTGCACTGGTCCCTGTGGTAGACGCGCAGGACATTATGGAGAACCTGGCGACCCAGGCGCGCCTGGTTGTCGATGCCCGTACCGAAGACCGCTTTCGCGGCGAGAATGAAACGCTCGATCCAGTGGGCGGGCATATTCCCGGCGCGCGCAACCACTGCTTCAAGCGCAATCTCGATCGCAACATGCGTTTCAAACCAGCGGAACAGTTGCGCGCCGAATGGCAGACCACGCTCGGCCAGACTGCACCCGAGTACAGCATCATGCAGTGCGGTTCAGGCGTCACCGCCTGCCACAACCTGCTGGCGCTCGAGGTCGCAGGCCTCACGGGCGCAGCTCTTTATCCCGGTTCGTGGAGCGAGTGGTGTACAGATGCGTCACGCCCCATGGCGACGGGCGACTGAACGTGTTCAGTGCGGGGCTCAGTACAGAGCGCTAAAGTCAGCGCTCAGTGCAGATGACCATGCCCATGGGCATGACGCGTCAGCACATACACCAGGACCACACCGAGGACGATCAGCGCGACCTGCACCGCGGACTCGCGCCACTTCGGACGACGTTGCATCTGCGGCATGAGGTCGCTGACCGCGATATAGACGAAGCTGCTCGACGCCAGTACCAGCACGAACGGCACCCAGGTCGCCATGCGGTCGAACAGCAGATAGCCGATGAGTCCGCCAACCACCGCCGACAGGCTCGACAAGAGGTTGTAGGCAAAGGCACGCGCCCGGCTGAAGCCGGCGTTGAGCAATACGATGAAGTCGCCGACTTCCTGCGGAATTTCGTGCGCGGCGATGGCCAGTGCCGTGACCACGCCGATATGCGGATCGGCCACGAACGCTGCGGCAATGAGAATACCGTCGGCAAAGTTGTGCAGTGAGTCGCCCACCAGGATCAACATGCCGCTCTTGCCTGCTTCCTCCCGGTCATGCCCGTGATGGTGGCCGTGGCCATCACCTTCGTGATGATGCGAGTGCCGTAGCAGCGCCAGCTTTTCGAGCAGGAAAAAACCGAGCAGGCCAGCCAGCAGCGTGGCAAACAGGGCATGGGAATCCGCGCCGGATTCAAAAGCTTCAGGCAGCGAGTGCAGGAGCGCCGTCGCCAGCAGCACCCCCACCGAAAAGCTGACCATGGGCTTGACGATGCGGCTCATGACCGTCAGCGACAGCAGGGCCGCGGCCAAAATGCTCCCGATGCCCGCCAGGGCGGTCGCGGCGAGAATGGATAACAGGGTGGTATCGATGATGCTCTCCGGAGGCGCGGCATGCTGGCAAGCAGCATGCGTGGTCGCGCACTATTGCAACACAGTTGCAACAAAGACGAGATTGTACGCAAACCCGTCCGTAGTTGGCAACTGCTGTATCGCTTTTCCGGAGAACAGGGGGAACGTAGCCTGGGGGAACATCTCAGAGATTCCCAGGACTACGCCGTGACCCGACAATGTCAGAGCGATTACTTCAGACCTGAAGCACCGGGTCAGGCGCTTCAATCAGGTGCTTCAGATGGATGACTGCGGACTGCGTTCAGGCCACGCCCTGCTTGCGGAACCACGCCAGGCATTTTTCCCAGCCATCACGCGCCTCGGTAGCCCGGTAGCTAGGCCGGTAATCGGCGTGGAAGGCGTGCGGGGCATCGGGATAGATGACGAACGACGAAGCCTTGGCCGCCGGCGCGGACGACTGCTTGAGCGCCGCCTTCATCTTCTCCACGGTATCGAGCGGAATACCCGTGTCCTGGCCGCCGTACAGGCCGAGCACCGGGGCCTTCAACTGCCCCGCCAGATCGAGCGGATGCGCAGGACTGGTCGGCGTCTTGTCGCCCACCAGACGGCCATACCACGCCACGCCGGCTTTCACCGTGGGGCTGTGCGCACAGTACAACCACGTGATCCGCCCACCCCAGCAGAAGCCGGTGATGCCGACCTTGGCGGCATTGCCGTTGTTGGCGCCGGCCCATTTGACCGCGGCATCGAGATCGCCCATGACTTGTGCATCGGGTACCTTGCTGATGATGTTGGTCATCAGTTCCTGCAGCGTGCCGAACGAGGTCGGATCACCCTGGCGCACGAACAGTTCGGGAGCAATCGCGAGATAGCCGAGCTTGGCAAAGCGCCGGCAGACGTCGGCGATATGCTCATGCACGCCGAAGATCTCGCTGATCACCAGCACTACCGGCAGGTTGGTCTTGCCGGTCGGCTGAGCGCGATAGGCCGGCATCGACAGGTCGCCGGATGGAATCATCACCTCACCCGCCGTCAGGCCCTCGAAATCGGTCTTGATGGTGCTCGCGGCCACCGGCATGACGGCCGCAGCGAAGGCGCTGCCCAGCGCAGTACGGACGAAATCGCGGCGATCGAAGGATTGTGCGGGAACCAGGCTCTCAATCTCGGGCTTGAACATCAGCGGGTCTCCTTGAAAACGACGGGACGCCATTGCGCCCCGTAACATTCGCGATTCTATGTAACTTCTGCGCCGCGCGCACGCGCCGCCGCAGGATCAATGCAGCTTCACACGCGGCCGGGTCTTGTTGCGCAGCCAGTGGATCACCGTATCGAGCGCCATGCGCAGCGGCCCGTGCAGCGCCATGACGTGCATACGGTAGAGGCTGGCATACATGATCCGCGCCAGCAGGCCCTCGATCAGCATCGATCCGCCAATCAGCCCGCCCATCAGATTGCCGACCGCACTGAAGCGCCCGAGCGATACCAGCGAGCCGAAATCGCGGAAGCGGAACTCCGGCGCCACGCCACCCTGCAAGCGCGTGCGGATCGCCTTGACGAGGAACGACGCCTGCTGGTGCGCCGCCTGGGCACGCGGTGGCACGGTGGTGTTCATCTCCGGCCAGGCGCAACTGGCGCAATCGCCAAACGCATAGATGCTATCTTCACCGCGCACCAGCAGCGTCTGCTCGACTTCGATCTGGCCCATGCGGTTGACCGGCAGGCCCAGCGTACCCAGCACCTTGGGCGCCGTGATACCAGCCGCCCAGACAGTCAGGTCAGCAGGGACGGTCTTGCCGGACGCTGTCAGCACCGCATCCTCGCGCACTTCGGTGACGCGCTCGCCGGTCAGTACTTCGATATTGAGGCGGCGCAGCAGCTTGGTCGTCTCGCCCGACACGCGCTCGGACAGGGCCGGCAGGATACGCGGCCCGGCCTCGACAATATGGATACGCACATCCTGCTTGGGGTCGAGATGATGCAGGCCGTATGCGCCCAGCACATACGCGGTATTGCGCAACTCTGCCGACAGCTCGACGCCGGTTGCTCCCGCGCCGATGATGGCAACGTCGACGGTCGGACGCACGACATCCTGCTGCCCAATGCGGTTCTCTGCCCGCATGCAGGCGGCGATGAGGCGACGGCGGAAACGCTCGGCCTGCGCAGCCGTATCAAGCTTGATCGCATGCTCCGCCGCACCCGGCACGCCGAAGTCGTGCGTCACGCTGCCGATGGCCAGCACGAGCGTATCGTAGGCAATCGCCCGGGCCGGCAGGACCTCGATGCCGTCCTCGTCATGGCAAGCGGCCACCGAGACAGTACGAGCCACACGGTCGAGGCCGAGCAGTTCGCCCTGCTGGAATTCGAAATGATGCCAGCGCGCCTGTGCGGCATACTCGAGCTGGTGCGTGTTCGGGTCCATGCTGCCAGCCGCAACCTCATGCAGCAGCGGCTTCCAGATATGCGTCGGCGCGCGGTCGATCAGCACGACCTTGGCCGCGCCGCGCTTGCCGAGGCTGTCCCCGAGCCGCGTAGCCAGTTCCAGCCCCCCCGCGCCACCGCCGACAACGACGATACGGTGTCCTGTCTGCGCCTCTGTCTGCGCACCTGCCTGTACTCCGACTTGCATGCCCTCTCCTGTGAGTCACCGACCCGTCCGGCGCATGCCGGGCATGGGGGTCGCACGACGGTTGGAACGTGTCGATCTTCGCCCGGTGTGGCGGATCGGCAGCCGGCTCAGTGCGCCACTTCCCAATTGGCGCCGGCGCCCACCTCGGCCACGAGCGGCACGGACAGCGTGGCGACGCCGCACATCAGTTCCGGCAGGCGCGTGCGCACCAGCGGCAGCTCGGCTTCAGGCGTTTCCAGCACCAGTTCGTCGTGCACCTGCATAATCAGGCGCGAGCCCAGGCGCTCATCCTCCAGCCAACGCTGTACGGCGATCATCGATAGCTTGATCAGGTCGGCAGCGGTCCCCTGCATCGGCGCATTGATGGCCGCGCGCTCGGCGGCCTGCCGGCGCGGGCCATTGCCGCCACGGATATCGGGCAGCCACAGGCGGCGGCCGAACACGGTTTCCACGTAACCGCGCTCGCGCGCCGCGCTGCGGGTCTCTTCCATATAGGTAGCCACACCGGGATAGCGTGTGAAATAGCGGTCGATATACATCTTGGCCGCATCGCGCGTGATGCCCAGGTTGGCGGCCAGCCCGAAGGCGCTCATGCCGTAGATCAGACCAAAGTTGATGGTCTTGGCGACACGCCGCTGGTCGGCCGTGACCTCGTCGACGCCGACGCCGAAGATCTCGGCCGCGGTGGCACGGTGGATGTCCTTGCCCTCGGCGAAGGCCCGCAGCAGATTTTCGTCGCCAGAAATATGCGCCATGATGCGTAGCTCGATCTGCGAGTAGTCGGCCGAGACAATGACGTTGCCGGGTCCCGCGATGAAGGCCTCGCGAATGCGGCGGCCTTCCTCGGTACGCACGGGAATGTTCTGCAGGTTCGGGTCGGTGGACGCCAGCCGCCCGGTCACCGCCGTTGCCTGACCATACGTCGTATGTACCCGGCCGGTACGCGGATTGACCATCTTCGGCAGCTTGTCGGTATAGGTCGCCTTGAGCTTCGCCATGCCGCGGTACTCGAGCAGCAGCTTGGGTAGCGGATAGTCCTCCGCCAGCTTCTGCAGCACCTCCTCGTCTGTCGATGGCGCACCGCTTGCTGTCTTCTTCACGACCGGCAGCTCCATGCGGGTGAAGAGGATCTCGCCGATCTGCTTCGGCGAGCTGAGGTTGAATGGCTGGCCTGCCAGCACATGGGCTTCCTGCTCGAGCTGCAGGATGCGCTCGCCCAGCGTATGACTTTGCGCAGCCAGGCGCGCGCTGTCGATCAGCACACCATTGCGCTCGATCTGCTGCAGCACGATCGATGTCGGCATTTCGATGGATTCATACACATACTTCAAACCTGGCACAGCCGCCACGCGCGGATAGAGCGCGTGATGCAGGCGCAGCGTGATATCGGCATCCTCCGCCGCGTATTCGGTCGCCCGGGCGATGTCGATCTGGTCAAAGCACAGCTGGTTCACACCCTTGCCGCAGACCTCTTCATAGGTGATGGTCTTGACGCCGAGTTCGCGCTCGGCCAGGGCATCCATGCCGTGGTTGCGGTGCGACTCGAGTACGTACGACTGCAGCATGGTGTCATGCGCAATGCCGCGCAACGCCACGCCACAATTGGCGAAGATATGCGCGTCGTACTTCAGGTGCTGTCCGACCTTGAGCGCGCTTTCGTCCTCGAGCCACGCCTTCATGCGCGCGAGCACCACGTCCTGCGTGAGCTGGGTTGCACCGGCCGCCACATCGGGCCCGCGGTGCGCCACCGGGATATAGCAGGCCACGCCGGGCGCCACGGCCAGCGACAGGCCCACAAGCTGCGCCTGCATTGGATCGAGCGAGGTGGTTTCCGTGTCGATGCTCACCAGCTCCGCCTCGGCCAGCCGCTGCATCCAGCTTTCCAGCTGCGCCTCGGTGCGGACGGTTTCGTAATCGACGGCGGCCGGCGGCGCGGCCGGCATCGGCATGGCAACCGGCGCGGCATCATCGAACAGGCCGCCTTGCGCGGCCGGCGCGGCGGTACCCTGGCGCACGGCGGCGGTCTTGGCGCTACGGACATCAGGCAGACTCTCGCCAGTCAGTTCGCGCAGCCAGGTACGAAAACCATAGCGCGTAAAGAATTCGATCAGCGCCTGGGCATTTTCAGGATGATCGTGCAGCGCCGTAAAATCGGGCACTTCGGCACTCAGGTCGCAGTCGAGCTTCACCGTGATCAGCTCGCGACCTTTCGGCAGCCAGTCCAGCGTGTTACGCAGATTTTCGCCTACCACTCCCTTGATGGCGCCGGCATTGGCGATGATGTTGTCGAGCGTGCCGTATTCTGTGAGCCATTTCAGCGCAGTCTTTGGGCCAACCTTGGGCACGCCAGGAATGTTGTCGACGGTATCGCCAATCAGCGCAAGATAGTCGATGATACGTTCCGGCGGCACGCCGAACTTGGCCTGCACACCCGCCGGGTCGAGCACCTCGCCGCTCATGGTGTTGACGAGCGTGACATCGGCATTGACCAGTTGCGCGAGGTCCTTGTCTCCCGTCGACACCACACTGCGGATGCCCTGCGTCGTCGCGCGGTGCGTGAGCGTCCCGATGACATCGTCGGCCTCCACGCCCTCTACCATGAGGATGGGCCAGCCGAGTGCGCGCACGGCTTCATGAATCGGCTCGATCTGGCGCGCCAGGTCCTCGGGCATCGGCGCGCGGTGTTCCTTGTATTCGGGATACAGGTCGTCGCGGAAGGTCTTGCCCTTTGCATCAAATACGCAGGCGCTATACTGTGCCGGATAGTCATTCCGCAGTTTTCGCAGCATGTTGATCATGCCGTAGATCGCTCCGGTGGGAAATCCTTCCGGATTCCGCAGGTCTGGCAATGCATGGTAGGCACGATAGAGATAGCTTGAGCCATCGACCAGCAAGAGCATGTTTGGACTATCTGACATGAATAAATATGAACGCTAAGACGAATAAAGACACCACGGCCGGTGCACCGCAGGCACCGCAGCAAGACACACCGCAAAGTTCCCCGGCAGCCCCTGGCAAGGTGGCCGATAAAGTCGCTGACATTGCCGCCGCCACCACCATGCCGGAAGCGGCGCACGACTACCCTGGCGATACCGCGCCCGGCCCGCGCCGCGGGGAGGATCCCGCAGCGCCGCTGCGCATGCATCCGCGCAAGATGATTCCGAGCCTGCGCGCACTCGCGGACGAGGATCGTGCCACGGCCAAGAAGGCACGCGCCTCGTGGCAGATGTTCACGATTATGGCAGAGTTCATCGAGGCAACCGAGTACCTCTCGGAGGTACGCCCAGCGGTATCTATCTATGGGAGTGCACGACTCAACGAAGAGTCCCCTTACTACGCGAAAACCGTCGATATCGCCCGCTTGTTCTCGGATGCCGGCTTTGCCGTCATCTCCGGCGGCGGGCCGGGCATCATGGAAGCCGCCAATAAGGGCGCGCATGCCGGCAAGTCAGCCAGCGTGGGCCTGAACATCGAGCTGCCGCACGAGCAACGCGGCAATCCGTACCAGGATATCTCCATGCGCTTCCGCCACTTCTTTACGCGCAAGGTCAGCTTCGTGAAGAATTCGGATGCCTTCATCGTCATGCCGGGCGGCTTCGGCACGCTCGACGAACTGGCCGAGGTGCTGACGCTCGTCCAGACCGGCAAGTCGCGGCACGTGCCGATCGTGATGGTCGGCAGCACGTTCTGGCACGGCTTGCTGGAGTGGTTCCGCCACACCCTTCTTCCGATGGGGGTAATCTCGCCAGGCGACCTCGACATCATGAAGGTGGTAGACGATCCACACGATGCGCTGGAAGCGGTCTATGCCTTCTACGAGACTCGCGAGACAGACGCGGCCATTCCCTCGAAGGAAGAGATGTTCTACCTGTAACCCCGGGCCGCTGCGTGGGGAGCGGCAAGGATCAGGCGCAGCTTTCGCCACCCGTGGAGTCCGGCAGTTGCTAGAATAGAAGGATCCATCGACTTTGCAGCTATGCTGCACGGAGCCTCGCCATGAACGCGCTGCCCTTCTCCCTGTCGTTTTTCCGCTCATCCAGCCAGTGGCGCTGCCTGACCGTGGGCCTGCTGCTGGTCCTGCCAGGGCTGGCCGCTGCGCAGGCGGACTCCAATCCCTCGCCGCTGTCGGCCCAGGAGCTGGAGCGCATCAACAAGCAGCCCATTGCGCCACGCGCCACCACCGAACTGAACCGCCCGCGCGAACCCAGCTTCGTGCTCAACGATACCGACGGCACGCAAGTGCGCGAATACCGCAACAAAGGACGCGCCACCGATATCGAAGTACACTCGGGCATGGGCACGTCGTACCAGATGAGCAAGCCGGAAGAGGGCGTGCCGCAGCAACGTGACCGCACCGTGAACCGCGTGCCGTCAGTACCGATTCTCAAGTTCTGAACCCCGGCCAGACAGGCGCCGGCACGCCCCGCACCATCCATTGGGAGGGGGGGCGGCCCGCCTTGTGCCAGCCAGGGCATCCCGTCACCAACAAGCAGATAAAAGCAGATACAGCATGGCCGTCTTTACCGCGGTCTCGCAAGCCGAGATCGAACTTTGGCTTCAGGACTACGACCTCGGCAGCATCACCGACTTTCGCGGGATCGCCTCCGGCATCGAAAACAGCAACTTCTTCCTGACCACCGAACGCGACGGCGTCACGCATCAGTATGTGCTGACCATCTTCGAGCGCCTGACGTTCGAGCAACTGCCGTTCTACCTGTATTTCATGCAGCACCTGCACGCCGCCGGCATTGCCGTGCCGGCGCCCATGCAGGCACGCGATGGCGCCATCCTGCGCCAGTTGAAAGGCAAGCCAGCCACGATCGTCACGCGCCTGCCGGGCGCCTCCGACCTGACGCCCGGCCCGCTGCATTGCGCCCAGGTGGGCGAGATGCTGGCGCGCATGCACCTCGCCGGCGTCGACTATGACCGCCACCAGCCCAATCTGCGCAGCCTGCCCTGGTGGGAAGAGACCGTTCCGCAGGTCCTGCCGTTCATCGATGCGGACAAGCAGGCCCTGCTGCAAGCCGAGTTGGCGCATCAGCAGCGCTTCTTCGGCAGCGCAGACTACGCTGCCCTACCCGCCGGCCCCTGCCATTGCGACCTGTTCCGCGACAACGTGCTGTTCCAGGCGACGGCCGACGGCGGCAGCCGCCTGGGCGGCTTCTTCGATTTTTACTTTGCCGGCGTCGACAAATGGCTGTTCGACCTGGCCGTGTGCGTCAACGACTGGTGCATCGACCTGCCTACTGGCAGACTGGACGATGTGCGCATGGATGCCATGCTGCAGGCCTACGCCGCCGTACGGCCGCTCGGCGATGCCGAGCGCCGGCACTGGGCCGACATGCTGCGCGCCGCAGCGCTGCGTTTCTGGATCTCGCGCCTGTGGGACTTTTATCTGCCGCGCGATGCGCACATGCTGCAACCGCATGACCCGGCGCATTTCGAACGCATCCTGCGCGCGCGGATCAATATTCCTTCCGTCCTCCATGTCTGAGTCGCCATGCAACTGATCGAAGTCACGCCGCGCGACGGCTATGTCTGGTTCCGGCAAGGCCTCTGGTTGTTCCGCAAGAACCCGCTGACCTTCCTGATGCTGCTGTTCATCTACTTGATGGCGCTGCAGCTCGCCATCTTCATTCCACTCATCGGCATCATTGCGGCGCTGGTCCTCAACCCCGGGCTATTCGTCGGCATCATGACGGCCTGCCGCGACGTGATCCAGAATCGCCGCGTCTCGCCCGCCATCCTGGTGTCGGCCTTCCGCACCAGCAACAAGCCGGCCATCAGCGGCCTACTGAAGCTGGGCGGGCTGTATGCGGTCGCCGTCTTCGCCCTCAGTCTGATCGTCGGCAGCCTCGTCGACCTGCGCGAACTCATGCCGGTGCTGATGCGCGAAGCCGAACCCAGCGCGGAAACCGCAGGCATCCTGTACCGCGCCCTGCTGGTCGGGGCGCTGCTTTACATTCCCGTTGCCATGTCGTTCTGGTTCGCGCCGCTGCTGGTAGCGTGGCATGGCGTGACGCCGATCAAGGCCATTTTCTTCAGCTGGATCGCGTGCTGGCGCAACCGGGGTGCCTTTGTCACCTACGGCATTATCTTCGGCATCCTGATGGTGGCGATTCCGTTCATCCTGGAAGCGTTTTTTCGCTCGATCGGGGCAGGCGAATTCATGTCATTCATCGTCACGCCCTATTCGCTGGCCATGCTGACGATCCTGTACTGCTCGTTCTATGCCACATACCGCGGCTGCTTCAACGTTAAGCCGGCCGCCGAAAGCAACAGCGACGATACCCAGACGCCCAACCCGGACGATTTCTGACGCTGGTCGCTCGCCAGCGGCTGGAGAAGCCGGTATAATCGCCCCCAGCAATTGGGGAGTAGCCGCCCGCCGACACACTGAGCGGGGCATGCGTCAACAGACTTGAAGACGCGCGGAGCATGTCAACCATGAACCGCGCCGATCATGGCGCTTGCAGCCCGGATCATCCGGGGCCTGGCGAGACCAATGGCATCGCCTTTCCGGTTCGGGCCGGGGAAGGTGCATGTCATTGGCATCGTCACGATGCATTCGGCCCGGAATAATGACAATCCCCATGGAAGCCTTCCTCGTTTCGACCGGCATCGTCGCCCTGGCAGAAATCGGCGACAAGACCCAGCTCCTCTCGCTCCTGCTCGCTGCACGCTTTCGCAAGCCGGTTCCCATCATTCTCGGTATTCTCGTCGCTACGCTCGCCAACCATGCGTTGGCCGGGGCAGTCGGCAGCTGGCTCACACACCTGCTCGGCCCCGATGTATTGCGCTGGATCCTCGGCATCGGCTTCATTCTCATGGCTGGCTGGATGCTGATTCCGGACAAACTCGACGCCGAAGATCAGCCCCAGGATGTCAGCCGCCTGCTCGGTGTATTTGGCACCACGTTGCTGGTGTTCTTTCTGGCGGAAATGGGCGACAAGACGCAGATCGCCACCGTGGCGCTGGCTGCCCGCTTCGATGCCATGGTGCCCGTGGTGCTCGGCACCACGCTCGGCATGATGATCGCCAATGTGCCAGCGGTGCTGCTCGGCGGACGCTTTGCCGGACGCCTGCCGGTACGGCTCGTACACCGCATCGCAGCAGTGATTTTCCTGGTACTGGGCGTACTCGCGCTGCTCGGCGTCGGCGCATAAAAAAACACCCGCGTGACCGGGTCACGCGGGCGTCATTCGCAGGCTGGCCTGGCCCGCAGGCCGCCTTACTTGCGGCGTGAACCGAGAATGCTGCCGAGAATGCCGCGCACGATCTCACGGCCGACGGTCGAGCCGATGGTGCGCGCCGCCGACTTGGCCAGCGCTTCGACTACCGAGTCGCCGCGGGCGCCGCCGCGCTTGGCTGCGCCCCCTTTGCTGCCGTTGCCACCATTGCCAAACACCGTCCCGGCAAGATCGCCCATCCAGCTGCCGCCTTCGGCTTCTCCGGCGGGTGCGTCAGCAGTGTTCCCACCCGCACTGCCAGCACCCACCTGGGCACCGCGCAACTTTTCATAGGCGGACTCGCGGTCCAGCACTTTTTCGTAAACGCCAGCCACGAGCGAGCCTTGCTGCAGCGTTGCGCGTTCCGCGTCGGTAATCGGACCGATGCGGCTACCCGGCGCCACGATATAGGCGCGCTCGGTAATCTGCGGCCGGCCTTTTTCATCGAGCATCGACACCAAGGCCTCGCCCACACCGAGTTCGCCGATGGCGGTTTCGATATCGAGCTTGGGATTGGCGCGCATGGTCGTGGCGGCCACTTTCACGGCCTTCTGGTCGCGCGGCGTGAAGGCGCGCAGGGCATGCTGCACGCGGTTGCCGAGTTGGCCCAGCACGGTATCGGGAATATCGATCGGGTTCTGCGTGACGAAATACACGCCGACACCCTTGGAGCGCACCAGCCGGACCACCTGCTCGATTTTCTCCAGCAGGGCCTTGGGCGCATCGTTGAACAGCAGGTGTGCTTCATCGAAGAAGAACACCAGCTTGGGCTTGTCAGCATCGCCCACTTCCGGCAGCGACTCGAACAACTCGGCCAGCATCCAGAGCAAAAAGGTGGCGTACAGGCGTGGCGCATTCATCAGTTGATCGGCGGCGAGGATGTTGACGACACCCTGCCCGCCGACCTGCTGCATGAAGTCCTGGATATTGAGCATCGGCTCACCGAAGAACTGGTCGCCGCCCTGCGACTCCAGTGCCAGCAAGCCCCGCTGGATCGCGCCGATGCTGGCCGATGAGATATTGCCGTATTCGGTGGTGAACTGACTGGCGTTCTCGCCAACGTACTGCAGCATGGCGCGTAGGTCCTTGGCATCGAGCAGCAGCAGGCCCCGGTCGTCAGCGATCTTGAATACCAGGTTCAGCACGCCGGTCTGCGTATCGTTCAGTTCCAGCATGCGCGACAGCATCAGCGGCCCCATGTCGGAGATCGTGGCCCGCACCGGATGCCCCTTCTTGCCAAACACATCCCAGAATGTGACCGGGCACGCACCCCACACCGGCTCGGGCAGCCCTAGCTGTTCCAGACGGCCCTTCAGCTTGTCGCTCAACTGCCCGGCTTCGGCGATGCCCGACAGATCGCCTTTCACGTCCGAGACAAATACAGGCACGCCGATCCGAGAGAACGCCTGCGCCAGCGCCTGGAGCGTCACTGTCTTGCCAGTGCCGGTAGCGCCGGTGATCAATCCATGGCGGTTACCCATCTGTGGCAGCAGGAACAGTTCGTGTTCTGCATTCTTGGCAATCAGCAGGGGATCGGTCATGGGTTCCTCGTTAGGTAGAAAAGTGCCGGCATCAACGCCGGGATCGGCGCCAGAATCAGCGCTACGATCAAACGCGTCACGGCTGCGGACAGGCGCGGCCCGCATGATAAAATGCCCGGCTGATTATAGCTCGCGCGCCCGGCGGCCGATGTTTCATCGATGCGTTCGCCAACGCGCGCTGCCAGTACAACAACACCCCGATCCGGGGACGCCAACGAACACGACCAACACGCGCGCATCGGAGAAACTATGGCCGGTCATTCCAAATGGGCCAATATCAAGCACAAGAAAGCTGCAGCTGACGCCAAGCGCGGCAAGATCTGGACCCGCCTGATCAAGGAAATCACCGTCGCCGCACGCCTCGGCGGCGCCGATGCCGACTCCAACCCGCGCCTGCGCCTGGCCATGGACAAGGCGACTGACGCCAACATGCCCAAGGACAACATCCAGCGGGCCATCCAGCGCGGCGTCGGCGGCCTCGAAGGTGCCAACTACGAAGAAATCCGCTATGAAGGCTACGGCCTGGGCGGCGCGGCGGTGATCGTCGACTGCATGACCGACAACCGTACCCGCACCGTGGCGGAAGTGCGCCATGCCTTCTCCAAGAACGGCGGCAACATGGGCACGGAAGGCTCCGTGGCGTTCATGTTCACGCATTGCGGCCAGTTCATCTTCGCCCCCGGTACGTCCGAGGATGCGCTGATGGAAGCCGCGCTCGAGGCCGGCGCGGAAGACGTGACCACCAGCGAAGATGGCTCGATCGAAGTCACTTGCGGCCCGCACGATTTCTCCGCCGTGAAGACTGCGCTCGAAGCCGCCGGTTTCAAGGCGGAAATGGCCGAAGTCACCATGAAGCCGCAAAACGAAGTCGCCCTGACCGGTGACGATGCGGTCAAGATGCAGAAACTGCTCGACGCGCTCGAAAACCTCGACGACGTGCAGGATGTCTTCACCAATGCCCTGATCGACGAGTAAGGCTGGGCATTACGGTTACCTTGCCCCCCGGCGATCGCAGATGATCGGTATTAGCGAAAGGAACGGTCCGGCCGTTCTCCAAAGTTTCTCTTTCTGGCGCACATGATGAAAGTATTGGTAGTTGGTTCTGGCGGACGTGAACATGCCCTGGCATGGAAGCTGGCGCAGTCTCCCCGTATCCAGATGGTGTACGTGGCCCCCGGCAACGGCGGCACGGCCCTCGACAAGCGGCTGCAGAACGTGCCGATTACTGACCTCGATGTCCTGGTCGCCTTCGCCAAGCGGGAGAATGTGCACTTCACCGTGGTCGGCCCGGAGGCCCCGCTGGCCGCAGGCATCGTCGACCGCTTCCGCGCCGAAGGCCTGAAGATCTTCGGCCCGACCCAGGCTGCCGCGCAACTGGAAAGCTCCAAGGATTTCGCCAAGGCCTTCATGCACCGCCACGGCATTCCGACCGCCGCCTACCAGACCTTTACCTCCGCGCCCGAGGCCCATGCCTATATCGATGCGCAAGGCGCACCGATCGTCATCAAGGCCGACGGCCTGGCCGCCGGCAAGGGCGTGGTCGTCGCCATGACGCTCGAGGAAGCGCACCACGCCGTCGACATGATGCTGGCTGACAACCAGTTCGGCAGCGCCGGCGCACGCGTGGTCATCGAGGAATTCCTGCAGGGCGAGGAAGCCAGCTTCATCGTCATGTGCGACGGCAAGAACGTACTCGCCCTGGCGACCAGCCAGGACCACAAGCGTCTCCTCGACGGCGACGCCGGTCCCAACACGGGCGGCATGGGTGCCTACTCGCCCGCGCCGGTGGTCACGCCCGCGCTGCATGCGCGCGTGCTGCGCGAAATCATCCTGCCGACCGTGCGTGGCATGGAAAAGGACGGCATCGTCTATACCGGCTTCCTGTACGCCGGCCTGATGATCGACGCCGAGGGCAACCCGAAGACCCTCGAATTCAACTGCCGCATGGGCGATCCCGAGACGCAGCCAATCATGGCGCGCCTCAAGACGGACCTGTTCGATGTCATGGAACACGCGGTCAACGGCAAGCTCGACCAGGTCGAGCTCGACTGGGACCGCCGCACCGCGCTGGGCGTGGTGATAGCCGCGCACGGCTATCCCGACGCGCCGCGCAAGGGCGATGTCATCACCGGCATTCCCGCCGAGACGGACGACAGCGTGACCTTCCACGCCGGCACGACGCTGCAGGACGGCGTGCTGAGTGCGAACGGCGGCCGGGTGCTATGCGTGGTCGGCCTGGCCGACACGGTCAAGGCGGCACAGCGCGCGGCCTACACGGCCGTGCAGCACATCCATTTCGACGGCATGCAGTACCGCAGCGATATCGGTTATCGCGCCGTACGGCACTGACCTCCGGCCGAACGCGCAGATCACCGTGGATAACACCGTGCCAGAGAATCCAGCCAGCGTCGACACCGCGGCTGTCCGCCAGTACCTGATGGGCTTGCAGGACCGCATCGTCGCGGCCCTCGAAGCCGCCGATGGCAAGCCCTTTCTCACCGATGCGTGGGAAAAACCGGCCCACGAACGCCTGCAGGGCAACGGCCGCAGCCGCATCCTCGAGGATGGCAACGTACTCGAACGCGGCGGCGTCGGCTTTTCGCATGTCACCGGCAACACCCTGCCGCCCTCGGCCACGGCCGCCCGCCCAGAACTCGCCGGCCGCAGCTTCGAGGCCATGGGCGTCTCGCTGGTCTTTCATCCGCGCAACCCGTACGTGCCGACCGTGCACATGAACGTGCGCTGCTTCATCGCCGTCAAGCCGGGCGCGGAGCCGGTATGGTGGTTCGGCGGCGGCATGGACCTGACACCGTACTACGGCAATGCCGACGATTGCCGGCATTTCCACCAGACCTGCAAGGACGCTCTCGCCCCGCATGGCGCCGACCTGTATCCGCGCTTCAAGACGTGGTGCGACGAATACTTCTTCCTCAAGCACCGCAACGAAGCGCGCGGCATCGGCGGCATCTTCTTCGATGATTTCCACGCGCTCGGCTTCGACGGCAGCTTTGCCATGATGCGTTCGGTTGGCGATGCCTTCCTCAACGCCTACCTGCCGATCCTGCAGGCGCGGCGCGACACGCCGTACGGCGAGCGCGAGCGCGACTTCCAGGCTTACCGCCGCGGCCGCTACGTCGAATTCAACCTGGTCTTCGACCGCGGCACGCTGTTCGGCCTGCAATCCGGCGGACGGACGGAATCGATCCTCATGTCGATGCCGCCGCTCGTGAAATGGCGCTATGACTGGCATCCCGAGCCCGGCTCGCCGGAAGCTGCACTGACCACCGATTTTCTCCCGGCGCGCGACTGGGTATGACAGCGCCTGCTGCGCCCCGGCCGCTCCGCCTCGGTATCCTGGGTGGCACCTTCGACCCGCCGCACCAGGGCCATATCGCGCTTGCCCGGTTATGCGTGGCACAGCTGGCGCTCGACGAACTGCTGTGGATTCCCACCGGCATGTCGTGGCAGAAAGCCGCCGACATCACGCCTGCCCGGCATCGCCTGGCCATGACCGAACTCGCGGCCGCCACCATGCAGGACGTATCCGCGCGCGTGCGGGTCAGCCGCATGGAAGTCGACCGCGACGGTCCCAGCTATACCATCGACACCGTGCGCGAACTGCGCCGGCAGGTCGGCCCCGAAACCTCCATTGCGTGGCTGATGGGCGCCGACCAGTTGCTCGGCCTGCACAGTTGGCATGGCTGGCAGGAACTGTTCAGCGAAGTCCATCTATGCGTGGCGACCCGGCCGGGTTTCGACCTGCATGCGCTGCGTCCGGAGGTCCAGCAAGAGCTCGACCGGCGCATCGCCCCGACGGCCTTGATACAATCCACCCCCTCTGGCCATATGTGGCTCGACCAGACACTGGCCGTCGACGTGTCTTCCACCGAACTGCGCCGGCGCCTGGCGCAGGGTGGGCCTTATGGCGAAAGCGCCGACGATTTGCTCCCGGCCGGCGTCGCAGGCTATATTCAACAACATCGCCTGTACCGCCCGGTGCAGCACCCAACCGACTGAATCCGCCCATGGACATCCGCAAACTGCAACGCCTGATCGTCGACGCTCTCGAAGACGTCAAGGGACAGGACATCAAGGTGTACAACACCACGCACCTGACCGAACTGTTCGATCGCGTCATCATCGCCAGCGGCACGTCGAACCGCCAGACCAAGGCGCTCGCCAGCTCCGTGCGCGATGCCGTGAAGAACGCGGGCGGCGACATCATCGCCGTGGAAGGCACCGAAACCGGCGAATGGGTGCTGGTGGACTGCGGCGACGCCGTGGTGCACATCCTGCAGCCGCAGCTGCGCCTGTACTACAACCTCGAGGAAATCTGGGGTGACAAGCCGGTGCGCATCAAGCTCGGCGGCACGGCCAAGGGTCTCCCGAAGGCCAGCGAAGCCGACGACGACGGCAGCGAGGAAGACAATGCCCGCAAGCCGCTGACCACGCGCCGCACGACCGCTCGCCCGGCAATGGCCCGGCTGCCGGAAGGCATGGCCGAGTTTTCCGAGCCGATGGGCCGCGAAAGCGATGCGCCCGCCAAGCCGGCCCGCAAGACCGCGCCGCGCACTGGCGCCGCAGGCAACACCCCGGCACGCAAGACGACCGCACGCAAGACCGTGGCTGGCAAGACTGCTGCCAGCAAGTCGCCGGCCCGCAAGACGACCGTGCGCGTCACGTCCGCCGCCCCGGCAGCCCGCAAGCGGACCACCCGCAGCGCCTGATCGCGCCTGACCCGCACGATGCAGTTGCTGATCGTCGCCGTCGGCCACAAGATGCCGACGTGGATCGAACAGGGTTTCGACGAGTATGCCAAGCGCATGCCGCCGGAACTGCGCATCGTGCTCAAGGAAATCCGTCCCGAGCAGCGCTCCTCCAGCCGCACCGCCGCCACGGTGATGCAGCTGGAAGCGGCGCGCATCGAAGCCGCCCTGCCGAAACAGTGCCGCATCATCGCACTCGACGAGCGCGGCAAGGACTGGTCAACCATGCAGCTGGCCGACGCATTGACCGGCTGGCAACGGGAAGGCGGCGATGTCGCGCTGCTGATCGGCGGCGCCGACGGACTCGACCCGGCGCTGAAACAGCGCGCCGACATGCTGCTGCGCGTATCCAGCCTGACGCTGCCCCACGGCATGGTGCGCGTGCTGCTGGCCGAACAGCTCTACCGCGCGTGGTCCATCACGCGCAACCACCCCTATCACCGCGTGTAACCACGCGCCCTGCCCGGCCATGAGCGACATGATCTACCTCGCCTCGCAAAGTCCGCGCCGCCAGGAACTGCTGCGCCAGATCGGCGTCCGTTTCGAACTGCTGCTGCCTGATGCCGACGAAGATGCGGAAGCGCTGGAGGCCGTGCTACCCGGCGAGTCCGCCGAGCATTATGTGCAGCGTGTCTGCCGACTCAAGGCCGAAGCGGCGTGCATGCGCCTGCAACGCCGCGCCCTGCCGCCCGCCCCGCTGCTCGCCTCCGACACCACGGTCGCGCTCGACCACCACATCCTCGGCAAACCCGCCGACGCGGCTGACGCCATGCGTATCCTGCGGCAGCTCGCCGGACGCACACACCAAGTCCTGACCGCCGTCGCCGTGGTCGATACAGCAGGGCACATGCACGCCGCGCTCTCCATCTCGGACGTGACCTTCGCCCCGCTCGACGACGCTGCCATCGCGCGCTACGTCGCTTCCGGCGAGCCTTTCGGCAAGGCTGGCGCCTATGGCATCCAGGGCCGTGCTGCGGGATTTACCGAACGGATCGCCGGCAGCTATTCAGGTATCATGGGCTTGCCATTGTTCGAAACTACGCGTCTGCTCGGGCTTTCGGGCGTCCATTGCCAATAGGAGAGGCGATCCGCATAAAGTGACCGTTCCGGCCTGCAATGCAGGGCAACACGCCTCGCGCACATGCAGCAGGTTTTCCGGACCCCGATCGCCGTCCGTACATCATCCGTCCTCATGTCCGAAGATATCCTCGTCAATATCACGCCGCAGGAAACCCGTGTCGCCATCGTCCAGCAGGCGGCCGTGCAGGAGCTCCATGTCGAACGCACGCTGACGCGCGGACTGGTGGGCAACCTGTATCTCGGCAAGGTCGTGCGTGTCCTGCCCGGCATGCAGTCCGCCTTCATCGACATTGGCCTGGAACGCGCGGCATTTCTCCATGTCGCCGATATCTGGCAGCCGCGCGATAGCGCGCAAGGCACCCAGGCGCCGCAGGTCCCCATCGAGAAAATACTGTTCGAAGGACAAGCGCTGACCGTGCAGGTCATCAAGGATCCGATCGGCACCAAGGGCGCCCGCCTGTCCACGCAGGTCAGCATTGCCGGACGCACGCTGGTCTACCTGCCGCAGGATCCGCATATCGGCATTTCGCAGAAGATCGAGAGCGAAGCGGGCCGCGAACATCTGCGCCAGCGCCTGCAGAACCTGATTCCTACCGACGAGCGTGGTGGCTTTATCGTGCGTACCATCGCCGAGGAAGCCAGCGACGAGGAGCTGGCCAACGACGTGGCCTACCTGCGCAAGATCTGGGGCACCATCCGCCACAACGCCACCACGCTGCCGGCACCGAGCCTGCTGTTCCAGGACCTGAACCTCGCCCAGCGCGTGCTGCGCGACTTCGTCAACGACAGCACCTCGTCCATCCAGATCGACTCGCGTGAAAACTTCCAGATGCTGGTCGAATTCGCCGTCGAGTACACCCCGGCCGTGCTGCCGCGGCTGATGCACTACACCGGCGAACGGCCGATCTTCGACCTGTACAACATCGATACCGAAATCGAACGCGCGCTGTCGCGGCGCGTGGACCTCAAGTCCGGCGGTTACCTGATGATCGACCAGACCGAGGCGATGACTACCATCGACGTCAATACCGGTGGCTACGTCGGCGCACGCAATTTTGACGACACCATCTTCAAGACCAATCTCGAAGCCGCGCACTCCATCGCCCGGCAGCTGCGCCTGCGCAATCTCGGCGGCATCATCATCATCGATTTCATCGACATGGAGAATGCCGATCACCGCGAAGCGGTGCTCAACGAACTCAAGCGCGCCCTGCAGCGCGACCGCACGCGCATCACCGTCAACACCTTCTCGCAACTCGGCCTGGTGGAAATGACGCGCAAGCGCACGCGCGAATCGCTGGCCCACGTGCTGTGCGAACAGTGCCCGGTATGCCACGGCAAGGGCCAGGTCAAGACCCCGCGCACCGTCAGCTACGAGATCCTGCGCGAGATCATGCGCGAGTCGCGCCAGTTCAATCCGCGCGAGTTCCGCATCCTCGCCTCGCAGAGCGTCATCGACGTGCTGCTCGAAGAAGAGAGCCAGCACCTCGCCATGCTCGGCGATTTCATCGGCAAGCCGATCTCGCTGCAGGTCGAATCGACGTTCTATCAGGAACAGTACGACATCATCCTGATGTGACGTGGCATTTGCGTCACCTGCTGCATCCCCCTACCACACCGGGCGTCGCGCTTTCCGGGCCAGGTCGGCCCGCCCCAGGCGGCTCGATGTCGAGGAGATGGCCTGGCAGAGCCCGGTACGTTCCCTGTGCGCCCTGCGATTATTCGGTGTTTGTTTGATCTGATCGGTATCACCTGCCACGCAGCGTGACTAAGCTTTCCTGTGCAGTCTTCATTGATGACATTCACAGGAGGGATTCATGTCCGCCATGATGAAAGCAGCGGTATTTGTCGAGCCCGGCCGTATCGAGCTTACCGACAAGCGCATTCCAGACGTCGGCCCCAACGATGCGCTGGTCCGCATCACGACCACGACCATCTGCGGGACGGATGTCCATATCCTGAAAGGCGAATATCCCGTCACGAAAGGCCTGACAGTCGGGCACGAACCGGTCGGCGTGATTGAAAAACTGGGCAGCGCCGTGCAGGGGTACGCGGAGGGCCAACGCGTCATCGCCGGCGCCATCTGTCCGACATTCACCTCGTATCCCAGCCAGGATGGCGTGCCTTCGCAAGATGGCAGCTACCTGATTCCCAGCGGCCGCTGTGGCTGCCACGGTTACAAGGCCACCGCCGGCTGGCGCTTCGGCAACATGATCGACGGTACGCAGGCGGAGTATGTCCTGGTCCCCGATGCCCAGGCCAATCTCGCCCCGATTCCGGATGGCCTGACGGATGAACAGGTCCTGATGTGCCCGGACATCATGTCGACGGGCTTCAAGGGGGCGGAGAATGCCAACATCAGGATCGGCGACACGGTGGTCGTGTTCGCGCAGGGACCGATCGGCCTGTGCGCCACCGCCGGGGCGCGCCTGATGGGCGCGACCACGATCATTGCAGTGGACGGCAACGATCATCGTCTTGAGATCGCCCGAAAACTGGGAGCAGATGTCACCCTCAACTTCAAGACATGCGACGTCGTGGACGAAGTCATGAAGCTGACTGGTGGCCGCGGCGTGGATGCCTCCATCGAGGCGCTCGGTCTGCAGTCGACGTTCGAATCGGCGCTGCGCGTGCTGAAGCCCGGCGGCACGTTGTCCAGCCTGGGCGTGTATTCCAGCGATCTGACCATTCCCCTGGATGCCTTCGCGGCCGGCCTGGGCGATCACAAGATCAATACCGCCTTGTGTCCGGGTGGCAAGGAGCGGATGCGCCGGCTGATGAACGTGGTGGAATCGGGCCGGATCGACTTGGGGCTGCTGGTCACGCATCATTACGCGCTCGACAACATCGTGGACGCATATGATCTTTTCGCCAACCAGCGTGACGGCGTGCTCAAGGTCGCAATCAAGCCCAACTGAGAAATCGCATCATGCGGGAATGATGGTTTTCTGCACCAGGAGCCGGGCGGTCTCGCACACATCGACCGGCCGGCTCATGTAATACCCCTGCACTTCGTCGCAACCAGCCATCTTGAGATCAACCAGCTGGTCGCGCAGCTCCACCCCTTCGGCCACCACACGCATGTTCAGGTTATGTGCGAGCGTGATGATGGATGTCACGATCACGCCGACATCCTTGCTATTGCGGATATCGTTGATGAACGACCGGTCGATCTTGATCGTACCAATCGGGAAGTGACGAATCTGGCTCAGGCTGGAGAACCCGCTGCCGAAATCGTCGAGGCCAATGCGTATCCCGAGTCCCTCGAGCTGGCGCAGTACATTTGCGGGCGTCCCGAATGGTTCGACCAGGCAACTCTCCGTCACCTCCACCTCGATCTCCGCCGGTGTGATGCCATGGGCCTGCAGTTGCGCCGACACGCGCGCCGGCAGGTGCTCGTCGCCGAGCTGGCGCGGTGAAACATTGAAGGCGACCGGGACGAGCGGCAAACCCTGGGCTTTCCACATGGCCTGCTGTGCGCAGCAGGCCTGCATGACCCAGTTACCCAGCTCAACGATCAGCTCGGACTGCTCGGCCAGTGGAATGAAGTCGTTGGGATAGACCAGCCCATAGTCCGGATGCGCCCAGCGCACCAGCGCCTCCAGGCCGACGATACGATAGTCGGACAGCCGCACCTTGGGCTGGAAATGCAGCACCAGCTCGTTTTCCGCAATGGCGCGCGGCAGCTGGCGCTCCAGAACATAGCGGCGGTCATCGCTGGCGTTGAGCTCGGCATCATAGTAGGTAAAGCGGCCACGTCCCCGCCGCTTCGAGGCATACATGGCCGCGTCGGCATGCCGGCACAGCCGCGTCACGTCATGACCATCTCCAGGAAAAAAGGCGATACCCACACTCGGCGTCACCGCGACCTCATGTCCATCCAGATCGGCATACGGCTGGCTGAGATGCGTGACCAGCTTGGCAGCGATGCGTTCCATATCCGCCGGTGCATCCAGTTCAGTGACGAGCACGGCGAATTCATCCCCGCCCATGCGGCCAACGATATCAGCCTTGCGCAGGCTGGCGCGCAAACGCTGCCCTACGGCATGCAGCAACAGATCACCCACATGGTGGCCAAGCGTATCGTTGATCTGCTTGAACCGGTCCAGATCGAGATACATCAGCGCATAGTGCTTGCGGCTGCGGCGCGCGACCTCCAGGTGGCTGGCCGCCAGTTCATTGAACATGCGGCGGTTGTGCAGCCCCGTCAGGTGATCGTCGGATGCCAGTGCCAACGCACGCGCCTTCTCGGCCTCCAGTTGCATGATCAGCGCATGCTTGTCGCGGTCGGCATGGCTCAGCGCATCGAACAGCAGCTTCTGGCGGCGGATGCTGCGCACCACGCTCCAGGTCGCGGCAATGAACATCAGGTTGAGCGCGGCCAGGGCCCCCCAGATCCGGATATTGTTGCGGGACTGCGCAAGCGCAAGATCGTGGCGATCGACAGTTGTCGCCGTCATGAGCGCCTCGAGCAGCCGGGCCTCCGACCCCATCAGGTGCCAGGCGGCAACCCAGCTCAGCGCCAGCGCAACTACACCAACGCCAATGCTCGTCGCCTGCAGCATGCGCCAGTAACCTCCCGGACGGGAAGGCAAGGGAACAGCGCGGGCAGAGAACGAGGTCACGGAGCAGGGGCAGGCAAACGGAGCCTGCATTGTTGGCGGTTTCGATGACCGCGGTGTGACAATCGCGTGAAAGAGTGGAAAGCCCCGCACATTGCCTTGAAATACTTGCTTCCGCCCCAATCTGAACGAAAATACTGATTTGCGCAGATGCCCGTGCCTGCCACCCCAGCACGAGGCCTGCCGGTTTGTTCGGCTGCGCTCCCCCGCACACTCATAGCCAAAACCAATTGACACGATTTTAACAATCAATTTTACCTACCTTACTCAGGCCGGTAGAATTCATTCCGTAGTCGCAACCAACCCATTAAGGAGTCCACCGATGTCGATGATCAATACCGAAGTCAAGCCGTTCAAGGCCACCGCGTTCCACAATGGCAAGTTCGTTGACGTGAGCGAAGCCGACCTGAAGGGCAAGTGGTCTGTGGTGTTCTTCTACCCGGCCGACTTCACGTTCGTGTGCCCGACCGAACTGGGCGATCTGGCCGACAACTACGACGCATTCAAGAAGCTGGGCGTGGAAATCTACGCCGTGTCGACCGACACGCACTTCACCCACAAGGCCTGGCACGACAGCTCGGAAACCATCAAGAAGATCCAGTACCCGATGATTGGCGACCCGACCGGCGTGATCTCGCGCAACTTCGACGTGATGATCGAAGAAGCCGGCCTGGCTGATCGCGGCACCTTCGTGATCGACCCGCAAGGCAAGATCCAGATCATCGAAGTCAACGCCGGCGGCGTGGGCCGTGATGCTTCCGAACTGCTGCGCAAGGTCAAGGCTGCCCAGTACGTCGCCGCCCACCCGGGTGAAGTGTGCCCGGCCAAGTGGCAAGAAGGCGAAGCCACGCTGGCTCCGTCGCTCGACCTGGTCGGCAAGATCTAAGCGGCCGCGCTGGATCGTTAGCAGTCTCTCAGCGGAAGCCTATCCGGCTTCCGTTGGACGATCGCCCGGGCGCGAACCGTCCGGGCGTTTTTGTTTCCACGAGACGCTATCAAAGTGCTGTGAAGTCGTTCTGGCCAGCCACACCGCCAGGACCATTTTGATCGCGTCTCTGATTTTTGAACAAGGATCAAGTTGCCATGTTGGATGCCAATCTTAAAACCCAGTTGAAGGCCTACCTCGAAAAGGTCACCCAACCGTTCGAGATCACCGCGTCCCTCGACGACGGCGCCAAATCGCAGGAGCTGCTCGGCCTACTCAATGACATCGTCAGCCTGAGCGACAAGATTACCTTGCGCACCGACGGCGCGGATGCACGCCGCCCCTCGTTTGCCCTCAACCGCATCGGCGGCGACATCCACCTGCGTTTTGCCGGCATCCCCATGGGCCACGAGTTCACCTCGCTGGTGCTGGCACTGCTGCAGGTCGGCGGCCATCCGTCGAAACTCGAAGCCGATGTCATCGAACGCATCCGTGCGCTCGACGGCGACTACAGCTTCGAAACCTATTTCTCGCTCTCGTGCCAGAACTGCCCGGACGTAGTCCAGGCGCTCAACCTCATGGCCGTGCTGAATCCGCGCATCAAGCACGTCGCCATCGACGGTGCGCTGTTCCAGACTGAGATCGAGCAGCGCCAGGTCATGTCGGTGCCGAGCATCTACCTGAATGGCGAGCCGTTCGGCCAGGGCCGCATGGGCGTGGAAGAAATCCTCGCCAAGCTCGACACCGGCGCCGCCACGCGCGATGCCGAAAAGATGAACGCCAAGGCGCCGTACGACGTCCTCGTCGTCGGCGGCGGCCCTGCCGGCGCGGCAGCCGCGATCTACGCGGCGCGCAAGGGCATCCGCACGGGCGTGGCAGCCGAGCGCTTCGGCGGCCAGGTGCTCGACACCATGGCCATCGAAAACTTCATTTCGGTGAAGGAAACGGAAGGACCGAAGCTGGCCCGTGCGCTGGAAGAACACGTGCGCGCCTACGACGTGGACATCATGAACCTGCAGCGCGCCAGCGCCCTGGTGCCGGCCGCCAAGGAAGGCGAGCTGCATGAAGTGAAATTCGAGAACGGCGCCTCGCTCAAGGCCAAGACCGTGATCCTCTCCACCGGCGCGCGCTGGCGCGAAATGAACGTACCGGGCGAGCAGGAATACCGTGGACGCGGCGTGGCCTATTGCCCGCACTGTGACGGCCCCCTGTTCAAGGGCAAGCGCGTCGCCGTGATCGGCGGCGGCAACTCCGGCGTGGAAGCCGCCATCGACCTCGCCGGCATCGTCTCGCACGTGACGCTGCTCGAGTTCGCCGGCGAACTGCGCGCCGATGCCGTGCTGCAACGCAAGCTGGCGAGCCTGCCGAACGTCACCACGCACGTCATGGCCCAGACCACCGAAGTCAAGGGCGATGGCCAGAAAGTGACCGGCCTGGTCTACAAAGACCGCAACAGCGGCGAAGAACATCTCGTCGAACTGGAAGGCATCTTCGTGCAGATCGGCCTGCTGCCCAACAGCGAATGGCTCAAGGGCACGATTGAACTGACGCGCTTTGGCGAGATCATCGTCGACGCACGCGGCCAGACCAGTATTCCAGGCGTATTCGCCGCCGGCGACGTGACGACCGTGCCGTACAAGCAGATCGTCATCGCCATGGGCCAGGGGTCGACGGCCGCGCTGAGCGCGTTCGATCATTTGATCCGGACGACCTGAGTCAGGTTGACCCTACGCCCGATACCACGGGGCATTCAGGCAATGGCCCCAACGCCGCGCCTTCGCAAGAAGGCGCGGTTTTTTTTGCGTCAGTGCAAAACGCACCGGCCATTGCCCCCTGGCATGAAGCGGAATCGGACTCCTTCGGCATGCCTGTGCAGTAAAACGCTGTCACAAATGGAAACATGCAACGTATTGCCTGCAACTGGTACTCAAGTTGTACTATTCCCGCACCGGGTTGCGGCATGCCTCATCGCGCCGGGCCCTTTTCCACCTCACCCGACATATCGCCATGATCCGCAAATCCACTATCGCTGCTGCCGTGCTTGCCGGGCTGTTCGCCATTTCCATCTACGCCGCCCCACACTGGACTGTCCGCCAAATGGTCGCCGCCGCCGAGGGGCGCGACACCGAGAAATTCTCGCAATACGTCGACTACCCCGCGTTGCGGGAAAGCCTGAAGGCGCAGTTCGCGATGTCGATGGACCAGCAGATGGGGGGCGGCGACAACCCGTTCGCGGCGATCGGCAAGATGATCGGCCGCGCGGTCGCTGATCCGATGATCGAGGCCTCGGTCACACCGGCTGGTGCAATGGCGATGGTGGTGGAAACGCCACCGGATGCCGCAGCCTCGGCGCCGGCTGCCGGCAAGGCATCCCGCCCGGACTACAAGGTGGCGTACCGGAGCTGGGACAGCGTGGATGCGAGCACCATGCGGGCGAATGGCGAGCCGTTCGTGATGCGGCTGCGCCGGACCGGGCTGTGGTCGTGGCGGTGGGTTGGGGTCGCGCAAGCGCCTGCGCGCTGAGCCGTATCCGCGTCGGGCTACGCTGCACGCGGCAACCCGGCGTCACTCGGGATTCGCTCGATACGAACCGCCACCACTGCGCCGGGAACAACCGACCCCTGCATCAACGGCGCGCCCTCAAAGGCGGCTTGAGGTATGCGGCAGTAGCCTACTGCGCTGTCGCAAACTGAATCCGATGCAAGCCCGCATACAGCCCGCCCTGCGCCAGCAGCGCGGCATGCGTGCCCTGCTCGACGATGCGACCCTGTTCGAGCACGACGATGCGCGTGGCATTCTCGATGGTCGACAGGCGGTGGGCGATGACGAGCGTGGTGCGGTTCTGCATGAGCCGTTCGAGCGCGGCCTGCACCTGGCGTTCCGATTCGGAGTCGAGGGCCGAGGTCGCTTCGTCGAGGATCAGGATCGGTGCGTCCTTGTAGATGGCACGTGCAATCGCCAGACGCTGGCGCTGGCCACCCGAGAGGCGCATGCCGTTGTCGCCGATGTTGGTCAGGGCGCCTTCGGGCAGGCCGGCGACCGTGTCACTGAGGTTCGCGGCGGCGAGCGCCCGCTCGACCCGTGCCATGTCGATGTCGTCTTCCGATGACGCACCATAGGCAACGTTGGCGGCAACCGTATCGTTGAACAGCACCACGTCCTGGCTGACAAAGGCGATCTGGCGGCGCAGGTCGGCCAGGGACAATTCGGTCAGCGGCACGCCATCGAGCAGGATACGTCCTTGCGTGGGGTCGAAGAAGCGCGGCAGCAAATTCACCAGCGTGGTCTTGCCGCTGCCGGACGGGCCAACCAGCGCAATCACCTCGCCGGCGCCAACATGCAGGTTGATATCTTGCAGCGCTGCCTTGCTTTCGCTCGCCTTGCTTTCGCTCGCCTTGCCTGCAGCCGCATAGCCAAAGCCGACCTTCTCGAAATCGATAACGCCCGTGGCGCGGTCCAGCGGCTTGCCGCCAGTCTGTGCCTCGATCGGTTCGTCGATCAGGCGGAAGATCATTTCCGCGGCGGTGAGGCCCCGCTGCAGCGGCTGGTTGATGTCGGTCAGGTGCTTGAGCGGCGAGACCAGCAGCAACATGGCCATGACAAAGCCGGTGAAGCTGCCGATGGTGGTGCCGCTGGTCTGCGACTGGATCACGGCGATGGTCAGGATCACCGACAGCGCAATCGCCGCCAGGATCTGCGTGATCGGCTGATTAAGCCCGGCGGCAACCGCCATGCGCATCGAATAGCCGCGCAGGCGCTCGGCCATGCGGCGGAAACGCTGCATCTCGTAGGCTTCGCCACCATGCAGCTTGACCACCTTGAAGCCGCCGGCAGCCTCTTCCACCACATAGGCCGCTTCGTTGGTCAGCTTCTGGTGATCGCGGTTCAGGCTGCGCAGGCGGCGGTTGATACGCGATACGAGAAAGCCGATCACCGGCAGCACCACGGCCACGATCAGCGTCAGTTGCCAGTTGGTCCAGAACAGGAACGCCAGCAGCGCCAGCACCGTGAGCGAATCGCGCACCAGGGTAATGAACACGCTGGTCAGGATCTGCAGCACCTGGTTGACCTCGAAGATCACCGCATTGATCAGCGTGGCAGCGTTGTTGCGATGATAGAACGCGGCCGGGGCGTGCAGCATGCGCTCGAACATTTCCAGCCGCAGGCGCAACAGCACGCGGTTCGACAGCAGGTTGAGCAGGTAGTTGGAGCTGAACTGCGCCACGCCGCGGATCACGGCGATGCCGATCAGCAGCGCCGGCACATGCCACAGACGCCCCACGTACTGACCACCAAACCCCTTGTCGAGCAGGTCGGTCACGATCTTCGGAATCGCGGCCTCGCTGAGCGCCACCACGGCCATCGCCAGGATCGCCCCGATGAAGATGCCGCGCTGCGGCCACAGGTAGGTGCCCAGACGCTTGCCGAGTTTCTGTTCCGGCTCGGGCTTTGCTGCGGGACGCGCCGTGGCGTCCGGGGAAGAATTTGCTTGTATACTCACTGACGTCCTTGGAAGACGATGCGCACAGGCTGTGCGCCGCAGTCGGCATTTTAGCTGCATTCCGGCGAAGGTCCGCGCAGTACGCCGGCGCCCTGCCGGTCGTGACCCGCTACTGCCGCACCCGGCCACAACGCGAACGCCAAGCCGATTTTCCAACCCGCATTGCCGAGCCTTCGAGCCCCCAAACCCTGTGACCGCCGCCACGCCTTCGCTGATCTCCATCGTCATTCCGACCTACAACCGCCCGGTGGCGCTGGATCGCGTCCTGGCGGCGTGTGCGGAACAGACCGACCGCCGCTTCGAGATCGTGATCGCCGACGACGGCTCGACCGCCGAGACCAGCGCATTGATCGACGACTGGCGCAGCCGCTGCCCGGTGCCGCTCGCGCACATCTGGCAACCTGACGACGGCTTTCGCGCCGCGCAGGCACGCAACAAGGCAACGGCGGAGGCAAGCGGCGACTACGTGGTCTTTCTCGATGGTGACTGCGTCCCGCAGCGTAACTTCGTGGCCCGTCACCGTGCCCTCGCCCGGCCTGGCTGCATCGTCACCGGAAGCCGCATCCTGCTCGATGAATCGCTCACCCGGCAGGTCGAAGCCGAACACCGCGACATTCACCGCGAGCCGTTCGGTTTCTGGCTGCGCCAGCAGTTCGGCGGGCACGTCAACAAATGCCTGCCGCTGCTCGGCCTGCCGGCCGGCCTGCCCGGACGGTACATGACGCGCTTCACCTGGAAGAGCATCAAGTCATGCAACCTCGCGGTGTGGAAAAGCGATCTGGAACGCGTGGACGGCTTCGACAATACCTTCACTGGCTGGGGTCATGAGGATGCCGATCTGGTGGCGCGCCTGCACAACGCCGGCGTGGCGCGCGTGCGCGGCTTCTTCGCCACCGAGGTGTTTCACCTGTGGCACCGCGAAAACCCGCGCGGGCGCGAAAGTATCAACCATGCTCGCGTGGTGGCACGGCTGGCATCCGGGCAGATCCGTGCGGACGCCGGCATCGAGGCATGCCGGAGCGATCCCGACACTGTGGTACGCCGCTAGGCGGCGCTCCACCAATCTCAGCCGGCATCAACCGTACAGCGTCTCCACCGCATCGCCCGACAGCGCCGAACGTAGCGCCAGCAAGGCATCGTCGCTTGGCAGGATGCGCCACGCGTCGCCCAGCACGGTTTCACAGCGCGCCTGGCCGTTGCTGTATTCGATATGGATTGGCAGGCCGGTGGGGCCATCATCGCTGCGCGGCGCGACATGCGGCTTCAGCAGTTCGCGCAAGGCCTTGGGATCGGAGTTGCCGTTCATGCGTAACGCCACCCCGCGTGCGAAACGGCTGCGAGCCAGCGTCAGGTCCATGATCGACTCCACCGTGAAACGCACGCCACCGGTAAAGCTGTCGAAGCGTGCATTGCCCTGGGCAATCAGCAGTTCATCTTCGCGCAGCATGGCGCGGTGCGCTTCATACAGTTCATTGAAGACTGTCATCTCGATCTGCGCCGTGCCGTCATCGAGCAGCACGATCAGCATCTTGCCGCGTTGCGTCATCTGCGTACGCAGCCCGGTGATCACGCCAGCCACGAGCTTGTTGCGCACATCGCGGCTGCCGTAGCCCCCGCCTCCCCCGCCCTGGCTGGTCACCTCCTTGGTGAGCGCGGCCAGCGTGGTGCGGGCAAAGCGGCGCACTTCGCTACTGTAGGCGTCGAACAGGTGACCGGAGAAATAGAAGCCGAGCGCCTGCTTTTCTTCCTGCAGCATGCGCTTGGGCGACCACGCCGGCTCATCAACCAGTTCCGGCCGATGGCCGGAAGCCTCGGCATCGCCCATCAGGTCGAATAGCGAAACCTGGTTGGCCGATTCCGCCTTCTGGTCGGCAGCTTCCATGGCACGCGGCACCGAGGCCAGCAGCTGCGCACGGTTGGGATGCAACGTATCGAACGCGCCAGCACGGATCAGGGCCTCGACCGTGCGTCGATTGACCACGCGCCGGTCGATGCGCTCGCAGAAATCGAACAGGTCGGTGAATGGCCGCTCGGCGCGCGCGCGCAGGATTTCCTCGATGGCGCCCTGGCCCGAGCCCTTGACCGCGCCCAGGCCGTAGCGGATGGTCCGCTCGTCGGCCGGGGCAAAGCGGTAGTCGCTCTGGTTGATGTCGGGCGGCAGCATCGCCAGCTTGTTCTCGGCCGACACGCTGTCCTCGTAGAGGATCTTGACCTTGTCGGTATCGTCCATGGCGAGCGACAAGTTGGCCGCCATGAATGCGGCAGGATGGTGCGCCTTGAGGTACGCCGTGTAGTACGCCAGCAGCGCATAGGCAGCCGCGTGCGACTTGTTGAAGCCATAACCGGCGAACTTCTCCATCAGGTCGAAGATCTCATCGGCCTTCTCCGCGCTCAGGCCATTCTTGGCCGCACCGGCGCGGAACAGTTCGCGATGCTGCGCCATCTCTTCCGGCTTCTTTTTGCCCATGGCGCGGCGCAGCAGGTCGGCGCCGCCCAGCGAGTAGCCGCCGATGATCTGCGCCATCTGCATCACCTGCTCCTGGTAGACCATGATGCCGTAGGTCTCTTTCAGGATCGGCTCGACGCGCGGATCGGGGTATTCCACCTGTTCGCGGCCATGCTTGCGCGCGCAGAAACTCGGGATCAGGTCCATCGGGCCGGGACGGTACAGCGCCACCAGCGCGATGATGTCCTCGAAGCGGTCAGGCAACGCGTCTTTAAGCATGCCCTGCATGCCGCGGCTTTCCAGCTGGAACACGGCCACTGTATTGGCGCTCTTGAGGATCGAGAAGGCTGCGGGATCGTCTAGCGGGATCTGGCTGCAATTCCAGCCTTCCTTCGATGGATCAAGCTGCCGGATGTAGCGCTCGGCCCAGTCGAGGATGGTCAGCGTGGTCAGGCCCAAGAAGTCGAACTTCACCAGGCCGACGGCCTCCACGTCATCCTTGTCATACTGGCTCACCACGCCGCTGGAGCCATCGTTCTGCCCGCCCTGCGTGTACAGCGGGCAGAAGTCGGTGAGCTTGCCGGGGGCGATCAGCACGCCGCCCGCATGCATGCCCACGTTGCGGGTCATGCCCTCCACGCGCTGTGCCAGTTCGAGCAGCTGGCGCACCTCGTCTTCATTCTTTTCGCGCTCGGCCAGTAGCGGCTCTTCCTTCTTGGCCTCTTCCAGCGTCACCAGCTTGCCTGGTTTGAACGGAATGAGCTTGGCCACACCGTCGACAAAGCCATACCCAAGATCGAGCACGCGTCCCACGTCGCGCACCGCGGCCTTGGCGGCCATGGTGCCGAAGGTGGCAATCTGCGAGACGGCATCGGTGCCGTACTTCTCCTTCACATACTGGATCACGCGATCGCGCCCGGCCTGGCAGAAGTCGATGTCGAAGTCGGGCATCGAGACGCGGTCCGGATTCAGGAAGCGCTCGAACAGCAGGTTGTACTTGAGCGGATCGAGGTCCGTGATGCCGAGCGCATAGGCCACCAGCGATCCAGCGCCCGAGCCCCGGCCCGGCCCCACCGGCACGCCGTTGTTCTTGGCCCAGTTGATAAAGTCCGCCACGATCAGGAAGTAGCCAGGAAAACCCATCTTGATGATGGTCCCGGTCTCGAATTCCAGCCGTGCATAGTATTCGGGCCGCTTCTGCTCGCGCACCGCCTCGTCCGGGAACAGCACCGCCATACGCTTTTCCAGACCTTCCTTGGCCATCAGCACCAGGTAGTCGTCGAGCGACAGGCCATCGGGCGTCGGGAACAGCGGCAGCTTGGGCTTGCCCAGTTCCAGCGTGAGATTGCAGCGGCGCGCGATCTCTACGGCGTTTTCCAGCGCCGAGGGCAGATCGGCGAACAGCGCCACCATCTCGTCCTGTGTCTTGAAGTACTGGTCCGTGGTGAAGCGCCGCACGCGGCGCGGATTGGCCAGCAACTCGCCTTCGGAGATGCACACGCGCGCCTCGTGCGCTGTGTAGTCATCCGGCGTCATGAACTGGATCGGATGCGTGGCGACTACCGGCAATCGCAGCGAGGCCGCCAGCTGCACGGCCTGCTGAATGTAGGCCTCGGTCCCGGCGTGCCCGGCACGCTGCAATTCAATGTAGTAGCGATCGGGGAACACGCGCGCCCAGTGGCGCGCCAGCCGCTCGGCGCCGGCCGGGTTGCCATTGGCGAGCGCCATGCCGACATCGCCGAGCAGCGCGCCCGACAGGGCGATCAGTTCATGCGACAGCGGATTGCCGTCGCTGCCCGGTTCCTCGAACCACTGTGGCATCACTTCGGCGCGGCCGCGATACTGGTTGTTCAGCCAGGCGCGCGCCAGCAGGTCGCACAGGTTCAGGTAACCCTGCTTGCCCTGCACCAGCAGCAGCATCCGGCCAGTCTTGTCGCGATCTTCAGAATTGGTCAGCCAGACTTCCGCACCGACGAGCGGTTTGACACCTTTGCCGCGCGCTTCCTTGTAGAAACGCACGAGGCCGAAGGCATTGGCAAGGTCGGTCAGGGCCAGCGCTCCCATGCCATCGGCCGCGGCTGCGGCAATGGCATCGTCGAGGCGGACGATGCCGTCGACGATGGAATATTCGGAGTGCAGGCGGAGGTGTACGAAGCGCGGCTGGGTCATGCCGCTATTGTACCGGGTAGCGTACCCGGATTCTCCCCCGGAACGCATCCCGGCGGATCCCGGCCGCGCAGCCGGAGAAAAGCCGGCCAGGCATCACGCCCGGCGCGGCCCGGTGCGTCAGATCTTGGTCACGAACGAGCGCGCGTGATACAGCGCGCACAGGCTCAATGCGGTGATGACAACGATGGCGATGACATCGGCGCCAGGGTAACCCCAGAAATCGGACATGGCAGTCTCCTGTAGAAGAACAAATGAAGGTCAGAGCAGGCCAGTATCGGCCATGCGGCGGCGGCCGAAATCGCTGACCCGGAAGCGGAAGTGCATCTTGTCGTCCGCGGCATCGAATTTCTCCTCGATGCTGGTGAGCAAGCCGCCCGAGTACAAGTCGGTGAGCGTCACGCGCACCGTGCCGACCCAGTACGGGCCGACCTTGTCATAGGCACGGCACACCGCCTCGGCGATTTCGCTGTCCCACATGCCATCGGTCCGGGCGATCTGCTGCAGGATGAACCCCTTGATATGCATCTTGGCCATGGTTGTTTCCTTGTTCGTCGGGTTCAGAGGGCACGTACCACTTCCAGCACATCGCTGCGCTCGGTGTACATGAGAAAAGCGCCGGATACCACCAGCGCCAGGCCCACCACGAAATTCCATGCCGGGAACTGCAGCGTAAAGGCCGACAGGAACACCACGGCGAACGCGCCATACAGCGCCGCGATGGCCTGGCCGCGGCCCACGCCGATCAGCGGGAACGATTTGTACCAGGACACATAGCAGAAACCGAAGCTGATACCGGCCAGCGTGAGCCACGTCAGCGCCTTCAGGTTGAAGGTGTCGAGCACCATGTGCACCACGTCGATGTCGCCGAACAGCGCCAGCGCCGGTACTACGAGGCAGGTCCAGTAGATGGTCTCGGCGGTGAAACGCACGGTGATGCCGCAATCGGGATCGGTCACATCCAGCGCACGGCCGGCGAGCGCGCCCTCCACGCCCCAACCCAGTGCCGCCATGGCGCCACCCAGATAGCCGAGCCAGGCGCTCTTGGCGCCCGAGGCGGCCGACAGCTCGCCGAGAATGCCTGGCGCGTAGATGGCAATGCCACCGCTGACGATCACCAGGATGCCAAGCGCGGCACGCATGGTGATTTTTTCGTTGTACCAGACGCGGGCAATGGACGCGCCGACGATCGGGTACAGCAACCCGGCAATCGCGGCAAACACCGCGCCGACGTAGCCCATGGCCAGGAACGAACCGAAGATCGCCATCGGGCCGCCAAAGATGGCTGCGGCGAAATACCATTTGGAAATGCGGCGCACCCGCGAGAAGGTCCGCCCGAAGTCCGCCAGCTTGCCCAGCACCAGCAGCCAGACAAAGAGGAAGAACAGCACCGCCATGGCGTTGAATGTGGTGATCACGGCCGCCGCGGTCAGGAACTGGCGCGGATTGGCCATGTCCATCGTCGCGAACGGCGCTTCCTTCCACACCGCTGCACCTGGCACATACCACGCGCCCCACAACACGGCGCACCAGAGCGCCCAGATAAAGCCCCAGCGGATACTGCGGGCCCGGAACATCGCCTTCCCTTGCTGATTGTTCGTCATGAATCCTCCTGTGGTCGGCGGCGGTGTGCCGCCTGTCTCCTGTCGTTGTCCTGTCCGTGCACGGAGGTGTGCGGACAAGTGGAGACGATTATTGGAGGACTTCGGAGGCCGGACAATAATCCAGAATGGACATACCTACAAAGTGGTAGTCGGTTGCATGTTTTACCGGCAAAAGCGGTAGGCTGCCACCAATGAAAAAGCCACCGCGCCTGCACGTTGCAGACGGGGTGGCCAACATTCCACGCGAGACGTTACGGGCGGCAGACTTGCCGGCAAGACTGGTCAGTGGCGGGACTTGTCCCGCTCATGACGCCAGACGACCGCTTCCAGCCGGGAATGCAGGTTCAGCTTGTGCAGCACATGCTTCACATGCACCTTGACCGTACCGACGCTGATGCCGAGCTGCCGCGCAATGGTCTTGTTGCACATGCCTTCGCCCAGGAAGTCGAGCACCTCGGCCTCGCGCGCCGTCAGGTCGGCCTGCGCGGCTGGCATGCGCTGGTTGGTGGCAAGCGCATTGATGAGGCTGCCAGTCACCGACTCGCTCAGCACCGAAGCGCCGTTGGCGGCCTTCTTCAGGTGTTCGCAGAGGTCCTCGGGTTCCATGTCCTTCAGCAGGTAGCCATGCGCCCCGGCGCGCAGCGCCATCATCACGTCGCGCTCGTTGTCGGAGACGGTGAGCATGATGTAGCGGGCATCGACCTGGCGTTCGCGCAGCAGGCCGAGCGTCTCGATCCCGCTCATGCCCGGCATGTTGAGATCGACCAGGATCACGTCCGGGTGCAGTTCCTCGGCCAGCTCCACACCCTCCTGGCCGGAAGCCGCCTCACCCACCACACGAAAACTGTCGTCCATCGCGATCAGCTGTGCCAGGCCCTTGCGGAACAGCGCGTGATCGTCAATGAGCAGCACGGTATTGCACGTCGCCATTGCTGTCTGTCTCCATCTCGTTATCGTCGAACGCCAGCCATCTTCACGGGCCGGCGGTTCTGCCAGTGCCGTTACCAACACCAGTACGGCAATGCCTTTGCAGGGGTTTCCCAACAACTGCTCTTTCGCTCCACATCCTACACCCGGCAAGTGCCGTTTGGCTGTGGGCAATAACCATGAGTCGCATGCCTGTGCGACGCATCTGTCACCCGGCCCAGGCGGATGGCCAGCGCCCGGCTGTGACGCATCGATTGCCCTACGCGAATGGCGTGCCGGGACGGAAACGCACCAGCACCTGGCATCCGCCCTCGGGCCGGTTCATGATCGACAATGCGCCGCCCAGGCTCAGCGCCCGCTCGCGCATGATGCTGGTGCCATGGCGGTTATGCGCGTCTGCTGCCGGGTCGATGCCAAGGCCGTCATCCTCCACGGAAATGACGATCTCGCCGCCCGTATCCGGCGCCAGCTTCACGGTCGCCTGCGTGGCACGGGCATGGCGCACGATATTCGACAGCGCTTCACGCACGATCTGGACGACATGAAACTCTTCATTGGCACTCAACTGGCAACCCTTTAGGCGGTTGTCCAGCAGCATTACCACGCTGCTGCGCGCGCCATATTCTTCCAGCGCCTCATCCAGCGCCACAGTGAGCCCACCGACATTGATCTGCGCGCGGAACGTGGTAATCAGTTCGCGCAGCTTGCGATACGCGCCGTTCAGGCCGTCGCGCAACTCCTCAGCCGCGCCGGCTACCGCCTCGCGCTCGCTGCCGCGTTCCAGCATAGCCTGCAGGCGGCTGACCTGGATCTTGCTGAACGACAGCGATTGCGCCAGCGAATCGTGCAGCTCCCGCGCCATGGCCGTGCGCTCTTCGATCAACGCCACGCGCCGCCCTTCGCGCGTACGCTGGGCATGCCCGATGGCGACGGCCAGATGGCGCGCCGCCAGCCCTGCCAGGCGCGCGTGGTGTTCCGGGTGTTCGGGCAGCAGATCGCAGACCAGAAACAGATGGCCAAAGACCTCGCGCCCCTCCACGATGGCCACGGCCACGCCGTAACCGGCAGACACGTCGTCCGCAAGCACTCCGACAGGCGGCAGTTCGAACGCTTCATAGGGACCGCTCACCACCACGCCGCGCGCATGCTCCAGTTGCGCCCAGCCGAGCGTGCCGGCGTGGAACAGCGCCGGTACCTGCAGGAACTCGCTGGCTTCGTCACTCAAACAGATGCCACAGGCGCGCACGGGCACTGTGTCGACCAGCGCCTGTGCCACTTCCTCCAGCGCCTTCTGGCCTGGCATGGGTCCGGAGAGCGCAGCGAGCATGCGCTCCACCAACTGCAGCGAGGCATCTCCGCCAGCATGGACTGGCCCCTCCTCGCTGACCTCGGGCGCGCTGCCTGTGAGGGCGCGGCGCAAGCGCAAGCCGATCAACAGGCCGCCGGCGGCAACCACGAACAATGCGATCCGCACCATGATGTCGATGCGCAGATGGCGATCGAGTTCTTCAGCAGTCGCCAGTGCCGCCGCAGCTACCTGTTGCTGTGCGCCCAGCATGTCCTCGCGCACTGTCGCGGGCATCGCCTCGCGGAATGGCACGTCGGCGAGCAGCGTGCGTGCATCCGCGAGCCACTGGAGGCGTGCAGCATCACCGCCGGCCTGGTCAGCAGGGGAGGCTGAAGAGGGTGAGGCAGATAATGACGCAGAAGGTATTGTGGAAGGCGCTGAAGACATGGCGGCAAGCAATGCTGCGCGCTGTTGCAGTGCAGTCGCATCGGCAATGAATCGGACTGCGTCATGCGTCCACGCCGCAGTCAGCACCGGCTGTGCGAGCAGGGCGAGCGCGGCAAAGAGGGCCACGCCCACGACGATGGCCCAATGGCGCACCCGCACGCGTTGCCGGGCCAGCAAAAGCAAGTATGATAGCGGGGCGCGTTGGGTAGCCATGCCGGAATATCCTGCTGTAGGTTCTGCTGCCGATCCTGATGATTCGCGCATTTCAGCCTGGTATCGAGTCTGACGAAAGATCGGACGGATAGGAGACGCAATGCTGACAGTCTGGCTGTACCTGACCGGCGCGCTTGCTGCCTGCGGGTACGCGATCGGCGCAGCCATGGGTTGGATCCCCTCGACGACACCGCTTGCCGCCTTGTGCCTTGGCGTGGCGCTGGCTTTCGTCCTGACCGCCGAATTCGCCAACCGCCGTGCCCATCGCAACGCGTTTGCCGGCCTGCGCGTCCTGGGCGGCCGCGCGCTGCCGCGCGAACGCGATTACCGCGCACTGGTCAACCGCGTCGACGATGTCATTTTCGAGACCGACACGGACGCCACGCTGACGTTTCTCAGCGACGCGTGGAAGAACGTCACGCTGCTCGATGTGCAAGCCTGCCTGCATACCCCGTTGTTCCGCTATCTCCATCCGGACGATCATGCCCTTAACCGCGAGCAGTTTCTCACACTCCTGTCGAATCGCGGTGGCCCAGGCCGCTACGAAACGCGCCTGATCAACCGCGATGGCCAACAGTGCTGGGTCGAGTTGCGCATCCGTCCGTTGACCGACCGGCGCGGCACTGTGACCGGCATCACCGGCGTCATGTCGGACATCCAGTCGCGCAAACGCGCCGAAGATATCCTGCGCGCCCGCGACCGCGGCCTCTCGACCCTGCTCGATCACCTGCCCGGCATGGCATTCCGCTGCCGCAACGACCGCAGCTGGACCATGGAATTCGTGAGCGATGGCTGCTTCGACCTCACCGGCTACGAAGCCGTGGATCTGCTCAACCAGCCGTCCTACGAAAAACTGATCCATGCCGAAGACCGCCGCTACGTGTGGGACTACGTCCAGAACCAGCTGGCACAGGGCAAGGCGTACCACCTCCGGTACCGCCTGCGCACGCGCGAAGGTCAGGAGAAATGGGTCGACGAACGTGGCCGTGGCGTGTTCGCCGGAGACGGCGCACTGCTGGCGATCGAAGGCTTCGTGTCCGACATCAGCAGCCAGAAGCGCGAGGAAGAGCGCGTCGAGCGCGAGCCGCTGCGCGACACACTCACAGGTCTCAAGAGCCGCGCCCTGCTGACCGACCGCATCACGTCGGCCATGGAACAGCAGCGGCCATTCCTGGTGCTGTGCATCGACATCGACAATCTCAAGCGCATCAACGAACGGCATGGCCGTGCCGCCGGCGATGCGTTGCTGCGCGGCGTCGGCGAGCGTCTTGCCGCGCTGTGTGCCAGCGGCCTCGCCGCAGCCCGGCACGGCGGCGACGAGTTCGCCATCCTCGCGCCCCTGGATCACCCGTTGCCGGAGGCTCCGGGGCTGCCGCAGTTGACGCATCAGGCAGCAGCGACGCTGCACGATCCCCATACGGCCGGCGTACTGCACGGCCTCGCGCTGGCGGACCGCATCGCGCGTCTCCTCGAACGGCCATTCGTGATCGCCGACCGCACGCTCTCGCTCACGGCCCGTATCGGCATCGCCCTGAGCACGGACAAACACGCCGACGCCGGTGCCGTGCTGCAAAGTGCGCTGCATGCTGCCTATTCCGCGCAGTGGAGCGACACTGGCAGCGCCGTGCGCTACGCTTTTGCGGGGGATGACGTACGTCAGGCAGCGCTGGCATGGCGCCACTCCGCCGCCGAGTTCGCGCGCGAATTCAATATGACGGATCTGTCCGGCCTGTCGGTGACGCTGGCACGCGTCATCGCTGCACCGCGAGGGGCACAGGGCGCGCTGGCTACGCTGCCGGACTGGCGTGAGGCCCGGCTGCAGTGGCACAGCCCACGCATCGGCATCGTGCCAACGGCTCACCTGTTCACCCATGCCGCGGCCAACGGCACGCTCGGCACGCTCGCCGAAGCCGCTACGCGCCTCTTGTGCGCACGCGCGCTGCCGCAGCTGCAAGCCGGCGAGCGCCTGTGCCTGTCCTTCGAAGATGCCCTGCCCGACAACGCCTTGCTGCTGGGCGTGCAGCACGGCCTGCCGGCCACCGACGCCGGAACGAGCGCCACGTGCGACATCCTGCTTGGCGTGCCGGCCCTGCCGGCTGCAGGTGTAGCCCCAGGCGCGGCAACCTCCGCGGAACCCCTCACAGCAAACCTCGATGCGGCCTTCACCACGCTGCGCGAGGCCGGGGTACGAATCGGCATCGACATCACGATACTCGGCCATGCGAACGAGATTCCTGCGCCGGACTGGCTGGGCCGCGCCGACTACTGGCGCATCCGGTTCGATGCCACGCGGCCGCTGCCAGCGCGACTTGCGCGCATGATCGAGACCGCCGCCGCACACGGTATTCCCGTGGTGGCGGCAGGCGCGACAACGCATCCGGCCGCCCTCGCCTGCACCCACTGGACGGTACCGGACCACCTGCACCAGGCGAGCGCCTGAGCCTCGCGCCATCGCGTCAGAATGTCCGCTTCAGCCCGATGATCCAGTGCGCCTTGCCCAACCGCTTGCCGTCCGCCACCCATAGGTCGCGGTCGGCATTGGTCCCGGTGTAGGCAAACGACGCCGACCATCCTTCACCGAAGGCCTTGGTGACGCCCACGCGCCAGTCGGTGTAGTTGTAGGCGCTGTAGTGGCGCACGAACTGGCGGCCGATATGCAGGCCGAGCGTGACCTCGTACGGCAGCGGCACGTCCGCGTTCAGCTCGATATAGCCCGAGCCGCGCGAACTGCCCTGGTTAGTGCCCATCGAAGCGCTGTTGTAGCCGAAGAAGTCGGTCAGCGTATGCGAGTACTTCAGTGTCAGGATCTTCCAGCCCACCGAGCCATAGGCTTCGAGCGTGTTGTACTTTTCGCGTGTGCCGGGCAGGCGGGGATTGCCTGGATAGTAGAACTGCAGCAGACCGGCATCAAAGCGCCAGTCGCCGGTGGACCACGCATAGCCACCATAGAAATCCGTCTCCAGGCTCGCATCGTTGATGGCCTTGGAGCTCACGTTGGTTCCCCACACACCGAGATACAGGCCGCTGGCGTGCGCATAATCGAAACCGCCCTGGATCGCCGGGCGGTTCTGCGTATAGGTCATGCCACGGAAGACATAGTTGCTGATCAGTCCGACATTGGCAGTGAAGGTATGGGGGCTGGCTGCGGTAGCTGGCTCCTGCGCCAGCCCGGTGGTCGATACGGAGAGTGCTGCGCTGGCGGCCAGGACATGAAACAGGGACTGCCGGGTACGGCGGACGTGCTGTGCGTGCATGGGGAACCTCTCAACGTAAGGCGGGCGGCCAGGCCGCCCGCATGTGGGAATGTGAGAATCAGAAGTGACTGCGCAACTCTTGCCCGACTTCGAAGATGTCGCCAACGATGCCGTACTTGGCAATCGTGAAGATGGAGGCTTCGGGATCGGTATTCACGGCGACGATGGTGTCCACGTGCTTCATGCCGGCCATGTGCTGCACCGAACCGGAGATGCCCATCGCGATGTACAGCTTGCAGTTCGCCGCCGTCTTGCCGGACTGTCCGACCTGGCGCGACTTGGGCAGCCAGCCGGCATCCGCGATGGGGCGCGAGCAGCCGAGCGTGGCCTGAAGGCTGTCGGCCAGTTCCATGAACTGCTCGACGTTGTCTTCCTCGCCCACACCGCGCCCGATCGACATGATGAAATCGGCGCCGGGAATGTCCACGTCATCCGCCGCGGCCGGCTCCTCGAAGCCGAGGTGCTGGCTGCGCGCCGTGACAGCCGCCGCGGCCTGCAACGAGACCACGGGCGTACCGGCTGTTTCCACCGGCTTGTAGGAGCCAGGCCGTACCGTCAGCAGCACGACCTGGCGGTCCGGGAACTCGACTTCCACATTGACCTTCTGTCCGTAGCCAGAACGTGTGGCTACCCAGCCGCCGTCCTTCTCGATCTTGAACACGTCGGTGGTAAAGCCGTAGCCGCCCCGCACTGCCAGCGGCGCGGCGTAGCCGAGCGTATCCACGCTGTGCGGCACCAGCACCAGCGACGGAGTGCGCGCGTCGATCAGCGCACGCACCGAAGCTTCGTACACATCCGGATCGAAATCGTTGCCGGCCGCCGCCATGGCGATGATCTCGTCAACGCCCTCGAGCTTCAGCTGCTCGACATACGCCGCGGTATCCGCGCCGATGACCGCCACCCAGACTGGCTCGCCCGTGGCAGCCTTGAGCGCCGTGGCCGCGGCCACCAGCTCGCGGCTGACGGGGCGCAGTTCACCCTTGCGATGTTCAGTCACTACCAGAATGCCGCTCATTTATGCTTCTCCTCGAAATTCCTTGATCAGTTGCGCGAGCTTCGCTGCCTGTTCGGCCGGCGTGCCTTCGATCATCTGGGCACGGCCACGCTCAGGCACGTACATGCGGCGCACGCGCGACAGCGAACCAGCCACGCCAAGATCGCCCGGAGCTACGCCGAGCGCAGCGGGTTCCAACACTTCGATCTCGCGGGATGCCGCCTGCTTGATGCCGCGCAGCGAGGCGTAGCGCGGCGTGTTGATACCGAGCTGCAGCGTCAGCACGGCCGGGCACTCGACGCGTACCTGCGCGTACAGCCCCCCTTCCAGTTCGCGGCGCACGGTGGCGGTGTTGGCGCCCGGCTGGTACTCCAGCGCCGCAACCACGGCGGCATGCGGCGCATCCAGCAACGCCGCCAATGCCATACCGGTGGCGCCGTAGGCATGGTCGGAACCCTGCACGCCAGCAAACACCAGCGCGGCGTTCTCGCGGCGCGCCAGCGCTGCCAGAACCCGTGCCACGGCAATCGGATCCGCTTCCTCGAGCGCATCGCTCCAGATGCGGATGGCGCGATCCGCGCCCTTGGCCAGGCACTTGCGCAACTCTTCATCGGCACTGTCCGGGCCGACCGTCACAACCACCACTTCGATGCCTTCGCCACCTGGCCCTTCCTTCAGGCGCATGGCTTCCTCGAGCGTGTAGTTGTCCCATTCGTTGAGGTCGTGCAGCAGGAAATCGGGATCGACATCGCGGCCATCGCCGCGCATCTCGAAGTCCTCATCCAGCGCAGCCACCTGCTTGATCGTCACCAGTATCTTCATATTGTCTCCATCGTCCTGAGTGGTGCCGCCCGTTCCTGCCGAGGCAGGCAAAACGCCTCCCCGGCCTGTCGGGCGAAATGCGCGAAAACACGGAAACGCACCTGCGAGTCCGGGTCGTTGCGCATGCGCCAGCGGTCCGCATCGGTGAGATGCGGATGGTCCACCAGCAACGCGCGGTGCAGCGCATAACCATCCTTGCGCAGCATCAGCAGAACGCTGCGGCTGGCATGGCGGTTGAGAATGACGGCCCGGCGCACGTCCGGGCTGTCGTGCCTGGCCAGGGCGGCCAGGCGTGTCGGCGAGACCTCGCGCTGCTGCGCAACGCCTGCCAGCACATCGATATCGGTGCTGCGCGCCAGGCGCCGCACCAGCTGTACGGAAATATCGTGGCGATACGCCACGCCGGCCTGGACCCATGGCACCGGATCGAGGCTGAGACGTTCAAGCAACTCCGGCGGGCAGGCAGGATGCCGCGCCACGCCCCGCCGGACATCGGCCTCGGCATCGCCTGCCAGCCGCGTGAGCCGGTCGACAGGGCATGCAGCATTGCGCGCCACGGTACGCCGCACCCAGACATCGGCATCCTCCAGCAGCCAGTCCACCAGCCGTGGCGGCAGATCGGCGCGGCCAGCGATGGTCCGGCGCACGCCGGCATCGCGGTCAAAACACAATGTGAGCAAGGCGGCCATGGGCAATGCAGCCTGCGCCGCCGCCGCGCGCCGCACGGCGGCATCGCCATCGGCCGATGTGCGCACCTGACGCGCCAGGGATCGGCGCTCAAGCACCCCATCGGGCAACCGCGTCAGCAAGCGCGCCGGGCATGCCGGATGCAGCAGGATCTGGGCGCGCACGGCCGGCTCCACGGTGGACTGCCAGAGTGTGTCGAGCGTGCGGGCGTCCGTGGCGAGGTTGACGGCCAGCAGGCGCTCGAGCCCTGCGGGATGGCGCCGCTCCAGATCGGCCAGCAGTTCCGGGGCAACCCCGGTGTTCTCGCACAGCGCGCGCAGCACAGGCGGCGCGGGATTGCAGCCCGCCAGCGCCGCCAGTACCATGCGCGGCGTATTGGGATGCCGCGCCAGCAGCTCGCAGGTGCGCGCACTGCGCGCCGCATCCCAGACATGTGCCAGCGCATGCGCAGGCGTGGCGGGGTTGCGTGCCAGCCGTACCAGCACCATCTCGTCGTGTGCGCAGCGCTGTGCCAGCGCGCTCAGTACACTGGCTGGCAGGAACGGCGCAGCGGCCAGTTGCAGGCAATCGGCACGGGCCTGGAACAGGCGCTGCGCCAAGGCTTCGCGGTGCCCTCCTGCGGCATGCGGGTACAGGGCCGCCGCCGCAAAGGGATCGCTGCAGCTCCGCGCACGCCGCAGCAGCTCGAGCCAGTGCCGGTGCGAGATCGCCATGGACGTGTGCGCTCAGGCCGCCACCAGCGGCGCGCCGGCATTCTCGGCGGCAGGCGTACCGCTATCGTCGGCACTGCCGTCCACCGTCTGTTCGTCGAGCGCCTCGCTGATCATTTCGATCAGTTCGCGCACCACGAACTTGCCTTCATAGCCAGCCGTCTTGAGGGCATCCTCGAACATCGTCAGGTCCTTCGGGCAACAGACGACGAAGACCTCCAGTCCGTCGATCCCCGCAGCCTCCTTGATACGCATCTGCGAGGGCTTCTCCGCACCAACCGGATCGGGCATCCAGATACGCCCGCCGCCGGCGCCGCAGCAGAACGAGTTGTCACCGTGGCGCGGCATCTCGACCAGATCGCAGCCAATGGCCTTGAGGATGTCGCGCGGCGCGTCGTAACCCTTGTTGAAGCGGCCCAGGTGACACGGATCGTGCAGCGTGACGCGGGAGCCGAGCGGCTTGCGGATGGTCAGCTTGCCTTCGCGCAGCATGCGCAGCACGTAGCTGGTGTAGTGCTCGATCTCGTATTGCCCGCCGAACTCCGGATACTCGTTGCGAATGGTGTTGTACGAGTGCGGATCGGTCGTGACGATGGTCTTGAAGCTGGCCGTGCCGAGCGTCGCGATATTGGTTTCCGCCAGCAGCTCGTACAGCCCTTCCTCGCCAACCCGCCGCACGTCATTGCCAGCATTCGATTCGCCCTCGTACAGCAGGCCGAAGTCGACGCCTGCGTCATGCAGCAGCGTGGCAAATGCCTGGCTCACCTTCTGGTTGCGCGGATCGAACGACGCGTAGTCGCCGACGAACCACAGCACGTCCACCGGCTCCTTGCGCGCATCCTTGACCGGGAACGGCAGAGCCTTGGTCCATGCGGCGCGCTTGCGCTTCGACTCGCCGAAGGAGTTGCCGGTCTTGTGGATCGTCTGCAGTGTCTTCTGCAGCTGTGGCTCCATGTCGCCATCCTCGACCAGCTTGCGACGCATCTGCACGATGATCGGCACGTGTTCGACGGCCACCGGGCAGATCTCCACGCAGGCCATGCAGGTACGGCACGACCACAGCGTTTCCATGAACACCTGGCCGCCGTCCTTGCCGTGCACGCTCAGCTTGACCTCATCCGGCAGCGCGTTCTTCTGCAAGGCTTCATTGGCAAACTCGCGCAGCGACAGGATCACGTCGCGCGGCGACAGCGGTGCGCCCGAGGCATTGGCCGGGCAGGCCTCGTGGCAGCGGCCGCACTTGGTGCAGGCATCCAGGTTCAGCAGGTGCTTCCAGGTGAAATCGGTGATGGCGGTGTAGCCCACCTTTTCGCTGTCCGCCGGCTGGCGCGGCAGGCGCTGCGCAGCGAGCGGGTCGCGGAACATCAGCGAACCCGAGGAGGTGAAGATGTGTTTGACCTTGGTAAAAGGAATCAGCGCGATCAGCGTCAGCGCGATGATGCCGTGGAACCACCACAGGCCGCTGCGCAGCATGCCCGCGCCCTCGGCGCTCAGGCCGCCGGCGCGCAGGACCTCAGCCAGGGCCGCGCCGAACGGCGACCACCAGCGCAGGTCCCACACTTCGGGCCGCTCCTGCAGCCACACCAGGCGTGCGGCCTCCAGCAGGTAGCCGGTGATGCCGATGATGATCAGGGTCCAGAGAAACGCCCAGTCCTCGCGGCGATAGCCGCTGCGGTCGTAATCGGGATCGCCGGGCTTGCGGTCCGGGCGCTTGTAGTCGAGCTTGGGCGGCTTGATCCAGCCACGGCGGACCATCATGTACAGCAGGCCCGCGATCATCGCCACGCCGGCAAAATCGAGTACCAGCGAGAACCACAGGTAGAAGCTTCCGTGCCAGAACGACAGGCCGAACAGCTTGGACGTGATGTCGTAATCGACGGTAATGGTTGCAGTACCGATAAACAGCAACGCAAAGCCATAGAAGATCATGCGGTGCGCACGGCCGGCAGCGGGGTCGCGGCGCATGATAGTGCGGTGGCTCGCCACCGTGCGGCACATCTGCAGGAAACGCTCGCCGAGCGCCAGCGGCGCACCGATGGGCTGGCCGCGCCGGTACTTGCGCACCTGCACGAATACGCCGTAAAAAAATACGCCGATCGCACCGAACCCAAGCAGGTAGAACAGTACGATGGCGTGTGAGGAAAAACCCTCGAACAGGATACGTGTGACCTGGACCGGGTCGAATGTGTCTGCAGAAAACATGGCAGCTTCCGTCTCGTGCGGTGAGGCACGGGCGGCCCCGCAGGGCCGCCCATGCAGTACTACAGGGGCGAACCAGGAAGGTCAGACCTTGTACATGATTTCGTACTGGCCGTCCTTGAGGTACGGCACGCCCCACACCGAGACTTCACGGCGGTACGGCAGCGGAAACTGTGCCTCGGCCTCCTCGATCTCGCGCGCCAGGCGCTGGCCAGTGAACGTCGCATCCGCGATCAGACGCGGCGCTTCCGCATCGCCGATCAGGTACACGTCCTTGATGCCGTTCTCGGCCCACTGGCTTTCCACTTCCTTCAGACCGCGGTACAGCGCATCGTTCGACTTGCGGCCCGTGACCAGCACCAGCGAATCGAATTCCAGCCAACGGTGCGACTTGTTCTCGTCGCGCGGGAGCTTGCCGGGGCCGCGATAGGTACGCTTCGAACCGTCGCCCCAGATGTTGTAGACCTCGATGCGGCCCGGTTCGATACGGCTGGCAAAGTGGTCGCCCATCTCGTGGACGCCCAGCTCGTGCAGGCGGCGCATCATGTTCGGATACTCAAGCGTGAAGTGCATGTAATTGGCCAGATGCACGCCGCTGACGATAGTCACCTCGTGGCCGGCGACAGCCAGCTTCTCGGCCAGGCTCGGCGCCATGAAGTAGGTGTCCGCATTGAGGATCACCACGCGCTTGCCGATCTTCTTGTTGCCGGCGATCACCTGTTCCGGTGTGAGCTGGTCGTCGCGCGAGGCATCCGCGCCCGGGATCGGAGCATGCGACAGGCAGTTCGTGCCATCCGTGACCCAGTGCGAACCCGTGGCGATCACCACCTTGTCGGCGCCATACTCGAGGACGTCTTTCACAGTCATCGGCTTCTGGCCAAGCGCGAGCTGGCTGTGCTTATTCTTCTTGAGCAGCTTGTTGATCTGCGTTTCGCGGTAGTCGCGGTGGTAGCCCCATTCGCCCAGGCCCGGCAGCGTGATGACCTGGTTCAAGTGGCCGCCGATCTTCTCGGCTGTGTCCACCAGGTGCACGGCGTGGCCGCGCTCCATCAGCACGCGCGCGCACTCCGACCCGGACGGGCCAGCACCGACGATCAGCACGGAGTCATCCGACTTGGCCTTGGCGAATTTCTCCGGGTGCCAGCCGCGGCGGTATTCTTCGCCAGCCGTGGCGTTCTGCGTACAGATCATCGGAGGACCGCCGATCTCCCAGCGCGAGATGCAGACGTTGCAACCGATGCAGACGCGGATGTCATCGATGCGGCCTTCCTCGATCTTTTTCGGCAGGAACGGGTCGGCAATCGACGGACGCGCGGCGCCGATGATGTCGGCGATACCCTTGGTGACGATCTCGGTCATCTTTTCCGGATCGGTGAAGCGGCCCACGCCCAGCACCGGCTTCTTCGACACTTCCTTCATGAAGCGCGTCCAGGGGATCTGGTGACCTTGCTGGTAGAAACGCGACGGGCCGGCATCCTCGCCCCACTCGGCGATATCGCCGACGTCCACGTCCCACAGGTCGACCAGGCTATCCGCCATTTCGACGAACTTCATGCCTTCGTTCTCGACTTCGATGCCAGCCACGCCGTACAGCGAATCGAGCGCATAGCGCGTGGCGATGGCGCAATCGTCACCGACGGCGCGGCGCACCTTTTCCAGCGTCTCCAGCCAGAAGCGGGCGCGGTTCTCCAGCGAGCCGCCGTACTTGTCGGTACGCTTGTTGTAGTACGGTGAGAGGAACTGCAGCGGCAGGTAGGAGTGCGCGCCATACACATAGACGATGTCAAAACCGGCGTCGCGCGCACGATAGGCCGCATCGACGTAGTACTGCTGCACCTGCTGGATGTCGCGCAGGTCCATTTCCTTGCAGTACGACAGCGTTTCGAATTCCGAGGCGTACTGGCTCGGGCCGCGTGGCGTGGCACGGCTCTCCAGGCAAGGCGCGTGCGCGCCGCCATACCACATCTCGATGCCGGCCAGCGCGCCGTGGCGATGCACCTCATCGGTCATGGCGCGCAGGTTGCGCACGTCACCCTCGTCCCAGATGCGCGCCGAGACGCGCATGGTGTCATCCGACTCGGGGTGGATCGAGCAGTACTCGGTATTCATCGCCGCCCAGCCGCCTTCCGCCTTCATCGAGCGGTGCGCCGCCTGGAAGCCTGGCAGGTTGGAACCGGCGCCGATACAGTGCGGGACCTGATAGAAACGGTTGCGCAGTGTTTTCGGACCGATCTGGATCGGTTCAAACAGAATGTCGTAGCGTGGGTCGCGGGCCATGGTTTTGTCTCCAGCCGATTTATGGGGACGCTCGATGCGTCATGTCAGCGCGGAACTGGCCTGCTCCGCGCCAGTGGGAATCATTCCGGGGCGGTGCCGTTGCTCAACGGGCGGCCATCATCGAAGCGGCTGAGCCAGTCGATGACCGCACCGCGATAGCGGGTCAGGCCCTTGTAGTCCGCCAGTTCGTCCGGCAGGCTGCGCAAGACACGATGCATGCGCGCAGCCCACTTCGGCACGGTGGCGAGTTCATTCATGCTGATCAGGTAGCAGCGCACCCCAAAGCCGATGGCATGACTGCGCGGCAGGCGGAACAGCGTCTGCAGCTCGACGCGCAGATGGGCAAGCTCGCCGGCGTTGTCTGCGGTAACCTTGCTGCGGTCAGCGCCCCAGTGCGGATACTGTTCGGGCGAAGTATCAAGACGCGGATTGACGGTCATGGTCCAGTTCAGGCGCCGTACCGGCGCACCGGCCTGCAGGTTGAGCAGGAACTTGAGTGCGCGGTCGATGATGCCCATCTCGTGCACCCTTGGCACCGGGCCATGCCACTCGGAGAAGGTCATGCCGAGATCGAAATCAAGCGACCAGTCGGCTTGCGTGGTGACCACGCCAGCATCCATGTAGAGGTTGTCGTGACGGTGGTCCATCAGCACCCAGTCGCCCTGCACCTGGCGCATGATGTATTCCATGGGCGCATACGGCAGCGTCTGCACATCGCCGAACACGAAGGATTGCTCGATCCCCAGCAGGCGGTTGTGCCAGTGCCAGCGCGCGCCGTCGCGACGCAGGCCGAATTGCGCGGGATAACTGGCCGCGAGCGACGTCATCATCAGTTCGAGCGAATCCCACTGCGCGGCCATCATGTGCGGCAAGGCCTGGCAGCGTCCCGGATCCGCCTCCAGCACCAGGGCGCGCTCGCGGCATTCGCCGATGTAGTGTTCATCGATATCGAATGGATGCTCGAGCACCGACCCAACCGGTCCGGCCACATGCGGCTCGATGTTCACCGAGTACATGTACTGGTCTTCATGGAACGGAAACGGAAAGCGGCGAATGGCCGCCGGACTGTTGGCGTAATGGAAGCCGTCGCGAAAAACCTCGTCGTGCTTGTATTCGATCTGCATCGCATCGGCTCCTTACAGCGCCAGCACCAGCCGCCGGCAACGGGCGCGCGACACGCATGGCATGATCCTGCTGCCGCTGGCACGCACCTCGGGTGAAAGATAGTGGTCGTTGTGCTGCAGCTCGCCATCGAGGTCGAGCACGCCGAGTTCGCATTGGCCGCATACGCCGCCGCGGCACAGCGAAGGCGCGTCGACACCCGCGGCTTCGATGGCTTCGAGCAGGCTGATATCCGCGCCGACGTGCACCCGGATGCCGCTATGCGCGAGCTCGACATCGAAGGGTTCGCCAGGGGGCGGCGCGCTGAACTGTTCCCAGTGCACGTGGCTGTCGGCCCAGCCGGCCGCACGGGCGGCCGCGCGGGTCGCCTCGATCATGCCGGCCGGTCCGCAGACATACACATCGGTGCCCAGCGGCTGGCCGCGCAGAACCGCGTCCATGTCGATGGTCTGGCCACGATCCTCGAGGTAGAGGTGCAAGCGCTCGCCTGCCAGATCACGAAGATCGTTAGCGAGTCCGGCATGTGAGGCATCGCGGACGGCGTAGTGAAGTTCGAAGTCCACCGCCAGGCGACGCAGCTCAACGATGTGAGCGAAGAACGGCGTGATGCCGATCCCGCCCGCCAGCAGGATGTGCTTGCGGCGCGTACGCACCAGTGGAAACAGATTGACTGGTGCGGAGATGCGCAGCACCGTGCCCTTGCGCACCTGCTCGTGCATGAAGCGCGAACCGCCACGGCCTTCATCGACACGCCGCACACCGATCTGGTAGTAGCGCGTCTCGTCCGGCGCGCTCATCAGCGAGTACGGATTACGGTGCACGCGGCCCGCGCCCTGCATCTCGACCACGATATGGCTGCCGCCGGAGAAGCACGGCAAGGCGCAGCCATCGGCATGTTCGAAAGTGAAGCGGCGGATCAGCGGCGTGACTGTCTCGATCTCCGCGACGCGGACAGGAATCCCCTGGCCCGCCTTCATGCTGCCACCTGCGTTTCGGCATCGGCCATCACACCCATGAAGGCGGCATGGCGGCGCGAATAGTGGTCGCGTACCAGCAGGTCACGTCCGCAGCCGCAGCAGGTGACCTGCGGCGTGTGGACGCCCTCGCTGAATGTGCGGCAATGGATACAGTAGACGCGGCGCAGCGTGGGACCCGCATGCTCGCACTGGATCTCGGCGGGATCGAGGCCATAGCCTTCCGCTGCCCGTACCACACTGGCAAGGAATTCCTCGCTACCGGCGGCATACAGGCGCAGGCCCATCGGCAGCCCGGCCAGCGCCGTTTCCAGAACGCTCAGCAGATGCGCACGGTCGGCGCAGCATTGTGTCGCGCGGCAGGCCTCGGCCAATAGCGCGAACTGGTTGTCACTACCGGCGGGTACGTACAGCACCTGGCAGGCATCGCCGCACCCGGCCCGCGTCGCGGCAGCGACCAATTGTCGCCCGGCCCCTGCCCCTGTGCCCTGGCACACGACCAGATGGTGTGTGCCGCCGGCATCGAGTTGCAGGGACTGGTATTGCGGCATGCTCTTGATTCCCGTAACCAGCATGGCAGTCTCCTTGCGGATGACAGGAACGATCAGGCGCCCTGGACGCGCGTGCGGATGCGCTGGGGGTCGTAGAACGGCGTGCGCGTGACGTAGCCCGTGCAGGTGCCCTGGCTGTCGGCGATCTCGACGCGCGTGCCGAGGGCGCGATACTCGGGCTTGAGATGAACCAGCGCCAGGGACTGCATGAGGTGCTGGCTGAACATGGTGCTGGTGACGACGCCGGCGTCCTTGCCATCGACCGTGATTTGCGCGCCGGCTTCCATGGCGCGGTCGGCCTTGACAGACACGCCGGCCTGGAAGAAGCGTTCCTTGCCACGCGCGGCAAGCAATGCCTGCTTGCCGATGTAGTCGCCCTGCTTGTCGGCATCGACCGCCCAGCCGAGGTTGACCTCCCACGGCGTGGTGTCGCCTTCGGGCATATCGAACGGGTAGAACAGTAGCGCGGCTTCCACGCGCACGATTTCCAGCGCATCCCACGAGGCAGCCATCAGGCCGTGCGGCTTGCCCGTATCCATCAGGGCATCCCAGAGAGCCACGGCATCGGCCGAGGCGCAGGAAATCTCGAAACCTTCCTCGCCGGAATAGCCGCCGCGCGAGAGGATCACATTGCGACCGAACAGCTTGGTGGCGCGGTGTTCGAAGTACGGCAGCGTAGCGACGTCGGTATCGATGTGGCCCTTCAGGATGGCTGCGGCGCGCGGGCCCTGCAGCGACATCATGTGCACGTCGAAGTTCTGTTCCCATTTGACGTTGCGGCCTTCGGCCACGCGCGCCAGCTGCTCCTGCGTATTGCCGCCGCCATGCGACAGGCGGAACTCGTTCTCGCCATCGCGGATGATCATCAGGTCGTCGCTCAGCTGGCCCTTGTCGTTGACCAGCGCGGCCAGGCGCGCAGTACCGTGACGCATGGCCTTCACGTCGATGGGGGCCAGCTTGTCGAGCACGTCGGCGGCATCGGGGCCGGATACGTTGACGATGTTCAGGGCGCTGATGTCGAACAGGCCGGCGGCCGAACGCACAGCCAGCGCTTCCGCGTACGGGTCGGTGCTATAGCTCTGGGGAATGGGCATGTTCCAGATTTCGCTGTCGAGCTTCGAGCCCAGTGCACGATGTCGATCGTTGAGAACCGATTGCCGTTTCATTGCATGTCTCCGCTTGTCATGGTTGTGCAGCGAAGTATGGTCAGCGGTTCAGGGCGAAACAATTTCTCGTTGGCACTACCTCCGGGGAGGTAGCGGGAGTACTCCGGGTGTCCGCCTCCTCCTGGGTATTGCGCACACCACGCACGCTTTTGCACACTGCCCGCACACTGCAGATCCGTGCCGCCCGGCGGCGCAGGCAAGAAGGAGCACACCGTGGAGACTCTCATCCATTCCGAACCGGCGGCGCATGCAGCCCATGTCTCGCACGCCGGCCGAACAACGCCGCAAGACACGCCGCAGGACAGGCGCAAACCGTCCCAGGCAGCGCGCGACCCGCTGGCCCGACTGAGCCTTGGCGATGCACAGATGGACGCGCAGATCCACCTCGCGCGGCGTGTCATCACGCGGCAGATCCCGATCCTGCTGCAAGGGGAAACCGGTTCCGGCAAGGATGTCTTCGCGAATGCCCTGCACGCCATCAGCCCGGCGCGCGACGGCAACTTTGTCGCGGTCAACTGCGCATCGCTGCCCGAAACCCTGATCGAGAGCGAATTGTTCGGCTATCGGGCCGGCGCCTTTACCGGCGCACAGCGCGAAGGCCGGCGCGGCAAGATCATGCAGGCCGATGGCGGTACGCTGTTCCTCGACGAGATCGGCGACATGCCGCTCACGCTGCAGGCGCGCCTGCTGCGCGTGCTGGAGGAGAAGCGGGTCGCGCCGCTTGGCGCGGATACCAGCAGCAGCGTGGAGTTCCAGCTGATCAGCGCGAGCCATCGCGATCTGGGCGAACTGGTGCGCTGCGGGGAATTCCGCGAGGATCTCTACTATCGGCTGGGCGGTATCGCCCTCCACCTGCCGGCCCTGCGCGAGCGCAGCGACCGGCGTGCCCTGATCGACCGCATCCTGGCCGAGGAAGGCAAATGGCAGCGGCCCGAGCTGGCGGCCGATGCCGAGCAGGCGCTGATGCAGTACCCCTGGCCCGGCAACCTGCGCCAGATGCGCCATGTGCTGCGCACCGCCCTCGCCCTGTGCGACGGACCGCGCCTGACTGCCCACCATCTGCCGCTCGAGATCGTGCGGCAGGCCACCGTGCCCGTGCCGCGCATGGGGCCGGCGCTGAGCGGCGCGGCCATGACCCAGGCAGGACTGACCGCCGCCCAGATCCACGACCGGCATACCATCCTGGACCTGCTCAAAACCCACCGCTGGAACGTCAGCACGGTGGCCCGCGTCCTCGGCGTAAGCCGCAATACCTTGTACCGGCGCATGCATCTATTGTCGATCGCACCCCGCTGAGCGGCCTTGTCATCCAGGCGTCGCCGCATGTGGCGCAGGCATCACGACAAGTTCGCGCATGGCGCGATATGCGGCGATGTAGCGACGATCACATGGCAATATCCGCGCAATATCGAAACGACATCGGGATTGTTACGCATTTGAACGCATCCTCCTGACCGGTTATAGTCAGACTTCCGCACGGAATCATCCGGCGGACGGACACCGATCCGGATCCGTTGGCACCGGCGTCGCCCAGCGATTGCGCCCGCGGATACGCGCCCCCCAGTTGGCGAGAGGAGACAGCGTTGACACTCATCCAGCCCGTGAGCGGCCACGTCGCGGAAATCATGAACGTGGTGAACCACCAGCTGTGCAGCCAGGAGACCAGCCCGGTCGTGGCCCGCTCGTGGACGCGCTGCCTGCAGGATTTCAAACTCGACCCGGCGCAAGCCCGCATTCCGCCGGTCCTGACACAGAGCGAACTGAATGTGCGGCGCGACCGCATGGGCGAGCTGATCGCCTGCGCCAAGCTGGAGATGACCACGCTGTACCAGCAGCTGGCCGATCCCGAACTGGCCGTGGTGCTCACCGACGCCGACGGCGTGATCATGCACATGGTGTCCTCGTCCGGCTTTGCCCAGGACGTCGAATCGATCGGCTTTCGCGTGGGCGCAGTATGGAGCGAACGCGAGGCCGGCACCAACGGCATGGGTACCTGCCTGGCCGAAGGCGAACCGGTCGCGGTGCGCCAGAACGAACACTATTTTGCGCAGTACACCTCGCTGACCTGCTCCGCCGCACCGATCTTTGACCATCGCGGCGACATCACCGGTGTGCTCGATGTCACTAGCCGCTCGCGCCTTCTGCAGCAGCACTCGCTGGTGCTGGTCGGCATGTCGCGGCAGATGATCGAGAACCGCCTGCTCGACGAGCGCTTCAAGGATGCGCATCCGATCCACTTCCACACGCGGCCGGAACTGGTCTATACCCTGCATGAGGGCAAGCTCGCCGTGGACCAGCATGGCAATGTGCTCGCCGCGAACCGTAGCGCCCTGTTCCAGCTCGGCTTCCGCGCCCCGCAGGACCTGCTGGGCAAGCGCGTGGACGACCTGTTCAAGACGTCGCTCGACGAAATCCTCGCGCGCAGTGCACGTAACTCCTTCCGCCCGGTGCCGGTGTACCGCGCCAGCGCGTCGAACCGTTTCTTCATGGTGGCACAGCATCCGCATGCCGCCGGCACGCCGGACACCACCATCGACCTGAGCGCCAGCCACCAGGGCCGCCTGCGCACAGTGGGCGGCGCACCGCTGACGAGTGCCCCCAAAGCCGATGCCGGCACGCGCCTGGCTTTCGGCGACGCGCACATGGAACAGCAGGTACAACTGGCGCGCAAGATCATCGACAAGCAGATTCCGATCATGCTGCACGGCGAGACCGGCACCGGCAAGGAAGTCTTCGCCAACGCCATCCACCGCATGAGCCAGCGCAGTAGCGGTGCCTTCGTGGCCGTCAATTGCGCATCGCTGCCGGAAACCTTGATCGAGAGCGAACTGTTCGGCTACCGCGCCGGCGCCTTTACCGGTGCGCAGCGCGAGGGCCGGCGCGGCAAGATCATCCAGGCCAACGGCGGTACGCTGTTCCTCGACGAGATCGGCGACATGCCGATGATGCTGCAGGCGCGCCTGCTGCGCGTGCTGGAAGAGCGGCAGGTGACGCCGCTCGGCTCGGAAACAGTGATCGACGTCGATTTCCAGCTGATCAGCGCCAGCCACCGTAATCTGGCCGAACTGGTGCAGAGCGGCCAGTTCCGTGAAGATCTCTACTACCGCCTGAGCGGCATCGAACTGCGCCTGCCGCCGCTGCGCCAGCGTACCGACCGCCTGGCGCTGATGGAACATATCGTGCGCGAGGAAGCGCGCGACCAGCTTGCGCCGACCTTTGCGCCGGATGCCGAACAGGCGCTGCTGCGCTATCACTGGCCCGGCAATATCCGCCAGTTGCGGCACGTGCTGCGGACCGCCATCGCCCTGTGCGACGGCGGCGTCATCCCCTGTCGCCACTTGCCCGCGGAAATTCTCAACCGCCCTGCCAGCGCGCCGCAGCAACTGGCTGACGACGGCCTGCGCGTCCCTGTGGACCATCCGCCCGCAGCCGTGGCGGAAGAAGAGCTGCCGCCATTCAATGCCATCCAGATGAACGAGCGCGCCACGATTCTGGGCCTGCTCGACAAGCACCGCTGGAACGTCAGCACTGTGTCGCGCGCGCTCGGTGTAAGCCGCAACACGCTGTACCGCAAAATGCACCGCTTGCATATCCGCCTGGCCCAGGCCGAGCAGGCGGACGATGGCGCGGAGGGTTGAATGACTGTCTCCCCGCCCGTTCTTGCCGACGACGAGATCCAGCGCCGCCTGGCCGCCGAACTGCCGCACTGGTATCTGGAAGACGGCTGGCTGCGCCGCAAGTACCGCACCGAGGGCTGGAAAGGCATGCTCATGGTGGTCAACACCATCGGCCACCTGGCCGAGGCGGCGTGGCATCACCCGGACCTCACGGTGTCGTACGCGTTCGTGATCGTCAAGCTGACCACGCACAGCTCCAAGGGCATCACCGAGCGCGATTTCGCGCTGGCGCAGAAGATCGAGGAAGTCGTGCAATGGCAGCCGGGGCTGGCCGGCGGCGCGCTCGAAGGCACGCCCAACGACGACCAGCGCTTCCGTTATATCAAGTACGACAAGTAAGCCGGGGACCGGACCTCGCCAGGACGGCCCTCCTGCGCCGCGCGACGGTAACGGTGCCGCTGCTGGCCCTGCTGCCTCCGCCCGCCATGCGGTCCGTACAGCGTGACAGCCTGTGCGGAAAGCGGAACACCTTGCCGTGACAGCCGCGCCGCGCCAGCTTGCACAGGATGTCCCCACCCCGGCTGACACACCGTTCGGCCCATCTTTCCGCCCGCTTGGTATGGCCTTTGCTTCAAGTGCTCCCCAAAGCCATGAGGAGACCGCCATGCCACTGATTGCAGAACCGACCACAGCCCAGCCACCCGGCCAGACCGGCGCGGCCAGCCCTGTGGCCCGCCCGCAATCCGGCGCGCAGTCGGCTTCCCCGCAATCGCTCCCGCCATCGACAGCGGCCCCGGGCTCCACCGTCGTATCGGCCACCGCCCGCCTGCACCTCGGCTTTCTCGACCCCGGCGCATCGCTTGGCCGGCGCTTCGGCAGTCTCGGCCTGTCGATCGATGGCTTGTCGACCACTGTGGAACTGCTGCCGGCCAGCGAGGACCGCGGGGTGGCCAGCAACGATGCGGCACATCCGGAATGCGCACGCGTCAGCCGCCTGCTGGCCGACCTGAAGCGCGCCGCCAACCTGCGCCAGGCCAGCGAGATCCGCCTGCACACCACGCTGCCGGCCCATGCCGGCTTCGGCTCCGGCACGCAGCTCGCGCTCGCGGTCGGGCGCGCCTTTGCCAACCAGTACCAGTTACCGTGGACCACTGCGGACATCGCGCGCATCCTCGGTCGGGGCGGCCGTTCGGGCGTCGGCATCGCCGCCTTCGACCAGGGCGGCCTGCTGGTCGACGGCGGCCCGCAGAGCCCGGGACATGTCCCGCCACTGCTGGCGCGCTTCGATTTTCCGGAAGCCTGGCGCATCGTGCTGGTCCAGGACGTGACGCGCACCGGCCTGCACGGCGACGCGGAAAAGACCGCTATCCGCGCCCTGCCGCCCTTTCCGCAGGAACTGGCGGCGCAGATGTGTCACCGCATCCTGATGCAGATCCTGCCCGCCACGGCGGAGGCCGATTTTGCTCCGTTCGCCGAGGGCGTCAACCTGTTGCAGAAGACCATCGGCGATTACTTTGCCTCGGCCCCGGGCGGCGACATGTACGCCAGCCCGGCCGTGGGACGCTTGTTGCACTGGGCCGGCCAGCACGCGCTTGCCGCCACAGGCCAGAGCTCGTGGGGCCCGACCGGGTTCGCCATCCTGCCGTCGCAGAGCGAAGCCGAGCGCTTGCTCCAGGCAGCGCGCCATGCCGGACTGGTCGACCCCGCCCTGCGCGTGCAGATCGTGCGCGGCCGCAACCGCGGCGCGCAGATCTCGCGCCCGGCCGCGGCGCGTACGGCCTGATGGCACGCATGACGGACCACACGACATTCAGCACTGCACGCGCGGACTGACCGCGCGCTCCTCCATTTTTTCTGACGGATCGAGGGATTCCACACCATGGCACGCCGTACCATCCTGCACATGTTCACTCCGGGCAAACAGATGAGCCCTTTCGACGTCAACATGGGTGTTGACGCCGGCTACGAGGTTGCCGTGCCGTACTGCGAAGTCGGCATGGACAATATCGTCGCCATGACCCAGGACGCGATCTTTTCACGCGGCCCCAAGGGCGTCGCCAGCACCGGCATCTTTATCGGCGGGCGCGACGTGGTGATGGCCGCCGACATGCTGGCCCTGGCGCGTGGCGCCATGGTCCCGCCGTTCGAAGTACCGGTGTTTGCCGATCCCAGCGGCTCGTACACCACGGCGGCGGCGCTGGTGGCGTCGGTGGAACGGCAGCTGCGCAAGGCGCACAACACCGATTTCGCCGGACGCCGCGTGCTGGTGCTCGGCGGCAGCGGCGCGGTGGGCCGCATTGCCGGCGCACTGGCCTCGCAACTCGGCGCCCAGGTCTGGCTGTCGAGCCGCAAGACCACCGAGGAGGCCGCGCGCGTCGCCGAGGAAACCAACAAGCGCTTCAATGCACATACCGAGGGCGTGGTGATCCGCACGAGCGACATGCTGCAGTCGGTGCTGTCGGATACCGACGTGGTGTTCGCCACCGCCAGCGCCGGCGTACAGGTGATCAGCGAGAGCGAGCGCGCCGCCGCCCGCAAGCTGCTGGTGGCTGCCGATGTCAACGCCGTGCCGCCGGCCGGCATTGCCGGCGTGGGCGTGATGGATGACGGCAAGCGTATCGGCGACAGCAATGCCGTCGGCATCGGCGCGCTGGCGATCGGCAACGTCAAGTACCAGGTGCAGCACCGCCTGTTCGTGCAGATGCGCGAATCCGCCAAACCGGTCTACCTCGGCTTCGAGGAAGCCATGGCAATGGCCCGCGACGTCGCGGCGGAGCTGGACTGACGGCCATGGGTGCGCCGGAGCTCATCGTCGCCGGGCTGTCTGCCCGCATGATGACCGAATCGGCGCACGCCGCCGGCTTCGAGGTGACGGCGCTCGACCTGTTCGGCGATGCGGATACACGTCATGCCGCACACGCCTGGGAGCCCATCGGCAATCCTGCCACCCTGACCATTTCCGCCGAGGCGACGCTGGCAGCGCTGCAGCGTCTGCGCCTGCGGCCGCCGCTGGTCGGCTGGGTCGCCGGGACCGGCTTCGAGGATCAGCCCGACCTGCTGGAGGCCGGCGCCCGGATCGTGCCGCTGCTGGGCAATCCGCCCGACACGGTGCGCCTGCTCAAGGATCCGGAACGCTTCTTCGGCATGCTGCAGGAACTTGGCATTCCCCACCCGGAAACGCGCCTGACGCCGCCGGACGATCCCCACGGCTGGCTGTGCAAGGCCATTGGCGGCGCGGGCGCGTGGCATATCCGTCCGGCGGAAGAAGCGCGGCCCGGCATGCAGGCGTATTTCCAGCGGCAGATGCCCGGCATTCCCATGTCGGTGATCTTCCTCGCCCACCAGGGCGGGGCGCGCGGCAGCGTGCGGATCCTCGGCATCAACCGCCAGTGGATCGGCCAGCGCAGCGATATGCCCTATGTGTTCGAGGGCGTCAGCGGCCCGGTGACCCTGCCGCCGCAGATCATGCAGCACCTCGCGGATGCCGTGCAGGGCATCGCACGCACCTGCGGGCTGGTCGGCCTGAACAGTCTCGACTTCCTGTTCGACGCGCCCGATTTCCATGTGCTGGAAGTCAATCCGCGGCCCACCGCCGCGATGGCGCTGTATGAAGACCGTTATGCGCACGGCCTGATGCATGCACATGTCCAGGCGTGCCAGGGCGTCACGCCCATGCCGCAGCGCATCGAGACACCTGCCGTGCGCGGCTGCCGTACCGTATTCGCGGAGCATGAGCAGCACATCAATGCCTCGCTCTCCGGTACGCTCATGCGCGCCGGATGGTGCCATGACATTCCGGTGCCGGGCATCCGCATCGGTGCGGGCGAACCGCTCTGCACCGTTTCCGCCTGCGCCACTTCCCTCGCCGCGGTCGATGCCTTGCTGCATGACCGCTGCACGCAAACCCTTGATTACCTGAAGGCCCTGCATGTCGACAACCATGTCCCAAGCCGCCGTTCCGACCATCCTCTCCCGGCCCAGCGTCAACGCCCTTAGCGCCCCGAGTGTCGCCCGCCTGCTGGAGCGCAGCGCCGAATGGAACCTTGCCTGCAGCGAGGGGCCGCTCGGCGTGCGCGTGATCGACGCCGGCATCGACGCGCTAGGCAGTGTGGCTGCCGGCGTCGCCATCACCGGCATCTGCATGGGCGGACTCGGCGAAGTACGCTTGCGGCATGGCGGTGACAGCGAACAATGGCCCACCTGGATCGACGTGCATAGCGCACAGCCGGTGCTCGCCTGCCTGGCGAGCCAGTACGCCGGCTGGAGCCTGTCGGCCAGCAAGGAAGAGACTGGCGGCAAGAAATTCTTCGCACTCGGCTCCGGCCCGGCACGCGCGCTGGCCGGACGCGAGCCGCTGTTCGAGGAACTCGGCTACCGCGACCAGCCCGGCGCCGCCTGCCTCGTGCTCGAAGTCGACCGCCCGCCGCCTGAAGTGGTGATCCGCAAGGTGCTGCGCGATTGCGGGCTGGAGCCGCATCAGCTCACGGTCATCCTGACGCCCACCACCAGCCTCGCCGGCACCACGCAAGTGGTCGGCCGCGTGCTCGAAGTCGCCCTGCACAAGGCGCATGTCCTCGGCTTTGCGCTGCACGACATCGTCGGCGGCAGCGCCTCCGCTCCGCTCCCGCCGCCCGGCGCGGATGGCGGCGAAGCCATGGGTCGCACCAACGATGCCATCCTCTACGGCGGCCGCGTGCAGCTCACGGTGAATACCGACGACGACAAGGCGCGTGCGCTGGCCAACGATCTGCCGTCGATGCGCTCGCCCGACTACGGCCGGCCGTTTGCCGACATCTTCCGGGAAGTCGAGTACGATTTCTACAAGATCGACCCCAACCTCTTTGCCCCCGCCGAGGTGTGGGTCAGCAATCTCGCCAGCGGCCGCACGTGGCACGCCGGCGCGCTCAATATGCCGCTGCTGCGGGGACAGTGGCTGCAGGAAGCATGACATGACCGTGCACGCGCACATCCCGGCCGGCATCCCGCCAACCCAGCCAACCCGGCCGACCCGGTCCCCAGGCCGCCCCTTGCGCGCCGCCATCATGACCGATGAAACCGGCTGGCACACCACACGGCTCAAGCGCGCCCTGCGCGCGCGCGGCTGCGAAGGACGCTGCGTGGACCTCGCCGATTGCGGCTTCGACCTGACGCGGCACTGGCACGGCCTCTCAATCCCCGGCTACGGCCGCGAGCTGCCCGATGCGGTGATCGTGCGCGGCATCGCCGGCGGCAGCTTCGAGCAGGTCACGCTGCGCCTGGGCATCCTGCATGCGCTGCGCGAACTTGGCGTGCCCGTCTACAACGATGCGCGCGCCATCGAACGCAGCGTCGACAAGGGCATGACCAGTTTCCTGCTGCACCGCGCCGGCATCGCTACGCCCGCCGCGTGGGTCACGGAATCGGCCCCGCACGCGCAGCGCATCGTCATGCGCGAGGGCGCGGCGGGCCGCGCGCTGGTGCTCAAGCCGCTGTTCGGTTCACAGGGCAAGGGGCTGACGCGTGCCGGCCATGTGGACGGCGCGCCAGCCGCCCTGCCCCGCCTCGCACCGTACGGCCACGTGGCTTATCTGCAGCGCTTCCAGGCGGCCCGCACGGCACCCGGCTTCGACTGGCGCATCCTCGTTGTCGGCGGCCGCGCGGTGGCCGCGATGCGGCGCATCAGTGCCGGCTGGATCCACAATGTGGCGCAAGGCGCGCGCTGCGAAGCGGCCGACATTCCGCCCGCGCTGGCCGATCTGGCAATCCGCGCGACGGCCGCACTGGGCCTCGACTATGCCGGCATCGACCTGATGCCGGCCGGAGAAGACCGTGCTGATGGCGCTGGCGCGGTGGTGATCGAAGTCAACGGCGTGGCGGCGTGGCGCGGCCTGCAATCGACCACCGAGGTCGATATCGCCGGCTTGCTGGTGGACGACCTGCTGCAACGCCGGCTCGGCATACCCCTTCTCGCCGACGCAGTCCAGGGAAGCGCCGCATGATGCAGGCGCCCTCTCCCGACGACCTGGGCGGCACGGCCCAGCAGGCCTTCCTGTGGGCCTGCATGCTCGACGTGATGGTCAGCAAGCCCGGCAATGTCAGTCTGCAGAGCGCCGGCCACGGTATGACGGCCGCATTGTTTATCGCCAGCGCCAAGGCGTCGGGCCCCGCCATCGCCGCACCTGGCGAAACGGTGGGCAGCCGCATCGAACGTGCGGTCCGCCTGACGCGGGCCGTGGCGCACTGCAATACCAATCTCGGCATCCTGCTGCTGTGCGCACCGCTGGCCGCGGCACTGGAACGGCCGGCGCTGGCGACGGCGGGCCTGCCCGGCATCGGCGCGTTGCGGCAAGCGGTGGAACAGGTGCTCGCAGACCTCACTGTGGCGGATGCCGAGGCCGCCTACCGGGCCATCGCCCATGCCAGCCCGGGTGGCCTTGGCGATGCGCCGGAACAGGACGTCGCCGCAGTACCGACCGTCGACCTGCGCACTGCCATGCGCATGGCAGCCATGCGCGACACCATCGCCCGGCAGTACGCCCACGGCTTCGCCGACCTGTTCGACCTGGGCCTGCCGGCCTTTCATGCGGCCATGCAGCGCCATGCCAGTCCGGCGCGCAGCCTGCACACGGCGGTGCTGGAAACGTATCTTGCCTGGCTGGGACGTTTTCCCGACTCGCATATCGTCCGCAAGCACGGCCTCGATGTCGCACAAAGTGTCACGGAACAGGCACGCGACCTCAAAAAGCGTTGCAACGATGGGAATGGCCCCGATCTCCACCTGCTGGCGGAATGGGACCGTTCGCTCAAGGCGTGCGGCATCAATCCCGGTACCAGCGCAGACCTGACCGTGGCTACAGCGATGATTGCGGCCCTCGTGAGCCCGGCACTATGCGCGATCCAGCCGGCTCCCTGAGGGCAAAACCGGTCCGGCAGCGGGGTCTGGCATGGAAAGTGTTAGTGAAGATGTGACGCATCGCGTCCCATTTTGCATCCAACATTTTCGGGAGACGTACACATGGCAAAGATCAATCGAGTAATGGTCGGCGAGTCGCTGGTCGGAGACGGCAACGAAGTCGCGCACATCGACCTGCTGATCGGACCTCGTGGTTCGGCAGTTGAAACCGCCTTCTGTAATGCCCTGGTGAACAACAAGGACGGTTTCACTTCGCTGCTGGCTGTGGTCGCCCCCAACCTGCTCGCCAAGCCGAACACCGTCATGTTCAACAAGGTGACCATCAAGGGCGCCAAGCAAGCCGTGCAGATGTTCGGCCCGGCCCAGCGCGCCGTCGCCATGGCAGTGGCTGACAGCGTCGAGGACGGCACCATCCCGGCCGACGAAGCCGACGACCTGTTCATCTGCGTCGGCGTGTTCATCCACTGGCTCGCCGAAGACGACGCCAAGATCCAGGACTACAACTACAAGGCCACCCGCGAAGCTATCCAGCGCGCCGTGTCCGGTTCGCCGACGGCCAAGGAAGTGGTTGGCAAGAAGGGTTCGGCCGACCATCCGTTCCAGGCTCACGCCTAAGACGGAAGCAGCGAAGTCGGCCGTCATTCCGGGCCGACTGGTTCATTGGACGCCGGTGGCGTTCAATGGATCGGCATGCGGCGTGGAGAACCGTGCCGCGTGCCGCACTGAAGCATGCCTCATGCATGCCTCATCAGGCAGCTCAGGATGGCACCATGCCGTGTCCCATCCAATCCAGCAGCGATCCACCCTGCCGCGCCACGGACCGGCGGCGCTCGATGGCGACGCCCACGGCATCCACATCCTCGAATTTCTTCGGCTTGACTACCACGACCCGCACCCAGTGCGCGCCAAAATCGTCCAGCACCATGCTCGCAATCCGTTCGGCAAAGGCTTCCAGCAGTTGCAAGCGATGCGTCTGCATCAGCTCGCGCAATCCCTCGCGAATCTGCCCGTAGTGGATTGTGTCGCCGATCTGGTCCGTGCTGCAGGCCACGCTACGCGGGAGGCCGGCCGTCACGTCGATGCGCAGCGGCTGTGGCTGGTCGAGTTCGCACGGGTCGATGCCGATGATGGTTTGGCCTTCGAAGCCCTGCACGAAGATCAGGTCCATCTGGGCAGCATCGGCGGGGATCGCGCCGAGCGCGAGGCCGGCCTGTGTGCCGTTGGCGTGGCCCGGGAATGCCGCTGCCGCCCCTGCCGGTACCGTGAAGTCGTCTCGTCTCATTCCCTGCTCCTGGTCTCTGGCCCGTGGCCCGGCGGCCCCATCGACCGCACATGGCGGGAGACGACGCAAAAAACAGGCCACCGCCACGCGCCGTCCCTGCTCCATGCCGCATGCCATGGTTGGCTTCATGCGATCGCGCCCGACCCTTGCGCTACAATGGCTTCAAAACCGCCGTCTTCCGCGCGCAGGGCGCGCCGCGACGGCCATACCGAGAAGACCGGATGCGCACCGGCGTGGCACACAGTGTTGCAGTGACGACACAGGACGTGCCCGGCCATCGCTTCCGGCGGGAGACCCTGGCTCGCTGCCACCATGCCGTGATGGCGTAATGGCGTGGGCATGAACCGTGCATCAGGCTGCTGACGGCCACCGCTGGCCCCAACACCGGCCCGGAACCTGGCCCGACGCATCGCCAATGCACGTCCACCGTTGATTTGCCGTACCTGCCGATACACCTGACACATCTGCCGACCGGATCCATTTTGACGTCTCCGCTCCACCCTCTCGCCGACTCCGCACGGACCGGCATCCTGCCCGACAGCGACGAAGCGCTCAATCCACCTGTGGATGGCGGGCCGCGCTTTGCCTGGTCGATCACCGGTTCCGGCCATTTCCTCGAGGAATCGCTGGAACTGGCGCGCGCGCTGCCCAATGTCGACCTCTTCCTGTCGCGCGCCGGCGAGGAAGTGCTGGCGCTCTATGACATCCGCCTCGAGACGCTGCGCCAGCACTTCCGCGTGTTCCGCGACAAGACCGCCAGCGCGGTACCGGTCGGCATGCTGTATTCGCACCACTATCACACCGCGGTGATCGCGCCGGCCACCAGCAACACCGTCGCCAAGTGCGCCTTCGGCCTGTCCGACACGCTGCCGACCAATATCTTTGCGCAGGCCGGCAAACTGGGCATTCCCGGCATCGTGTTCGCCTGCGACACCGAACCGGTGGTGGTGACACGCAGCCCGCACGGCTGGGTCAAGCTGCATCCGCGCAATATCGAACTGGAAAATGTCGAGCGCCTGCGCGCCCTGGACCACTGCCGCGTGGCATGTTCGGTCGAGGCGCTGCGCGCCGCGCTCGATCTCCGTCTGCAGGAGCTTTCGCTGGCATGGAACACATCGTCTTCCTGACCGGCCGGCTGGCGGAAAAGGGCCTGCACCGCGTGCTCGAAAGCATGGCGCCGGCACCCTTCACCTGGGAGGTGCGCGAGATTGGCGTGCAGGTGGCCGCGCTGATGACCGCGGAACTCGTGCGCCGCCGCGTGGCCGTGCCCGTGCAGGCCGACCGCATCATCGTGCCCGGCCGCTGCCGCGGCGACCTCGACATGCTCAGCGTGCACTACGGCCTGCCGGTGGAACGCGGGCCGGACGAGCTGAAAGACCTGCCGCGCTTCTTTAACCAGAAGGCCAAGCCGATGGACCTGTCGCAACAGGACATCCTGATCTTCGCCGAGATCGTCGATGCGCCACAGCTCGACATTCCGGCCATCTGCGCGCGGGCGCGCCAGCATGTCGCCGACGGTGCGGACGTGATCGACATTGGCTGCCTGCCTGCCACGCCGTTTCCGCATCTCGAGGACACGGTGCGTGCGCTCAAGGCGGAAGGCTTCACTGTCAGCGTCGATTCGATGAATACCGACGAGCTGGTGCGTGGCGGCAAGGCCGGCGCGGACTACCTGCTCAGCCTTTCCGTCGATACGCTGTGGATCGCCGATGAGGTCGATTCGATCCCCATCCTCGTGCCGCGCGAGCCCGCCGACGAGGCCTCGCTGTATGCCGCCGTCGATGCCATGGAACAGCGCGGCCGGCCGTATTTTGCCGACTCCATCCTCGATCCGATTCCGTTCGGCCTGTTGTCCTCGCTAGGCCGCTACGAGCGGCTGCGCGCGCGCTATCCGGACGCGCCCATCCTGCTCGGCGTCGGGAATGTCACCGAACTCACCGAAGCGGACACCGCCGGCATCAACGCCGTGCTGTTTGGCATCGCCGTCGAGATGCGCGCCGGCGCGGTGCTGACCACGCAGGTCAGCCCGCACGCGCGGCGCGCCATCCGCGAGGCCGACGTGGCGCGCCGCATGATGTTCGCTGCGCGCGAGCACCGCATGCTGCCCAAGGGCATCAGCGATGACCTGATGGCCTTGCACGAGAAAGATCCGTTTCCCGACACGCCGGCCGACATCGCCGAAACGGCCGCAGCCATCCGCGACCCCAACTTTCGCGTACAGATCGCGCCCGACGGCATTCATGTCTACAACCGCGATGGCCATCACGTGGCGGCCGACCCGTTCACGCTGTGGCCGCAACTCAAGCTGGAGCACGACGGCAACCATGCCTTCTACATGGGTGTGGAACTGGCACGCGCGGAAATCGCCTGGCAGCTCGGCAAGCGCTATGCGCAAGACCAGTCGCTCGCCTGGGGTTGCGCCGTGGAGCGCGATGCGGAAAATCTCCAGGAATGGTGCGCGCCCGGCACCACCATGAAAACGCAGGAATCATGATGAACGCAGCAGCGTGAATGAAATGCAGAACGACATGATCTTCGAAACCGTGGTCTCCACGGTCAGCGCGGACGGCAAGCCGCACCTCGCGCCGATGGGCGTGCGCTACCGGGGCGACGACGTCATCCTGATGCCGTTCAAGCCTTCGGCTACCTACGACAACATCGTCGGCACCGGCCACGCGGTGCTCAATCTCACCACCGACGTGCGCGTGTTCGCCGGCTGCGTCACGGGCCGCCGCGACTGGCCGCTGGTGCCGGCCGAACGCATTCCCGGCATGCGTCTGCAGGCCGCGCTCAACCATGTCGAACTGCGCCTGGTGGAAGAGCGTGCGGACGAGCAGCGCCCGGTGCTGCGCATGGCGCGCGTGCATGCTGCGCGGCACGGCGATTTCGCCGGCTTCAACCGCGCCCAGGCGGCGGTCATCGAAGGCGCGGTGCTGGTCAGCCGCCTGCATATGCTGCCAGCAGAGAAGGTGCGCGAAGAGATCGCCTACCTGCAGATCGCCATCGACAAGACTGCCGGTCCCGATGAACATGAAGCGTGGCGGTGGCTGCGCAGCGCCATCGCCAGCCATCAGGCGGCCATGGCCGTGGTGCGCGATGCCACGGCGATCCAGAAGCAAGCGCAGAAGCAGACACCGGAACAGAAATCATGACCGCCGTGCTCACCAGTGTCCGCAATATCGAGGAAGCCCGCGACGCCGCGCGTGCCGGCGCCGACATGATCGACCTCAAGGAACCGCGTGCCGGTGCGCTCGGCGCGTTGCCCACGAACATCGTGCGCGAGGTGGTGGACGTCATCCGCACCGAGCACCCCGCGCTGCTGCTGAGCGCCACGGTCGGCGACCTGGAGGCCGCGGCGCTGGCGGAGATGGAAGCCATGGTCGAGGCCATCGGCGCCTGCGGCGTGGACTACGTGAAGGTCGGCATCGCGCCGGGCATGCATGGCCATGCCGCGCTCGACCATCTGGCGACGCTGCCGTGGCGCATCGTCCCGGTGCTGCTGTGCGACGACGGGCTGGACATGGCCCTGGTCGAACACGCGTGCACGCAGGCCTTTCCCGCCGTCATGGCCGACACCGCGCGCAAGCAGGCGGGCAGCCTGTTCGATTGCGTGCCGCAAGGCGATCTGCGGGCGCTGGTGGAACAGGTGCGCGGCAGCGGCCTGCAGGTCGGACTGGCGGGCGCCCTGCAACTCGATGACCTGCCTCGACTGCGGGGACTGGCGCCAGACTTTGCCGGCTTCCGCAGCGCGCTGTGCGTGGCGGGCCGCGACAGCCGGCTCGATCCGGCGCGCGTGCTGCAGGTCAGGCAGGGCCTGCAGGGTGCGCCGTCGCACGGGTTGCCCCCGCACGCCCAGCCCGGCATGGAGGCCGCGCTCTAGTCATACTGGCAGGCTGACGCTCTAGCGTTGCGCCGTGGTATCGCCAGCCATGCTGCACGCATGGAGGCACCCGGCGGCGGTCGGCGCCAGCAGTTCGCGCATGGTCGCCAGATCGCCCTTGTGCAGCACGTCGACCGGATACGGCACGTCCGCGGTGAAACGCATAAAGCTGGGATCGACGATCTCCCTGTCGGCATACGCTTCGATCGGCGTACCGAGCCGCATCGATGACACCAGCGGAGACGATTTGACGAGGATCAGCCGTTCGGCGTTGAGGCGGTTGGACAGCCATGCGGCAATGCTGTCGGAGGTGACATCCCAGTTGGTCATCTCGTCTGCTGCCTCGCGCAGCAGCGGAAACGGCGCCCACAGCGCCACGCCGGCATTGCGCAGGACCTTGCGCACGCTCTCGTCATCGACCGCCAGCGACAGCCCGGGGCATTCATCCGGACACAGGCCCTGCATCATCATGGCGTACTGCACCATGGCCAGCACCGCCATATTGTGGGCCACCAGATCATTGAAGCGCCATTGGGTCTGGTAGTCGCGCACCTGGTCCGCGAATCCGCCGCCGCCCGGCACCACGACCACGCGGCCGCCCCCCTGCTCGCTCAGCAGTTTCAGCCATTCGCGCAGCAGCGGATCGCGCCCCAGGCTACCGCCGATCTTCACGACCCACATACTGCCTCCTCTCCTGTTCCTTCCCTGGTGCCCGTTGCTACCGGCTGGCTCGCCGGCTTGCCGCACTCCCGCATGTCGCGCTGTGCGTCGTACAGCAGCGCCACCGCGGCGCTCGGCGCACACACGCGTGCCCACAGCGCATGTGCGGAATGCAGGCGCAGGACCTTTTCAAACGTCAGGCACGGCACGCCCACCCGCTGCGCCAGTTCGCGGGCCAGGAAATGGCCGCAGCCCGCCGCCACCAGCGGCGCGCCCGCGACGCCGCCGCGCGCGGCATGCGCCTCCAGCACGCGGCGCAGATTGTCCTCCAGCTCCGCCAGCTGGGCCTCGCGCCAGGCATCGGCAAAAGTACGCCATGCGGTGTTGCCCGCTTCGCGTGCATCCATGCCAATCATGCGCGCCAGGCGCTGGCGCGTCGCGGCGAGCGTCTTGGCCCCGCCATCCGCGGGCGGATGCGGATCGTGCTCGGCTGGCAGTTCGCCGGTGAGGCGATACACGTCGGCCGTGGTGGCGAACAGCTCGTTCATCACGTTGTATGCCACGCCATTGAAAGCGATGCGCCGGGCCAGCGCGCACAGCGGAGTGCGCGCCACGCCGCTGTAGACCAGTTCACCGGAGGCGAGCCGGCCAGCGTCGTCCTGGCCGTGCGCCGCCACCGTGCCGGCGCGGATGGGAATGATGTCGCTGGTGGTGGTACCGATATCGACCAGCACAGCATCGGGCACGCGGCTGGCCACGAGCTGGGCCGTGGCGCTCCAGTTGGCCGAGGCCACCTGCAGCCACGCGGCCTCGACCGCATCGTGCGGCACCCAGCCGGCGGCACCCGCGTAGAAGCGCACGCGGGGCCCGAATACCTCTGCCATTGCCGCTGCGAGGGCAACGACACCGGCCTGGCGATGCGGAAACAGATCAGCCATTTCCCCGGTCATGGTCACGGCATGCTCGGCCGTTGCACAATCGGGCCAGCGCAGGCGCGCACGCGCCAGCACGTCCTGCAGGAAATCCAGCCCTTGCCAGAGCGGACAGGGCCATTGCGCAATATCGCTGACCTCGCCGTCGCACAAGCGCGTGGCCTTGACATTGGCCCCGCCGAGATCCCAGCCGATGACGATACGCGGCGGCGTGTCACTGATCATGCGACGCTCCATCCACCAGCATCTCAGTGGCGACCTGGTGGGCTGCCAGCATCTCGCGCGCCAGATTGCGCTGCAGCAGCGCCGACATGCCGACGTAGGCGCTGGTCACGCGCGGATTGACTTCGATGACCACCGGCCCGCGACGCGGATGCCAGACCATGTCGATACCGACGAATCCCGCCAGGCCCGGCATGGCGCTGACCACGCGCTGCGCCATCTTGACGATCCACTCGCCGGGAATGCTCAGCAGGGCGATGGCATCGAGCGTGACGCCGTCGTAATGCACCTTGCCGTTCTCGTCCACCCGGATCTGCTGGCGGTTGATGCTGAGGATCTCCACCTCGCCTGCACCGCCCGCACCGCATAGCAGCGAGACGCTGAGCGCCTCGCCGTCGACCCAGCGTTCCATGACCACGGCCTCGCCCGCAGCCATGCGCGCCGCGCGGGCCGCATGCGCCGCCTCGAACGAGCGATAGCAGTACGTCTCTTCCGCGCCCGCGCCGTGTTCCGGCTTGACGACCCAGCGCTGGTTGCGCGGCCCCGGCGGATCGCCGTCGCGCCACGGCTGGGTGGCGGCGATACCGCTGGCGGCCAGATGTTCGGCGGTGGCCTGCTTGCTGGCCGCCAGCGAGATCGCAGCGCCGCTGCAGCCAAGCCAGCGTGCCGGCTCGACACTGTCGCACAGCCCCAGCAGGATGCCGTCGAATTCCGGCGCGACCACCCATACCGCGTCATGGCGCAAGGCCTCGCGCTGCACGAAGGCATACGGGCTTTCACCGGGTGCGGGCGCGCACAGCGTCAGGCCCGAGGCGGCAAGCCCCGGCAATTCGCGTGTCGGCGCGGCGCAGCTGATGCGCACATCCGCCATCGCCGCGAGGTCCGTCACCATAGCGTCGCGCATGGCGCGCCCCTGCGCCAGCAGGTCGGGCGTAGCCTCGGCCGCGCTGCCGCTGATATATTCGTAGACGAACACCCGGGTCATACTGTTTCTTCCATGCACATCATTCCTGTCATCGACCTGCTCGGCGGCTGCGCCGTCCACGCCCGGCGCGGGCAACGCGCGCACTACCAGCCGGTGGCCTCGCGCCTGTGCGACGGCAGCGCGCCGGCCGATGTCGCCAGCGCCATGCTAGCGTACTGCGCCGCCGACACGCTGTATGTCGCCGACCTCGACGCCATCGGCGGCGGTCCGGTACAGGCCGCCGTACTGCGCACGCTGCTCGGTACCCTGCCCGGCATCACGTGCTGGCTCGACGCCGGCTTTGCCAGCGCCGCTGCCGCCGAGGCCACGCTGGCCGCGCTCGGCGCACACGCGCCGCGCGTGGTGCCGGTATTCGGCAGCGAGTCGCTGGGCCATGCCTCGCCGTTCGCACGGTATCCGCATGCCGCGCTGTCGCTCGACCAGCGCGGCGGCGTACCGCTCGGCGACGCCTACTGGTGGCAACAGGCCAGCGGCTGGCCGCGCGACATCATCGCCATGACACTCGACCAGGTCGGTGCCTTCAACGGACCCGACCTCGGCATGATCGCGCGCCTGCGCACCCACGCTGGAGCGGACCGCCGCATCATCGGTGCGGGCGGCATCCGCGACGCCAGCGACCTCCAGGCCGCAGCCGCGGCCGGTGCGCACGCTTGGCTGGTGGCCTCGGCGCTGCATGAACTGCGCATTCCGCCACGTACCCAGCCGCACCTCCCACCGCACGCGCCGGCCTGACGGGCCATCCTGTCGCTTGCCTGTCGCTTGCCTGTCCCTAGCCGACCCCTTGCTTCCGGCCCGCGTTTCCTATCCCGCCATGTGTAACACGTTCCATGCCAGCCCTGCTGCAGCACAGCGAAAATAGCGCGCTGCCAGGCCTGCACGAGGATTTGCGTCGCACGTCGGCTGCCCTGCACCCTCAAGGCCAGGAAGGAGGAACGGAACCCGCCGCCCCCGACCCAGGGCGTTCCGGGATCGCACAATGACTGTTTCTACCCTCCGCCGGCACGCCCACCCCTTCCGATCGTACGGCCGGGGGCTTGTCACCGGGGTGACAGGTTGCCTCAACCCGGCTGCACAGACTGTCTCGTTGCAGCGCACCAGAGCGCAGGCGCGGCATGCCCTGCCTGGCGGGAGACGGTGCACGGACTGCCTCCCCGGCGGACCCGATGCATCGTGATGCCCGGCGCACAGCTGGCACAGGCTTTGCTCAACACGGGCATGAGCGTTCCAACGACCCCCTCCCGCGCGACCGCCGACCATGCGGCGCGCCAGCCGCGGACCTGCCCTTTCTGCACCCTGCTGTGCGATGGCGTCGGTGTGACCACGGGTGAACAGTTGTCCCTGACCGGCTCGGAATGCCCGCGTGCCCGCGCAGCGCTGGCAAGTTTTCCGGGCCAGCCGACGGAAAGCACGGCGCTGATCGATGGCCAGCCGGCCACGACCGGCGACGCGCTGGCCGCTGCCGCCAGCCGTCTCGCACAGGCGCGCCTGCCGCTGTTCGGCGGACTCGCCACCGATGTCGCGGCCGCCCGGGCCCTGTACACCCTCGCCAACCACTGCGGCGCGATCCTCGACCATGCCCAGGGCGCGGCCATGCTGCCGAGCCTGCGCAGCCTGCAGGATCGCGGAGCGTTCACCACCTCGCTGGCGGAAGTGCGCAACCGGGCCGACCTGGTCCTGTGCATCGGCACGCAGCCGGCGCGCAAGCATCCCGAGTTCTTCCGGCGCTGCGGTCTCGCCGACCGCGGCGAGAATGCCGTCGGACCGGCCGCGCGCGAGATCGTCTTTCTCGGCACGCCCGCCGATCCGGCAGCCCGGGGCCACGAGGGCGCCACGGTCAGCGAAGTCCCCGTGCAAGGCGACCTGCTCCAGTCGCTGGCCATCCTGAATACCCTGTGCCGCCAGAAACCGCCCGCTAATACGTCCTTCGCCACGCCCGAACTGCGTGCACTCGGCGAACGGCTGCGGGCCGCGCACTACGTCGCGCTGGTGGTCACGCCCTCGACGCTGGCCGAGCAGTATGGCGCGCATGCCGCCCTGCTACTCGAAAGCATCGGCCACCTGACCAAGGCGCTCAACCGCACCACGCGCGCCGGCGTGCTGTCGCTGGGTGGCGACGACGGCGGCAATACCGTCAACTACACCATGACCTGGCTCTCCGGCCTGCCGCTGCGTACGGCGGTACGAGCCACCGGCCTCGATCACGATCCACATCGCTACGACACCGCGCGGCTGCTGGCAGACCGCGCCGTGGACGCCATGCTGTGGGTCGCCAGCCTGACGCCAGACCTGCCGCCGCCGCAGACCGATCTACCGCTCGTGGTGTTCGGTCACCCGGCCCTCGCCAGCCAGATGCGCGAGCGGCGCGGCGTGTTCCTGCCGGTATCGACGCCGGGCATCGGCTCGGCCGGCCATATGTTCCGCACCGACGGCGGCGTGGTGTTGCCGCTCGTGCCGGTACGCGAGGACGGCCTGCCGACCGTCGCGGCACTCGCGGGCCAGCTGTTGCAGCACATGCAAGCTCCTGCAGCACGCCAGGAGGGCGTGGCATGACGACAACTTTCCGCTTGCGCGGCGGGCGCGTGTACGACCCCGCCAACGGCATCGACGGCAAGGTGATGGATATCGCCGTGCGCGACGGCCGCATCGTGGCGCACACGCCCGACCTGCAGATCGACCGGGAGATCGACGTCAGCGGCATGGTGGTGATGGCCGGCGGCATAGACATGCACACGCATATCGGCGGCGGCAAGGTCAACCTCGCACGCATGCTGCTGCCCGAGGATCACCGGATCAACGCACGCAGCGACAACCCTCTCGAGCTGGCCTCGTGCGGCACTTGCACGCCGGGTACGCTGGCCACCGGCTACCGCTACGCGGAGATGGGCTACACCGCAGCCTTCGAGCCGGCGATGATGGCCTCCAATGCGCGCCATACGCACCTGGAGATGGGCGACACGCCGATCCTCGACCACGGCGCCTACGTGATGCTCGGCAACGATGAGCTGTTCCTGCGCATGCTGGCTGACGGCACCGAGTTCGAACGTATCCGCGACTATGTTGGCTGGACCATCCATGCCGCCAAGGCGCTGGGTGTGAAGGTGGTGAATCCCGGCGGGATCTCGGCCTTCAAGTTCAACCAGCGCAAGCTCGACGTGGACGACGAGCACGTGCATTACCGCATCACGCCGCGCGATGTGCTGCGCACGCTGAGCCGCGCGCTGACCGAGCTGCGCGTGCCGCATCCGCTGCACATCCATGCCAGCAATCTCGGCGTACCCGGCAACGTGGCCTCGACGCTCGCTACCATCGATGCGCTCGAAGGCCTGCCGGGCCACCTCACGCACATCCAGTTCCACAGCTACAGCACGGATGGCCCGCGCAAGTTCTCATCCGCCGCGCGGCAGATCACCGACGCGGTAAACGCGCATGCCAACGTCTCCATCGACGTCGGCCAGATCATGTTCGGGCAGACGGTGACGGCCTCCGGCGACACCATGATGCAGGTGCTCAATGCCGACCACGCCAACCCGCGCAAGTGGATCGGCGCGGATATCGAGTGCGATGCCGGCTGCGGCGTGGTGCCGTTCCGCTACCGCGAGCAGAGTTATGTGAACGCCTTGCAGTGGGCCATCGGCCTGGAGATTTTCCTGACGGTGCGCAATCCGTGGCAGGTGACGCTCACCACCGATCACCCGAACGGCGGACCGTTCACGAGCTACCCACACCTGATCCGCCTGCTGATGGACAAGTCGTTCCGCGACGAGCAGATGGCGAAGCTGCATCCGGAAGTCGCCGCCAACTGCACGCTCGCCGACATCCAGCGCGAACTGACGCTGTACGAAATCGCCATCCTCACGCGCGCCGGTCCGGCGCGGCTGCTGGGCCTGCGCGATCGTGGCCACCTCGGCGCGGGCGCAGCGGCCGATATTGCCGTGTACCGCGTGCAGGACGACCAGGAAGCGATGTTCACCACGCCCGAATACGTCTTCAAGGATGGCGTGCTGGTGGCGCGCGGCGGCCGCATCGAAGCCGCGCCGGTTGGCGGCACGCACTTCGTCGAACCGGAATTCGATCCAGGCATCGAGAAGACCCTGCGTAAGTACAGCGACCATCATCTGTCGGTCCACTTCGACCATGCCGTCATCTCGCACGACGAGCTGTGCGCCTGCTGCAACGGCGGCCGCCTGCTGCCGGCGGCATGCGATCCGCTGCTGGGCCTGCCTGCCCAACCGGCGACGTGAGGCCGCGCTCCATGGAAACCATGCAGATCAACGGAATCACCATCGACGACACCTTCGCGGAAGCGTTTCCGATGAAGGCCACGCGCCTCGTCATCACGGCGCACACGCTGACCTGGGCGCGCAACGCCGCCGTCTCGCTGACCGGCTTCGCCACCTCGGTGATCGCCTGCGGCTGCGAAGCCGGCATCGAGCGCGAACTGGATGGCAGCGAAACACCAGACGGACGGCCCGGCATCGCGGTGCTGCTGTTCGCCATGTCCGGCAAGGAACTCGCCAAGCAGGTCGAGCGCCGCGTCGGCCAGTGCGTGCTCACCTGCCCCACCACCGCCATCTACGCCGGCCTGCCGGACGGCGAGCCGATCGCGCTCGGCAAGAACCTGCGCTTCTTCGGCGATGGCTGGCAGATCTCGAAGATGATCGATGGCCGCCGCTACTGGCGCGTGCCGGTAATGGATGGCGAGTTCGTGTGCGAGGAAACCACGCCCGTGATCAAGGCCGTGGGTGGCGGCAACCTGCTGATGCTGGCGCGCGACCCCGATGCCGCGCTGGCCGCCGCCGAAGCGGCAGTCGAGGCCATGCGCCGCGTGCCGAATGTGATCCTGCCCTTTCCGGGCGGCGTGGTGCGGTCCGGCTCCAAGGTCGGCTCGCGCTATGCGGCATTGAGCGCCTCCACCAACGATGCGTTCTGCCCGAGCCTGATCCGCATGGCGAAGAAAACCGAACTGACACCTGACGTGCGCTGCGTGATGGAAATCGTCATCGATGGCCTGACCGAGGCCGACGTGGCACAGGCCATGTCCACCGGCATCGCCACGCTCGCCGCGCGCGGCCCGCAATCGGGCCTGCTGCGCGTCTCGGCCGGCAACTACGGCGGCAAGCTCGGCCCCTTCCACTTCCATCTGCACCGCCTCGCGGGGCAAACTGGCACAGGGAGCAATGTGGGAGGCGCGGCATGAGCAGACTGATCCTGCGTCTCCGGCACGCTCCAGCGTTGCGTCTCGATGTTTCAGGGCTGACACCCGACGCGCTGGCGGAACGTTCCGCCAGCGATGTGGCGAAGCTGCCGCTGTGGCAAGGCAAGGAGCGCCTGTGCGTCGGCGACCTGTTCGAGGTGCGCGCCGATGCAAATGGATCCGCCCATGGCGATACCCCCGAACTTATCTTCGAAGGTGACCTGGGCCGCTGTGACCGCCTGGGCTGGCAGATGACCCGCGGCACGCTGCGCGTCGAGGGCCATGCCGGCGATTACACCGGCTGCGGCATGGCCGGCGGCACGCTGGAAGTCAATGGCAATGCCGGCGACTTCACGGCGGCCGCAATGAGCGGCGGCCACCTCGCGCTCCGTGGCAATACCGGCGACTTCGCCGCCGCCGCACTGCCCGGCGATATGGAAGGCATGCGCGGCGGACAGCTCATCATCGCGGGCCATGCCGGCGACCGGCTCGCCGACCGCATGCGGCGCGGTACCGTACTCGTGGCCGGCAACGCCGGGGCGTTCGCTGCTTCGCGCATGGTAGCCGGCACGCTCGGCATCGCCGGTGACGTCGGTGCGCATCTGGCCTTTGGCATGCGGCGCGGCACGGTCGTGCTGGTCCGCGCCAACGCGCCGCTCGCGCCGACCTTTGTCGAAACGGAACACAACATCGCAGTCGCCTGGGCCCTGCTGGCGCGTAGCCTGGAGCGTGCAGACAGTGCCTTTGCCGGCCTTGCGCACCGGCTGCCGCAACGCCATGCGGGCGACCTGGCGGTGGATGGCAAGGGCGAAATTCTGCGCTGCGCAGCCTAGCGACCGGGGCAATGCCCTCGCTGCATGCCCCGCCTGATATCTGTTTTTTACACCACTGGAGATGTATTCCATGAGCAGCAACCTGACATTCTGTGCTGGCGAAGCCACCGTCCTCGCCGCGGAAGGCCAGTTCACCGACGCCATGCCGGAAATCCTGATCGGCCGTACCGACGGCCCCGTGGGCCAGGCTTTCGCCAGCATGATGGCGCAGAGCAAGGGGCATACGGCCATGTTCGCGATCCGCGCCTGCAACCAGATGGTGCGCCCGGCGACCATGCTTGTGCCGAAGGTCACGCTAAAGGACAGCGCCAATATCGACCTGTTCGGCGGCGTGGTGCAATCGGCCACGGCCGATGCGGTGGTCGATTGCCTGATCGAAGGCATCATCCCCAAGGACCAGGCCAACGACCTGTGCATCATCAGCCTGGTGTGGATCGATCCGCGCTGCGCCAAGGATCCGAACCTCGACAAGAAGGACATGTACCGCACCAACTACGAGGCCACCAAGCTCGCCATCCAGCGTGCGCTGCGCAGCGAGCCGTCGATCGAGGAACTGATCGCTAACCGGCACAGCATCAAGCACGACATGGACGACTGGAGCTGAGCATGCCGTCCGCCCTTGGCCATGCCTGACCGGAGACACGCATGACGCCCCTGCCCGTCCGCAGCGACTGCTACGCCCTGCTCGACGATGCCAGTGACGGGGATAGCAGCCGCAGCCGCCTGTACACAGGCTTCTTGCAGGAGCTGCGCTGCGAGGATCCGGCGCAGCTCGCCGCCACCTGGGCACAGGCGGAGGCGGCCATGCGCGACGGCGCGCATGCCGTGCTGCTGGCGGACTACGAATGGGGTGTGCGCCTGCAGGGCCTGCCGGTGCCGGCGGAGGCACCGCAGGCGCTGCGCATCGTGCTGTTCAGCGCCTGCGCGCGCCTGTCGCGCAGCGAGGTCGATGCCTGGCTGGCGATGATGGATGCGCTGGCGCCAGCCGCTGCGGTGGCCGGTTTGCCGGCCGGGTCGGCGAGTGGCATCCACGACGTGCGTCGTAGCGTCACCCCCGCGCAGTTCGATCACGCCATTGCACGCATCCAGTCTGCCTTGCGGGCCGGCGACACCTACCAGATCAACTACACCTATCGCCTTGACTTCGAGGCCAGCGGCACGCCGCTGGCACTCTACCGCCGGCTGCGCACGCGCCAGCCAGTACCGTACGGCGCGCTGATCGCGCTGCCGCACGATCCCGACACGCCGTACATCCTCTCGCTGTCGCCCGAACTGTTCCTGCGCCATACCCAAGGCCGGCTGACCGCACGCCCGATGAAAGGCACGGCGCGCCGTACCGGCCAGCCGGACGAGGATGCCCGCACGGCACGCGCGCTGGCCAGCGACCCGAAGAACCGCGCGGAAAACCTGATGATCGTCGACCTGCTGCGCAACGACTTGGGGCGCATCGCCACCACAGGCTCGGTCAAGGTGCCGGCGCTGTTCTCGGTCGAACCGTATGCCGGTGTGTTCCAGATGACCTCCACCGTGGAAGCGGAACTGCCCGCACGCACGACACTGCCAGAACTGCTGCGCGCGCTGTTTCCGTGCGGCTCGATCACGGGCGCACCCAAGCATCACACCATGGAGCTGATCGCCGATCTCGAAACGACGCCGCGTGGCCTGTACACCGGCATGGTCGGCTGGGTCGACGCCCCCTCTCCCGGTAGCGCGCAGGTCTGCGGTGACTTCTGCCTGTCGGTGGCGATCCGCACCGTCACGCTGGGGCACGCCGGACAGGGCGCGCACGGGTTGCGGCCCGGTCGCATGGGCGTGGGCGCGGGCATCGTGCTCGACAGCGTAGCTGCTGACGAATACGAGGAATGTGCGCTCAAGGCGCGGTTCCTGACGGCACTGGAAACACCGGTGCCGCATGCGGTCGTGACGCAGGCGCCCCCTGTACCTGGCATCGTCCCATCCTGGGCGGACATGCTGGCCTCCGGCCTGGTCGCCGAGCCAGGTTCCCGTGAGGATATCGACGGTTATGACATGGCGGCGCGGTATGATGCGGTATCGTACTGATACGCATTGATGCCAGCGGCACAGATGCGCCCTGCCCCGGTGTCTCCGGATCGGGCGCCCTGCCTGCCTCTGCGTCTGTTGTGGCGTTCGGTGGTTACCGCGTTTTTTCCCGCATTGTTCTCGCGTTGGTTTCCGCGACTTTTTTCTTCATGGCTGCATGCAACTCGTCCTATTCGATCTCGATCACACCCTGATTCCCTTTGACAGCGGTTCCACCTGGTTCCGCTACCTGATGCGGCGCGGCGTGCTCGATGCCGGCGATTTCGAGGCACAGAACCGCCAGTTCGCGGAAGACTACCTCGCCGGCAAGCTCGATATCGCCGCCTTCCAGCGCTTCTGCATGTCGGTGCTGGCGCGCTATGCGCGGGCTGATCTGGATGGCTGGCGCGCGGACTTCATCGCCGAGATCGGTGCGCAGGTACCGGAGGCCGGCCGCGCGCTGGTGCGCCATCACCTCGATACCGGCGATCTGTGCTGTATCGTCACGGCCACCAATCACTATGTGGCCGGTGCGTTTGCGGAGATCTTTGGCGTGCCGCATCTCGTGGCCTCGCAGGCCCGCACGGAACAAGACGATCCGCGTGGCCGCTTTACCGGCGAAATGGATGGCATCGCCAGCTTCGGCGCGGGCAAGGTGCCGCGCGTGGCGGACTGGCTGGCCGCGCTGGGGCACGACTGGCACAGCTTCGAACGTTCAGTCTTCTACTCCGATTCCGCCAACGACCTGCCACTGCTCAGCCATGTAAGCGACCCGGTGGTCGTCTCGCCCGACACACGACTGCGTGCCGTGGCAACCGAGCGCGGCTGGCCGGTGTTCGACACGCTCGAAGCCGTGTGCGAACACGCCCTGGCCTGAGCACACGGCCACACCACCAGCACGGGTTGCCGCGCAGCGGCAGCCCAGCTCCCGGACGCATGCTTACTGGTACAGGCGGCTCAACCGTTCGAGCGGCACAGGACGGATCTTGGATGCCTGTCCGGCCGTCCCGAATGCCTCGAAGCGCTGGCGCACCACATCCTTGGCGCCTTTCTTCGCTGCCAGCAGCGCCTTGCGCGGATCAAACTCGCTGCGGTCGTCACTGAGCGAACGGCGGATCGCGCCAGTCATGGCGAGCCGGATATCGGTATCGATATTGATCTTGCGCACGCCCGAGCGAATGCCGCGTTGGATCTCCTCGACCGGCACGCCATAGGTTTCCTTGATGTCACCGCCATACTCGCGAATGATCTCCAGCCACTCCTGCGGTACCGAGCTGGAGCCATGCATCACCAGGTGCGTGTTGGGGATCTGCTCGTGGATCTCGCGGATGCGGTCTATGGCGAGAATGTCGCCCGTCGGCTTGCGCGAGAACTTGTAGGCCCCGTGGCTGGTGCCGATCGCGATGGCCAGTGCGTCGACACCCGTGCGCGCGACAAAATCCTTGGCCTGCTGGGGATCGGTCAGCAGCATATCGAGCGACAGCGTGCCTTCCGCGCCCACGCCATCCTCTTCGCCGGCCTGGCCAGTTTCCAGCGAACCCAGGCAGCCGAGTTCCCCTTCGACCGACACGCCCACGGCATGCGCCATGTCGCACACGCGCCGCGTGACTTCGATGTTGTAGTCATAGTCCGACGGCGTCTTGGCATCCTCGCGCAGCGATCCGTCCATCATCACGCTGGTGAAGCCCGAGCGGATCGACGCCTGGCACACGGCCGGGCTCGCGCCATGGTCCTGGTGCAGCACCACGGGAATGTCGGGGTGCGTTTCCACCGCCGCCAGCACCATGTGGCGCAGATAGGCCTCGCCCGCATACTTGCGTGCACCAGCAGACGCCTGCAGGATCACCGGGCTGTCCGTGTCCTGGGCCGCTTCCATGATGGCGTGGATCTGTTCGAGGTTGTTGACGTTGAAGGCCGGCACGCCGTAACCGTGTTCGCCAGCATGGTCGAGCAATTGTCGCAGGGAAATCAGTGCCATGGTCGTCTCCGTTAGGTCATGTAGTTGAAATGGGTGTGCCGGCCCGGCTAGAACGCCTCGGATTCCGGCGCGAGCATCGACTGTGCCGTGCGGTGCGCGAGGATGGCGACCGCCGGCAGGGTCTTGCCCTCCAGCAGTTCGAGAAAGGCGCCGCCACCCGTCGAGATGTAGTCGATGCGGTCGGCAATGCCATACCTGGCAATCGCCGCCAGCGTGTCGCCGCCGCCTGCCACCGAAAAGGCGCGCGACGCTGCAATGGCCTCGGCGAGCGCACGCGTGCCCTGCCCGAACTGTTCGATCTCGAACACCCCGACCGGGCCGTTCCAGACAATCGTGCCGGCGTGCGCGATTTGCGCGGCCAGCTTTTCCGCAGTACGCGGGCCAATATCGAGAATCAGGTCATCCTCTGCGACCTCCGCGGCATCCACCACACGCGCCTCGGCATCCGCCGACAGCGTCTTGGCCACCACCACGTCCTCGGGAATCGGCACAGCCGCACCACGGGCGCGCATGGTGTCGATGATGCGCCGCGCCTCCTCCACCAGCCCCGGCTCCGCCAGCGACTTGCCGATGGGCAGGCCGGCGGCGAGCATGAAGGTGTTGGCAATACCGCCGCCGACGATCAGTTGATCGACCTTGCTGGCCAGCGACTGCAGGATAGTGAGCTTGGTGGAGACCTTGGAGCCTGCGACGAAGGCCAGCAGTGGCCGGCGCGGCGCATCAAGGGCGCGGTGCAGCGCTTCGATCTCGGCGGCCATGAGCGGGCCGGCACAGACCAGCGGGGCATACTGCGCCACGCCGTAGGTGGTGGCTTCCTTGCGGTGCGCGGTGCCGAAGGCATCATTGACATAGACATCACACAGCGCCGCAATGGCGCGCGCCAGCGTATCGCTGTTCTTGCTCTCGCCGACGTTCAGGCGGCAGTTCTCAAGCATCACCATCTGCCCCGGCGCAACGGCGAACTGTCCGCTGGTCCAGTTGGCGAGCAGGCGCACATCCTGCCCCAGCAATTCCGACAAGCGCCGGCACACGGGTGCCAGACTGTCGCGCAGGGCGCGCTCGCCTTCCACCGGGCGGCCCAGGTGCGAGGTCACCATGACCGAGGCGCCGGCGTCGAGGCACTGGCGAATGGCCGGCGCGGAGGCACGGATGCGCGTGTCGTCGGTGATGGCGCCTTGTGCGTCGAGCGGAACGTTCAGGTCTGCGCGGATCAGCACCCGCTTGCCGGCGATGGCGCCCTGCGCGAGCAGTTCGCCAAGCGTGACGATGGTCTCCATGGCTGTCTCCTCAACGCGCTGTGGCTGCTTGCGGCAACATCAGGGCCACGGTGGTATCGAGCATGCGGTTGGAGAAACCCCACTCGTTGTCGTACCAGCTCGAGACCTTCACCAGGTTGCCCTGCACCTTCGTCAGCGTCGCATCGAACGTCGACGAGGCCGGATTGTGGTTGAAGTCCACCGACACCAGCGGCGCCGTGTTGTAACCCAGGATGCCCTTGAGCGAACCTTCCGACGCGTCCTTCAGGATGCTGTTGACTTCGTCCACCGTGGTGTCGCGCTTGGCCACGAACGTCAGGTCGACGATCGACACGTTGATCGTCGGCACGCGGATCGCAAAACCGTCCAGCTTGCCGTTCAGTTCCGGCAGCACCAGGCCAACCGCAGCAGCCGCACCAGTCTTGGTCGGGATCATCGACTGCGTGGCCGAGCGCGCGCGGCGCAGGTCTTCGTGCATGACGTCGGTCAGCACCTGGTCGTTGGTGTAGGCGTGGATGGTGGTCATCAGGCCGCTTACGACGCCAAGCTTGTCATGCAGCGGCTTGACCAGCGGGGCCAGGCAGTTGGTGGTGCACGAGGCGTTGGAGATGACGG
>AKCV02000023.1 GCA_000272025.2 Imbroritus primus
GCCGACAGCGCAACACGGGAAGGCCGCATCCCTCCTTCCCTTTCCCGAGGGCCGGACATATGTCCGGCCCCTTTTTTTACATCACGCCCGACCATCTCGACTGTCATTGCCCCGCCTCCATCGACCCCGACGTATGGCTTGTGCCGCCACTAGCATTCCGCAACAGCAGCAGCACTCCGTTCGGCTGCGTTAACAAGGCGGCCCTGACAGCCTCATCCGAGAGTTTGTTGTAGCGCGCATCCACAAGTACGGTCCCAGCCTGTACGGGCCACTGCACCGCCTCCTCCAGTTGGTCCAAGTGGTTGTGAGACAGATTGATCCGTACATGACTAGCCCCGGTATCTTCCACCGGCGTAGGACCCTGGAATGCGGCTGGCGCAATGCAATTGATCCGGTTATGGGACAGGTCCAGCACCATCAGGTTCGGAAGCCCTGACAACGAACCTGTTCTCAATGCGGTAATGCGGTTGCCCCGGAGATCGAGATACCGCAAGGCAGGCATGTCGGAGACATAGCCGCGCGGCAGATCGGTCAAGCCATTCCTTTTCAGATCCAGGTGCGAGAGGTACTGTAACGGGCGGAAAATATGCAGCGGAAGGTCCTGCAACAGATTCCCGGCCAGATTGAGCGTCTCCAGTACCAGGGGCCTCCCTGCGGGTTGCTCCAAGGCTTCAGGCAAAACCTGGACGATGCGGTTATACGAGAGATTAAGGGAGACTAGCTTCGGCATGCGGTGAACCGGCAGGCTGAAGGCGACCAGCTGGTTGCCACTGACGTCCAGTTCTCTTAGTGCCTGCAGCCCGCCAGCCGGTAGGTCGAGCACCGCGATACGATTGTTCTTCAAATGCAGCTGTGTCAACTGGTGCAGGCCACGCAGTGCATCGGCACCCAGGTACCCAATCTTGTTGTGGTCGAAACAGGCCGATCGTATACCGCGCGGCAACCGTGGAAATGCTGTCAGGGCATTCTTGCGTGCATTGCATTCCTGGAGAGCCACGAGATCCTTGAACGCAGTCGGTGCGATCGTCGTCAAGAGGTTATCGGAAAGATCGAGATACCGAAGGCGCCGCAGCCCCTGCAGGCTTTTCTCCTCCAGCGCGGTCAGCCGGTTCCCGCCCAGGAGCAGATACTCCAGATCCGGAAAACGGCTGAATGCGTTATCGGGAAGATGCCCAATGGCATTGTCCGACAGCTTGATAAAGGTTGTCTGTTCCGGCAGCAGTCCGAGTAATGCCACAGGAAACTCCAGCAGCCCCAGGTTGCTGAAATCGAACGCCCTGTACGTGGGGCTAGCCAGCGTCTTGTGGAGATCTCTTAGTGCGCCTCGCTGTGATTTCCAGCATTGAAACCTGGCACGCAAGACGGCGGCATGGGCGCGTGCAGGGCGTCTTTTACTCCGCTCCGGGAAATCCGTTTTCACCGCCATCCATGCGGCACATGCCTGCCTGACCTGATCATCCAGCCATTGCCAGCCAATAGCATGGCGCTGTGCCACGGCTTCCACGGTGTCCGGCTTTGCGCTGCTGTTCCGGGCATGCTGGGCCAATGCCTGCAAGCTCTCCGCGACGGGAGCGGTCGTTCGGCGCGCATGGCTTTCATGGGCTTCAGAAAGATCCTGGGCCCGTTGTCTATCGAGTGCTGTCTGTGCAGCCCGATAAGCCGCGTCTCCCGCATCATAGTCATGGCACTCCATCAGTTCCAGGCTGGCGGCACGATACTCTTTTTCGATCTCCTCCACCCTGTTTGCGAATACTCTGACCATGGACCGCCATGTCGGATCATCGGCCAGGTGAGCCTGCCAGAACTGCTGCGTCTGCAGGTACGCCGCCAGCACGTCCGGATAGTCGTTCGCCGACTCGGCCACGGCAATCTGACGTTGAATCTCCAGCAAATCTCTGTTGTGAACCAGCACCGCGCTCTTGTAGAGGATCTGCATCGATGTATCCCCTGCCCGGCCGAGGTCGCCCAGTACCTGGTGATGAAGGGCTTCAAGCAGCCACAATTGAATTTCCACGGCCTCTGCGGTATTACCGGTGCTCCGCGCACTGAGTACCTTGGCGAACTGCAGCAGCTTCTCCAGGCGATGCAGCCAGATGCCCAGTTGCACCAGTTGCTGGCGATCGGGCGATGCCAGCAGAATACCCTGCTTGCGGCATTCGATTTCCAGAAGCCACCAGGCAAGCATGGCGCGGTCACCACAACCTTTCAAACCCGATTGCAGTACTTCAAAGCACTGCGCAGCAAGGGTCTGGTTCGCGACCAGCCCAGGAAGCAATGCCTCGACCCGATCGAGTATGTTGGCCAGAATGCGCTCGCGCTTGTCCTGCAATGCCATCGGCAAGGCCACCCGATGACTAACAATGTGGCGCACGGTATGCAGGAATTCGTAGAGCGAGTCGACTCCGGTCACGTATCTGACTCCGGCAAGCAGGCTAGTCATCGGTTTGCCGAGCCAGCGGGTGAACTCCCGCTCGTGGCGAGAAAAATTGCTCAAGCACAAGATACCGGCCGCATGGGGACCAGCCTCCAGTCGGGCCGCTTCCGCCTGCGTGAAGCGGTTGTTGTGCAGATCGACCCGGATCCAGCCATGGCGAAGCATTCCAGCAGGAAACTGCTGGAGTGCATTGTCCTGCAGTTGGATATGGATCACGGCAGTATGGGACATGCCTGTCGGCTGACCCAGTATCTGTTCTCCGATCTCGGTGATCTGGTTTTGCGACAGGTCGATCCTGCCGAGATTGGGCAATCCGCTGAAAATGTCGTTGTCGACCCGCCTGAGCATGTTGTTAGACAGATTGACTCTCATTAACGCCGGCGTCCTGGGCAAGATGTCAGGAAGTTCAGACAGGCGATTATTCTCGAGATCCAGGACCTGCAGTGCCATCATTTCCCGGAATGCACCTGCCTCGAGATGGCGAATAGCATTGTCTGCGAGACTCAGGTTGCTGAGTCTGCTGGGATAGGCGGGCGGTCCCTGCATGCTTTCCCGTGTGATCTCGCTCAAGCTGTTGTCGGCGAGAACGAGCGTACGCAGATTCGGAAGCAGACGCATCAACGATCTGTCGAGCTGTGTCAGTTGGTTGTATCCCAGGCACAGGACCTTCAATGCCTTCAGACCCGCGACAGGCGGCTTGAATCTCTCCAGACGATTGTTATTGAGGTTCAGGCTCTTCAACCGCGAAAGCCCTTCCAGGTGTTGGGGGCTGATCACGGAAATGGCATTGGCGGAGAGGTTCGCCTCTTCCAGCGCCTTGGGCAAGCAAGGAAAGCGGCGCAGATTGTTGCTGTCCAGCCTGAGTTTGCGAAGAGCGCCAAGCCCGGCGAGCCCATCGGGATCAATGGTGGCGATTGCATTGCTGGACAGATCCAGCTCCGTCAAGCCCTCAAGGCCGCGCAAGCTCTGGCGGGATAATGTCCCGAGCTGGTTACCGGACAGGCCGAGACGCTCCAGTCGCCTGAAGCGTTCGAATGTTCCATCAGGAATCACCTTGATCCTGTTTCCGGCCAGTTCAATCACTGTCGCCGATGAAGGTACTAATTCGAGGAATTCGATCGGCATGCGCTCAGGACTGAGATGATTCAGTTTCCAGACCGTATCGTCCGACGTCTGTGCCTCACCTGCTCGCGCTGCGGCCCGAAGCCGCTCCTCCAGTGTTGTCAGGAACTGCAGCCGGGCCTGCGCGCACTTCAGCTGGCAGGCAAGATCGTCTCGCCCGTCTGCATCGGGGTCAGCCTCGTGGTACTGATGCTTCAGCTCACGGGCATGGCGCTTGGCTGCAACAATCTGTTCTGCCAACCATACCCAGCCTTTTATCTGGCCTGGCAGCATCTCGTTCGGCAATGACCGAGACCCCGCGGCAGCGGTCATGCACAGCACTGCATGTGGCATCGCGGAGGATCCCCCCACAGGTGTCGCCGATGTCACGGTGGGTGCGGTCGCCAATGGCGAATGTGGACCGGGAGCCTGCAGCGGGTGCTCGCGCAGACGCGGTATCCTCGCCAGCGCCTCCGCGCCCTGCGGAATCTGCCCGGTTTGCGATGGTTCGACGTGTGACCCGGTTGCCTGCGAATGCATACGCGTCAGGCTGTTGCGTCTGCGTACCAGGGTGGACAGCGTGCCCTGTGTGGTCTGGATCTCCGCCTGCTTCGTCTGTTTTCCCAGGCAAATCGAGCTGAGACTGCGAGTGAGACAAGCCTTGTTCATGCAGCAGCTCCATCACGTATGCGCTCGGAGCATGGCGCGCCATGATCGCCAGATGCTTCCTACAGCACAGCAATAAAGCGGCTCATTTTATGCATCAAGGTTAACCACAAATGACAAAGATTGTTAACCATTGGGTCAGGAATGCGCAGATCGGAAACAACGAATCGGGACACGCGGCGATACGAGCCACAAAATAAAACGGAGGGGAAAATCCCCTCCGTTTCAATCTGCGCTGCAGATTAGTGCACGACCCGTTCGAACACGAAATCGCCATCCCGGTAGTCCACCGGCACCACATCCTTGGGCACCAGCTTGCCCTCCAGAATCAGCCGCGACAGCGGATTCTCGATGTGCTGCTGGATGGCACGCTTGAGCGGCCGCGCGCCGAATACCGGATCGTAGCCGGCCGAGGCCAGATGGGTCAGTGCCGCATCACTGATATCGAGCGACATGTCCATCTTCGCCAGCCGGTCGCGCAGGCGCTGCAGCTGGATGCGCGCGATGTTGGTGATATGGTCCTGGCCCAGGGCATGGAACACCACGACCTCGTCGATACGGTTCAGGAACTCGGGGCGGAAATGCTCTTTCACTTCCTGCCACACGGCGCCCTTGATTGCCTCGTACGGTTCGTTTGTCATCGCCTGGATCAGGTGCGAACCGAGGTTCGACGTCATCACGATCACCGTGTTCTTGAAGTCCACCGTGCGGCCTTGCCCATCCGTCAGGCGGCCATCGTCGAGCACCTGCAGCAGCACGTTGAACACGTCCGGGTGCGCCTTCTCCACTTCGTCCAGCAATACCACGCTGTACGGTTTGCGGCGTACGGCCTCGGTCAGGTAACCGCCTTCTTCATAGCCGACATATCCCGGCGGCGCGCCAATCAGGCGTGCCACGCTATGCTTCTCCATGAACTCACTCATGTCGATGCGGATGAGGTGCTCTTCCGAATCGAACAGGAAGCTGGCCAAGGCCTTGCACAGCTCGGTCTTGCCGACACCGGTCGGGCCGAGAAACAGGAAGGAACCATACGGCCGGTTCTCGTCCGACAAACCTGCGCGCGAGCGGCGAATGGCATCCGACACCAGGCGCACGGCCTCGTCCTGGCCAACCACGCGCTGATGCAGACGGTCTTCCATCTGCAGCAGCTTCTCACGCTCGCCGGTCATCATCTTGGCCACCGGGATCCCGGTCGCGCGACTGACTACTTCGGCGATTTCCTCGGCGCCGACCTGCGTGCGCAGCAGCTTGTTCTGTGTCGCTCCCTGCGTTTCCGCGGCATTGGCGGCCTTCAGCTTGCCTTCCAGTTCCGGCAGCTTGGCATATTGCAGTTCGGCCACCTTGTCGAGTTTTCCTTCGCGCTGCAGGCGCACGATCTCCAGCTTGATACGGTCGATCTCTTCCTTGAGCGAAGCCGTGCCCTGCGCCGCGCCCTTCTCCGCACGCCAGATTTCGTCAAGGTCCGCATATTCCTTCTGCAGGCGTGCGATCTCCTGCTCGATCAGGTCGAGGCGCTTCATGGAAGCCTCGTCGGTTTCCTTCTTTACGGCCTCTCGCTCGATCTGCAGCTGGATCACGCGACGGTCGAGCCGGTCCATGACTTCCGGCTTGGAGTCGATTTCCATCTTGATGCGTGCTGCAGCCTCGTCGATCAGATCGATGGCCTTGTCCGGCAGGAAGCGGTCGGTGATGTAGCGGTGCGACAGCTCCGCCGCCGCAACGATGGCAGGATCAGTGATCTCCACGCCGTGGTGCAGCTCATAGCGCTCCTGGAGACCGCGCAGGATGGCGATGGTCGCCTCCACCGTCGGCTCCTCGACCAGCACCTTCTGGAAGCGGCGCTCGAGCGCGGCGTCCTTCTCGATGTACTTGCGGTACTCGTCGAGCGTGGTCGCGCCGATGCAGTGCAGCTCCCCGCGCGCAAGCGCCGGCTTGAGCATGTTGCCCGCATCGATGGCGCCCTCGGCCTTGCCGGCGCCCACCATGGTATGGATTTCGTCGATGAAGACGATGGTCTGCCCTTCGTCCTTGGCGACATCTGACAGCACGGCCTTGAGCCGTTCCTCGAACTCGCCGCGATACTTGGCGCCGGCCAGCAGCCCAGCCATGTCGAGCACCAGCACGCGCTTGTTCTTGAGCGACTCGGGCCCCTCGCCGTTGACGATGCGCTGTGCGAGCCCTTCGACGATGGCGGTCTTGCCGACGCCGGGCTCGCCGATCAGGACAGGGTTGTTCTTGGTGCGGCGCTGCAGGATCTGGATCGCGCGGCGGATTTCATCGTCGCGGCCGATCACCGGGTCGAGCTTGCCCGACCGGGCGCGTTCCGTCAGGTCGATGGTGTATTTCTTCAGGGCTTCGCGCTGGCTTTCCGCATCGGCGCTGCCGACGGTTTGCCCGCCGCGCACAGCATTGATCGCCTGGTCCAGCATCTTGCGCGTCAGACCGTGCTGGCGTGCCAGGCGGCCGGCCTCACCCTTGTCGTCGGCTAGCGACAACAGGAAGAGTTCGCTCGCCACGAACTGGTCGCCACGCTTGATGGCTTCCTTTTCGGTGGCATTGAGCAGGTTGTTCAGCTCGCGGCCGACCTGGATTTCGGTCACGCCTTCGACCTTCGGCAGGCGGTGAATCGCACCGTCGACAGCATCCTTCAGGGCGCCCACGTTGACCGCGGCGCGCTCAAGCAAGGGTCCGGCCCCGCCGTCGACCTGGTGCAGCATGGCAGCCAGGACATGCAGCGGGTCGATGTACTGGTTATCGTTGGCCAGGGCAAGACTCTGGCCATCTGCCAGCGCTTCCTGGAATTTCGTGGTGAGTTTGTCGAGACGCATGAATACCCCTCAAGTCCTGCATTCAAAGATGCGACAAAGATGAGGCAAGCCTTGACATTTTCAAGTGATCCAGATCAAACAACCACTGAAAACCGCACTCGGGGTGGCAGCACGCCCCGTCCCGGCGACCGCCGGTGCTTTCAGTGCTCCGGCCCTCCGCTTGTCCGCCCCCCCTGCCTGCGCCCTCCAGCCGCAAGTGATGCGCCGGTTACGCAAGCAGGCGGTAAGTCCAGAGTCCGGCAGCAACCAGCAGGCAGGAGCCGAGCACATGCACGCTGATATGCAGCGCCGCGGCGGCATAGTTGCCGGCCGACACGTTTGCCAGGACTTCCGCCGAAAAGGTGGAGAAGGTGGTCAGGCCGCCCAGGAAGCCGGTAATGACCAGCAGCTTCCATTCGGGGGGCAATTCGATATGGTCGCCGAACACGCCGACGGCGACGCCGATCAGGTAGCCGCCCAGCAGATTGGCGGCCAGCGTACCGTACGGCAGGGTCGGATTGAGGGCATTCCAGGCCAGCGAAAACGCCCAGCGCAGCCAGGCGCCCAGCGTGGCGCCGACACCAACCGCAAGCAGGCCCAGGGGCGTCACGTAGGTGAACCGGTGGGGGCCACTGGCAGGTCTTCGGCCGTCGACCCGCCCGCATTGCCGGTTTCGATCCCCCAGCGCTTCAGGGCGGCATCATCCGAGACGCGGGCGTCGACCCAGCGCGCCCCGGCAGGCGTTTGTTCCTTCTTCCAGAACGGCGCCTCGCTCTTCAGGTAGTCCATGATGAACTCGCAGGCCGCAAACGCTTCGCCCCGATGTGCGGACGTGACCGCCACCAACACGATCTGGTCGAGCGGGCGCAGCGGTCCGACGCGGTGGATCACCAGTGCGTCGATGATCTCCCAGCGCTGACGGGCGGCCGCGACGATCTGTTCGAGCGCCTTCTCGGTCATGCCGGGATAGTGCTCCAGCTCCATCGCCGACACGCTCTGGCCATCGTTGATGTCACGCACCGTGCCAATGAAGCTCGCGACCGCGCCGACCTGCGGCGAGCCGGCGCGCAGTGCGGCGATTTCCCGGCCGAGATCGAAGTCCTCGGTTTGTACACGTATCGGCATCACTCTATCTCGCTGATCAACCGCCCGTCACGGGCGGAAAAAATGCCACCTCGCACCCTGCATGCAGTCGGGCTGTGGGCGTGGCCACGGCCTGGTCGAGCGCCATGCGCAACGCCCGATTGCCGGCCAGCGCGGCGCGCCAGTTGTCGCCGCGTTCGCACAGCCATTCGCGCAGCTCACCCACGGTGCCCACGTGTTCGGGCACGGTGACCCGCTCGTGGGCTGTGGCAACCTGCTCTCGCACGCTGGCGAAGAAACGCAATTCGACTTCCATCTTCAATACACCACCTGGTCAAACGGGATGAACTGCACGATATCGCCTTCCGCAATGGTCCGGTCCGGCGGGTTGTCGATCAGGCCGTCGCCCCATACCGTGGAGGTCAGCACACCGGAGCTCTGGTTGGGGAACAGGTCGAGCCCGCCCCGCTCGTTGATGCGGGCCCGCAGGAACTCGTTACGACGGTCGCCCTTGGCGAGCGTGAAATCAGCACGCAACGGCAGGCGTTTGGGGGTGACATCAGCAACGCCCTGCAGGCGCAGGATGAACGGCCGCACGAACAGCAGGAAAGTGACGAAACTCGACACCGGGTTGCCCGGCAACCCCAGGAAAAAGGTGCGCCCGGCGCCGTCAGCCCGGTTGATCTCGCCAAAGGCCAGCGGCTTGCCTGGCTTGATGGCGATCTGCCACAAGTTGAGCTGCCCTTCTGCCTCGACGGCCGGCTTGATATGGTCTTCCTCGCCAACGGACACGCCGCCGGAGGTGATGATCAGGTCATGCTCGGCGGCCGCACGCCGCAGGGTGTCGCGCGTGGCCTCGAGCGTATCGGGCACGATGCCAAAATCGGTAATCTCGCAGCCAAGATTCTCAAGCAGGCCGCGCAGGGTGAAGCGGTTCGAGTTGTAGATGGCGCCCGGCTTGAGCGGTTCGCCGGGCATTGCCAGTTCATCGCCGGTAAAGAACACGGCGGTACGCACGCGGCGCAGTACCGGCAGGGTTGCACAACCCACGGAGGCGGCCAGCCCGAGATGCTGCGCCCCCAGCCGGGTGCCGGCGGGCAGAATCACGCTGCCGTTGCGGATATCCTCGCCAGCATAGCGGATCCATTCGCCTGCGGCTGGCTGGTGGTTGACGATCACGTCATCGCCATCCACGGTGCACTGTTCCTGCATCACCACGGCGTCAGCACCCTCGGGAATCATCGCGCCAGTGAAGATGCGCGCGGCGGTGTCGGGAGCCAGCGGCTCGCCGACATGGCCGGCCGGAATCCGCTGCGCCACCCGCAAGCGCCTGCCCGGGGCGGTGATATCAGCGCTACGCACGGCATAGCCGTCCATCTGGGTGTTGTCGCGCGGCGGCACGTCGAGGCCGCTGCGGATGTCTTCAGCCAGCACGCGGCCGTTGGCGTACAGCGTGTTAACTGTTTCCACGGCGGAAGCATCCGCGGCGAGCGGGCGCGCGCCGGCGAGCAAGGACTCGAGCGCGGCAGCCAGGGTCAGCATGGGGGGACGAGGTTGCATGCGGCGGAACCTGCACAAGGGTTTAAAACCCTATTGTAGCGAGAGTGCACGCGGTCCGCAGCCAATCGGTCACGCGGCGCAGGGGCATGCGCTGTCACGGCGATGCGATTTCCGCCGTCGGACTCATAGTACAAGGACACAGGGAAAGCGGATCCGCCTCACGATATGAGGGGATACCCAGGCAGGGCGCATTTCTGATGACGCCCGGCCGGAGCCGGGCGCGAAAGAGATGGCTCAGCGGCCAGTGCGGGCAGCGAGGAACTGCTTGATGGCTGCCGCATCGGCCGGCATTACGTCAAAACGTTGCGGCAGGTCTTCGATACCATCGAAACCGGCCGGGCGCGGGGGCACCTTGCCAAGCGCCTCGACGATAGTCTCCGAGAACTTGGCCGGCAGCGCCGTCTCCAGGACGATCATCGGCACGCCGGGCGTAAGATGCTCGCGCGCCACCTTGACACCATCCGCGGTGTGAGTGTCGATGACGATATCGTAGCGCGCCGCCAGATCGCGGATCGTCGCGAGACGGTCCTGGTGCGAACTGCGGCCGGAGACAAAACCGAACGAGGCCACACGTGCGCCGGCAGCGGTATCTGCCACGCTGAAACCACCCTTTTCCTCGACATCGCGGAACAGGCCGGCAACACGTTCCGGGTTGCGGTCGAACAGATCGAACACGAAGCGCTCGAAGTTCGAGGCCTTGGAGATGTCCATGCTCGGGCTGGACGTGTGCAGCGTCTCGGCCGATTTGCGCACCCGGTAGTTGCCGGTGCGGAAGAACTCGTCGAGTACATCGTTCTCGTTGGTGGCCACCACCAGCTTGTCGATGGGCAGGCCCATCATGCGCGCGATATGGCCGGCGCAGACGTTGCCGAAGTTGCCGGACGGTACGCTGAACGACACTTTCTGGCCTGGGCCCGTGGTCGCGAGCAGCCAGCCCTTGAAGTAGTACACCACCTGGGCGACCACACGTGCCCAGTTGATGGAGTTGACCGTGCCGATCTTCTGGCGTGCCTTGAACTCGAGATCGTTCGACACGGCCTTGACGATATCCTGGCAGTCGTCGAACACGCCTTCGACGGCAATGTTGAAGATATTCGGATCCTGCAGGCTGAACATCTGCGCCGTCTGGAAGGCGCTCATCTTCTTGTGCGGCGACAGCATGAACACGCGGATGCCGCGTTTGCCACGCATGGCGTATTCCGCCGCACTGCCGGTGTCACCGGAGGTGGCGCCTAGGATGTTCAGTTCATCCCCGGTCTTCAGCAGCGTGTACTCGAACAGGTTGCCGAGCAGCTGCATCGCCATATCCTTGAACGCGAGCGTCGGTCCGTTCGACAGGCCAAGCAGTGACACCGTGGTACCGCCCTCTTCGCCCAGGCGGCGCAGCGGCGTGATGTCGGCAGCATTGTCGCCATCGCGCGCATTGCAGTACACCTCCGCAGTGTAGGTCTTGCGCGTCAGGGCGCGGAGGTCGGCTTCCGGAATGTCGGTGGCGAACTTGCGCAGGATTTCGTAGGCCAGATCGGCATACGCCAAGCCGCGCCAGCTTTCCAGCTCCTCGCTCGACACGCGCGGATAATGATCCGGCAGGTACAGGCCGCCATCCGGCGCGAGGCCGCCCAGCAGGATGTCTGAAAAGGTTTGCGGCGCGGCGTGACCGCGGGTAGACAGGTACTTCATCGGCTTGTGCAATTCCTTAATTCTGTTCGATCGCAGGGCAACAGCAGTCGAATCTCAGTTTCAGCTCAGCTCTTCCATGCGGATGCGGGTCACGTCCGACAAGACCGTCGGCAGCGCCTCGATACGCTGGATGGCGGCATTGACCTGCTTTTCCTGTGCCACATGCGTGAGCACAATGATGTCGGTCTGCTGCTCATCCTCGCGCGACTCCTTCTGCGACATGGCATCGATGGAGATGCCGGCGTCGGCCAGAATGCGCGTGATATCGGCCAGCACGCCAGTCTGGTCGGCCACGCGCATGCGCAGGTAGTAGCTGGTGAAGACTTCGTCCATCGGCAGCACCGGCACGTTCGACAGCGCATCGGGCTGGAACGCAAGGTGCGGCACGCGGTGCTCGGGGTCGGCGGTCTGCAGGCGCGTCACGTCGATCAGGTCGGCGATCACGGCCGAGGCCGTCGGTTCCGCGCCGGCGCCCTTACCATAGTACAGCGTGGGGCCGACTGCGTCGCCCTGCACCACCACGGCATTCATGGCGCCCTCGACGTTGGCGATCAGGCGCTTGGCTGGAATCAGCGTGGGGTGCACGCGCAGCTCCACGCCGTTCTCGCGGCGGCGCGTCAGGCCCAGCAGCTTGATACGGTAGCCGAGTTCCTCGGCGTAGCGGATATCCTTGCCTTCGAGCTTGGTGATGCCCTCGACGTAGGCCTTGTCGAACTGCACCGGAATACCGAAGGCCAGCGCGCTCATCAGCGTCACCTTGTGGGCGGCATCAAAGCCTTCGATGTCGAAGGTCGGATCGGCTTCCGCATAGCCCAACCGCTGTGCTTCCTTGAGCACGACGTCAAAGTCGAGGCCCTTCTCACGCATTTCGGAAAGGATGAAGTTGGTGGTGCCGTTGATGATGCCGGCAATCCATTCGATGCGATTGGCCGACAGGCCTTCGCGCAGCGCCTTGATGATCGGCACGCCGCCCGCGACGGCAGCTTCGAAGGCTACCGTCACGCCCTTGCGGTGCGCAGCAGCGAAGATCTCGTTACCGTGCACTGCCAGCAACGCCTTGTTGGCAGTGATGACATGCTTGCCCTGTTCGATGGCTTGCAGCACGAGCGTCTTGGCAATACCGTAGCCGCCGATCAGCTCGATGACGATGTCGATGTCAGGATGATTGACGACCAGGTTGGCGTCGTTCACCACCTCGACTTCGCCGCCAGTCAGCTCACGGGCGCGCTCCACATCCAGATCGGCAACCATGGCAATCTCGATGCCGCGGCCAGCACGGCGACGAATTTCTTCCTGGTTGCGTTTCAGTACGTTGAAAGTACCGCCACCGACGGTACCGATGCCCAGCAGGCCAACTTTGATCGGGTTCATGTTCGCTGATTAAAAAATAGACACGGAAAAAACGCGCAGGCGACCCGGCCGCCGGCGCGTCGCGTTATACATCGTTCGTCAGGCAGCAAGCGTGCCGTGACGCTTGCGGTAGCCTTCCAGGAAGCGCGCCAGCCGGTTGATCGACTCACGCAGGTCATCCTCGTGCGGCAGGAATACGATGCGGAAATGGTCGGGCGCCGGCCAGTTGAAGCCAGTCCCCTGCACCAGCAGGATCCGCTCCTGCTCCAGCAGTTCGCGGATAAAGGCCTGGTCGTCCTTGATCGGATAGATCTCGGGGTCGAGGCGCGGGAACATGTACAGCGCGGCCTTGGGCTTGACGCAGGTCACGCCAGGAATCGCGGTGATCAGTTCGTGCGCCAGATCGCGCTGCCGACGCATGCGGCCGCCCGGCGCCACGAGTTCCTGGATGCTCTGGTAGCCGCCCAGCGCGGTCTGGATCGCCCACTGGCCCGGCACGTTGGCGCACAGACGCATGGACGACAGCATGTTCAATCCTTCGATATAGTCCTCGGCGCCGCGCTTGTCGCCGGACACCACCATCCAGCCGGCACGATAACCACACGAGCGATAGCTCTTGGACAGGCTGTTGAAGGTGATCGTCAGCACGTCCTCGGAGAGCGAACCGATGGCCGTATGCTTGACGTCGTCGTACAGGATCTTGTCGTAGACTTCGTCGGCAAAGATGATCAGGCCATGTTCGCGGGCAATGGCAATGATGCCTTTGAGCAACTCATCCGAATACAGCGCGCCGGTCGGGTTGTTCGGGTTGATGACGACGATGCCCTTGGTGCGCGGCGTGATCTTGCTGCGGATGTCGTCCAGGTTGGGCATCCACTCGTTCGCCTCGTCGCACAGGTAATGCACGGGCGTGCCGCCGGACAGGCTGACTGCCGCAGTCCACAGCGGATAGTCGGGTGCCGGCAGCAGCATTTCGTCGCCATCATTGAGCAAGGCGTTGGTCGCCATGACGATCAGCTCAGAGGCGCCGTTGCCCAGGTAGATGTCTTCCAGCGTCACGCCACGGATGCCGCGCTCCTGGGTGTAGTGCATCACCGCCTTGCGCGCCGCGAAAATCCCTTTCGAATCCGAGTAGGCCGCAGAAACCGGCAGGTTGCGGATCATGTCCTGCTGGATCTCGTCGGGCGCGTCAAAGCCGAACACCGCCAGATTGCCGATGTTCAGCTTGATGATCTTCTGCCCTTCTTCCTCCATCTGCTTCGCTTTTTCCAGGACAGGGCCGCGGATGTCGTAGCAGACGTTATTGAGCTTGTTGGATTTCTGGATGGATTTCACGGTGTTCACGGCAAGTGCGCTCGCCCCCGGCGCGTGGTTGAGCCTGCGTCCATACGGCAGGAGCTGATCACGCGCCGCACTGGAACGTTATAATTTGTCCATTATGACAGAGTTCTGCCCGATTTCCCGCATCGCAGCACAGGCGATCCCATCGGGAAGCTGACCGACACGGACCTGGGCCGCCCGCCCCTTGCGGCAGCCGTGCGATGCGCCTGCTACGTCACACCCGAAACCTGCCCACGCGAGACCCGCTTGAAACTCCACGCTGACCAATCCAACGCGCTGAATACCGTCACGGCCTACGATGACACCTCGCTCGAGGTCAATCTGGTCCGTTTCCCCCACTCCATCCTGCTGCTGCCGGAAGGCCCCGTGGAGCGCTGGGAAGTCACCCGCTTCGAGGATCTGGCCCCGGAACATTTCGATCAGGTCCTGCGGCACCAGCCAGAAGTGGTCGTGTTCGGCAGCGGGCAGAAACTTCGGTTTCCGCACCCGCGTCTCACGGCAAACCTCCTGCGGCAACGGATCGGGGTCGACACGATGGATGTCAAGGCCGCGTGCCGGACCTACAACATCCTGATGGCGGAAGGACGCAAGGTGGCGGCCCTGCTGCTGATCGAGAATGCGGGCGACAGTGGTACCAGCGGCGGCAGCGGCGACAGTACACCGCAACCTGCAGGGGCATGAACGTAGCAGCAGCATGCAATCTGAACAGGATCGCCGCGCGATGAATCGCCTTGGAAACAGGAAGTCACGGCCACAGGGGCTCGCCCATGCCAGCTGCAGCCGCCGGGAACAGCCAGCCGTGGAGTCTGCTTATGCAAAGTCCTGTACGCATGCCCGTGCCGGCCTGTTCGCATCTGCGGCGGAAATCCTCCGTTTCCAACGGGCGTACGCAGGAGCGCGCGCGTTTCCGGGCTAAACTGGTTAGCAATCTTTAATTATGGTGGCCCAGCCTCGGACGAGAGCTTATCATTCTGACCTAGCCAGACTCTCAACAATAGTACGTCGCATGAGCCAATGTTCCGCGCAGCGCTTGCCCTGCCGGACACCGCGATCAATACAGGAGCACACATCGCATGACAGTCAGCCTCAACCAGCCAGTTCCGGATTTCAGTGCTGCCGCCACCAGCGGCAAGACCTTTACGCTGAGCGAGCTGAAGGGCAAACATGTGGTGCTGTACTTCTACCCCAAGGACAGCACGCCCGGCTGCACCACCGAGGCCATGAACTTTCGCGATGAGTATGCAGCCTTCCAGGCGGCTGGCGTCGAAATCTTCGGCATCTCGCGCGACGGCATGAAATCGCACGAGAATTTCAAGGCGAAGCTGGACCTGCCTTTCGAACTGCTGTCCGACGGCGATGAAGCACTGTGCTCGCTGTTCGACGTGATCCGCATGAAAAAGATGTATGGCAAGGAAGTGCGCGGCATCGAACGCTCCACCTTCCTGATCGACGACAAGGGCGTGCTGCGGCATGAATGGCGTGGGGTGCGTGTCCCCAACCATGTCGAACAGGTGCTCAAGACGGTGCGCGAGCGCTGAGCCAAGAGTGATCGACGCCGCGGCGCAACACGACACGATTGCAAAAGCAAAAACCTTAGGCTACAGTCGGACTCAATGAGTGCGACACGCCGAAGATCCAGCGCCCGACAGCAGTTTTCACGGCATTCGATGCCCGGGCCGGTTTTACGCCAGCCGCTTTTGCCACGCGCCGGTTTCCGCACTGTCCTGAACAGCCGCCTCCCCGGGCATACCGGTCACAGGCGGCTTTTTCAATTGCGGGCTCCCCACGATTGCCGGACCGGCACGCCAACTGTCCTGGCGCCGCACGTGGCTGCCCGTCAAGCTGCTGCGCCGGTCGCCCTGATCGGTCTGCTCTGTCCGATTGGCCTGCACGCCCCGCACACTCCCCATTTTCCCGCCCGCAAAGGAACCTGAAGCATGCCGCTACCGACCATGCCCGCCAAACCCGCCCAATTGCTGGACCCGCGTGAGTACACGCCGATCAAGCCGAACGCGCGAGGCAAGGTTTCAACCGGACCACGCAAACCGGTACCCGCGCTGGAGCATGCCTCCCTGAGTGGCGAAGCTGCAACCGCCGAACCAGCCGTCCGGCCCTCTGCACCGATCGCACGCTCGGAAGCGCCTGTGCCTGCCGGAGCGCCTGCACCCGTTCGCGAGACGCGTGCGCGGACCAGTGGTACCGCTCCGGCAAATGCGCCGGCCAGCACGCCGGCGACAGCGCCACGCAAACGTCGCGCCAAGGACGACGGCCCGGCCAAGCTGTTCGTGCTCGACACCAATGTGCTGATGCACGATCCGAGCTCGCTGTTCCGCTTCGAGGAGCATGACGTCTACCTGCCGATGATGACGCTCGAGGAGCTGGACAATCACAAGAAAGGCATGAGCGAAGTCGCGCGCAATGCCCGGACGGTAAGCCGGACGCTCGATGCGCTGGTCGCCGGGACGGAAGGCGTCATGGACGAAGGCCTGCCGCTGTCCAAGCTCGGCAACCGCGATGCCCAGGGCCGGTTGTACTTCCAGACGCGTCTGAACGAAGTGAAGCTGCCGGAAGGCCTGCCGCAGGGCAAGGCGGACAACCAGATCCTCGGTGTGGTGAGCGCGCTGCAGACACAATTCACGGAGCGTCAGGTGGTACTGGTGTCGAAAGACATCAATATGCGCATCAAGGCGCGCGCGCTGGGGCTGCCCGCCGAGGATTACTTCAACGACCAGGTCCTGGAAGACAAGGACCTGCTGTACTCCGGCGTGATGCAACTGCCGAACGATTTCTGGACCCGCCACGGCAAGGGCATGGAAAGCTGGCAGGACCCCAAGACCGGCGTCATGTTCTATCGCCTCACGGGTCCGCTGGTGCCGTCCTTCCTGGTGAACCAGTTCGTCTACCTTGAACCGGCGGATGGCAGCCTGCCCCTGTATGCCCAGGTGAAGGAAATCAACGGCAAGACCGCGCTACTGCAGACGCTGCGCGATTACACGCACCAGAAGAACAATGTCTGGAGCGTCACGGCCCGCAATCGCGAGCAGAACTTCGCCCTCAACCTGCTGATGAATCCCGACGTGGACTTCGTCACGTTGCTGGGCCAGGCAGGCACCGGCAAGACCTTGCTGGCGCTGGCATCCGGCCTCGAGCAGGTGCTCGACCTGAAGCTGTACAACGAGATCATCGTCACCCGTGCGACCGTGCCCGTGGGCGAGGATATCGGCTTCCTGCCGGGTACCGAAGAGGAAAAGATGCAGCCGTGGATGGGCGCATTCGACGACAACCTCGAGGTCCTGCAGAAATCCGACGACGGCGCAGGCGACTGGGGACGTGCCGCGACACAGGAACTGATCCGTTCGCGCATCAAGGTCAAGAGCATGAACTTCATGCGCGGCCGTACTTTTGTCAACAAGTTCCTGATCATCGACGAGGCACAGAACCTGACGCCCAAGCAGATGAAGACGCTGGTCACGCGCGCCGGCCCCGGCACCAAGATCGTGTGCCTGGGAAACATCGCGCAGATCGACACACCCTACCTCACGGAGGGTTCGTCCGGCCTTACCTACGTGGTCGACCGTTTCAAGGGCTGGAGCCACAGCGGGCACATCACGCTGGCACGAGGCGAACGCTCGCGCCTGGCCGATCATGCAGCGGACATCCTGTAAACTCAGGAACATCCGTGCAGTCGCGGGGTCCGAACAACATGACGTGCCGGGTGATGCCCGGCACGCCTGATGTTCTGACGTCACATGGGATGGCGCCTGCCAGCTGTCCAAGGAGACCCAGCATGAAACGATCCGCAAAATTCATCCAATCCGTGCTTGCGGCCAGCCTTCCGGTATTGCTGATTCCGGTTGCCCTGCCCGCGGCTGCCCAGGCTCCCATGGTCATGGAAACGCTCGGGCCGGTCAGTTATATCTGCGGGGGCGTGGGCGCAGATGAACAGCAGGCGCTCGACAGCAAGAAATCCGGCTTCAACATGGATCTACTCTTTACCCAGGGTGCGCGTGGCGAATACCTGTCGGATGTGGAGGTGCGCCTGAGCCGCGATGGACAGCAGGTTGCGTCCTTCCGCGCTCCTGGCCCGCGCTGCCTGATCAAGGCCCCCGCCGGCAGCTACACGGTCGAAGCGACATCCCAGGGTTCCATGAAGCGCGCCAAGCTGTCTACCCAGTCCGGCCAGCACCAGTTCCGCTGGTGATGACAGGGCGGCGACTCACGGGGCCGACGGGCCCCTTGTTTACGCAAACACCGGCCAGGCGCGCACTGCCTGTCCTGCTCCTGTGTGCCTGCTTGCTGGCGGCGTGTTCGAGCACCCCCACACGCTCGAGCAAATCCCCTTCCGCAGGCCGCACACCCGGGCCGCCAATCAAGGATCCCTCCGCAGGACTCGAAGAAATTTCCATCCAGGCCATGGCGCTGGTCGGCACCCCCTACCGTTATGGGGGCAATACGCCGGACAGCGGCTTCGATTGCAGTGGGCTGGTACGCTATGTCGTGAATCGCTCGGCCGCTGTCAGCCTGCCGCGCACTACTGCGGAGATGGGCACGCGCGGCATCCCGTTGCAACGCGCAGAAGTCGCGTCCGGAGACCTGGTGTTCTTTAACACCCCCGGCCACCCGCATTCCCATGTCGGCATCTACGTGGGCCAGAACCGCTTTGTCCACGCTCCGTCAAGCGGCGGTACCGTGCGCCTGGAGGACATGACGAAAAGCTATTGGGCCCGGCGCTATACCGGCGCCCGCCGCGTGGTCGAAGCCGGCTCTTTGCCGATGCCTTCGAGCACAGGCATGACCGCCTCCCTGGAGCCGGCTCCTGCCATTTCGCCAGCGCCCTTGCCCCCCCTTGCCCCCTCCGCCGCACTGGCGGAAGAAGACGATCCGATCGCGGCATTCGCGCGCCAATGACGCAAGCGCGCAGGCAATGAAAAAGCCCCGGTCATGCCGGGGCTTTTTTGCGATGCATCCTTTTGTACGGATCACATGATATGCGTGCCGATCCACCAGGCAATCGCCGCCATGAAGGCCGACGCCGGAATCGTCAGGATCCACGCCCAGACGATATTACCGGCCAATCCCCAGCGCACGGCCGACATCTTCTGCACCGAGCCGACGCCGACGATGGCGCCGGTAATCGTGTGCGTGGTCGACACGGGAATGCCCAGCGCCGATGCGACAAACAGCGTGACCGCCCCGCCCGTCTCGGCGCAAAAACCGCCGACAGGTTTGAGCTTGGTGATTTTCTGCCCCATCGTCTTCACAATCCGCCAGCCGCCGAACATGGTGCCAAGGCCAATGGCAACGTAACAGACGATGATGACCCACATCGGCGGCTCTGCCGCGCCCTGGGCAGCATAGCCGCCTGCAATCAGCAGCATCCAGATGATGCCGATGGTTTTCTGCGCATCGTTACCGCCATGCCCGAGGCTGTACATCGCAGCCGACACCAGCTGCAGGCGCCGGAACCACTTGTCCACGCGGCTCGGAGGCGTACGGAAGAACATCCAGCCCACGATCAGCATCAACAACGACCCCAGGACCATGCCCAGGATCGGGGCAACGAAAATGAATGCGACGGTCTTGAACAGGCCGCTTGCGACCAGCGAGCTGGTACCGGCCTTGGCTACCGCAGCCCCGACCAGACCGCCGATCAGCGCATGGGACGAGCTCGAAGGAATGCCGTAGTACCAGGTGATGATGTTCCACGTGATTGCGCCAACCAGCGCGCCGAAGACCACGTAGTGATCGACGATTGCCGGATCGACCGTCCCCTTGCCGACGGTCGCTGCAACCTTCAGATGAAACACGAAGACGGCGATGACGTTGAATGCCGCCGCCATGGCCACCGCCTGGTGCGGCTTGAGCACGCCCGTCGACACCACCGTGGCGATCGAGTTGGCGGCATCGTGAAAGCCGTTCATGAAGTCGAACGCAACTGCCAGGGCGACCAGGAAGATGATCACCCACAGGCTCATTTGTACAGTATCCATACTGTCCCCGCTGCTTACGCGTTTTCCAGCACGATACCCTCGATGATGTTGGCCACATCCTCGCACTTGTCGGTGATCGTCTCGAGCTGCTCGTAAATGGCCTTGAGCTTGATGAGCCGCTTGACGTCAGTTTCCTCGCGGAACAGCTTCGACATCGCGGAACGCATCACGCGGTCGGCCTCTGACTCGAGGCGGTCGATTTCTTGTGTGGTTTTGAGGATCGTGCCTGCGTTCTTCATATTGCTGAGCAGGCCGACAGCGATCTTCACCTGGTCGCAACACGACACGCAGATCGTCGCCAGCTGGCGCGCTTCATCGGTCAGGCTGGTGACGTCGTAGAGCGAAATGGTTTCGGCGACATCTTCCATCAGATCAAGGATGTCGTCCATCGTGGTGATGAGCTTGTGGATCTCGTCGCGATCAAGCGGCGTGATGAAAGTCTTGTGCAGCAGGTCGACGGTGTCATGGGTGATGCGGTCGGCCTTCTTCTCGGTCGCCTGCACTTGCCGCGCATGGGCCTCGGCGTTGGGCAGGTCATTGATCAGTGCGAGCAATTCGCGGGCAGCGGAGACCGCGCAATCGGCATGCTGATCGAAATACTCGAAAAACTTACCCTCTGTCGGCATGAAACGGCCAAACATGATGCTTTCCTTTTGAAAGAACGGAGTATGAACTGCTGGTGCAGCCATGCCGACCTGAACCGCCGATGTGTCGGCCATGTGTCGTCATGGAAATGACATATTTTACCGGCTTAGCACGGCTACATTCGCCGCACCGCACAAAAAAACGGAGAAATTTTACTGCTCGTTGTCGAAGAATGCGTTACCGCCAACAAAATTGTCGAATTTCGTGAATTGCCCCAGGAAGGTCAGGCGCACTGTGCCGATCGGACCGTTACGCTGTTTGCCAATGATGATTTCCGCCGTACCCTTGTCCTGCGAATCCGGGTTATAAACCTCGTCCCGGTAAATGAACAGGATCACGTCCGCATCCTGTTCGATGGCGCCCGACTCGCGTAGGTCGGACATGACCGGACGCTTGTTGGGACGCTGTTCCAAGCTGCGGTTCAGCTGCGAAAGGGCGATGACAGGGCAGTTCAGCTCCTTGGCCAAGCCCTTCAGCGAGCGCGAGATCTCGGAAATCTCGGTGGCGCGGTTTTCCCCGCCGCCACCGGAGCCGGACATCAGCTGCAGGTAGTCGATGATGATCAGGCCCAACTGCCCGCACTGGCGCGCCAGACGACGGGAACGTGCGCGCAGCTCCATGGGGTTGAGTGCTGGCGTTTCGTCGATGAACAGCTGCGCATCGTTCATCTTCTGGATGGCGTGGGTCAGCCGGGGCCAGTCCTCGTCAAGCAAGCGGCCAGTTCGCAGGCGGTGCTGGTCGAGCCGCCCCACCGAGCCCAGCATCCGCATCGCCAGCTGCGTGCCGGCCATTTCCATGGAGAACACCGCGACCGGCAAGCCCTGCTCCACCGCCACATGCTCGCCGATATTCAGCGAGAACGCCGTCTTACCCATGGAAGGACGACCGGCCACGATGATCAGGTCACCGGCCTGCATGCCGCTGGTCATGCGGTCCAGATCGGCAAATCCGGTCGCGACACCGGTAATGTCATTCTGGTTGTCGCGGTGGTACAGCTCGTCGATGCGCTCCACCACCTGCGTCAGCAGCGGCTGGATTTCCTGAAAGCCCTGCTGGCCGCGCGAGCCCTCTTCAGCAATGGCGAACACCTTGGACTCGGCCTCGTCGAGCAATTGCCGGACCTCGCGCCCCTGAGGATTGAAGGCGCCGGTAGCGATTTCATCGGCGACCGTCACCAGTTTGCGCAGCACGGAGCGATCGCGCACGATTTCCGCATAGCGCCGGATATTGGCCGCACTGGGGGTGTTTTGCGCGAGTGCATTCAGATACGCCAGCCCACCGACCTCATCCGCCTTACCGGCGGCCTTGAGCATCTCGAACACCGTCACCACGTCGGCCGGACGCGCGCCAGAAATCAGGCGTCCGATGTTCTGGAAAATCAGGCGGTGATCGTAGCGGTAGAAATCGGATTCGGACAGGAAGTCGCCGATGCGGTCCCAGGCGGAATTGTCCAGCAGCAGCCCGCCCAACACCGATTGCTCGGCCTCGATGGAATGCGGCGGCACCTTGAGCGCGTCGAATTGCGGATCGGACGTGGGAGCGTTCATGGGTAGCGATTATAGCTGCCCGGCACGGGCAACATGAAAAGAATCCGCACAGCGGATTCCGGCGTGTGCGGGCAAGCGGATGCGCATCATGCAGACCGCAGCGCGCGGGCAAAGAAAAAGCAGGCGCAAGCGCCTGCTTTTTCCACGGCTGTCTATTTCCTGTGGCCCGCCTTGCGGCGCGCCAAACGGAAATCAGGCTGCCTCGCCTTGTACCACCAGGGTGATTTCGGCCACCACATCGGTGTGCAGCGACACGCGCACCGGATGTTCGCCAATCGTCTTCACCAGGCCGTTCGGCAGCGTGATGCGCGAACGCTCGATGGCGTAACCCTGCTTGCCCAGGGCCTGTGCGATGTCTTCGTTCGTCACCGAGCCGAACAGACGGCCGTCGACGCCAGCCTTCTGGCTGACTTCCAGGGTCGTGCCGTTCAGCTTTTCGTTGAGCTTCTCGGCTTCGGCCAGCTTCTCCGCAGCGATCTTTTCGAGTTCGGCGCGGCGGGCTTCGAATTCCTTCAGCGCTGCGTCGGTTGCACGACGTGCCAGTCGATTCGGGATCAGGAAGTTACGAGCATAACCATCCTTGACACGCACCACGGCGCCCAGGTCGCCAACGTTCTTGACTTTTTCCAGCAGAATAACTTGCATGTTCAGTTCTCCTTGTCGACCGTGGCTTAGTTCTTGTGCAGGTCGGTGTACGGCAGCAGCGCGAGGAAACGCGCACGCTTGATGGCCGTGTCGAGCTGACGCTGATAGTGGCTGCGGGTACCGGTCAGGCGGGCCGGCGTGATTTTGCCGTTCTCACCGATGAAGTCGCGCAGCGTGTCCAGATCCTTGTAGTCGATCTGTTCGACGCCAGCCACGGTGAAGCGGCAGAATTTCTTGCGCTTGAACAGCGGGTTCTGTGTGAAGCGCTTCTTGTTCTTATCGTTACGTTTGACGAATGCCATGATTCAATCCTTTGCGAATTCTTTACATCCAGTGATGTGATAGACCAGTGCCTTGCTGTTGCGGTGACGGCGAGCCATGAAACCTTCCCATTCCATCATCGTGCCGAGGGGCATGCGATCGACTTCCTGACCGATGCTGCCCACTGCGACGGCGGCGATATGAAACTCGATCTGGCGTGGCGTATTGGCTTCGGTCACGTTTCCGGCGTGCTGCAGCATGCAGTTCACGACGGGGATGCCTGCCGGGGTATAGCGCAACGCATCGCGCTCCACCAGACTGGCCGTGAGAAAAAACCGGTTCACGCCTTGCGTCTCACCTCAAGTCACACACCCGCACACCCGGGTCGGCTCCGCCGGCCCGCGCAAGGCATGCCACTCAGGCAGCCTGGCCTTCCGAGGTTTGCTGGGCAGCCTTCTTGGCTTCTTCCCGCTGCACTTCCTTCATCATCGGCGACGGTGCGGTCTCGGCCTTCTTCGTTTGCACGATCAGGTGACGCAGCACGGCATCGTTGAACTTGAAGGCATGCTCGAGCTCGACCAGGGTTTCCTGGTTGCACTCGATATTCATGCAAACGTAGTGAGCCTTGGCAAGCTTCTGGATCATGTAGGCGAGCTGGCGGCGGCCCCAGTCTTCCACGCGGTGGATCTGGCCAGCCTGGCCGGTGACGAGGCCTTTGTAGCGCTCGATCATCGCGGGCACTTGCTCGCTCTGGTCCGGATGGACGATAAAGACGATTTCGTAATGACGCATTGACGCTCCTTTGGGATCGATAAACAGCCACCCGGGCGTCAAGAAGACCGGTGTGGCAAGGTAGAAAGCCGGTCATTATAGCGGAAAAACCGCTTTTTCCAAAAGCCGCCTAGATTGCCTCGAAAAACTGCTGCAGCGCGAGTGCATCCGGCACCCCTTGCGCGCCGATGATTCCCGCCTCACCCGTGCCAAGTGCCAGCATCAGCGCCACGCGCGCCTTGGCGGGATTGAGGTCTGCCGTGGCCGGAAATCCGCCGGGCGCGGCGTGTTCCCCGGCTGCCGCCACGCCTGTGGCGCTGGTGACATATCCGGCACCCGAACGGCTGCCGCGCACCACAGCGACCCCCTGTCGCCAGGCATCGGCCAAGGCGGGCAGCAGCGCTTCATGAATCGAACCGTTGCCGGGGCCGGCGATCACCAGGCCCTGAACGCCCTGCTGGACCAGTCCATCGACCAACTGGCGGCGTGCGCCCGCGACACTGACAATCACTTCCACCCACGGCCAGTCGGCCGGCATGCCGAGCAGCCGGCCACCAATGCCGGCCAGCGCCACCGGACGGCGTCCGTAGCGGATCTGCTGCCCGGCAACGGCACCCAGCGGTCCGCATCCAGGCGACGCAAACGCCTGCACCGCGCCGGTATGGAGCTTGACCACATCGCGCGCCGCATGGATTTCCTGATTGACCACTACGAGTACACCCAGCGCCGCCGAACCAGGATGGGCCGCCACCCGCACCGCATGGAGCAGATTGAGCGGGCCGTCGGCCGATACCGCCGTCGCGGGGCGCATCGCTGCAGTCAGTACCACGGGAATGCCGGCAGGCTGCGTGAGGTGCAGCAGGATAGCGGTTTCTTCAAGGGAGTCCGTGCCGTGCGTGATGACGATGCCGTCGACCTCTCCACTATCGCGCCAGGCGCGGATGCGTGTATCAAGTCGCTGCCAGACGGCAAAACTCATGTCCTTGCTGTCCAGCTGGGCAACCTGCTCGGCCTGGATCTCGGCGATATCGCCCAGGCCCGGCAAGGCTGCCAGCAAGGCATCGATGGGCAGCGTGGCGGAACGGTAACCATCGGTTGCGGCCGGATTGGCGGCGACCCCGGCAATCGTACCGCCCGTGGCAAGAATGGCGATTCTCGGCTTGGACATGGTCCCTCACTGATCAATGGCTGGCTTGCATTGTACCGAGAGTGCCGGTCACGAACCCCGAGGCTTGTGTCGTCGCACCGCCACAGGCAAGAGATGCGCCTCGGCAAAAATTCTTGCAGTTCGCAAAATACTGTATAAAATCACAGCATACTGTTCAAATATACAGTCCGCGAAGCAGGCTGCGCGGTCATCTCGGGATAGAAGGCGATGGCGAAACTGACGGCAAGACAGCAGCAGATCTACGATCTGATCCGCACGACGATCCAGCAGACCGGATTCCCCCCTACGCGCGCCGAAATCGCTGCGCAATTCGGCTTTTCCTCAGCCAACGCAGCGGAAGAACATCTACGCGCCCTGGCCCGCAAAGGCGTGATCGAACTCACGCCCGGCGCCTCGCGCGGTATCCGTCTCAAGGCCATGGACGATGGCGCGCACCAGTTCAGCCTGCCGTCGATGGGCTTCATGCAGCTCACGCTGCCGCTGGTGGGCCGCGTGGCTGCCGGCAGCCCGATCCTCGCCACCGAACATATCGATCGCCAGTACCAGGTGGATCCGAGCGTCTTCAGCGAAACACCAGACTATCTGCTCAAGGTGCGCGGCATGAGCATGCGCGACGCAGGGATTCTCGATGGCGACCTGCTCGCCGTGCGCAGCGCCCGCGAAGCAAGCAACGGCAAGATCGTGGTGGCCCGCCTCGGCGAGGAAGTCACAGTCAAACGCCTGCAACGCCGCGGTCAGGTTATCGAACTGATCGCGGAAAACCCCGATTACCAGAGCATCATCGTCGACCTGTCGAAAGACGACTTCGCACTGGAGGGCATCGCCGTCGGACTGATCCGCCCCAGCGCGCCCTAACCTCATCACCGCGTGGCCGCACACAACCGGTGTGGCCTGCATGCACCTTCATGGACAAGCTCCGATGCCTTGGCTGGCAGGGTAGCGTACGTCCGTGATCAACCAGGCCGTCGTGCAGCCTCGTGTTTATCAGTAGAGGTGTTCCAATGCTGCAGCTTGTTCACTCCACCCGCACCCCCGTCCATCCGACGCCGTTCCGCCAGGTGCAAGGTGTCCGCGTTTATCAGGGACAACGCCGCCGCACCATGGTCGGCAGCATGGCCGCTATCTGCCGCATGCTGGAGCGTGACAGCGGCCAGCGCTGATCGAAGTGGCTCATCTCGAGTGAGATCGCTGGCATCGGCACACCGCTGGTGCGGCGCAGTCAGCGCAGCGTCAGCTTGGTGCGGCTGCTGTCGTTATTGGCCAGCACCAGTTTCTTCAGGCTTTGCACGAACTGCTCGCGCTCGCGAGGTTCCAGCGCTTCGAGCGTGCGCATATTGGCATGCTCGACCGCGGTCAGCATTTCCTCAGTCAGCGTGCGTCCGGCAGCAGTCAGGGAGCAGAGCTTTACGCGGCTGTCGCGATCGGAGCCCCTGCGCGTGATCAATCCTTTTTCTTCCAGCCGCTGGATCACGGCCGTGGCATTGGCGCGATCGATGCCTACTTCCTTGGCCAGCGTGTGCTGGTCATGTTCGCCGCGCGTGAGCAAGACATGCAGGAGCGTGAACTGCAGCGGTGTCAGATCGGTCCCGCACTCCTGAAAGAAAAAACTGACGTGGATTTGATGCAGCCGGCGAATCATGAATCCCGGCCGGAAATCCATATCGAATTGCGGCGGGCTGGCGTGGCGAGGCTTGGTGGTCATGCGCGCATCGGTCAAACGTTGACGTGAAAACGGGTCTCCCGCAACAGCGGGAGACCCGGGCCAGGCATGTACCTGACTGCGTCAGTGTAGCACCGCGTCCACCCTCACCTGTTACCAGGATACCGGTGACTCATCCACGCGCGCCGCGATGTAGCGTTGGACATGATAGGCCTCCGCATCCATTGCGACAAAACGTGTCAGGCAAAGCGTCCGCCGCGCCTCCGCGAGGGCAGGTTCGGCTTCGACATCCCGCAGGGCTGCACGCAGCCGGGCGACCTGCTGGCCAGGCAGGTCAGAGGAGCAGGTCAAGGGGGGAATCGGCGCGGCCATGGTGCGGTCGATCACGCGGACCTGTGACGCAAACTCAGGCCAGGTCGCGCACATCAAGTCATAGACGTAGCCGTCAAGCGGACCGACATCGATCTTTCCATCCACCAGCGCAAGAATGATCTCATGCGCGTTCAGAAAGCCGCCAACCGTCCTGGCATATTGTCCGTCCGAACCGTGGTGCTTTAGCAGGTGATGCCGGAAGGCATAGTATCCGGAATGGGAGTCGCGCAAGGTGTACCCTGCCACACCGCCGAACGTATCGGCCAGCGTGTGCGCAGGACTATCGGCACGCACGGCGATGCAGGCGCGATAGTGCGGCTTGCCGCCATAATCCGGCAGCGACGGCAACGGCGCGCCGAGAATCTGTACTACTCTGGTTCGCCGCGCCAACGGCAATCCGCACATCATCACCATGCCGAGATCTTCCCGTTCCCAGAGATCAGACAGCAGCAACGGCGGCGCATGGGCAACAGCCTCGAAGTTAACGCCAGCCCGCGCCTGGACCCAGTTGAAAATCTCCGCCCAGGCCGCAGCGGCGGCCGGTGTTACAGAGTACATGCGTGCATTGCTGATCATGCCAAAGCGCCCCACCCCCTAAAACTGTTTCCAATCGATGCGCAGCTTCAATCAATACGAATGCCGGCCTTGCGGATGATCTCGCCATAGCGCGCGTGTTCCTTGTGCATCAACGCGGCCAGTTGCTCTGGCGTACTGCCCATCGGTTCCGTACCCACCGCCTGCAGCTTCTCGCGGATCTCTGGCATGGCCAGCACCTTGCCCACATCAGCCTGGATCTTGGTGACGACCTCGCGAGGCATGCCTGCCGGCCCCATCAGTGCATACCAGGACACGGCCTCGTACCCCTTCAACCCGGCAGCTTCGTCAACGGTCGGAACGTTCGGCAATGCTGCGATGCGTTTGCTGCTGGCCACTGCCAGCGGCTTCAGGCGGCCGGCCTGGATGAACGACGTGACCGCCGGAACCTGGGCCACGATCATGGATATCTGCCCGCCGAGCAGATCCTTGACCGAGTCTCCCACACCCTTGTATGCCACATGCTTCATCTCGACACCAGCCATGGAGGCCAGCAACTCTCCGCCGATATGCGCCTGGGTACCGACCCCACCGGACCCGAATGTCAGCATGCCCGGCTTTGCCTTGGCCTGTGCCAGCAGATCAGGAAGACTGCTGGCGGTGACGGCGGGACCGACCACGACCACGTTCTGCACCGTGCCGATCAAGGTGATCGGCGTAAAACTCTTGAAGACATCGAACTTGAGATTCGGATACAAATGCGGATTGATTGCCAGGTTACCCACGGGCGCGGATACCAGCGTATAACCATCGGCATCTGCGCGGGCTGCTGCATCCATGCCGATGTTGCCCGCCGCGCCCGGACGGTTTTCCACGATAAAGGGTTGGCCCCAGATTTGCGACAGCTTGGCGCCGATCAACCGCGGCAACAGATCGACCGATCCGCCGGGACCGAACGGCACGATCACACGCACAGGCTTGCTGGGATAGGGATCGGCGGCCCGCGCGGGCACCGCCGCGGTCACCATCAACAACGACAACGAGAACAGCACTGCGGAACGCTTCAACATCATGCTTCTCCTGAACGCTTGCTGAAATCGGCCATGCGCCGCTGATGCGCCGCCACGACCGGTTGGGATAACGGAACCCAGATACCGTGGTTTATGCCTCCGGGCGCGCCAGTTGCTGGTCGCGGAAACACGCCGGACAAAAACTCCAAGGGCTAGCCTCACGTGCCGTACGACCCAGCGGATCGGATTCATGCCAATGGCGCCAGATGTACTCGCCAGTTTCCTGGGCGCGTCGGCGCATGGCCGGGATGTCCACGCCCGGAATCTTGCGGTCGCGCATCCGTACCACGCCATTGACGATCACCGTGTTCACATCGTCCCCCACGCCGCACTCGACGAGGCTCTTGACCGGATCGAGGATGGGGCCGAACCGCAAGGTATCGCCACCGCTCAGGTCGATCAGGATGATGTCGGCGCAGGCGCCTGGCTGCAGTCGCCCCAGGTCATCGCGGCCGACAGAACGTGCACCGCCCAGGGTCGCCGCACTGAAGACTTCGCCCGCCGTAGCATGACGGTAGTTGTGACTCATGATCTTGCCGTGATACGACGCCGACCGCATGTTCAGGATCGTGTCGCGCGGATACGTATCGCTGCCCAGGGAAATGTTCACGCCAGCATCCTGATATTTTTTCCATGAATCGAGCGAACGCGCGCGCCGTACGATGTTGATCGGGCAATGCGAGATCGATACTCCGGCATCACCCATCAGTTTCAGGTCGCTGCCACCGGAGTAGTTGAGACGCAAGTTGTCCGAGACAAAATTACCGTGCCCGATATTCAATGTCGGCCGCAGCAGTCCGACGCTGTCGAGCAACTCGATCGGCGTCATGCGGTATTCGCGCACGATGTCATGGAATTCCAGCACGCTGTAGGCGGCATGCGTGGCAATCGGTACATTCATTTCGTCTGCCGCTGCGCGCGTCCGCTTCAATAGATCGACGCTCGTGGTTTCCGCTTCACGCGGGCTCAGCAGGCCGCGCACCAGGCCACCGGCACTGCCGTCTTTCTCCTCGATGAAACGGATGGCATCCTGCAAGCCCTTGAGGCCTTCTTCTTCGTTCATGATGCGCTTGAGGCGTCCTTTTTCATCCCCCACCCAGCGCCCGCTGTCGTAGCCAGGCCCGAGGTATCCGCGCACACCGAGCTTTTCGCACTGGCGTGCCAGCGCATTCTGGATGCGCAGCTGACTGCCAAATTCCACAAAGGTGGTGATGCCATTGCGCAGCATCTCGGTGACAGTAAAGGCCGCGTTGAAGTCAATCTCATCGTCTACGCCCGGTTCATCCGGCCGTAGGTAGCGAACATCACCTTCGATGCGCTTGCCTTCCTTCGGCACACTGATCTCCAGGAACGGCTGGCCGAAATAGTCCGGCCGGCCGGCATCCGCGATCAGGCGGTGCGATGCGCGATGCCCCGTGTGCACGTGTGTGTCGATAAAGCCTGGCGCCACCAGCATGCCCGCCGCGTCAATGACTTCATCGACCGTGCCGTCAAAACGCGGCCCCACGTAGAGGATCGTGCCATCCTCATAGACCACCTCGGCACCCTGCTCCAGCGTATGTGCGCCATTCTGGTGCCCGACCACCCAGCCTCCACGGATTGACGTCCGCATCTTTCTCTCCTTTCGCCAATATTGTTAGTTCACTAACTATATATCGGGAAACGCATGCGTCAAAGGGTTTTTTGAAAAATTTGAGAGTGCGTTCAAGCACGCATCCGGAACAGGAATGCGCGACCTCCAGCGGGAATTCCCTGAGGAAACCAATCACCGAGCAAGAACGGTTCCAGCTTTCAACCGCGCTGGTATCGCAGCACGATGTGCGATGGAAGAAGAGTCAGAGGAATCGACCTGGGAGGTCACCCGAGAAGCCGATCGCGGCAGCTGCACCAGCATGGGCGCAGCTGCCGGACAAGAACTGCACCGGAGAGGGTGCGCTCATCGAAGCCACTGCGTTACCATGGCCACGACGGCGAATGCCATGACCAGCGTTGCAACCCAGCCAATGACACGGTGGCGCAACGACAAGACTGCTTTGCCGAGGATGTGGCGATTCATTCCCAGCAGCATCATTACCACCATGATCGGCACGGCGATCACGCCGTTGACAACCGCACTCCAGAGCAGCCCCTTGATCGGATCGAGATCGGTGAAATCGATCAACGTCCCGATGATCGTAGCGGAGACCAGCACGCCATAGAAGCCCCTGGCCTCTGCATAGGAGCGATCGAGACCGGATCTCCAGTCAAAGACCTCCGCCACTGCGTAAGCTGAAGAACCTGCGAGCACCGGAACCGCCAGCATGCCGGTACCGATGATGCCAAATGCAAAGAGAGTGAATGCGAATTGCCCTGCGATCGGCTCGAGCGCCAGGGCTGCTTGCCTCGTCGTTTCGATATCGACAATTCCGCGCTGATGAAAAGCAATGGCTGCCGCCACGATGATGCAAAAAGCAATGAGATTGGAAAAAATCATCCCCGCCGTCGTATCCACTTTGATACGGAACAGGTGTTCCCGTGTAAACAGATCGCTTCGTACAAGGCTTTCCGCATCATTGTATTTCTGACGCGATTCCGCCTCCTGCGACGCCTGCCAGAAGAAAAGATACGGGCTGATGGTGGTACCCAGCACAGCGACCACCATCATCCAGTAGTCGCCTCCGCCCACCCGCAGATAATGCACCGACTCGAAGCCGACTTGCCGCCAATCAACATGGAGCATCAGGACGACGGCTACATAGGCAAACAAGGCCAGCGTCAGCCATTTCAATACCCGCACCATGCGCTCGAAGTCCAGCCATACCGGCAGGATCGCGCATACCAGCCCAAAAACCAGGGTGTAGCCATGCCCCTCGCTCCCGATGATCAGCTGAAACGCTTCGGACATCGCGGCGATGTCGGCGGCAATATTCAGTGTATTGGCCAGGAGCAGCAGCATGACCAGCGCAACGCCGACCCAGCGAGGCATTACCCTCAGGATATTGGCAGCCAAACCCTTACCGGTCACCCAGCCGATTCGGGCACTGATCATCTGGATACCGATCATCAGCGGCGTGGTCAGGATGAGCGTCCAGAGCAGCCCGCCGCCAAACTGCGCGCCCGCCTGGGAATAGGTTGCGATACCGCTGGGGTCGTCGTCAGCAGCGCCCGTGATCAGCCCGGCGCCCAGCTTGTCGCCAAGATTTCTTGCTCGATGAAAGACATCCATGCGCGATGACCCTAGCTCGAGAAACAGTGAAACCGACGCTCACTTCGCCCAACCGTCCGGCAACTGGCATATCGACACCTTCGATCGCCCGTGCCCCGGACAAACAGGAACCGCGCCGAGACTTTCCAAGAACGCAAAAAGCCCGGCTTTTGACCGGGCTTTTTGCTTGCATGACTGGGGTGGCTGATGGGACTCGAACCCACGACGACAGGAATCACAATCCTGGACTCTACCAACTGAGCTACAGCCACCATTGCCCCCGGTTGCCTATCGATTGGACTGGCTTCCGAGGAAAAACGAGATTATACAAATGTTTTTCCCGTGTGGCTAGCCCACCCGGACACCTGCTGCACTTTTTTACGGCCATCCCCCGCCAGGCACCGAAACATGGGGGAGTCAGGCCGCATCCCGCATCCGCAGGTGCGCACGGGCACCCGCGAACAGCGCCTCAACGTCGGCGCGCGTGCGGACTTGCTTCAGACGTGCCATTTCCGACAATTCGCGCCGCCACCCGCGAGCACCGCCTACCCCACGGTACAGGCCCAGCATATGGCGCGTGACGGCCGCCGCGTGTCCGCCTGACCCGACCCAGCGGGCAAGGTAATCCAGCATGCGATCCTCGACGGTTTCCCGGGTCGGCAGCGGTTCGGCCGCGCCGTAGAAACGTTCGTCGAACGCTGCCAAGAAATACGGGTTGTGATAGGCCTCACGCCCGATCATCACGCCATCGACATGCCGCAGGTGAGCATCCATCGCTTCAAGCGTGTCAATGCCGCCATTGATCACGATCTCCAGATCGGGGAAATCGCGCTTCAGTTGATAGGCGACTTCGTACTTGAGCGGCGGAATCTCTCGATTCTCCTTGGGGCTCAAGCCCTTGAGAATGGCGTTGCGCGCATGCACGATAAAGACATTGCAGCCGGCCTGCGCCACCGTGCCGACGAAATCGCGGACGAAAGCATACTCTTCGACGGCATCGATGCCGATCCGGTGCTTGACCGTCACCGGGATCGACACCGCATCGCGCATGGCGCGCACGCCATCGGCGACAAGTGCCGGCTCGGCCATCAAGCAGGCACCGAACGCGCCGCGCTGTACGCGCTCCGACGGGCAGCCGCAGTTCAGGTTGATCTCTGCATAACCCCATTGCTCTCCCAGCTTCGCCGCTGCCGCCAGGTCGGCCGGCTCGCTGCCGCCCAGCTGGAGGGCGACCGGGTGCTCATGTGCATCGAACGCCAGATGCCGTGCGACATCGCCATGCAACAGCGCCCCCGTGGTCACCATCTCGGTGTAGAGCCACGTGTGGCGCGATAACTGGCGATGGAAGTAACGGCAGTGCCGGTCGGTCCAGTCGAGCATGGGTGCGACCGACACGCGGCGCGGATTGGCACGGGCGACAAACGGCCCCTGGCCGGCAGGCAACGCGACCGGATTCAGCGCAGCGGACGACGGGAGAAGGGATGAAACAGATGACATGGGCGGCATTGTATTACGCCGCGCCATGTCATGCAGATCGCACAAGCACAGCCTCAGGCTGCATGGCGGCCCCGGGCCGGCGCCAGGTTCTGCAACGGATGCGTGGCGGCGCTCCATGGCGATGCGAAGAAGCGTCCGACCTCCTCCCGGCTGACCGCATCGACCTCGGCATGCTGCCAGGCTGGACGGTGATCCTTGTCGATGGCCAGCGCACGGATGCCCTCCCCGCCATCGCCGCCGTGAAAGACGTGGCGCATCATGCCTAGCTCGGCCTGCAGCTCTTCTGTCACGCTATAGGCACGCGCGCGGCGTACCTGCTCGAGCGCCACGCACATCATGAGCGGCGAACGGGTGCGGATCATGGACTGCGTCTGACGCGACCATTCGCACTCATCCTGCGAGAGCGAAGCCAGGATCGTCGGCACATCGGGAGCAGCAAAATGACGGTCAATCTGGGTGCGCCGGGCCGCCAGCACGTTCGACATCACGCTGAGATCAGCACGATGCGGAGCACAGGCATCGCGGAACGCTGCCAGCACGGAGTCCCCGTCGGTAAATGTCTGGTCGCGCAGATGCGCCAGTACGCCCTGCAACGCGGCAAAGGGCAGATAGTCATCTGCCAGGCCCGCGTACAGCGCTTCCGCAGCGCCGATCACCGCACCGGTCACGCCCAGGTATTCCCCTACGTGGCCGGGCGCCTGCGCCAGGAACCAGCCCCCGCCCACATCGGGAAACAGGCCAATATTAGTTTCCGGCATGGCCATTTTGGTGCGTTCCGTCACCAGCCGCAGGTGCGCGCCCTGCGCGACTCCCATGCCCCCGCCCATGACCACCCCATCCATCAGCGCGACCACGGGTTTGGAATACAGATGGATAGCATGGTCGAGCGAATACTCATCGACAAAGTACTGCTCGAGTACAGTGTCCCAGGACGCCGCCATCTGATGAAAAAAGCGGATATCGCCCCCTGCGCAGAAGGCCTTACCGCCTGCGCCGGCGATGATCACTGCGTGTACCGCCGGGTCCGACTCCCAGGCTCGCAACGTGTCGCGCATGGTCAGCAGCATGCTGTGCGACAAGGCGTTGAGGGCCTGTGGACGGGCCATCGTCAGATAGCCGATACCGCCCTGCACTTCGCACTCGATCCAGTCCTGCATTGCTCTCTCCAGTGTCCTCCAGCCTCGCACTCTATCAGAGCCACTCTCATCCCAAACCGACAGGCATGAAAAAAGCGCCCCGCAGGACGCTTTTTCATGACACGGTCAAAGACATCAGGCTGCCTCGTCGCGCGCGGCACGCTTGCGCTCGTGCTCCTTCAGGTGACGCTTGCGCAGGCGGATGCTCTTGGGCGTGATCTCAACCAGTTCGTCGTCCGCAATGAATTCCACCGCGTACTCGAGCGACATCTGGATCGGAGGCACCAGGCGCACCGCTTCGTCGGTACCGGAAGCCCGCACGTTGGTCAGTTGCTTGCCCTTGATCGGGTTCACCACCAGATCATTGTCGCGGCTGTGGATGCCGATGATCATGCCTTCGTACAGCGGGTCGCCCGGCTTGACGAACATGCGGCCCCGATCCTGCAGCTTCCACAGCGCGTAGGCTACGGCATCGCCATCGTCCTGGCTGATCAGTACGCCATTGTGGCGCTCGCCAACGCCACCTTCGCGCAACGGTGCATAGTCGTCGAAGATATGGCTGATCAGGCCGGTACCGCGCGTCAGCGTCAGGAATTCACCCTGGAAGCCAATCAGGCCACGTGCCGGAATACGGTACTCGAGACGCGTGCGGCCCTTGCCATCGGAGGCCATATCGAGCAGTTCGCCCTTGCGACGGCCCAGCTCTTCCATGATGCCGCCCTGGTGGCTGTCTTCGACATCGACCGTCAGGAGTTCGTACGGCTCGTGCTTGACGCCGTCGATTTCCTTGATCACCACGCGCGGACGAGACACAGCCAGCTCGTAGCCTTCACGACGCATGTTCTCGAGCAGAATCGTCAGGTGCAGTTCGCCACGGCCCGAGACTTCGAATACGGTGTCATCACCAGTATCGGCCACGCGCAGCGCGACGTTAGACTTGAGCTCGCGATCAAGCCGCTCGCGGATCTGGCGGCTGGTCACGAACTTGCCTTCGCGGCCGGCCAGCGGCGACGTATTGACGCAGAAGTTCATGGTCAGCGTCGGCTCATCGACCTTCAGCATCGGCAGCGCGTCCTGCGCCTCCGGTGCACACACGGTGCAACCGATACCGAGTTCTTCGATACCGTTGATCAGCACGATATCGCCAGCTTCCGCCTCGGACACCACCTCGCGCTCGAGGCCACGGAATTTCAGCACCTGGTTGATGCGACCCTTGATCGGCGCGCCTTCCGGGCCGAACTTGACGATCACGTCCTGCAGCGGGCGCACGCGGCCACGCGAGATGCGGCCCACGCCGATCTTGCCAACGTAGCTCGAATAGTCGAGCGAGATGATCTGCATCTGCAGCGGGCCGTCGGGGTCGTCATCACGCACCGGCACCTTATCGAGCACCGTGTCGAACAGCGGCTTCATGTCGCCCGAGCGTACGTCGTCGGTGAGCCCGGCATAGCCATTCAGGCCCGAGGCGTACACCACGGGGAAATCGAGCTGCTCATCGGTCGCGCCGAGCTTGTCGAACAGGTCGAAGGTCTGGTTGATCACCCAGTCGGGTCGTGCGCCTGGGCGGTCCACTTTGTTGATGACCACGATCGGCTTGAGGCCCAGCGCCAGCGCCTTGCGCGTGACGAAGCGCGTTTGCGGCATGGGACCTTCCACGGCATCCACGAGCAGTAGCACGCCATCGACCATCGACAGCACGCGCTCGACCTCGCCACCGAAGTCGGCGTGTCCCGGGGTATCGACGATATTGATATGGGTGCCGTTGTATTCGACCGCGCAATTCTTCGCCAGGATCGTGATACCGCGTTCTTTTTCGATATCGTTCGAATCCATGACCCGCTCGGCCACTTGTTCGTTGGCGCGGAAGGTGCCCGCCTGGCGCAGGAGCTGGTCGACCAGTGTGGTTTTGCCGTGGTCGACGTGGGCAATGATGGCAATGTTGCGAATGGCGCGGGACATGATGTCAGGCTCGCAGTAATCAAAAGTGAAGCCTGAAATTATAGCATGCTGCAGTGCAAGAGCCGTGTCGGCTAAACGACCGACGCAAGGTTTTATAGCTTGACCAGCCGTTCAGGGCGCAAAGCGCCGGCCTCGATGCGCGCCACACCGAGCAATGTGGCGTCTGGGTCACGGTAGACCCGCACCAGGGTGCCATTGCTCAGGGGCTGGCCGCCTTTCAGCACGTCGCGCAAGGCCAGGCGCTGGCCATGGCCAAAACGACGTGCCCCCTCGGCGTCCAGACGCACCTCGGGCAAGGTGCCCAGAAGACGATCGACGGGCGCCAGCAGTGCCGGACGTGCCAAGTCGTCGCACTCACCCAGCTGTTCCAGCGTCAATGCTCCGTCCAGCGACAGCGCACCGACGCGTGTACGCCGCAGGGCCGTGAGGTGTGCCCCGCAACCGAGATGCCGGCCAATGTCCTCCGCCAGCGTCCGGATATACGTGCCCTTGCTGCACAGCACGCGCAATGTCACCTGGGGCACAGTGCATGACAGGATTTCGATTTCATGGATGGTGACGGCACGCGCCACGCGCTCTACCACTTCACCCGCGCGCGCATAGGCGTAGAGCGGCTTGCCATCCTTCTTCAGCGCGGAGTACATCGGCGGTACCTGCTCGATTGGCCCAAGGAAGGCGCGTACTGCCATATCCACGGCTGCGGCATCGCACGTGACTGGTAATGCCTTCACGACCTCGCCTTCCGCATCGCCCGTGGTGGTCTCCTGCCCCAGGCGCAAGGTGGCGACGTATTCCTTGTCGGCGTCGAGCAAATCCTGCGAGAACTTCGTCGCCTCGCCAAAACAGAGCGGCAGCAGGCCTGTCGCAAGCGGATCAAGCGTGCCGGTATGGCCGGCCTTGTTGGCACGCAACAGGCGCTTGGCGCGCACCAATGCGTCGTTCGACGACAACCCGAGCGGCTTGTCGAGGAGCAGCACGCCGTGCACGTCGCGGCGCGGCAGCCGGGCAGGACGACCGGATGGCTGCTGGGCGGGCTGTCCGTCAGGGCGCGAATCGGTGGAATCAGTCACGGATGGCGATATCGCAGAAGTCAAACCTGGTCATCATCCTTGGCGCGCGTGGCGTTGGCCTCGTCGATGAGACGGGACATCTCCACGGCATGTCGTACGGATCCATCGTAATGAAAATGCAGGGTCGGCACCGTATGGATGTGCATGCGCTTGAATAGCAGCGAATGCAGATAACCTGCGCGTTCGTTCAGGATCGCCGCAGCCACCTCGGGTTCGGCACCGAGCACCGTGAAATGCACCTTTGCGTGCGCGTAGTCCGGCGTCAGGGTGACGCTCTGCAGGGTCACCAGCCCCATGCGCGGATCACGGATCTCGCGCTGGATCATCTGCGCCAGATCCTTCTGAATCTGGTCGGCAATGCGCAAGTTGCGCGGGGGCGTACTTTTTTTGGCCATGATGAAATTATCCTGTCGGGATTGACTGCCCGGGCAGCGAGCGCGGCACGCGCTCCGGAATAGTGTCCGGGAAGTCTTGTGGTGGAATCCACCCCCGCCATATCACGCGACGGCCGCGGCATCCCGATGCCGACCGCCCCGCTTCCCACGGGACACACTCCCCAAAAGCAAACGGCGCACATGAAGTCGCGCCGTTGCAGATCTCGCGGTACCGCGACCGGAAGAGCGCGAGCCCTCTTCCGGCCTGCGTACATTACAGCGTACGCGCCACCTCGGTAATCTCGTAGACCTCGAGCTGGTCGCCTTCCATGATGTCGTTGAAGTTCTTGATCGACAGGCCGCATTCGAAGCCTTGCTTCACTTCCTTCACATCGTCCTTGAAGCGCTTGAGCGAATCGAGCTCGCCGTCGTGCAGCACCACGTTGTTGCGCAGCAGGCGCACACGCGAGGAACGCTTGACCATGCCATCGAGCACCATACAGCCTGCCACGGCGCCAACCTTCGGCACCTTGAAGACCTGGCGGATTTCGATCTGGCCGATGACTTCCTCCTTTTTCTCCGGAGAAAGCATGCCGGACATCGCTGCCTTGACCTCGTCTACCGCATCATAAATGATGTTGTAGTAGCGGATATCGACACCGTTGCTCTCGGCCAGCTTGCGGGCGCCGGCATCGGCACGTGTGTTGAAGCCGATGATGACCGCCTTCGAAGCCGTCGCCAGGTTGACGTCGGATTCGGAGATACCACCCACCGCGGCGTGCACGATCTGCACGCGCACTTCGCCCGTCGACAGCTTGAGCAGCGATTGCGCCAGCGCTTCCTGCGAGCCTTGCACGTCGGCCTTGATGATCAGCGGCAGCGTCTTCACGTCGCCTTCCGTCATCTGCTCCATGAGGTTCTCGAGCTTGGCGGCCTGCTGCTTGGCCAGCTTCACGTCGCGGAACTTGCCCTGGCGGAACAGCGCAACCTCGCGGGCCTTGCGTTCGTCCGGCAGCACAACCACTTCCTCACCAGCACGCGGCACTTCGGACAGACCCTGGATTTCCACGGGAATCGACGGACCAGCCTCCTTGATAGGACGCCCATTCTCGTCGAGCATTGCCCGGACACGGCCATATGCCGAACCTGCCAGCACGATGTCACCTCGCTTGAGCGTACCGCTCTGCACCAGGATCGTCGCCACAGGGCCCTTGCCCTTGTCGAGCTGAGCTTCCACCACGAGACCCTTGGCGGGCGCATCGACCGGCGCCTTCAACTCCAGCACCTCGGCCTGCAGCAGCACCTGCTCGAGCAGATCATCAATGCCCGCACCCGTCTTGGCCGACACTGGCACGAATGGCGAATCGCCACCGTATTCTTCCGGCACGACTTCTTCGGCCACGAGTTCGGTCTTGACACGATCCGGGTTCGCCTCCGGCTTGTCGATCTTGTTGATCGCCACGACGATTGGCACACCCGCAGCCTTGGAGTGCGAAATCGCTTCCTTGGTCTGCGGCATCACGCCGTCGTCTGCAGCCACCACGAGGATGACGATGTCGGTTGCCTGCGCACCCCGGGCACGCATGGCCGTAAAGGCCTCGTGACCCGGCGTGTCGAGGAAGGTGACCACACCACGCTCAGTCTCGACGTGATAGGCGCCGATGTGCTGCGTAATGCCACCGGCTTCGCCCACCGCAACCTTGGCGCGGCGGATGTAGTCCAGCAGCGAGGTCTTGCCGTGGTCGACGTGACCCATCACGGTCACGACCGGCGGACGCGGCAGCGCAACGGCATCGCTCGGCTCGGCACCCTCGATGATCAGCGCTTCCGGATCATCCAGCTTGGCGGCAAATGCCTTGTGGCCCATTTCTTCCACGACGATCATCGCGGTTTCCTGGTCCAGCACCTGGTTGATGGTCACCATCTGTCCGAGCTTCATCATCTGCTTGATGACCTCGGATGCCTTGACGGACATCTTGTGTGCCAGATCGCTGACGGAAATCGTTTCGGGCACGTGCACTTCACGCACCACCGGCTCGGTTGGCGCCTGGAAGGCATTGCGTCCATCGTCGGCCTGGGCACCATGGCGGTTGCGGCCCCCGCCACGACCACCCGAACGCCAGCCGGCCACACCGCCAGAGCTGTCGCCGCGCGTCTTGAGGCCGCGCTTCTTCGCGCCTTCGTCCTGCCAGCCACCAGTCTTGCCTGGCTTGCCTTTCTTGTCAGCCGTCGTCGCCGTCGCGGGTGCCGTTGTCGTGGTCACCGGCTTCTTGGCATCCTTGCGCACTTCGGTACCCGGCGCCTTCACGGGTTTGTGCAGCGTTCCCGTGGTCTGCTCGGCCTTGCGCTCCTCGGCGGCGCGTTCGGCCGGCGTCTTCAGCACGCGGGCCGGCGCGGACATCATCTCGCGGATGGCCCGTGCTTCTGCCTCTGCGGCGGCACGGCGCTTGCGCGCAGCCTCTTCCTCGGCCTTGATCTTTTCGGATTCGATGCGCGCCTGCTCGGCGGCCTGCTGGGCGGCTTCGCGCTCCGAGGCGAGACGCGATGCATCCTCCTCGGCCTTCTTGCGCGGTGCTTCGTCTGCCGACTCGGCAGCCACCTTGGCAGCTTCAGCCTGTTCCAGCGCCTTCTGCTGGGCAAGCTCGACCTGACGGCGCTGTTCTGCCTCGAGGGCCTCCTGACGCGCGCGGCGCTCCGCCTCTTCGCGCTCCAGCGCTTCCTGGCGGGCCTTCAGGTCGGCTTCCTGGCGGGCCAGCAGCTCGCTCTGGCGACGCGCCTCTTCTTCCCGGCGCGCCTGCTCGGCCGCGTCGACCACTGCGGCGGCGGTATCTTCCGGCTCCGCAGCGGCAGGCGTGGGATCGTCGCGCTTCATCAGCACGCGCTTCTTGCGTACCTCGACCTGGACAGTACGGGTCTTGCCCGTGGAATCCGCCTGACGGATCTCGGAGGTCTCACGCTTGGTCAGCGTGATTTTTTTGCGTGAACTGTCCAGCGGCGCGCCATGTGCGCGCTTCAGATGATCCAGCAGCTGGGCCTTGTCGGACTCGGTAATCGTATCTTCCGGCGAAGCCTTGCCCAGACCAGCCGCCTGCAGCTGTTCCAGCAGGTTGGCGGCGTCTCGGTTCAGTTCTGCGGCCAGTTGGGCAACGGTTGTGCTTGCCATTCAAACCCTTTCATTGCGTGTTTCACATGGGAACTGCGAATCGCGCCGAAGCGCGGTGACGAGTGCCTGTCAGTGAAACCAGTGTTCCCGCGCTTTCATGATCAGCACCTTTGCCTGCTCTTCGTCCATGCCGGTCATTTCGACCAGCTCATCGACTGCAAGCTCGGCGAGGTCATCGCGCGTGTGGATATTGCCTTCTGCCAGTTTGGCGATCAGCTCGGTATTCAGTCCTTCCAGCGTACGCAGTTCCTGCGACACCGCCTCGACCTTTTCTTCCTTGGCCAGCTCCATCGTCAGCAGCACGTCGCGGGCCCGGTTACGCAACTCGTTGACCGTGTCTTCGTCGAAGGCATCGATCTCGAGCATTTCCTGAAGCGGGACGTAAGCCACCTCTTCAAGTGTGGAGAAACCTTCTTCGATGAGGATGTCTGCCACTTCCTCGTCAACGTCCAGTTTCTGCATGAACAGCTCACGCACGACATTGCTCTCTTCCGCCTGCTTCTTGGCGGATTCGTCGGGCGTCATGATATTGATTTTCCAGCCGGTCAGTTCAGACGCGAGACGGACGTTCTGACCGCTGCGGCCAATGGAGATGGCGAGATTCTCTTCATCGACCACCACATCCATGGCGTGCGTTTCCTCGTCGACCACGATCGACTGCACCTGGGCCGGGGCCAGCGCGCCGATGACGAACTGGGCCGGATCTTCCGACCACAGCACGATATCGACAGCCTCGCCGCCGACTTCATTGCGCACGGCGGTGACACGCGTGCCACGCACGCCGACACAGGTACCGATCGGATCAATGCGCTTATCGTGCGCCACCACGGCGATCTTGGCGCGCACGCCGGGATCACGGGCGGCCGCCTTGATCTCGAGCAGGCCCTGCTCCATTTCCGGCACTTCGTTCTCGAACAGCTTGACGAGGAACTCGGGGCACGTGCGCGACAGCTCGATCTGCGGGCCGCGGGCGGTGCGATCGACATTCATGATGTAGGCACGCACGCGGTCGCCGGTCCGCAGGTTTTCCTTCGGAATCATCTGCTCACGCGGCAGCAGTGCCTCGACGCGGCCAGTCTCGACGATCAAACCCTTCTTGTCGGCGCGCTTGATCGTGCCGGTCATGATCAGTTCGCCACGCTCGAGGTAATCGTTCAGGATCTGCTCGCGCTCGGCATCGCGGATCTTCTGCAGGATCACCTGCTTGGCAGCCTGCGCGCCGATCCGGCCGAACTCCATCGATTCAATCTGCTCTTCGATGTAATCCCCGACCTCGATAGCGGGATCCTGCTCGCGCGCCTCGAACAGCAGGATTTCCTTGTCGGCTTCTTGCAGGCCGGCTTCGTCCGGCACCACCAGCCAGCGGCGGAAGGTTTCGTGCTCGCCGCTCTCGCGGTCGATCGACACGCGGATATCGACGTCTTCCTCGAAACGCTTCTTGGTCGCGGAGGCCAATGCCGCCTCCAGCGCACCATAGACGATGTCCTTGTCAACGTTTTTCTCGCGCGCCAGAGCATCGACGAGCAACAGAACTTCGCGGCTCATTGCTTGTTCCCTTTCTTCTGAGTTCTTTTGAAGTCGATCACCGGCACCAGCCTGGCCTTGTCGAGTTCCGCGAGCGTGAACTCCAGCAATGCCGGACCATCCTTGCTCTCGAATTCGAGACCGATCTTTTCCTCACCGGGCCCGCCGGTGGGTTCATGTACGATTCCGACAAAATTTTTCCGCCCATCCAGCGGAACGCGCAACGTCACCTTGGCTTCGGCGCCGGCGAAGCGGACAAAATCGGCCAGCTTGCGCAACGGCCGGTCCAGGCCTGGAGACGAGATCTCCAGACGCTCGTAAGCCACATTTTCCACCGTCAACAGGTGCGTCAACTGATGACTGACCTTTTCGCAGTCATCCACTCCGACGCCATTCTCGGCATGATCGATTGAAACGCGCAGCAGTCCGCCCGGGGCGCGCTCGACATCCACGAGCTCGTAACCCATTCCTTCGACGGTTTTTTCAATCAAATCAACCAGTTGCACGGTTTTCCTGAGAAATCGCTAAGATACATAGGCGCCACTTGGGGCGCCACAAAATCAACCCCATCACCGCGCCAAAGCAAAAAAAAATGGGCGCAATGCCCATCATGTGCTCACCCGGCGCCAGATGAGTTTTGATAAGACTCGGATTTTAAACCGTTTTCACTGAAAAAGCAAAAGCAGGACAGGGAAGCGGGCCGGGTTCCCGGCCCCCCCCGCCTTAACGGTTGCCGTTGCGCCCGCGTCCTTGCGAGCGCCCACCTGGCCGGCTGAGCCCCGGCACATTGCTGGTAGAACTGCGCATCGGACCGATCAGCTCGCCTGCGCTGTTGTCGCGGCGCCCCCGGCCGCGCGAAGGGCCGGACAGCATACCGCTACCAGTCGAGAAATAACCCATGGCGGTTTGCATAGGGTCGGGCTGGCCACGGCCGCGATTCTCCGTGCGCGGCCCCCGCCCTGGCTTGCCCCCCTTGCCGCCTTGCGGCCTGGCCAACAGATCCGACGCCACCATCACGGCATTGTCGATCACCTTGCCGGTCCGGCGCTTGGCCGCACCGCCGTTCTTGGGCTGCTGTTGCCCCCGGCCACCGGCCGGCTTGCCCTGTGGGCCACCACTCTTGCGAGTGTCGGCACCTCCGGGCGCCTTCAGGCCGACGGCCTGCATGACGGCACGCACGTCTTCCGGCTTCAGTTCCTCCCAGCGGCCGCGCTTGAGGCCGCGCGGCAGCAAGAACTGGCCATAGCGCGTACGGATCAGCCGCGAGACCGTCAGGCCAACGGCCTCGAACATGCGGCGCACTTCGCGGTTGCGGCCCTCGGTCAGCGCCACGTGATACCAGTGGTTGCTGCCCTCCCCGCCGCCATCCGCGATCCGCAGGAAGTTGGCCGGGCCGTCATCCAGCTCGATGCCATGCAGCAGCTTCTGCCGATCCGACTCCTGCAGCTCCCCAAGGGTTCGCACGGCGTATTCGCGTTCCACACCATAGCGCGGATGCATAAAACGGTTGGCAAGATCACCCGAGGTCGTAAAGATGAGCAGGCCTTCGGTGTTGTAATCGAGCCGCCCCACCGCCACCCATTTACCAGATTTGATGCGTGGCAGGCTTTCGAACACCGTTGCGCGCTTTTCGGGATCGGACTGGCTGACGATTTCGCCCGCTGGCTTGTGATACAGCAACACGCGCGGCGGCTTGGTGGCGATCTTGCGCTGTACTGGCTTGCCATTCACGCGGACCTGGTCAGTCGGCAGGATGCGCTGTCCGATATGCGCCGGCAAGCCATTGACGGATACGCGGCCCTGCAGGATCAGCTCCTCCATGTCGCGGCGCGATCCCATGCCGATCTCGGCCAGGATCTTGTGAAGCTTCGGAGCATCATCCTCGGCTGTCAGCTCGCGGCCCTTTTTCCTGGCCTCGCGCTGCGGATCATCGGGTGATGCATCGTCAAACTGGTCATATTCGCCGGACACGACATAACGAAACAGGTCGTCGCCGACGGTACCCGCCAGCGGGCGACTCGCGATGCCGCTGTCCGTGGGACGCGCCTGGGCTGCTGGCTGGCGCTTCTGCGGGTCACGGGCGTTCTGCTGACGTCCTCGCCCCCCGGCCTTCTGGCCTTTTCCTGCCGCCGGCTTGCCCGGGCGCGCCGAACCTGCCGGCTTTTGCCTGCCCACGCCCCCGCCGGTATCGGTACCGGCTTCTACGGCAGCCTCGCCCTGGTTCTCGGGCCGGCCCGGACGAGCGGCTTGCCGCCTTCCGGTGACGAGATTACGGGGGCCGCGGCGCAAACCCTTGCGGCGCGGGGCTTCACTGCCCTCCGCAGCCGGGTTGCCCGGCGCTGCGCCGGCATCGTCGTTACTGACCTTGGGCGTGTCGGCCATGCGGGTATCCTGCTGATGTTGATCTGTCACGTTAGTGATCTGGTTGAGTGTTGTCGCGACGCGCCTGCTCATCGGCGTCCGCGCTGCCGTCCGCATGCGCGTCCGGTTCACTTGTGGAATGATTGGCTGCTACGTGAGCCGATGCCGCCGGATCGGTGGGAGCAGCGCGCTGCGCCGACCGGCCGTCTTCGTCGTCTTCGTCGTCTTCGTCGTCTTCGTCGTCTTCGTCGGCTTCGTCGGCTTCGTCGGCTTCGTCGGCTTCGTCGGCTTCGTCGGCTTCGATTGTTTCGACCTCGGCAACGTCCGAAGCAGCACCGGCCTCGATGGCTGCCGCCTCTACGGGATCACCAGCGACCGAAGCAACCGCGCCAGCTTCCGCCTCTGCGGAGACGTCATTCGCTGCAGCATCTGCGTCTGCGGCTTCCGGGGCGAAGTCCATGCTTTCCTGGCTGGCCATCATGGCGGCGAGTTGCGCCTGGCCATCCTGCAGTTGCGGCAACTCATCAAGCGAGCGCAGGCCCAGGTCGTCCAGGAAAGACTTGGTGGTCGCGTACAGGCCGGGCCGGCCTGGGACGTCACGGTGACCAATCACTTCGATCCAGCCGCGATCCTCGAGCTGCTTGATGATCTGCGTATTGACCGTCACGCCGCGGATTTCTTCGATATCGCCGCGCGTCACAGGCTGGCGATAGGCGATGATCGCCAGCGTTTCCATCACGGCCCGTGAGTATTTGGGGGGCTTTTCCGGGTTCAGGCGGTCCAGGTATTCGCGCAGATCCGGGCGACTCTGGAAACGCCAGCCAGTGGCCAAGGCGACCAGCTCGACACCACGCCCCTCCCAGTCGAGCCGCAGCTCTTCAAGCAGGACGCGAATCGTATCCGGGCCGATTTCTTCGGCAAACAGCTTGCGGAGATCGTTGACGCGCAAGGGTTCCTGCGCGCAGATCAGCGCCGTCTCGAGGACGATTTTCGCCTCATGAGTATTCATGTAGGTGTGCGATCAGTTTTGGTCTGGCAGCCGGTGGTGCCCGGGCGCCCGGGATTCTTGGGTTCAATCTGGCGAAACGGCGTTGCCGGTTCGCAGCCAGCAGCCGGGAAAGTGCAGGGACCGCCAGAACGACAGGCTGCAACAGTCACACGACTTCGGAAAACGGGATTACACGGCTTGCCTGGTGTTGCCACCGGTGGCCCGTCACAGGAATCATGCAGGAAACATGTGTGTGCCGGGGCTGGCTTCCGTTGAATCAGGGCCTGCGGTCCTAGCACCGGGCCATCTGAATACTGCTTTTCCCGGATTGTAGGCGAATTCCGCGATCGGCTGCAATACGTCGGCAGCGGGACGGGGCGCGACGACCGTACACCGTCGCTAGAATGTCACGCAGAAGCCTTGCGCCAGCAATGCATCCGGCAGATGCACGGCCCGGTACAGTCCGAGCAGTCCGAAGCCGGTGACGGCCAGCGCCAGTGTACCGCGCACGGCGGGCCGCCGGACCCAGTGCCGCAGCCAGCCCGCGCCGCCCGAGAGCAACAGGAGATTAGGCAAGGTGCCGGCGCCAAACGCCAGCATGACCAGCGCGCTACCAACCGGATTGCCGGCCAGCAGCGCCAGTGCCAGCGCACCATACACCATCCCGCAGGGAATCAACCCCCACCCGAGCCCGGCGACATAACGCTGCAGGACCGGCCGCCCGGCCAGCCAGTGGCCGAACGCGGCATGCCCTGGCAGCGCGCGCATCAGCCGACCCAGCCACAGGCCCATGCGCCCCGCCCAGCCGGTACGGTCGCGGGAGTTTGGCAGCATGAGGAACAGGCCGTAGGCGATCATCCAGAAACTGCCCGCGGCGAACAGCCAGCGCTGAACCGGCAGCCACGACTGCTGCCAGACCAGCATGCCGAGTGCGCCCAGCACCCCGCCCAGTATGGCGTAAGTGGTCAGGCGGCCCAAGTGCATGACCCATTGTTCCAGCCACAGCCGGCCTGGCCTTACCTGCCGCAGCGGCAACGCCATACGGTCTTCGGCCAGCACGGCGACCCCGCCGCACATCGCAGCACAATGAACACCGCCGAGCAGGGCCATCACAAAGGCACTGAAGAGGATCCCGGTTGTCATACGGACTTCACCCCGAGAGGCGCGGTAAGGGGTACAATCCCCACGTTGATGGTTTTAAGGCAGGTTTTGCCGTGCTTATTCGAACGCCCGTCGCCGAAAACGGTACCCGCTGCTCGACCTGTGCCCTGGGTCAGATCTGCCTGCCTGTCGGCATTGCCGCCGAAGACGCGACCAGGATGGATGCGTTGGTCAGCGAGCGCGTCCGTATTCCTCGCGGCAAGCTGCTGTACCGTCAGGGCGACCCGCTGACCACCGTCTACGGCGTGCGCTTCGGCACCCTGAAGACCGTCCTGACGCTGCAGGATGGTCGCAGCCAGATCACCGGCTTTCACCTGCCGGGTGAAATCGTTGGCCTTGATGGCCTGGGCAAGATGGCGCACGTATCGGATGCCATCGCGCTGGAAGACAGCGAAGCCTGTGTGCTGCGGTTCGATGAACTCCAGGAACTGGCACGTGAACTCCCTTCCCTGCAGATCCAGATCATGCGCCTGATGAGCAACGAGATCTCGCGCGACCATGACATGCTCGTGATGCTCGGCGCCATGCGCGCCGAAGAGCGGCTGGCAGCCTTTCTGCTGAACCTGTCGCAACGCATGTCCACGCGCGGATACTCCGCCACGGAATTTCTCCTGCGCATGAGCCGCGAGGAAATCGGCAGCTACCTCGGCCTGAAGCTGGAAACGGTCAGCCGGCTGTTCTCCCGCTTCGCCGAATCCGGTTTCATCCAGGTCAAGCAACGCCAGGTCAAGCTGGTGGACATGGATGCCCTGCGCCAGCTGGTCGGTTCCCGCTGCTGAGCAATGAGCTGCCGCATGCCGTGGCACGGCATGCCGGCTACCGGCGCAGATCATCTTGTGCCGGCTCCATCAGCGGATCACGCAATCCGGTAATGACGTAGGCGGTCAGCAATCCGGACATCGTGCACATGCCCCATAGCATGAAGAAGCCGATAGTGTAGGCTGCCATGCGCGACAGTTCGACATCCATGCCGAACACCTGGATGTCGTCCGGGTTGAACATCGAAAACATAAGGCCTTCGGCCAGCCCGGCGACCAGGAATGCCGGCCACAGCACCGCCAGCAGGATCCGCACTGTCATGGCCGCTCCTGGCGGGCCGGCGCAGCAGTCGCCTGGACCTGCTCGACCTTGAGCCCCTGCTTGCTGACGCCCTGCACGATTTCCTTGTCGGCTCCAGACACGGCGAGCCAGATGGTCACGCCACAGCCCACCATTGCCACGGCCGGGCCGGCCATCAGCAGCCAGGGCCAGGGCTCCTTCCACCATACCTTGCTTTCAGTCGCTGCTTTCATCACGCGCTCCTATGATCGCGGTTCTGGTTGGGCGGTACGTGATCGCGATGTACGACCCACCTTCCTGATTATCTCGGCACAATAAAACTCGACGCTTCGTTGATCTCCGCGCCGCCATCCGGCTGCAGGGAAGCGATGCGAAAGCGAATGGCATGTGTGCCCGGCTCGGCTGCATCCATCGGCAGGCGCAGACGCACCGGCACCAGCAGATTGGACGCTGCTGCCACCACCACCACGCCCTCCGTCTCCGTCGGCAGGCCGCGTACCTGCAGTGCCGGCAGGCCCTCGGCCGTGATGCGCAGCGGCATCGGCGACTCGGTGGTGTTGATCAACTGCAGGCGGTATACGTTCTCGATCATGCCGCCCTCCACTTCCCGCGCCAGCGCACCCCGGTCGCGGATGACGTCGACCTTGAGCGGCGAACGCATCGCCAGTGCGGTAAAGAAGGCCCCTACCAGCACGATCCACAGCACGCTGTAGATCAGGATGCGCGGACGCTTGATGTGGCGCCGTGCCTCGGCGGGCGTGAGGCGCTCCTCGATGGCGCGCTCCGACGTGTAGCGGATCAGGCCACGTGGATACATCATCTTGTCCATGACCTGGTCGCACGCATCGATACAGGCGCCGCAGCCGATGCACTCGTACTGCAGGCCATCGCGGATGTCGATGCCGGTCGGACAGACCTGCACGCAGATACTGCAGTCGACGCAATCACCCAGGCCAGCCGCGCGATGGTCTTCGCGTTTGGAACGCTTACCACGCGGGTCGCCACGCACCGGATCATACGTCACCACCAGCGTATCGTGGTCGACCATCACGCTCTGGAAGCGTGCATACGGGCACATGTACTTGCACACCTGTTCGCGCAGGAAGCCCGCATTGCCCCAGGTGGCAACACTGTAGAACAGCAGCCAGAAGGTTTCCCACGGACCGAGGCTGAAGGTCGCGACTGCCTGGCCCAGCTCGCGGATCGGGGTGAAGTAGCCAACGAAGGTAAAGCCGGTCCACAGGGCGATAGCGCCCCAGGCCAGATGCTTGGCGGTCTTCAGGCGTAGCTTGCGCAGCGACCATGGGTCGCTGTCGAGGCGGATCCGCGCAAAGCGATCGCCCTCGATCTTGCGCTCGATCCACATGAAGATTTCGGTGTAGACCGTCTGCGGGCACGCGTACCCGCAGAACAGGCGCCCGGCCAACGCGGTGAACAGGAACAGCGAGAGCGCTGAAATCACCAGCAGGACCGTCAGGAAGATAATGTCCTGCGGCCACATCACGAGCCCGAAGATATGGAATTTACGTCCAGCGAGATCGAACAACACGGCCTGCCGGCCATTCCATAACATCCACGGCAACCCGTAGAACAGCAGCTGGGTCAGCAGCACCGTCCACACGCGCCACCGGGCGAACAGCCCGGACACGGCGCGCGGATAGATCTTGCGTCGAACCTCGTACAGCGCCGCTTCCACGCTTTCTGGCTGCGTGGATTGTTGGGGCTGCATGGGCTGCCAGTCCGGAGGTGCCGGGGTACTCATATCCGTTCCTTATTGCATTCCAACGCGCTGCGGGATAACCGTGCCGGGGCGCCAGCCCCGGGCACGGCCGAACACAGCTCTAGCGTGCCGCGCCATTCGACAGACCCCAGACGTAGGCGCTGATCATGCGCACTTTTTCCGGTGTCAGGATTTCTTCATGGGCAGGCATCACGTTATTGCGGCCCTTGAGAATCGTTTCCACGATGGTGCGTTCCGAACTGCCATACAACCAGGTGCGGTCGGACAGGTTCGGTGCGCCCAGGGCCTGGTTGCCCTTGCCGCCCGCGCCATGGCATGCCACGCAATTCGCCTTGTACAGCGGCTCGCCACGCGCCACGCGGATCGGATCGGCAGGCAACCCGGACAGCGAGCGCACATACTGCGCCACATCGCCGGCCTTGCTGCCGTCGAGCTGCGCGGCAAACGGCGGCATGATGCCGTTACGGCCTTTCAGGATCGATTGCGTGATGGTGTCGGGCTCGCCGCCATACAGCCAGTCACCATCGGTCAGGTTCGGGAATCCCTTACTACCGCCCGCGTCCGAGCCATGGCATTGCGCACAGTAGTTCAGGAACAGGCGCTGGCCGATCTCGCGGGCCTGGCTGTCCTTGGCGATTGCCGGCACGTCCATCTGCATGTATTTCGCATACAGCGGACGCACGCTGGCCTCGACCTCGGCCTGCTGCTTGGCCAGCGCATCGCGCGTGGTGTACTGCAGGGTGCCCTTGTAGGTACCGAGGCCCGGATACAGCACCAGATAGGCCAGACCGAACACGCACGCCAGGATGAACATCCAGGCCCACCAACGTGGCAATGGATTGTTCAGCTCACGCAGGTCTCCGTCCCAGACATGCCCGGTCGTATCGTCGACCGAACCATCCGGCTTGAGCTGCACGGTGGTCTTGCGCTGCGACCACAGCAGCCACAGGCACCATGCGATACCGATGAGGGAAATGGCGGCGATGTAGTATCCCCAGCCGGCGGAAAAGAAGTCGCTCATTGTCAGTATCCTGTCTTGGAGTCCTCTGCCTCGTCGGGCAGCGCGAACGGCAGCATGGCCGCATCACGGTTGGCCGCCTGTCGGCCTTTCGACCATGCCCAGCAGACGATGCCGATGAATGTCGCCATGGAGATCACCGTGGCCAGTGCGGAAAGCATGCCCATCATTGCTCCTTCTGCGCACCCAGGCGCACAGGTTTAAGCGCGGTGCCGAGGCCCTGCAGATAGGCGACCATCGCGTCTTCCTCGCTCTTGCCCGCAAGCTCGGCTTTGGCGCCAGCAATCTGCGCATCGGTATAAGGCACGCCTAGCGTGCGCAAAGTCCGCATGCGTACCTCGATATCGTGCGTCGCGACAGGCGTCTTCTCCAGCCACGGGTAAGCCGGCATGTTCGACTCCGGCACTACGTCGCGCGGATTGCGCAGGTGGATACGGTGCCAGTCATCTGAATAGCGGCCGCCAACCCGCGCCAGATCCGGGCCGGTACGCTTGGAGCCCCACAAGAACGGCCGGTCGAACACCGACTCGCCGGCGACCGAATAGTGGCCATAGCGTTCCGTCTCGGCCTGCAGCGTGCGCACGTGTTGCGAGTGGCAACCCACGCAACCCTCGCGGATATAGATGTCGCGTCCCATCAGGCGCAGCGGCGAATACGGCACCACGCCCGGGGTGGGTTGGGTCGTGGAATGCTGGAAGAACAGCGGCACGATCTGGACCAGACCGGCGATGCTGACCACGACGATAGTGGCCAGGATCAGCCAGCCGATGTTCTGCTCAAGCGTCTCGTGCGAGAAGAAGCGGCGCTTGCCTTGATTCATGATTCCGCCTCCTGGTTAGTGGCTGGTTGCCGTGGCCGGCAGGGACTGGGGAATGACCGCTTCGAACGTCGGCTTGCCGTACGCCGTCCGGAATACGTTCCAGGCCATCAGGAACATACCGCCGAGGAAGCACAGGCCACCCGCGAGGCGAATCACGTAGAACGGATAGGTGGCCTTGACCGATTCCACGAAGGTGTAGGTCAGCGTGCCGTCCGGCTGCACGGCACGCCACATCAGGCCTTGCATCACGCCGGCGATCCACATCGCCGCGATGTACAGCACCACGCCGCCAGTGGCGATCCAGAAATGCAGCTCGATGGCGCGCGTGCTGTACATCTCTTTCTGGCCGAACAGGCGCGGCACCATGTAGTACAGCGAGCCGATAGTGATCATGGCCACCCAGCCCAATGCACCGGAGTGCACGTGACCAATGGTCCAGTCGGTATAGTGCGACAGGCCGTTCACCGTCTTGATCGACATCATCGAACCTTCGAAGGTCGACATGCCGTAGAACGACAGGGCCACCACCAGGAACTTGAGGATCGGATCGGTCCGCAGCTTGTGCCATGCACCCGACAGCGTCATGATGCCGTTGATCATGCCACCCCAGGACGGCGCCAGCAGGATCAGCGAGAACACCATGCCAAGCGACTGCGCCCAGTCCGGCAGTGCGGTGTATTGCAGGTGGTGCGGGCCGGCCCACATGTAGGTGAAGTTCAACGCCCAGAAGTGGACGATAGACAGGCGGTACGAGTAGATCGGACGTTCAGCCTGCTTGGGCACGAAGTAATACATCATGCCGAGGAAGCTGGTGGTCAGGAAGAAGCCGACCGCATTGTGGCCATACCACCACTGCACCATCGCGTCTTGCACCCCGGCATAGGCGGAATACGACTTCCACAGCGTGGCAGGCAGTTCCATGTTGTTGACGATGTGCAGCAGCGCGATCGTCAGGATGTAGGCGCCAAAGAACCAGTTGGCGACATAGATGTGGCGCGTCTTGCGCTTGACGATCGTGCCAAAAAACACCACCGCATACGCCACCCAGACCAGCGTGATGAGGATGTCGATCGGCCACTCCAGTTCGGCATACTCCTTGGAGGTCGTGATGCCCAGCGGCAGCGTAATTGCCGCAGCGACAATCACTGCCTGCCAGCCCCAGAAGGTAAAAGCCGCGAGCTTATCGGACAGCAGCCGCACCTGGCAGGTGCGCTGCACGACGTAATAGGAGGTAGCAAACAATGCCGAGCCGCCAAAGGCAAAGATCACCGCATTGGTATGCAGCGGTCGCAGGCGGCCATAGGTCAGCCAGGGAATATCGAAATTGAGCGAGGGCCAGATCAGCTGAGCGGCAATCAGCACCCCCACGGCCATGCCGACGATCCCCCAGACGACCGTCATGATGGTGAATTGCCGCACCACCTTGTAGTTGAACGTATCCGCCGTAGGCGTCAACGATTGGGACGCACCCATACTACCCCCCGAGTGTCAAAATAAGTCGATGGGAGCATGTTAGGCGGGCCCTGTGCAATCCGCGTTGATCCAAGTCAAGCGGAGGCGCTTTCACACGGTGGACAGGGAACTGTTGCAAAAAAGCGGTAAAACGCCATATTCCGGCACGGTTGCGCCGGACGGTCAGTGCGCCCGGTCGTCGTCCAGCAGCACCGACTGCGCCGGGCGCTCCAGATCATCGTACTGGCCCGAGCGCAGCGCCCACCACAGGCCCCAGGCAATCGCCACGACCAGCACCAGGCTCAGGGGAATCAGCAGGAACAGGGTTTCCATCTTAGAACTCGCTCAAGACCGATGCGCGCCGCGCGACAGGCGCCATGCGTTGCCGACTACCAGCAACGAAGACAGCGACATGCCGATGGCCGCCAGCCAGGGCGGCATCCATCCGACCATGGCCAGCGGGATCGCCGTGACATTGTAGGCGAAGGCCCAGCCCAGGTTCTGGCGAATCACGCGGCGCGCCTTCCGGGCGAATGCCAGGGATGTGCCGACCACCCCGATGTCCCCGCCATTCAGGACCGCGTCCGCTCCGGCCTGCGCCAGCGGCGCGCCGCTGCCGATGGCGATGGAAGCATCGGCCTGCGCGAGCACCGGCGCATCATTGATGCCGTCGCCGACGGCCAGCACGGTCTTGCCCTGCGCCTGCAACGCCTGGACATACGCGCGCTTGTCCTCGGGGCTGACACCGCCAGCGGCGTGCACAATCCCCAGTTCGCCTGCCCACCACGCGACCGTCGCCGGTGCGTCGCCGGACACGAGGTGCACGGTGCATCCCTGTTCGCGCAGGTCGTCGAGCAGGCTGCGCGCCGCCTCGCGCAGCGTATCCTGCAGCGTCACGCAAGCCAGCGGGCCATGTGTGTCTGCCAGCCAGATGCGCGTCTGTCCCGCTGCGGGCGACGGCGCTACCGTGCCTGCCCAGGCTTTAGCATCGCCTGCGGCAATACCATGACTGGCGCCCTCACCGCCATACAGCGCCTGGGTGAATGCCAGGCTGCCGATGCGCACTTCACCCTGCGGAGTATCCATAGTCATGCCCCGCCCCGGCACGGCCCGCACCGTGCCGGCCGCCACCGGCGCGATGCCGCGCTGGGCCGCCTCGGTACAGAGCGCGCGTGCCAGCGGATGCTCGCTGGCCTGCTCCATGCCGGCCATGAGCGCCAGGCACGCTTCCGCACTGGCCGGGCCGAACGTGACGATGTCCGCGACCATGAGCCGCCCGTGCGTAAGCGTGCCGGTCTTGTCGAGCATGACGTCGCTCACGCCGGCCAGCGTCTCGATCATCCGGCCGCGCGTCACCAGCAGCCCGCATCGCGCCAACGCGCCGTGTGCCGCCGCCAGTGCCGCCGGTGTCGCCAGCGAGAGCGCGCAGGGGCAGCTCACCACCAGCACGGTGACCATCACCTGCAGCGCGCGGGACGGGTCGATCCACCACCACACTAGCCCCGACAGTGCTGCCAGTATGAGCAGCACCAGCACGAAGACCGAGGCCACGCGATCCGCCATGACGGCCGCCGGTGGCCGCTCCGCCAACGCCCGGTCGAGCAGTTGCACGATGCCCGCCAAGCGGGTGCCGGCACCAACTTCCGTGACTTCCACGACGATCGGGCTGCTGCAGTTGAAACTCCCCGCCAGGACAGCGTCGCCTGTGGTGCGCGGCACCGGCAGGCTTTCACCGGACAGCAGCGATTCATCCACGTCTGTCTGGCCATCCTGCACCACGCCATCCGCAGGAATCGTTTCGCCGGGCCGGATACGGATCCTGTCACCGTGGCGCAGGCGTACCACGGGCACGACCTCGGCGCTGCCGGAGGCGTCCAGCCGCTCGACCGTAGCCGGTAGCTGGCGCGCCAGCGCCTCAGCTCCGCTGCGCGCCGACTGGCGCGCCCGCAATTCGAGATAACGCGCCGCCAGCAGGAAGGCGACGAACATGGTGACTGAGTCGTACCAGACGTCGCCACGATCCAGAATCGTGGCGGCCAGGCTGGCGAGGAAGGCCGCGCCGATACCCAGTGCAACCGGCACATCCATGCCGAGGTGACGCCGCCGCAGATCGCGCCATGCGCCGGAAAAAATGGGCTGGGCTGAATACAGCACCACCGGTAGCGTCAGCAAGAGGCTAGCCCAGCGGAGCAAGGTCAGGTGATCAGGATCGATGGAATAGGCATGGGTATACACCGGCCACGCATACATCATCACCTGCATCATGCCCAGCATCGCCACGCCCAGCCGCATCAGCAGGCTGCGGCGCTCGCGTCGGGCGTGGGCATCGGAGCGGGCCGCCTCGAATGGCCATGCCGGATAGCCGATCTCCGCCATGCGGCGCAGCAGGCTGGACAGTTGGCAGGTGCTGCGGCGCCACCGCACGGTAGCGCGCCCGGTACTGAAATTGACCTGCACGGACTGCACGCCCGGCAGTTTCTCCAAGGTCTGCTCGATCAGCCAGACGCACGCAGCACAACGGAGCTGCTCGACGGCAAGCGTACATTCCAGCACATCGTCGCCCACCGGGCGGGTGAACTGTGCCATCAGCTCCGGGGCATCGTAGGCCTGCCAGCGACGTTCGGCATCCTGCAACGCGGCCCCCTCCAGCGGTGTGGCAAAACGCGTGTCGGCACGGTATAGATGGCCAAAACCGCCGGCATGGATGGTCTCCGCCAGCGCCTGGCAGCCTGCGCAGCAGAACGCCGCCGGCACGTCGCCCAATGTCGTGTGCCAGGGTGTGTCCGCCGGCATCGGCTGGCCGCAGTGGTAGCAGCCGGCTTCCGCCGCTGCCGCAACCGGCGTGCGCATCTGCATCACGGCCGCGGCGCCGGCCGGCGCAGGAAAATCGGAGCCAAGGGTACCCATGGTCCACAGTATGCCCGTGTGGTCTGGAACGTGGGTTGATCTGGGTCAATGGCATCCCGGAGTGGCAAGACGCAGATCCATGGAGAGGCTGTCACGCATCCGGGCAAGCAGCGGCTCCCCGTCCCGCCGGCATCACGCCAAGTCATCCGGACCGCGCTCAAAAGATGCGTACAATGCCGCCCACAACCCTATCGGACACCATCGTGAAAAAGACTGATCTCGAGAAAAACAAGGCGCTCAAACTGATCCACAACATGAAGCGCACCACCCCGCCCGTCCAGGCTAGCGGCAAGCCGGTGGACCGGCGCGAACAGCGCCGCCTCGATCAGGCACAAGGGCTGGTGCCGTTTGCGGTCAAGCTGAACGGTGAACTGGTGAAAGCCCTGCACGCCGAGGCAGAAGCGCGCCAGCTCAGCGTGAATGCGCTGGTCAGCGAGCTACTTGAAAAGGGGCTGAGGGGCTGAAGGCCTGGAAGGCTAAAGACCGAAGGGCCGAGGCGTCCAAGGTGCGGCGGACTGAACGGCCGGGCACCCGCCTCAGGTGAGTGCGGTATCGACCACGCGGCGTGGCGCCTCCAGATATTCGCGCGATTGCATCTCGATGATGCGCGACACCGTGCGGTGAAATTCGCCAGACATCGGACCCTCGGTGTACAGATCCACCGCCGGCACCTCCGCCGACATCAGCAGCTTGACCTTGTGATCGTAGAACACGTCGATCAGCCAAGTGAAGCGGCGCGCCTCGGAGGCCATGCGGGGCGTCATCTTTGGCACGTCCGAGAGTACGACGGTGTGGAATTGCGTGGCGATTTCCAGATAATCGTTCTGTGAGCGCGGTCCGCCGCACAGTGTCGCAAAATCGAACCACACAGCACCGCCGGCCTTACGCAGCGCGTGGATCTCGCGATGTTCGATATGAAGGATGGGCGACTCGTCCGCCACGCCAGCCACCGCCGTGAAGGCATCACGCAGGGCCGCATTGGCCTTGGCATCGAGCGGCGTGTGATAGGCATCCACCTGTTCCAGCGCACGCTTGCGGTAATCGGTGCCGACATCGACGTTCAGGATGTCGAGCTTGTCCTGCAACAGCGCAATCGCCGGCAGGATACGCTCACGATGCAAACCATCCGGATACAGCAGGTCGGGCCGGTAGTTGGAGGTCATCACGAACTGCACGCCATTGGCGAACAGCTGGTCCAGCAACTTGTGCAGCATCATGGCATCGGCCACGTCGCTCACATGGAATTCGTCGAAACAGATCAGGCGATAGCGCTTGGCAATCCGCTTGGCGAGCACGTCGAGCGGGTCGGCCGTGCCACGCAGCTCTTCGAGCTCGCGATGCACCTCGCGCATGAATTCATGGAAATGCAGGCGGGTCTTGCGCACCAGCGGCACGCATTGATAAAAACAGTCCATCAGGAACGATTTGCCGCGCCCCACCCCGCCCCACAGATAGACGCCACGCGGCACGTCGGGGCGATTAAGGAATTTCTTAAGCGTCGAACCGCGCTTCTGCTTGTACGCCACCCACTCGTCATAGCATTGCTGCAGACGTGCAACGGCGCGCCGCTGAGCCTCGTCGGACTGATAGCCACGCTGCTGGAGTTCGTGTTCGTAAGCCTGCTGAACGTTCATTGTCGAAAATCGCCGGCACGCGTTGCGTGCTGCCAGCCGGGTGCCACATCAGTGCGACAGCCAGCGGGATACCACCTGAAAATACTGCCGCTTGCACAAAAGCGGCAGCGTTGCCCCGAGGCGGTGTGGATTGCCCTGGGGCGGCCCTGCTGCAAGGGAAAACGGCACGCCTTGCGCGTGCCGTCTTGCCATTACATGTTGAGCGCGCGCTTGTCGACCGCGAGGGCCGCTTCGCGCACCACCTCGGACAGCGAGGGATGCGGATGGCAGACGCGGGCGATATCCTCGCTTGCCGCCTTGAACTCCATCGCCACCACGGCTTCCGCGATCAGGTCGGAGGCATTGGCGCCAATGATATGTACGCCGAGAATCTCGTCGGTCTTGGCGTCCGCAATCACCTTCACGAAGCCGTCGGCGGCGCCCATGCCCAGCGCACGGCCATTGGCCATGAACGGGAACTGGCCAGCCTTGGTCTCGCGGCCTTCAGCCTTGAGTTGCTGCTCGGTCTTGCCGACCCAGGCGATTTCCGGCGAAGTGTAGATCACCCACGGGATGCAGTTGTAGTCGATGTGCGGCTTCTGACCGGCGATGCGTTCGGCCACGGCCACGCCTTCGTCTTCCGCCTTGTGCGCCAGCATCGGCCCGCGCACCACGTCACCGATTGCCCAGATGCCGGGCACGGTCGTGGCGCAGTGGTCATCCACGGGGATGAAGCCGCGTTCGTCTACGGCCAGGCCGACGGCGTCGAGACCCAGCTTGTCGGTGTTCGGCACGCGGCCGATCGACACGATCAGCTTGTCGCACTCGAGCGTCTTTTCCGACCCGTCGGCAGCCGTGTAGGCCAGCGACACGCCCTTCTTGTCGGCCTTCACGTTACCGATCTTGACGCCCAGCTCGAACTTCAGGCCCTGCTTGGTGAACAGCTTCTGCGCTTCCTTGGCCACACCTGCATCCACCGCGCCCAGGAAGGCCGGCAGCGCTTCGAGGATGGTCACGTCCGCGCCCAGGCGGCGCCACACCGAACCGAGTTCGAGGCCGATCACGCCCGCGCCGATGACACCAAGCTTCTTCGGCACTTCGCCGAATTTCAGTGCACCTTCGTTGTCGCACACCATCACGTTGTCGACCGGAATCGACGGCAGGTGGCGCGCCTTGGAGCCGGTAGCGATGATGACCTGCTTGGCCTTCACCGTCTCTGCGCCATCCTTGCCGGCGATCTCGACCTGATAGCCACCGTCGGCCTTGCCGACGAACTTGCCGTGCCCCTTCAGCAGCGTGACCTTGTTCTTGCGGAACAGGAACTCGATGCCCTTGGTCATCTTGCCGACGATGTCATCCTTGCGCTTGAGCATCTTGGCGACATCCACCGCCACGTCCTTCACAGTGATACCGTGATCGGCCAGGTGATGATTCACGTTCTCGACTTCCTCCGACGACGCCAGCAGCGCCTTCGACGGGATGCAACCAACGTTCAGGCAGGTACCGCCCAGACGCGGCTCACCCTTGGGATCATCGTAGGGATTCGATTCGCAGCAGGCAACGTTCAGGCCCAGCTGGGCAGCACGGATCGCAGCGATGTAGCCACCAGGGCCTGCGCCGATGACCACCACATCAAATTCTTTGCTCATGAAGAAATCCTTTGGTTCGCTGTTCCCGCACACGCAGAAACAGAAACATCAATAAGCAGGAAAACCTGTTCAGGATCCGTAGCGAGCGGCCCGAGGTTGGCCCGAGAAGCACAGCCGTACATGGGTACGGCGAGCATCACAGGGCCAAGATCGGGGCGCGCAGTAGGATCATGAGCAGGTTTTACAGGTCGAGGAGGAGGCGGGCCGGGTCTTCCAGCGCTTCCTTCATCGCCACCAGGCCCAGCACGGCTTCACGGCCGTCGATGATGCGGTGGTCGTACGACATTGCCAGGTAGTTCATCGGACGGATCACGATCTGGCCATCGACCACCACGGCGCGGTCCTTGGTGGCGTGCACGCCCAGGATCGCGGACTGCGGCGGGTTGATGATCGGCGTCGACAGCATCGAACCGAACGTGCCGCCGTTGGAGATCGAGAACGTACCGCCTGTCAGCTCCTCGAGCGACAGCTTGCCGTCACGCGCCTTGGCGCCGTACTCAGCGATCTTCTTCTCGATGTCGGCCAGCGACATCTGGTCTGCATTGCGCAGAATCGGTACCACGAGGCCGCGCGGCGAACCGACTGCGATACCAATGTCGAAATAGCCGTGGTAGACGATGTCGTTGCCGTCGACCGAGGCATTGATGACCGGGTACTTCTTCAGCGCGTGCACGGCCGCCTTGACGAAGAACGACATGAAGCCGAGCTTGACGCCGTGTTCCTTCTCGAAGCGATCCTTGTACTTGGCACGCAGGTCCATCACCGGCTTCATGTCGACTTCGTTGAAGGTGGTAAGGATGGCGTTGGTCGACTGGGACTGCAGCAGGCGCTCGGCAATCCGTGCGCGCAGTCGGCTCATCGGCACGCGCTCTTCCGGGCGCTCGCCAAGCACGGCAAAATCAACCGGTGCGGAAACCTGTTGCAGGGCCGGACGTGCTGCCGGGGCAGCCGGTGCGGCGGCCGGCGCCTTGGCGCCCGAAGCGACAGCACCCAGCACGTCACCCTTGGTGATACGGCCATCCTTGCCGCTGCCGGCCACCTGGCCAGCCGACAGGTTGTTCTCGGCCATCAGCTTGGCAGCCGAAGGCATGGCCGTGGCTGAAGCCGAAGCGCTCGCCGGCGCAGCGGCAGCGACCGGCGCGGCAGGTGCGGCGGCAGCCGGTGCCAGAGCAGCAGCGGCCGGCGCGGCCACCGCAGCCGAAGCATCGGTATTGATGCGCGCAATGACTTCGTCGGCGACGACGGTATCGCCGTCGTTGCGCACCAGTTCGGCAAGCACGCCAGCCGACGGAGCGGGCACTTCGAGCACGACCTTGTCGGTCTCGACTTCGATCAGGATTTCATCCACCGCCACGGCTTCGCCGGGCTTCTTCTTCCAGGTGAGCAGCGTGGCTTCGGCCACGGATTCGGACAATTGGGGGACCTTGACGTCAACGATTGCCATTTCAGATATTCCTTCGTGAATTCGGTTATTCGGGTCGGCTGTGTAGCCAGGCAAATGCGCAGGGCATGCGCGTCATCGCACATGCCCCGGCAGCAATCACTTGGTCAGCACGAAGCCCTTGAGTTTGGAGAAGGCCGCATCGAGCAGTTGCTTTTGCTGTTCGGCATGCTTGGCGTAGTAGCCGACGGCCGGCGACGCGGAGGCTGCACGGCCGGCATAGCCGAGCTTCTGGCCTTCGGTCATGTTCTCCATCAGGTAGTGCTGCACGAAGAACCAGGCGCCCTGGTTCTGCGGCTCATCCTGGCACCAGACGATCTCGGTGGCATTCGGATACTTCTTCAGTTCCGCAGCGGCCGCCTTGTGCGGGAACGGGTACAGCTGCTCCACGCGGATGATCGCCACATCGTTGTCGCCACGCTCGCGGCGGGCATTCACGAGGTCGTAGTACACCTTGCCCGAGCATGCGATGACACGCTTGACCTTAGCGGCGTTGATGTCTTCCTGCTCGCCGATCACGGTCTCGAAATGACCCTTGGCCAGTTCGCTCAGCTGCGAGGTCGCATCCTTGTTACGCAGCAGCGACTTCGGCGTGAAGATGATCAGCGGCTTGCGGAACATGCGGATCATCTGGCGGCGCAGCAGGTGGAAGATCTGTGCCGGCGTGGTCGGCTGCACCACTTGCATGTTGTTGTCAGCGCTCAGTTGCAGGAAGCGTTCGATACGGCCCGAGCTATGCTCCGGACCTTGCCCTTCGTAGCCGTGCGGCAGCATCAGCGTCAGGCCCGAGGCACGGCCCCACTTGACTTCACCCGAGGAAATGAACTGGTCGATCACGACCTGTGCACCGTTGACGAAGTCACCGAACTGGGCTTCCCAGATCACCAGCGCATTCGGTTCGGCGGTCGAGTAGCCATATTCAAAACCAAGCACAGCCTCTTCGGAGAGCACGGAGTCGATGACGGTGAACGGCGCCTGGTTTTCCGACACGTTCTGCAGCGGCACGTAGGTACCGGCATCCCAGCGCTCACGCTTCTGGTCATGCAGGACGGCATGGCGGTGCGTGAAGGTACCACGGCCAGCATCCTGGCCAGTGATGCGCACCGGATAGCCGGAGGCCACCAGCGACGCAAACGCCAGGTGCTCGCCCATGCCCCAGTCCAGCGGCAATTCTCCACGGCCCATGGCGGCGCGATCCTTGATCACGCGCTCGACCAGCGGATGAACCTTGAGGTCTTCCGGAATGGTCGTGATACGTTCAGCCAGACGCTTCAGCTCGGTCACCGGCACGGACGTGTCGGCGGCGTCAGTCCACTTCTTGTTGAGGAACGGCAGCCAGTCTACCGAGAACTTGTTCTTGTAGTTCGACAACACCGGGTCGACCGTGTGCTTGCCGGCATCCAGCGCGCTGCGGAATGCCTGTGCCAGTTCGTCGCCGTAGGCCGCATCAACCACGCCCTGTGCCGCCAGCTTGTCGGCGTACAGCTTGCGCGTGCCCGGATGCGCGGCAATTTTCTTGTACATCAGCGGCTGGGTGACGGCCGGGGTGTCCTGCTCGTTGTGGCCCAGCTTGCGGTAACAGATGATGTCGACGACCACGTCCTGGCGGAACTCGGTGCGGTAGTCCACGGCCAGCTGCATGGCGAACACCACGGCTTCGGGATCATCGCCGTTCACGTGCAGGACCGGGGCCTCGATCATCTTGACCACGTCCGAGCAATACAGCGTCGAACGGCTGTCGCGCGGGTCCGAGGTGGTAAAGCCAATCTGGTTGTTGATGACGATGTGTACAGTACCACCGGTACCGTAGCCACGCGTCTGGGCCAGGTTCAGCGTTTCCATGACCACACCCTGGCCGGCAAAAGCAGCGTCGCCGTGCACCAGCACCGGCAGTACCTGCGTGCCTTGGACGTCGCCACGGCGCTCCTGGCGCGCCTTGACGGAACCCTCGACCACCGGGTTGACGATCTCGAGGTGCGACGGGTTGAAGGCCAGCGACAGGTGAACCGGGCCGCCCGCGGTCGAGACATCGCTTGAGAAGCCTTTGTGGTACTTCACGTCACCGGCCGGCAGGTCATCGACGTGCTTGCCTTCGAATTCGGCGAACAGGTCGGCGGGCATCTTGCCCAGCGTGTTGACCAGCACGTTCAGACGGCCACGGTGGGCCATGCCGATGATGATTTCCTGCACGCCCTTGACACCGCCGTGCTGGATCAGTTCGTCCATGGCGGCGATGAAGCTCTCGCCACCTTCAAGCGAGAAACGCTTCTGGCCGACATACTTGGTGTGGAGGAAGCGCTCGAGGCCTTCGGCGGCCGTCAGGCGCTCCAGGATGTGCTTTTTCTTTTCGGTGCTGAACACCGGCTTGGTACGGCTGCTTTCGAGCCGTTCCTGCCACCAGCGCTTCTGCGTCTGGTCGCTGATGTACATGAACTCGGCGCCGATGTTGCTCGAATACGTCTCGCGCAGGTTGGTGAGCAGCTCGCGCAGGCTCATCGAATCCTTGCCGAAATACGTGTTGTTCGTGTTGAAGACGATATCGAGATCGGCATCGGAGAAGCCGTAGAACGCCGGGTCGAGATCCGGCACGTCCGGGCGTTCCTGGCGCTTGAGCGGATCGAGGTCGGCCCAGCGCAGGCCGATATTGCGGTAGGCGGCGATCAGCTGCGTCACGGCGACACGCTTGCGGCCCATCTCGGCATCGGCGGAAGCAACGATGGTGCGGATCGGACCCTGCTTGGCGCGCTCGGCGAACGAGGCGATGATCGGCGCATGCGGCACGTCGCGTGCATCGCTGCCATCCACGGCAGGCACGTTCTGCATCGCGTCGAAATATGCGCGCCAGTTGTCGGGTACGGAGGTGGGATTGTCCAGATAGGCTTCGTACAGCTCTTCCACGTACGGCGCGTTGCCGCCAAAGAGGTACGAGTTGCTCTTGTATTGCTGCATCATTGGGTGCTCACCTTTCTTCGGGTCTGCCGAAGTTCAGCGGGTTAATCTAACCTTCCGCGACACGGCTTGACCGGTTAGCGGATTGCAAACATGTCTTTTCTGGACAAGTTGTGCGGGGAAGGACCTGAAGGCGTCTTCGAGGGCGCTTCGAAAGTCGCAAGCATAGCACGGCCCACCCAGCATTTGTGCGGCAATAACGAGATATGTTGAAAGTGCCACACCCCGCCGGAGAATGTTGCGGCGCAACAGTTTGCGGGGCATGGCAGACCGCCAGGCGGGTATCCGGGCCAGGGGTCGGCCAGCCCCCCGGCACACTACGGACGCGATGTCGACTGCAATGCTCTTTTGCTGGAGCAGACCGCCGCGGGCGGCGCTTTTCATCGAGCCGCCCTTACACCCTCCCCTCAGTCGAAGCCCAGTTCCTGCAGCTTGCGGGTGATGGTATTGCGGCCGATGCCCAGGCGCGAGGCAGCTTCCACCCGGCGTCCGCGCGTCACGCCTAGCGCAGCCTCCAGCACGGCCCGCTCGAAGCGCTGCGTCAAAGCCTCCATGACCTCCGGCTGACCGGCCTCGAGCATGCTGCGAGCCTCGGCGGCCAGCAGAGGCTCCCAACCCCCGGCGGTCGACGGGCTCGGAATCACCATGCCTCCAACTTCAGCTGTTGGCGACGGCGGCTGGGCAGCAAGCGCCTCGGCATCCGTCGTGCCGCCGTCTGCCGCCGGGATCCGCACGGCCTGCTGAATCAGGTCAGCCGGCAGGTCCTTGATCTCGATAGTCTGTGCCGGCGCCATCACCGTCAGCCAATTGCACAGGTTCTCGAGTTGGCGCACATTGCCTGGAAACGGCAAGCGGCTCACGTAGGCCAGTGCATCATCGGTCATCCGCTTGGGTTCCACGCCCAGTTCGCGCGCGCTCTTCTGCAGGAAATGACGCGCCAGCAGCGTGATGTCCTCGGGACGTTCGCGCAACGGCGGCAGGCGCAGGCGAATGACGTTCAGGCGGTGAAACAGGTCTTCGCGAAATAGGCCGTCGCGCACGCGCGCTTCAAGGTTCTGGTGCGTGGCCGCAATGACCCGCACGTTCGCCTTGAGCGGGTTGTGTCCACCGACCCGGTAGAAATGACCGTCGGACAGCACGCGCAGCAAGCGGGTCTGCAGGTCGAAGGGCATATCGCCAATCTCGTCGAGAAACAGTGTGCCGCCTTCGGCCTGCTCAAAGCGGCCGCGCCGCATGGTCTGCGCGCCGGTGAAAGCGCCACGCTCATGGCCGAACAGTTCCGATTCAAGCAGGTCCTTGGGAATTGCCGCGGTATTCAGGGCGATAAAGGGGCTGCTGGCGCGCGGACTGTGCTTGTGCAGCGCGCGGGCCACCAACTCCTTGCCGGTACCGGATTCGCCAGTGATCATGACGGTGACATTCGACTGCGACAGGCGGCCGATGGCGCGGAACACATCCTGCATGGCCGGCGCCTGGCCGAGGATCTCCGGCGCTTCGGCGCTGCGGTCGTCAAACTCCTCCTCGCGCAGGCTTTCGTCTAGGGCGCGGCGGATCAGTTCGACGGCGCGGTCAATGTCGAACGGCTTGGCGAGATACTCGAACGCCCCGCCCTGGAACGCGGCGACGGCGCTGTCCAGATCCGAGTAGGCGGTCATGACGATCACCGGCAAACCGGGGTGACGCGCCTTGATGGCCTGCAGTAGATCGAGGCCCGAACCGCCAGGCATGCGGATATCGGACACCAGGACTTGCGGGGTTTCATCCTCGAGCGCGAGCAGCGCGTCGCGGACATTGGTAAAGCTGCGGCTCAGCAGGCTTTCACGGGCGAGGGCCTTTTCGAGGACCCATCGGATCGACTGGTCGTCATCTACTATCCAGATCGGTTTCATATGCGTGGTCGTCTGCGTGTGATGGTTGGCACCCGCGGCCGCCGCTCAATGCAGCGGCAACAGGATGCGGAAATCGGTCTGTCCGGGCCGGCTGTCGCATTCGATCAAGCCTTCATGCTGCTGCACGAAGGTCTGCGCAAGCGTCAGTCCGAGTCCGCTGCCACCATCCCTGCCCGATACCAGCGGATAGAAGATGCGCTCGCGGATGTCTTCCGGTATGCCCGGCCCGTTGTCGATGACATGCAAGTCCAATGCCAGCTTGTGCAGTTTCTTGGCGATGGTCACCTTGCGCGCGATACGCGTGCGCAGGATGATCTGCGCACTGCCCTGCCGCATCTGCTCGGCCAGCGCCTGCGCGGCGTTGTGGACGATGTTCAGTACGGCCTGGATCAGTTGCTCCTTATCGCCGAGCAGCTCGGGAAGGCTCGCATCGTAATCGCGGATCACGCGCAGGCCGTTCGGAAATTCCGCCAGCACAACCGAGCGCACGCGTTCGAGCACCTCATGGATATTTACGCTGGAAACGATATGCGGATGGCGATGCGGCTCAAGCAGGCGGTCGACCAGCGTCTGCAGCCGGTCTGCCTCCTTGATGATGACTTGCGTGTACTCGCGTAGCGCACGCTCGGGCAACTCGAACTCCAGCAACTGCGCAGCGCCGCGAATGCCGCCGAGCGGGTTCTTGATCTCGTGCGCCAGATTGCGGATAAGTTCCTTGTTGGCGGCCGTCAGGTCGAGGATGCGCTCCTCGCGGTCGCTGCGGATTTTCTGGTCGTTGGGCAGAAGTTCGAGCAGGACGGTATCGTCGCTACCTTCCAGCGCGGCGATCACGGCGTGCACGTGTAGCGATTCCTGCCCGGGGCGCTCAAGGAGAATATCCTGGCGACGTGCATCGACTTCGCCGAGCAGGACACCGGCCGTGAGGTCGCGCAGGCTGTCGATCGACGGAAACACATCAGTCAGCGCCTGCTGCACCAGCACCTTGCGCGACGCAGCTGTCAGCGCCTCGGCTGCCGGGTTCGCGTATTCGATCTTCCAGTCCGGCAGACGCACGAGAAACACCGGATTGGAAATCACATCGAGCCCGGCATGGACGCCGGGAACAACCTTATGCATGTAGCCTCTCGTCGCGTTCGTCATCGTGTGCCCGATGGCACGGCGGCCGAGCGGTGCATCCGCGTGGCCGCTATTCCTTCAATGCCGACAGCTCGCGGCGGATGGCGGAGATGTTCGCCTCGCTGCGGGCAATGTCTTCCTTGAGTCCAGCAACCCGGTCCAGGTATTTCTGGTAGTTGCGCTCGTTGCCGAGACGCTCCGGTTCACCGTTGTTGTATTCGCGCTTGAGAGCCGCCAGCTTGCCTTCCTCGTCGCTCAGCTCACGTTCCAGAACGCCCCGCCGCTCGCTGTCACGCGTGCGCTGGGTCGCGCTGTCGATGCGCGGGAAAGCGCCGCCGCCCGCAGCCCCGGGGCTGACCGGAGCCGAACCGCTGCGCGCCGCCGGCTGTCGCGGCGCGGGAATGGTCACGGACTCCTGCAGCGTCAGCTTCCGGCAGCCCTTGGTATTGCCATTGTTTTTGTATTCCGGCACGCCGTTCGCGCCCGGACACAGGAACACTTCCGACTGCGCCTGGGCCGTGGCCGGCAGCACGAGGCCTACCCCGGCAACCACAGTGGCGACAGTGGTGGCAATGGCCGCGGCAACGGCGGCGGGGGTCAGACGAAAAGCCAGCATAGAGCGGTCCCGACAGTGAGGTTGGACCCTTATTCTAGCGACAAAACAAGCAAGGGCGACCGAAGCCGCCCTTGCTTGTTTTGTCCGGTGCGCCGCGATCCCGTGGCGCACCGGCATGGCCGGCCAGATTACAGCGAGTAATACATGTCGAACTCGATCGGATGAGTCGTCATGCGGAAACGCGTGACTTCCTCCATCTTCAGCGCGATGTAGGCATCGAGCATGGCGTTCGAGAATACGCCACCGCGCGTGAGGAATTCGCGATCGTTGTCGAGCGCTTCCAGCGCCTGGTCGAGGCTGTGGCACACGGTCGGGATCTTTGCGTCTTCTTCGGGCGGCAGATCGTACAGGTTCTTGTCCGCGGCTTCGCCCGGATGGATCTTGTTCTGCACGCCATCCAGACCGGCCATCAGCATGGCCGAGAAGGCCAGGTACGGGTTGGCCATCGGGTCCGGGAAACGCGCTTCGATACGGCGGCCCTTGGGATTGGCAACGTACGGGATGCGGATCGAGGCAGAACGGTTGCGTGCCGAGTAGGCCAGCTTGACCGGTGCTTCGAAGTGCGGGACGAGACGCTTGTACGAGTTGGTCGTCGGGTTGACGATGGCGTTCAGCGCCTTGGCGTGCTTGATAATACCGCCAATGTAATACAGCGCGAAGTCCGACAGGCCGGCGTAACCGTTGCCCGCGAACATGTTCTGGCCGTCTTTCCACACCGACTGGTGGATGTGCATGCCCGAACCGTTATCGCCAACGATGGGCTTCGGCATGAAGGTCGCGGTCTTGCCGTAGGTGTGGGCCACGTTGTGGACCACGTACTTGAGCATCTGCGTCCAGTCGGCGCGCTGCACCAGCGTGCTGAACTTGGTACCGATCTCGTTCTGACCCTGGCCGGCCACTTCGTGGTGGTGCACTTCCACGGGGATGCCGAGCGACTCGAGGATCAGGCACATCTCCGAACGCATGTCCTGGAAGGTATCAACCGGGGCAACCGGGAAATAACCGCCCTTGGTACCCGGGCGATGGCCGCTGTTGCCGTGTTCGAACTTGGTGCCCGACGACCACGGTGCTTCTTCGGAATCGATCTTGACGAAGCAGCCAGACATGTCCACGTTCCAGGTCACGCCGTCGAAGATGAAGAATTCGGGTTCCGGACCGAAGTAGGCGGTATCGCCCAGGCCAGTGCTCTTCAGATAGGCTTCGGCGCGACGGGCAATGGAACGCGGGTCACGGTCGTAACCTTTGCCGTCCGACGGCTCGATCACGTCGCAGGTCAGGACCAGGGTCGGCTCTTCATAGAACGGGTCGATGTAGGCGGTATCGGCATCCGGCATCAGCAGCATGTCAGACGCTTCGATGCCCTTCCAGCCGGCGATCGACGAACCGTCGAAAGCCTGACCGGATTCCATCTTGTCTTCATCGAACTGCGAGACGGGAACCGAGACGTGCTGCTCTTTGCCTTTGGTGTCGGTAAAGCGGAAATCGACGAACTTGACGTCGTTTTCCGACACCAGCTTCATCACGTCTGCAATGCTCTTGGCCATGCCTTTCTCCTGGGTAAATCGGCGTTCAATCAGTATTGAGGGGTGTGGCAGAACGTTTCCAACGTCCCGCTTGAATCTGTACGAGGTTATTTAGCAGGTTCCATGCCAGCGCCCGCCTGGAATCGTGCAACATTCCCGTAAAGCGTGCAGGCGTGCTGCCTCCTTGATCTTTCAGACATTTTTATGGGCATGGACGGCCGCCCGTCCGGTTTTCGCGCGTGTGCTTCCCGGCCAATGGCAGGGCGCTCGCCTTGCTGCCGCACCGAAAACGCACCATTTTAGGGCTCGCGCACAAGAAAAGATCGTATTCTAATGAATTGCACTCAAATAGTGCATCATGCCGCGGGCGGGTCGACAGGCAAATATCCGAGCTGGCTCACACCATCGCGCAGCATCGCGAATGCGGCATCGACCTGCTCGGGATCGCCCTTGACGCCCAGGTCGATATGGCGGCGCGCATACAAATCGCCACGCTGGCTGTCTCCAACCGACGGCAGGCTGAATACGCGCACGCCGGCAAAACGGGCTTCGACCGCTTCCATCAGCGGTGTCAGGGCGGACTCTGGCGCCTCGAATACGAGGAAGGAACGCTCCATCTGTGCGTTCTGATGAAACATGTCACTGTAGTAGTGGTCCAGCACCCACTCCATCATGGGCCACGCCATGACCGGAAAGCCTGGCATGAAATGGTGGTCGCGCACCGAAAAGCCCGGGATGCGGTTGTACGAATTGGGAATGATGCGCGCACCCTCCGGGAATTCGCCCATATGGAAGCGGTGACGGTTGTCCGCCGTGGTGAGGTCCGCCTTGACCGGATCATCGCCCGCGGTTTCAAGAATGCGCTGCTTGATCAGCTCCCGTGCTTCCGGATGCAGCACCAGCGGCACGCCGAGCGCGGCCGCCACGCACTGGCGTGTGTGATCGTCCGGGGTCGCACCGATCCCGCCAGTGGAAAACACCACGTCGCCCGAGGCCAGCGTCCGCTCCAGCGTGGCGGTGATGCGCGGGCGGGAGTCCCCGACATACTCGCACCAGTCCAGGGCCAGCCCGCGCACGGACAGCAGTTCGATGGCCTTGCGCAGATGCTTGTCCTCGCGGCGCCCGGAGAGGATCTCGTCGCCGATGATGATTAATCCGAATCCCATGTTGACTACGTCTTCCTAGTTTGCTTGTCGATACGGCCGGTACCCGCCAGCCGGAGTGTTGTTCACCCCTGCGGCGGCAAGGCTGGCGGGCGCTCCATCTCGATCACCATCGCCTCATCCTGCGCCGGCCCGCCCTGCTCGGCGCGCAACCGCGTGAGCGCGCGCAGGCAATAATGCCCGAACCACAGGGCCGAGAATATGAAAATCAGCACGTACATCCACACCGATGCCAGCAGCACGAAGGGGAAGAGGAAAATGACCGCAACCGACGATACCCACAGCAGCGTCGGCGCCGATCCCAGCACGCCCATGGCGATACCCATGATGATCATCGGCAAACGATGGCGGCGCATCAGCAGCCTGCGCTCCTCGGCCGAGGCATGCAGGGCGAGCGCATCGTAGCTCATTACCCGGTAGGTCAGCCACCCCCACAGCAAGGGCGGAATCAAGGCGAAGAACGGTGGAATCAGCCAGAGCGGAATGGTGATCAGGCCGACGAACAGCACGGCGAGCGTACATCCGATGGAGTTCAGGGCGCTGGCCGTGAATGACGCGCCGCGCTTTTTCTCCAGATGTGGATACGAACGATCGAGAAAGCTGATGACACTTGGCACGGAGAACACGCCGATGAACACCAGCAGCGAAATCACCACCAACGGCACCGTCAGCGCCACCACGATCAGCGGCGCCACCAGCGCCCGCAGCGAGGCCATGCCCAGGGCGTCGAGCGCGCGGTAGATCCACGACGTCAGCATCGAAGTTTCGAGGAACCCACGCGCCCCCGCCATGACGGCATCCCAGCTGAAATACAGGATCCCACCCCACACCACTGACGCCAGCAGAAACGGCAAGACCGTCATCCACAGCATGCGCGGATGCAACTGGCTCAGGACGGCACGGCCAAGGGAGGGAAACAGGTCGGTCATGGGCAAATGGGTGCGTGGCAGGAGCGCCCCACCTGGAAAACCCAAGGGAGCAGACCGGGGCCGCGGCACGGTGATGAAGAGATGAAAAAGACTAACACAAGGCGCGGGCCGGCATGAGGGCCGGCACGACGTATCCCGGGTTCAGCGCCGCCCGAACAGGCGCCTTACCCCGAGACGCTGCTGGGCGAGGAAGGTACGCCCGTAGTCGCGCTGCACGGTCACCTGGTCGCGGATGCCGGTGGGCAGGTAGATGGCTTCGAAATTGGCCGTGCCAAACAGCATGTCCCACCACGGGAACAGCACGCCAAAATTGCAGCCGCCGAGCCTGCCACCGCTCTCGTGGCCGACGCCGACCGCGTGATGCAGACGATGGAATCGTGGCGACACCAGCAGGCGCTCGCCCACGCCGCCAAAGCCGAGCCGCAGGTTGGCGTGCTGGAAGCTCTGCAGCAACTGCGAGATGGCGACCAGCAGGATAAACTGCGCCGGTTCCACGCCCACCGCCAGGGCCACGGTGGCGAACACCGCATCGCGCAGCATATCGTCCAGCAAGTGATTGCGGTTGTCGCTCCACACTGTCATCTGCTGCTGGCTGTGATGCACGGCATGCAGGGCCCACCACCAGCGGATGCGGTGCGAAAACCGGTGATAGGCATAGTCGAGCAGATCGAACAGGATCAGGTAGACGCAGAATGCCAGCACGGGCGACACCATGCCGTCCGGCAGCCAGTCCTCCAGATTGGTGCGCTGCCAGCCGGCGAGGCGCAGGTGCCCTTCAATGAGATCGAACACCGGTACCAGCACGAAAAACATCGCCAGGCGGAACAGGCCGAGCCGATGGATCATGGTATAGAACATGTCGGTACGCACGGCGGCGCGATCGGTCAGCGGCTCCACGGGAAAGCACCGCTCCAGCGGCTGGATGAGGCAGGCCATGATGGCGATCTGCAGCAGCCCGAGCATCAACCATTCCGTCCCCAGGAAGGCCTCTTCCGCATAGCCGCCAAAACCCAGCGCATAGACCACCGGGAGGATCGCGTTCTGGAACAGCCAGCCCTGAGCCGTGGCGAACAGGTCGATGAGCGTATCGATCATCGCGGACTCCGGTTCGCGGACGCCTGACGGTAGCGCGGATGCTCCGGAATCGTGGCAAAGCAGAAGCCGCGCGCCCTCAGGCCAGACAGCAAGGGCTCCAGCACTGCCGGCGCCCACGGATCGCGCCGCGACCAGATGCCCAGATGCGCCATGGCGATATCGCCGTCCTTGAGGCGTTCCAGCGCCTGCGTCAGCAGGCGCGCATTCGGGTAGCGCTCGGAAGACAGTTCGTCACCGAGAAAGCCGGCCGGATCCCAGCCCACATGGCGGAAGCCGCACTGCTCGGCCCAGGCCAGCGTGCGCGGCGAAGTGCGGCCGCCGGGCGCACGCCACAGATGATCAAGCGGCCGGCCGGTCAACGCAGCAAAGCGCGTGGCGCTACGTTTCAGTTCAGCGCAGAACGCGGACTGGTCCCAGCGCTGCACCTGCCCGGCTGCCGGCCCAAACTGCGGCCGCACGCGGATCCCGTCGGCGCCATCGTCGCCGACCAGGTAAACGTGATCGAAGGTATGCGTGCCAAACGCGTGCCCGTCTGCCGCCAGCGACTTCCAATACGTTTTCCAGCCGTCGTCCAGCGAGCGGTCGCCATGCACGGTCGGCTCGCTGGCGACAAAGAACGTGGCGCGGATATGGTGCCGCCGCAGCGTGTCCGCGATCAGTTGTGCCTGGCTCATGCTGCCCGTATCGAACGTCAGGTACAGCGTGCCGCGGCAGGCGTCGGCTGCGCTGGCACTGCCGGCCAGCAGCATGCCTGCCGCCAGCCAGCCGGCCAGGCAAACCGCGAACAGGCTTTTCAGGCGCAATGGGCGAATCGGGCGAATCGGGAGCATAAGAAAGTGGGCAACGATCTACAGCGTTTCATTGCGGCAAAGTCAGGCACGCATCACGGACACCTTTCACCACGGCACGCCGGCCTGCAGGCAGTATGGCAGAGGCTGCTCGCCAACGACGGGCAAAAGCACGCCGCCTTGCACATCCATGAATGCGTTCGTTCAACATGCCGGTCAGATGAGCGGCGCGCGCGTATGGAAATAAATGCCATGCGGCGAGCGCCCAACGGGAATTGTCTTGATCAGCTTGCGGCTGGCTACGTCGATGATCCCGACCTTGCGCGCCCAGCGGAATGTGACCCACAGCTGCTTACCGTCGGCCGTCAGTTCCATGCAGTCCGGACCGGGCGGCAGGCCGGCGATCTCCCCGACCTTTTCCAGCTTGACCTGGTCGATGATGGAGATGGTCGAGGAAACGCGGTTCGTCACAAACACATGGCGTCGATCACCAAGCGGACGGAAATTGTGCGCGCCCTTCCCGCTCGGAATGCGCTTGACCGATTTACGCTGACGCCAGTCGATCACCTCGACGTAGTCGTCGCCCGTCATGCCGACCAGCAGGTATTTATCATCGGGTGTCATCCAGATACCGGCGGGCGCATTGCCGACCGGCATCTTCCACAGCACGGCGTGGGTTGCAAGGTCGATGGCCGCGATTTCGTTGGAATCCTGCAGGGTGATGAAGACCAACCGGCTATCGGCGCTGAAGGCCATGTGGCTGGGTGTTTTGGGCAGGGGGACCTGGGCGGTCAGCTTGAGGCTGCGTGTCTTGTCGTCGAAGGTCGCACGGTAGATATCCACGCGGTCCAGGCGCAGCGCGTTCGAGACGAACCACTTCTGGTCCGGCGAAAAGCCGATCTGGTACGGATCGTCGATCTGCGGCATGCGCTGCTGCATCTTACCCGTCAGGGGATCGATCAGCACCAGATCGTTGCCGACCGCATTCGCCACAATCAGCGAGCGCGCGTCGGGCGTCGCCATCAGGTGATGCGGTTCCTTGCCCCCCGGGTAGCTGCCGATGGGCGCCTGTGTGGCTTTGTCGATCAAAGTGACGGAGGCATCGCCCGAATTGAGCACGACCACCACTTCGGCGGCCGGAGGTGCCGGCGGGGCTGCCAGCACCGGCACGGCGACGGCACAGGCAGCCAGACCGAAGGCCATCCAGAAGCGCCGTGCGAAAAGCTTGAAAATCATGGAGAAACCACCGTTCGAGATCAGGCGCCGTGGGATTGGCGCCGCTCACTATAAACGTTTCGCCGACGAATTTGGATGACGTGTGGCGGCGGCCCTACGGTCGGCCGCAAAACCTCAACGTTGCAGGGCTTCCCAGACCTTCTGCAGGCGCTTGACGGAGACCGGTGCCGGCGTCCTCAGCTCCTGCGCAAACAGCGCGATGCGCAGTTCCTCGAGCAGCCATCGGAACTCATCAAGGCGCGGATCCGTGCCGCCTCCTCCCGCCCGCTGCTGGCGGTCGGCCCGCTGCCATTGCTGCAGCAGCGGCAGGAATTCCTGATAGCGCTGGGCATCGCGTGCCGCGTCGGTCTTGAGCTTGTCGATGCGCATGGCCATGCCCTTGAGGTAACGCGGCACGTGCACGAGCTGGGCATAGGGTGTGTCGGCCACGAAACGCTTGCCGACCAACTGGCGCAGTTGTGCCTCCAGGTCGGCATGGGCGGTGGCGAACGGCTTGGCCTGCTGCAGCTTGCGGGTCAGGCCGGCGTATTCGGTCAGCACTGCGCCAACGACGCGGGCGATTTCCTGGGCGAGTAGGTTCAGGCGGCTGCGGCCCTCATCCTTGCGGACCGTGAAGCTAGCCTGGTCGTGCGGCAGCGGCTCTTGCAGGCAAGCCCGGTCGAGCGCCGCCGTGATGAGCTGCTCGCGCAGTTCTTCAAGCGTGCCCAGTGGCATGAACTGCATCGCCATCTGCTGCATGCCGGGGATGTTCTTTTCCAGGTACTTGAGCTGCTCTTTCAGTTGCAGCGCGAACAGCCGTGTCAGCCCGAGCCGATGCACGCGTGCGGCTTCCTGCGGGTCGTCGTAAACCTCGACGTCGGCATGCGTGCCGCGATCGACAAGGGCGGGGTAGCCATACAGCGTCTGGCTCCCTTTTCTGATCTCCAGCAGCTCCGGCAGCTCGCCGAAGCTCCAGGTGGTGAGCCCCTCGTACAACGCTGCGTCCACCACCTTGGCATCCCGGGCAGCGATGTTCTGAAAGGTCTGCTGCGCCTGTCCGCCCAGTTCGGCGCGCAGTTGCGCCAGGTTGCGTCCCATGTCGAGCTGGCGGCCATGCTCGTCGATCACCTTGAAGTTCATGAAATGATGCGCCGGCAGCGTCTCGGGCTTGAAATCGCCACGCTTGGTCATCACGCCGGTCTGTGCGCGCACGTCGGCGATCAGTAGATCGAGCAGGTCGCCCTGCCCGAACGGCGCGCGCTCGACGAAGCCGGCGGCATAATCCGGCAGCGGCACGCAATGCCGCCGTAGCTTCTGCGGCAGCGATTTGAGCAGCAGGTGCACCTTTTCCTTGAGCATGCCGGGCACGAGCCAGTCGGCCCGCTGTGGGTTCACCTGGTTGAGCGCATACAGGGGCACGGTCAGCGTCACGCCATCGCGCGGGCTGCCTGGCTCGAAGTGATAGGACAGCGCCATCTCTGTCGCCCCCACCCTCAACAGTTTGGGGAACAAGTCGGTGGTGATGCCGGCAGCTTCGTGCCGCATCAGATCGTCGCGATCCAGGTACAGCAATTTCGGCTGTTCACGCGAGGCGGTCTTCACCCACTGTTCGAACGTCGCCTGCTGGTGCACGTCCTTGGGCACATGCTGGTCGTAGAAGGCGAAGATCAGCTCGTCGTCCACCAGCACGTCCTGACGCCGCGACTTGTGCTCAAGGTTCTCGATCTCGCGGCGCAAGCGCTGGTTGTGCGCGAAGAATGGCAGGCGCGTGTCGAACTCGCCTTCGACCAGCGCCTGGCGAATGAAGATCTCGCGCGCCTCGGCGGGGTTCATCGGGCCATAGTGGATGCGCCGCCGCTGATACACCATCAGCCCGTACAGCGCACCGCGCTCGAAGGCCATGACCTGCCCGGCCTTCTTTTCCCAGTGCGGATCACTCCAGCTGCGGCGCAGCAGGTGGCCGCCAACCTTCTCCAGCCATTCCGGCTCGATGCGCGCCAGGGTGCGACCGAACAGACGACTGGTTTCCACGAGTTCCGCCGCCATGGTCCAGCGTCCCATCTTGCGGGCGATGGCCGAGCCCGGCCACAGATGGAATTTGATGCCCCGCGCCCCGACGTATTCGCGGCTGGCCGGATCCTCGCTCTTGCAACCGATATTGCCGAGCAAGCCGGTCAATAGCGCCAGATGCAACTGCTCGTAGGTGGGCGCGCTGTCGTTCAGTTTCCAGCCTTGCTCCGTCACGGTCGTCAGCAACTGCGAGTGCACATCGCGCCATTCACGCATGCGCACCTGCGAGACAAAGGCCGCCTTGCAGGTGTCGAGCAGTTGCCGGTTGGATTTCTTGTGCGCGACGGCATCCTCGAACCATTTCCACAGCTTGAGCCAGCCGAGGAATTCGGATTTCTCGTCGACGAACTGGCGATGCGCCTGATCGGCGGCGGCCTGCGCTTCCAGCGGGCGCTCGCGGGGATCCTGCCCCGACAGCGCACTGGCCACTACCAGCACCTCACGCAGGCAGTGATGATCGCGCGCTGCGAGAATCATCCGGCCGATACGCGGATCGAGTGGCAGCCGGGCAAGCTGGCGCCCGATCGGCGTGAGCTGGTTGGCGTCGTCCACTGCGCCGAGTTCCTGCAACAGGTGGTAGCCGTCGGCAATCGCCCGGCCCGGCGGCGGTTCGAGGAAGGGGAAGTCCTCGACATCGCCAAGCCGCAGCGCCTTCATGCGCAGGATCACCGACGCCAGAGAGGACCTCAGAATCTCGGGATCGGCAAAGCGCGGCCGCGCCTGGAAGTCGCTTTCCTCGTACAGCCGGATACAAATGCCGTTGGCCGCCCGGCCGCAACGTCCGGCACGCTGGTTGGCGGCCGACTGGGCGATGGCCTCGATCTGCAGCTGCTCGACCTTGTTGCGGTAGGAGTAGCGCTTGACGCGCGCGAGCCCGGTATCGACCACGTAGCGGATACCCGGCACGGTCAGCGAGGTTTCGGCGACGTTGGTTGCCAGCACGACACGGCGCGCGTTGGACGGCTTGAACACGCGCTCCTGCTCCTGCACCGACAGGCGCGCGAACAGCGGCAGGATTTCCGGATGCACCCGGGCGCCGCCAAACGCATGCTTGCGCAGCGCCTCGGCGGTTTCGCGAATTTCCCGCTCACCCGGCAGGAACACCAGCACGTCGCCGTCGCCAGCGCGGCTCAGTTCCTCGACGGCTTCGACGATGGCATCGTACAGATCGCGATCCTTGTCCTTGTCGGCAGCATCGGCCTGCACCGGCCGGTAGCGGATTTCCACCGGATACAGCCGCCCGCTGACCTCGATCACCGGCGCGGGACCGCTGGCCGAGGCGAAATGGCTGGCAAACCGCTCGGCGTCGATCGTGGCCGAGGTAATGATGACCTTCAAATCCGGCCGCTTCGGCAGCAACTGCTTGAGATAGCCGAGCAGAAAATCGATATTGAGGCTGCGCTCATGCGCCTCGTCGATGATGATTGTGTCGTATGCCCGCAACAGCGGATCGCTCTGCGTTTCCGCCAGCAGAATGCCGTCGGTCATCAGCTTGACCGAGGCGCCGGCCGACAGTGCATCGTGGAAACGGACCTGGTAGCCCACATGCTCGCCTACCGGTGAGCCGATCTCCTGGGCGATCCGCTTGGCGGTCGAGGTGGCGGCGATGCGGCGTGGCTGGGTATGGCCGATCAGCCCGCTCCCGCCCGCGCCCAGGCCGCGCCCCAGCGACAGGCAGATCTTGGGCAGTTGCGTGGTCTTGCCGGAGCCAGTTTCGCCGGCCACGATAACGACCTGGTGATCCCGGATCGCGGCGGCGATATCGTCGCGCCGCGACGACACCGGCAAGGCTTCCGGAAAGGTCAGCGGCGGCACCGGATTGGCCGGACGTGGCAGGGCTGCCGCGGCACGCGGGCGGTCCCTGCGATCGGACGGCGGGCGCGGCTTGGCGGATGGCCCCGGAGAACGCGTCGCGGCAGGGGCCGGCGCGGTGGAAGAAGGTGCGGGTCTGCGCCCGGAAGAACGTTGTTCTGACATCGCCCGCGATTATAATCTGCGAATGAACGCACCCGACCAAGCGCCACCCGACGCGCCCGCCCCTGCCCCCACGTCTCCGTCAGCCTCGACGATCGCTACCGCGACGATGCCCGCCACGGTCTCCACGCCTGAAGGTGTCAGCCCGCAACTGTTCGTCGACTGGCTGCGCACCGTCGCGCCGTATATCCATGCCTTCCGAGGCAAGACCTTCGTGATCGGCTTCGGTGGCGAACTGGTCAAGGCCGGCATGCTCAATGCGCTGGTCACCGACGTCGCGCTGCTGCAGGCCATGGGAATGAACCTGGTGCTGGTGCATGGCTCGCGGCCGCAGGTCGAGGAGCAGCTGGCGCTGCGCAATGTGCAATCGCAGTTCCATGAAGGCATGCGCATCACGGACAACGCCGCGCTCGAATGCGCCAAGGAAGCCTCGGGCGAGCTGCGCCTCGATATCGAAGCGGCGTTCAGCCAGGGCTTGCCCAATACGCCCATGGCCGGCGCGCACGTCTCGGTGGTCTCCGGCAATTTCGTAACAGCGCGGCCAGTCGGTATCGTCGATGGCGTCGACCTCCAGCAGACCGGCCTAGTGCGCAAGATCGATGCCGATTCGATCCGCCACTCGCTCTCAAACAACAAGATCGTGCTGGTCTCCCCGCTCGGCTTTTCGCCGACCGGGCAGGCTTTCAACCTGGCGATGGAAGATGTCGCTACCTCCGTGGCCACAGCGTTGAAGGCGGACAAGCTGATCTTCATTTCGGAACTGTCCGGCATCACGGATGCCAGCGGCGCGGTCATGCAGGATCTGTCGCTGCGCACGGCAGCGGAGCGCCTGCAGGACCCGAATATCAAGCCGGAGATGGCGTTCTATCTGGAATACATGATCCGCGCCAGCAAGGCCGGCGTGCCACGGGCACACCTGATTCCGTTCGCGCTGGACGGCAGCATCCTGCTCGAACTGTTCCTGCATGATGGCGTGGGCACCATGGTGTCCGACACCGATCTGGAAAGCTTGCGCGAGGCGACGCTCGACGATATCGGCGGCATCCTGCAGCTGATCGAGCCGCTCGAGCAGGACGGCACCCTCGTGCCGCGCAGCCGCCACCTGCTGGAGCGCGACATCGACAATTTTTCGGTGATCGAGCACGACGGCGTGATCTTCGGCTGCGCTGCCCTGTACCCTTACCCACGCGAAGGCCTAGGCGAAATGGCCTGCCTCAGCGTGAGCCCGGAAGCCCAGGGCTCGGGCGACGGCGACCGTATCCTCAAGCGCATCGAACGGCGCGCCCGCGCAGCCGGGCTGGAGCGCCTGTTCGTGCTGACGACACGCACCGAGCACTGGTTCCTGAAGCGCGGCTTCGTGCACGCCACGGTCGATGACCTGCCGCAAGACAAGCGCAAGCTCTATAACTGGCAGCGCCGCTCGATGGTGCTGATGAAGAAGCTCTGAGTGCGGCCATGCCGCATGGCATGCGGGGTTATCCCCGTCCGCCATGCGACTCTGCGTACAATACGCATTCACCCCACATGCCCAACCTGCCGCCTGCCGGAGCGTCTCCCCGGGCGGCATGTCCAGAAGGAAATACACCATGGCTCGCATGATCCACTGCGTCAAACTGAACAAGGAAGCCGAGGGCCTCGATTTTCCGCCGCTGCCCGGCGAACTCGGCAAGAAGATCTGGCAATCGGTATCCAAGGAAGCCTGGCAGGGCTGGCTCAAGCACCAGACCATGCTGATCAACGAAAACCGTCTGAACATGGCGGATACGCGCGCACGCCAGTACCTGGTCAAGCAGACCGAGAAATACTTCTTCGGCGAAGGCGCGGACAGTGCCGCGGGCTACGTGCCCCCGGCCGAATCGAAAGACGCCTGAGTACCGCCCCAACCTTCTTCCCTGACCCGGCGTGATGCGCTCGCCCCTCGACCTCGGCTTCTGCCCCACCCGGCTGGCATGGCTCGCGGAACGAGTCGGCCACGCCGTCGAGGCCCGCCACATCCCGGGCGCGGTCATGCTCCTGGCACGCGATGGTGAAATCGCTTTCGAGCGCGCCTGGGGCTATCGGAATCCCGCCGACGGCACGCCCATGTCGAGCGACAGTGTGTTCCGGCTGTATTCGATGAGCAAGCCCATCACCTCGGTGGCGACCATGATGCTCGTGGAGCGCGGAGTCTGGTCGCTCGATGAGCCGGTGCATACCTATGTGCCGGCCTTTGCCGGCCTCCAGGTTGGCGTGGAAGTTCCGGACCCAGGCGCTCCCGATGGTCGTCGGCTGATGCTGGAACCGGCACGGCGCGACATGACGCTGCACGACCTGCTGCGCCATACGGCCGGGCTAACCTACGGCATCTTCGAGACATCACTGGTCAAGGACGCCTATCTCGCCGCTGGGGTGGACAGCCGCCGCCAGACCAACCAGCAATTGCTGGAACGGCTCGCCAAGGTGCCGCTGGCCTGCCAGCCTGGAGAAACATGGGAATACAGCCGCGCCACCGACGTGCTCGGCGCGCTGATCGAACAGGTGACCGGCCGCACGCTGAGTGCATTCTTGCAGGAAGAGATTTTTACCCCGCTGGGCATGGCCGACACGGGTTTTCATGTGCCGGCCGCTCAATGCCATCGCATCGCCGAACCATTTGCCAACGATCCGGACAACGGCGACCCCATCAAGATCGCCGACGCGCGCACGCCGCCCACCTTCGAAGCTGGCGGCAGCGGCCTGGTCTCGACGGCGCACGACTATCTGCGCTTCATGCAGATGCTGGCCAACGGCGGCGCACTCGGTGACGTGCGGCTGCTGTCGCCGCATACGGTGCGGTGGATGACTGCCGACCACCTCGGCACTATCGCGCACGGCCCGCATTACCTGCCGGGCGACGGCTATGGCTTCGGCCTGGGATTTGCCGTGCGGCTAGCGGATGGTGGCGCGGCTGTCAGCGGCAGCGCAGGGGATTACTACTGGTGCGGGCTGGCTGGTACCTATGCATGGTGCGATCCTGCCCGCAGGCTGATCGGCCTGTGGATGATGCAGGCGCCCAACCAGCGCTACGCCTACTGGGCGCTGGCGCGCAACATGACCTACGCCGCGCTGCTCGACTGAGAAACACGCTCGCGACGATTCGATCTTCCGGTCACCCCCGGCGGCTGGCCGGTTTGCATGGCAAGTCCGCGGTGCCTGCAAAAGAGGTCGGCACCGGGCAGATCCAGCAGATCAGAAGCGCGTCTGCTCGACGCCGTTTTCCGTGCCGAGCAACAGCACATCCGCACCGCGCCCGGCGAACAGGCCGACTGTCACGACGCCGGGAATCTGGTTGACGGCCTGCTCGAATGCCACCGGATCCTGCAGCTGCAGCCCGGCAACGTCGAGAATCACATTGCCGTTGTCCGTCAGTGCAATCCCGCCTTCCTTGTTCATGCGCAGGCGCGGCTGGCCGCCCAGCGCAGCCAGTGCACGCGCCACCGCGGCGCGCCCCATCGGAATCACTTCCACCGGCAGCGGGAATGCGCCAAGCACCGGCACAAGCTTGCTGCCATCGGCAATGCACACGAAGGTCGTCGCCACCGACGCCACGATCTTCTCGCGCGTCAGCGCACCGCCTCCGCCCTTGATCATGTGGCCCTTGGCATTGATCTCGTCGGCGCCGTCGACATAGACGGGGATCACATCGACGTCGTTGAGATCAAGCACCTCAAAGCCATGCGATTGCAGGCGCCGCGTCGAAGCCTCGGAACTGGAGACCGCGCCCGCAAAGCGGCCGCGCTCGGCAGCGATGGCGTCGATGAACAGATTGGCGGTCGAGCCCGTTCCCACGCCAAGCACCGCGCCTGGCTGGACATGCTCGAGCACGTAATCCGCGGCGGCCCGTGCCACCAGCGCTTTCAGTTCATCCTGTGTCATGGTCTTGCGCCCTGCTGGTCGAAAACATCATAGTGTACCGGATCAGCCTGCATTCCCGCGCTCCGCCTTGAGTACAATGGGACCTATCCCTTCGTGCCTACCTCTCTGGAATGCCATGAACCAGCTCGAGCAACTGAAGCAATTCACCACCGTAGTCGCCGATACAGGCGACTTCCAGACCATGCGGCAATACACGCCGCGCGACGCCACCACCAATCCCTCGCTGATCTTCAAGGCCGTGCAGAAGGACGAGTACCGTCCACTGCTGGAACAGGCCGTGCGCGATCAGCGCGACGGCTCAGTCGATGCCGTGGTCGATGCGCTGCTGATCGCTTTTGGCCAGGAAATTCTCAAAATCGTGCCTGGGCGCGTCTCGACCGAAGTCGATGCCCGCCTGTCCTTCGATACCGACGCGACGATCGCCAAGGCCCGCCACCTGATCGACCTGTACGAACGCTGCGGCGTACCGCGCGAACGTATCCTGATCAAGATCGCCTCCACGTGGGAAGGCATCCGCGCTGCCGAGGTACTGCAGAAAGATGGTATCCGCTGCAATATGACGCTGCTGTTCTCGCTGGTGCAGGCCGTGGCCTGCGCCGAAGCCGGCGTGCAGCTGATCTCGCCGTTCGTCGGCCGCATCTACGACTGGTACAAGAAGCACGCCGGCAGCGCGTGGGATGAGGCCAAGAACGGCGGCGCCAACGATCCGGGCGTGCAGTCGGTGCGCACGATCTACACCTACTACAAGAAGTTCGGCTACAACACCGAGGTGATGGGCGCAAGCTTCCGCAATACCTCGCAGATCTGCGAGCTGGCCGGCTGCGACCTGCTGACCATCAGTCCGGAACTACTGCAGGCGCTGCATGCCAGCGACGCCCCGCTGGAGCGCAAGCTGTCGCAAGCCACGGGCGATGCGGCCAATGTTGTGCGGCTCGACACCAACGAACCGGCTTTCCGCTGGCAACTGAACGAAGATGCGATGGCAACCGAGAAACTGGCTGAAGGTATCCGCCTGTTCGCCGCTGATGCGATCAAGCTGGAAACACTGATCGGAACGCTGCGCACTGCCTGATCAAAGCAGGAGAAAGCAGCGTCGTGGAGAGCCCGGCAGGGTCATCGGGCACTCCGCGACCGTGGACCACCACGCTCTCCCGCAGCAAGCGCCAGCAGCGGATCTGAACCCAGGATCCACGCAGCATCCCGGCGGTGCATCGGTGCGGTCACGAGGCGCTGCCCGCACCGATGCACCGCGGGATTACATCGCCAGCAAGCGCGGCAGGCAGTCCCCGGCCGACATCTGCAGGACGGCATCAGCCGTCGCATCGAGCGCGCTTGGTTGCGGATTCACGACGATGACCTTGGCGCCTGCAGCCTTGGCCTGCCCCGGCAAACCAGCCGCGGGATAGACCAGCCCTGACGTGCCGACCACGAGGCACACGTCTGCGATCTCGGCCGCATGTTGGGCGCGATACAGCGCCACGCGCGGCAGGTCTTCTCCGAACCACACCACCGCCGGCCGCAGCAGAGCGCCGCAGGCCGTGCACGACGGAGGATGCGTGGTATCCGTACGGTGCGCATCGCATCGGCCGCAACCGTGGAGCCAACTGTTGCGGAACAGGTTGCCATGCAGTTCGATCACATGCTCGCTGCCCGCCTGTTGATGCAGGCCATCGACGTTTTGCGTGACCAGTGTCACCGTGCCGGGATGAGCCGCCGCCCATTGCGCGATGGCCAGGTGAGCGGGATTGGGGGCCACGGCGCGCACCATGCCGCGCCGCATTTCATACCAGTCCCATACGAGCCCCGGATGCTCGCGATATGCGGCTTCGGTGGCCAGGTCTTCAGGATCGAAGCGGGCCCACAGGCCGGTCAAGGCGTCGCGAAAGGTTGGCACCCCTGACTCTGCCGAGACGCCCGCCCCCGTGAGAATGAGGGTATGCCGCGCGGCACGGAGCCATTGGCGGACGAGTGATTCGGTGGAGGCATCCATCAGGATCGGCAGGATGGGGAGGTGGAAAGGAACAGCAAAACAGCACGACGCCAGTGGAACGGAAAACGCGCGAGGTAGGCGTCGTGGCCGGTCGTTTATGGCCGGGAATCAGCAATCATCCACGACTCACCAACCGGCACGACCGGCGGGACGCCCGAAAACTCAGGCGCTGCGCTGGCGCACCGCCTCGTACAGGCAGACGCCGCTGGCCACCGAGACATTCAGGCTTTCGACGCCGCCAGCCATGGGAATGCGCACCAGCGCATCGCAGGTATCGCGCGTGAGGCGGCGCATGCCCTCGCCTTCCGCGCCCATGACGAGCGCCATCGGGCCGTTCAGGTCGGCCTGGTAGATCGACTTGTCTGCTTCATCAGCTGTGCCGATCACCCAGACGCCGCGCTCCTGTAACTCGCGCAGCGTGCGCGCCAGGTTGGTGACGGTAATGTAGGGAACGGTTTCCGCCGCGCCGCTGGCGACCTTGGCAACCGTGGCATTGATGCCGACACTGCGGTCCTTGGGTGCGATCACGGCATGCGCGCCAGCGCCATCGGCCACGCGCAGGCAGGCGCCAAGGTTATGCGGGTCGGTGACACCATCGAGCACCAGCAGCAGCGGCGGCCCCTCGATGGCGTCCAGCAGTTCATCGAGCGTACGGGCCAGCGATACATGTTCGGCCTTGGCGACCACGCCCTGATGGCGGTCAGTGCCGCACAGGCCGTTGAGGCGCACCACATCGGCCGGAATCAGACGCACGCCGGCGGCTTCCACCGCCTTGATGAAGTCCTGCATGCGCCGGTCCTTGCGGCTGGCTTCGACATAGATTTCGGAAATCGAGGCGGCGTCCTGACGCAGCCTCGCGGTCACGGCATGAAAGCCGACGAGAAGTTTGGATTTCGACATGCCGTATTGTACCTCGCGGGCCTGGCGGCCTTGCTCGCAATTGTGTGCCGGAAACGTTGGCCCCGGAGTCCGCACAGGACGCATGCCGGTGCGGCAATGCACCTGCCTGGCTATGGCCCGCGGACCCGGATCGCCTGCCCATCGGTAGCAGGGGCAAATTACGCTCAACGCCCCTTGCGTGCCCCACGTCCGGCGTTACCACGCACCGCCTTGCCGGGACTGCGAGGCTTTGTGGCCGACTTGGCTTTCGTCGCACCCGCCGATCCCGTGCTCTTCGCGCCCTTTGCGGTAGCCTGTTTGGCGCTGCTCTTGGCACTCCCTTTGGCGCCACCCTTCGCCGGTCGGCTATCTGCATAGTGCGCACCCTTTGCCGGCATGCCGGATGCGGCCTCCGGTTCAGCATCATGCTGCGGCCGACCGCCCAACAGCGCCGCCAACTGGCGTGGCTTCTTGCGCGAGGCAGACGCGGGAGCGGCGGCAGCTTCCTGCGTTTCACGCATCGGCTTGGCGGGCGCGGGGGCAGCCGCTCCGCTGCCCTTGCCGGTGGGGCGCAGCGAGACTTCGGGCACCAGGCGGAAATCCATCTTGCGCGCATCGAGATCGACGCGCAGCAGTTGTACGCGCACCCGGTCGGTCAAGCGGAAGCGGATACCGGTACGTTCGCCGCGCAGTTCGTTGCGCGCTTCGTCGTACTGGAAATAATCGGTGCCCAGCTCGGTCACGTGCACCAGTCCTTCGACATACAGTTCATCGAGCTGCACAAAGATGCCAAACGAGGTCACCGCGCTGACCGTGCCGGCGTATTCGTTGCCGAGCTTGTCGCGCATGAAGTAGCACTTGAGCCAAGACTCGACATCACGCGAGGCCTCGTCGGCGCGGCGCTCGTTGGCCGAGCAATGCAGACCGAGCTCTTCCCAGATGCCTTCCTGCTTCTTGGCGGGCATGCGGCCGGCGGACCGTGCTGCCGCCTCGTTGGCGGCATGCAGCTTGCGCGCCTTGGGCGAAATGGCCGTGTTGAGCGTGACATCGGCATTGAATACCGGCACATACTTCTTGCCGTGCAGCGCCGCCTTGATGGCGCGATGGATCAGCAGGTCAGGATAGCGGCGGATCGGGCTGGTGAAGTGCGCATAGGCTTCATACGACAAACCGAAGTGACCAATATTGTCGGGGCTATAGACCGCCTGCTGCATCGAGCGCAGCATCATGGTCTGCAGCAGTTCGGCATCTGGCCGCGGCTTGATGCGGTTCATCAGTTCGGCGTAGTCGGCAGCCTGCGGTGTGTTGCCGCCACCGAGCGTGAGACCGACAGTCTTGAGGAAGGCGCGCAGGTTCTCGAGCTTTTCCTCGGTCGGTCCGGCGTGGATGCGGTACAGCGCCGGCTGCTTGTGGCGCATCAGCAGATCCGCCGCGCATACGTTGGCGGTCAGCATGCATTCCTCGATGAGCCGGTGCGCATCGTTGCGGGTGCGCGGCAGGATCTGTTCGATCTTGCCCTGCGCATTGCAGACGATATAAGTCTCGGTGGTATCGAAGTCGATCGCGCCGCGTCCGTGCCGCGCCTTGAGCAGCACCTGGAACAGCTCGTACAGGTTCTGCAGGTGCGGCACCAGCGCTTCCAGCCGCGCGGCTTCCGGCCCTTTGGTATTCGACAGCACGGCCCACACCTCGTTATAAGTGAGCCGTGCGGCCGAATGCATCACCGCGGGGTAGAACTGGTAGGCCTTGATCTCGCCCTTGGCGGTGACGACGGCATCGCACACCATGCACAGGCGGTCGACGCCGGGGTTGAGCGAGCACAGTCCATTGGAGAGCTTTTCCGGCAGCATCGGAATCACGCGCCGCGGGAAGTAGACGGACGTGGCCCGGTCCAGCGCATCGCGGTCGAGCGCGCTGCCGGTCTGCACATAATGCGAGACATCGGCAATCGCCACGATCAAGCGATATGCCTTGGTGCGGCCGATCTTCACTGGCTCGCAATAGACAGCATCGTCGAAATCCCGCGAGTCCTCGCCGTCGATGGTGACCAGCGGCACGTCGCGCAGGTCGATGCGCTGTTTCAGATCGGCCTCGCGTACCTCGTTGGGCAAGGCATCGGCTTCCTCCAACGCGGCGGGGCTGAACAGATGCGGCACCCCGTACTTGCGTACGGCGATTTCGATCTCCATGCCAGGGTCGTCAATCTCACCGAGCACTTCGACCACGCGGCCGACCGGCTGCACATAGCGGTCCGGATACTCGATGATTTCGACGCTGACAATCTGCCCGACCTTGGCCTTGCCCTGGGACTTTGGTGGAATCAGGATGTCCTGGCTGATGCGTTTGTCTTCGGGGGCAACCACCAGCACGCCATTCTCGTTGAGCAGGCGGCCAATGACGATCTTGTTGGCACGTGCCACCACCTCAACGATCTGGCCCTCCGAACGACCGCGCCTGTCCAGGCCGGTCACCCGCACTTGCACACGGTCGTTGTGCATGACTTTCTGCATCTCGCGCTCGGAGAGGAAGATATCGCCCTCGCCGTCTTCGCGGATCACAAAGCCAAAGCCGTCCCGGTGTCCCTGGACACGGCCTTCGATGAAATTCGGTTGATGCGTCAGTTCGAACAGACCCTTGCGGTTCAACTCGATCTGGCCATCCCGCTCCATCGCGCCGAGGCGCTTGAGAAATCCATCGTGCTCCTTGCGGGTCACGGCCAGGGCCTTGGCGATGTCGTTCGCCGCCAGAGGCGTGCCCGAGGTACGGAGGACTCCGAGGATTTCTTCACGGCTCGGAATGGGATATGTGTTTTGACTCAATTTTTTTCTTCTAAACGTTTGACAAGTATTCCGGATTCGCTATAATCACGGCTTCAGGTTTCACACCTAGCCCAGGTGGCGGAATTGGTAGACGCACTAGGTTCAGGTCCTAGCGGTGGCAACACTGTGGAGGTTCGAGTCCTCTCCTGGGCACCAAGATCAAAGCGGCGCAACTTCACGGTTGCGCCGCTTTTCTTTTGGATTGTCGGTTCTTGCTGCGTGCCTGCTTGCGGCGTGCACACGTTGTACTTCATAGGCAGCAACCTTCGCGACCACCTTCCCTGCCTGACACACCCCACATGACCTGGTCGGCCATGCCGCAAGCAGACTGCTGCCGATACTCTCCATGATCCACATATGGCAAGCGGCGGCACGTGACTGGCAAGCCCGCCGCGCAAACACGGCGATGGACGCAGCGGTGAAATCGGTAGCAGATTCTCCAGTGGAAAATCCAGCGGTGGATTCAATGGCAAGCAAGTGCGTGGCATATGCTCCTCAGGTTACCGAACGGCCGGGCAACGCGCAACCGTGACGCCGCAGAAAATCGCCTTCCCGCCCGCCTTTCACGCCACCTCGCCACTCAGCCGCCGCACCTTGCCGCCGGTCGGCAAACCAACGTTCCAACCCACTGACCGGGCCGCATGCCTATGAGGACTCCGCACCCGACTCATTCGGTCGCATCCGGATCCGCTTGCCCGCGATGCAACCAGGCTGCAAGGCGATGCGGACGCAAAGTGTCGTAGGTTTCGAACGGCTGGTGAATCCACGGGTTGGTCGGCAGAAATTCGACATGGAAATCGGGCGTGACGCGTGAGCACGCCTTGGCCCACAGCACCGCAGTACGAATCTCGGTCACCTCGGGGCAGCTTTCGGCCAGATGCTGGCCAACCCGCTCGAGCGTCAGTCCGGAATCGACCAGGTCGTCCACCAGCAGGATCCGGCCAGCTGGCCGGCCATCGGCCATGGTGATGTGCTGACCGATATCGAGCCGGCCCTGCACCGTGCCGGCTGCGGCGCGATAACTACTGGTTGCGAGAATGGCAAGCGGCACATCGAAAATGCGTGCAAGCTGGTCGCCGACGCGCAAGCCACCGCGCGCCAGGCAGAGAATCTGATCGAACTGCCAGCCGGACTCGTACACTACCAATGCGAGCCGTTCGATCAAACGGTGATATGTCTCCCAGGACACCCACAGGTTCGCATCATCGTTACGGGGATCAACCATCGTGGTCCTCCTTACCGGGTATGCAGCGGTCTGCAGTCGGGCAATTCAGCTGCGGCAGAAACGCCGGCATGCCGTTGCGGATGCGTCCGCATGCGGCATGCCTGTTCCCGTGAGCCGTACTGGATAGAAATATCAGCAGGTGTAGGGATGCTGCAGCAGAATGGTTTCGTCGCGGTCCGGACCGGTCGAAATCATGGCGATCGGAATGCCGGCCACTTCCTCGACACGCTTCAGATAATTGCGCGCAGCTTCCGGCAACGCGTCCCACGACTTGATGCCGAAGGTCGAGGCATTCCAGCCGGGGAATTCCTCGTAGATCGGCTCGCAACGCGCCACGGCTTCTGAGCCGCGCGGGAGAACATCCACCACCTTGCCATCGAGCTTGTAGCCCACGCACAGCTTGAGCGTCTTGAGGCCATCAAGCACATCGAGCTTGGTCATGCACAGGCCGGACACGCCATTGATCTGAATCGAGCGCTTGAGCGCTGCCGCATCGAGCCAGCCGGTACGGCGCGGACGGCCGGTGACTGAGCCGAATTCCTTGCCGACATTGGCCAGCTGCACACCGATGGGATCTTGGCGCTTGGGGTTGTCGTGGTCGTACAGCTCGCTCGGGAACGGACCGGAACCCACGCGCGTGCAGTATGCCTTGGTGATGCCGAGGATGTAGTGCAGCTTGCCTGGCCCCACGCCCGCACCCGCAGCCGCATTGCCGGCAACGCAGTTGCTCGAGGTGACGAACGGATACGTGCCGTGGTCGATGTCCAGCAGCGTGCCCTGCGCGCCTTCGAACATCAGGTTCTTGCCGGCGGCGTTGATGGCAAACAGTTCGGCCGAGACATCGGTCACCATCGGACGCAAGCGTTCGGCGTACGACAGCATGTGATCGAGCGTTTCCTGGAAATCGATGGGTTCCGCACCAAGATAGCCCGTCAGCATGAAGTTGTGCAGGTCAAGGTTCTCGCGCAGGCGCTCGGCGAACTGTTCGGGGAAGAAGAGATCCTGCACGCGCAGCGCGCGGCGCGCCACCTTGTCTTCGTAGGCCGGGCCGATGCCGCGTCCGGTCGTACCGATCTTGTCGGCACCGCGGCGCACTTCGCGCGCCTTGTCGATGGCGACGTGGTACGGCAGGATCAGCGTGGTAGCTTCAGAGATGCGCAGGCGATTGCAGACTTCCACGCCAGCCGCCTCGAGCTCGTCGATTTCCTTGAACAGCGCTTCCGGGGACAGGACCACGCCATTGCCGATGTAGCAGGCCACGCCGGCGCGCATGATGCCCGAAGGAATCAGGCGCAGGATGGTCTTCTTGCCACCGATGATCAGCGTATGCCCGGCGTTGTGACCGCCCTGGAAACGCACGACGCCCTGTGCGTGGTCGGTAAGCCAGTCGACGATCTTACCTTTTCCTTCGTCACCCCACTGGGTGCCGATCACGACGACGTTGCGCCCTTGGCTAACTGCTTGTGCGGACATGTTCAATTCACGGCTGGGTTAAAAACGTATTCTACCCTGTTACAGGCGAAATTCGACCGGATCCGTCCGGAGCGTGTCCGGGACGGCGCCAGCCGATTGTCGGTCAAGGGGCATCCGGTTGCCGGCCACCCCGTTGCAGACCAAGGGATAGCGTGGCCGAAAGCAAGTATCGGCCACGGCGACCGGAGGAACGACAGACGCGGTAACAGGTGCAGGACAGAGACGCGTCCAGGCGCGCTAGCGAATACAAGAAATACGAAAAAACGGTGTTGCGTGGGTCAGGCACCCTGCGAGCAGGGCTCGACCTGCCATACGCCATTGACCCGTACCAGTTGGCGATCGCAAGCGAACTCATCCTGGTCACCCGGATGACCAGGCAGTGCCTGGATCACGATTTCCCCCTTGGCACGCAAGGCGGCGATCGCATCGCGCAGGGTTGGATCGGTTTCCCACGGTGCGCGGATCGCGTGGGCGCGCACCTCAACCGGCGAAATGGCGGCCACTTCACGCAGGTCGAGCGAAAAACCCGTCGCCGGCCGTGCGCGGCCAAAGGCCTCGCCCACCTTGTCGTACCGCCCGCCGCGCGCCACGGCGTTGGGCAGGCCCGGTACATAGGCGGCGAACATCACACCGCTGTGATAGTGATAGCCACGCAGGTCGGCCAGATCGACATTGATCTCGGCGCCCTGAAGCTGGCGCGCCAGCGCTTCCAGGTCATCAAGGGCACGCTGGATCGCGGGGTTGGCCGGCAAGGCCCGACGCGCGCGGGCGATCACGGAAACGTCGCCATACAGCGTCGGCAAGGCCAGGAATGCCTCGCGCAGCGGCGTATCGAGCGCGGCGGGCAAGTCACGCAGCTCGGGCAGATCCTTGGATTCGAGCGCGGCAAACACCGCCTCTTCAGCCCCCCGCAGGCTGGTGGCCTGCTCCATCAGGGCTTCGAGCACACCAGCGTGGCACAGGTCCAGGCGCACATTATCGATGCCTGCTGCGGCCAGCGCGGCCAGCATCAGCTCCTGGATTTCCAGATCCGCTTCGAGCCCGGCATGGCCGTAGATCTCGGTGCCAACCTGGATCAGCTCGCGCGTCGCGCGAAAGCCGGCCGGACGGGTATGCAGCACATTGCCGGCATAGCACAGCCGCGTCACGCCGGCACGGTTGAGCAGATGCGCATCGATGCGCGCAACCTGCGGCGTGATGTCGGCACGCAGGCCCATGGTGCGGCCGGACAACTGGTCGACCAGCTTGAATGTGCGCAGGTCGAGGTCGTGCCCCGTCCCCGTCAGCAGGGATTCGAGGTACTCAAGCATCGGTGGCATGACCAGCTCGTAGCCATAGGTGCGAAAAAGGTCGAGCATGCGCCGGCGCAACTCTTCGATCTTGCGCGCCTCCGACGGCAGGACGTCAGCAATGTTTTCGGGAAGGAGCCAATTGGTAGGCATGTCGAAACCAGATCAAATCAAAAGCTCCCGCCATCGAGCGGGAGCAGAGTAAAACGGAAAGCGGAAGCAGAAAGCGGCGTTGCCGCCGCTCCCTCACTGGGCAGGGTCAGCGACCGCCGGTGCCCGGGCTTCTCATGTTCTTGAAGAACTCCGAGGACGGATCGACCACGATCAAGTCTTTCTTGTCGCGGAAGCTACCGCGATAGGCTTCCATGCTGCGCCAGAACTGCGCGAACTGCGGATCGCGGCCGAACGACTCGCCGTAGATGGCAGTTGCCCGACTATCGCCTTCACCCTTGAGTTTCTGCGCATCGCGGTAGGCTTCGGCCAGAATGACCTCACGCTGGCGGTCGGCGTCGGCACGGATCTTTTCACCTTCAGCAGCGCCAGTAGAACGCAGTTCGTTGGCGACGCGCTTGCGCTCCGCCTCCATCCGGCGATACACGGACTCACTGATTTCCGCCAGCAGGTCCACACGCTTGAGGCGTACGTCGATGATCTCGACACCGATGGACTTGGCGTAGTCGCGCATGCCATCGCGGATCTTCTTCATGACTTCCTCGCGCTCGCCGGCCACCACATCGGACACGGTACGCTTGGCAAACTCATCGCGGGCAATGGAGTTGATTTTCTGCGTCATGCTTTCCTGGCTGGTCCGCATGTCGCCCTTGAAGCTGACATAGAAGGTTTGCGGTTCGACGATGCGCCATTTGACGAACCAGTCGACCAGCAGGTTCTTCTTTTCCGCCGTAATGAAACGGTCGGCACCCGAGACATCGATGGTCTGCAGGCGGCGATCCATGAACATCACGTTCTGGAACGGCGGCGGCAGCTTGAAATGCAGGCCGGGCTCGCGCACCACCTGCTTGATCTCACCAAAGGCGAACACCACGGCGTACTGACGCTGATCCACCACGAACACGACAGACGACAACACGGCCAGGGCAATGAAGAGGCCGACGACAAGAGACACCAGACGATTCATGTCGCGCCCTCCTTAACGTGTTTCACGATCGCGGTTACGCAGCGCTTCGCGTGACCGTGGATCAGACTGGGCCGGCGGTTCGGCCGTGGGTTCGCTCGGTGCCGCCGACGTGGCCGCACGGCCCTCGCCCTGCGACTGCGCAATCAGCTTGTCGAGCGGGAGGTACAGGAGGTTGTTGCCCTGCCGGGAATCCACCAGCACCTTGGTGGTATTGCTGTAGACCTGTTGCATGGTTTCCAGATAAATCCGGTCGCGCGTGACCTGCGGCGCCTTGGCGTATTCGGCCTGCACGGCGCGGAAGCGTGCGGCATCGCCCTCGGCTTGCGAGACGATGCGCGACTTGTAGCCCTCGGCTTCCTGCAGCAACCGCGCAGCGGTACCGCGTGCACGCGGGATGATGTCGTTGGCATAGGCCTGCCCTTCGCTGATGGCACGCTCGCGATCCTGGCCGGCCTTGGTCACGTCGGCAAAGGCTGCCTGTACCTGCTCGGGCGGCTGCACGCTCTGCACGTTGACACTGAGAATGCGAATGCCGCTCTTGTAGCTGGCGAGAATCCGCTGGATCGATTGCGCCAGGTCGATACCCACCTGGTCGCGTCCCTCGTACAGCACCGAGTTCATCGTGTTCTTGCCGACGATCTCGCGCACCGACGTTTCCGCGGCTTGCGCCACTAGCTCCTGATCGCCGTTCCGGTCCGTCTTGTTGAAGAACAGGAAATCGGTGGCGTTCTCGATGTTGTACTGCACGGTAAACCGTACATCAACGATATTCTCGTCCTGCGTCAGCATCGACGAGTCTTTCTGGTTGGTGGCCTTGATCAGCGTGCTCGAACCCACTTCGATGGTCCGCACGGCCGACAGGTTGACCACCTCATGGCTCTGGATCGGCCACGGCATGCGCCAGTTGATACCGGCACCCGTGGAGTACTTGAAGCGGCCAAACTCCAGCACCACGCCGGTCTGCCCTTCCTGCACCATGAAGAAACCGCTGGCCAGCCAGACGGCGCCCGCACCGATCAGCAGCGCACCCGCACCCAGGCCGGTCCCGCGTCCGCTCGGGCGGAAGCCCGAAGGTCCGCGGTCGTTCCCGCTGTCATTATTATTCCCGCCGCCGTTATTGTCCTTGCGACCGATCAGGCCATTCAGGCGGCGGTTGAAATCCTTCCAGAGCTCGTCGAGATCCGGCGGCCCGCCATTGTTGCCGGGGCGCTGGTTCTGGCGCAGCGGTTCGTTGTCGTCTTGCGCGTCATTGTCACTGCGATTGTCGCCACGCCCCCAGCGGGGATCGTTCAGCGACAGGATCGCGCGCAGTCCGGTCCACAAGCGGTTGGTGCGGGGTGCACGAGGGCGCCGGGCAGACAAACTGGGGATGTTCCGTAGAAACTGGGGCATGAAAAGCGCGTGTCCGGAGTGTGAAACGGGTCGATTCTATCAGTCCTCGCCGGGAATAGCGGGGATTGCGTGGTTGGAAAGCGGAGATTGCTGCATAAATCGCGGATCGGGCTCAGCTGGCGGCCGGCCGGCCGCCGCCTCCTCCCTCAAGCGCGTAGCAGCCTTGACAATGGCATCGCGCAACAGTTCCAGCCCCAGCCCCTCGCGCGCGCTGACGAACACGCGCGCGGGAAAACCGGTTTCATCGCGCTCAAGATGCGGCCCCTGGACCAGCAACTCAGGCGCCGCATCAATCTTGTTGATCACCACGATCTGGGGGATGCCGAGCGCATCGATTTCCTCCAGTACGCGGTTGACCTGCTGGATCTGCTCGTGCCGCACGGGACTCGATCCATCGACGACGTGCAGCAGGAGATCGGCATGTACCGTTTCCTCCAGCGTGGCACGGAACGCGGCGACGAGCTGGGTGGGCAGATCGCGGATAAAGCCGACCGTATCCGACAGCACGACATTGCCCAGCCCCTCCAGATACAGGCGGCGGGACGTCGTATCGAGTGTCGCGAACAGCTGGTCGGCGGCATAGGCGCGCGCCTTGGTCAGGCTGTTGAACAGCGTCGACTTGCCGGCGTTGGTATAGCCCACCAGGGAGACGTTGAAAGCCTCATTGCGGGTACGCGCACGGCGCTGCGTATCGTGCTGGCGTTGCAGGCGGGTCAGGTCGGATTTCAGGCGCTTGGCGCGCTCGTCGAGCATCCGGCGATCCAGTTCGATCTGCCGCTCGCCAGGGCCGCCGCGCATGCCGATACCGCCCTTCTGCCGCTCCAGGTGGCTCCAGGCGCGTACCAGACGCGAAGCACGGTACTGCACCTGGGCGAGCTCGACCTGCACCTTGCCCACATGGCTCTGGGCGCGCTGGCCGAAAATATCGAGAATCAGCCCGGTACGGTCGAGCACGTAGCGGCCGGTGAAGCGCTCCAGATTCCGCTGCTGGGCAGGACTCAACGCATGATTGAAAATAATGATCTCGGCGTCGTAGGCATCCGCTGCGGTACGCAGCTCCTCAGCCTTGCCGCTGCCGATATACAGCGCGGGATCGGGCCGCTGGCGCTTGCCGGTCAGCGTATACACGGGCAGCGAACCCGCCGTGGTCGCCAGCAATGCAAGCTCATTCAGGCTTTCCTGGAAATCGTGCTTGCCGAAATCGACGCCGACAAGAATGGCGCGGATAGGCTCCGTCTGGGAGGTGGATTGGGATTGCAATCGGGGAATGGGGTCCGGAAGGGTCGGAAATGGCGGCGGTGTGCCCGCGTCAGCGGCGCACACCGGACTGGATGATCAGCTGTCTGCCTCATCCACACGGAAGCTCACCGCACGGGCGGGAACCACGGTAGAAATGGCGTGCTTGTAGACCATCTGGGTGACCGTATTGCGCAGCAGCACAACATACTGGTCGAACGATTCGATATTGCCCTGCAGCTTGATGCCATTCACGAGATAGATGGACACCGGAACGTGCTCCTTGCGCAGCGCGTTCAGGAACGGGTCTTGTAGCAATTGCCCTTTGTTGCTCATGGCATACTCCATTTTCTATATGTAATGTTGATGGTCGAGGACTTCCGCCCTCTTGTGGGAGCTCGCACTCCCTTTGTGGGGGCTGATACCCCCTTCTCAAGCGTGGCAGCGCAAATACGCCCGAAAAAATTGCCACGCCGACGGGACACACAGCCGCTCGCCAAAAATTGCCCCGTTGTGGCAATTTAGCCTCAGTCGCAGGCGAACGCAAACAAAAACCTCGGCTGTACCGCTGTTTTCGCCTGACGAAACCACGCTGTGCTGCAGTCCTAGTCCTTCGAGTCGGAATACGGGTTTTTGTTCGTACGAAATTCAATTCTCAACGGCGTGCCCTTGAGTTGGAAGGCCGCACGGAACCGTCCTTCCAGGTAGCGCTTGTAGGTATCGGGGATCGCCGACAGCGCGTTGCCGTGAATGATGATGATGGGTGGATTGGAGCCGCCCTGGTGCGCATAGCGCAGCTTGGGGCGGCTGACCCCGGCGCGGCGCGGCTGTTGGAACTCCACGGCCTCCATCATGACGCGCGTGAGGCGCGGCGTGGACAGCTTGACCATGGCGGCCGCGTAAGCCGCATCAATCGACTTCATCAGGGGACCGATGCCGGTCCGCTCGACGGCGGAAATGAAATGAAAATTGGCAAAGCTCAAAAATTTGAGCTTGCGTTCCATGTCGGCCTTGATCCGGTCACGGGTATGGCCATCCAGGCCATCCCACTTGTTGACGCCGACCACCAGTGCCCGTCCGGATTCGACAATGAAGCCTGCAATGTGCGCATCCTGCTCCGAGACATCCTGGCGGGCATCGAGCAGCAGGACGACGACATTGGCGTCGGCAATCGACTGCAGCGTCTTGACCACGGAAAACTTCTCGATGGCCTCGAATACCTTGCCGCGCTTGCGCAGGCCGGCCGTATCGATCAGCGTATACGGCTTGCCGCCGCGCTCGAATGGCACGTAAATGGCGTCACGCGTGGTACCGGGCATGTCGAAGGCAATCACGCGGTCTTCGCCGATGAGTGCATTGACAAGGGTCGACTTGCCAACGTTGGGGCGGCCCACGATGGCGATCTTGATACCTTGCGTGCCGTCATCCGGTTCTTCCGCCAGTTCGGGTTTCTGCTGGATGGCCAGATCGATGGCTTCGTCGACAAGTTCGGCAACACCATCGCCATGTGCAGCGGAAATCACGAGCGGATCGCCCAGGCCGAGTTCGTAGAAATCCGCCGTGACCGAGGAATATTTCATGCCCTCGGCCTTGTTCACGACCAGCATGACCTGCCGCCCCGTCTTGCGCAGGTAGTCGGCGATCACGCGGTCCTGCGGGGCGAGCCCGAGCCGCCCGTCCACGATGAACACCACCGTATCGGCTTCCACCACGGCCTGGCGCGTCTGCTTGGCCATCTCGGCCATGATGCCGTCCTTGGCGACCGGCTCGAAACCGCCGGTGTCGATCACAATGAACGGACGCTCGCCGATCCGGCCCTCGCCATAATGGCGATCGCGGGTCAGCCCGGGCAGGTCGGCCACGAGCGCGTCCCGCGAGCGGGTCAAGCGATTGAACAGGGTCGATTTGCCAACGTTCGGCCGACCGACGAGTGCGATAACTGGTTTCATGCAAAAACGGCAATGGGGGCGGCTTGGTCACCGCCCCCATTGTTCCTTATAAATCGTTGATGTCGCCATCTTACCCGGCCTCGGCCAGGCAGACGGCGGACATATGGCGGAATGTCAGTTGGGTACGAACGCGTACAGGTTGCCGTCCTTGGTCTGGACCACCACGGACTGGCCGCTCACCACGGGGGCCGAGGCGATGGCACTGCCATCGGTCTTCATCCGCGCCACGAATTTGCCATCCTGGCGGGCAAAGAAATGCACCTGCCCCTGGTAGTCGCCGGCGATGACCACATTACCAATGGCCAGCGGCGCCCCCAGGCGACGCCACAGCAGCGCATCGTTCTTCCATGCTTCCTTGCCATCGGCCTGGCTCATACCAGTCATGACGGACTGCTCGGTGCTTGCGAACAGCATGCCAGCTTCCGCGCTCACCCCTGTCGGGGACGAGAAATCACGGGTCCAGCGCGGTGCGCCGGTCGCCAGGTCAAAACAGCCGACCCGCCCCTGAAAGGCCACGGCACAGACTTCCTGGCCGCTCACCACCGGCATGCCGGTCACGTCGTTCAAGCGCTCGATCTCCGACACGCCTTTCGGATACGATACTGTCGTTTCCCAGCGCAGCGAGCCGTTGTTCAGGCCGAGGTAGCCCAGCTTGCCACCCGGGAAGCCGGTGACGATCCCCTCACCGGCGAACACCATACCCATCGGAGAACGCAGGTTCAGGGCCGACTGGGTGCGCTGGTTGATCCAGCGGCGCTCGCCGCTGGCGGCATCGAGCCCGATGATACGGGTATCGGTCGTGCGCACGACCACGAGGCCGTGCCCCACCAGCGGGGACGACAGCACCTCACCATTCACTGAGGCCTTCCAGATCTGCTTACCGGACGCATCGAACGCGAAAACGAGGCCCTTCTCACCAGCCACGGCTGTGACCTTGCCGTCGCTACCAGGACCCGAGGTCAGGTCCACGTCCGTCTTGGCCTGCCAGATCGCCTTGCCGCTCGCCGCATCGAATGCGGCCACGTTGCCGCTGGCGGACGATGCGTACACCGCGTTACCCACGACGGCGGGCTGGAGCGTGAAGCGACCCATCTTGCCCACACTCGCGCTCCACACCTGGCGAACCGCCAGCGTCGCGTCGATCGGCTTCAACTCGGCCGGCTGGCGCTTGTCGTTCTTGCTCCACAGCGAACACCCTGAAACAGCCGCCGCCACCATCACGGCGGAAAGGGTCACACGCATTGCCGGCACCGCAAAAGCTCGCTTCATGAATCGTTCCCTATCAGGATTGAACTGTACGTCAGGCATCGCCACACATCAGGCGTCGCCCAGGGCATCCAGCTTGAACTGGATCAGCTGGCGGGCCGTTCCCTGGTCCTTGCCGGCGGCTTCGAGCGCCTCACGGTAGGCGGTACGGGCCTCCGCGGCCTTGCCCTGCGCCGCGTACAGATCGCCGCGGCGGTCGGCCACCACGCCGGCAAAGGCCGCCGGAGGTTTGTCTTGCAGCAGGGCCAGCCCTTCGTCATAGGCTTTCTCATCGAGCAGCACACCGGCCAGGCGCACGCGCGCCAGCACTCGGTACTCCTCACGCTTGGCATGTTCCGCGGCCCACTTCAGATGGCTTTTTGCCGTCGCCAGGTCACCGGCGTCATACAGCGCGCGGGCCGCCAGCAAGGCGGTCATTTCGCCATAGGCGGTCTTGCCATACTTTTCCTGCATGTCGGCGGCGGACCGCCTGATCCGCTCGGCATCGCGTGCCTCGACTGCTTTCTGCACCTGCTCATACAGCAGTGCAGCGTCGGTGGCCTGCTTGCGCTGCCACCAGTTCCAGCCATTCCAGCCGGCCAGCGCCAGCATGACCACGAGCAGCACGGATGTGATCCAGCCACCGTTCTTCTGCCACCATGCCTTGACGCTATCCAGCTTTTCCTGTTCTTCGAGATCGTAGGCCATATTACCGTGCTAGTTTGATCAATCAGACTTCCGTATGCCGCCGGCTTCGTCGCCGGCCAGCCCCCCACGCTGCGGAATTTATTCGTCGGCGCCGACCATGGCGTCGATGATATGGTCGACCAAGGCAGGCATCGGCACCGTCGCTTGCGTGGCAGCCCGCAGGTCCTTCACCTGGACGACGCCAGCCGCGATTTCATCGCCGCCAATGATAACCGCATAGGCCGCGCCACTGGCATCGGCGCGCTTCATCTGTGACTTGAAACTGCCGCTCGTGCCATCTGCAGTGCAATGCAGGATGACGTCGAGGCCGGCGTCACGCAGCCGCTCGCCGGCCAGCATGGCCTCGCGCTGTGCTTCCTCGCCCTGGTGCACGACGTAGACATCGCACCCGGGCGCATCCGGCACCAGGTTTTCTTCGCGCATCAGTTCGATGATGCGCTCCACGCCCATGGCCCAGCCACAGGCCGGCGCCGGCTTGCCGCCAATCATCTCGACCAGCGGATCATAGCGGCCGCCACCGGCAATGGTGCCCTGTGCGCCAAGTTTGTCGGTCACCCACTCGAATACCGTAAGGTTGTAGTAATCGAGGCCGCGCACCAGGCGGGGATTGATGGTGAACGGAATATTGTTGGCCTTGAGCAGTTCCTGCACGCGCTCGAAATGGCGCAGCGATTCCGAGCCGAGATAGTCGATCAACTTCGGCGCGCCAGCCGCCATCTCCTGCAAGGCCGGATTCTTGGTATCGAGCACACGCAGCGGATTCGTATACAGGCGGCGCTTGCCGTCCTCGTCGAGTATGTCCTGGAATTTTTCCAGATAGGCGATCAGGTCACGCCGGTGCGCAGCACGTTCTTCCGACTGGCCCAGCGAGTTGAGCTGGAGCTGCACGCCGACGAGGCCCAGGTCGTCCCAGAGGCGCTGGCACATCATGATAATTTCGGCATCGATGTCCGGACCCGCGAATCCGAGCGCTTCGGCGCCAACCTGATGGAACTGGCGGTAGCGGCCGCGCTGCGGACGCTCGTGCCGGAACATCGGGCCGGTATACCACAGCCGCTTGGGGCCGTCGTACAGCAGGTTGTGTTCGATAGTGGCACGGACTGCCGCTGCGGTTCCTTCAGGGCGCAGCGTCAGGTGTTCGCCATTGAGCGCATCGGTAAAGGAATACATCTCTTTTTCAACGATGTCGGTCACTTCGCCGATGCCTCGCACGAACAGCTGGGTATGCTCGACGATCGGGGTGCGGATCTGCTGGTAACCGTACGCCCGCAGCATGCTGCGCACGGCGCTTTCGAAGTGTTCCCACAGCGGTGCATCGGCGGGCAGCATGTCGTTCATGCCTTTGACGCCGGAAAGCTTTTGCGCACGCGCCTGGACTGGCTCTGTCATGATTTGCAGGTTCTATTGATTATTCAGTTGAGCGAAACGTCTACGCGGGCCGGCTACGCCGCAGCATCGCTGCCGGCTGCATCATGCTGCCCGTAGCGGCGTTTCACATAGTCATCGACGATCGCCTGGAATTCCTCGGCAATACGTTCACCGCGCAAGGTCTTGACCTTGACGCCATCGACAAACACGGGAGCGGCCGGCGACTCGCCCGAACCCGGCAGCGAGATACCGATATTCGCGTGCTTGCTTTCACCGGGGCCGTTGACAATGCAGCCCATCACGGCCACATCCATTTCCTCGACACCGGGATACAGTGTTTTCCATTGCGGCATCTGCTGGCGCAGATAACTCTGGATACTCGCCGCCAGCTCCTGGAACACCGTGCTGGTGGTCCGTCCGCAGCCGGGACAGGCAATGACCATGGGCGTGAAGTTGCGCAGGCCCATGGTCTGCAGGATCTCCTGCCCGACAATCACCTCGTTTTCGCGCGGCGCCCCGGGTTCCGGCGTCAGCGAGATCCGGATGGTATCGCCGATGCCTTCCTGCAGCAGCACGGAGAGCGCAGCGGTCGACGCCACGATGCCTTTGCTGCCCATGCCGGCTTCGGTCAGGCCGAGATGGAGCGCATAGTCGCAGCGCTGGGCCAGTTCACGGTAGACCGCGATCAGGTCTTGCACGGCCGAAACCTTGCATGACAGGATGATCTGTCCGCCCGGCAAGCCAATGTCTTCAGCGCGGCGCGCCGACTCAATGGCCGAAGTGATCAATGCCTCGATCATCACGCTTTGTGCCGGCCACGGCGTGGCACGCGCGGCATTCTCGTCCATCACACGTGCTAGCAGGTCCTGGTCGAGGCTACCCCAATTGACACCAATACGCACCGGCTTGTCGTAGCGGCAGGCGATCTCGATCATCTGGCTGAATTGCAGATCACGCTTGGCGCCCTTGCCCACGTTGCCCGGATTGATGCGGTACTTGGACAGCGCCTGTGCACAGGCCGGAAAATCCTTCAGCAGCGTATGACCGTTGTAGTGAAAATCGCCGACCAGCGGTACGTCGATGCCCATGCGGTCAAGCTGCTCACGGATTGCGGGCACCGCCGCCGCTGCCTCGGGCGTATTCACGGTCAGGCGCACGAGTTCGGAGCCGGCACGCGCCAGGTCCTTCACCTGGATCGCCGTGCCAATCACGTCAACCGTATCGGTGTTGGTCATCGACTGCACACGCACCGGTGCATCGCCGCCGATCGTGACCAGCCGCTCTCCCCAACGCACCTCGGCCATGCGCGAACGGCGGCGTGGCAGCGGACCTGGCAAGGTCGGCTGGCACTGGTTCGGGCGGGAGGTGTCCTGCTTCATCATCGACTCGATCGTTATCTGGTGGTGAGTGCGGTACAACTCTGCAATGCTTACTGCGGCAATTTCATGCGCGCGACGTTGTTGCGGGCAAACTGGCTGATGTCGACAGACTGGCCTCCCACCTTCAAGGCTGCCACGCCACGTGCATTGCCGAATACGAAGCTGTACGGCGCTGTACCGGACAATACCTGTTCTTCGCCGGCACGCGCGGTACCGGAGGCAATGACCTTGCCGCCATGGTCACGCACTTCGTACCATACGGGTTCGGAAAACTGCATGACAATATCACCGGCCGCTGTCACAGCTGCCGTCGGCGTTGCCGCGGCGACCGGAGCCGCGCTGGCATCGGATGCGGATGCCGCGACCGGTGCGGATGCGCCCTGCTGCAGAGCTGCCGCAGGAAGCAGCGTCGCGACGGTGCCCGGCTCATTCGCTCCATTCGCTCCATTCGCTCCATTCGCTCCATTCGCTCCAGGCGGTGCAGCTTCAGGCACTGGCGTGGCCGTCACGGCGACGGTATCGAGCACATCGCTCTGTCCGGCAAGCCAGCCGCGCATGCGATCGAGACTGAACAGCAGCACGGCGCACACAGCGATCAACGCCAGGGCAATCCACAGCCAGCGCAGCCGGAATGCCGGACGATCCATGGAACTGCGGCCGCTGAATTTCTGGCCAAGTCCTGTTTCCGGACGCAGTCCGAGTGTGGCTTGCGCAGTCGGGCTTTTCAGCCGTGCCGGCAAATCGCCCAGATCGACATCGAGGACGCGCCCATAGGCGCGCATGAGGCCTTGCGCGAACGTTACGTCCAGCAGGCCATCGAGATCGCCTTTTTCCACCAGGGCCAGTCGTGCCACGGGAACCTTGAGGCGCACACTGATCTCGTCCAGCGGCAGTTGCTGCGCGAGGCGCGCTTCCTGCAACATCGCACCGATGGTCTTAGCGATATCCGCCGCCGATCCGGCCTGCGCAGACGCGGAGGATACTGTGCCGGCTGTTTCGCCTGTCAGTCCTGCCTTGTCCGGCCCCTGTTCACTCATCCCATGCCCCTCGCTCGAAAGCCGCCAGCTCCCGCGAATCCGGGAAGCTGCGGCGCAATTGTTCCGTCAAAGCATCCTGCAGGCGTCGATCGTCCAGGCGATGTGCGATGCGCGCGCCCAGCCAGAGCGATTCGGCATTCGCAAAACGAGGATCCTGATTGACCCGCATGATGAATGGGCGAGCCGTACCGGCATCGCCTCGCTTGTAATACAGGGCCGCCAGATTGGTATTGGCGACCGGATTGCGTTCATCCAGATAATGTGCACGCAGCAAGGCGCGCTCGGCATTGGCGACATCGCCATTGCGCAGATGGCACAAGCCCAGATTGATCATCGGCTTGGTGACCCCGCCAGCCGACGGCGAACCGATCGCCTTGTCCAGCATCGCCACCGCTTCCTGGTAGCGGTTGGTCCCGCACAGGAACCAGCCGTAGTTACTCAGCAGGTCGCCATCAGTGGGCTTGGCGGACAGGGCGCGCCGGAAATTGTCCTCGGCCAGCTGCGGCTCGCGCAGGTTCATGTAGGCCAGCGCGCGGATGTGGTATGCGTCGGGCAACGAGGAATCGAGCGCCAGCGCCTTGTTGACTTCGTCGAGCGCCACCGAGAACTGGCTGGCTTCGAGATACGTCGCCGCCAGCTGCAGGCGGATGGCGGCGCGGCGCGCGACATCGGTTTGTGGTGACAGGGAATCCTGACCTTGTGCCGTGGTTTGCGGCCCGGTGGCACCACATGCGGACAGCAGCGCTGCTGCCAGGAAAGCCATTACCCCTGCACGATTCATGCGGGCCGCACCTCGTGTGATGGTTGTCCGTCCGTGTCTGCCACAGCTGCGGCCACAGGCACGATCGGCGTGATCGGACCGAACTTGCCGCGCTCCGCGAGGCGCGTGCGATCCTTGACGTCGCCGGCCAACTGACCGCAGGCCGCGTCGATATCGTCCCCGCGTGTCTTGCGGATGGTGGTCACGATGCCGGCATCGATCAGCACCTGCCCGAAGCGGCGGATCTGCTCATTGTTCGAGCGCTTCAGCCCGGACTCGGGGAACGGATTGAACGGAATCAGGTTGAACTTGCATGGCACATCGGCCACGAGTGCCACCAGCTCGCGCGCATGTGCGATGGAGTCGTTCACGCCATCGAGCATGCAGTATTCGAACGTGATGAAATCACGCGGCGCAAAGGCAAGATAGCGCCGGCAGGCTGCCATCAGCTCGGCCAGCGGATACTTCTTGTTGAGCGGCACCAGCACATCGCGCAGCGCATCGTTCGAGGCGTGCAGCGAGACCGCGAGCGCCACCGGCAGGTCGCGCGCCAGGCGGTCGATCATTGGTACCACGCCGGAGGTGGACAAGGTCACGCGGCGCCGCGACAGCCCATAGGCATTGTCGTCAAGCATCAGCCGCATGGCCGTGACGACCGGCTCGTAATTGAGCAGCGGCTCGCCCATGCCCATCATGACCACATTGGTGATCACGCGCGGATCCTTCGGCCCGCGCCCCAGCCGGGCACGCATGGCGAACTCGGCCATCCACAGTTGGCCGATGATCTCGCCGGCCGTCAGGTTACGGCTGAAGCCCTGCTTGCCCGTCGAGCAGAAGCGGCAATTCACCGCGCAGCCGGCTTGCGAGGACACGCACAGCGTGCCGCGCGTTTCCTCGGGAATATAGACCGTCTCGACCGCATTGCCACCGCCGACATCGATCAGCCACTTGCGTGTGCCGTCGGATGAGATATGGTCGGTGATCGCCTGCGGCGTCCGGATTTCGGCACGCGTCGCCAGCTTCTCGCGCAGCGAGCGGGCCAGATCGGTCATGCCATCGAAGTTATCCGCGCCGGACTGGTGGATCCAGCGCTGCAGCTGACGCGCCCGGAACGGCTTCTCCCCGAGCTGGCCGCAATACGCAGCCAGACCGTCCGCATCGAAATCGAGCAGGTTGACGAGAGAAGACATGTCCGTGGGCACTTCAGTGAGCGTTTTTCCGTTAGGAAATGGACGATCAGCGGCTGTAAACGTTCATTCCGGGGAAGAAGAAAGCAACTTCCACGGCAGCGGTTTCAGCGGCGTCCGAGCCGTGCACGGCGTTGGCGTCGATGCTGTCGGCGAAATCAGCGCGGATCGTGCCTTTCTCGGCCTTCTTCGGATCGGTGGCGCCCATCAGTTCGCGGTTCTTGGCGATGGCGTTCTCGCCTTCCAGCGCCTGGATCATCACCGGGCCGGAAACCATGAAGTCGACCAGATCCTTGAAGAACGGACGCTCCTTGTGCACAGCATAGAACTGTTCGGCTTCGCCGCGCGACAGGTGAACCATCTTGGCGGCGATCACCTTCAGACCGGCGCTTTCGAAACGGCTGTAGATCTGGCCGATCACGTTCTTTGCCACTGCGTCCGGCTTAATGATCGACAGGGTACGTTCGATAGCCATAAAAAACTCCAAAAAATGAATGGGTTAGGTTTAAATCAAGCTCGTGATTCTAGCATGAACGCCGCAACAAATCAGCGTCAGACCGCGCTTTGGGCCGGTTTTGCCCGCACTTTTGCGGCATGCCGAACCGCACTGAAAAAAACTGAACTGCGACATGTCATTCCGTTCTAATCTGCAGCCATGCGTTTATGGCATCATGACGCGCACGGCGTTGGAATGAGGCGGATACGTCTCAAAAAAACCGGTACAGGTCTTGCAACGTAGCCATTCCGGCGCCACATTCGGGGTAATCGCGCCGCCCGGCGGTGCACAACAGGAGTCGACTGATGGACAACAAAGTGAATCCCTATGGTTTCGGCCATGCTGGTTCCACGAGCACCAGCGTTGGGGAAGTCCGCAACCGCGTGTTGCGCAACACCTACTGGCTGCTCGCCATTTCCATGGTGCCGACCGTGCTGGGCGCCTGGCTGGGCGTACAGATGGGGTTCTCGTTCTTCACGGGTAGCCCGTTCATTGGCTTCATTGTCTTCATGGCGGTCGCCTTCGGGTTCTTCTTCGCCATCGAGAAATTCAAGAATAGCAGCATGGGCGTGGTGCTCCTGTTGGGCTTTACGTTCTTCATGGGCCTGATGCTGTCGCGCCTGATCGGCTACACGCTGGGCAGTTTCACGAACGGCGGTACGCTGATCATGACGGCATTTGGCGGCACCGCGGCCATCCTCACCGTCATGGCATCGATTGCCACCACGACCAAGCGTGATTTCTCGGGCCTGGGCAAATGGCTGATGATGGGCGTGCTGCTGATCATCGTGGCGGCCGTCGCCAACATCTGGCTGCAGTTGCCGGCGCTGATGCTGACGATCTCGGTGCTGGCGATCGGCATTTTCTCGGCGTTCATCCTGTATGACGTGCAGCGCATCGTGAATGGCGGCGAAACCAACTACATCACGGCCACGCTTGCCATCTACCTGAACGTGTACAACATCTTCACCAACCTGCTGGCCTTGCTGGGCGTATTCGGCGGCAACCGCGAATAACCCTCGTGCAGCAGATCAACAAAAAGCCGGCTGAAGCCGGCTTTTTGTTTGGGTGCTGGAACGGAAAACCGCTTTGAGGCAATCAGTCTCTCCAGCTTCGTGCAGGCGGCTCCGCCCTGCTCACGCCGCAGCCGGCTTGCTACCGCTCCCTTCCCGGATACGCTCGAAGACAGCAATGGATTCGACATGCGAAGTGTGCGGGAACATGTTGACCACGCCGGTCTGCTGCAACGCATACCCCGCCTCGTGCACCAGCAACGACGCATCGCGTGCCAGCGTGGCCGGATTGCAGGACACATAGACGATCCGCTGCGGCAACACGCCGCTGCCGCGCTGATGCAGGGCAGCCAAGGCCGTGACGACTTCCACGGCACCTTCGCGCGGCGGATCGATGAGCCATTTATCGAACGCGCCCAACGCCTCGACCGTGTCCGGGCCGATGTCGAACAGATTGCGCGAAGCAAATTGCGTCTTCTCCGCCAGCCCGTTGTGACGCGCGTTGTCCATGGCCCGCGTGGTCAGAGCCTCGCTGCCTTCGATCCCCATGACGAAGGACCCGCGCCGCGCCATCGGCAACGTGAAATTGCCGATGCCGCAAAACAGGTCGAGCAGCCGATCCGTGGATTCGATCTGCAGCAAGCGCAGCGCCTTGCTCACCAGTACACGATTGATCTGGTGGTTGACCTGCGTGAAGTCGGTAGGACGGAACGGCATGACAATACCGAATTCCGGCAGTGTGTACGTGAGCGCCGGCCCCAGCGGGTGGAACGGACGCGCGCTCGCCGGCCCGTCGGGCTGCAACCAGAACTGGATGCCGTGCGTATCGGCAAACGCGCGCAGCGCGTCCTCGTCCGTTGATGTCAGTGGCTGCAGGATACGCAGCACCAGCGCAGTCACTTCTTCCCCAACCGCCAGTTCGATTTGTGGCATCCGCTCGCGCACCGACAGGTTTTCAATCAGCTTGCGCAGCGGCATCAGCAGCGCGGAGACATGCGGCGGCAGGATCTCGCAACGCGTCATGTTGACGATGTAGCTGCTCTTCTTCTGGTGGAAGCCGATCAGCACGCCGCCCTTGCTGGGCACGTAGCGTACCGACAGCCGGGCGCGGTAGCGGTAGCCCCAGCTCGGGCCTGCGATCGGCCGCATGATGCGGTCCGGGCGCAGGCGTGACAGATGCACGAGATTGTCTTCGAGCACCCGCTGCTTGAAGGCAACCTGCGCCACGGCATCCGCGTGTTGCATCGAACAGCCGCCGCAGGTACCGAAGAATTCGCATTTTGGTGTGACGCGGATGGTCGTCGGGCGGACGATCTCCTCCAGTTCGGCCAATTCAAAGCGCCTTTTGCTGCGGTAGGTGCGGTAGCGCACCCGCTCGCCCGGCAGCGCGCCCTCGACGAATACGACCTTGCCCGGCGTGCCGTCCGGATTGGCCAACCGCCCGACGCCACGTCCCTCGATATCGCACGACTCGATATCCATCTGCCCATCGGGCAAATCAGGGGAAGGTGCCACTGGCAAGGCAGCTATGGGGTCGGCCGCCTCGGGTGAATCAATAAATTTGAACATACAGCACTATCAGAATATGGGTTGTGACGCCGCGACAACGATGTCACATGGCGATGCGCCTCGATGAGAGCGTGGGAAGGCGCAGCGAAGCGCCTTCAGGTCCAACATGCACGACGAAGCAGCCGGAGAGCTTACGATTCGCTTTCGAGAAGCTGCTCGAGCTGGGCCTGCAAGGTGGGATCGAAACCTTCGAGGTACTCGCCCCAATGTTCGCCGGCTTCGGCTGCCAGCGTCTCCTGTACGAAGGCAACCTCCTTGAGGAACTCGGCCTGCGTGAAGCCGCCGCGCATCAGCTGGAAACGGCAGTAGACCAGGTACGTGTTGACAACGTCGGTCTCGCAGTATGCCCGAATCGCCGGCAGCTCGCCTTGCTGGTAGGCTTCCCACACCTTGCTGCCGTCCATGCCGAGTTTTCCCGGAAAGCCGCACAGGCGTGCGAGCTCATCCAGCGGTGCGCTCGCGCGCGGCTGGTACATGGCCAGCAAGTCCATCAAATCCAGGTGCCGCATGTGGTACCGGCTGATGTAGTTGTTCCACTTGAAATCACGGCTGTCGACATCGCCGCCGTCGCCCATCTCCCAGTAACGCGGCGCGGTCACGCCATGCACCATGGCGCGATAATGCAGGACCGGCAGGTCGAAACCGCCGCCATTCCAGGAAACCAGTTGCGGCGTGTATTTCTCGATCAGCTCGAAGAATTTCTGGATCAGCGTGGCTTCGTCGTCTTCGGGACGGCCTAGCGAGCCCACATGGAAGACGGGTGTGCCATCGCGCTGGTTGCGACGCATGACACAGGAAATGGCAGCGATTCGCTGCAGGTAATGCGGCATGAAATCACTACCGGTCTTTTCACGGCGCGCCGCAAAGGCCAGATCCGCGATCTCCGCGTCGCTGAGTGTCGCCGCATGGCCGTGCAAGCGGCGCAAGCCAGCTACATCGGGAATCGTCTCGATGTCAAAAACCAGAACAGGGGTCATAGTACGGCGTCCTTGCGCACGCCCTGGGATGCAAAATGGCGCTTGAGCTTGACCAGCGCTTCCTGCTGGATCTGCCGCACGCGTTCGCGGGTCAGACCCATCTCGTCGGCCAGTTCTTCAAGCGTTGCAGGTTCAATATGGTTGAGTCCGAAGCGCCGCTCGATGACATAGCGGTGCTTGTCGGTCAGCTTACCGAGCCACGCCTTCATCAGGTGCTCGAGTTCGCGATGTGCGACTTCCTGGTCAGGGGCGGCGCCATGCTCATCGGACAGGAAATCAAGCAGGCTGGAGCCGGGATCGAGATCGAACGGTGTATCGAGCGAAGTCGTGTGTTCGTTGAGCCCGAGGATGTCCTGCACTTCGTCGGCAGTCTTGCCGAGCAGGTGCGCGATATCCTCATGACTGGCATCGCGGCCATCGCCACCACTTTTCTCAAGATGGCGCTTGGCACGCAAGACCTGGTTCAGTTCGCGAATGACGTGCACGGGCAGGCGCACCGTCCGCGCCTGATTCATGATGGCGCGCTCGATGCTCTGGCGGATCCACCACGTCGCGTAAGTGGAAAAACGGAAGCCGCGCTCCGGGTCGAATTTTTCGATGGCGTGCATCAGGCCGAGGTTGCCCTCCTCGATCAGGTCGAGCAGCGGCACGCCGCGGTTCAGGTAGCCCTTGGCAATGCTGACGACGAGACGCAGGTTGCGCTCGATCATCGTCTGGCGCGCATGGAAATCACCCTGGCGCGCGAGCGTGGAGAAGTGGAGTTCCTCCGGTGCCGACAGCAGCGGCTTGATGCTGATGCGATTCAGGTAATGCTGCACCGTATCGGCAGCGAGTTCGGTATGCAGCGTCGAGCGGAAGTCATCCTCGGCACGGGCCGGCGTATCGGCATCGCCGCTCTCTTCTTCCTCGTCGTCGGCGCGCGCGTCTTCGGCGTCATCGCCATCGTCGTGATCCTCGCCATGGTCTTCGGCGTGATCCTCCAGGACATGCTCGTGCAGATCAGCACCCTCCACAAGCGCATCCGCCGTCAGCACGCCGTCTTCGTGCTCCCCGACAGCCACCAGGACCTCGTCCTGCGTGTCCGTGCGCTTGTTGGTGCGCGTCTTGCTGCGGGCACGCGTCAGCGCCGGTTCGGCCGCGACACCCTCGGAACCGGGGCTGGAAGGGCGATTGGCTTTCTGACGGGGCATAGCCGCTCACTGTGGTGGCAGGAACCGCATCGGGTCGATAGGTTTCCCGTTTTGTCGGACCTCGAAATGGAGCTTGACGCGATCGGAATCGCTGCTGCCCATTTCGGCGATTTTCTGTCCCTTTCTGACGGCGGCTTGTTCGGTTACTACAACTTGATCGTTGTTGCCGTACGCCGTCAGATAGGTGTCGTCATGTTTGATGATGACAAGATTACCGTAACCGCGCAAGGGGCCGACATGAATGACACGGCCATCCGCGGCGGCCAGGATGGGCGTACCGCGCGTGCCACCGATATCGATACCTTTATTCGCCTTGTCGTCAAAACGCGCGAGCATCGGCCCCTTGACCGGCCACGACAGCGAGAGGCCCGTACTGGCTGCTGCGCTACCGCCTGCAGGCTCCCCGGAAGCCACCGGCGGCGCGTCGATTGGCCGGGCCTCGACGGTGCCTGGCGTCACCGGCATTGACGAGACACCGCTGCTGGCGACACTGGCGCCCGGCGGCGCGACGCGCAATACCTGATCCACCTCGATCTGCGCGGGATTGGTGATGTTGTTCCAGGCGGCGACATCCCGATAGGACTGTCCATGCTCGAGCGCAATGCGATACAGGGTATCGCCACGCTTGACGCGATAGAACCCGGGCTGGACCGGTGCGAGCGGCGCACCGGTGATGGTGGTGCCGCGCCCTGTACGGTCGACCACCGGAGCCGGCATGGGGGATGATGCGCAAGCGGCGAGAAGAGCACTGAGCAGTGCAGTCAGGGCAAGCAGCCCACCTCGGGAGGAACGGATCGATGTCGTCATATCTTCTTGTATGCAGGTGAATCTGGTGACACGGTTGTCCGGTGGAGTCGCCACGACGCTGTATCGACTGCCATCCATGACCGGACACGGTACTGCACTCAGGATCTGCCGGCTGGGGGCATTCCTAAACTATTCCCGATTTTAACGGAACAAAAAATACCGCTTCAAGCGCGGTCCGGTGAAACTGGTAGCGGCTCCGGCGCTCGATCAGCAGCAGTTGCTGCCGCACCCCGCCATCCCGGCCACTATCACCGCCGCCCGCCGCTACGACCGGCGCAATCAACCGGCCACCGACCGATAGCTGGTCCAGCAGCGCCTGGGGAATCTCCATGCCCGCCGCAGCCAGGATAATTGCGTCGAACGGCGCAGCCTGCGGCAATCCGACCATGCCGTCGCCATAGTGCAATCGAACGTTGGGCAGCCGTAGCGGCCGAAGGTTCGATTTTGCTTTCTCGTGCAATGGTCGAATCCGCTCGATCGAATACACCTCGTCAGCAACAAGGCTCAGCACCGCAGCCTGGTAGCCGCAGCCCGTCCCGATCTCCAGAACCTTGCCAAGACGGCTGCCAGACATGCGTCCCTGGCGCAGCAACTCGATCATGCGCGCGACCACCGAAGGCTTGGAAATGGTCTGCTGATGGCCAATCGGCAATGCCGCGTCTTCATACGCCTGGGACGCCAGGCCGCCATCGATGAACAGGTGGCGCGGGACCGTACCCACGGCTGCCAGCACCAGTTCATCCCGGATCTGACTCTTGCGCAGCCGGCCAACGAGCGCCTGGCGCGCGCGATCGGAAGCCATGCCGCCGCCCGCCACGCTCGCGTTGCGTGTCTGCTGGTTCACCGCGCTCTCGGGCGCCGGCGGACGTACCGGTGCAGGCGCACGGGCGACCGGCGTACGTGCCGGACTGGCCGGGCGTGCCGGCGTGGCGGTTGCTGCCGCCGGGCGGCTGCCTGTCGCATGCACGCCGGCCGAGACGCGCGGCTTCTCGACGGTCTTGGGCCGTGGCGTGACAACCGCATCCAGCGGCAGCGGGAATTTGCGCTTGGCCGCTGTCACTGTGCGGCTCCCGCCACGGAGTCAAGCCATGCGGCCGTCATCGCGAAGCACGTCACCGGGTCCACCTGGCGACATCGGCCATTTGCTGGGTGTGGGTCAAATCGAGCTGCAATGGCGTCATCGATACGAAACCATTCGCCGTCGCATGAAAATCTGTCCCTTCGGACGCATCGCGCGCATCCCCTGCCGGACCGATCCAGTAGATCGGCTCACCACGGGGGTTAGCCTGGCGAATTACCGGCTGTGACGGATGGCGCTTGCCAAGCCGCGTGGCACGCCAGCCTTGCAGCTCGGCGTACGGTACGCTCGGGATATTGACGTTGATCAGGCACGGCGCCTCGAGCGGCTCGGCGATGTAGCGCTCGACGATCTCGCGTGCCACGCGCGCCGCCGTATCGAGATGCGCCCACCCCTTGTCGACCTGCGAGAAGGCAAACGACGGGATCCCGAACAAGAAACCTTCGATGGCTGCCGCCACGGTTCCGGAATAGAGCACGTCCTCGCCCATGTTCTGCCCCTGGTTGATGCCGGACACCACCAGGTCGGGACGTGTCTCGAGCAGCCCCGTCAATGCGATGTGCACCGAATCGGTGGGTGTACCGTTGACGAACCGGAAACCATCCTGGATACCACCACTGGCTTCGAAGATCGACAGCGGGCGTTGCAGGGTGAGGGAGTTGGAAGCGCCGCTGTGATTCTGCTCGGGCGCGATCACGGTCACGCGCCCCAGCGGCGCAAGCGCGGCATGCAACGCGGCCAGGCCGGGGGCCAGATAACCGTCGTCGTTGGCGATGAGGATATGCATGGCGAGATTGTAACCGACCGTCCATGACGAATCGCACAGCTGCGGGGAAAAAAGCCGGCACAGCGGCAAAGGAGTAGAACGACCGTTCTTTTTATACGTTACACTTTTTGCTCCATCTAACGATATGACGGAGTTGCCGTGAAAGCCGTAGTGTGCAAAGCGTGGGGACCTCCCGAATCCCTGGTCGTCGAAGATCTGCCGGACCTGACGCCCGACGCGGGAGAGGTCGTCATCGACGTAAAGGCTGCCGGCGTGAATTTTCCTGACGTCCTGATCATCCAGAACAAGTACCAGAACAAACCCCAGCTGCCGTTTACGCCTGGCGCGGAAGTGTCGGGCATCGTGCGCGCCGTTGGCGCTGGCGTCACTCACGTGGCCCCCGGGGACGCAGTCATGGCCTACGTCGGCGTGGGCGCATTCGCAACGCAGGTACGCACAGCCGGTGCGCTTGTCATGCCCATACCCGAGGGACTCGATTTCGAAACGGCGGCAGCATTTACCCTCACCTACGGCACGTCCTATCACGCCTTGGTCGACCGGGGACAGTTACGTGCCAGTGAAACGCTGCTGGTCCTCGGTGCAGCAGGCGGCGTGGGGATCGCCGCCATCGAAATCGGCAAGGCGCTCGGTGCACGCGTGATCGCCGCCGCCTCGACCGAGGCCAAGCTTGCTGTCTGCCGCGAACACGGCGCTGACGAAACCATTAATTACAGCAACGAGGATCTGCGAGAACGACTCAAGGCGCTGACGGGCGGAAACGGCCCCGATGTCATTTACGATCCCGTCGGCGGCGACTATGCTGAACCCGCTTTCCGCTCGATCGCTTGGGGCGGCCGCTATCTGGTCGTGGGTTTTGCGAATGGTGAGATCCCGCGCCTGCCTTTAAATCTTCCACTACTCAAAGGTGCATCCCTGGTCGGCGTGTTCCGGGGAGAGTTCGCGCGTCGCCATCCGGACACCAATCGCACCAATTTCGCCGCCATGCATGCTTGGATCCGGTCCGGCAAACTACGCCCGCACGTCTCTGCACGCTACCGACTGGACGAAACCGCGCAGGCGCTCAAGGACATGGAGGCCCGCAAGGTCAGTGGCAAGCTTGTGATCGTGCCCTGACCGCTCTCTCCAGCTTGGGAGCCACGACTGCACGACAGGCAAGTCCGCATGATTGCGGTCGTGCCAGTCGTGACGACTACCAGCCCAGCAGATCGGTGTTGAACGTGAGCCATCCAGCCAGGAATAACACCGAGGCAATCAGAAACTGCTTCCAGAACGTCTTATCGAACATTTCGACAACTCTCCAATCTTGCGCGCATGGCGCATGAATCCTGCGATCAGCCTGACAGCACAACGCGATTGCCAGACCCGCTCCGCGGCACGTCTTCGCCCCTCCGGACGAAGCCTCTGTGCAGTCTCCAGCGGAGCGAGGTTGCGATGGTTTGCCGGTACCTTAGACACTCCACGCACTTATCGGCACTTTCTTTTCATCCGGATGCCCCCGCCTTCTGCCAGCAGGCAACTTTCCGGTGTGCACCCAAAACATGGCGGTTAATTGCATTTTAAGCAAACGGCGAATGCGGACCGCACAAGTGCGTGACCAACATGCGCGACGATACGGTCAGCGCATTCGCATCGCGCACGCCTACTTGCAGCATGCGCCGCGCCCAGGCATCCCGCAACGGAATAATCCGCAACTGCATGGCCTGCGCATGGGGTTCGGCAGCAATACGCGGCAAGATGCCCACCGCCAGCCCTGCCCGCACCATCCGACACATGGCATCGAAGCTGCGCACCTGGATGCGGAGCGGAAACGGCCTCTCGATCCGGCTGCTCTCTTCCAGCAAACGTGCCGCCAACGAGGTATTGCGCGACAACCCGACAAAGTCATAGGCGAGCGTATCAACGAAATCCACCGCATCGAATGCCGTCAGCGGGTGCCCGGATGGCGCCACCACCACCAGTTCATCCTCGCGATACGGCAAGGTGGTGAGCATGGACGATGGCGTACGGTCGGCGAAGATGCCGATGTCCGCGCGGTTTTCCATCAGGGCCGAGACGATGTCGTTACTGTTCTGCTCTTCGATCTCGACGCGAATGGTCGGATGCTGCTGCAGGAAAGCGGCCAGATCATCCGCCAGGAACTGCGTGATGGCCGAGGTGTTGGCCCAGATGCGCACCTGCCCGCGCGTGCCCGAGGCGTAATCGGAAAGCACGCCAGCCATGCGCTCGACATCTTCGAGAATTCCCACCGCATGACTGAAGCAGGTTCGCCCCGCTTCCGTCAGCTCTACACCAGTGGCCTGGCGATACAACAGCGGCGTACCCACCGCAGCCTCCAGATCGGAGATGCGCTTGCTGGCGGCGGCCACGGCGAGATGCGATTGCCGCGCGCCGGCAGAGATACTCCCATGGCGCGCAACGGCCACGAACAATGCGAGCGTGACCAGATCGACACGCGCGAGATTCATGTCACACCGCGCGGCGATCGAGCACGGCACGGGCAATCGTGCCGGCATCGACGTACTCAAGTTCGCCGCCCGCCGGCACGCCGCGTGCAAGACGCGAGACCTTCACGCCACGCGCCTTGAGCATTTCACCGATGTAGTGGGCTGTCGCCTCGCCTTCGTTGGTGAAATTGGTGGCGAGAATCACCTCGCTCACACCGCCGAAGGCAGGGTCGACCACCCGGCGCAGCAGCCGGTCGAGATGGATTTCGCGTGGCCCTACGCCATCCAGCGGCGAGAGCTTGCCCATCAGCACGAAATACTGGCCGCGATAGGTCATGGTTTGCTCGACCATCACCTGATCCGCCGGCGTCTCGACCACGCACAGCAGCGAAGTATCGCGCTCGGGATCCAGGCAGGTCTCGCACACCGGTTGCTCGGTGAAGTTGTTGCAACGCTCGCAATGCTGTACGGTGGCGATCGACCCGAGCAGCGCGTCGCCCAAACGTTGCGCCCCCGGCCGGTCATGCTGCAGCAGGTGGTAAGCAATGCGCTGGGCCGATTTGGGGCCAACGCCCGGCAACACACGCAAGGCGTCGATCAGTTGCTGCAGCGCTCCCGGCGCAGAATTCTTCATGCTTTAGAACGGCAGCTTGAAACCCGGCGGCAGGCCCATGCCAGCACCCAGACCGCCCATCTTTTCCGCTGAAGTGGCTTCGGCCTGACGCACGGCATCGTTGAATGCAGCGGCCACCAGGTCCTCCAACAGCTCCTTGTCCTCGCCATCCGCCACGAGGCTTGGATCGATGGTGATGCGCTTAACGGCGAACTTGCAGGTCATGACCACCTTCACGAGGCCGGCGCCGGACTGGCCCTCGACCTCGATCTGGGCAAGCTGCTCCTGCATCTTCTTCATGTTTTCCTGCATCTGCTGGGCCTGTTTCATCAGCCCTGCCAGCTGGCCTTTCATCATTGGAAGTACTCCTGTCTGGTTCTTGAAATCATCCGGGCCGGCCTTTGCCACACCCCGGTTCATGCTCTGGCTGCCGGATCGAATGCGCTGGGACGCATGCATGGCAGCCCTTGTTTTTTGGCACACAGGCCTGTCATCCACCCGTCGGCGTTCAGCCACTCACGCAGTGCGCGGCTGGATCGATTCCGGCACGATGCGGGCGTCGAAATCCCTCAGCAACGCCTGGACAAACGGATCGCCGTGAATGGAAGCTTCTGCGGCCTCCTGGGCGGCAGCACGCGCTTCTGCATCGGCGATCGCTACGGTCTGCGATACTGGGCCGATCTCGAACGCGAGCCGTACCGGTTGCTCCAGATGTTCACCCAGCAAGGCCTGGAAGCGCTCCACCGCCGGACCTTCCGCCAGGTGCGCCAACGCGACGCGCAAGGTCCAGACACCCGCCTCCATGCTCACCAGCTCGCTCTGGTGCGCCAGCTGCTGCGCCAGACCCTTGGCAGGCAACTGACGCGCGAATGCGATCCAGCTGCCGCCGGGCAAGCCTGCCGCAGCCGTTGCGGCGATGGTCGGTAGCGGCGCCGCGGACGCCGATGCCGCTGTCGAGGCGGATGCTGCTGCCATACCGTTACCGGGTTCGGCGGACACAACAGGGATTGCGGCATGCTGCGTGGCTATGCCAGGCATGGCTGCGTCGGGTTCTGCTGGTGCGGCGGGCGCAGGATGATCATGACGATTAGTGGCAGGCAATGCTCCCGGTGCGGCCTCGCTCTTTTCCGCGCCGAGCAGGGTGGATTCTGTCTCACCCGGGGCCAGCCACGGCAGATCGTCCGGCGGTGCGGGCGGCATGTCCGGCTCGTCCTCCCACGGCGCGGCAGCTCGCTCCCGGTGCGGTGCGGGCGCCTTCTCACGTACCGCAAGCGCCGTGGTCGATGCCTCGGCCGCGACCGGCACGGGAGCAAGTGTTGCCGAATATGGCGCAGCCGCAGAGGCCGGTGCGGGCGCAGCCGCAGGCGGGCGGGACCGGCTACTGTCACGCGAGGCGTCACGCCCCCCTGCCCCTTCCCGGCCCTGGCGCGCAGCAGCCAGGGCCGCCATCGCTGGCGACAAAGGGCGAGATGTAGCGGACAGCGGGGATGCCGGCGCGGAGGCCGCAGATGCCTGCACACTGGGGGCCGGTGCCATCGCCGCGCCCTTGTCGCCTTCGGACACGGCGGCGCCGGATGTCGTTGCGGCAGCCGGCACGCGCGGCGCAGGCTGACGCTCAGGCGCGAATGCCGGCGATCCGCCAGCGGGTGTCGTGGCCGCAGCCTGTGCGGCTGACGGTGTGGCAAATGCCGCAGCCGGACGCGGCGCCACGGTCGCCGATGCCGGCCGTACGGCCAGCGAAGCGGGCCTGCCGCCCGCGCTGGTGCCACGCGAACCACCCTCGCCACTACCCTCGCCCGGCTGCAGCGGACGAAACGCCAGCATGCGCAGCAACGTCATCGTAAAGCCGGCGTACTCGTCCGGCGCCAGCGCCAGTTCGTTTCGGCCAAGGTTGGCAATCTGGTAGTACAACTGGACTTCCTGGGCATCGAACATGCCGGCAAAACGGACAATATCCTGTGCTTCCGGCCATTCGTCCTGCAGCGCCTCGGGCACGGCCTGGACCAGTGCAATCTTGTGCAGCAGCGAGGCAAGATCCTGCAAGGCCCCCGCAAAAGACAGGCTGCGGCCCGTCATCTCGTCGGCTACCGCCAGCACGCCCGGTCCGTCCTGCGCGGCAAGCGCATCGAGCAGGCGGATCAGGTAACTCTGGTCGATGGCGCCAAGCATGCCGCGCACGGCCGCCTCGGTAACCTCGCCGGCACTGTAGGCGATGGCCTGGTCGGTCAGCGACAGACCATCACGCATCGACCCCTGCGCGGCCTGCGCGAGCAGGCGCAGCGCGGTCGGTTCGAAAGCGATCTGCTCGGCCTGCAGGATATGTTCGAGATGCCCCACGATCTGCGCCGGCGGCATCTGCTTGAGGTTGAACTGCAGGCAGCGCGACAGCACCGTGACCGGAATCTTTTGCGGATCGGTGGTGGCGAGGATGAATTTGACGTGCGCGGGCGGCTCCTCCAGCGTCTTCAGCATGGCGTTGAAGGCGTGGTTGGTCAGCATGTGCACTTCGTCGATCATGTAGACCTTGAAGCGGCCCGAGGACGGCGCGTAGATGGCCTTGTCGAGCAGCTGGGCCATTTCATCCACGCCGCGGTTCGAGGCCGCGTCCATCTCGATATAGTCGACGAAGCGGCCCGCATCGATTTCCGTGCAGACGCGGCACACGCCACAGGGCTGCGCCGTGACCGTGCCATTGCCATCGGGGCCGATGCAATTCAGCGACTTGGCCAGGATCCGCGAGAGCGTTGTCTTGCCCACGCCGCGCGTACCGGTGAACAGATAGGCATGGTGCAGGCGCTGCTGCTCCAGCGCATGGGTCAGTGCCTTGACCACGTGCTCCTGGCCAACCAGCGTCGTGAAATCACGGGGGCGCCATTTGCGCGCGAGGACTTGATAACTCATCCGGCGATTGTAGCAAAAGGCCGGCACCGCCAGACATCGTCATGCGTGACGCAATCCGCCGCGGCGCACGTGTCCGTTCTGCGGTACAATTCGTCCCGGACGGGCCTCCTCGCATGGTGGCGCGGCCAACCTGGTCAGGTCGGGAACGAAGCAGCCACAACCGTTTTCCGCCAGTGCCGAGGGTCGGGCTCGTCCACCTCGCTGCCATGTGCAGCGCCGGTCATCACAGCATCTCTCCCGCCGAACATATCTCCTGCCCCCATTCCCTGGCACCTGCCGAAACATGGTGAGGGCTCGACATCTGCAGTTGCCTTGCGCAATCGGTCCTGTCACCACAGCGGCACCTCTGCCCCGCGTACCGCCCTTGCCTGCCGCAACGCGCGGCATCCGACAAACCCGGCATGCCGACCGTTACTGCCGATAGCATGGTGACCGTATTCCATTGGGGGCACAGATCAGAACAGTGACTGCTGCGTCATGCCGGCCGGTGTTCCGGCGGCAGGAATGATGGTGTCCGGATTACCCCCGGCTTCCGCCGGGCCCTTGCCCTCTGACAGCATCTCGCGTGCGACCCAGCGGCCATCTGCCACAGCCAGTCCGGCGCGCACCGCATGGTCGGGATATGCACGCTGCACCGCCGCCACATAGCGATCGAGCTGGGCCGCATAAGCGGCATGCTCCTGCGGCAGCAGACGGACCTTGTAGTCCGCCACGAGCAGCATATCGCCCGTATCGACCAGCCGGTCGATACGTAACAGCCGACCGCCTGCATCGAACAGTTCGACTTCGTTGAAGGCCTGCCGGTAACGCGCAGGATCGAACAACGGCGCCAGCGCCTCGCTGGCCAGCATGCACCGGGCGGCTGCCATCGCCTGTTCCGCTTCGGCCGGCTCAAGCCCCAGCCAGCGCGACGCTTCCGCAGCATCCGGCAGGGCCGGGGTCATACGTTGACGCGTCACGCGCTCAAGCAGCGCATGCAGTGCTTCGCCCTGCGCGGCAGCCTCGGCGTCATGAACCAGTTCCGGCGGCGTGTCGGTTGTGGCCTCAGGTCTGCCCTGCCAGACAAGACGAAAATCCTGATAAGGCACCGCCCCTTCACCACCTTCCACTGCAGCCGATGTCGCAACAGACACCACGCCCTCGGGCATGGCATCAACCGGATATGGTGCCGATACTTCGCCAGCATGCGCCATAGCGAGGCGCTCGTACCAGCTGTCCGAGGCTGTCTTGCGCGCCACGCCGCTAACGATCAAACCCTGTCTCGCACGCGTCATGGCGACGTACAGCAAGTTCCAGTTCTCGCGCTGGCCCAGCGCGGCCTCATTCTCGAACAAGGGCGCACGCCGCACGCCGCGCTCGCCGGCCTTGCCAAAAGCGGAAAAATGCGTGGGTGCGTCCGCACCCGGCGGCCAGTCGATCAGTACGCCCAGCATTTCCGCACGCGGCTCGCTATGGTTGCAATCGAGCAGCACCACGAATGGCGCCTCCAGCCCCTTGGCGGCATGGATGGTGAGGATCCGCACGGCGTCCAGGCTAGTCTCGGCGGCACTGGCTTCGTCACGCTCCAGTTCGGCCAGATCACCCTCATCCGGCGTTTCCTCCTCGCTGCCGCGGCGAATGTCCTTCAGTTCGGCAATGAACTTCGGCAAGCTGGGATAACGGCCACCGTCGAGTTCCAGCGAGAGCCGCAGGAAAGCATCGAGATTGGCCAGCACCTGCTCGCGCATCACCGGCGGCGCGACTTCCGCATAGCGCCGTTTCAGCTCGCCGCTGTAGTACAGGTGGTCGAGCAGGTCGTGCACCGGCAAGGTGGGCGCGATGTCGCGCCAGTGGGTCAGACGTGCGCAGGCTTCCGCCAGGACACCACCCAGTTGCGCCTGAGCCTCCATCCGCACCAGGCAGTGCCACCACGACTCGCCTTCCTCGCGCGCACTGGCAAGCGCAATCAGATCGTCGTCACACGCACCGAAAATCGGGCTTTTGAGGACATGCGCGAGCGCCAGATCAGCATCCGGCGTCATGAGGAATTCCAGCAGCGCACACAGATCGAGCGCCTCCAGCGACGACAGCAATCCGCCGCGCCGCGGACTGACATAGGGCATGCCGGCGTCGCGCAAGGCTGTTTCATAGGCCAGCAGATACGTCTTGCGCCGCCCCAGCCACTGGAAATCGCTCCAGCGCGCTGGCCGGTTTCCGCCACGCTCCGGCACGCGTACGTGCGCCATGACATGTTGCATCCACGCCGCGACGCGGCGTCCTTCTTCATACCGCTCCGCGCGGCCGCCGCCGGTGGCCTCGGGACGCGGCTGCGTCAGGGAATCGCGTGGTGCCAGCGTTGCCGGCTGCGGTTCGGCCGTGCCTTCCTGCAGTGATTCGGCGTCAACCAGCGGCAGCAGCAGCACCGGCCCGCCGGGCTCGGTCAGTGCTGTCGACTGGTGCGCATAGATCGGATAGTCGCCCCGCTCGCGCGCAGCTTCGAATACGCCATTGACCCAGTGCAATACGGCCGGCGCGTTACGACGCGTGCGGTTGGTGCGCAGCACCGTTGCATCGAAGTCGCGCACGAGCATCTGCCGCGCCGTTTCGAAAAGCCGCGCGTCGGCGCGGCGGAAACGATAGATGGACTGCTTGGGATCGCCCACGAGAAAAATGCTCGGGCGCTCACCGGTATGGCTGTAGCCCGATAGCCAGCCCTGCAGGATACGCCACTGCATCGGGTTGGTGTCCTGGAACTCGTCCAGCAGCAGATGCCGGTAGCGCGCATCGAGGCGCATCTGCAGATACGCAGCGGTTTCGTCGTCAGCCATCAGCTGCGCGGCCTGCCATTCGAGATCGGCAAAGTCCATGGCGCGCTGTGCCCGCTTCTCCTCCTGGTAGCGCGAGAGGAAAGCATCGCCCAGGCGATACAGAGCGGCATTGACGTCGCGCACGCTGCGTTCATGGCGGCGCAGGTCGTAATCGAGCAGGCGTTCGCAGATCGTGCCATGCAGGGCCACGATGGCCTCGGCTTCATCCGGTCCGCCAGCCGCCTGCTGCAGACCCTTGCTCGCCTTGCAGGCACGCGGCTTGCGCCCGGAGTGAAACGCATCGAACAGCATGCCGAAGATAGCAGCAGTCTGGTCCGTATTCGCCGCACCTTCGGCATCATCGCCAAGTGCCTCGATACGCGCGAGTGCCTCGGTCATCGCTGGCACACGATTCTGTTCCGCCTTGCCGGCGTTGGCGAGCACGGCCGCGATGCAGCGGATATCGGCCAGCAACGCGACATCCGACAAGGCCAGCGCCGCGACATCCTGATGCACATCCTCGCCCAGAAAATCTTCCAGGACGGCGAGCGGGCCGCCAAGGCGCTCGGCCTCGGCACGAAACGCCCGCCAGTCGGTGCGCTGCTGGAACATGGCATCGAGCAGGCGGCGCGCATTGAAATCGCCAACGGCACGCAGCAACGTTTCATAGGCTACCCGCACGTCCGCATGTTGCGCATGCACGAGGCCGCGCCACAACGGCTCCCACGCGTCGCGCTGCATACGGCCGGCATCCTCGCGCAATGCTGCGCCCGGCATCAGCCCCGATGCCAGCGGAGCGCCCCGCACCAGGCTGCCGAACCAGCCGTGGAAGGTGTCGATCGAGATGCGCGCGGGCGAGGCCAGAACGCGCGCGTGCAGGCCGCGCGCCCGCGGCGCCATGGCAGTGGCCTCAGCCACCTCCATGCCCCGCATGGTCAACTCGGCAACGATACTGGCCTCATCTCCGCTCGCTAGCGTGGCGAGCACTTCGAGCAGACGCTCCCGCATTTCCTCGGCGGCCTTGCGCGTGAAGGTAATGGCGAGAATTTCGTGCGGTTGCGCCCCCGCCAGCAATAAGCGCAGCAGCCGCGATACCAGCAGCCATGTCTTGCCGCTGCCCGCGCAGGCTTCGACCACGACGGACCGTGCCGGATCGCAAGCCAGCTGCGTGAACCGGGCTTCTGCCACCGGCTGGCCGTCGCATTCGTAATCGGCATCGTGCCGCTGCATGTCCGTACTCATGTCGGTACTCGTGCCGGCACTCATGCCGTGCCCTCCCAGAATCCCTTGCGGCATAGTCCGCGCGCTTCGCAGTAACGGCAGGCCGCCTCGTCGCCGAACGCCGGCAACGGCTCGCCCGCGCGCAGCCGCACGATGTCTTCGCCCAACTGCCGTGCCAGCCAGTCCACGATGGTGGCGTAGCCTGGCAGCTCCACCGCGCGGTTGACATCCATGCCATCGCGCTCACTGTTTTCCAGTGCCACCCATGCGCCTTCAGCAACGTCGGGCTCCAGCAGTCCGTAGAACGCTAGCTGGCAATCCTCGAAAATCTCGTCCGGTTTATCGCGCAAGACACGCAGCGGCTGCGTCTTGTAGTCGAGTACCGCGAGCGTGCCGTCGCGTTGCCGGTCGAGGCGGTCAAGACGACCATGCAGGGTAAGGATATGGCCATCGTCCAGCGTCATCTCGCGCGCCCGCACGACCTCGCCTGCCTGCCATTGCCAGCCCTGCGCCTCGCGCTCGCGCTGCCAGGCAACGTAGCCGGGCATCACTTGCTCCCAGCGGTGATAGAACGGCAGCACATTGCCGTCATAGGTCAGCAAGGACTGGAAGACCTCGCGCGAAATGGCTGTCAGCAATGCCAGCCGCTCAGCGTCGCCGGCATGATCTGCCGGCGCTTCTGCAACTGCCTGGTGATAGCGCAGCAATGTGGCGTGCAATAGCTCGCCCACGGCACGCTTTTCCAGTTGTTCACTGGGCTCGTCCAGCTCCGCGAGCCGCAGCATGCGCGTGGCGAAGAACTGATAGGGGCAACGCCGCAGGGCCTGATAACCGGCGGCGCTGAGGCGGTTCGGTACCAGTGTCGGCGCGATTGGCTGCGGCATCTTCTGCGGCGTCGCGCGGGTGGTGAGTACGGGCAACGCAACTTTCGCGGCGAGCGTCACGCCATGCGCGGCATAACGCTGGGCCAGGCGCTGCAGCCAGCCCGACAGCGCGCGCGGCTCGCCCTGGCTGCCGGTACGCTGCCATGTCAGCACAACCTCGGCATTGTTGAGCAGCACTTCGGCCAGATCGCGCGCCTGCTGTGCAAAGCGCGCCTCGCGATCCGCCAGCCCCAGCTCACGCCGTACGGCATTGGAGAGAAACATCAGCTCGGGTGCGGCGGATGGCAACTGGCCATCGTCGCAACCGACCACGACCACACCCTCGAAACGGCGCATGCGCGCCCCATTGAGCGGCAGCACCACGATGCGGCAGTCGCCTGCGGGCGCCGGCTCCTTGAAGACTTCGCTCTCCAGGACCACGCCAATGAGGGCGCGCCATTCGGCCAGCGACAGCGTGACGGAGGCCATCTGCACGGCATCTCCGCGCAACCCCAGCCGCCGCAGGCATTCAAGCAGTTGCCGGCCGGCCTCGTCGGCCACGAGCGCTGCCCGCATGTCGAAATGGTCGAAGGTCTGCTCGGCCAGCGCCAGCCATGCGCCCAAGGGTCGCTTGCCGGGGTCGACCCAGCGGCTCGCTTCGTCCGCCAACTGGGCGATCAGCTCCTGCACCGCGCTGGCCTGCTGCGGCGCCTCGCCAGTGGTGTGGCCTGCGCCGGGATCGGCATACTGGCTGTCACGCTCCGCCACCTGCTTCAGGCGCGCCCAACCCCCAGTCACGCCGTAGCGCCGGATCAACGCCTCAAGCGCACCGATGCGCTGGCTGCGCCCCTCCATTGCCGGCAGGCAATACGGGCTCTTGAGAAAATCGAGCAGCGCCTGGCTGTCGCCGCCGGTCACGACGATATCGAACCAGCGCATCAGCGCCGCAGCCGCCCGCGTCGTCGAGAGCTTCCAGCCAGTCTCATCGCTGACCGGCGCTCCGGCGCGTGCCAGCAAGGCCCGCACACGGCGCGCAACGACCCGGTCGTGCGCCACGAGCGCAAGTTGCTTGCGGCCTTCATTCAGCCAGTTGACCAGCGTCTGCGCAGCCATCAGCGCTTCGTCTTCGAAACGTGCCGCGCCGCACAGGCGGATGGCGGGCGCCGGCCAAGGCGGCTCGTCGCCTTGCGAGACACCTGCGGCACCATGGTCAGCTTCCGCATGCGCAGGTGCCTCGCGGACTTCGGCGGCGTCCGTGCGGCATTCGGGCCAGGCTTGCAACAGGGTTGCAAGTTCTGTCACCGATGCCTGTGATGGTGTAGTTTCGTTGGAGACATCCGCATGCCAGGCGTAGCCGATCTGCAGCACCGGCACCCGCTGGGCCAGCCGCTCCAGCCACGCCTGCTCGGCATGCTCCGGCGGCGTCGGGGCCAGCCAGATGACCGGGCCATCGACCTGCTCCGCCAGTCGCGCCATGCCTTGCAGCCTCACGGGCACCGGATCGGCCCGGTCAGCCAGTGTCCGCCAGAACGCCATGACGATGCGCGATTCCTCGCCCAGGAAGCGCTCCGCCAGGGTGTCGTACCCGACCGCCAGCGCGGCCTGCAGCCGTGTCTCGTAGTCCGCGTCATCTTCGGCCGCACCGGCCCACGCGGCATCGAGTGTCAGCCAGCGCCGCGACAGCTCATCACCGACCGTGAGCATGGTTTGCGCCAGCCCCCACGCCGCGCCTTCGCCTTGCAAGCCGAAGATCTGCTGCAGCCATGACTGCGAGCGGATCGCCTGCTGCACGGTCAGCAGCCGGGTCAGGTGCGTGCGCGGCAGCGGATCGTCCGGCAAGGGCGGTACATCGAGCAGCCAGTGGCCGAGGGTGAGGATGCGCGGCAGCAGGCCGGCCCGGCCACTTCGTGCGGCGACAGCCTGCAGCGCCTGGCGCGTGGCGGGGATCTGGGCAGCGGTCGGCACCACGACATGCGCGGCGGCAGCCGGCTGATCCTGCGCCTCAAGGTATTGCCAGGCAACCTCGGCCGCCCGTTCGAGAAAGCCCCGGCCGGGCTGGATATCGCGAGTCGTAAGCAGGCTCATGATCTACCGGTGCTCCAGGCCCGCCGTCGATCACGCGGGCTATGGGTCTGATAGGGAGAATTCAAGGTTGATTTACGTGGTATTGGTAATATATAGGCCTTGGAAGCCCGATCGAGACGCGGTGCCAGGCCGTCTTCAGGCTGCGCCCTGCACATCGCACGGCCCCGCAGGCACGGCGCCGGTCACGCATCTTCCGGCACGGTACGGAACCGTGCCCGGACACGGTCGAGACCGTACCCGGAATATCGCACGCAAGTCCATGCCGGCGAGCATGTCATCGGGCGCTGTCCTGCATGCTGTCCGGACTTCGTGTAATGTAACCCACTGGCTACATGCCAGACCATAACGACATCAGAGGTTTTCCGCCATGAGCGACCAAATCAAGTATGTGAGCGACGCATCGTTCGAAGCTGACGTTCTCCAATCGTCCAAGCCGGTTCTGCTCGATTTCTGGGCTGAATGGTGCGGTCCCTGCAAAATGATTGCACCGATCCTCGACGAAGTGGCGAAGGACTACGCTGACAAGCTGCAGGTCGCCAAGATCAACGTGGACGACAACCAGGCCGTGCCGGCCAAGTTCGGCATCCGTGGCATTCCCACGTTGATCCTGTTCAAGGATGGCGCCGTGGCCGCGCAGAAGGTTGGCGCGCTGTCCAAGTCGCAACTGACCGCGTTCCTCGACGGTCACCTGTAAGCATCGGGCGCGGGGGCGGACACGCCCTTGCCCCCCGCCCCGCCGGTATGCGGCTGCCACCCGGCATACGTAATTACCCCAATCCGGCGGGAGCGATGGATATGCTACACTGCGCTCCAGTGGTTTCCTGAGCATCCCGCTCACCATTCGTTCCCCATCTCCCCCTTCTAAGATTTTCCCCGCCCGTCCGGGCAACACACACTCACGTTTATGCACTTAACAGAACTTAAATCGCTCCACGTTTCGGCGCTGCTCGAAATGGCCGCCACGCTGGAGATCGACAATGCCCAGCGCATGCGCAAGCAGGAGTTGATGTTTGCGATCCTGAAGAAGCGCGCGAAGATGGGCGAAACGATTTACGGTGACGGCACGCTCGAAGTGCTGCCCGACGGTTTCGGCTTCCTGCGCTCGCCGGAAACCTCGTACCTCGCCAGCACGGACGATATCTATATCAGCCCGTCGCAGATCCGCCGCTTCAACCTGCACACCGGCGACACCATCGAAGGCGAAGTGCGTACACCGAAGGACGGCGAGCGCTATTTCGCGCTGGTAAAAGTCGACAAGGTCAACGGCTATCCGCCGGAAGCGGTCAAGAACCGCATCATGTTCGAGAACCTGACGCCGCTGCATCCGAACCGGCCGCTACATCTCGAACGCGACATCAAGGCCGAGGAAAACATCACCGGCCGCATCATCGACATGATCGCACCCATCGGCTTTGGCCAGCGCGGCCTGCTGGTGGCCTCGCCCAAGTCGGGCAAGACGGTGATGCTGCAGCACATCGCCCACGCCATCATCAACAACAATCCGGACGCGATGCTGATCGTGCTGCTGATCGACGAGCGGCCGGAAGAAGTGACCGAAATGCAGCGCTCGGTGCGCGGCGAAGTGGTTGCCTCGACTTTCGACGAGCCGGCCATCCGCCACGTGCAGGTTGCCGAAATGGTGATCGAGAAAGCCAAGCGCCTGGTCGAAATGAAGAAGGATGTGGTCATCCTGCTCGACTCGATCACCCGCCTCGCCCGCGCCTACAACACCGTGGTGCCGGCTTCCGGCAAGGTGCTCACCGGCGGTGTGGATGCCAACGCCCTCCAGCGCCCGAAACGCTTCTTCGGCGCCGCGCGCAATCTGGAAGAAGGCGGCTCGCTGACCATCATCGCCACCGCTCTGATCGAAACCGGCAGCCGCATGGACGACGTGATCTATGAAGAGTTCAAGGGCACCGGCAACATGGAAGTGCACCTCGAGCGCCGTCTCGCCGAGAAGCGCCTGTATCCGGCCATCAACCTGAACAAGTCGGGTACGCGCCGCGAGGAGTTGCTGATCAAGCCGGACATCCTGCAGAAGATCTGGGTCCTGCGCAAATTCATCTCCGACATGGACGAAGTCGAGGCAATGGACTTCATTCTCGACAAGATGAAGTCCACGAAGAACAACGCCGAGTTCTTCGACATGATGCGACGCGGCAACTGACCGCCGCGAACAAACAACACGCGCCACGGCGCGTGTTGTTGTCTGGACTGCCCGGCTCCTCTCTGCGGTGATCTTCCCGATTCACGTCGCTACCTCATTCGCCTGCCCATGCTCGGACGCCTGTCCTCCTATCTGCGGCGCCGCACACGCGAACGGCAACTGGCACGCTACGCGATTGCCGATCCGCTCTGGCACCGGACCATTGCCAGCCTGCCCTTCCTGCAGCAACGAGACGCCGCGACGCTGACGGAACTGCGCGAGCTGGCCACGCTGTTCATCGCCGAAAAGGAATTCTCCACCGCGCACGACATGCCACTGACCGACGACATGGTGGTCAGCGTGGCGGCGCAAGCGTGCCTGCCCATCCTGCGCCTGGGCCTGGAGTGCTACCAGGGCTGGCATGGCATCGTGCTGTATCCGGGCGAGTTCCTGATCCGCAAGACCGTGGTCGACGAGATCGGCCTGGTGCACGGCGTGGAGGAAGAAGCCACGGGCGAAGCCTGGGAGCACGGCCCCGTGATTCTGTCATGGCCCGACGCCGCGCAGGAGATCGCCAGCGATCTGCCGTACAACGTCGTGATCCACGAGTTCGCCCACAAGCTGGACATGCTGAACGGCGAGCCCGACGGCATTCCAGCCTTTTCACGCCAGTTGCATGGCGACCTCGATCCGCAGGCCTGGCAGACCGGCTTCGATGCCGCCTACCTGCATTTTGTCGCGCAGGTAGAGTCCGCCGATGCACTGGCTGACGACGAGGCATATCACGCGGCGCTGGAAGCCCTGCTGATCGACCCCTATGGCGCAGTTGATCCGGCCGAGTTCTTTGCCGTCAGTTCGGAAGCATTTTTCGTGGACGGACCGGCATTCAAAGCGGCATATCCGGCACTTTTTGACCTGCTGGCGGCATACTACCGGCAGGATCCCGCCCAAGTGTGAGCCGCGCGACAAACTCCCGCATCACTTTTGCCCTACGCCGCTTGCTCAAGTCCTTGTTTTTCTGACATAATCGCGGTTTGCTCCGGCAAGTGGTCTGGTATCGGGTCTCCGACCTCGCCAGGCTGGCTACCTCAACCTCAGGAAAAATCATGAAACAAGACATCCATCCCGATTACAACGAAGTGATTTTCGAAGACGTGTCGTGCGGCTTCAAGTTCAAGACGCGCACCACGATGAAGTCCAAGGAAACCACTACCTGGACCGACGGCAAGGAATATCCGCTGATCAAGATCGAAACGTCGTCCGAATCGCACCCGTTCTACACGGGCCAGCAAAAGATCATGGACACGGCTGGTCGCGTCGAGAAGTTCCGCCAGAAATTCGGCTCGAAAATCGGCAAGGCCTCGGCAGCGTAATCCCGCTGCATCCGGCCCCGGGGCTTCGGCTCTGGCGCGTGGGATTGCGGGATACAGTCCCGCCCCGACGGATCGCCCCAACCGGAAAGGCAGCGCAAGCTGCCTTTTTGCTTTTTCACCGATTGCCTTACACTGCGCTGCATGCCACCTGCCCAGACGTCCCGCGTTCACTTGACCGCCGCCGCCACCAGCGCCTTGCCGCGCTGGCTGCTGCTCGCCCTGTGCATCATCTACGGACTGTCCGGACTGTTCCTGCGCGATCCCTGGAAAAACGAGGATGCCGCCGGCTTCGGCGTGATGTGGACGCTGGCCCAAGGCGGGGTGCAGGACTGGCTCCTGCCCAATATCGTCGGCCGTCCGCACATCGAGGATGGTCCGCTGGTGTTCTGGATCGGCGCCCTGATGATCAAGCTGTTCGGCTGGCTGCTGGGTGCCGCCGATGCGGCACGTCTGTCTACGGCACTCTTCTTCTTCGTTACCTGCGCCAGCATCTGGTATGGTGCCTATCTGCTCGGCCGCCGCGCCGAGGTGCAGCCCTTTGAATTCGCGTTCGGCGGACAACCCAAGGCGCGCGACTACGGCCGCACGCTGGCCGATGGCGCGCTGCTGATCTTCCTCGCCTGTGTCGGTCTGGCCCAGCGCGGGCACGAGACCACGGCGCAGGTCGGGCAGATGTACTGCATCGCGCTGATGCTCTATGGCCTGATCCGCAGTCTCGACAAACCCAACCAGGGTGCGCTCTGGCTCGGCCTGGGCCTCGGCGCCTTCGGGCTCGCCAGCGGGCCGGTCATGCCACTGGTGCTCACGGCAAGCCTGCTGCTCGCCACCTGGGTATGCCCGCAACGCTCATGGCGGCGCGTACTGTCCATCAGCCTGCCGCTGGCGCTCGCTATCGTCCTGGCATGGTTCGCCGCCGCCTATTTTGGCGCGGACGAACGCAGCGATGCTGTTGCCTTCATCCGCGAATGGTCGCGCTTCGACCGGCGCATGTATGGTGTGCCGGTGCCCGAAGTCCTGGGCTTCATCGCACGCAACCTGCTGCTCTATACATGGCCAGTCTGGCCGCTGGCGATCTGGGCCTGGCACAGCTGGGACGGCATGCGTCGCGCACCGCATATCGTGCTGCCATTGGCGCTACTGCTGCCACAGCTCGTGCTTCTGGCAATGCAGCAGACCGGCGGGGACATGCAGTACATCCTGCTGCTGCCGCCGCTGGCCATGCTCGCCACCTTTGGCCTGCCTACACTGAAGCGCAGCATTATCAATGCGATCGACTGGTTCGCGGTGTTCTCCTTCACGATCCTGTGCGGCTTCGTCTGGCTGATCTGGATCGCCAAGCTGACCGGGTATCCGCCCAAGATCGCCCGCAATGTGTATCGTCTGCTGCCTGGCTATGTGCCGGAGTTCAGCGTCATCGCCCTGATCGCCGCGCTGCTGGTGACGGCCGCCTGGATCCTGATCGTGCGCTGGCGCGTATCTCGCGCGCCAAAGATGATCTGGCGCAGCGTGGTGATTTCCGCGGCCGGCGCGACGCTGATGTGGGTGCTGATGATGACGCTGTGGCTGCCCACCATCAACTACGGCAAGACGTACCGCGATGTCGCCGAGGCGGCCGCCATGGCCCTGCCCTCGACCTACCAGTGCGTACAGCCGATCCGCATGGGTGACGCGCAACTGGCCAGCTTTGCCTACTTCGGTCATATCCGCTTTGGGGGGCCGGAGGACAACTGCGATGTGCTGCTGCGCCATGACCCCCAGAACTACGGCGAACCCACCAGCGTCTCGCGCTTCCAGTGGCGGCTGATCTGGGAAGGGCGCCGGCCGTCGGATCGCGATGAACGTTTCCGCATGTACCATCTCCAGCCGCTGGCAGAAAAGCCATCCCGCGCACCTTCGTTCTCGGATATCCGGCGGCGCCGGCACTGAGCATCGGCCGTTGCCCTGATATGCTGATCCAGGACATCCGACGCATTCTCGCGCTGGCCGGCCCGCTGCTTGCGGGCCAGCTGGCGGTGATCGGCTTTGGCGTCATCGACACCATGATGTCTGGGCGCGCATCAGCCGAAGACCTCGCGGCGATCGGTCTCGGCAGCTCGATCTATATCACCGTCTATATCAGCCTCACGGGAGTGCTTCAGGCACTGGCCCCCCTCGCCGCGCAACTCTATGGCGCAGGCCAGTTGCGGCAGATCGGCGAGGAGGTCCGGCAAAGCGCCTGGCTGGCGCTCGCGCTTGCGGTTCCCGGCGTACTCCTGCTGCTCTTTCCCGGCCCCATCCTGTCACTCGCCGACACGCCGCCGGCCCTCACCGGCAAGGTAGAACGGTTTCTCCACCTGACCGCCTTCGGGTTGCCGGCGGCGCTTGGATTCCGCGTGTATCAGGCGATCAACAACGCCCTTTCGCGCCCCATCATGGTCACATTGCTGCAGGTCGGCGGTCTGGCGCTGAAGGTGCCGCTCAATGCGTGGTTCATCTATGGCGGCTTGGGCATCGCGCCGATGGGCGGACCAGGCTGCGCCCTCGCCTCCACCGTAATCGCCTGGGGATGGTGCCTCACCGGCATCGCGATTCTCTACCGTGGCAATGCCTACCAGGCCCTGGAGATTTTCAACCGCTGGTCTGCCCCGCGCCGCGCATCACTGCTTGCGCTCTTGCGCCTGGGCGTGCCGATGGGCATGACCTACCTGATCGAAATCACGTCGTTCACACTCATGGCGCTCTTCATTGCACGCCTCGGTACCTTGTCCCTCGCCGGTCACCAGATTGCCGCCAATATCGGTGCGGTCGTCTACATGGTGCCACTGTCGCTGGCCATCGCCACCTCGGTACTGGTTGCCCAGGCGGTCGGTGCACGACGCTTCGAAGAGGCAAGGCGCACTGCATGGAGCAGCATCATCTTTGCCGTTGCGCTTGCGGCGGTGCTGGGCATTGCCCTGTGGCTCGGCCGCACGGCAATACTGCAAATGTATTCCAACGATGCGGCCGTCATCACTGCCGCACTTCCGCTGGTTGCATTCATCGCGCTGTACCAGCTGGTAGATGCCGTGCAGATCATGGCGGCGTTCATCCTGCGTGCGTACAAGATTGCGCTTGTCCCGACCGTCATCTACGCACTCTCGCTATGGGGAATTGGCCTGGGAGGTGGCTACGTACTCGGCTTTGGGTTGATCGACGGCACGCCATCCTTCCTGCATGGCGCAACTGGCTTCTGGGCGGCGAACGGAACGAGCCTGGCCGTCGCCGGCCTGTTGCTGGTTGGATATTTCCGCCGTGTCAGCGGTCAGGCGTGCGCAGAAGCCCTGGCATCCTCCGGGACATCGGTAGATCCGAAGCGCGCCACCGAGGCGTAATCAATGCCTGAAGAAAGCGGCATGCCAGGACGCCGTGTCGCCATACGTCACGTCATGCAACATCGAAAAATACGCCGCTGAAGACAGCCTAATCCGGCGCCTGTGCCGCGACCACTCAGACTCAGACGACTTCGACTTCGACTTCGACTTCAGGAGGGCAATAACAGGCGACAGCAGGAGGCCACAAGAAAACAGCAGCAGCACGAAATAAACAAGAGAGAAAAACAGAAAAGAAAAAACCCGCTGATTTGCATCAGCGGGTTTCTTTTTGGCGGAGTGGACGGGGCTCGAACCCGCGACCCCCGGCGTGACAGGCCGGTATTCTAACCAACTGAACTACCACTCCGTGTTGGTCTGCCATCTGGAGCAGTAAAGCTCTGGACCGCAAAAAACTGGGCGACTTGCACGCCCGATGTATTGGCGTCCCCTAGGGGATTCGAACCCCTGTACTCACCGTGAAAGGGTGATGTCCTAGGCCTCTAGACGAAGGGGACAGAACCTGCTGCAACACTTTTCAGTGACTGCCGACATTTCTGTCTGTGCTGCGAAGTCCGCTATTATAGCGTGCTTTTCAGCATTTTGGAAGTTTCAGATTCGATGTTTTGATTCGAAAACTTCCGGTATTTGGTGGAGCTAAGCGGGATCGAACCGCTGACCTCTTGCATGCCATGCAAGCGCTCTCCCAGCTGAGCTATAGCCCCAAAATCCGACTACTGCAACGGGTTGCTGCCAACTGCATCGTACTGCCTTACTTCTTGCTGCGTTCCCCGTTGCTTGGGAAAACAAGATTATATGTAGGTCACCCGATCATGTAAAGAGGGCGCATCAAATATTTCGCTATTTTTTGATGCGCCCTCGTCCTGACACTGTCCCTGCCACGGTCCCTACTACTGCGCCAGGCGACGCAATACGATCTCGCGGCCGAGCAGTTCCAGCACGGCATCGATCGCAGGAGTTTGCAACTGTCCCGTCACCAGCAGGCGCACCGGCATCGCCAGGCGCGGCATCTTCCAGCCGCGTTCGGCGAGCACGGCCTTGAATGCCGCGCTGATCGACGCCTTGTCCCAACTGCTCAACCCTTCCAGGGCCACACGGAGTGCGTCGATTGCAGGCCGCGTTTCATCATTCAGGTGCTCCTGCGCCAGCACAGGATCAATGACAGGTTCGCCACGATAGAACAGCATCGCGGTCTCGGCGATCTCTTCCAATGTATTGGCGCGATCCTTCACGAGCGCGATCACGCCTGCGAGCGGTGCACCTGCCACGCGGCCACCACGCTGCTCGATGCGCGGCTGCACCAGCGTCGCCAGGTACGCGTTGTCGGCCTGCTTGATGTAGTGGTTGTTCAGCCAGAGCAGTTTCTCGGGGTTGTACTGCGCAGGCGATTTGCCCAGATGCTCGAGGTCGAACCACGCGACGAACTGCTCGCGCGAAAAAATCTCCGCATCGCCATGCGCCCAGCCGAGCCGGGCGAGATAGTTCACCACAGCTTCCGGCAGGAAACCGGCATCGCGGTAGCCGATGACACTCATCGCGCCATTGCGCTTGCTCATCTTCTCGCCCTGCTCGTTGAGCACGGTCGGGAGGTGCGCGTAGACCGGCGGCGTGCCGCCCAGTGCGCGAATGATGTTGATCTGCCGCGGGGTATTGTTGACGTGGTCATCACCGCGGATCACGTGCGTGATCTCCATGTCGAGATCGTCGACCACCACGCAGAAGTTGTAGGTGGGCGTGCCGTCGGGGCGCGCAATGACGAGATCGTCCAGCTCGTCGTTGGAAATCTCGATGCGGCCTTTCACTGCATCGTCCCACACCACGCTCCCGCCGAGCGGATTGCGAAAACGCACCACAGGCTGCACGCCAGCCGGCGGTTCCGGCAATGTCTTGCCGGGTTCCGGACGCCAGAAGCCGTTGTAGCGCGGCTTCTGCTTGGCGGCCATCTGCTGTTCGCGCAAGCGGTCGAGTTCCTCGGTGCTCATGTAGCAGTGGTAGGCCATTCCCTGCTCCAGCATCTGCGCGATCACGGCGCGATAGCGCTCCATACGCTGCATCTGGTAGAACGGCCCCTCGTCGAAGTCGAGGCCTAGCCAATCCATGCCCTCGAGAATCACATCGACGGCTTCCTGCGTGGAGCGCTCGACATCCGTGTCCTCGATGCGCAGGATGAAATCGCCACCCATGCGGCGCGCATAGGCCCACGGATACAGTGCCGAGCGGATGTTGCCGAGATGGATGAAGCCGGTAGGGCTGGGGGCGAAACGGGTACGGACGCGTCGTGTCATGTCGGAGAAAGCCAGAGAGGAGGCCAGCAAGCGAACAGCCACGCCTGTTGGACAACCATGAAAATCGGAGCGCAATTATACCAAGCGGGCTCGCAGACCCCATGCCGGGCTGCCAAGAAAAAAGCCGCCTGACGGCGGCTCAAAGGGCATGGCATGCGCATGGGACACATGCGCGCCAGGATATTTACTTGTAACCCACGCGATCGAGAATCTTCTGCGCGGTAACCTGGTTGCGGCCGATGGCGCCAATCGAAACATTTTCAGCCTTGAACTTGCCCAGCGAATCGAGCGCCGGATTGTCCACCTTCGCCGAAGCGACGGCCGGCCACTCGTTATTGCCCGAGGCAAAGTAGTTCTGCGCCTGGTCGCTTGCCAGATACTCGAGGAACTGGATGGCTTCTGCCTTGTGCGGGGCATTGCGCGCCACGCCGGCACCGGCCACGTTTACGTGCGTGCCATCGCCTGCCTGGTCAGGCCAGATGAAGCCAACCTTGCCGATGACGTCCTTGTCTTCCGGCTTCTCGGAGCGCATCAGGCGCACGAAGTAATAACTGTTGGTCAGCGCCACACCGCACTCGCCGCTGGCCACGGCCTTGATCTGATCGGTATCGCCGCCCTTCGGCGCACGGGCCATGTTGGCTACCATGCCCTTGGCCCATGCCTCGGTCGCGGTTTCGCCCTTGCGCTCGATCATCGAGCCGATCAGGGACAGCATGTAGGGATGCGAGCCGGAACGCGTGCAGACCTTGCCCTTGTTCTTCGGGTCGGCCAGCTTGGCATAGGTATCGACATCGCCGGGCTTCACATCGGCCTTGTTGTAGACAATCGCACGTGCGCGCGTGGAGAAGCCAAACCACTGCGGATCCTTACCAGCCTCGCGGCCTTGCAGGTTCGCCGGAATCCGCTTCTCGAGCGTGGCCGACTTCACCGGCTGGAACAGGCCTTCGTTCTCGGCGCGCCACAGGCGTGCGGCATCCACCATCAGGATCACGTCGGCCGGGCTCTTCGCGCCTTCGTTGCGCAGCCGCTCGAGCAGTGCATTGTCATCGGCTTCGATGCGGTTGATTTTGATACCGGTCTGCTTGGTGAAGCCGCCATACAGCGCTTCATCGGTCTGGTAATGCCGCGCCGAATAGATATTCAGAACTTTTTCCTGGGCGGCAGCGCCCAAGGATACGGAGGCGAGAGCGAGCATCAAGAGGCTTTTTTTCAGCATGTGTGATTCCCGTTGCAATGGCTGCTTGAAGAATGGATGAAGAACGCCGACAAAAGAATGGTTATCATTCGCACGGCATCTTACCTTAGTCTGCATGAAAATGGGATTCGTTCTCGATAACTCCCCTCTTCATTTCGGGGGATATCATATGCGCTCCGCGACTGCCACCATTCACGCCCCATTCCCAGGGCATCAGCCTTACCCTGCACACCTATGCATAGACGAATGTTTCTCGGTGCCGCAAGCGCCATATTCGGCGGCCTGACCGGCTGCTCGATGTTCCACTCGGGCGGTAACGCCACCCCGCCCACCCAGCCCACTACGGTGCCCGTCGCCAGCCCGCGCAAACCGGCACGCATCGGCCTTGCCCTCGGCGGTGGTGCGGCGCGCGGCTTTGCCCATATTGGCGTGATCAAGGCGCTGGAAGCACAAGGCATCCATCCGGCGCTCGTGACGGGCACCAGCGCGGGCAGCGTCGTGGCAGCGCTCTACGCATCCGGCATGGACGGTTTCGAGATGAATGCGCTGGCGCTGAAAATGGACGAAGCAGTCATCGCCGACTGGGCGTTGCCGTTTGGCAGCCGCTTCGGCGGCTGGCTTAAAGGCGAGGCATTGCAGCGCTACGTCAATCAGCTCGTGCATCACCGCACGATCGACAATATGAAGCTGCCGCTCGGCATCGTCGCCACTGAGCTGAAAAGCGGTACGCCCATCGTCTTCCGGCGCGGTAACACCGGGCAGGCGGTACGCGCCTCATGCAGCATACCGGGCGTGTTCCAGCCCGTCAGCATTGCCGGCAAGCAGTATGTGGATGGCGGGCTGGTAGCGCCCGTGCCCACAGAAGCTGCACGGCAAATGGGCGCGGATTTCGTAATCGCCGTGAATATCTCGACCGACCCCGCTGGCCAGAGTGCCGACGGCCAGGTCGGCGTCCTGCTGCAGACCACGGCCATCATGGGGCAGACCATCAACAAGCTGGCCCTGGCCAGCGCCGATATCGTCATCCGCCCCGACTTGCCGGCCATGAGCAGCAGCGATTTTGGCGCACGCAACCAGGCTATCCTGGCTGGAGAAAGGGCCGTGGCCGCGATCCTGCCGGAATTGAAGGCACAACTGGGATTGATTCCGCCTGCGGGCTGAGGTGGCGGATTGCCCCTGGCAGGCTTGCCGGAATCAGCTTGCGGAAATCAGGAAGGAAGCATGCACGCCGGCCATGCCGGCATGCCGAAGAAGATCAGCGTGTGCCGAGGCGCGAAGTGACGTTGCCAGCATCGAGACGCTGCAGCGTCTCGACCATCGAATCGAGGCCGCGCGACATGTCGGGGCGCTGGGCCTCGTCGACACGGCGAGCGCCGTTGTAGCGCGCCACCCAGTAGGACTGGCGCATGTCGTCCACACGGATCTTGCCGCCGCTGGACGGTGCATGGACGAACTTGTTGTCGCCGATATAGATGCCCACGTGCGAGAACGTGCGGCGCATCGTATTGAAGAACACCAGATCGCCCGGCCGCAGCTCGGTGGTATCGATGGTGGTACCCACCCGGCTCATTTCCTCGGCGCGACGCGGCAACAGGAAGCCGAACGTGTCATTGAACACGTAGCGGACGAAACCGCTGCAATCGAGGCCGGTCTCGGGGCTGTTGCCGCCGAAGCGGTAGCGCACGCCAATCAGGCCCAGCGCGTTCATGACGAGATCGCCCGCCCGGTTGGCGACGTTGGACGCCACGGCGGTGGTGGAGCTCATCATGGAAGACAGAAGACCGCGGCGCTCCTCTTGCGCAGGCGCGTCATTGCGAGCTGAAACAGCAGATTCGGGAGCGCGGAAAACGGTGTCGGCTTGCGTCTGGGAAGAAACGAGGAGAGTGCAGCAGAGGACGGCCAGCCCGGAAGCGGTGCCCGCAAGGGCGCTTGAAACTGTTCGTCGTCGTTGCATGGGTTCTCCTGAGTGCCGGAATCGATCCGGAAGTCATGTATCGCTCAGTCACCGGCACGGCCCATCGCCCCGGCAAAAAATTGCATCGGGCGATAGTAAAGGGCTATCGCCATGTTTGTCAAAACAAAAATGGCTGTTTTGCGATGATTTTTCAGTTGTTTGCCGAGAGTTGCCGGAAAATCCCCTCATCCTGGGGGATTCGCCTCATCGGCAACCCTCGTCACCAGTTCCGACACCGCTTCGCCAAAGTGCGCAGCCTCCAGCAGGCGGCGCGTGTAGGCATGCGTGGGCGCGCGCATCACTTGCTCGACCTCGCCCTGCTCCACTACCTCTCCTTCCCGCATCACCATGACCCGGTGCGACATGGCGCGGATCACGGCCAGATCGTGGCTGATCAGCAGATAGCTCAGGTTGTACTTGCGCTGCAGGCTGCCCAGCAACGCCAGCACCTGCTGCTGGATCGACACGTCCAGCGCCGACGTTGGCTCATCCAGCACGAGCACCTGCGGGCGCAGGATCAGCACGCGGGCAATCGCGATGCGCTGGCGCTGTCCGCCGGAGAACTCATGCGGATAGCGCTCGAGCGCCGTCCGGTCGATGCCGACCTCGCGCAATGTGGCGATCACCTGCTTGCGGCGCTCCTCCGGCGACAAGGCCGGATGATGCAGTGCCAGGCCCTCGCCCACGATCTGCTCGATGGTCATGCGGGGTGACAACGATCCATATGGATCCTGGAACACTACCTGCATGCGCCGGCGCAGGTCGCGCCGCGCCGTGCGCGGCATGGCGGGCACGGATTGCCCGAGAAAACGGATGTCGCCGCCGGCGATCGGCTGCAGCGCGAGCAGCGCCTGGGCCAGCGTGGTCTTGCCCGAGCCGGATTCACCCACGATGCCGAGCGTCTCGCCTTCACGCAGCGTCAGCGCCACGTCGCGCACGGCCACGAACTGGTCGGGGCGCAGCCATCCGGCAAATCCGGAGCGCGGCTTGGGATAGGCGACCTGCAGGTCGCGCGCTTCCAGCAGCACTGGCGCAATTGGCAGTAGCGGGAGCACATCACGCTGCGGCCGGCTATCGATCAGCTTGCGCGTGTAGGGATGCTGCGGGTCGTTGAAGATCGCAGCAGTCTCGCCGCTTTCGACCAGCACGCCCTTCTCCATCACGCCGACCCGTTGGGCAAACGCCCGGACGAGATTGAGGTCGTGTGTGATCAGCATCACCGCCATGCCGAACTCTTCTTGCAGGTCACGCAGCAGCGCCATGATCTGCAGGCGGATCGTCACATCGAGCGCCGTGGTCGGTTCATCCGCGAGCAGCAACCGCGGACGGCATGCCAGGGCCATGGCGATCATGGCGCGCTGGCGCTGCCCGCCGGATAACTGATGCGGAAAACTGTGGAAGCGCCGCCCGGCCTCCGTGATACCAGTGCGCTCCAGCAAGGCGATGGCGCGCTCGGTCGCAGTGCGCGCGTCGAGCGCCTCATGCAGCTGGAGCGTCTCGACAATCTGGTTGCCCACGGAATACAGCGGATTGAGGGCCGTCATCGGCTCCTGGAACACCATGGCGATATCCGCGCCGCGCAGCCGCCGCACTGCGCGCTCGTCGAGCGCCAGCAGATCCTGGCCGTCATACAGCACGCGTCCGCCGTAATGAGCATCCTGCAGCAGGCGGTTGATCGATAGCGCTGTCACCGTCTTGCCGGATCCGGACTCGCCCACCAGGGCAAAACGCTCACCGGCGCGGATCTCCAGACTCACATCGCGCACTGCGTGGGTAGCCTGCGCCCCGTCACCAAAGCGGACGGACAGATGATCGAGCCTGAGCAGCGGACCATCCGACTGGCTGCGCGCGCTCATCCGCGTACCTCCGTGCGGCGCGGCTTGCCCGCAGGCAGCAGGCCCATGCGGGTATCAAAGGCATCGCGCAAGGCATCGCCGATAAAGGTCAGCAACAGCAGTGTCGTCACCAGCACGCCAAAGGTCGATGCCGAAATCCACCATGCATCGAGATTGGCCTTGCCCTGCGCCAGCAACTCGCCCAGGCTCGGCGTTGGCGGCGGCACGCCCAGACCCAGAAAATCCAGGCTGGTCAGCGCCAGGATAGCGGCGCTCATGCGGAATGGCAGGAAGGTGATGACGGGCGTCAGGCTGTTCGGCAGGATATGACGGATCATCAACTGCCAGTTGGAAAGGCCCAGCGCGCGCCCGGCCTTGACGTAGTCCAGCGTGCGGTTCCGATAGAACTCGGCGCGCACATAGTCCGACAGCCCCATCCAGCCGAACAGCGAGAGCAGTACGATCAGCAGCCACAGGCTGGGCTCGAAGATTGACGCAAAGATGATCAGCAAGTACAGCTCCGGCATGGCACTCCAGATTTCGATAGCACGCTGCGCGTACAAGTCGAGCCGCCCGCCAAAGAAACCCATGAGCGCGCCGGTAAGGGTGCCGATGAAAATGCCGATCGCGGTCAGTGTCAGCCCGAAGAGCACCGACAGGCGAAACCCGTAGAACAGCCGCGCCAGTACGTCGCGACCACGGTCATCGGTCCCGAGCCAGTTCTCCGCCGAGGGTGGCGCGGGATTGGGCGCACTGGCGAAATAGTTGATGGTGTCGTACGAAAACCGATTGGGCGGATACAGCGCAAAATTACGCCCTGCGCTCAGGCGCTCGCGGATATAGGGGTCAAGATAATCCGTCGGCGTCGGGAAATCGCCGCCAAATGTGGTTTCCGGATAGGTATGGATCAATGGGAAATACCACTGCCCCTCATAGCGTGCCACCAGCGGACGGTCATTGGACAGCGCCTCGGCGAACAGGCTGACGACGAACAGCACGATGAAGATGACCAGGCTCCAGTAACCCAGGCGGTTACGGCGGAAACGCTGCCAGATACGCTGGCGCGGCGAGAGCGAGGCGGTCATGCGCACGCTGCGATTGGAGGATAGTCCGGTGTGCATCAGCGTCCCACCGCGTCAAACTGGATGCGCGGATCGACCAGCACATAACAGACATCGGAAATCAACCGGGTCACGAGCCCGATCAGCGTAAACAGATACAGCGTCCCGAGTACCACAGGGTAATCGCGCCGCAGCACCGCCTCATATGACAGCAGTCCGAGCCCATCAAGCGAAAACAGTGTCTCGATCAATAGCGATCCGGTGAAGAAGGCACCAATGAATGCCGCAGGAAAGCCTGTCACCAGCGGAATCAGTGCATTGCGGAACACATGCTTCCACAGCACCCGCTTCTCCGAGAGCCCCTTGGCGCGCGCCGTCAGCACATACTGCTTGCGGATCTCTTCCAGGAATGCGTTCTTGGTCAGCATCGTCACGATGGCAAAGCTGCCGATGACCGATGCCGTGACAGGAAGCACCAGGTGCCAGAGATAGTCGAGCACCTTGCCGGCCAGCGACAGTTGCTCCCAGTTGTCCGACGTCAGGCCGCGCAGCGGAAACCACTGGACGAAGGTGCCGCCACCGAATAGCACCAGCAGCAGTACCCCCAGCACAAAGCCAGGAATGGCATACCCCACCAGCACGACCAGGCTCGTGGCAATGTCGAAGCGGCTGCCGGCGCGTACCGCCTTGGCAATGCCGAGCGGCACAGATATCAGGTAGCTGAGAAAAAAGGTCCACAGCCCGAGGCTGATCGACACCGGCAACTTGCTCTTGACCAGCTCCCAGACACTGCGGTGCTGGAAGTAACTCTGGCCCAGGTCGAACTGGGCAAAACGTTTCAGCATCAGCCAGTAGCGTTCCAGCGGCGGTTTGTCAAAGCCGTATAACGCCTGAATCTCCTTGATGCGCTCCGGCTCCACGCCAATCCGCCCACGATAGTCGGCACCCACGCCGCCACCGGACGCCTCGCCGCCGGCGCCTCGCCCTTTCATCTCGAGGATCATCTGCTCGACCGGGCCGCCCGGTACGAACTGGATGACGACGAAGGTCAGCGTGATGACGCCGAGCAAGGTCGGAATCATCAGCAGGATGCGTTTGAGCAGATAAGCCAGCATTGCGATGAACAGTTCCAGCGTTGACAAACAGGTAGCGCAACGGGGCAGCGATCACTTGCAGCCACAAGCCACCGCCCTACTTCTTCTGCGCGCCATCCCACCACAAGGCGACGATCCACGGTTCGGCAGCATAATACTTGGGTAGCGTTGCCGGGATGCCAAGACTCCTGCGGTAGGCGACACGGTGCACCGCGCTGTACCAGTGCGGTACCGCATAGTAGTTGTGCATCAACACGCGATCAAGCGCCCGGGCTGCGGTGACCAGCTGCTCGCGCGTGTCGGCGCGCAACACGTGGTTGACCAGGGCATCCACGGCGGGCGACTTCACGCCAATGATGTTGCTTGAGCCCTGCACGTCGGCAGCGGCACTGCCAAAGCGGTCGAGCAGCTCATTGCCCGGGCTCTGCGAATCCGGGAAGCGCATGCTGGCCATATCGTAGTCGAAGCTGTCCATGCGTTTCTGGTACAACACGTAGTCCGTGGTACGCAGGGTCACCCTGATACCCAGCTTGTCCAGGTTGCGCACATATGCCGTGATCACCCGGCTCATAGCGCCGCCATCCTCGAGAAACTCGATATGGAATGGTGTGCCGGCCGCATTGCGCAATGCGCCGTCGCGATAGGTCCAGCCGGCTTCAGCCAGCAGGCGGCGGGCCTCGCGCAGGTTCTCCCGCAGCGAGCCAGGTGGATCCGTCGACGGCGGGATCGCGGCGGGGCCGAATACCTCCGCCGGGACACGGGTGCGCAAGGGCTCGAGCAGTTTCAACTCGCCCGCATCGGGCCGCGTTCCCGGACTCGACACCGCCGCCAGATCGCTATTCGTAAACCAGCTGTCGATCCGCTGATAAGCGCCATAGAACAACTGCCGGTTCAGCCACTGGAAATCCATGGCCAGCCCCAGCGCCTGGCGCACGCGGCGATCCTGGAACTGCGGGCGACGCACGTTCATCAGGAAGCCCTGCATGCCGGCGCTGTTGCGATGGGCAAATTCCTGCTTCGTCAACTCGCCATTACGAAAGCGTTTGCCGGTATAGCTCTTCACCCACAGTTTGGCGCGATTCTCGACAATGGCATCGAACTCACCAGCTTTGAAAGCCTCAAGCCGCACGGTTTCGTCGGCATACATGCGGTAGGTGACGCGCTCGAAGTTATACAATCCGCGCCGCACGTTCAGATGATTGCCCCAATAGGCAGGATTGCGCCGGTATGTGATGTTGCGGCCAGCCGTGTATCGTTCGATCAGGTAAGGACCGCTGGCGACGGGCGCTTCGAAGGTCAACTGATCGAATGGCTTGCCGCCTCCCCATTTTGGCGAAAACACCGGCAGCGCACCAAGGATCAGCGGCATCTCGCGGTTGCGCTGGCGCAGGTCATAGCGGATCGTGCGCGGCCCCGTCACGGTCACACGCGCCACATCTTCGGTCAGGCTGCGATACGCCGGGATGGAAAACTTGCTGCGTACCATGTCGTAGGAATACTTCACATCCGCAGCCAGCACCGGATCGCCGTTTGAAAAACGCGCCTCGGGTCGCAGCCGGAAAGTGATCGACAAGCCATCGGGTGCCACGGTGACGTCCTCTGCCAGCAAACCATAGGCACTCGCCGTCTCATCCGCGCTCGCCGTCAGCAACGTCTCGAACATCAGGCTTTCCAGCCCCGGTGCGGACACGCCCTTGATGGTTATCGGATTGAATTTGTCGAAGCTGGTACGCCGATCAGGATTGGCGAGCGTCAGCGTCCCGCCACGCGGCGCCTGCGGATTGGCATAGTCGAAATGCGTGAAGCCCGGCGCATACTTGAGGTCGCCGTAGAGGGCAAAGCCATGCGCTGCCCACGCAGGCGCGGCCATGCCCACCGCACAGCAAACAGTGGCGGCGCGCACCAGGCATGGAAGCGTTCCGACCCATGATGCCACCCGGCGTGGCGCTGAAAATCGCATGCGCGGGAATGTCCTCAACGATGCAGCACTCCGTACGAAAGTCCGGGCCGGAACGCCGAATCCGACCCCGTTTATGAGACAATTTTAGTTTGGTCCACTGCCCGGCCACCTCCCGACTGGCGCGCAGGCCCTGCGGAGCCGCCATGCGGCCCGGGGAGACCACGACATCTGTAAGGGCCGGGAGTGCGGTGGCGTGCACAGTAGCTTACACGTTTTAAGACGTGGGCAGCACCGCTCCGCCGAAACGAACAAGGAAAGAATTGGAGTGACTATGGGTTTTCTCGCTGGAAAAAAGATTCTGATCACCGGACTGCTGTCCAACCGCTCGATTGCCTATGGCATTGCCTCCGCATGCAAACGGGAAGGCGCCGACCTGGCCTTCACCTACGTGGGTGAGCGCTTCAAAGACCGCATCAACGAATTCGCCAAGGAATTCGGTACGGACCTGGTCTTTGAATGTGATGTCGGCAGCGACGAAGCGATCGACGCGCTGTTCACCGACCTGGGCAAATCCTGGTCGCAGCTCGACGGCATCGTCCACTCCATCGGCTTCGCCCCCCGCGAAGCGATTGCCGGCAATCTGCTTGACGGCCTGTCGCGCGAATCGTTCCGCATTGCCCACGACATCTCCGCCTACAGCTTCCCGGCCATGGCGAAGGCGGCCATGCCACTGCTCTCCCCCAAAGCCTCGCTGCTGACGCTGACCTACCTCGGCGCCGAGCGCTTCGTCCCCAACTACAACACCATGGGCCTTGCCAAGGCCTCGCTTGAAGCGAGCGTCCGCTACCTGGCCGGCGCCATCGGCCCCAAGGGCATCCGCGTCAATGGCATTTCGGCCGGTCCGATCAAGACGCTTGCCGCCTCCGGCATCAAGGGCTTCGGCAAGATCCTGGCGCATACCGAACACAACGCACCGTTGCAACGCAATGTGACCATCGAGGAAGTCGGCAATGCGGCCGCCTTCCTGCTCTCAGACCTGTCGAGCGGCATCACCGGGGAAATCACGCATGTCGATGCGGGCTTCAACATCATCTCCGGCGGCTTGACGGAAGACGATATGGGCTGAGCCCCGCGCGGCTGCCTGTAGTGCGATCCTTCCTCGATCGCCTGGCGGCATGACAAGAAAGCCCGGGATGCCCGGGCTTTTTTTATTTCAGTGCAAGGTGACTGGGGCGTGCAGGACAATCGCCCAAGCCAATACCCTTGCCCACGCACGCAGGATTCCATGACGCCAACGATCAACGCCCGTCAGAGGCGTCGCCCGGGCAGCATGCGCACCAGGGTATTGTCGCGGGTAACATAGTGATGGACCAGCGCCGCCGCTGCATGAAGGCCGATCAGGAAATAACCGGCAGTGGCAAGCGCTTCGTGGAAGTCCTTGAGCTGGTGGGAGAGCGACTCATCCGCGCCAATCAGCGCCGGAACCACCACGCCAAACAGGTTGATCGGCTTGCCCGCTGCACTCAGCGTCAGCCAGCCCAGGAGCGGCGTAACGATCATGAAAGCATACAGGGCATAATGCATGAGTCGGGCAAACCTGTCCTGCCACCCCGGCATTGGTGGACGCACGGGCGGTGTATCACCGCCAACCCAGCGTCCGCCCAACCGGACCACTACGAGCCCGAGTACGCACAGGCCGAGCAGAAAATGCAGGATCTTGAGATCCGCCCGCAACGCGCTCCCCTTCGGCGCGAGGTCGCGCAGCTCCATGGCCGCGTACACAGCGACAAGCAGCACCAGCATTAACCAATGCAGGCCAATGATCAAAGTACTGTAGCGGTCTTGCGAGTTCTTCAATGTCATGGTTGCCCCACCAGGCCTGATTCTGGCACAGGCCCGACATGACACCCGTCAGGTCAGACCTGCAGCGGCCACTCGGACTCCCGTGATCGAATCATGGAGCAAGCTCGGCCGAATGGAAGTAGTGTAGCGAGCGCAAAGGCTTCCGCATACCCCTCCGGGTCAATACTCCAACCGACTTGCATGGGGTTCCGCGGTGATGCGTGGCATGGCTATTGGCAAGGGCAACCCGGGCGGGCCGGGTCGGTACGCCAGCGACGTCTCGTGCGTTGGGTGCGGCTCCAGCCCTGGGCTTGCGCCCTTGCCAATTGCGTTCACACTTACGGCAGTTTGACCGTGTACAGGCCCGGGAGACCTGCCGCAATCGTCGCCACCACCTTGCCGGCCACGATATCAAACGTCGGTACGGCTGCCAGCGGGGCAACCGTTGCCTTGCCGTCGCTGCCCAGGGTGTAGAAGTACACGCTCGGCGCACTACCGAGCGTTCCGACCGTCGGCACCGTAATCACGATACGCCGGTCGGTCGCTGCCTGAAAATCGCTGGTCGCGCGGATCTCATACGCGACATCACCCACGGTACCGGCCGGGAAGCTGGTGACTTTCCCCAGGCAGGTCTTTGCATCGGGATTGACGGTGGCAGGCGTCTTCAAGCTCAGCGTGGCGCTATTGTTGCCTGCAATATCTCCAGCATTGATCACCAACGTCGCATTGGCCACGCCACCGGTGATTTTGCTGTAGCTGTCCGGACAGGTAAGCGTTGCCGGGGCCGGCGCAGGTGCCGGAGCAGGCGTGGAAGCTTGGGTAGGCGGTGCCGGATCATCACCGCCTCCACCACATGCCACCAAAAGCAACGAAGCGGACGCACAAGCTGCAAGTACGATTTTTTTCATGCTCAGATTCTCCTGATCAAATACGGATGGATAAATTTCGGCACCGGCATGCATGCGTACCGGCATATCGCCGCTGGCATGGGCACACCTCACTGCACGACAAACTGACAGGGCAAAAAAACAGAGAACAACTTGAGAACAACTGGATACAGCTCGGGGACATCTGGACAACTTGTAGGAGAGGCAACTCAGGCGCATGTATGGCAACGCCTTACGCTGTCCATGACATGCTAATGCCCGATGACCTCAATCATGAAGACAAATAAGGTCAACAACACCAAACAACTGAAAATGAAAAACATCAGTACGTTGCGACACTCGACTGACATATCACGTGCTGTTCCGGCAATTTCTGATACAACGTAAAATGAAAAGCGTATTGCGGTCACCGGGCATACAAGCCCCACGTCACGGTGCGGTGCCAAACACAACAACAAGGACGAGACAAAATATGCATATCGCCATCATCGGAGGTTCGGGGCTTATCGGGAGCGAGACTGCCCGGCAGCTGGTTGCCGCCGGCCACACCGTCACCCTGCTCTCCCGACGTCCGGCAGCTGATCTCCCGGACCTGCCCTGGAAGGCATGCGAAATTGCCGATGCGGCGGTACGCGATACGCTGGCATCTATCCGCCCGGCGGCGGTCATCCATCTGGCAGCATTGCTGCAGTTCTCATGCGACCAGCAGCCCGCCGAGGCGATCCGCATCAATGTGGACGGTACGGTAAATGTGCTCGAAGCCTGCCGCGCTGCAGGGATCAGGCGCGTGGTGTTCGGCAGCAGCATGGCAGTGTATGGCCGCCGTACGGACCGGATGTCGGAAACTGATCCGATCCCCGATGATGTCGGCCTGTATGGCCAGACCAAGCGGCTATGCGAGATTCTCGGTGCGCGCTACCGTGCGTTGTATGGCATGGAATTCGTCGCGCTGCGCTATGCAGGCGTCATCGGTCCGCAGGAACTGCATAGCGCCGGCATGGCCATGGTGCGGCAACAGATCCGCAGCACGGCATCGGGCAAGGATGTGACCATCGACGATGCCAGCGGACGCGAGACAGTCCATCTGACCCATGTATCGGACGCCGCCGCCGCCACCGTCGCAGCGGCGTTGCATCCGGGCCCAGCACATACGGTCTACAACGTGGCCGGCCCCATCGACAACTACATGACACTGGTCGACTACCACGCAGCCGTGCGCGCTTTGGTGCCGCATGCCGGGGCCGTGCACTGGGCCGGATCGGCGCGCGGCGCCGGCCCGCTCGACCTGACCCGGCTGCAAACGGATCTGGGCGTCAGTCCGGCAGTGACAGTGCCGGAAGCATTGCGTCGCGATCTACGGACGCTGGGCTGGCTGTAGCCATACGGCATTGCCGCCGACATTGATGTTCAGGAAACAGGATGTCTGGTGCGCTGCGCACCGGACACCCCACGCCTTACTTGGCTGATATCAATCCGCTCGTCTCTAGGTAACCGGATACCGGCTTGTTCAGCGAGCGTGCTTCGACCTTGACGATCCCATGCTGGGGCGCCAGCCAGGCGGTTGCCCGATACTGCCGCAGTTTGCCGTTCGTCGCGACGTCGACCTTGCATGCTTGCCGGTACGCTACACCACGAACGGTGATGTCTTCGCGCCCCAGGTAAGTCACCGTGACATCCGTGCCCTTTTCGGGCGCCGACAGCGGAGCGCCGCCCACACCTCGCTCCTGATAAACCGCATACGTCCGTGACGCATTCAGCGGCAACCCGGTGACGTCGGGGGTCACGAACTTGCCAGTGGCCTCATCCTGAAAGGTGTACCGATAGCGCTTGTCATCCGCCGTCGTGCCCGGATCCATATGCGAGATCGCGGCCAGCGGGATCATCGGCGCTTCGGGCTTGAACAGCGCGGTCTGCTTCACGTCGTTGGCGGTATAGAAGAACCCGCTGACGGCGTCGATCTCGATACCCTGATAGTCCGCCCCTTCGAACGACATCGGGCCCACGCCCTTGAAATCGGCGCTATAGAAGCTTGCCGGCACGTCGTTCATGTACATGCTGAACTGCAGTTTCTGCCCTGCTGCCGGCAACACCAGGCACTCCGCGCCCAGCGTCGAGGCATCATACTGCGTAGCCGGCTGGCTGGCTGCAGCCCCGTTCGTGGCTGCGGGATCATGGCTCGACCCGCCACATGCCGTCAGGATGGCGGCGAGCGCCATCACACTACCTGCCGATTTGATTTTCATGCAGCTGTTCCCCGTTGCTGATTGATCGACCCGTTACACGGATTCGTGAAACGGATCGTACGAGGAACACACCGCAATGACTGCTAAGCAATGCAAAGATCCACGATGCTTAACAAATGCATGAAAGCATCGTGTTGAAACGTGACATCGATGGCGCGTCTCAGCGGCCCGGCAGACATCGACATGGCAAGCAGGATCTGGTACTCGCGTCATCACCCAACAGGGAGACATCGCGAATACCACTTACATCACGACAATCCCATGCACAGATATTTCAGCTCGAGATACTCTTCGATGCCATACTTCGAGCCTTCACGCCCCAGGCCCGATTGCTTCACGCCACCGAACGGCGCGACCTCATTCGAGATGGCGCCGGCGTTGATGCCGACCATGCCAAACTCGAGACCTTCGGCGATCCGCCATACGCGTGACAGGTCACGGGTATAGACGTAAGAGGCCAATCCGTACTCCGCATGATTGGCTAGCGCCAAGGCTTGCTCCTCCGTTTCGAAACGAACGATACCGATCACCGGCCCGAAAGTTTCCTCGCGGAACATCAGCATCTCGTCGGTCACGCCGGTCATCACGGTCGGTGCATAGAAGCGCCCTTCACCGGCCTTGCCGCCAGTCACCACCTTGGCGCCACGCTGGCAGGCATCTTCGACGTGCTGACGCACCTTGTTCAAACCCTGATCATCGATCAGCGGCCCCATGGTGACGCCTTCTTCAAAGGCGTTGCCCAGGCGAATGGCCTCGGAGCGTGCAGCTAACGCGGCCACGAAGCGGTCATGGATGCCGGCCTGCACATAGAATCGATTGGGTGCGATGCAGACTTGGCCAGCATTGCGGTATTTGGACATGCACGCGCCAGTCACCGCGGCCTCCAGATCGGCATCGTCGAACACGATGAATGGCGCATGGCCCCCCAGTTCGAGCGCCAGCTTCTTCACCGTGGATGACGACTGACGCATGAGAATCCGGCCGACTTCCGTCGAGCCGGTAAACGAGACATGCGCCACGCGCGGATCCGTGGTGAGCACCTCGCCCACCTTGATCGAATTGGCGCTGTCGGCGGTGAGGATATTGAGCACGCCTGCCGGAATGCCGGCGCGCATGGCCAGCTCACCGAGCGCAAGTGCCGTGAGCGGCGTCTGCTCAGCCGGCTTGACGACGATGGTGCAGCCTGCGGCAAGCGCCGGTGCGACCTTGCGGGTGATCATGGCCAGCGGAAAATTCCACGGTGTAATGGATACGCACACGCCGATCGGCTGCTTGATCACCACCAGGCGTTTGTCAGCCGCGGGGCTCTGCAGCACGTCGCCGTTGACACGCTTGGCTTCTTCCGCAAACCATTCGACGAACGAGAGGCCGTAGTCCACTTCGCCACGCGCTTCAGCCAGCGGCTTGCCTTCCTCCCCGGCGATGATCGCGGCAAGGTCGCCAGCATGCTGGCACAGCAGGTCATACCAGGCGCGCATGCGCCGTGCGCGCTCCTTGCCGGTCAGCGCACGCCACGCCGGTAGGGCGCGATGTGCCGCATCGATGGCGGCCCGGGCATCGGCGGCGTCGGCATTGGGCACGCTGGCAATGGTGGCGCCCGTCGCGGGGTCGTCCACGGCAAAGACCGACTCAGTGAGGGCACTGCGCCACTGGCCATCGCACAGGTAACGGTTCTTGAGCAAGCTCGGGTCCTGCAGGTGTTTGGAGAGTGTCATGATAGAAAGGCCGCCATGCGGCTGTGGGATCAAAAAAAGAAGATTTCCAGGACGATCCATCACGGACCATCCCGGGCGTTGTCATCGCGTACGGGAAGCAACCATGCAGGGCTTGCGCAGCCCGGCGCCACTCCAGCATCAAGGCGACCGGTGGCTGAACCTTCCGACTGGCATCTCTCCGCCCTGTCAGGTGAAGGCTAGGCCATGGCCTGCCCACCATTGATATCCAGCGAAATTCCGGTGATGAAAGCCGCATCGTCAGAGGCGAGGAATGCAACCGCGCCGGCGATATCATCCACACCGGCGTGCCGGCGCAGCGGAATCTCCGACACGATGCGCTCGCGCTCTTCCGGCGTGCGGCGCTCGGCCCACAGTCCGGAGGTACGCGGCGTGAGAACCACGCCCGGGCAGATGCAATTGACGGTGATGCCCGACGGTCCGTACTCCATCGCCAGCTGACGCGTCAGTGCGGCCATTGCGCCTTTGGCTGCTGCGTAGTTCGGACCGGCGATGAAGCTGCCGAAACGCCCAGCCTTGGAACCATAGTTGACGATGCGCCCCGCTCCGCCCCGCTGCATCAGCGGCAGCGCTGCACGGCAGGCCCACACCGCCCCCATCAGGTTGAGGTTCATCACGCGTGCCCAGTCATCATCGCTTTCATCCATGAAGCGATACGGCGTGTGCAGCGAGCCGCCGGCGTTGTTCACGAGCAGGTCCAGCCGGCCGCTGGCGTCGAAGGCGGCCTGCACAGCATCACGGACTTCCGACTCGCGCGTGGAATCCGCCTGGATCGCATGCAGTGCAAGTCCCAGGGACGCAGCCTCCGCAACCGCATCTTCGAGCACGTTGCCATCGCGGTCCGAAATCCACACCTGCATGCCCTCCTGCGCGAGGCGGATGGCGGTAGCCCGGCCAATGCCACCGCCTGCGCCGGTCAGGAACGCTGTCTTGCCTCTCAAGCCGCGCATATTCACTCCACTGTGATATTGGCGAACTTGATGACCTTGGCCCAGCGTTGCATCTCGGCGTCCATCAACTGGCGGAAATCGGCAATCGACCCGCCCTTCGCCTGGCCGCCGACATTGTCGAGACGCTGCTTGAAGGTATCGGTCGCGAGGATCTTGTTCACCTCGGTATTGATCTTCTGCAGGATGGCTGGCGGCGTGCCGGCGGGTGCCAGCAGCGAGAACCAGCCTTGCGACTCGAACCCCGGCACGCCTGCCTCGATCATGGTCGGCAGATCGGGGGCCGATGGGCTGCGCTGCGCAGTCGTCACGGCCAGTGCCTTGATGCGACCGGATTTGATATGCGGCAAGGCTGCCGGGAGGTTGTCGAACATCAGGTCGATCTGGCCACCCATCAGGTCAGCCAGGGCCGGTGCGCTGCCGCGATACGGAATATGCGTGATGAACGTGCCGGTCATCGACTTGAACATCTCCGACGACAGGTGCGGCGTGCCACCGATGCTGGACGAGCCGTAGTTCAGCTTGCCGGGCTTCTGCTTGGCAAGGTTGATCACGTCCTTTACCGACTTGGCTTGCAGCTTGGGGCTGATGATCAGGACGTTGGGCACCGTGGCCACGACCACGATGGGATCCAGGCGTTTCTGCGGATCGAAATTGCTGTTCTTGAACAGCAACGGATTAATGGTCAGCGTCTGTGGCGCGCCGACGACCAGCGTGTAGCCATCGGGAGCTGAACGCGCGGCCGCCTCCATGCCGATATTGCCGCTTGCGCCGCTGCGGTTCTCGACCACGAACGGCTGGCCCAGCGCACGCGACAGGCGATCAGCGATCTCGCGCCCCACGATGTCGGTCGCACCACCCGGCGGGAATGGCACGATCACGCGCACGGGCTTGTCCGGATAGGATGCAGCGGGATCGGATGCCGCGCCGGCCAGGCCGGGCAGCGTAGACATGCACACCAGCAGCGCCAATGATTTGAACAGTTTCATGACAGTCTCCTTGGTTTTATGTTTTGGTGGATCCAGGATGCCTGCCACCCCGCGCGGAGCGAGACAGCCGGCATGGTGCTCAAGAGCCGGGCTAGTCCATGAGCGTGCCGCCATTCACATCCAGCACATGGCCGGTAATGAAGGACGCGGCCGGGCTGGCCAGGAAGTACGCTGCATCGGCAATCTCCCCGATCCGCCCGAGGCGGCCGAGCGGCACGCGTGCGGCGATCTCGGGCCAGCGGTCGCGCGGGATCATCTCGCCCTCGATCGGCCCGGGCGCCACGGCATTCACCCGCACGTCCGGCGCCAGCTCGGTGGCTAGCGATTTCATCAGCGAGATCACGCCCGCCTTGGAGGCGCAGTAGTGCGCCTTGGTCCCGCTGCGCGAGGCATTGAGTGCGGCGAAGCCCGTCTTACCAGCACGCGACGTCAGCAGTGTGATGCTGCCCCGTGCACGTGTCAGCGGCGCGATCGCAGCCTGCGCCACGATGAAGCTGCCGGTGAGGTTCACGTCGAGAATGCGCTTCCACTCGTCCAGCGGCGTCTCGGCAATGGACTTGGCCGGCGCCGTGATCGCCGCTGAATGCACCAGCGCCTGTAACGTTCCGAGACGGCTGGCCTGTTCGACCAGCTGCGTCACCTGGGCCGGATCACATACATCGGTGCGGATGAACTCGCACCCTTCAGGCAATGCGTCCTGCGGCTCGGCCAGATCCGCCACCACCACGCGGTAATCCGCCGCGAAGCGCTGCACGATGGCACGACCAATGTTGCGTGCGCCGCCCGTGACAATGGCAACAGGTTTCATGGCTGGTCCTCAGTAGTCGGAGACATCGACGTGGCTCGAAGCCGGATCGACCGTGACATCGATGACCGTCGGCACGCCCGAGGCGCGCGCTTCGGCCAGCGCCGCGGCAAGCTGTTCGCGTGTCGTGACGTTGACACCGCGGCAACCCATGCCACGTGCGATCTGCGCGAAATCGGTCGTCGAGAAATCGACCGCGATGCGACGCTCCTTGAGGTTGTCGCGCACCATGCCCAAGCCGCTGTTATTGGCCACGACCACGGTGATCGGCAGGTTCTCCTGCACACAGGTCGCCATCACGTTCATGGTCATGGCAAAGCCGCCGTCGCCGGTCAGGCACACCACGTTCTTCTCCGGATGCACAAGCTTGGTCGCTGCCGCGGCCGGCGCACCCCAGCCCATGCCGCCAATGCCGCCAGGCACGATCAACTGGCCGGGCGTGCGGATCTTCAGCGTGGTGGTGGCCCAGATACGGTTGGTACCGGCATCCAGCGTGAGCAGGTCGTCCGGCGTGAGGAATGTGTCCAGCGTCTTGATGATGTCGGCGTTGTTCAGCATGCCAGGCGCGGCCGCCGGCACATCGAGCGATACCGGATGGGAAGCGTTCACGTCCGAGATCCACGCCAGGCGCGCATCGCGCTGAGCGGCGCCGAGGTCGTGTTCGAGCAGCGCCTCGAGTGCATCGCTCCCATCCGCGCACAGTGCCAGTTCGACCGGATACACCCAGCCCGCATTGCGCGGATCGACGTCGATCTGGGCAATGCGCTGCACACCTGGCTTGATGAAGTCGGCGCTGCGGAACTTGATATAGTCGGCGCCGAGGCTCGCGCCGACCACCACGAGCACGTCGGCGGAGGTCACTGCGGCATTGGCTGATTTCATGCCCCAGGTGCCGAGCATGCCCACCGACACGGCGGATGTTTCATCAACGATGCCCTTGCCGTTGTAGCTGGTCGCCACAGCAAGGCCGAAGCGCTCCGCCAGCGCCGCCACGGCCTTGCGGCCGCGCGCATTCTGCATGCCATTGCCGACCACCAGTACCGGCCGCTTGGCGCCACGCACCATCTCCGCCAGCGCGGCCAGCCCCTTGCCGTCCGGCTTGGGCATCACGACCTCTTGGTAACCCTGCGCCGGATACAGCTGCACGCGCTCCTGCTGGGGCATCTCGCGGCGGATGATGGGCGACTTGAGCACCACGGCAGTCGGGCCCTGGCGTGGCAGGTTGGCCTGCTTGTAGGCCTGCTGGATGGCGTACACCGCTTCGTGCGGTTCGGTCGCGTAGTAGGTGGCCTTGGTCATGGTCTTCATGACATTGCGTACGTCGGCCGCGCCGTAGTCGCCGGTCATGGTCTGGTACACGCCGTACATGCCAAAGCCGTCGTAGCAGGACGTATCGGTCAGCACCAGCATCGGCGAACCCGAGAAATACGCTTCCAGGATGCCAAACGCCCCCGTGGTGCTGGCAAACGGCCCCTGCCCCATGTACACGCCCGGCTTGCCGGTCAGCCGGCCCACTACCTGCGCCATGATCGATGCCACCTGTTCGCCGCGCGTGAGCACCACGCGCAAATCCTTACGCTTGGCGTAGAACTCATCGAGCATCCACGTCACGCCGAGTCCCGGCAAGGTAAACGCATATTCGACATCGAGCTCGGTCAGGGTACGGACCATGGCGTGCTTGGTGGTTTCGCCGGCCGGTACAGCAGTCACTGCATTCATGTGCTTCTCCTCCATTGTTTTTTTAGAATACAAACGTTTGCATTTGCGTGTCAACCAGTATCTTCATAGAAAATACTGGTCAACGTGTTATAGTCATGACCATCGTTTGCAGAAGGATGTTGGAACGCGCATGGCGGCTGGTTTGAAAGATGTGGCCCGGATGGTCGGAGTCTCGATCAGTACGGTGTCCCGCGCATTGCACCGGCCCGAGATGGTCGACGCGGATACCCGCGAACGCGTCAATGCGGCAGTGAGCGCGCTCGGCTATGTGCCGCAGGGCGTGGGCCGCGCGCTGGTATCGCGCCGCACGTACAGCATCGGCGCGGTGATTCCACGCATCGGTGTCTCGGCGTTCGCACAAACGGTGGAAGCGCTACGCCAGGGCCTCGGCCAGGCCAACTACACCCTGCTTCTCGCACAGCCGCCGCTCAACGAGCAATCCGACCTGCGCCCCCTGCGCCGCCTGATCGAGCGCGGTGTGGATGGCATCGTGCTGCTCGGCAGCGACTGCCCACAAGCCTGGCTGGAAATCATCGAGAAAAATGGCCTGCCCATGACCACGATCTGGGCGGATGCCAGCGATGCGCCGCCTGGCGCGATCGGCTTCGACAACCGCGTTGCCGGACGGCAGGCAGCGGAGCATCTGCTGCAGTTGGGACACCGCGAGTTTGCTTTCATCAGTGGATACCTCGCATCCAACCAGCGTTCGCAGCAGCGTTACCAGGGATTGCTGGAAGCCATCGCCGCGGGCGGTGGCCGGCTGCCGCGCGAGCTTGTGATCGAGGCCGACTATGCATTCTCGGAAGGCCACCGGGCGGCACTCCAGCTACTCGAAAGCGGGCAGCGTTTTACGGCGTTGGTCTGCGGCAACGACTATCTGGCGCTAGGCGCCATGGCGGGACTGCGCGAGCGCGGCCTGCGCATTCCGCACGACATGTCCGTGATCGGCTTCAACGACAGCGAGTTCTCGGCCTTCGTCGATCCGCCGCTGACGACCATCCGTTTTCCGTCGGTCGAGATCGGCACGGCTGCAGCGGAAACCCTGCTGGCTGCCATCGAGGGTGCGGAGCGGATGCCGCCAGCGCGCATGCTGCCGACGACTCTGGTACAGCGCAGTTCAACTGCGCCAGCAGCCACCACACCGTAGCCATCGCGGCAGAGCCAGTCAGCTCCGTTCCAGCACGGGTTTCCAGGACATGCGTCGGGCCTGGCGCCCGCGACGCTTGCGCTCCCAGATGACGATGCCGGTCACTGCCAGCATCACGACCACCAGCCCCATCAACGACATCAGGATACGGCCCGGCAAGCCGAGGATGCGGCCGGAGTGCAGCGGCAGCTGAAGCTGTACGAAGACATCCGCAGCAGTGCCGTGCCACGGCCGATGCATGCCAAGAATCCGTCCGTCTTCGGCGCTGACATAGATATTGGACAACCCCATGCCCATTGCGCCGAGTTCGTTTTCCGGATCGAAGAACGACACGTTGTAGAACGGGAAATCCCCGCCATACCAGATGCCGCCCGGCGGATGCTCGAAGCCCAGGCGCTTGCCTTCTGCCGCAGCAATCTCGATGGCTTGCGCAAAACTCAGCTTGGGCTCGAGATACGTGCCATACGGCGCAGGCCTGAGGGTCTCGTACGGTCCGGGCGTGGTGGTGGATATGGTCGACATCACCGGATAGAACACCTCGCGATACAGGTTCAGCGAGAACGAGGTGAACGCCACGATCAGGATGACGCCCCACGCCCACAATCCACCTGCGCGATGCAGGTCGAAGTTGACCTTGTAGCCGCCGGCGCGCCAGCGTACCAGCCACGCGGGTTTCCACCGCGCCAGCCACGAAACGGCGCGCGAACGTAACTGGACTCTGTTCGATTCCGCCGACGACATGCGTCGGCGCAAGCGACTCGGCCATGTCAGGTACATCGCCACAAAGCTGTCGAGAAACCACATTAGCGCCACGCCGCCCATGAGCCAGTATCCCCAGCGGTCCGAGCCAGCGAACGGCGGAATATGCAGGCTTTCATGGAGATGCCGCAGCCATGGCATGAGGTTGCGCCTGGACAGCGCCACGCTCTTGGAATCGCGATGCCCGGTGATCTGCGCGGACACGGGATCGACAAACACGGTGTTGTAGTCTAGGCGATACGGCCGGCCCGTGGCCGGATCGATTTTCGCCCGCACCAGGAATGACGCGGCATGTCCCTCTTCCAGGCCCAGCGTCATGTAGCTGACCATCACGCGTGGATCGGCTGCCTCGACCGCTGCAGCCAGCGTATTGGGATGCTGCAGCGGGCCGCGGCCCGGCGTATGCATGATGTCAGCGTTGAGCCACTCGTCGAGTTCATGGTCCCATGAGATGACCGCCCCCGTCAGGCCAGCGACGATCAGGAACAAGGCGATCGAGAGCCCGAGCCAGCGATGGACGATGGTCCAGAATGCGCGCACTGCAACCATCTCCTCAGAAATCGAGCGTGGCCGTCAGTGCCACCGTACGCGGCGCAGATTGCACCAAATAATTGGAACCCGGGAAGCCGCCGACCGAGGCCCAGTAGTTTTTGCCGAATACATTATCCACACGGGCCCGCAGGGTCAGCAGGCGCGCCTGCCCGATTGGCACCAGATAGCGCATGCCGAGATCCGTGCGCGTCCAGCTGGAGACAGACAAGGTATTGGCGGCATTGGCAAACTGGCTCGAGGTATGGACGACGCGCGCATTGACGGCCAGCCCTCGTACGCCGGGCACATCCCAGTCGGCGCCCAGGCTCAGCTGCCGTTTCGGCACACCAATAGCATAGCGGCCATCGTTGATGCCACCCGGCGTGCTTTCCTGCTTGGCAGACAGCAGCGTCAGTCCGCCCAGCAGGCGCAAACCCTTGAACGGCTCGCCATAGACCGAGAGCTCGGCGCCGCGGTTGCGCTGCTTGCCATACTCATCGAACACCTGGTTGACGACATAGGCCGATGGCTTGTCGGTAGTGAACAGCGCCAGGCTCGCGCCGACGCGCTGTCCTTCCCACTTGGCGCCAATCTCCTTCTGCTTGGTGCGATACGGAGCAAATACTTGGCCGGCGTTGACGACCGGTTGCCCGTTGGCGCTGGCCGGCGCAACTTCGCCCTTGGCCAGTCCTTCAATGTAGTTCGCATACAGGGACCAACCGGCCGCCGGCTTGAACACAACGCCCATGGCCGGCGTCACGCGCGACTTGCTGTAGGAATCAGCCAGCGCGCCCGTGCCATAGTTGTAGCTGTTCTGCTTGATGGTCTGGTGACGCAAGCCCAGCGTCACCAGCACGCGATCGTCGAGGAAGGACATCGTATCGGCCAGCGCCACGCTGCGATGCGTGACATCGCCGACCCGCAGGGGATTGTTCAGGTCACCGCCGAACATCGTCAACGCCGGGGCCAAGGATACTGTCGGGTCGTAGAGGTTATTCAGGACACTGGCGCCGCCCATGCCCCAGGCATTGCGCTCCTCGGCGTCATAGACCATGGCCGACGCCGTGACCTGGTGACCCACCGGGCCGGTTGCGAAGGCACCGCGGATACCGATCTCGCCGGTCTTGATATTGTCTTCCCGGCGATTGTCAAAACGACTACCGGTACTGTCGCCAGCCGCATTCTGGATGTTCAGCGAAGACAGGGAGTTGCTTTCCTTGCCCTGACGAATGCCGCCCGCCGCCCAGGCTGTCAGGCCGGGGACGATATCCCATTCACCACGCACCGTGCCGAACAGGTCCTTCTCGCTCGAATAGGTCCATGGCTGGGCATAGTTGCGGCGGGCCTCCGGCACGGCGGGAATGAAGGCGCCGGGTGTCACGCTGGGGCGCCCGGCCTGCAGCTCGTTGTCCTGATAACCGAGGTCCGCGGAAAGGCGCACGTCGCGGCTGCGCCAGTCGACGCCCAGGGAAAACATGGTCAGTTCGCGGCTTTCGCCATCGATTGCCGTATCGCCATCGCGGCGCACGGCGTTCAGGCGCACGCCGGCACTCTCGTTGGGACCGAAGCGACGCGATAGATCGACTGCGCCGAATACCTGCCCTCCAGTTTGTACGCCCGCGCTGACCTGCGACAGAGATTCCGCGCTAGCGCGCTTGGGCAGCAGGTTCACCGAACCGCCCAGACCCGAACCACCAGGCGCCGCGCCATTCAAGAACGCATTGGCCCCCAGCAGGACCTCGACGCGCTCGAAGAATTCCGAGGCCACATACTGGCGCGGCAACATCCCGTACAAGCCGTTGTAGGCAATATCATCGGAATACAGCGGAAAACCGCGCACCACATAGACTTCCTGGAAATTCCCAAAGCCGCGCGCCTGCCGGACCGAGGGATCGTTCAGTAGCACATCAGCCACGCTCTGTGCCTGCTGGTCGGCGATCAGTTCGCGCGTATAGCTCTTGATGTTGAACGGCGTATCCATGACATCCTGCGTGCCCAGCACGCCCACCCGGCTACCGCGTGCCACCTGCCCGCCAGCGAATGGCTTGGCCAGGCCGCCCGCCGAGGCATCCGCGCTGGCTTCGACCGTCACGGTCTCCAGCTCGGCCACGGGCGTGTCCGGACGGCCAGGCTGCCCTTGGGCAAAAGCAGCGCATGAGGTCAGTGCCGTGATGGCAAGTGTGATTGGCCGGCGGGAAAGAGCAGTCGACATGGCATCCAGTGATAATGAGAACAATTATCACTATCATATCGCTATTCAATGAGGAATCAAACCCCGCGCGTCTTGTCGGTGTCCAGATTCCGGCGCCTCTCTAAATGGCCTGCCCCAGATTACATGGAGATGCCTCTCCAACAGTTGTGCCGCTCATGTCTGCCCATGTAATGACGGCGGCGCCAGCGCGGCAAAGGCACCGGCTGACGGGCAGCAGCCTCCCCGGCAACTGTTCCCTTGCCCCACGTACCACAGGCTGTTCCAACGGAGCCTGACGCGCTCCTGAAACGACTGCGCGCAACCGGCCTCAGACGCTGCGGTACATCGGACGTACCGGCCTCCGATTGCCGCCCACGAATGAAGGACAACACCGCCACGCCAGCAAAAATCAGTGCAGGAATCCACACCAGTGCCCGAATCATTTGCGCAAGCGGCACCAGAACCGAATTCGCTGCGACCATAGTGCCCCTCCTGACCTGCCCCCTGCAAACAGGGCCAACCGGAGTCTAGTAAAGTTCGTTTTCGGAGAAGAAGACGAACATGAAGAAGCGATTTACGGAACAGCAAATCATCGGATTTCTGAAGGAAGCTGAAGCTGGCATGCCGGTCAAGGAACTGTGCAGGAAGCACGGGTTCAGTGACGCGTCGTTCTACACGTGGCGCGCAAAGTTCGGCGGCATGGAAGTCTCGGAAGCCCGCCGTCTCAAGGACCTCGAGGTGGAGAATGCCCGGCTGAAGAAACTGCTGGCCGAAGCAATGCTCGATATGGAAGCGTTGAAGGTCGTCGTCAAGGGAAAGCCCTGAGCCCGCAAGCCAAACGCGAAGCGGTGTCGGCGATTCGGGAGAAGGTCAACATCTCCGAGCGCCGTGCCTGCC
>AKCV02000024.1 GCA_000272025.2 Imbroritus primus
CGGCGTCACACTGAAGTTGATTCAGGCGGGCAAGCCAACGCAGAATGCGTACATCGAATCGTTCAACGGCAAGTTCCGCGACGAATGCCTCAACGAGCACTGGTTCACGACGCTCGCGCACGCTCGGGCTGTCATCGCGGCATGGCGTCAGGACTACAACGAGCAAAGGCCGCATAGCGCACTGAACTACCTTGCGCCGTCAGAGTTTGCGGCGAAACATCGGGCAACCGCGGACGCTCCTGCCGCTTTCCAGGAGTTGGTTTAAAGGGACTTTGCTAGAAGCCCATTGGCCCTATTGAAGGGGGCAGGTCAAAGTAATGCTGACGTGTGAGTGCAATCAACGCATTGGCCCCAGCATGCCCAGCCATCGAGATCAGCGAATGCATGCCATTGTGGATACGCTCGATGTCCTGCTCCTTGTTCCCCATCTCGATATCCACCAGCAGCTCCGCAATCCGGTCCCGCAACAGCAGCACTTCGTCAATGCCGTTGTAGGTGACTAGTTCGCTGAGCTTGCCCAGATCGAAGAGTTCGATACCCGGTATCTGTGATACGTCAGTGATCGTTTCCTGAGGTGGTTGAACAGGCGAAGTCTCCGTCGTCGATATCGACAGACCGGTTGTCGTGTCTGGAATCAGCGTTTGTGCCAAACATTGCGCTAGCTGCGCGGCGCCTATCGGTTTGATGAGGCAGGCATTGATTCCTGCCGTGAGCGCGGCCTGCAGTTTGTCGTCATCTGAGTAGCCCGTCAGTGCGAGGATGGGCATGGTGGATGGTTTGCCTGGCATGGTGCGAAGGGTGCTGGCGACTTCGATGCCATCCATGCCCGGCATGTTGAGGTCGAGCAGTATCGCGTCAACCTGCAAGCCGTTCGACAGCGCATCCAGCGCGGCTTGCCCGTGGCTGGCCGTGACGGTCTCGACATGCCAGCGCTTGAGGTGTGTGGTGGTGATGGACAGATTCAGCGGTTCATCGTCCATCACCAGCACGCGTTTGCCTGCGAGAACTGATGTATCGCATTTGGTCGCTTGATGAGCGGCGGTCTGCAATGCATGTTGCAAGACCTGAACCAGTTCGGCGGGGCGAAACGGTTTTTCGATAAAGCCGTTCATGCCTACTTTCTGCGTCTTCACGGTGGCCATATAGGCCGATTCGGTGGTGTAGGCGATGATTGGAATATTCCGATAGCGGGCATCATCGCTGGCGCGAATGCGCTCTGTTGCGGAATAGCCGTCGAGGACCGGCATGTTGAGGTCCATCAGCACGAGGTCGAAATGTTCAGCGTGTAACTTTTCCAGTGCCGCTTGCCCGTTCTCCGCCTCGTCTACCTCTGCTCCGAGCCGCCGTAATACATCGCACGAGGCTTGCCGGAGACGTGCCTCGTCGTCAACGATGAGAATGCGCTTTTTTTGGAGTGTGGGCTTGGCGGCTTCCATCAGGGTAGCTTCATACGTTTTGAATTCGGCTTCATCGATGATGGGGAAGCGCAATACAAACTCTGTGTAAGCTCCGATTTTGGATTCGCAATGAATATCGCCGCCGAAGGATTGCATGGCGCGTTTGCAATAAGACAATCCGAGGCCGGTGCCGCCGATTTTTCCGGAGGTCTGGAACGGCTCAAACAGCTTGCGCGAGACGTTTCTGGAAATGCCGGGGCCAGTATCGCGAACGCGAATGCAGTTGGCATCGACGGTCAGCGTAACGGTGGCACGCGGATGTGATTTGAAGTAGTGCAATGCATTCTTGATCAGATTGAACAGTACAAAGATCAGAATGGTTTCGTCGCCTTTGAACAGGAATTCCCTGCGGATATCGATGGTGACCTTGCGGCGTTCTTCCTCGGTTTCAAAGCTGTATTCGTCCACTGCCTTGCGTACGGTCTTGCCGGCATGCAGATAGGTGAAACGGGAGGCGTCGATAGGCTTGGCTTTGACCTCATCCAGTGTCATGGCAATGACCTGGAGGCCCCGCTCGATGGCAACCTGGCCTTGGCTCAGGTGCCGGTAGAGATGGGTCATCTGCGGACTCTCGATGGTGCGGCTGCGGTCTTCGGCGGAAGGCGCGGGCAGCATGTGGCCAATGCTGTCGAGGCTGTATTTGACTTGAGCCAAGGGGTTGCGCATTTCATGCGCGATTGACCCCGCAAGGGCCCGCAGCGACCGGTTTCGTTGCTCGTGGATTTTATTGATGGCGTAGCTGAATACCATGCTGCATAGCATGATGACCGGCAGGAGCGCGATGCCCGCTTTGTGACTTGCGTCGAGTGTGACGGGTGCCGGTGCTGTGATGATGGCGGCCATTGCTCCCAGAAACATACCGATGCCGACACAGCCGAGTAGCAAGGAAGGAATATTGATGCAGATGGCCATGATGAAAATCATCATGACTTCGGTCATCATCCACATCATCGAAAAATCGTTGCGTACTGTGAGATAGGTACAGACGAACGGTAGGACGTAGACCAGACAGAAATACCAGTACGGTAGCAAGAATCGACGGGCTGGTCCTGTCCATTTATCTTGGTAAATGAGGGGAATGCACAGTGCCGCTGCGCTCAGCCTGAGCCAGGGATTGTCATACGGTTGGGGCAGCAGGTACGTCCACACGAGATAGTAGACGGGGTGGCAGCCGGCCCCCAGAATGCCGCCCCATTTGATGGCGAAACGGCTTCTCTCGAGCTGGTTTTCGAATGGATTGCCTTGAATGCTCACTTTTTGTGCCTCGGTGCATTGCGATTGCTGAGGCATGCTGTTTAAGTGATCTGCAACGAAAATCCAACCCTGGGCCGTGCTCTTGTGCGGCAAATGCCGCGTCAATTAACAATATTCAACAATACGGCCAGCCTACGCATCCCAATGCGTGGAGGACGGCACATAAAAAAGCAGTCAACCGTAGGCCGGCTGACTGCTCAATACACGCAGAAGCTGGCGAGCGTATTTACTGCCCCCGCACCATCTCCAAAATCCTCGCCGTATTTAATCCTCGCGCCGTCTCCTCCATCTGCGGCAGATACCGCGTCTGCATCTGCTTTCCATCCCGCATCACGTGCTCGTACGCATCGCGCAGCATCTGCATGCTGAGGGTGCGGCCGCCGGCGTAGTACTGGTTGGCGACGTGGCCGAGGGCGTAGGTGGAGGCGAAGCTCATGCCGCTGCTGACGGCTTGTTTGCCGAGGCCGCCGAGCATGCCTTTGCCGGCTTTGCCGAGGAGGCTGCCGAGCAGTTTGCGGCCGGCCTGTTCGAGGTATTGCGAGGTGAGGCCGACGCCGAGGGCGGCGAGCAGGTCCTTGATGTGGCCGCGGTCGAGGTCGTAGCCGTAGTTCTGGCCGATCTGGTAGACGAGGCGCATCTGCAGCGGAATGATGGCGAGGGTGGAGAGGTTTTCCGGGAGCAGTTCGATGGCGCCGTTCATGATGGAGGCGTTGAGGATCTTGCGGTCCATTTCGGCGGTGGTGAGCTTGCTGGGCCGGCGCATGGCATCGGTGGGCAGGGCGTCGACGGCGCCGGGGTGCGGCGCGGGCTGGCCGGCGAGCGGGGCGGGCGCGGGTTCGGCGATGATGGGTGTGACGTCGGCATCGAGGGGGGCGTCGGCAATGGCTTCGGCCTGGGCGGCAAAGTCGCTGGCGGCGGGTGTGGCGCTGCCGGATGATTGGCCGAGCGATTGCTCCAGCGATTGGCGCAGGGTCTGCAGGAAGGTCTGTTCGGCGGGGCTGGTCTGGCCGTCGGCATCGCAGACGCATACGGCCATTTCATAGGCGAGCTGGCGGGCTTCGGGGCTGGCGAGGCGGGGCAGGACGTCGTCGAGCTTGACGCGGCGCATCAGCACGTCCTGGTACAGGCCGGGCAGGTTGATCTGCTGGTCTTGCGCGAGGCCTTCGGCGACCTGCCGGATCTGCTCGCGTTCGCGGTCGTGCTTGTCTCCATCGGTGTAGGCGGCCAGCAGGCAGACGGTGACAATGGCGCGGATTTCGTCGTGGGTCATGGCGGTCCTTGTGATTCCGGTGCGTGCCTCGGGGGCATGGGTCGCGAGGCCTGGGTGGCAAACAGCGGTTGGATCGTGCGGAGGCCGTGCTGGTTCCCGGGCACAGGCCCGGGGTGCGATGTGGCGAAGGGTGGCGAAGGGCGGCGAGGGTACTCGGCTGCCCGGCTATGCGGCCGGCTCGGTGACGGGGCGCGGGGTGCCGCCCTTGGCAGCCCGCTTGCCTGCGCGGACGACGGCATCCGCCCGCGGCGTGTCATGCGCCATCCGTTCCGCGAGTTCGACAAAGCGCTGCGTGAGCAGCGAGGGTTCATCGTTGCGGTGTGCCACATAGAGCTGGCTGTGCGCGGCGGTGGATTCGAGCGGAGCGTAGTGCACGCCCACGGTCTGCAGGCGCGCATACGCTTCGGGCAGCACGGAGATGCCGACGCCGGCGGCGACGAGGCCGATGATGGTGGCGCCTTCGCGTGCTTCCTGTGCGACGTGCGGCACCACGCCGGCCTGGTTGCACAGGTCCATCACATGGCCGTACAGGCCGCAGCTGAGCGCGCGCGGAAACAGGATGAGCGGCTGGCCGCCGAGCGCGCGGATGGGGATCGGTCCGGCGTGCGCGCACAGCGGATGGTCGGCGGGCAGCACCACGCGCAGTTCGTCTTTCCAGAACGGGGTAAAGCGCACGTGCGGCGGCGGCTGGAACTGCGGCGAGGGGCGCAGCAGGCCAACGTCGATGTGGCGGTCTTCGAGCGCTTGAAGTTGCGGGCCGGTGGCCATGTGCATGATCTCGAGACGGGCCAGCGGCCATTCCTGCCGGAAGGTGCGGATCAGCGCCGCAAAGCCCGGCACCAGCGGCACCGAGCCGGTAAAGGCCACGCGCAGCAGGCCGGCTTCGCCGCGTCCGGCGCGCTGGGTGAGTTCGACGGCGTTGGAGAGTTGCGAGAGCGTGGCGCGCGCCTGATCGAGAAACACACGGCCGGCTTCGGTGAGGCTGATGTGGCGGCGCGAGCGGTCGATCAGCTTGGTGCCGACCGCCTCTTCCAGCGCCATGATCTGCATGCTCAGCGGCGGCTGGCTGATGTTGAGGCGTTGCGCCGCGGCGGTGAAGCTGAGTTCTTCGGCCACGGCGACAAAGTAGCGGAGCTGGCGCAGGTCCATGGTGGTGTCTCTTCCTTGCGCGAATCTCTTCTATTCGATAAACGTATACAACGGCGCTGAAATATATATTGGACTCGCTTTTACGAGTCTAGCATCATTGTCTGGCAGGTCCCAAGCCCGCCGTCCATGCCGCTCGATAGCGGCAGAGCAGCCACATGGCCGTGACGGCTGGCGCTCCATCCGAGGCAGGCGATGGAAGCCACAACAGGGACCACGACAGACAGGAGACAGACCCATGACCAAGCATGTTGTGCCGCCGGTGGGCGGCGTTCGACGTACCGTTCTCAAAGCCACCGGCGCAGCACTGTGCCTGATGTTTGCCGGCGCGCCGGCCCTGGCGGACGATTACCCTTCCAAGCCGGTCCGGATCGTGGTGCCGTTTGCGGCAGGCGGTGCGGTGGATACGGTGGGGCGCATCATTGGCGACAAGCTGTCGAAGCAGCTCAAGCAGACGGTACTGGTGGACAACAAGCCGGGCAACCACGCCAATATTGGCGCGCACGAAGTGGTGCGTGCGCCGGCCGATGGCTATACGCTGCTGCTCGGCGCAAATGGCCTGGCGACCAATCCGTCGCTCGACAAGAAGCTGCCGTTCAACCCGCTGACCGATCTGGTGACGGTGGCGCGCGTGGGCTTTGCGCCGCTGGTGCTGGTGGTGCCGGCGAATTCGCCGGCACGCACGGTGGCGGATCTGGTGCGTATCGCTAAGGAAAAGAACGGCGCGATGAACTACGGCTCCTCGGCCGTGGGCGGCTCGGGCCATCTGGCGAGTGAGCTGCTCAAGCGCGCCACCGGCATGGAAGCGCAGCATGTGGCCTACAAGGGCGGCGCACCGGCGCTGACCGATCTGGTTGGCGGGCGGCTCGATTTCATGATGATCAATCCGCTCGAGGCTGCGCCGCATGTCAACACCGGCAACCTGCGCGCCCTGGCTGTGGCCACGAACAAGCGTATCGGGCCGTTGCCGAATGTGCCGACGTTTACGGAAGCGGGCGTGCCGAACTTCGATGCCACGGTGTGGTGGGGCTTCATGGCACCGGCCAAGACGCCGCCGGCCATTGTCAACAAGCTGAGCGCGGAGATCCTCACGGCGCTCAAGGACAAGGACGTACAGCAGCGCCTGGCGACCATCGGCGCGATTGTCGAGCCGCAGCCCGCGCCGGCCTTCGGCAAGTTCCTGGCGGATGAGACGAAGCGCTGGGGCGACATTATCCGCGCGGCGGGGATTTCGAACGAAGGCTGAGCGGTCCGCCATGCAGCGGCATCGTCTTATTGAATGGATTGCCCGGCCTGCCGGGCGAGCAGAGCGAGTTAGAACGAGTTCCATGATCATTGATTGCCACGGTCACTACACGACCGCTCCCAAAGCGCTGGAAGCCTGGCGCCTGAAACAGATTGCCGCCGTCAACGACGGCACCACGCTGCCGCTGGTTTCCGAACTGCGCATCAGCGACGACGACATCCGCGAGACCATCGAGGCCAACCAGCTGCGCATGATGCGCGAGCGCGGGCACGATCTCACCATCTTCAGTCCGCGCGCCATCTTCATGGCGCACCATGTGGGCGATTTTGGCGTGTCGTCGACCTGGGCGGCGATCTGCAACGAGATGTGCCATCGCGTGTCGCAACTGTTTCCGGACAACTTCGTGCCGGCGGCAATGCTGCCGCAGAGCCCCGGCGTCGATCCGGCCACGTGCATTCCCGAGCTGGAAAGGTGCGTGCGCGAATACGGCGCGGTGGCGGTGAACCTGAATCCCGATCCGGCCGGCGGCTTCTGGAACAGCCCGCCGCTGAGCGATCGCCACTGGTATCCGCTGTATGAAAAACTGGTGGAGTACGACCTGCCGGCAATGATCCACGTGAGCCAGAGCTGCAACGCGTGTTTCCACACCACGGGCGCGCATTATCTGAATGGTGACACCACGGCTTTTATGCAGTGCCTGGATTCGGACCTGTTCCGCGACTTTCCCACGCTCAAGTTCATCATTCCGCATGGCGGCGGCGCGGTGCCGTACCACTGGGGCCGTTTCCGCGGCCTGGCGCAGGCGCTGAAGAAACCGCTGCTGGAAGAGCACCTGCTCAACAACGTCTTCTTCGATACCTGCGTGTATCACCAGCCGGGCATCGACCTGCTGACCAAGGTGATTCCCATCGACAACATCCTGTTTGCCAGCGAAATGATCGGCGCGGTGCGCGGCATCGATCCCGACACGGGGTACCACTTCGACGATACGCGCCGCTACATCAACGCGGCGGAGATCGAGCCGGAGGCGCGCTTCAAGATCTTCGAGGGCAATGCGCGGCGTGTGTACTCGCGTCTCGATGCGCATCTCAAGTGCCAGGGCCGTTGAACGGAGGACACGACAATGTATGAACTGGGCGTCGTCTATCGTTCCATCCGGCGGGCCGACCGTGCGAGCGCGGACCGGCTGGCGGATTTCGGCTCGGCCACGGTGCACGAGGCCATGGGCCGCGTGGGGCTGCTCGCGCCGTATATGCGGCCCATTTATCGTGGCGCGCGTGTCTCGGGCACGGCGGTGACGGTGCTGCTGCAACCCGGCGACAACTGGATGATGCATGTGGTGGCCGAGCAGATTCAGCCTGGCGATATCGTGGTGGCGGCCGTGACCGCACCGAGCACGGATGGCTACTTTGGCGACCTGCTGGCGACGAGCTTTATGGCGCGCGGCGCGCGGGCATTGGTCATCGATGCCGGGGTGCGCGATGTGGTCACGCTCGAGGAGATGGGCTTTCCGGTATGGAGCAAGGCCATCTCGGCGCGCGGCACGGTCAAGGCAACGCTCGGCTCGGTGAACATTCCCGTGGTGTGCGCCGATATGTGGGTGCGACCCGGCGATGTGATCGTGGCTGATGACGACGGCGTGGTGTGCGTGCCGGCCGAGCGCGCGGTTGCGGTGGCCGGGGCGGCGGCAAAGCGCGAAGCCAACGAGCAGGGCAAACGCGAGATTTTCGCGGCGGGCACGCTGGGGCTCGATCTCTACAACATGCGCGAACCGCTGGCGAAGCTCGGGCTGCGCTATATCGATTGAGCGCGGTGTGTGAGTGCGCGGACACAGACGCGACAGCGTGCGTGTGTCCAGGTTTGCAGGGCGGGTCGTGCTACCGGGGCGGCCCGCTTATTTTTTGGGGCGCGCTTCCGGGGGGAGCAACGTGGGCGGCGATGCTGCCTGCCCGGGCTGCGCCGGGATGAATTTCAGCGTACCGGCCAGCGCCGGCCCGCTGCCTGCGGGTTTGTCCGATGGATGCGCGACGCCGTCGTACACCGGGACTTCTGCGAAGTCGAACGGGCTCACGTCTTTCAGGCAGGCGACGTTCACGCCGTACTGATGCGGATTCGAACGGCGCTGGTGATGGGTGTAGATGCCGCAGCGCGCGCAGAAGTAATGGCGCGCCGCCTGCGTATTGAACTGGTAGAGCGTGAGCGATTCTTCGCCGGCCAGGATCTCGATGTCGGCTAGATCGGCCGACACCGCAATGGCGCCGCGCATGCGGCAGTACGAGCAGGTGCAGCGCCGCGCGGTTTGCAGCCCATTGGTGAGGCGCACGCGGAAACGCACCGTGCCGCAGTGGCAAGCGGCGTCGAGGTGGTCGCGCATCTGCGAGGCGGTTTCGGTCGGGGTGGTGCCAGTGGTCATGATGATCTCCTGTCAGGCATGATGAATGCGCCTCAGCGGAACAGCCGGTAATCCATCGCGAACGGCTGCTTCTCCATCACCTTCACGCGGCGCATGTGCGGATGGGCGGGATTGAGCAGCAGGTTGAATTCCTGCGGGCACACCACGGAGGGCACACGCATGACAAGCCGCGTGCCGTCGCTCAGCCATTGCCGGCCCAGCGCTACGGTCGCGGCCGGGTCGTGGTCGAGTGCGTCCCATCCATCGGGCAGAGGTGGCGAAACCGCGGCATCCACATCGGCGTCGGGAACTTCAAGGGTGACGAGGAACAGGTTGCGAAGGGGCAGCAGCCCCGCCATATGCACGCGTGCCTCGAGCACGGCCGTGGAGACATGTTCGCAGGTATACAGCACCGCCATGCCGCGCGGATTCCAGCGTCCGCCCGCGAGCGCCGCACCCTGACCGCTCAGGTCGTCGGCCTGATAGCGGCCCGCGCGTTCCTTGGCGAGGCGGTGGACGATCATGCGCTGGTCACTCGCCTGGTGTTAGAGACGTTAGCAAAATGAAGCGAAGCGGTTCTGGCTAGGGCGGAGTGGGGAATTCGGATCGTTTTCGATCCGCCCGCGTAGCGGCATGCGCGTATCAGCGCATGCGCGCCCTGCAAGGGTGGGGTCGCAGACAGTACACCTAGTACGGCAAGGCCGCGTAACGACGCCAGCATCATTTTGCTAGCGTCTCTTACACGCCGACGCCGTATTCGAAGCGCATCAGGATATCCCGCACACGATCATAACCGGCCTGCGTGTCGAGCATGTCGAGCGGCCGTTCGCCGCCGAGCAGGGCATTCGGGTGCAACATCCACTGCGAGGCCAGCTTGGCATCCTCGAGCACATCGGTCGCCTGGCTGTGCACGATCAGGATGCGGGCCACGCGGTCGGATTCGCCGGGGCTCAGGCGCTCGCCGGTGGCGATCTTGCGGTTGATGGTGCTGGGCGCCCAGCGGATGCTGGTAAACAGGGCCTGGACGGGAATGCCGAGCAGGTCGGTGGCCATGCGGCCGACAATGGACGGATCCATGCCGTCGCGGATCACCTGGATTTGTGCGCTGGCGTCGAGCTTGGCGAATTCGAGTTCGCGCACGGCCCCGCCGCGCGCCGGGCGGGGAGCGGCCGGGACCGTCCGCCCGGCAGCGGCGGTGCGGGCAGGCTTGCGTGCAGGGGGCGCGGGCAGGCGTGTGGTCATGGGCAGGCTCCCGGGCGGGATGACGATCGCCCCATTATAGCGGTTTTTACCAAAATGGAGAAATCAAACTCCATTTTGGCATAGGCTGGAGGGTGGAACATGCAAGCGGCGAGGGCGGAATGATGCCTTGCCGCAATGATCTGCCCGCCGCGTACGCTAGCGGGTACGTCATCGGCGACGCCATCGGGCACGCAGCGCGCGCTTTGCCATGCCCGGCGATCAGGGTAAAGTGACAGGAAGCCGCCGCGCAAGGGATGCCCGCAGCACACCAGAAGTCTCTGGCCGTGCGTATCCGTTCTTGCGTCCCCGTTTGACCTTCCATCCACGAGACTCCCCATGACGTATCCGAATACCCAACTGTTCATCAACGGCCAATGGCGCGATGCCGCCGAGGGCCGCACCCTGGCTGTCGTCAATCCCGCCACCGGGCAGGAGATCGGGCGCGTGGCGCATGCCTCGAAGGTGGACCTGGATGCCGCGCTCGAAGCGGCGCAGAAGGGATTCGAAACATGGCGTGACATGACCACCTCGGAGCGCAGCAAGATCATGCGCAAGGCCGCCGGGCTGATGCGCGAGCGTGCCGATGCGATTGCCCGGCTGCTCACCCAGGAGCAGGGCAAGCCGCTGGCCGAGGCACGTGTCGAGGCACTGGCGGCGGTGGACATCATCGAGTGGTTTGCCGAGGAAACGTTCCGCGTCTATGGCCGCATCGTACCGTCGCGCGTGAACCTGTCGATCCGCCAGATGGTGCTGAAGGATCCGGTCGGTCCGGTGGCCGCCTTCACACCGTGGAACTTCCCGATCAACCAGGTGGTGCGCAAGGTCGGCGCGGCGCTCGCTGCAGGCTGCTCGATGATCGTCAAGGCGCCGGAAGAAACGCCGGCAGCCCCGGCCGAACTGATTCGCGCCTTTGCCGACGCCGGCCTGCCGCCGGGTGTGCTCGGTCTGGTGTACGGGGATCCGGCGGAAATCTCCAGCTACCTGATTCCGCATCCGGTGATCCGCAAGATTACCTTTACGGGTTCCACGCCGGTCGGTAAGCAGCTCGCCGCGCTGGCCGGGCAGCACATGAAGCGCGTGACGATGGAGCTGGGCGGGCATGCTCCGGTGATCGTCGCGGAAGACGCCGATATCGAACTGGCGGTGAAGGCCAGCGGCGCGGCCAAGTTCCGCAATGCCGGGCAGGTGTGCATCTCGCCGACGCGCTTTCTCGTGCATGAAAGCATCCGCCGCGATTTCGAGCAGGCGCTGGTCAAGCATGCCGAAAGCCTGAAGGTCGGCGATGGTCTGGCGGATGGCACGCAGATGGGTCCGCTGGCCAACACGCGGCGCATCACCGCGATGGAAGCGATGACCGCCGACGCGATCCAGCAGGGTGCGAAAGTGCTGGCGGGTGGCGAACGCATGTCGGGCGACGGCAATTTCTGGCAGCCGACGGTGCTGACCGACGTCTCCCCGCAGGCGCGCATCTTCAATGACGAGCCGTTCGGGCCGGTGGCAGCGGTGCGCGGCTTCAGCAAGCTGGAAGACGCCATCGCCGAAGCCAACCGTCTGCCGTATGGGCTCGCGGGCTATGCCTTCACGCGTTCCCTGAAGAATGCGGACCTGCTGAGCCGCCGGGTCGAAGTCGGTATGCTGTGGGTCAATATGCCAGCCATGCCGATGGTCGAACTGCCATTCGGCGGCATCAAGGATTCGGGCTATGGATCGGAAGGCGGACCGGAGGCAGTGGAAGCCTATCTGAATGTGCGCACCGTGTCGGTCATGAATGCCTGATTTCAGGCGCTGAGCCCAGGCGTCGAACTTGGATGCCGAACTCAGGTGCCTAGATCTGCCGGCGTATCGACATCGCGCAACACGCCGGGGTCGTCCACTTCCATCCAGGTCACCGGATGCTGCTGCAACAGCATCCGCGCGCCTTCGTCCCCTGTCAGCGCGCGCAGCGCCGGGCCATGGGTGGCGGCAAAGGCGACCGGATGCCCGCGTTGCTGCCGGTAGCGCGGTACGACGATCCGGCCCGCCTGCTCGGGCGTGCCGGTGCCGCACGCCAGCGAGGTGGTGACGGCCTGGATGGTCTCGGGCCGGATCCACGGCATGTCGGCCAGCCCCACCACCCAGCCGGATGCCGGTTGCGGCGTCGCGGCAATGCCGCCAGCCAGCGCGTGGCCCATGCCGTCGCGCGCCTCGGGCACTGCCACCACCCTGCACCCCGCGGCACGCAGTGCATCGGCCAGCGCATCGTCATCGGCACGGACCACGGCATAGGTTTCCGGCAGCGATGCCAGCATGGCGCGGGCGCTGTGCCAGGCCACCGGCTGGCCATCGGGCAGCCGCGCCAGCAGCTTGCTGTCGCGGCCCGTGGGATCGAAGCGGCGGCCGAAGCCGGCCGCCAGCAGGATGCCGGTGACGGGAAAGGTCATGATACGGGTCCGGGTTTCGGGTCAATGGAGCGGCGCAGCCACCGCATGAATCTGCAGCACGCCAGACGGTAGTATCGCAGCGAAACCGATGGTCGGGCAGCCTGCGGCCATCCATCCGCATTGCACCGCCATGCAGAGCGTGCTCGGAGCGGTTACGGCTACAGGGCTGCACAGCCGACGCCGGGCCCCATCAAAACCGGCATCGACTCCGCATCGGTCCCCAGTTACCCCGGATCAGTCCTCGATCCGGAAGCCGACCTTTACCACCACCTGGAAATGCGCGATCTTGCCATCCTGGATATGGCCGCGTGTTTGCACCACTTCGAACCAGTCCATATGTTCCAGACTTTGCGATGCCTTGGCGAGCGCGTTGCGGATGGCATCGTCGCTGCTGTTCGGGGACGAGCCGACGAGTTCGATCAGCTTGTAGGTATGGGTGCTCATGGCGGTCTCCTGAAAAAGCCCCGGAAAGGCAGGGCAGTCCGCGCGGGTGCGCGGGGTTTCCTGAGGGACATCCGGCCGGTGGCGAAGGTTCCTACGGCTGAGCTACCGGCTGGGTGACATGGGGCGTGCATTCGTGCACCGCGTCGTACACCACGCGGTAGCGCACGTTGCCATGCGCATGGCTGTGGCATTCGCCCAGCAGGTCGGGCATGGCTTGTCCGATGGCCGCGATCAGCGCCTCGAAACTGCCGGCCTCCACCGCCAGCCCCGGCACGTCGCTGGCCACGACGCTCCACAGGCCGGTATCGGCGCAGCGTTCGACGTTGACTTGATAGGGACGCATGCTCGACTCCTCTGAAGGGTGTTTCGGATGGGTACGGGCTGGCTCCATCTTATGCCTTTGCGGCGCGTTTGGGCATGGGTGACGGCCAACATTAAATTTCGTCAAAGAAACGGTGGATGGGGCGCGCTGTCCGTACAGTGGCCGGCTGCGGCGTCGCAATGCTGCAATCCGATCAATGCGGCCGGCCTGCGGGACATCCCGGTCCGGCCCAGTTCTTTTGAGGAAACCATCATGTCGTTTCGTCTGTTTGCAGTGCGGGGTACCGGACTTTGGAGTGGGCCTGCGCGGCCGGATCTCGTGGGCCGGCCGGTGGCTCTGGGTTTTGGCGAGAGATCCGCGCCGGCCCGGACGCGTGGCAGCGTGTACCCGGACACGCCGCCTGCCAATGTATCCGTCGCTACCGTGAGGCCGAGGCTACTGCCGGTTGCGTCGCACGTCACTGCGCAGACGGGGCGCAACGCTCGCGGACATGCGTCTCCTGTGTCCGCTGAAGTACGGGAGCAGGAGGTGGTTGGTGCGACATGCAATCACACTGAACAGCCACCCTATGAACAGGCTCTGGATCCATTGACATGGTACCTCCGCCAGGCGCTCAAGGCTGAACACGCTGCGCGCCTCGGCTGATGCAGTCTCCGGTGTGGCTGGGCCTGCTTGGCGCATGATGCAAATGTGCGACAGCGATGCCCGATAACGGCGTCCACGCATTGATATGCGCGGACGCCAGCGGGATACTGGGCGGCAAGGGAGGCGGAGCGGGCCTGTGCTGCAACGTGGCACGCCAGTTGGAAGGATTGCCCGCCGGCTCCCTGTGCGGAGCCGTTATGCACATCGACATGGATGCCCAGCGTTACCTAGATGCCATGGAGCAGGCCCGTGCGGAGCTCGTTGCGCTGCGGCGCGACCTGCACCGCCATCCTGAACTTGGCTTTGAAGAACACCGTACCAGTACGCTGGTAGCCCGCCTGCTGAAAGAGTGGGGCTACCGCGTGGAACGCGGCATGGCCGGTACCGGCGTGGTCGCGCAGCTGGTGTGCGGCGATGGCAAGCGCCGCCTCGGCCTGCGGGCCGACATGGATGCCCTGCCGATCGAGGAAAAGAGCGGCGTGGAGCATACCAGCATCCATCCGGGCGTGATGCATGCCTGCGGCCATGATGGCCACACGGCCATGCTGCTCGGCGCAGCCCGCTTCCTGGCGGAAACGCGCGCTTTCTCCGGTACCCTGAATCTCATCTTCCAGCCTGCGGAAGAGGGCCTGAACGGCCAGAGCGGCGCGTTACGCATGGTCCAGGAAGGCTTGTTCGAGCGCTATCCCTGCGATGCCATCTTTGCCATGCACAATATGCCCGGCTATCCCGAGGGACACTTCGTGTTCCGTGCCGGACCGACCCTGGCGTCATCGGATTCCGCCACCATCGTGGTGACCGGCGTCGGCGGGCATGGCGCACACCCGCACCGCAGCGCCGATCCGGTCGTGGCCGCGGCATCCATTGTCATGGCGCTGCAGACGCTGGTGTCGCGCAACGCGCCGCCGCTCGAAACCGCCGTGGTCACGGTGGGCGCCATCCATGGCGGCAGCGCGGGCAATGTCATTCCGGACGAGGTCACCATGGAGGTGGGCATCCGCGCCCTTGATCCCGATGTGCGGCGGCTGCTCGAGCAGCGCCTCAAGGCCCTGGTCACGGCCCAGGCGGAGAGTTACGGCGTGCGCGCCACGGTGGATTACCGGCAAGGTTTTCCCGTGCTGGTGAACGAGCGTGGCGCGACCGTGTTCGCCTGCGAAACAGCCCGTGCACTGGTGGGCGAGGCCCAGGTCATGGTGCCGGGTCCGCAGCGCTCGGGCAGTGAGGACTTTGCCTATATGCTGGAGCACTGCCGCGGCGCATACCTGTACCTTGGCGCAGGGGATGGCGAGGAAGTGTGCATGGTGCACAACCCCTCCTATGATTTTAACGACCGCCTGCTGGTGACCGGCGCCGCATACTGGGCCTGCCTGGCCGAGCGGTTTCTCGTGTCCGAATAGTGCAGGGGCGGAGCCCAGTGGCTCCGTCCCGCCCCTCGTGTCAGCTTTTCTTGTTGCCCGCCTTCGCTACGTGCCCGCCACGGCCCGCACCTTGCACAGATGCAGCTTCAGGTTGCTTTGCTGCGAGGCCGGGTCGAGCTTGCCCTCGGTCAGCATATTGACCGAGGCGGCAGGATGAAACGGTTGCGTCTGGTCCCAGCCGATTGGCACGAACACGCTTTCGCGGCGGATGCCGGTGGTCACCCAGGCACGCGCCTCGACGCTGCCGCGCGGCGTGTCGATGCGCACGCGTTCGCCGTCGCGCACGCCGATGGCGGCAGCCTTGTCCGGATGCATCTGGCAATACAGTTCCGGCCACATTTCCTGCGCTTGCCAGAAGTAGTGTGTCCATGAATGAAAATGCGGGGCCGCCGGGCGGCCGGTGACCAGTTCCGTGTCATAGCCCGCATCGCGCAGGCACGTGCCCGGCGTGCCGCTGTCGTCCGGCTGGGCGATATCGACTACCGGGGCCAGCGCCGGTGCATGGAAGAACGGCGAGGTCGTAATTTCGCCATCGCCGTCCGTGAGGCAGCCGGCTGGCAGCCACGGTAGCGGCACCAGCTGCTCGGCCTCGGTATAGAACTCCGGCAGCGCCGACAGGCCGAGCGCGCGGAATTTGGCTTCGAGTGACTCGGTCCAGAACTCCAGCTTGCCACTCGGCGTGGGAAAGCGCTTGCCGGCTGGTTGGCCGAACGCCGTGCTGCCGTCGAGATAGAGCGTGCCGGCTTCGGGCGCATCCTCGTGTGCCACTGGCGTGCGCACCCAGCGATGCGGCAGGCCGCGCAGCCGCTTGAGCGTTGCACCGTGCAGATCAGGCGTGGCCGGGCGGAACACTTCATCCCAGAACGTGCCCGGATCCTTGTAGCGTTCCTGCAGGACATCGTCGTAGCCGAGCCGCTTGCCCAGCTCGATCCAGAACCAGTGGTCAGAGCGTGCCTCGCCCGGCGGTTCGATCAGCTTGTCGTTCCACACGATGCGCCGGTCTTCCGAGAGCCGGCTGATGCCGCCTTTCTCGATGCCGGTGGCGGCGGGCAGTACGTAATCGGCCAGCGCCGAGGTCGCGTTCTGGAACAGTTCGACATGCACGATCAAGTCCAGCGCTTCCAGTGCCTCGCGCACCTTCGCGCCGCCCGGCCATTGCGCTGCCGGGTTGTTGCCGGTGATCAGCGCGCGGATCGGATACGGCTGGGCGTGCAGCATCCCGTCGAGCCAGGCCACCGGGCTGCGGCCCATTGCCGGGCGCGTCATCGTCGCGCGCCGTGCGTCGGGCACCGGCACCGTCTGCCAGTCGGGTTCGGCGGCCACGTTGAAATAACCGCCGCCCTTGCGTCCCCAGTTGCCGGTGATGGCCGCCAGGAACATCAGCACGCGATTGGTCTGCAGGCTGTTGCTGTGCTGGTTAACGCCACGGCTTGCATAGATCATGCAACCGTCGGCCGTTGCGATTTCTGCCGCCAGTGCGCGGATTCTCGCGGCATCCAGCCCGGTGACGGCGGCAGCCCATTCCGGCGAGTACCCCAGCGTCAGGATGGATTCGCGCCAGCGCTCCCAACCAAGCACCCAGTCAGCACAGAAGGCAGCGTCATGCTGGTTGGTGACGAAGATCTCGTGGATCAGCGCGAGCCCCAGCGCCATGTCGGTGCCGGGGCGGATCGGCAGCCACACATCGGCCTTGCTGGCGGTCGGCGTGAGGCGCGGATCGGCCACGACCAGTCGGGCGCCATTGCGCAGCCGCCAGTCGTTGAGCATGCCGAAATTCACCGGCCGCGTTTCGGCCTGGTTGTCGCCGAAGTACACATACAGCTGCGCACTGCCGATGTCGTCGGGCGTATAGATATTGCCGAGATTGGTCGAACCGAGCGTGAGCTCGAGCGCTACCACCTTGCCGGCATCGCACAGCGGCTCGGTCGTCAGCACATTGGGCGTGCCCCAGAGCTGCGCGAACAGGCGCATGTATCCCATGATGTTGAGTACCCCGGTGCGCGTGCCCATGTGGATCGCCAGTGCTTCGCTGCCATGCTGGTCGCGCACCGCATGCAGCCGCGCGGCGATCTCGTCGAGCGCCTGATCCCAGCCGATGCGCTCGAAGCGTCCGCTGCCGCGCGGTCCCACGCGCTTGAGCGGATGCGTGAGACGCCCCCGGTTGCGGTACAGCTGCAAGGTCATCTGCGATTTCGGGCAGATGCGGCCCTGGAACACCGGGTCATCCGTGTTGCCGAGGATGTTTACGATCTGGCCGTCGCGATGGTGGAATTTCACCGTGCAGCCGTTGAAGCAGATATGGCAGCCGCCGGGCGTAACGCGTTCGGGCGCGGCGCTGTTGTCGTGGCGGTAGGGGAACGCGGTATCCGTGCCGGAGAGCCGCGCACGCGGACGATGGTCATTCAGGATTGCCGGTTGCAGGGTATGCGCCAGCCGGTCCGGCACGCGCGCGGGTGTTATTGCTTCATTGGTTGCAGTGGCGGGTGCAGCTACCGGTATCGCATCCGGCATCATGACCTGCGGCGCGGGTTTGCGGTCGAGATACAGCGTTGCCGGTCCCTGCAGGAAATGATCGTGGTCGCGCACCGGCTTACCCTGCGAGGCCGCCGCCTCGAGCAGCGCATCGCGCGCGCCGAAGGTGATGGCGCGCGTCGGGCACACGCTCGCGCACGCCGGCCCGTCACCGCGTGCCCGGCGTGGGGCGCACAGGTCGCACTTCACCGCGTGGTGGTCCACCGGGTCATAGCCCATTGCACCGTACGGGCACGCCAGCACGCATTCCCCGCAACCGGTGCAGCGCGCTTCGTTGACGCTCACTACGCCGGTCACGGGATCCTTGCTCAGGGCCTTGGGCGCCACCGGGCAGGCGCGCACGCAGGCCGGCCGTTCGCACTGCTGGCAGGTCACGGTCAGGAAGTCGAGCTGCGGCACATCGGGTGCGCCAAGCCACAGCACCTTGTTGCGATATTCCTGCGGTCCCAGTCCATTGACCTGCTTGCACGCCGCTTCGCAGCTCTTGCAGCCGGTGCAGCGCTCGAGGTCGATGCTCAGTGCCAGTTGCGTCATTGCCCGCCTCCCCAGGCGGCGAGATGCCACCAGTAGATGGCACGGCCCTTGGCCACATAGCCTGCGAAAAATGTCACCAGCACGATATGCAGCGCCATGCCGCACAGGAACAGGAACGCCACCGCGAGATGCACGCGCCGCCATAGCGACAACGGCACGCCGGCCGCACGCCGTGCGCCGACCAGCCGGGCTTCGGCCCCGGCCAGCCGGGCGTAGCGCCATGTCAGCCACGGGTGCCGCAGCGCGTGGCGCAGATTAGGGGAGAACACCGCTTCGCTGGCCAGTGGATCGAGCCTGGCCAGCAGGGCACGCTTGCGCGCAATGAGATCCGCGAGCGCGGCTCGTCTGGTGGTGAGATCGGCGAGATCAGCGAGATCAGCGGCATCGGCATTGTGGAAACTGAGCGGCCGCGAACCGAACTGGCGCGCGAAGCGGTTGGCCATGAACAGCCGCGCCAGCGTGCCTTGCAGCGCCAGGAACAGCAGCATGGCGACCAATACGCCCGGTGTGGACAGCAACTGCCCACCGCTGGCGTGAAACAGGATCAGCGCCGCGCCGGCCGTGCTGGCCAGCGCATGCGCCACGAACCAAGCCGGCGGGCGTTCGGTGAGGCCGCCGCGTTTGACCAACGAGAACAGCGCCGGCACGCACAACAGCAGCGCGCCGAGCAGCGCCGCGCCCTGGCGCAGCGGTGTCCCAGCCATGCGCGGTGCCTGCGCCCCGAGCAGCCGGTAGGCCACAAGTCCCACGAGCATGCCGAGCAGCAGTGCCAGCATGACCATCAACGGCCCACGACGCAGACGTGCCGGCGAACGTATGGCGATGGCCGGGGCGGGCGGGGAAGCGGTTGCGGACGATGGCATGCGGCGCTCTCTGAGTCTTGTCGCGATGCCGACAGCGTAGCCGAGGGGCCGGAAACGCTATAGAACCAGCAGGTGCCAGGGCATGGATCCACACCTACCCCCGAGGGGATAGCGTGTGGACCGTCAGGCTGCGGCCACGGCCGGTGCCGGCGTACTGGTCGGACGTCCCTGGAAATCGGTCCAGCAGCGCTGGGCGAAGTCATACAGCTTGCAGCGGCGCGCCGTGTCGAAGTACCAGCGCCACGAAAAGCGCTGCACGATCACGCAGGCGGGCAGGGTCTCGTCGAGCCAGCCCTGCGCCTGTTTCAGCTGGTACAGCGGAATCGCCATGCTCACATGGTGCGCGGTGTGCTCCATGATGTGGTGCATCAGCGCGCCGATGCGGAACGGAAAGGTCAGGTGCACGGTGGTCGAGACGAACGGATTGGCGGCAGCCCATGCGGCCTTGTCGGCATGCCAGGACACGCGCGGATGCGTGTGGTGCACGTACACCACGAAACCGATCATGGCATTCCAGAACATAAAAGGCACCACGAAGCCCATCAGCAGCAGGAGCGCCACCGACTGGCCGGTGGCCAGCGCGGCAGCCACCATGCCGCTGATCCACAACAGGCCGGCGGCCGAGACGAGCAGGTTGTCGCGCAGGAACACGGTACGCTGCGACGGCATGTGGGCCTTGCTCGGGAAGAACATGCGCAGCCACCAGATTTCGATGAAGTAATACAGCCACGGTCCCCAGCCACTGCGGTAGATGCGTTCGAGCACCTTGCGGGTGGGCGAGAGCGCGGCATATTCCTCACGTGTCTTGGGCGCCCATACGAAATCCACGCCCTTGAGATTGGTGTAGCCGTGGTGCACCACGTTGTGGCCGACATCCCACAGGCTGTAGGGCGTGAGCGAAGGCAGGAAGGCGATGCGCCCCAGTACCCGGTTCAGGCCGCGGTGCGGTGTCAGGCTCTGGTGGCAGGCATCGTGGCCGATGATGAAGAGGCGGCCGATCACGAAGCCGGCGGCCAGTGCGCACAGCAGCTTGGCCCACCATGCCTCGAACAGGATGATGCCGGCGAACAGCGCCGCATGCAGTGCCAGGTCGACGCACAGCAGCACAATGGCCAGCGCGGTGCGCTTGGCCTCGTAGGCTTGCAGATGCTGGCGCAGCACTTTGCGGTGCGGCACCGGGGAAGGATTGGACGAACGGGTCTGGGTCGGCATGGTACTCACAAGATGCGCGAATAGCGCAGGGGCTGAATCGGGATGGTGCGGGATGTGCCGCACCCCTCAGGGCGACGGTCCGCGCGGTCGTTCGTACGGCCATCTGCCACCGGCTCGGCCGCCAGGTAGGCGTCGAAGGCCATGGCCACGCGCCGCACCAGATGGCGCCCCAGCGGAGTGACGCCGATGCGCGTGGCGTCCACGGTCACCAGTCCAGCCGCCTGCAGTGGGACGAGCTGTGCCAGCGCGCCAGCATAAGCGTGCTGGAAGTCAATTTGATGACGCGCTTCGAAGGCCGGGATATCGAACGTAAAGTGGCACATCAGCGCCTGGATGATCTCGGCGCGCCGATGGTCCTCTTTCGTCAGGTGGTGGCCGCGCAGGACCGGAAAGCGGCGTGCATCGAGCGCGGTGTAGTAGTCGTCGAGCGTGCGCACGTTCTGCACGAACGCCTCGCCGGGTTTACCGATGGCGGAGATGCCGAAGGCCAGCAGGTCGGACTGGGCCTGCGTCGAATAGCCCTGGAAATTGCGGTGCAGCCGGCCTTCAGCTTGTGCACGCGCCAGATCGTCATCAGGCCGCGCGTAATGATCCATGCCGATGTCGAGATAGCCGGCGGCGGCCAGCCGTTCGCCGGCCAGCAGCATCATGTCGAGCTTTTCGCTGGCAGTCGGCAGAGCATCCTCATCGATGCGGCGCTGCGGCTTGAACAGGTGCGGCAGGTGCGCGTAGCCGTAGATGGCGATGCGCTCCGGGGCCATGTCGATGACCGTACGCAGCGTCGCGTCGAAACTGGCGAGCGTCTGCAACGGCAGGCCGCAGATCAGGTCGAGGTTGATCGAGCGGATGCCGTGGCGGCGCGCGGCATCGATCACGGCACGCGTCTGGCTGACCGGCTGCACGCGGTGGATGGCTTCCTGTACGGCCGGATCGACATCCTGCACGCCCAGGCTGAAGCGGTTGAAGCCGAGTTCCGCCAGCACGGCGACGGTATCGTCCTGCACCGCGCGCGGATCGATCTCGATGGCGTACTCGCCGTCTGCCTGCAGATCGAAATACTGGCGTGTGCGCCGCATCAGGTCGCGCATTTCCTCGTGGCTGAGAAAGGTCGGCGTGCCGCCGCCCCAGTGCAACTGCCCCACAGGCAGGCCGCGCCCGGTGGCCTCGGTCACCAGCGCCATTTCACGGTCGAGATAGCGGATGTACTTGGCGCTGCGGCCGTGGTCGCGCGTCACCACCTTGTTGCAGCCGCAGTACCAGCACAGGTGTGCGCAAAACGGCAGATGGAAATACAGCGAGAGCGGCGCGGCGCCTGGAGCTGCTGTGCGCGTCGCCACAGCCCGTAGCTGGCGGATGTAGTCCTCGGCGGTAATGGCTTCGGTAAAGCGGTCCGCGGTGGGATAGGAGGTGTAGCGTGGCCCGCTGCCGCCGAACCGCTGCAAGGTATCGCGCAGGCGTGCTGCAGCCGCGTCGGCCGGCGCATCGCCAGAGACACAGGGCGCAGGCGTGGAAGTACCACGGACAGGGATGGTGGAAGCAGGTCGCATGATGGGCTCAGACGCAACAGGAATGATTTCCGTTACCGTACGGCAAGCCCGTGGAGGACGCCTTGACCAGGATCAAGCCCGGGGCGGGCCGGGCTTGATCGTGATCGATATCCGTGGCGATGCCTGCATCACGTGAGCCATAGCGCCCCGCGCATCACACGTTATAGCGGCGTCGACGCGGACATCGATACAGGCGTTGACCCCGCAAGGCCGGAATCTGGCGTGCGCGGGCACGCCAGCCGGGCGCCGGTACCGGGCAGCTGCAGCGCCGCGACGATCTCGGGCGCGAGTCCGCCCAGCAGCCGGACCGCGAGGCCGCTGGTGAAGCTGTAGCGCGCCGCATACGGCTCGCCCACATGGATCGTGACCGTGCCGTAGAAGCGTTCCCCGATGGTAAAGACGAAGTTTGCGGTGCGGCTGATGGCGCGTGACGCCGTCAGCGCGCCGCTCGGCGAGAACGACTGGTGACGGTGATCGCCCGTGCCCGTCTTGCCGGCCAGTACAAGCGGCGGGCCGGCGCTGCCGGCGGCTTTCTGGAAAAATGGCCGGAGCGCGCGGGCCGTACCGTTGTCGACCACGTCGCGCATGGCGTCACGTACCCGCGAGGCGATCTCCGGTACCAGCAACTGCTCGCCGGACGCAGGTCGAAAACGGAAGCGCGTGGCGAACGGCGTATCGCTGCCGATGTCCAGCGCCTCGACAGCCGTGACGGGCGGACGCCGTCCGTCATTGAGGATGATCGACGCCAGTTCGGCCAGCGCGGCCGGGCGGGCGCCGGAGGCACCGATGGAGGCCGCGTACGACGGCGTGAGCGTGTCGAACGGATAGCCCAGCCGCTGCCAGCGCTTGCCGATGCGTTCGAATGCCGCCTGTTCGAGCAGCGTGCGGATGCGTGTGTTCTGCGCGCCGGTGCGACTGGTCTTGAACAACCAGTTGTAGACCTCCTGCCGCACGGCCTTGCTTTCCTGCAGCAGGCGGTCGAGCGAGGTATCTCCGTAGCGTTCCAGATGCGCCACGAGCCACAATTCCAGCGGATGAATGCCGGATAGGTAGCCGCGATCGTTGAGCGAAAACCGCTCCGGCGCATATTTGTCGTACAGCGTTTGCACGTCGGCGTCGGTGAGGCGCTGGCGCGGCAGCCGGGCGCGCAACGTGCGGGCGAAATCGTCCACGCCAAGTGCCGGGTCGGCGCTGCGCAGTGCCACCGCGAGCCGAGTCGGAACCGGCTTGACGCGATCGAGCAGGCGCGCCACGCGCTGTGCCCGCGGCAGGCCACGGTAGATGCGCTGGAAATCTGTCAGGTAGGCCGCGCCTTCCTGGTCGGCGAACTGCCGCAGGTAGGCAAGCCGCGCATCGGCGGCCTGGCCCGAGAGGATCGCTGCGGCTTCGGGCACGGCACGGTAGGTTTCATAGCGGACGATATCGCGCATCAGGCGGATGAACACCAGGTTCACTGAATTGCGGAAGCCCATGCGCACGGACAACATCTGTCCAGTCTTGGCGGACTCGAAGTTGGAGAATTTCTGCAGCCCGCCGCCTGTCAGGAACAGTTCACTGTCGTTGTCTGAATACTTACGCTCCAGCGCGGCGTCGAGCATCGCGCCCAGATCGCGGTCACGCGTGCGCAGCAGATAGTCGATCGCCCAGCGGTTCAGGGCGTCATCGCGTTCCGGCGTTTGCGCGTGCAGGCCGATGTCGTCCAGCGCCGCGTAGCGGCTATGCAGTTCGGCGATGATTTCCAGATAGGTCACCAGCGTGCGTAGCTTGGCTGTGGAACCGAGGTTAAGGCGTGCGCCGGTATTCAGGTCGAATGGCTGGTCGAGCGTGTCGGCCTGGACACGCAGTGCGCTGCTGTCGCCGTCCAGTTCGTAGAGCGTGAAGCTGACGTTCAGGCGAGAGGGGTCATCGCCTTCGCGCAGCAGGTTCTTGCCATACAGGCCGAAACTGCGCGCGCCGGCCGGTGTGCGGATAGCCTGCAGCGCTTCCGCGACGCGCGCCTGCAGGACGCCATTGATCGTGCTGGCGGCCTGGAGGTCGAAACGCTCCAGATCGTAGCGGCTCGCGACACCGGTAAGCCGCGCAAGCTCGCTGCGTACCTGGTTCACAGCCTTGCTGGCGACAAACGAGCTGGAGGCAAGCGGCACGGGTGGGGGCGCCTTATGCAGCGATGCCTGCAGTGCGGCATCACGCAGGGCGGGGGAGATGATGCCGGCCGCCGCCAGCAGGCGCAGGTAGCTGTCGGTCATGGCGGCCAGTTCGTCGGTATCGCGCCGCAGGTAGTACGACGGTCGGCGCTGCGAGACCACCAGCGAGAGCATCTGTTTGTAGATCTCGCCCTGGCGTGGTGTCGGCGCGTGCATGTCGAGCGCGTGCAGCTCGCGGTTGGCTTCCTCGAAGGGTGTGCCATACCAGAGCGCGAGGCCCTCGCCGATGCCGAGGATTTCCCCGACGGGGCTGCGCGCAGCCAACGGCACTGCATTCAGGTAGTCGGTGACGATGCGCTGGCGTGCCAGCGTGGTGTCCGGTCCGTCGCGATAGGCGCGTACCGCGGCGGAACCCATCTGGCGGAATTTCTCGCGAACGGATTCCGTGCGCCCGCCCGCCGAGTGCCGGAATTTTTCGATTTGCGTCGCCAGCGTGCTGCCACCCGGCGTGCTGTTCTCCGGATCGATGGCGCGCAAGGGCAGATCGAGCGCCGCACGCGCGAGTCGCCGCCAGTCCACGGCCGGATTGCGCTCCGGAAACTCGGGGTCGAGCAAGCTCTGGTTCTCGATGAACAGCAGGCTGTTGACCAGCACGGGAGGAATGTCCGCGAACCCGGCGTACTGCTGTTCCGGATAACGGCGGGGGGACAGCGTCTCCCCGTGGCAGTCCAGTAGCTGGAGGCCAGCTGTGGTTTTTTCGCGGTACGGCGCGTACATGCCCGAGTCGAGCCAGTGCATGAGCGCGGGCGACTGGCGTGCCTGCGCTTCGCGGGTGAAGCCGCGCGCCTCGAGGCGCGTGGTCAGTTGCGGAATCCAGGTGTAGCCGAAGCGGGTGTCGGCCGGCCCATGCATGGGAAAACGGATGGCGCCGCTTGCTCCGGGCTGCTCCTCGAACGTCAGCCCACGGGCGAAGTCGCTGAGGTAGTGCGCCTGGCGTTGCGAGGTACGCAATTCGTCCACGACAAGCGCCACGGCCACATACACCAGGCCGGCGATCCCCAACAGCAGGCAGACGTAGGTCCAGGTTCTTCGCGACATGTTCCCGTTCCGGCTTGCGGTGCGTTGGCACCGACTGCTTCACTCCATGGTATGTCACGGTGGCAGCACCTGCCAGCGTCAGCGCGCAGGCGGCGCTGCGCCACTGCACAACCTACTGGCGATGGACTATAAATGAAGTATGCGGCGCGCCTGACGGGCCGCGGACCGGGGCCACGGCAAACAGTACGCAACAGTGCGGCGGGAGGATGGCAAGGAGCGGAACATGGAACTCCATCTGCAATCTCACCACTTCACCCATCGCCTGCCGGACTGGCGCGCCGCTGCGCTCGCCGGGCTCGTGGCCGGCACGGTGTTCATCGTCATGGAACTGCTGGTGGTGCGGTTCCTGATGTATCAGGGCGCCTGGGGCTCGGTCACCATGGTGGCCGCCATCGTCCTCGGCCGCGATGTTCTCACGGCGCCAGCGCAGCCGGCGTGGATGGTCGTAGGGGTCGCGCTGCTTGTGCATTACGCGCTGGCCATCGTGCTGGCGACGCTGCTGGCGGCATTGATCACCGCGTTTCGGCTCGACAGCGGCTACGCGCTGGCGCTGGGCACAGGGATCGCCTTTGGTGTGCTGGTGTATGTGGTCAACTTCTACGGGCTGGTGCGGTTCTTCCCGTGGTTCAACGAGGCGCGCAGCATCGAAAGCCTGTTCGCGCATATGGTCTTTGGCCTGATGGCGGCAGGGGCATACAAGCACCTTGAGCGGCATCCGCCGGAACCGATGTGATGGCCGTGAAGCGACTGCGGCGGGGTGACCGCCGTTGGCGTGGTTTGGGGTAGCTGCCCCGGCGGCAGGTGCCGCCGGCCGGATGCCGGTATGATCGGATGGTTTTCATTCATCCGTTCAACCCATGCTCTGGACCCACCCCAAACCGCTGGAGGCGCTGCAGGCGCGCTCGCAGGATACGGCCGTCTCCAATCTCGGCATCGAATATACCCACATGGATGACGCGTCACTGAGCGCGCGCATGCCGGTGGACGCGCGTACCCGCCAGCCATTCGGCATCCTGCATGGCGGGGCTTCGGTGCTGCTGGCGGAAACGCTCGGCAGCACGGCGGCCAGCATGTGCATCGACCTTGCCACGCACTACTGCGTGGGGCTCGACATCAACGCCAACCATGTGCGCGCCGTGACCAGCGGGTTTGTCACGGGCCCCGTGCGCGCCATCCACGTGGGCCGCTCGACGCATGTCTGGGGCATCGAAGTCCGCGACGAGGCTGACCGCCTGGTCTGCATCGCGCGGCTGACCATGGCCGTGCTGCCGCGCGAAGGCCGCTAGATCACACGCGGCTGCGCCGCGTCGCCAGCCATGCGGCCCGTACGGAACGGCGCTGTGCTGCTGCCAGCGTGGACGCACGCTGTTCGCGCAATTCCTCGAGTACCGTAACGGCCCGCATGATGCTGGAACTTACTGCCGCCAGGTCGAGCAACTGATCTTCGAGGCGTTTCTCTACCGCATGCCGGGCGGGTGGAAGCGTGCCCGGCATGGCCAGCGGCGCTACCGGTAGTCGCCGCAGCACGTGCGAGGCGGCATGCAGCAGGCCGCATTGCCGGCGTACCAGCGTCATGGCGGCGAGACGGTAAGCGTCATCAAGCGTGCTGTCATGCAGGGCCGACTGCAGGCGCAGGCCAATGCCGATGAGGCGGCGCGATGCCAGCAGGATCTGCTGCAACTGCGCCGCATGCTCGCGCGCCAGCGGCGTGCTTGAGGCCAGCGCCTGCTCCGCCAGGCTGACGGCGAGGCCGGTACGGGCGCGCCGCGTGTCATTGCGGATGTCGTTACGGATCTCCTGGCTGTTCAGGCTGCCACCGCTGTTGCCGTGCATGCCGCCGCTGTTCGACTTGCCCTCGTACACTGCGCTCGCGACGTACAGGGCCGCGGCATCGACGGCCAGCGCCACATGGCGCGCGAGCCAGGCCAGCGGCCGCGGACGGGGCGACACCAGCACCAGCGCGAGCGCCAGTGCGCAACCCAGCAAGGTGTCGATGCCCCGCAGTACGGCAAACGCCAGGCTCGAACCGAGCGGATGCTCGAGCCACGAAAAATACACCACCGTCAGCGTCAGGAAGAATGCGAATGCACCCATTTGCCCGCGCACGCGCGTGCCATACGCTGCGGCGAGGAACAGCGGCGTCAGCATGGCCATGGCGCCGGGCGGCACGTCGGCCCATGACAGCAGCGCGGCGCTGGCCGCGCCGGCGACGGAACCTGCGAGGCGCAGCCACGCGGAACGTCGGGTCGTCTGCATATGGGGCGTCAGTACGATCACCAGGGTGATAGCAAGCCAGTAGCCGTGGCCGGGCAGCAGCAGCGTGGCGATGGCGAGGCCGGCCGTGCCGCCGGCGGCGAGCCGGATGGCATGCTGGGGAAGCGCGGCATCGCGACGCAGAGCAGCACGTGCGCTGCGTGGCAGCAGCAGATGCCAGGCAGGCGCGTCCATGTCATCGTCCGCGTCGGTATGCGCAGTGTGCCGTGACGTTGATGGCGACACTGCGGGCAATGGCTGCCCTAATGCCGCGAGGGCCTGTGTCAATGCCGATGGCAGCGACGTGACCACGGCATGCTGCTGCAGCGGCGCCAGCGCGGCGGCAAGACGGTCGCGCAGCTCGACGGGCGCTGTCTGGCGCGGCAGCAGGGCGTGCCGGATCTGGCGGTCGGCGGCTTCCATGGCGGCAACAAAGTCCCGGGCGATGGCAATCTGCATGGCATCCGGTTGTGCCGGTCCAGGATGGTAGGCGGCGTGTGCCGGCCGAGGGTATTCCGCCAGCAGCAGGCCAACACGAAAGCACGCATCGGCAAGCGTGACCAGTTCGCCAAAGGTATCCGACCGGCCGTGGCCGAACAGGCGGACGGCATGAACTGCCTGCCGTGCCTGTTCGATCGCCAGACGCAATTGCCGCTTGGCATCCAGGTAACGTTGCGCTGCTTCGTTACCGTGGACGGCAGCATCCGGGGTTGCGGCGAGGCGCGCGAACTCCGCGAGGGCGCTGAACATCGCGATGATTTCATCGCGCGGGCGGCGATCCGGTTCGCTGGGGAACAGAACCAGGCAGCACGTGATGGCCGCCATGCTGCCTATGCCGTAGTGCAGGGCAGCCGGCAGCGCTGCGGCGCTATCGGCCAGCGGCACGCCGGCCGAGGGCAGGAACGCGACAAAGACCAGTTTGGCCGGCTGCGCCACGGCACTGTGCTGCGAGCCATAGAGGCCCACCATCAGGCCGACCACGGCCGCTGCGGCCAGTGCCAGCGGCAGGTTGTGACTGGTGAATGCCCCCAGGCCGCACGCCAGGCTACCGGCCACGGCCAGGATCGACATATTGCGCAGGCGGGCATGCACCGGGCCGACGAGATCCGCGAGCGCGGTCCATACGGCGGCAATGGCCGCGCCGTACCAGGCACGCTGCCCGGTTTGTAGCGCAATCAGCACAAAGATGGTGTAGGGCAGGGCGTGCACGATGCCCCAATGCAGGGCATGGCGGTGGGTTTGGAGGGTGGCGCGCACGCGCGCGCAGGGACGGCACAGCATCGGTTGACCTTGGACACAGCCCGCGACAGGAAGCATGCGGGATTCGCGCGGGCGCCTGGAGGGGCGCCCAGGCAGACTCAAGCAAGCCGTATGCCACTTGTCGTTGCCACGTGGGCGCGGTGTGGGGTTGTGTCGCCGTGTGCCGTGTGGAGGTATGGCCTCTACGTGATTGCCATACGGCCGTGATGCCTGGTCAATGCGTGCTCATCGGCGCGCTGGGTCGGCGCAATGCGGGGCTGGCCGCAATAGTCTGCGGTCAGCGGTATCTCAGTGGTGCGGATGGGTTGCCGCCAGTTCGATTTCCCACGACAGGTAGTCGCGCATCGCCTGTTCGCCGCGCTTGTACGGCGGCAGCAGGATATCGTCCTGGGGCGGCATGGTGGCGGTCTCCAGCGTGTAGCCGGCATGTTTCCACGCTGCGGTGCCGCCTTCAAGTGCGGCGACCGTGCTGTATCCGAGTTGCTGGAGCGTATGCGCGGCGTAGACGGCATGGATACCGGAGCCGCAGGTCACCAGCACCGGCATGGACGGGTCAGGAATGACCTGCGCCACGAGATGCTCGAGCCAGCTGCGCGGCAACCACGTCGCACCGTCGATATGACCCTCACAATAGTGCGCGCTGGTATCCACGTCGAGAATGTGCAAGCGACCGGACTGGCGAATCAACTCATGTGCCTCGACCGGCGTGATGCAACGTACGGCGTTCCGGGCGGCCTCCCATCCGGCAGGCTGCTGGCGCGCACGGCCAGTGGCGACAGCATGGCCGGCATCTCGCCACGCCGCCATGCCGCCGGCCAGCACGCCGACCTGCGTGAAGCCCATGCGCTGCAGCCAGACTGCGCTCAGGCGCGCGCGCGTTTCATCGTCGTCGATCAGGACGATGCGGGCGGTCCGGACAGCGATGAAATCGTCGGCGCGCTGCACGATCTGTCCGCCCGGAACCCACTGCGCGCCAGGGACGTGCCCGGCAATATGGTCGTCGCGCTGGCGTACATCGAACACGTACAGATTGCCGGCATCCTCCAGCCATGCCGCCAGCGTTGCCGCATCCACGCTGGCGATGCCCGCGGCTTCGGCCATGGCCCGACTGGTTGCCGAGGCATGGGCCAGGCTTGTCGCCGACGGCGTGCCGAGTGTGCGCCGCGCCCCGCGCTCGACTTCCTTGCCGGCCAGCAGCCAGCCCATGGTGCCGTTGCGCAGCGCCACGGCCTGCGTCACGCCAAGTTCGCGCAGCGTTTGCGCGGCGATCAGGCTGCGCGTACGGCCGGCACAGTGGACCACGACCGGACCGTCATGGTGGCGCAAGTCGCCTGCATGGCGTGCGATATCGAAGCTCGGTCCGCTGGTCGAGCCGGGAATGCATGCTTCCCGGTATTCCTCCGGCGTACGGACATCGAACAGCAGGATGTTACGGCCTTCGTCCTGCCATTGCCGGAAACTGTCCGCGTCGACATCCGGAATCGCGTAGTGGTGGTAGGCCACTTCGCCATAGAGCTTGCTGGGCACATTGTTGCCGGTCGCGATGGGGTAGCCCGCTGCGCGCCACGCCTCGATGCCGCCGCACAGCCAATGGACCTTGCGGTAGCCAAGCGTCGCCAGCGTTTCGGCGGCCAGCGTGGCCCGCCCGGTGTCGTCATCCGTCACGACGATGGCCGTGTCTGGATCGCGCACCAGCGTGGCGATCCGCAGCTCGATGCGGCGGCGCGGCAGAACGGTCGCGCCGGGAATATGGCCGCGGTCGGCTTCCATCGGTTCGCGGACATCGAAGAGTGCCATCGGCTGTTTGGCTTCACGCCAGTGGTGGAGGGTTGCGGCGTTGATGGTATTGGTGCGGGACATGGGTGCCTGGCAGAAAAAGGGATGATCGGTGGAAGAAGAGCCGGTCGCCTGCATAGCCTCATGCGGCTGGTATCGAGGGCTGCGCGGGCGCCTGTGCCGGTGCCTGCTCCTGGAGCGCCTGGAGGGTCGCATTGGCGCGGGTTTTCAATTCCAGCTTCTTGATTTTCTGGCTGCCGGTGAGCGGCCATTCGGTCACGAACTCGACGTAGCGTGGCGCCTTGTAGCTGGCGATGTTGTCCTTGCAATACCGGATGAGCGCTTCGGCGGAAACGTCGGCCCCAGCCAGCGTTTCCACGTAGGCATATGCCACTTCGCCAAGGCGGGCGTCGGGCACGCCGACGACCACAGCCTGGCGGACACCGGGATAGGTCTGCAGGAATTCCTCGATCTCCTGCGTCGCGACGTTGAAGCCGCTGGGCTTGATCATTTCCTTCACACGGCCACGATAGATCAGGTAGCCGTCCGCATCGAGCTCGCCGAGGTCGCCGGTACGCAGCCAGCCTTCCGCATCGAAGGTCTTGGCGTTTTCGTCCGGCCGCTTGTAGTACCCGGGCATGACGGTATAGCCGGCCACGCGGATTTCGCCGACCTTGCCGGGCGGCAGGGCAGTTTCGGTATCGATGTCGACGATCCGTACCTGCACGCCGGCGCAGGGCCGGCCGTTGGTGTGCGCGCGTTTGTCGAGCGGGTCGCCATAGCGCGTGCGCGAGACGGCGTTGGTCGTTTCTGACATGCCGTAGGTGCCGATCATGTCATGCACGCCCAGGGTGTTGACGAGCCACAGAAACGAGGCCGTCGGCAGCGGTGCACCGTAGCCGACCCGCAGGCTGGAGAGGTCATGCGTATCGCGTGCGGCATATCCCTTCAGGTCCTGGACGATGGTGTCGACGAAGAAGCTCGCGGTGATGCGCTCGCGTTCGATGATCGTGCAGAAATTGTGGACATCGTAGGGATTGCTGTCGATGACCATGGTCGCACCTGATAACCAGAGCGCCAGCGTGTAGCCGGTGCCGGTGGCCGTGAATAGTGGCACGCTGGCGAGATAACGGTCTTTGGTATCGAAGCCGAAGCACCATGCTGCATAGGCATTGTTCTGCAGCAGCGGGCCGTGGCACACCATGGCGCCCTTGGGAAACGAGGTGGTGCCGGAGGTGTAGAGGATCTGCGCCACATCGCCCGGCTTGACGCTGGCCACACGCTGCTCCAGCACCCCGTCGTCGAGCAGTGCCTTGCCAGCCGCCTCGATGGCCGCAAACGACGTGATGCTGTCCGGCAGCGGCGTCGACTCGTCCGCCTGCAGACCAATCACGCGGCGCAGCTCCGGCATCTCCTTGCACTGCCACGCCCCTTGCGGCTGCGTGGCCAGGCCCGGCTCGAGGCGTTCGAGGATGTCGAGATAGCGCACGCCGCGCACCGCGCCGTGCTGCACGATCAGCGTGCGGGCATCGGACTGCGCCAGCACATAGCCGACATCCTTCTCGCGAAAGCGCGTGTTCACCGGCACCAGCACCGCACCGATCATGGGAATGGCCCAGCGGGCCACGAGCCAGTCGGGCCGGTCGGCCATCCAGAGCGCGACGTGTTCGCCGGACTCGATGCCCTGGGCGATCAGCCCGCGGGCAAAGGCCCGCACGCGGTCGGCCAGCTGTGTGAAGCTGATGCGGTCAGCACCATAGACGACAGCCTCGCGGCTGCCGTATTCGCGCGACGCCCACAGCAGGGCATCGCCGAAGGTGCGTTCAACCCAAGGTTGTTCGCTCATTTCCAACGTACTTCCTTCAGGTTGTAGTAGCCACTACCATGCTGCGGCTCCCAGTCGAGACCGGAATCCTGCGCAAAGGTGTAATAGAGCTCGGTCAGCAACACGGCATGGCCGTCTTCGTGCAGCGTCCGGCCGATCTTCTGGAAAAGTTGGTCACGCTTGGCGCGATCCGTCTCGGCATCGGCCTGGGCAATCAGCTTTTCCACTTCCGGGTTCGAATAGTCGGACCACGTACCATCCTTGGACGCGGCGCCGCTGATCGGGTGGATCGGGTCGTAGATGGCGTTCGAGAACTGCATCACCGTCATCGGGCCCGACTTGTGCGTATTGTTCAGACGGCTCCACGCGGCATAGTCGATGACCTTGACGCTGGTACGCACGCCGATGGTCGACCAGTAGGCGGCGATCGCCTCGCACAGCTCCTTCGGGTTGTCGCTCGAGCAGTACATCTCGGTCTGGAAGCCTTGCGGATAACCCGCCTGCGACAGCAGCTTCTTGGCCAGGGCCGGATCGTACTTGTACGGCTTGAGCGTCTTGTCCACGCCATACGGGTAGCTGGCCGAGATGTACGATGTCATCGGCGCGCCCACGCCATGCAGCACGTTCTTGATGATGGCGGCGCTATCCAGCCCGTGGTTCAGGGCAAGACGCACTTCGCGCTTGGCCAGCGGCTGGCCTTCGACGTTCGAGTAAAGACGCACGGCCAGCGGGCTGCCAGCCGGCACCGATTTCACGAGCAGGCCCTTGGTGGCCTTGAGGCGCTTCACGTCGACCGGCGCGACATAGTCGATCACGTCGACCTCACCGCTCATCAGCGCGTTCACGCGGCTGGCTGCCTCGGGAATGCTGCGGAACACCAGCTTCTTGATGCCCGGCTTCTTGCCCCAGTAACCATCAAAGCGTTCAAACGTCAGCGACTGGCCGATACGCTGTTCGACAAACTTGTACGGACCCGAACCGATCGGCGCCTTGGAGAATGCTTCCGGGGTCGGCAACGATTCAGTATATTTTTTCGGCACCAGCAGCAGGTAGCCGGCGATCTTGTTCAGGAAGGCGCCATCCGCGCGCTTCAGCTTGAAGGTCACCGTGTGGTCGCCGCTGGTCTCGGTGCTTTCCACGAGATTCACGAAGTACGGACGGCGGGTACTCTTGGTTTCCGGCTTGAGGATCCGCTCCATCGAGTATTTCACATCGGCAGCGGTGAGCGCATCGCCGTTGTGGAACTTCACGCCCTTGCGCAGGGTGAAGGTGTACTGCAGCCCGTCCGGCGAAATCTTGACATCGGTGGCGACGCTCGGCTGCACATTGCCCTTGCGGTCAAAGGCATACAGCGTGTCGTACATCTGCCAGCCATAGCGCTGGGAGTCGCCGGTGGCAGCCACCTGGCCATCCAGATTGCCGATTTCCTTGCCGATGGCAAACACCACGGTATCGCGGTCGACAGCGGGCTTGCCATTCAGGGCGTGTGCGGGCACGGTCGCGAGGAATGCGCAGGCAGCGGCGGCGCCCAGCGTAAGTTGCGAGACCAGTTTTTTCATTGTTCCTCCAGTTTTTACAACGGGCGATTCTTGGCGAACCATGCGCTCAACGCACGGTTTCCGGACCGCCTTTCACATAAATGATCTGCCCCGAGACGAACGAAGCGTCTTCGCTGCACAGGAATGCAATCACGTTGGCGATGTCGCGCGGCACACCGACGCGGCCGAGCGGAATGCTCTTGGCGCGCATGGCCTTGTATTCCTCGACCTCATAACCGCGACGCGCGGCTGTCTGGCGCGTCATTTCGGTATCGACGAAACCCGGGGCCACGGCATTGACGTTGATGTTGAATGGGCCGAGTTCGACCGCTGCGGTGCGGGTGAAAGCCTGCAGACCCGCCTTGGCGGACGAGTAGTTGGCTTGGCCGCGATTGCCCAGTGCGGAAGTGGAAGAGAGATTGACAATCTTGCCGGCGCGCTTGTCGACCATGTGACGCTGGACAGCGCGCGTGCACAGGAAGGTGCCGCGCAGGTGCACGTTCATGACGGCATCCCAGTCATCGACCGACATCTTGAACAGCAGGTTGTCGCGCGTGACGCCGGCATTGTTGATCAGGCAGTCGATGGAGCCGAATTTCTTCAGCACCGATTCGACCATCTGCTCGACCTGCGCCTCGTCGGCCACGTTGCAACCAACGCCGATGGTCTCGACACCATACTCGGACGCAATGGCGGCAGCGGTTTCAGTCGCAGCCTCGGCGGACAGATCGCACACGGCGATCTTGGCCCCCTCCTCTGCAAACCTGGCCGCGGTGGCTTGTCCGATCCCTCGTGCCGCGCCGGTGACGAGCACGACTTTATCCATGAAGCGTTTCTGCATCGCTTGGGTCTCCAGTTTTTTTTGCCGGGATAGGCGCATTGCGCGCTCCTCGGCTGTTTTCAGGCAGTCTAAGTGGCTGGATTTGCAGTGTCAATATTTGCCACATTTTCCGAATAACCTCGAAAACATGACCAGGATTCTCATCCTTGCGTCTCCGCCAAATATGAACACAACATTGCCATTGACACGGATTTAAGAGCAATAAAATTGCAGATTTTAGATGCTATTGAACTTAAATTTCTTTTTAGAACATAGAAAACTATTCCACTATTTGTGATTTTTTTGCTATGCACCATGATTTCAGGTGCGCGGCGCACGCGCGGCGGCCTCCCGACCCGCGATGCGTCCGCCCACGAAACATTCCGCCAGATTGCCGCCCGACACGTAGACATGGCCGAACACGCTACCCAGCTCGCCCGCCGAGTAGAGCCGGTCGATCGGCTGACCCTCGACATCAATGACGCGCTGCCGCGCATCGTGCACCGGACCACCTTGCGTATTGATCACCACCGGCCACAGGGCGGCCCAGTAGTATGGCGGCTCACGCAACGCCATCATGGTTTCCGGACGGCGACCGAAGGCCGTGTCCTCGCCTGCGTCGCAATCGGCATTCCACTGCTCGACCGTGGCCCGCAGGACCGCCTCGTCCACACCGGTCTGCTGCGCCAGCTCGGCGAGCGACTCGGCGCGGTTCAGGATGCCGTTCTCGACCTCGCGCAGGTTGTCGTCGCTCCACTCGTACCACGCCTCGCGGTCATTGGTGATGGCGCGGCCGAGCGGATAGGCCTTGCGCCCAGCCTCATCAAACAGCAGAAAGGATGGCAGGCGCGGATGACGGTATGTTTTCGGCTCGTAGAAATCGAACTGGCGCACGCCGGTGTCGGACATGTACGGAGGATATTCGTCAACGTAGCGGCGGCCGTCCTGGTCGACAATGATCCAGGCCATCTTCGGCAACGCACGCTCGGTGCGCTCGGGCGTCCACATGGGCAGCAGCTTGACATACAGGCCGAACGGATACTCGGGATCGGGGTGACGCAGTCCGTACGGGCCGTGGTACAGCCACATGTGCCAGAGATCCGCGCCGACCGCCTGGGCCATGCGGATGCCATCGCCGGTATTGCCGCGGAAGCCGGTATTGATGACCGGCGTCGAGACCAGGTACTGGCGCTTCATTTCCTCGTTGGCCTCGAAGCCGCCACAGGTGAGAATGACGCCGCGCCGCGCCTCGATTTCGACTGTCTGGCCATCGCGTTCCGCGCGCAGGCCGACGATCTCGCCAGCATCGTTACGATGCAGACGCCCGGCCGCGGTCGAAGTCCACACGTCGATGGCCCCGCGCCGCAGCTCGACGTTATCGACCAGCACCTTGAACAGCAGGCAGCCGGGCCGCATCGGGCGCGCCGCCAGGTAGCCATCGCGCGCATCGAATCCGGGAATGCTTTCGATCTCGGCATAGCCGAGCGAATCGCAGCCAGGGAAAGGATAGTTGCCAGGCGAGTTGACTACCTTGACGGTCGCATCGCTCGCCTTGGCAAGTGAACGCAGGTAATCCGGCGCCTCGGCCATGCCGTCCGCCAGTACGCGCAGCACATCGTCCGGCGTGCGGCCGCCGCAGGTATGCTTGAGATAGCGGAAGGCATCGTCGGCGCTAGACGTAATGCGCAGCCCGCCCGCCGAGAGAATCGAAATACCGCCCGGATCGGGCATCTTCTCGATCAGCAGGACGCGCGCACCCGCATCGGCAGCCTCGATGGCCGCCACGGCACCCGCGGCACCATAGCCCACCACCACGACGTCATAACTGGCATTCCATGCCGGCAAAGCTTGCGCCATCTCGTCTCCTTAAGTCCACATATTGGTCTTTATTATCATGAAAAGAAAGCATAGCACTCTTGCATAACTTCCGCATGATGCGAATTTCCCTTACCAGATAGAGAGCCTTGCGCTACCATATGCAGGCAAGGCAGTTTTGTTATAATTCCATATATTGAATACTAACCAGCGGAGGAGCCATGGCGACCTACGAAGTCAAATCAGAAATCACGGGGACGGTATGCAAGGTCACGGTCAACATCGGCGATCACGTGGCGGAAGATGATCCGCTCGTATTCGTCGAGTCCATGAAGATGGAAATCCCGGTGGTCGCTCCACGCGGTGGACGCGTCACGGAGATCCGGGTAGCCGAAGGCGACAGCATCGGCGAAGGCGACGTCACGGCCATCCTGGAAGTCTGACCGCGGTACTGCTGCAGCCCGGCATCGCCGGGCTGCCCTTCAAACTGCTTCGATCACATCAGCGCCAGGACACGTTGCGGAAATTCAGGAAGCCCGAACCCTCCTGCACCTCCCAGTTCAGATCCTTCTTCTTGGCAAACACGTTGAACAGCTCCGTGATGAGCACCGTCGACGCATCGTCATGCAGCAGCTTGCTGATCTTGCGGAAGATCGCGCCGCGCGCTTCCGCGCCGGATGTCTTGTCCAGCTCCTTGATCAGCGCCTCGACCTCCGGATTGTAGTAATCCGACCAGGCGCCTTCCTTCGAGAACGAACCGGCGATCGGGTGGATCGGGTCGTAGATCGCGTTGGTGAACTGCGTGGTGGTCATCGGACCGCTCTTGTGCGTATTGTTCAGGCGGCTCCAGGCGGCGTAATCCAGACGGTTGATCTCGGCCTTGATGCCAACCTGGCCCCAGTACGCCACCAGCGCCTCGGCCAGCTCCTTCGGCCAGCCCACCGCGTCGTACAGCTTGACGGTAAAGCCGTTCGGGTAACCTGCCTGCTTCAGCAACTCCTTGGCCTTGGCCGGGTTGTAGCCATACGGCTTGATACTGGGATCGTGCCCGTACGGATAGTACTTGGAGATGAATGTGCCCATCGGCGCGCCAATGCCGTGATACACGCCCTTGATGATGGCGTTGGCATCGATGGCATAGTTCAGCGCCAGCCGGACCTCACGCTTGTAGATCGGCGTACTCGGGTCGTTGGTATACAGGCGCACGTGCATCGGCGACGACACCGGATTCGAAATCACGTTGAGCGCAGCATCCTTCTTCAGGCGCGCCACTTCCGACAGCGGCACGATGGCGGAAATGTCCACCTCACCCGCGAGCAGCGCATTCACGCGGCTGGCCGGCTCGGGAATATAGCGGAACACCAGGTTGCTGATGGCCGGCTTCTTGCCATAGAAATCCTCGAAGCGCTCCAGCTCAAGCGAGCGGCCGATGGCATTGTTCTTGACCTTGTACGGGCCGGTGCCGATCGGCGCAGCGGCAAATGCCTCGGGCGTCGGCAACTTCGACGTATAGGCCTTGGGCACGATGAACAGGAATCCCGCCACCTTGTTCATGAACACGCCGTCCGGCTGCTTCAGCTTGACCACCACGGTGGTCGGCGACGGCGTTTCGATGCTATCGACGACTGGCGCAAAGTAGACCCGGCGCGTACTCTTCGAAGCCGGATCAATGATGCGCTCGATCGAATATTTCACGTCTTCCGAGGTGAAAGGATCGCCGTTATGGAATTTGATGCCCTTGCGCAGCGTAAAGGTGTAGGTGAGGCCATCGGGCGACATCTTGTAATTTTCCGCCATGCGCGGAATCACGTTACCCTTGGCATCGAAGCCATACAGCGTATCGTAGATCTGCATCGCATAGCGCTGCGAATCGCCGCTCGCCGTCACCTGCGCATCGAGACTCTGGATCTCCTTGTCCAGCGCCACGACCACCGTGTTCTTGTCGACCGCCGGCGTGGTCTTGTCCGCCGCAACCGCGACCCCCGTAGCCAGCAAGGCTGCGCTCACCATCATCCCTACCAATCGCTTAACTTTCATGCTCCGACCTCACATTGACCACATAGTGGAATAATTATGTTGTATAGAACTACATGAAACGGCATTGAAGAATGCGCTTTAAAGCTAATAACTTCAATGGTGAATGTCAATGCGCAATATTACCGAGGATGGTGTACGATGAGTTGTGGAACACTTATGATATTTCCGCATTTCAATATATGGATCGTGCTTCGCACAATGTGAAGCCCCAGAAAAACACTGAGACATGGACAAGACTCGGATTGAAGACTTACTGCACCGCCGCGCAGCGGTCCGCAACGCTACCCCGCCGGCCGCACTCGACAAACTGCGCAGCGCCGGCAAACTGACCGCGCGCGAGCGCGTCGACACCCTGCTCGATCCGGGCAGTTTCGTCGAACTGGGTGTCCTCGCACACAGCGGCCATGCCAAATTGAAGGACCGCACGCCGGCGGATGGCGTGGTATGCGGGCATGGCACCATCAACGGCCGCATCGTCTATGTCGCGGCCGACGATCCCACGGTACTGGGCGGCACGCGCGGCCGCGTCGGTGAGGTCAAAATCAACCGTACGCGCGCCCTTGCATTGAGCCACGGCAAACCGTTCATCGCGCTCATGGAGGCCGGCGCGGCGCGCGTGCAGGAGAGCTATGGCGCCATGGCCGCCGCCATGGGCACGCGCTTCGGCGATCATTTCCGCATGTCGGGCCGGATTCCGCAGGTCGCCGGCATCATGGGCCCGGCATTTGGCGGGCCATCGTTCACCGCAGCCCAGTCGGATTTCACGACCCTGGTCAGCAAGACAGGCTTCATGGGCATGTCCGGCCCCCTGGTGGTCAAGGTTGGCATCGGCGGCGATGTCACCAGCGACGAGATCGGCGGCGCGGAAATCAGCAGCACGGTTACCGGCCAGACCGACCACGTCGGCGAGCATGAGCAAGACTGCCTGCAGGCCATTCGAGATTTCCTGTCTTTTCTCCCGGACAACTGCGATGAGCTGCCGCCCGTGGCCGAACCCCGTCCGGCGCTGCTCGATACCGAAGAAGGCAAGGAAAAGCTGCGCGCCATGATTCCGGAATCGAGCCGGCAAGCGTATGACATGCGCAAGGTGCTGGCCCTCATCGTCGACGCCGGCGAAATCTTCCACTACCGTCCGCGCTACGGCCCCAACCTGGTGACCGCGCTCGGCCGTATCCAGGGCCATCCGGTAGGTTTCGTCGCCTCGAATCCGATGGCGCGCGGCGGCACGCTTGATGAGCGGACCGCGCAAAAGCAGCGCAAGTTCATCGACATGTGCGATGCCTTCCATATTCCGCTGGTGTTCATCGGCGATGCACCCGGCTTCCTTGTCGGACCGGACATCGAAAAGCACCGCATGGTGTCGCTGGCCTCTCGCCTGCTCAATACCATGTGTGCCATCACGGTACCGCGTGTCACCATCGTCGCCCGCAAGGCCATCGGCCTGGCGTACATCGCACTGGGCGGCCGCGTTACCAACCCGGACAAACTCGTGGCGTGGCCAACCGCACACTTTGATGTGATGGGCCCCGAGGCGGGCGTGGAACTGGTCCACGGCAAGGAACTCGCCAAGGCCGAGGATCCGGTCAAGCGCCGTGCGGAGATCATGGAAAAGCTGGAGGCCGAATCGAGCGCCTATGAAGCCGCGGCCATGGGCCTGATCGATGACGTGATCGATCCAGGTGAAACCCGCGATGTGATCATCGACACGCTGGCACGCGCCAGGGCGCGCTACAAGCCGGGCTTCAAGCACCGTATCGATCCGTGAGGCAACATGACTGTCGACCTGCACATTGAGGAAGGAATCGCGCTGGTGACGCTGAACCGGCCAGCCGCGCTCAACGCCATCGACTATCCGATGCGGCGCGCCATCCAGGCGCTCTGGCCACAGCTCCAGAACGATCCGGCCGTGGATGTGATCATCCTCACCGGTGCAGGCGACAAGGCATTCTGCGTCGGTTCCGACCTGAAGAACACCCCGCCGCCCGATACCTCCTTCGCGCAGGAAACCTTCGGCGCGGGCGCCAACGACTCGCTGCTGACGGGCCTCGACACCGACAAGCCGATCCTCTGTGCTTTCAATGGCTCGGCATACGGCGGAGGGCTGGAGCTGGGGCTGGCGGCCGACATCCGCATCTGCGCACCGCATGCCAAGTTCGGCTTGCCGGAAGTGCGCGTCGGCACCCTGCCCGGCTCGGGCGGCACGCAGCACCTGCCGCGCCTGATCGGCGATACCAATGCCATGTACATGCTGCTGACCGGCGACAGCATCGATGCAGAGACCGCGCTGCGCGTCGGCCTTGTGAGCCAGGTCGTGCCAGCGGCGGAACTACACGATGCGGCATTGCGCATCGCGCGCCGCATCCGCGCCAACGCACCGCTATCGGTGCGTGCCGCCAAGCGGCTGGTGCGCGATGGCCGCGATATGCCGCTGCCCATGGCGCTGCGCCACGAGCGCCAGACCTGGGGCTTGCTGCGCGACACCGAAGACCGCAAGGAGGGGCGCGCCGCTTTCGCGGAAGGCCGGCCACCGCGCTATACAGGACGCTAGAAGGAGCACTGCGCCGGCGCATCGGCCGCCGCGCCATGCATGGCACCGCCGTACCGCTGCATTACCCGAATCATGCCGATCCGTGCCGGCACCATACTTATTCGCACGGCGAGGAGAAATCGTGTCACGTACCGCGCCCGAATGCATTCCAGAGCTTGCCGCCGTGCCGCCGCGCCGGTCGTCCAAGCCGCAGGCGTCCTACACGGAAGGCACGCAGAGCATCCAGCGTGTCATCGCCGTGCTGCGCGAAATCGCCGCGCACAACCCGCGCGGCATGCGGCTCGTGGACATCGCCGCCAAACTGCAGATCGAGCGCGCCACCGCGCATCGCATCATGAAGGGCCTGAGCGTCTACGGCATGACCATGCGCGACCCGCGCACCAACCATTACAAGCTGGGCCCGGCCGTCCATGCGCTGGGGCTGGCATCGTCCGTCCACTACTCGCTCGCCGAAGTCTGCGAACCCAGCCTGATCCGCCTGGCCGAGGCCAGCGGCGATTCGATTTTCCTGATGGTACGCAGCGGCTACGACGCCGTCTGCCTGCGCCGCGTGGAAGGCAGTTTCCCCTTGCAGACCCACAGCCTGGACACGGGCACGCGCCGCCCGCTCGGCGCAGGCGCCGGCGCACTGGCGCTGCTGACGGTGCTGGAGGACAGCGAGATCGAGCACATCATCGAGGTCAATACACCGCGCCTCGAAGGGTACCGGATCAAGGAACCGGAAGCGCTGCGCACTGCGGTCGAACAGTCGCGCCAGCTGGGCTACGGGATGAACCAGGAACTGCAGACACCTGGCATCTGCGCCATCGGCATGGTGGTTCCGCTCGCGCAGGGCGTGCCGTATGTCGCCCTGAGCATCGCATCCTCGTCGTCACGCATGCGTACGCGGCGCGAAGAGCTGACGGCACTGCTTACCACCGAGGTCACGCAACTCGCCAAGCTGCTCGCCAACCAGCCACCGTGGATCTGAGCACGCACAACGATACGGCGCCAAACCCGCGGGGCAAATAGAAAACGCGCCGCACCATCCCGAGCAACGTGGGACGGTACGGCGCGAATAAAACAGGGATCAGGCGCGCGCCAGATCGGGGTGCGAATGCGGCACGCTGTAGTTGCCGCTGGCATACAGCAGCGGCGTGCCTTCGGAGTGCCCCGTGTCGAGCACTTCGCCGATGAAGATCAGATGATCGCCGCCCTCATGCCGCATATTGCTGGCGCACTCGAACCACGCCACGCTGCCCGCGAGCAGTGGCATGCCGTTCTTGCCGTAATACCAGTCCACGCCTTCGAAGCGGTTCTCCACTGGCGATGCGAAACGGCCGGCGAGCGACATCTGGTCGGCATGCAGGATATTGATGGCGTAGTGCCCCGCATTTTCGAATGCAGGCAGATTGCGCGAGCGCTTGTTCAGGCTCCACAGCACCAGCGGCGGGGTGAGCGACACCGAGTTGAACGAATTTGCCGTCAGGCCGATCGGCTCGCCTTCCGGCGTGACGGTGGTAATGATCGTCACCCCGGTCGCAAAGCACCGCAGGGCCTGACGAAAACGCTGCGCATCCAGTTCGTTGTTCAACATGTCTCTCCAAGTCAGCTTGACAGCACCGGCGCCCATGCACCTGGCGGCGATCTTCTTTTAAGAAAACTTTAGTCAACAAGACTAGTTATGTCAATATATGATACTTTAAAATAGCATTGAAACGACGCGATTCGCAGCCCTGTCTCACTGCAACATCGGCTGAAAAATCGCAGTTTTACATTTATATTCAATAACTTAAAAGAACATCGTTTTCTCCGGCGTTGTGCAACCGCAAAATTTGCGCCGGTCATAATAAAGTGTCGTTTTTATAAAAGTTGCAATATGTGGAATACTTGGCCGGCTTCCACAGCGGCTTGAACCACCTTCAGGAGACCTGCAATGTTCCAGAAAATCCTCGTCGCCAACCGTGGGGCGATTGCCCGCCGCGTCATCCGCTCGCTGCGCCAGATGGGCATCCGCTCGGTGGCGGTGTACTCGGAGGCCGACAAGGACCTGCCATATCTTGCGGAAGCCGACGAGACCTACGCCATCGGCGCCGCCGCGCCTCTGGAGAGCTACCTGAACCAGGACCTGCTGTTGCAGGTCATCAAGGAAAGCGGCGCGGACGGCGTGCACCCCGGTTACGGCTTCCTCTCGGAAAACGCCACCTTCGCGGCCCGCGTGAATGCTAGCGGCGCACGCTTCATCGGCCCCTCGCCGGAGTGGATCGAAGCCATGGGCCACAAGACACGCGCCCGCGAAACCATGGCCCGCTACGGCATGCCGATGTCGCCGAGCTCGGGCCTGCTCGATGAGGACTGGACAGCGACGCTCGCCGCCGCCGAGAAGATCGGTTTTCCCGTGCTCGTCAAGCCTGCCGCCGGCGGCGGCGGCATCGGCATGCTCGCGGCACACTCGGCGGAAGAACTGCAGAACGCCGTGACGCAGGCCCGCTCCATGGCGGGCCGCAGCTTCGGCAGCGCAGAGATCTACCTGGAAAAGCTGATGGTGCAGCCGCGCCATATCGAGTTCCAGATCCTCGCCGACCGCCATGGCAATGCCTGCCACCTGTTCGAACGCGACTGCTCGATCCAGCGCCGCCACCAGAAGGTCATCGAGGAATCGCCCGCGCCGCGCCTGCCGCGCACCGATGTGGAGGCCATGGGCGACCGCATCGTGCAGGCCATGGAGGCGAGCGGCTACGACGTGATCGGCACCGCCGAGACGCTGCGCGACCGCGACGGCCTGTTCAGCTTCCTGGAAATGAATACACGCCTGCAGGTGGAGCACGCGGTCACCGAGGAAATCACCGGCATCGACCTGGTCGCCGCGCAGATCCGCCTGGCGGGCGGCGCGCGCCTGAACGAGGTCATACCGTCGCAGCCGCAGATCAACGGGCACGCCATCGAGGTGCGCATCTATGCCGAAGATCCGGTGCGCTTCTACCCGTCGCCGGGCACGCTCAAGACGCTGCGCCTGCCGAGCGGACCTGGCGTACGGGTGGAGTGCGGCTTCAGCGAAGGCAATCGCATCACGCCCTACTACGATCCGATGATCGCCAAGTGCATCGTGCACGCCCCCGACCGCGCCCAGGCCATCGCCGGCATGCGCGCGGCCCTGGAAGCGACCGTCATCGAAGGCGTGAAGACAAACATTCCGTTCGCGCAGAAAGTCCTGGCCGATGCCACCTTCGCCTCCGGCGAGGTGCATACCGGACTGGGCATGCAAATCCTCGGGCAGTAAGAGACCCGGGCGCGGGTATGCCGGGCTTCGGCCCGGCTGCTTGCGCCATCGCCAAACTCCTCGGGCGTGCGTCATCGCGCCCGGCACCGCCGCACGCGTGGTCGTACCTATGGCCGAGCATCGGGCCCCAAACGCAACCCTGTGGCTCATCTCATGCACGACATCACGCACCACGACATGCTTTCCGCCACGCGTCGCCTCCCCAGTGGCCACATCCCCCTCCGTTTTCCCGCGTGCCGCGTCCTGATACCAACTGCCACACGCCGGTCCGTACCCACGCCGATTGCCACGCTCGACACAATGCATTATGATTTATCGGACAATTTTTGCAAATTGTACCCACTGAAGCGTGATTAATTGACGCAATCCATTCAGACATTGCCAGCGGCTTGCGCGCGCCCTGCTTCGCGCGTTTCCCCACCGAGCACCTCGATAAGATGAACGCCATGCACTCGGCCGCATCCCGCCCTACCCCTGCCACCACGATCAACACAACCAACGCGGCCAACGTGGAAACCAATCCTTTCATCGGCCTGACCTATGGCCAGTCGCTGCGTCTCATCGCTGATCGATTCGGTGAGCGCGAAGCACTTGTCATGGACGGGCGCCGCTGGACCTTCCATGCCGCGCTGGCGGAAATCGATCGCGCCTCCGCACGGCTGCTCGCCGCGGGCTTCCGGCCCGGCGACAAGCTCGCGCTGTGGATGCCCAACCGGCCCGAGTTTCTATGGTACTGGCTGGGCGCGGCGCAGATCGGCATGCTCGCCGTGGTCATCAACACGCGCCTCAAAGGCCAGGAGGTGGCCTATCAGGTTGCGCAGTCCGACAGCCGCGCGGTCATCGTTCCGGGCGATGGAGCGTTCAAGGATTTCATCGGCGACATCGCTTCGTTCCGCGCCGAATTGCCGGCCCTCGAGCATGTGATCGCGCTCGATCCGACAGTGCATCCGGATGTGCTCGACTGGTCCCGGCCCGATAACACGGATGAGACGGAAAACGCCAAGGACATCCAAAGCGGTCCCCTGCCACTGGCAGAGGACCCGGAGGCGCCCGCGCTGATCTCCTACTCATCGGGCACCACCGGCCTGCCGAAAGGCGCGCTGATCGCCCATTCGGTTTTCCGCAAGGCGTGGGACATCGGCATGTACACGGACCAGACTGAAAACGACCGGCTGCTGCTGGCCATCCCGTTGTTCGGATCGCTGGCGATGATGAACGGCGTGCTACCGTTCTGGACGCGCGGCGGCGCTATCGTCGTCATGGAGCGCTTCACGCCGCAGGCATTTCTCGACCTGGCCGCCCAGGAGCGTTGCACGATGACGCACCTGCTACCGCCGATGATCGTCGCCCTGGAGACGCTGCCGCACGCGGAAGTCCGCAGCAAGCTGGCGACCATGCGTACGGCGAATGTGGTGTCGCTCGATCACTCGATCTTCCGGCTGGTGACGGACAAGCTGGGCATTCCCGGCGCCATCATCGGCTATGGCCTCACGGAATCGACCACGGTCGCAGTCCGCAACCGCTGGGACGATCCAGCCGAGGCGCGCATGACCTCGCAGGGGCATCCGCTGCCCGGCATCGAGCTGCGCATCGTCGACCCGGAAACCGGCGCGATCTGCGGCGCCGGCACACCGGGGGAAATCCAGCTGCGCGGCTACTGCATCATGAAGGGGTACTACAACAAGCCTGAGGAAACGCGGCAGGCGGTGGACACGGACGGCTGGTTCCACACCGGCGACTTCGGCGTGGTGCGCGACGACGGGCGGCTCAGCTTCCTGTACCGCTACAGCGACGGCTACAAGACCAACGGTTTCAATATCTCGCCATCCGATGTCGAAGCCGTGGTCCGGCAGCATCCGGACGTCGTCGATACGGCGGTATTCGGCCAGGACGATCCGGTCGCGGGGCAGGTCGGTGTGGCGTGCGTGGTGCTGTCCGGGGCTGCGCGGGACAGCTTCGACGAGGCCGCCTTTCTGGCCTTCCTGCGCGAGCACCTGCCGTCATACAAGGTACCGCGTCACGTGGTGCCGGTGGAGAGCCTGCCGGTTACCGCCGGGACCGGCAAGGTGCAGAAGTTCCAGCTGCGCAAGATGGTCGAACATCTGCTACCGGTACGCAACCTTGCATCGAGGGCGACGGCCTGATCTCGCATACCCGCCTCGGGTCATACCGGAAACCGGTCGCTGGGGTCGATCGCCAGCACCGGTACCAGGCACAGATCTGGAGATTGGTACGGACACTCAGACTGACCACCGCCCATCGAGCGCGCATGCTGGCCGCCCGCGGCTGATGCAATCGATGCCGCGCGGCGACCGGCGCTGCGCCGCAGAGCCCTGCTCAGACCACCGAACTGTAGCGCGTTGGCCGTGACGCCAGCAGCGTTGCCAGCTTGGCAAAGCAGGTCTTGAGCATGTCAGGCGCGAGCGCGGCATTAAGCGTGATGCGCGTGCCCACGTCGCCCGCCCGGCTGTCGATCAGGAAGTTGTCGAGATACGGAATCGCCAGCCCCTGCTGGCGTGCGGCACGCACGAATTCGTCGGCATTCCACGCCCTGGGAATGTTCAGCCACAGGTAATTGCTGCCGAGCGCGGCGCGGAACTGGTCGGGCGCGAAGACGGCGCGCGCGGTGTCCAGGCACCGGCCCATGGCATCCAGATAGGCATCGGCCAGCGTCTCCGCCGCGCGTGACTGCACCAGTGACGTGGCCAGCTCCAGGTTCAGGGTCGAGGGCCCGAGGCGGTTCGCATACAACGCATCCGCCAGCGCACCCAGCATGGGTCCGCTGGTGTGAAGATAGCCCACGCGCACGACCGGACTCATGAACTTCGAGAGGCTGGTGATATAGCACGCACGGCCCGGCAGTTGCGCGCTCAGCGGCGCCGGCCGCTCACGCAGCGGGCTCACCGCGGCATCGTCCTCGATCAGCACGAGATCGTGCTTCTTGATGATCCGCGCAATCTCGGTACGGCGTCGCGCCGACATCGTGCGCGTGGTCGGGTTGTGCACCGTCGGCTGGAGATACAGCAGGCGGGCGCGCGTTTTCTTCGCCTCGCGCTCCAGCGCCTCCGGCGTCACGCCTTCGTCATCCATCTCCAGCGGCTGCAGGTGCAGCCCCTTGATCGCGGCCATCGATTTGAAGCCCGCGTAGGTGATGGCCTCGGCCAGTACCGTATCGCCACGTTGCGCAAGTACGTCGAGACAGATCGACAGCGCCTCCTGTGCGCCATACGTGGGCAGCACATCCGTTGCCGCGGCTTCCAGTCCGCTACGCCGGATCCACGTGGCGCCGGCCTGGCGATGGGATTCCGTACCCATATTGGCGGGATACTTGTGCAGCGGCATCATCAGGACGCGCTCGGCCAGCTCGCCCAGCGCGCGGGACAGCAGCAGGCTACCCTGGTCGGTCGGCGCGGCGCTGTATGACTGCAGGTCGATCACCGCATCGGCCTGCGGGGAGAAGGTGCGTGGCGCTTCCACCTCGGTCGGCATGCCGGTAATGAACGTTCCGCGCCCGACCTCGCCCGACACCAGGTTGTGCTTGCGGGCGAGCGCATACGCCCGGCTCACCGTGCCGACCGTCACACCCAGCTGTTCAGCCAGATCGCGCTGCGGCGGCAACTGGTCGCCGGGCACCAGTTCTCCGCTCTCGATGGCGCGCGCGATCTCTCCCGCGACCGCCAGATACTTCGGACCGACCGCACTCGACAGGTCTGGTACCCACTTTCCCGACATAGCATTACCCGTATTGATTGATGACCGATTGTATCAGTTCGTCTGGCCTGCCCAGCCCGCCTGATGCGGGCAAAGCCAACGTCACCGCGCGATATTTCCCAATATTGATTTACTTAAATGGTATCATTTGAACACAATTGATCCATAAGAATGACGTCACAATAGAATCAATCCCCAAGGAGGCAGCATGACCCAGACTTCAGCGCTTCACCGGTACACCGCTCTGGACGCGGAACAGGCGGCCCAGACACCGCGCATGCAGGAACTCCGCCGGCTGGTCATCGACGATTTCCGGCCGACCGGCCGTGCCTGCGGAAAGACCTGGGACATGCCGATCCGCAACATCGAACAGCTGCATGCACGCGGCTGGCTGCGCACGGCCGTCAGCGAGGCGCTCGGCGGCGCCGGCTCGACCCTCGACGACGCCGACAAGGCCACCTATGTGCAGGCGATCCGCACGCTCGCCTATGGCTGCCCGAGCACGGCGCATTGCTTCCAGGTCCATATGCATGCCACATGGATCATCGAGAAAATCGGTACGCCATACCAGATCGACCGCTACCTCAAGCCGGCGCTGCGCGATGGCCGCCTGATCGGCTTTGTGGGCTCGGAAGCGAAGCGCCGCAGTCAGTACATGGTCAACACCAAGGCCAAGCGCGTGGAAGGCGGCTGGCGTGTGACCGGCGAGAAGAACTACGCCACCAATGCGAGCTACATGGGCGCAATGATCGCCACCGCAGCCATCGACGGCGTCGACAATCCGCTCGAGAACCATCTGATGATGCTGATCGACGACAAGATGGAAGGCATCACCGTTGACCCCACCTGGTACCGTCCTGCCGGCATGCGCGCGGCAGACAGCCCGATCATCGTGTTCGACAACGTCTTCGTGCCCGACGAACAGATCCTCGGCCAGCCCGGCGAATATCCGCGCGGCCGCTGGCAGGGGCGCTATCACCTCGGCTTTGCCGCCAACTACCTTGGCGCCACCGAGGGCATGTTCGACTGGTTCATCGACTATATGAAGCTCAAGGGCCGCACCAAGGACAACATCCTGCACCTGCGCACCGGCGAGATCCGCATCGAGCTGGAAGCGACGCGCGCCCTCTTCCACCGCGCGATTGCCGCGTGGGCCGAAGGCGATATCGTGCAGGCCGAGCTGCTGTCGATCGCTGCCAAGTCCACGGCCGCGCACATGGCCTTCAATGCCTCCCACAAGATCATCCATGCGGCAGGATCCACCTCGCTGTTCGAGGAATATCCGCTGGCCACGTACCTGGCCGACCTGCATACGCATGTCCTGCACGCGGTGCACGACAAGTCCGCGCAGACGCTCGGACTGGCCACACTGGGCGAGCAGTTCGATTCGACGACCCAGCGGTAAATACACATGGGGCAGCACAGAGCTGCCCCATGTCCTTGACGGCGGCACCGCCTCACGGCCCGCCATAACGTACCTCGTGGCGGCGCCTTACAGCGAGGCCGTGCTGCCCCCATCCGTCTGCATCACGATGCCATTCAGCAGGCTCGCGGCATCGGACAAGAGAAACGCCACGGCCGCGGCAATCTCTTCCGGCAACGCATGCTGACCGCTCAGCGGCTGGGTATTGAACGCACTCGCCGGCGCATGGCTGCCGCTGCCGCCCAGCGCCTTGCTGGCCGCCAGGATGGCGTCGTAGCGCTGCGACCGTACCGGCCCGGGCGCCACCACGTTGATGCGGATGCCGCTGGCACCGTACATGTTGGCCAGCCCCTTGGTCATCAGGTTGACGGCTGCGTTCGCCGTCATCCCGGGCAGGTGCACCGGCTGCGTCGGCTGGTGGCCACCGCGCCCGGAAACGTTGACGATGCGTCCGTACTGCGCCTTGGCCATATGCGGCAGGACGGCGCGCATCACCTTCAGGTAGCCGAAGAACTTGGTCTCGTAGACTTCCTGCCACGCTGCATCCGACAACTCGAGAAAATCGCCGAAGCGCGGCACCGTGGTGGTGTTCACCAGGAGATCGATGCGGCCATGCCGCGCCACGATCTCATTGGCGGTCCGGTCCACGGCTTCGCGCTGCGTGATATCCATCGGCAAGGCCAGGCAATCGGCGCCGGTACTGGCACGCACTTGTTCCGCCAGCGCCACGAGGCGCTCGGCGTTGCGCGACGAGATCACCACGCGGCAACCCTCGGCAGCCAGCAGCGCGGCGACCGCCTGGCCCACCGCACCGCTCGCGCCGACCACCCAGGCGACCTTTCCCGACAGCCCGTACTTCACCATGTCATCTCCCCTGTGGCCAGCCGCTTCAGCGCGCCGCCAATGTCAGTTTGCAGCAATACCGGCTTCCCGGACCACGCGCGCCCACTTGACTGCTTCCTCGTGGACGAACTGCTTGGCCTCGTCGACGGTATTGGGCTGTGCCGGCGTGGCGCCCATGTCGGCAATCGCCTTGCGCACTTCCTTCATCTGCAGGATCTCATTCATCTCGCGGTTCAGCCGCGTCACGACGGCCGACGGCGTCGCGGCCGGTGCGAACAATGCGAACCACGTCGCCACTTCCAGGTCCTTGTAGCCGAGTTCCTTGAACGATGGCACATTGGGTAGCTGCTCCGCACGCTGCGCCGAAGAAACCGCTACCGCCTTCAGCTTGCCGGCATTCACATGCGGCACCAGCGCCGTGAAGGTGTCGATGGTGAAATCGACATGGCCGCCCAGCAGGTCATTCAGGGCCGGGCCTGTTCCCTTGTACGCCACCGAGGTGAATTTGCACTTGGTGTCCATGCCCAGCTTGGCTGTCAGCAGGTGCGCCATCGAACCGGGCACGTTGACGGATGCATTCAGCGTATTGGGCTTGGCATGGCACAGCGACACGACATCCTTCAGCGTGCTTACGTTGAGCTTGGGGGACACCACCATCACCTGGTAGACCTCGGCGATCCGCGATACCGCCACCAGATCGCGTTCTGCCTGGTAAGGGACCGACTTGAGCAGGGCAAGACCGGAGCTGACGGGGCCACCATAAGTCAGCAGCAGCGTGTAGCCATCGGGTGCCGCCTTGGCGACCTCGTTGGTGCCGAGCACACCGCTCGCGCCACCCTTGTTGTCGATCACGAATGCCTGGCCCAGGCGTTGCTGCAACTGCTGCCCGATGATGCGCGCCAGCATATCGTTGGCGCCGCCGGGCGGCACGGGCACCACGATCTTCACCGGCTTGCTGGGATACGTGTCTGCGTAGGCCGGAGACCATGCAAGGCCGAGGCTGCCCAGTACCACAGCGCCAATGCGCACCCACCGGGCGGCCCTTGTGGCCATCCGGGCCGGCACCGGCTCGCCGGGCTTGGCCGGCGTCCTGCTAGCGGCATGGCTCGCCCCCGCTGTCGTCATAATGCCGATCCCGGTATGTCGGTCCGTCTGATGCAGTTGCATGCTGCCTTGAGCGCGTTGGTCCATTCCACAGTCTCCGTTCTGAGTGCCTTGCACGATGCAGGTGGCCAGACGCCGATTCGCCCGGCCACCTGCGAGATGGAAAATCGAGAAGTCGAATGCAGCATTTCGGGGCAATATACCAAGATTGCGCGCATATTAAATAGGTGCAACCCCTAGATAATTTGGTATCAATTCGTATAATTGATACCATTCTTTAGGGATCAATTTCGATTTGACCGCAACGGCTGGCAACCGCCGTGCTGGAGAACACGTTGGAAATCAAAGACCTTCCCTGGGTTGAACGCACCTTCGGCGATGCCCTGCTGTGGGCGTCGCGCGAATACGGCAGCCGCGAGGCTGTCGTCTATGGTGCTGACCGCATCAGCTTCACACAGCTGGCCGACCGCGTGCGGGCCTTTGCCCGCGGGCTGATCGCCCAGGGCATCGAGTCCGGCGAACACGTCGCGCTCTGGATGGCCGACCGGCCCGAC
>AKCV02000025.1 GCA_000272025.2 Imbroritus primus
ATGAAAGCAACAGCCTGAACAGCACGACACGCAGCGGCATCAGCACAGGCACCGTCGTCGTGACAGGACAGGATGCCAGTCAAGCGCTCGCCGGACTAGAGACCAACCTTGGTGGCAGTGCCTCGGTCAACAGCCTCGCAAAAAACTGGGATGGCCAGAAGCTGCAAGAGAAGGTCGAAGCCCAGGCCCAGATCATCGGGCTGTTCGGGCAAAGCGCCGCCAAGGCCATTGGTGACTACGCAACCGGCAAACTACGCGAAGCACTGCAACTCAGAACGCAGGCATCACAGGAATCCGATCCACGGAAGCAGGCAGAACTCGCCGCACAGGCTCAAGATATCGAGAATCACTGGGGCGAAGGCGGTGCCTATCGGGTTGCCCTGCATACCGCCACAGGCGCGCTGACCGGGAACCTCTCAGGGGCAGCCGGTGCATTGACATCGAGCACGATCATGCCTGCGCTGGCGGAACAGCTGGACCAGATGGGCGCACCTGAAGCGGTACGGCAAGCTGCCGCCGTGGTCGCTGCCACCGCCCTCGGGGCAGCGACTGGCGGTGCCGCGGGCGCGGCGGCCGCGATGAATGTGGATGTGAATAATCGGCAGTTGCATCAGGATGAGAAGGCGTTGGCGAAGAAACTCGCGGAGCAAAGCAAGGGGCAGTTCACGCCGCAGCAAATGGAAGATGTGCTGCAGCTCTCCGGCATCAAGGGCTCACGTGTTGGTCCCGACACTGCAGAGACTGTCCCCGATGTCCGTGTACCAGGCGCACTCTACGATGGCGCCAACATGCAGGTTAGCGGCGTCAGCGCCATCGAGACGCTGCCCAAGGCAAATCCTGATGCCATCGCCTATGTGCAAAGCATGACCGGAGGAAGCAGTTCACCGTACTACTGGAGCACGTCATCGATGACTCCCCCATCGCAGCCGACACCAGTACCCTCGCCAGGTCCGCAATACTACCCGTGTGCATCCACAACCTGTCTGCTGTATGGCGCGAACCGGAATCCGGATCACCCGGCCAATCAGGCGGAAGACAAGCGGCAGCGGGAACTGGTGTATGCCGCTGGCACAATCGCGGCATTGCCCCTGCTGGCAACCCCCATGGGGCAAGGACTGCTGTTTGGCGGCGGCGGCGCGGGCGTTATCGGTGGTGCGGTCAATGCTGGTGCGCAAGGTGTGACGCAGGGCTGGTCGAATATCAACTATCTGGATGTTGGGATTGCCACGGCGACGGGTTATGTTGGTGCGGCGAGTCAGGCCGCGATGATTGCGCGGTTTGGGGCGGGCATCATGGGGCAGACGGCGGCGCTTGGGACAACGACGGCGATCAATACAGCCGGGACGATGGGAGGAAACTGGATGAGTGGGCAGGGGAATGGGAATGTTGGGGGAACTATCGCTGGTAGTGTGATTAGCTATCCCATAGGCTCTTACTTTGCGACAAGAAATCCAGTATTAAGCAATGCCATAACAAGCGCGGCACAAGAATTAATAAATTGGGCCATCAACAATCAAGCGACGCCAAATCAATCTTCAGGGAATTAAGGAAATGAGCCTCCCATCACCGAGAGAATTCTACTGTAGCAACAAAAAAAATCTGCTATTAAACAGTATAAAAATATTTGCACTTCTCCCCATCTGCATCATCGGAATACTTTACCTGTGCCTATTAATAGCATTTACTCTTAACGGGAAAAATTTATCATCAGACATGGTCATAATAATATTCCCTATGGTCACAAAAATCACCATCCTTGTTACTATAGCGATGTGGGTTCATATGATTTGGAACCAATGGGATATTTACAAGAAAAATAGTTCCAATCCAGAAAAATAGGCAACGCTCATCCCAGCCACTTTGGTGGGAAGTTATATCGCAATTTGCGCAGCCGTATCTCTAAACAGAGGAACCGTATCGATCATTGCATTGGATAAAGATTTCATGACTACATTAATCCGATTAAGCATCTTGGGTACGGCTGGATTGCTGACTGCTCTTACTTTAGCCGAATTTGATGTGTGGAAAAATAATAAGCCACGAAACTAAGTCATCACAAGCATATAGCGAAGCATGCGACGATGAGCAGAAATAGCTGCCATACCAAAACTGGTGTATGCCGCGGGCACGATCGCAGCATTGCCCCTGCTGGCAACCCCCATGGGGTAAGGGCTGCTGTTTGGCGGCCGTGGCGTAGCTTTCAGCACCTACAATCAATGAAATTATTGAAGCATGGAAAAATTCCGCCACTTCTGAGAAGATCAAAAATCTTATTGACGAAAGGATCCAAAAATGAATTGGGTATTCAAGGACAACAATCTTTCCGGATTAGCCATTCCCTTCCTAATCCTCACAGGAATTATACTAATATACATATCACTAGAACTAATAGAGCATTACTATTTCAGATTATTTTTATTTTCAATAGGTCTATTAAGCGTTGCAACTGCTGGCTACGCCGGCAGATCTCGAGCTCTAGGTTTACGCCCTTTCCTCAAAGAAGAGGAATGGCGCAAAGCGAAAGAAACTTATGATCCGCCGGATGATAAAGAAGAGCACTCCTAAAGCAGTTAGGGCAACATCGCGGCTCGCTGACGATCTCACATTTCACTGTATGTAGTATTCGGGTCGTTGTGGTGCACCCGACAACATCATAGTGGCCCCATCATGACCGGCGGGCCGAACAGCAGCGGGGTGTCGCAGTCGCCGTACACGATGAGTCGCAGCAACGCCGATGGTCGGATAGAGGATGTCGCGCAAACATCCAGCCTGATTCTGGCCGACCGCGTGGTGATGAACAGCCGCCACGGCAACATCCGCGTGGCTGGTTCGGCCGTGGCTGCGGAACGGGATGTCAGCCTGATTGCGAAGGAAGGCAAGATCGATATCGTTGCGGGCCTCGATACCGGTTCGGAGCATCGCAGCAGCTCCAGCAAGACCATTGGCGACCTCGGCAGCGATGGCAAGGGCAACGGCACCAGCAGCACCATCGGCATCCGCAAGGAAAGCAGCACCTACGACCGCAACAGTGCCACCCAGGGCGACATCCGCAGCAGCATCATCAGCAACAATGGCAGCGTAACGCTTGATGCCAAGGATGATCTCACGCTGCGCGGCGCGGACATTGCAGCACGACACGATCTGACGATGGTCGGCAAGGAGGTGATTCTCGATCCGGCGACGGATACCCAGCACATCGCCGAATCGCACAAGACCAGCCAGTACGGCATCACCAACGCCATGGGCGGCATGGTGGTGGAGGCCGCCAAGGCTGCCGACAAAGCCATGGAGGCGGCCTCGCGCGGCGACAACCGTCTGGCCACGCTGTATGGCGCAAAGGCTGCACTCACCGGCTACAACGCCAGCCAGGGCACGCACAGCCCCACGCCGAACGCACCGGTCAACAGCGGCGGCTCGCTCTTCAAGTTCACCTCCAGCGTCGGTGGCGGCAGCCAGCAGAGCCAGCGTGACCAGAGCAGCGCGATCAACGGTGGCACTACCCTGCATGCCGGCGAGACGCTCACGATGGTCGGCACCGGCACCGGCGCACTCGATGCCGAAGGGTATGCGGCAGATGGCAGCATCCGCGCCCGCGGTGCGCAGATCAGCGCCAGGAATGTACAGACGGTCGCCGCCCGCGACATCGATCTCGGCAGCGCACAGGACACCGCCGCCCTGCGCAGCAGCAGCAAGGGCAGCAACGCCAGTGTCGGCGTCGGCCTTGCGCTGGGTGGCGCCCAGAACGGCTTCACCGTGGAACTGGGCGCCGGCCAGAACCATGGCAATGCCAACGGCAACAGCGTGACGCATCAGGACACCATCGTCACGGCCAGCGAGTCCTTCACCTACAGCAGCGGTCGCGATACCAACCTGAAGGGTGCGCAGGTCATCGCCAATACCATTCGCGGCACGGCCAATCGCAACCTCAATATCGAGAGCCAGCAGGATACCGACGACTACCAGGAGCGCAACCGCACCAGCGGCGCGCAGCTCAGCCTGTGCATCCCGCCCTTCTGCTACGGCGCGACTGTCTCGGCCAGCGTGCAGGACAGCAAAGGCAATATCGACAGCCAGTACGCCTCCGTCAACCGGCAAAGCGGCTTCTATGCCGGTAGCGGCGGCTACGACATCGAGACCAAGGGCAACACCAATCTCAAAGGCGGCGTGATTGCCAGCACAGCCGAGGACGTCAAGAACCGCCTCAAGACACAAACGCTAACCACCAGCGATATCGAGAACCGCGCCAGCTACAGCGCCAAGAATTCGAATGTGGCGGTCAGTGTGAGTGCAGGTAGCAGCTTTAACAATGGCGTTACGCAGGGTATCAACTGGGGCGGCGGCACCAGCCCGATCCAGAACGCCACCAACAACGCCACCAGCATGGCGGCAGCCAATCTGCAGAAGCCGCAGACCGGCACAGCGACCGGCACCACCAGGAGCGCCATCAGTCCGGGCACGGTGACCATCACCGACGATGCCGCGCAACAGAAGCTGACCGGCAAGACGGCCACCGAAACAGTCGCCAGCCTGAACCGCGATACCGCCAATGCCAACCAGACAGTGAAGCCGATCTTCGATAAACAGAAGATCGAACGTCAGCAGGAGATTGACCGGGTGATGGCGGAAGTGGCACAGCAGGCGGCGCCGATTCTGTATCAGAAGGTGGGCGATGCGCTGCAGAATCAGCCGGCGGCGGTCAAGGCCGCCGTACACGGCCTGGTCGGCGGACTGATGGCCAAGGCGATGGGCGGGGAGTTCGCGTCAGGCGCGGCCGGCGCAGCAGCCGCAGCGCTGGCAATGGAAGCCTTTGGCAAGGACATCGCCAATCTCGACGGGCTGAATCAGGCCGACAAGGATGCGCTCACGCAGATGATGGGGCTCGTCGTGGCCAAGGTGGGCAGCATGGCGGCGGGGGCGGGATCGACGGCGAGTAATGCGGCGGCGGTGACGGGCAAATTGGCGACGGAGTTTAACTATCTCAAGCATGACGAGGTGCGCAGCCGTCAAAAAGAACTCAACGCCTGTCGCTCGGGCAACGATCCCCAGTGTGAAGTGGACGTCCTGAAGAAATACGAAGCAATCAGCGCGAAAAACACTGCTGATGTCGGAAGCTCAGGTCCCCCTTCAAGGAATTTCCGCAGCCCTAAGTGTAGTTGGACTGACAACGCTGAAGGATATAAAGACTAAGTATGTCGAAATTGCGGAAGCGGATAAGGCGAGGCGTGCATCACCCACTGGAATTCTTTTCCGTCATCTTGCCAACTAAGGTGTGATCGTGCCCCGCAGGTTCGATCGCCATTTTGCTACACGAAAGCACCCAATCACCATGACCCAACATCGGGTGGTCACACATCGCTCCTGCACAACCCCAAACAAAAAAGGCTGCTTAAAAAGGCAGCCTTCTTCGCAATTTATGAATCCTAGGAAAAATCTAGCTTCCTATCGAATCCTACACTTTTTTACACATCAATATTCCGCGCCACCAACGCATTCGTCTCAATAAAATTTCGGCGCGGTTCCACATCATCTCCCATCAGCGTCGTGAAGATCTGGTCCGCGGTAATCGCGTCTTCGATCTGCACCTTCAGCAGGCGGCGCTGGGTGACGTCCATGGTGGTTTCCCACAGCTGCTCGGGGTTCATTTCGCCGAGGCCCTTGTAGCGCTGGCGTGAGACGCCGCGTTCGGCTTCGCTGAGGAGCCAGTTCATGGCGCCGTGGAAGTCGTTGATTTCCTGTTCGCGCATCTTGTCACCTTCGCCGCGGCGGACCTTGGCGCCTTCGCCGAGCAGGCCTTCGAAGGTCTGGGCGGCGGTGGAGAGTGCGGCGTAGTCGGCGCCGTGGACGAAGTCGGCGTCGATGGCGGAGAGGCGCACGTTGCCGTGGTGGCGACGGGCGATCATGAGGCGGTATTTGTCGGTCTTGTCGTCGAGCTGTGCGTACACGTCGGCGGTGGCGGCGCTGTCGCCGTTGCCGTTGAGGGCGACGTGCTTGTCGTGCATGTCGAGCAGCTTGGCCTTGAGGGCCTGGGCCGAGGCGTTGGCGTCGGCTTCGGTCTCGAGGTTGAGCGCGATGCCGTCGGCGATGGCGCGCAGGGCGTCGGCGTCGATGAAGCGCGAGAGGCGCACGATGACGCTTTCCGAGAGCTGGTACTGGCGCGCGAGTTCGGCGAGGGCGTCGCCGCTGATGGTGGTGCCGTCGGCGCGTACCAGGGCGGCCTTGTCGAGGGCGATGCGCAGGAGGTAGGCGCCGAGTTCGACGTCATCCTTGATATAGCGTTCGTCCTTGCCGGCCTTGACCTTGTAGAGCGGCGGCTGGGCGATGTAGACGTGGCCGCGCTCGATGATGTCGGGCATCTGCCGGTAGAAGAAGGTGAGCAGCAGCGTGCGGATGTGCGAGCCGTCCACGTCCGCGTCGGTCATGATGATGATGCGGTGGTAGCGCAGCTTGTCGAGGTTGTAGTCGTCCTTGCCGATGCCGGTGCCGAGCGCGGTGATGAGCGTGAGCACTTCCTGGCTGCTGAGCATCTTGTCGAAGCGGGCGCGTTCGACGTTGAGGATCTTGCCCTTGAGCGGCAGGATCGCCTGGAACTTGCGGTCGCGGCCCTGCTTGGCGGAGCCGCCGGCGGAGTCGCCCTCGACGATGAACAGTTCGGACTGCGCGGGATCTTTCTCCTGGCAGTCGGCGAGCTTGCCGGGCAGGCCCATGCCGTCGAGCACGCCCTTGCGGCGCGTCATTTCGCGGGCCTTGCGGGCGGCTTCGCGGGCGCGCGCGGCTTCGACGATCTTGCTGCAGATGATCTTGGCGTCGTTGGGCGTTTCCAGCAGGAAGTCGGTGAGCGCCTTGGCGACCTGCTCTTCAACCGGCAGGCGCACTTCGGAGGAGACGAGCTTGTCCTTGGTCTGCGAGCTGAACTTGGGCTCGGGCACCTTCACGGAGAGCACGCAGGTGAGGCCTTCGCGCATGTCGTCGCCGCTGGTGTCGACCTTGGCTTTCTTGGCGAAGTCGTTTTCTTCGATGTACTTGTTCAGTACGCGCGTCATGGCGGCGCGCAGGCCGGTCAGGTGGGTGCCGCCGTCACGCTGCGGAATGTTGTTGGTGAAGCACAGCACCTGTTCGTTGTAGCCGTCGTTCCATTGCATGGCGACTTCGACGCCGATGCCGTCTTTTTCGCCGCTGGCGTGGAAGATATTCGGGTGCAGCACCGACTTGGCGCGGTTGATGTACTCGACGAAGCCCTTCACGCCGCCGGAGAAGGCGAAGTCTTCTTCCTTGCCGGTGCGCTGGTCGGAGAGCTTGATGTGTACGCCGTTGTTGAGGAACGAGAGTTCGCGGATGCGCTTGCTGAGGATCTCGTAGTGATACTCGACGTTGGTGAAGATGGTTTCGTCGGCGAGGAAGTGCACCTCGGTGCCGCGCTTGTCGGTGGTGCCGGTGACCTTGAGCGGCGAGACTTCCACGGACTTGCCATCCGGGCCGGTCTGCTGCTCGATCAGGCGGTTCTGCGGAATGCCGCGCGCGAACTCGGTCTGGTGGACCTTGCCATCGCGGCGCACGGTGAGGCGCAGCCATTTGGAAAGTGCGTTGACGCACGACACGCCCACGCCGTGCAGGCCGCCGGAGACCTTGTAGCTGTTCTGGTCGAACTTGCCGCCGGCGTGCAGTTCGGTCATCACGATTTCGGCGGCGCTGCGCTTGGGCTCGTGCTTGTCGTCGAACTTGATGCCGGTGGGAATGCCGCGGCCATTATCGGTGATCGAGATCGAGTTGTCGGTGTGGATGGTGACCTGGATCTCGGTGCAGTGGCCGGCAAGCGCCTCGTCGATGGAGTTGTCGAGCACCTCGAACACCAGGTGGTGCAGGCCGGTGCCATCGGAGGTGTCGCCGATATACATGCCCGGTCGCTTGCGTACGGCCTCCAGTCCTTCGAGGATCTGGATGGAGGATTCGCCGTACGACTGTTCTTGCTGCGGTTTCTGCTGTTCGGTCATGGTCTCTGCTTGTCGGAGTATCTGGAAGCAGATCGGCACGGTTGCCTGTCCGCTTCCGGCCGTTGCGTCCGCCATGGCGGGAAACCCGGCGCCTCTCGGAAGGCGGCCGGGCCACCAGTGGAATGGCCGCAGCGGCAGGTCGGTTCAGCGCGACTCAGATGCGCATCGGCATCACGACATACTGGAAGTTGTCGTCGTCGGGCACGGTAATCAACGCGCTGGCGTTGGAATCGCCAAGGCTGACACGGATGTTGTCCGTCTTCAGGTTGGCCAGCACGTCGAGCAGGTAGGTGACGTTGAAACCGATGTCGAGGGCATCGCCCTGGTAGTCGATTTCGAGTTCTTCCTGCGCTTCTTCCTGGTCGGCATTGGTCGAGCTGACTTTCAGGATGTTGGTGTCGAGCATGCAGCGCACGCCCTTGAACTTGTCGCTGGTCAGGATGGCAGTGCGCTGCAGCGCCTGCTGCAAGGCCACGCGCTCCACCAGGAACGTATTCTTGTAGCCCTTGGGGATGACCCGCTGGAAGTCGGGGAATTTGCCTTCGACAAGCTTCGAGATGAGCTCGACGTTTGCGAAGGAAAACTTCACCTGGTTGGCTGCCAGCTGCAGTTGCACGGGGTCGTCCGATTCGTCGAGCAGGCGTTGCAGCTCGAGAATGGTCTTGCGCGGGATGATCACTTCCTGGCGCGCGCCACCCGTGGCGGTTTCGGTTTCCACGGCGCAGTAGGCCAGGCGGTGGCCGTCGGTGGCCACGGCCATGACTTTCTTGCCGTCGACCACCAGCAGCATGCCGTTCAGGTAGTAGCGGATGTCTTGCTGAGCCATGGCGAAATGGACCATCGCCAGGAGGTGCTTGAGCGTCTTTTGCGGCAGCGCGATCTGCGCGCCGTAGTCGGTGGCTTCCGTCACCGTGGGGAATTCGTCCGGGGCCAGCGTTTGCAGCGCGAAGCGGCTCTTGCCCGATTGCACGGTCATGCGCTTGTCGTTGAGCGACAGGGCGACTTCGCCGTCCGGCATGGCGCGCAGGATGTCGAGCAGCTTGCGGGCCGCCACCGTGGTCGCCACGTTCTCGCCGCCCACGCCGCAGTCGGCGTGCGTGGTGATCTGGATTTCGATGTCGGTGGAGAGGAAGGAAACCGTGGGACCGGTCTTGCGGATCAGCAGGTTGGCCAGGATTGGCAGGGTGTGTCGGCGCTCAACGATGCCGCTGACAATCTGGAGCGGGCGCAGTAGATTGTCACGCGAGGTTTTGACCAATTGCATGTAGATTTCCCTTCTCGTCTTAATGGAGTCTGCCCGGAACCGCCACCGCCAAGTGAAGCCGAAAATACACCAGGGCGCGCCAAAGCGCTTAAAAATCAAAGATTTAATACGCTATTGTACCCTGCCGGACGATGCTGGTCGAGGGTTGGCGGCTGCCTGACGGCCTGAGCGGCAACACCATATTGTGCCCCAAAAGCCATGCTGCTCTCAATTTTGCCGATCACGCCGCAAACCGTGGCCTGATGCGGCCCGGCGTGCGGGTCGGGAGCCGGTCTGGCACGCCGTCGCGCCGGTGTGCGGCCGGACCTGCAAAGGCAGTTGGCGGCGTGCCGCCGGTCAGCCTTTCAGCGTCTGTTCGAGCACATGCAGTTCGTGGTTCAGTTGCGCATCTTTGCCGCGTTCGTCGCCAATCTTGCGCACCGCGTGCAGCACGGTGGTGTGATCGCGTCCGCCGAACAGCTCGCCGATCTCCGGCAGGCTTTTCTGCGTCAGCTCCTTGGCCAGGTACATGGCGATCTGGCGCGGCCGGGCGATGTTGGCGGGCCGCTTCTTGGAGTACATGTCCGCGACCTTGATGTTGTAGAAGTCCGCGCAGGTCTTCTGGATGTTCTCCACCGAGATCTGGCGGTTCTGCACGGTCAGCAGGTCCTTGAGCGCCTCGCGCGTGACGTCGATGGTCACGTCCTTGCCGTGGAAGTTCGAGTACGCGAGGATCTTGCGCAGCGCGCCTTCGAGCTCGCGCACGTTGGAGCGCAGGTGCTTGGCCACGAAGAAGGCCACTTCCTCGGGCACCGAGACGTTTTCCGCGGCGGCCTTCTTCATCAGGATGGCGACACGCATTTCCAGCTCGGGCGGCTCGATGGCCACCGTCAGGCCGGAGTCGAAGCGCGAAATCAGGCGGTCGTCGATGCCGGTGATTTCCTTCGGATAGGTATCGCTGGTGATGATCACCTGCGCCTTGTTGGCGATCAGCGCCTCGAAGGCATAGAAGAACTCTTCCTGCGTGCGGTTCTTGCCCGAGAAGAACTGGATGTCGTCGATCAGCAGCAGGTCGAGCGAGTGGTAGTAGCGCTTGAAATCGTCGAAGGCCTTGCGCTGGTAAGCCTTGACCACGTCCGATACGTACTGCTCCGCGTGGATGTAGCGGATGCGCGCACGCGGATTCTCGGTCAGCATGAAGTTGCCGATGGCGTGGATCAGGTGGGTCTTGCCCAGGCCCACGCCGCCGTACAGGTACAGCGGGTTGTACGACTTGCCGGGATTGTTGGCCACCTGGATGGCCGCGGCGCGGGCCAGCTGGTTGGCCTTGCCGGTGACGAAATTGTCGAAGGTCAGGATCGGGTTGAGGCGCGAACGCTCGTGGATCGAATCGTCCGCCTGCGCACCGCGCGGCTCCGCACCCATCGGCGCGGGCGGTTGTACACGATAGGAGCGAGCACTCGCTTCGTGCGAATCCATCACGGGCAGGTCGATGTCGTCGCCCGCGCCGTCCGCATGCGTGCCGTTGACCTGGGCGCGCCCATAGGCAGGCGCGAGGCCCAGGCTGGCCTGGCCGCCCATGTCTGCCATGGCCATCGGGGCGGCCGCCGTGCGTGCGGCGGCCGCCGCGGCTGCGGCAGGCACCGGTGCTGGCGCGCCCGGCTGGCGCTGGCTCAAGGTCGGGTCGAGAACGAAATGGACGTTGATCTCGGCATCCCAGTAGTCGCAGGCGAGTGACCGGATCCGCTGGGAAAACTGGCTTTTGACCCAGTCGAGCTTGAAGCGGTTGGGCGCAGCAATGCGTAGCGTGCCGTCAGCTTCATCGAAGGCCACGGGCGCGAGCGGCTTGATCCAGGTTTTGTACTGCTGCGGCGTCAGTTCCTGTTCGAGTTGGGCGGACGCCGCCTGCCAGAATTCTTGCATATGCTCTTATAGTCAGTGTTCCGCACCGATCACGCGCGGAGCGCCGTTGGGTTGGCTTCGCGTCAATCGGATGAAGCGGGATTGTACTCTTCATGCAAAGTTATCCACAAAGGATAACTCTGTGGATAACATGTGGGCAGTCTGTGGAGGGGTGTGGATAAGCGCGGCAAGGCCAGGACTGGCGCGCGTTTGCGGGTCTTGCGGTATCAGGCCTTCCGGGTGCGGGGTGTGGATAGCGGATGCGGATCGGCGTGGCCGGGGCGTTTGCGGTCATCGGTGGCCGGGTTGTCCACAGCCGGGCGGCAGGCCCTGCCCATGTGCGGTGGCGATGCTGCATGGCTTGACAGTCGCGATAAAAATCGGTTAAATGGCGGGTTCTGCGGTGTCGCGGGGGGTTGCCTGCGCATCGCGTTTGGCGGTCCGCCGCCAGCCCTGTCGTATGTGTTTGCCTTTATCAGGCATGCTGCGCGGGCGCTTCGCAACCCGTCCGCGCAAGCGGATTGCAGAATTCCAAGCCGGCTTGCGTGCCGGTCTGAACGAACCGCCGGCAGCCGCGCGACCCACCTGGGCGGCCCGATCAACCAGAGAGTGCATCATGAAACGTACTTACCAGCCTTCCGTTACCCGCCGCAAGCGCACCCACGGTTTCCGTGTCCGCATGAAGACCGCCGGTGGCCGTGCCGTGATCAACGCGCGCCGTGCCAAGGGCCGCAAGCGTCTCGCCGTCTGATGACGTACCGGCCTGCGCCTTCCTGCGCAGGCTTGGCCATGGAAAGCGCGTCTTTCCCCCGGGCTGCACGGCTCACAGAAACGGATGAGTTTTCATCCGTTTTTGCTTTGCGGCCCCGCAAGCGCAGCCGGCATTTCGTGTTGTATGTCAGGGAAAATGGCGGGCCACGCGCCCGCCTCGGCCTGGTCATTGGCAAGAAGTTCGCGCCACGGGCTGTGGAACGCAACCTCGTCAAACGGGTGGCGCGGGAACTGTTTCGCCACCGGCAGGACGCGCTGGGCCACAGCGATATCCTGTTCCGCATGCAGGCCCGCTTTCCGCGCAGCGAAACCGCGAGCCGCACCGCCATGCGTGCCGAATGCCGTGCCGAACTGACGCAGTTGCTGGCCTCGGCCATGCGCAGTGCACCGGCGTGCGTTGTGCCCGTTGCGGGCCCCGCGGGTTCCGGCTGCAACCATCCGGAGACTGACCATCCGGAGACTGGCGCATGAAAAAGCTTCTGCTCCTGCTGATCCGTGGCTACCAGATCGCCCTGAGTCCCTTCTTCGGCGCGCAATGCCGTTTTCACCCGACCTGCTCGCACTATGCGCAGGAGGCGATCACCCGCTACGGCGCGGGCCGTGGCGGCAGGCTGGCCCTGGGCCGGTTGTGCCGCTGCCATCCGTTCACACGGGGCGGGTATGATCCGGTTCCGGATCTCACCGCATCACGCGCAACGGCCGCTGCCCGCCGTTGCTCCGTCAAACTTCCTCGACCATAAGCCGACATGGACATCAAACGCACCATCCTGTGGGTCATTTTTTCGCTGGCGGTTGTCATGCTCTATGACAACTGGCAGCGCGCCAGCGGGAATCCCTCGATGTTTTTCCCCACGCCGGCGAGCACTGCCGCATCGGCGCCGGCCTCCAGCCCCGCCGCAGGCGGCGCGCCCGCGCCCGCAGCTGGCATTGCTGCTCCCGCTGGCACGCAGACGCCTGCCCCGGCCGCCCAGCCGAGCGGCGAGAAAGTGGTAGTGACCACCGACCTGATGAAGGTCGAGTTCGACAGCGCTGGCGGCATCGTCTCGCGCCTCGAGCTGCTCAAGCACCTGGGCAATGACGGCCAGCCGATGGTGCTGTTCGAACATGATGCCATCCGCAGCTACCTCGCCCGCTCGGGCCTGATCGGCGGCGATTTCCCGAACCATACCGCGCAGTTCAAGGTCGAGCCGGGTCCGCGTGAGCTGGGCAGCGCCAACGAGTTGACGGTGCGCCTCACGGCCGAGCAGAACGGTGTGAAGCTGGTGAAGACGTATGTGCTGCAGCGCGGCAGCTACGTCATCAATACGCGCTTTGATGTGACCAACGCCAGCGCCGCGCCGATCAACCCGATGCTGTACATGGAACTGGTGCGCGACAGCAGCCAGGTGGAAGCCTCCAAGTTCTACAGCACCTTCACTGGCCCGGCCGTGTACACGGACGCCGACAAGTTCAGCAAGATTTCCTTCTCCGATATCGACAAGGGCAAGGCCAAGGTGCCGCCGGTGTCGCAGGACGGCTGGATCGCCATGGTGCAGCACTATTTCGCCAGCGCCTGGATCCCGCAGCAGGACAAGCAGCACAGCTTCTACGTGCAGAAGATCGACGCTAACCTGTACCGCATCGGCGTGCAGCAGCCGCTCGGCACGGTGGCGCCGGGCGCCACTGCCTCGAGCGAGGCGCGTCTGTTCACCGGCCCCCAGGAAGAGCGCATGCTCGAGAAGATCGCGCCCGGCCTGGAACTGGTGAAGGACTACGGCTGGCTGACCATCCTCGCCAAGCCGCTGTTCTGGCTGCTTGAAAAGCTGCATGGTTTTATCGGCAACTGGGGCTGGTCGATCATTGCCCTGACCGTGCTCATCAAGCTCGCCTTCTTCCCGCTCTCGGCCGCCAGCTACAAGTCGATGGCCAAGATGAAGGATGTGCAGCCGCGCATGACGGCCATCCGCGAACGCCACAAGGGCGATCCGCAGGCCATGAACAAGGCCATGATGGAGCTGTACCGCGCGGAAAAGGTCAACCCGCTCGGCGGCTGTTTGCCGATCGTCATCCAGATCCCGGTGTTCATCGCGCTGTACTGGGTGCTGCTGTCTTCCGTGGAAATGCGCCATGCTCCGTGGATTGGCTGGATTCACGACCTGTCGGCACCGGACCCGTGGTACATCCTGCCGATCGTCATGGCCGTGTCGATGTTCATCCAGACCAAACTGAACCCGACGCCGCCGGACCCGATCCAGGCCAAGGTCATGCTGTTCATGCCGCTGGTATTCTCGGTGATGTTCTTCTTCTTCCCGGCCGGCCTTGTGCTGTACTGGGTCGTGAACAACATCCTGTCGATCGCCCAGCAGTGGCAGATCAACCGCATGATGGGCAACCGCAAAAAGGCTATCGCGAAGTAACGCGCTGTCCCTGCCCGACCCCTTCAAACGCCCGGCTCGCCGGGCGTTTTTGTTTTCGCGTGTTTTATCGGACAATGAGGCATGACCGTTTCCGCTCCTCCCATCGTCGCCATCGCCACCGCACCGGGCCGCGGCGGCATCGGCGTGGTGCGCCTGTCCTTCGGCTCGCTCGATGCGGCGGCGATTGCGCCGCTCATCGAAGGCGTGTGCGGCCAGGCGCTCGAACCGCGCCACGCGCACTACCTCGGCTTTCGCGATGACGACGGCAGCGTCATCGACCGCGGCCTCGCGCTGTACTTTCCAGCACCGCATTCCTATACCGGCGAGACCGTGCTCGAACTGCAAGGTCACGGCGGCCCCGTCGTGATGCAATTGCTGTTGGCGCGCTGCCTGCGTCTCGGCGACAGCATCGGCCTGCGCCTTGCCGAACCCGGCGAATTCACGCGCCGCGCCTTCCTCAACGACAAGCTCGACCTGGCTCAGGCCGAAGCCGTGGCGGACCTCATCGAAGCCAGCACCGAAGCCGCCGCGCGCTCGGCCGCGCGCTCGATGGACGGTGCGTTCTCCGATGCGGTGCATGCGCTGGTCGACAAGGTCATCCACCTGCGCATGCTGGTCGAGGCCACGCTGGATTTTCCGGAAGAGGAAATCGACTTTCTCGAAGCCGCCAACGCGCGCGGCCAGCTTGCCGAGATCCAGACCCAGCTTGCCGATGTGCTGCGCCAGTCGACCCAGGGGGCGCTGCTGCGCGAGGGTTTGAACGTGGTGCTCGCCGGCCAGCCCAACGTCGGCAAATCGTCATTGCTGAATGCTCTGGCCGGCGCCGAACTCGCTATCGTCACGCCGATTCCCGGCACCACGCGCGACAAGGTGCAGCAGACCATCCAGATCGAAGGCATCCCGCTCAATATCGTCGACACCGCTGGCCTGCGTGACACGCAGGATGAGGTCGAACGCATCGGCATCCAGCACACCTGGGACGCCATCGGCAAAGCCGATGTCGTGCTGCATCTGATCGACGCACCGAGCTACGCGCAACATGGTCTCAGCGCGGCTGACGACGAGATCAACGACCGCATCGCCGGCATGATTCCCGCCGGTACCCCGATACTGCGCGTGGTCAACAAGATCGACCTCGCCCCGGCGGCCGGCGACATGACCTTCGGCGGCAACCGTCCGCACGTGGTCGCCGCCAATGGTCCCAATCCCACCGAGATCTGGGTCTCCGCCAAGCAAAACAAAGGCATCGACCTGCTGCGCGCCACCCTGCTACGCGTGGCCGGCTGGCAGGCGGGCGGTGGCGGTGTGTACCTGGCGCGCGAACGCCACCTCGTCGCCCTGCGCGCCGCGCAACGCTACCTGCGCGAAGCCGAAGACCGCGCCAACGAACAGGCGCAGTCGCTCGATCTGTTTGCCGAAGAACTGCGGCTTGCCCAGGAGCAGTTGAACAGCATCACCGGGGAGTTCACGAGTGATGATTTGCTCGGGGTGATTTTTACGCGGTTCTGCATCGGGAAGTAGTCAGCCACCCTCTGGAACGATCTGGCGGACACGAAAAAGCCGGCACATGCCGGCTTGGGGGCCGCCCCTGGAATTGCCAGGACGGCGGGAGGGGCAGAAACGCGATCAGCGGTACAGCGACGCACGCTCCAGGTTCAGCCGGACCGTGTTCGCCTGCGGCAGATCGGGCAGCAGCTGGCTCAGCTGGACTGTACGGTGGCGCACTGCCGGGGCGAAGCTCCAGGCGGCGATACGGTCTCCGGAACGGAACGCCACGGTCTCGCCGCTTTCGAGATTGATCCAGCCTCCGGCCTGCGCCAGGTCGATGGTGCGGGTCGCCTCGGCGACCGTCGCGGGGCGGCCGTACAGGCTGATCGGATTCTCCCACGCCGGGACCACGGCAGCACGCTGCGGAGCAGCCGGGTTGGCCTGGGCGGCGGCGGGCATGGCGGACACGGCACCGAGGATGGCAAGGGCGAGGGCAAGACGGGTCTGTTTCATGGTGTTCTCCTTTGTTTCGTAGCAACAGGGCCAGTCTAGTGAGCGCATCCCGACGGGAACGTGAGGCGGGGATGACAGTTGTGTCATGCACGGGCTGGCGCCAGCAGTCGGCAAAAAAAAACCGCTGCACGGGCGGAGCCATGCAGCGGCGCAAACTCCTTTTCCCAAGGAGCGTCGATATGCGTGCCGTATCAGAACCGGTGGCGGATGCCGGCGACCACGCCCGTCTGGTTTTCCCCGGCGACCACGCTGCCGTAGCCATTCAGGCCGAGCTGCGAACCATCCTTGTTGCGTGCGTAGGCGACATTCAGATAGAGATCCGTGCGCTTCGACAGCATGTAGTCACTCGAGACCACGAAGATCATCGGATCCGCCTTGCTGTTGCGCGTGTCGGTGTAGTAGGCCGCGCCCGCCAGCGACAGTGCCGGCGTGGCCTGGTAGCGCGCGCCGAGCCAGTAGAGGTTGGAGCGGAAATCGCTGCCCGTGGCCACGCTGCCCTTGAGCCAGCGGTAGCCGGCAAACGCGCGTACCGGACCGAAGGCATAGCTGCCGCCGGCCAGCAGGCGGCGGTCCTTGTTGTCGCGCGTGGCGATGGACGTGCCCTGGAATTCGTCATACGCCACCCCGAATGTCACAGGGCCGTTGGCGTAGTGCAGGCTGCCGCCGAAATTGCGGTCCACCTTCGACTGCCCCGCGACTTCGCCGGTACCGGTGCGGCCGAAGCTGTACAGGCCTGACACGGTCAGTCCGGAGACGCTGTGGCTGTACTTGATCGCGTTGTCGGCGCGGCCGGCGAGGATGTCATCGCTGCGGTACAGGCCATAGTGCGGCGCGAAGCCCATCGGATCGAGCAGGATGGCGGTATCGTAGAGTGGCGTAGTCTGCCGGCCCAGCGTCAGCTTGCCAAACCCTCCGCTCAGGCCGACGAAGGAACTGCGGTCGAACAGGCGGCTACTGGTGCTACCGTTGTCCAGCGAGAATCCGCTTTCGAGTTCGAAGATTGCGCTCAGGCCGCCACCGAGATCTTCCTTGCCGCGCAGGCCCCAGCGGCTGGTCGACATATTGCCCGACGACATGCGGAACACGCTGCCATCGCCGCTGGCAGCCGGTGCGTTGGTCAGGTATTCGACACCGATATCGGCGATGCCATACAGCGTGACGCTCGACTGGGCGGAGGCGACGCCCGCGGATGCCGCGAGCACGGCCGACACTGCCATTCCTTGATGCCATTTCATTGTGAGGTTCTCCTTTGGAAAATGCGAAACCGTCAAACGGTGCGAAGGAGTCTAGTGGCGCGTAGATTGCCGGCGGATTGCAGGCGGATTACGGTGCGCGCGGCCGTGGCTGGGCTGCAACGGATCGGCATGTGCAGTCGTCATGCCGGTGCATTGGCTTGCGTGTTGCGGCGGTTCGCTCTCTCCAGCGCGTCTGTCCGCGCCGCGTGCGGGAACACCAGTTCGAACCGGGTTGATCGGCTTCCTGCCGCCATGGCATGTACCGTGCCATGGTGCAGATGCATGATGGAGCGAACGATGGCGAGCCCCAGTCCGGTGGAGCGGATCGAATTGGCGCGGGCGGTGTCAACGCGATAGAAGCGTTCGAAGATACGCTCGCACTCCCCGGCCGCGATCGGTGTGCCGGTATTGACGATGCGGATGCGGTACGACGCCTGGCATGCGCATCCCTCCAACCGGATGACGCTGTCAGGATCGGCATGCTGGATCGCATTGAGCACCACGTTGCCGATGCAACGCTGGAACAGCATCGGATCCGCCGTCAGCCAGCCGCTGGCATGGACCTCGAACGTGAGGCCGCGCTCATCGGCGAGCCCGTCGAAATAGTCGGCGATCTTCTGCAGCTCGGCTGCGGCATCGAGGCGCACGTGGCGCAGGGCAATGGCTGCATTGTCGGCGCGGGCCAGGAACAGCATCGCTTCCACCATGCGGTTGAGGCGTCCGTATTCGTGCAGGCTGTCTTCGATGACCCGCGCGTACTCCTCCGCCGGACGGGTACGCGACAGCACCACCTCGGCATGGCCGACCAGGTTGTTGAGCGGTGTACGGATGTCGTGCGCCAGATCCGCCGAAAACCGCGCGAGCCGCTCATAGCCGCTTTCCACGCGCGTCAGCATCTGGTTGAAGGCCGTGGCCATGGCGACCATCTCGGTGGGGGTGCCCGGCACGTGCACGCGGTAATCGAGATTCTCCACATCGATCTTGTGCACTTGCTCGACCAGTCGATGGATGGGCCGCAGTTCGCGCCGCGTGACATACGCGCCGGCCAGGATGGCGAGCAGCGCGCCGCCGAGCGCACCGCCAATCAGCCAGTAGCGAAACTGCCGCAACACCTCAGCGCGCTCCGCGCCATGCTGCAAGACCTCGATGCGGAGCGTCTGGCGATCGGCGGAACGGGCATCGCCGCTGGCGGACATCGGGGCGACGGGCGAGTCCGGCCCGGCAGCGACATCGCCGAACACATACGTCTGCCATTGTGGCGTGACCAGCCGCACGCTCAGGCCGCGATGGCCGCGTACCACGTCCTCGAAGCGATGGCGGTCGGCGGCGAGGCCTTCGGTCACTGGCGTCTCGGCGACAAGATGACGGATCTGGCCGAGCTTGCCCTCCACGGTGCGCTCGTCCTTGGCCTCCAGCTGGGCTTGCAGCGTGAAGTAGGCATAGCAGCCGACACCGCCGATGGCCAGCGTGACCAGCAGCGAGACCAGCCACGCCAGCCGGGCGGTCAAGGTCCTAGGCATCGCGCCCCCGTGCGGCGTCGAGCACGTAGCCGAGGCCGCGCACGGTGTAGATGAGGCGATGCTCGAACGGTTCGTCGATCTTCGCGCGCAGGCGGCGGATGGCGACATCGACGACATTGGTGTCGGTATCGAAATTGACGTCCCATACCTGGGAGGCGATTTCGCTGCGCGACAGCACTTCACCATGGCGGCGCGCCAGCAGATGCAGCAGCGCAAACTCGCGCGCCGTCAGGTCGAGGCGCACCCCGTCGCGCATCACGCGGCGGCCGAGCACGTCGATGTCGAGGCCGTCGACCTCCAGCCGTTCCGCTTCGCGCCCCACCGCGCGCTTCAGGCAGCGGCGGATGCGCGCCAGCAGTTCGGCAAAGGCGAACGGTTTGACCAGGTAGTCGTCGGCACCGAGTTCGAAACCGCGCAGGCGGTCGCGCACATCGTCGCGCGCCGTCAGAAAGATGACCGGCGCCTCGGTGTGCTGGCGGATCGTCTGCATGACTTGCCAGCCATCCAGGTCCGGCAGCATGACATCCAGCAGGATCAGGTCGTAGCGCGACTCGCGCGCCTGGTGCACCCCCTCGGGCCCGGTCGCGGCGAGGTCCACGACGAAGCCGGATTCGCTCAACCCCTTGTGCAGGAAATCCGCCGTCCGGCGTTCGTCTTCGATGATGAGAACTTTCATGATGGCCGGGCTCCGGAAGATGCGTGTCGTACGCGCATGGATGCTCCCTGTTCGATTCGCCCGGCATGCGGGCGGACAGTTGCGGTGAGGGTTTCGCGCACGGCCGGGGGCCGTGCCGAAGCAGCGACGCACGATGTGGATGCCGGAAGGCTTATCGGCGTTGCGGGCGAAGATCGGTCAGACGCGCGGGCCCCACTGGGGCTTGTCCGGCCGATCCGGATCGCGGGAGGGTGCAGCGGTGTCATGGCCGTTGCGTGCGCTGCCAGTGGAGTTGGCGCTTCGGCGTCGCAGGCTACCGTCGACAGCGGAAGGTGACCGCTGCCGCAAGCGTTGCCGCACGGCAGCTCGCTCAGCAGCAGTTCCGGTGAGTGCAGTGTGGATGGAGCGGACGGGATAGCCTGCGGTGCTGCCTCGCGTGCAGGCTGTGGCGATGCTACCGCTGCCGCAGCATGCGATACGGCAGTGGCCGCACCGATCCAGGCGGACTGCAGGCACAGCAAGAGAACGAGAACGATCGGCAGGAAACGGCGCATGTCACACAAGGCGAAACACAGACCGCTGCACGGGCTGCGTCACAGATTATCCAGAATACCGCAGGCAGGATGACGCGCAGATAGCCGGAAGATGACGACATTGTCATGCTGGCTGCGGCGCGGTGTGCGCGGTACAGCCAGCATGAAACACCCTGTAGCCGCTACAGGGTCAAGCGGGAAACGATGATCGGTGACGAAGCGATGCACGCACAGCCAGCGGCTGCCGTTCGTGCATCGACCGGATCAGCCTTCGACCAGGACCTTGAAGCCGCCGCAGCCCATGCGCTCCATGTCGAACGGCATCGGCTGGTCCGCGAAGGCCTTCATGCGCGGATCGTTGCAGATCTTGCCCATGACTTCGTCACGCACGGCCTTGCCCGGATAGACGATCCACGCAAAGATCACCACTTCATCCTCTTTTGCACTGGCGGACTGGACCAGCGACCGCATGCCCGGCGGATGCATGTCGTCGCCGACGCATTCGTAATACTCGAGGGCACCGTATTCGCGGAACACCTTGCTGGCCACCGTGGCCATGGCGCGGTACGCATCGAGATCGGCGCGTGCCACGGGCAGCAGAAAGCCATCGACATACTTTTCCATTGGTATCTCCTTCGGTTGTTTCAGGTCGAACGGTTGGGGCCAGACTCGTCTGTGGGCAAGCCTGCAGACGCTGCGCTGGCCCGATGGCGGACGTCTTGCGGGATCAGCGCTGGCCGAGCACGCATTGTTCGAAGCGGTCGAGGCTCTGGCCCCAGCCGTCGTAGAAGCCCATGGCTTCGTGCTCGCGGCACGCCTCCTCGGTCCAGTGCAGTGCGCGGGCCGTGTAGCGCGTGGTGCCGTCGGGCAGCGGCTCGAACGTGGTGATGCAGGTAAAGAACGGTTTTTCTACCGGCTGCCAGTCGGGCACGTAGGCATCGGTGAACACCAGGCGCGCGTCCGGCACCACTTCGAGGAAGACGCCGGCGTTGTCGTATTCCTTGCCGTCCGGATCGCGCATCACGGTGTGGAAGACGCCACCGGGGCGCAGGTCCATTTCGCACACGGGCGTGGTCATGCCATGCGGACCGAACCATTGCGGCAGCTGCTCGGTCCAGGCCTTGAACAGGCGCTCCGGCGGGGCGGCGATGATGCGCGTGATCTGCAGTTCGCGGGATGAGGTATTGGCGTTCATGGGAGTCCTTGTCGGAAGTTACGGTTGATCGAAAGCGCGCTGCAGTGCGGCGATGTCGAGCTTCTGCATGTGCATCATGGCGGCCATGACACGCTGGCTGCGCGCATGGTCGGCGTCGTGCATCATCTCCGTCAGGACCTTCGGCACGATCTGCCACGACAAGCCGTAGCGGTCCTTCAGCCAGCCGCATTGCTGTGCTTCGGGCGGGCCGCCAGCGGAGAGGTGCTTCCAGTAATGATCGACCTCGGCCTGCGAGTCGCACATCACCTGCAGCGAGATCGCTTCGTTGAATTGGAACAGCGGGCCACCGTTGAGTGCGGTGAAGTGCGTACCGTTGAGCTCGAACTCGATGGTCATCACCGAGCCCGGCGGTTTGCCGTGGATCTCCTTTCCGGCCTCGCCATAGCGGCTGATGCGGCCGAGGCGGCTGTCCTTGAAGATGGCGGTGTAGAAATGTGCGGCGTCTTCGGCCTGATGATCGAACCACAGGCAGATGTTGAACGGTGTCGGCATGATGGCCTCCTGATGTCGTACTGCTACTGTAGATAGAAAATGCGGAATTGCAGACGGGGAATTGCGACATTCTTGCGGGTGGATTGCGACAGCCGCGCGGTGTATGCTGCCACGTATGAAAAGAGTCGCCCTTCTGGTTCCCGAAGACGCCAACATCGCGCCGCTGGAGAATGCGCGCCATGGCTTTCTGGCAGCCAACGCCTATCTGGCACAGACCGGTGCGCAGCCGTGCTTCGCGCTGCAGCTGGTAGCGGCCACGCCGAGCGTGCGCCTCGACGGCGGGCGCGTGCAGTTGCAGGCCGATGCCACGCTCGAATCGGTGGGGCCGGTGGACCTGTGCCTGGTGCCGCCGCCGCTGCAGGAGGACGGCAGCCTGCTGTTGTCACCGGGAAACCGGCGGCTGATCGACTGGGTCGGCGCGCATTACCGGGCGGGCGGCGAGGTGGCGAGCCTGTGCATGGGTGCCGCGGTGCTGGCCGCCGCAGGCGTGCTCGACGGTCGCCGTGCCGTGGTGCACTGGGCCGTACAGCAGGCCTATGCGCAGCGCTTTCCGCAGGTGCAGTGGGCGTGCGATGGCGTGGTCCATTACGAGAACGGCATCTACACCAGCGGTGGTGCATTCTCTGCCGCGCACCTGGTGCTGCATCTCATCGAAAAATACGCAGGCCGCGACACGGCCATCTGGTGCGCCAAGTATTTCCAGCTCGACTGGAGCCGGCGCAGCCAGCAGCCCTTTGCCATCTTCAGCGGACACAAGGCCCATGCCGACGACGTGGTGCGCGCGGTGCAGGAATACATCGAGGCGCACTATGCCGAGCGTCTCACCATCGAGACGTTGGCGGAGCGTTTCATCCTGGGGCGGCGTACGCTTGAGCGCCGCTTCCGGCACGCGACCGGCAACAGCATCGTCGAGTACCTGCAGCGCATCCGCGTGGAAGCCGCCAAGCGCTATCTCGAAAGCAGCCGCAAGAGCGTGGCGGAAGTGATGTACGAAGTCGGCTACAACGACACCAAGGCTTTCCGCGATACGTTTGCGCGCTATTGCGGCATGACGCCGCTGTCGTATCGCGAGCGGTATCTGTAGAGCTGTAGCGCAGCTCACTGCCTTGGCGCCATGTCGGCGCTGTGCCAGCGTTATGTCGGTGTCCTGTCAGCGAGCCGATCGCCTGACCCAAAAGAAAAAACGGCGCCTACCCCGGAAGGCAGGCGCCGTGTCGGCAGCGCAGAATTGCAGCGCGTGAATTACTGTGGTGTCGCCGCTGGCGCCGAGGCTGCCGCCAGCGGGCCAGTTTCGCTCAGGCCGCCACCCAGCGCCTTGTACAGGTCGATGGCATTCACCAGACGTGCCTGGCGCGCTTGCACCAGCGCCTGGTCTGCGCTGAACAGCTCCCGCTGCGCATCGAGCAGTTCCAGATAACTGGCCACGCCGTTGCGATAGCGCAGGTCGGCCAGCTTCAGACGCTCTGCCTGGGCATCGCGCACCTTCTGCTGCGAATCCACCTGCGCGTCGAACGTGCCGCGCGCCACCAGTGCGTCCGCCACTTCGCGGAAGCTGGTCTGGATGGTCTTCTCGTAGTTGGCCACGGCGATGTCCTTGCGCACTTCGCTCAAGGTCAGGTTCGCCATGTTGCGGCCCCAATCGAAGATCGGCAGGACCAGCGACGGCGCGAAGGTCCACGCGCGCGTACCGCCATCGAACAGGCCCGACAGTTCGTTGCTTGCTGTGCCGATGCTAGAAGTCAGCGTAATGCGCGGAAAGAACGCTGCGCGCGCGGCACCGATATTCGCATTGGCCGACAGCAGTTGCTGCTCGGCCTGACGGATATCCGGACGCTGCGTCAGCAGGTCGGACGGTGCGCCGGCCGGAATGTCGGTGAGCACCGCCTGGCTCGACAGCGCAGTCGGTTCGGGCAGCGTGCCGAGTTCGCCGAGCGGCTTGCCGACCAGCACGGCCAGGGCATTGTTCGCCTGCGCCTGCTGGCGCGTGAGCGTGGCAGCCGAGACGCGCGCCGATTCGACCAGCGTTTCCGCCTGGCGCAGATCGAGGGCCGAGGACGCGCCCACGTCGAAGCGTTTCTTGGCCAGATCGTAGGACGATTCGCGGCTCTTCAGCGTGTCCTGCGCGAGCGTCAGCTGCTCGGCATAGGCACGTTCCGCCAGGTAGGCCTTGGCGACTTCTGCCACCAGGCTGAGGTGCGCGGCGCGCTGGGCTTCTTCCGTGGCGAGGTATTGTGCTAGCGCCGCGTTGTTCAGGCTGCGCACACGGCCGAAGAAGTCCAGTTCGAAGGACGCCAGCGACAGGCCGACCTGGTACTGGCTGGTGGTGGTGGTGACGCCGAACGGCGAGACCGAGCCCGGCGTGCGGCTGCGCGTATAGCCCGCCGTGCCGTTGATGGTTGGCAGCAGGTCGGCGGACTGCACGTTGTACAGCGCACGGGCCTCCTCGATGCGCAACGCGGCAGTGCGCAGGTCACGGTTGTTTTCCAGTGCGGCGGCGATCAGCGCCTGCAGGCGCGCGTCGCGGAAGAACTCGCGCCAGCCAATGTCCATGGCGCGGCGTGTTTCCTGTCCGGACGTGGTCGCGATATAGCCGGCTGGCGCATCGGGGAAGGCCGATGCCACCGGCGCCGCCGGGCGCTCGTAGCGGGGCGCCAGCGTACATCCGGAAAGGATGCCGGCGGCCAGCAACACCGAAGTGAGGAGCTTGGTCATATCAATTGCCCTCCTTGGGTTGCGCATGTTCATGGGCATGGACGCCATGCTCCTGGTAGAACTTGCGCTGCCGTTCGCTGCCCTTGAAGATGCGGCGCACGACATAGAAGAAGACCGGGACGAAGAAGATCGCCAGCACGGTGGCCGTGATCATGCCGCCCATCACGCCGGTACCGATGGCGCGCTGCGCCGCCGAACCCGCGCCGGAGGCGATGACCAGCGGCAGCACACCGAGGATAAATGCGATCGAGGTCATCAGGATCGGCCGGAACCGCAGCTTCACCGCTTCCAGCGTGGCGTCGATCAGACTCATGCCCTCCGCCTGCAGATCCTTGGCGAACTCGATGATCAGAATCGCGTTCTTCGCGGACAAGCCGATGGTGGCGATCAGCCCCACCTTGAAGTACACGTCGTTGGGCATGCCGCGCAACGTTGCACCGAGCACCGCGCCAAGCACGCCGAGCGGCACCACCAGCAGCACCGCCACCGGGATCGACCAGCTTTCGTACAGGGCTGCGAGACACAGGAACACGATCAAGATCGACAGCGCGTACAGCGCCGGCGCCTGGGCGCCCGAGAGGCGTTCTTCATACGACTGTCCCGACCACTCGAAACCAAAGCCCGGCGGCAGCTTGGAGGCGATTTCTTCCATCGCTTCCATGGCCTCGCCGGTACTGCGTCCGGGTGCGGCCGCGCCGGCGATCTTCACCGACGGTACGCCGTTGTAGCGTTCCAGACGGGGCGAACCGATGATCCACTTGGACGTGGAGAACGCCGAGAGCGCCACCATCTGCCCATTGGCATTGCGCACGCGTAGCTGGTCGAGATCGCTCGGAATCTGACGGTCGCTGCCGTCAGCCTGCACGATCACGCGGCGCACGCGGCCGTCGTGGAGGAAGTCGTTCACATACGAAGAACCGAACGCGATCGAGATGGTGCGGTTGATGTCGGCCAGCGAAATACCCAGCGTGCGGGCCTTCTCACGGTCGATATCGATCTGCAGCTGCGGCACGTCTTCCTGGCCTTCCGGACGTACACCACTCAGCACCGGGTACTTGGCGGCCATGCCGAGCACCATGTTGCGTGCCTCGGTCAGCTTTTCATGACCCAGGCCGGCACGGTCCTGCAGGCGGAAGTCGAAGCCGGACGAGTTGCCCAGTTCCGGAATCGGCGGCGGGTTCAGCGGGAAGATCACGGCGTCCTTGATCTGCGACAGTGCACCGAAGGCGCGTCCGACCACGGCCTGCACCTTCAGGTTCTCCGCCTTGCGTTCTTTCCAGTCCTTCAGCAGCACGAAGGCGATACCGCCGTTCTGGCCGCGACCGAAGAAGCTGAAGCCGGCCACTGTCACCATCTGCGACACGGCGTCCTTCTCATCTTCCAGGAAGTGTTTCTCGACCTGGCGCAGAACTTCCAGCGTCCGTTCCTGCGGCGCATTCTGCGGCAGCTGGATCACGGTGATCAGGTAGCCCTGATCTTCCTCGGGCAGGAAGCTCGACGGCAGGCGCATGAACAGCACCACCACCAGGCCGATGATCACGGCGAATGCCGCCAAGAAGCGGCCGGACTTCGGCAGGATGCGCGCCACCGTATTCTGGTAGCGCACCGAGCCCGTGTGGAAGGTACGGTTAAACCAGCCGAAGAAGCCCTTCTTCTCATGCGTATGGCCCTTCTCCACCGGCTTGAGCATGGTGGCGCACAGGGCCGGCGTGAGCGTGAGTGCCAGCAGTGCGGAGAAGCCCATCGAGGCGATCAGCGACAGCGAGAACTGGCGATAGATGTTGCCCACCGAGCCGGAGAAGAACGCCATCGGGATGAACACCGCAGTCAGCACCAGCGTGATACCGACGATGGCGCCGGTAATCTGGCCCATGGCCTTGCGGGTCGCGTCGCGTGGCGACAGGCCCTCCTCGCTCATGATCCGCTCGACGTTTTCCACCACCACGATGGCATCGTCCACCAGAATACCGATGGCGAGCACCATGCCGAACATGGTCAGCACGTTGATCGAGAAGCCGAACGCCAGCATCGTGCCCAGCGTCCCCAGCAGCGCGACCGGCACCACGATGGTCGGAATCAGCGTGGACCGCAAGTTCTGCAGGAACAGGTACATCACCAGGAACACGAGGATGATGGCCTCGACCAGGGTCTTGACCACTTCCTCGATGGAGATCTGCACGAAGGCCGAGGTGTCGTACGGCACGTTGTACTGGAAGTCCTCGGGGAAGGACTTGGACAGTTCCTCGATCTTGGCGCGCACCGCCTTGGCGGTGGCCAGCGCGTTGCCGGTCGGCGACAGCTTGATGGCGATCGCCGCCGACGGCTTGCCATTGGTGTAGGCCAGCGTCGAGTAGTCCTGCCCGCCCAGTTCCACACGCGCCACATCGCGCACGCGGACCGAGGAGCCATCCGGGTTCACGCGCAGCAGCACATTGCCGAACTGCTCCGGCGTCGACAGGCGGCTTTCGGTGGTCACCGAGGCGTTGAGCGCCGTGCCCTTCGGCGACGGCGTGCCGCCCAGTTCACCCACGGCCACCTGCACGTTCTGCTCGGAGATGGCATTGGTCACGTCCACCGGCGTCAGGTTGAAACCGGTCAGCTTGGCCGGATCAAGCCAGATCCGCATGGCGTACTCGGTGCCGAACATGTCAGCCTGGCCGACACCCGGCACACGGCGGATGCTGTCGATGACGCTCGACGAAATATAGTTGCCGAGGTCGATCGCGCTGCTGTTCCCTGACTTCGAGGACAGCGTGATGAACATCATGTAGTTGTTGCCGGCCTTGTCCACGCGCACGCCCTGCTGGCGGACTTCTTCCGGCAGGCGCGCCTCCACGCGCTTGACGCGGTTTTGCACTTCCACTGCGGCGAGGTCGACATTGGTGCCCGGCTGGAACGCCACGGTAATCGACGAGACGCCGTTCGATTCACTCGTGGAGTTGTAGTACAGCAGGCCGGGTACGCCATTCAGCTCCTGCTCGATCACCGAGGTGATCGAGTCTTCCACCGTCTTGGCGGACGCGCCCGGATACGTACTGGTGATCGACACCGTGGGCGGCGCGATGTTCGGGTACTGCGCGATCGGCAGGCTGCGGATCGACAGCAGACCCCCCAGCATGATGATCAGCGCGAGCACCCAGGCGAACACCGGGCGGTCGATAAAAAACTTTGCCATCTGACTGGCTCCTTATGATTAGCCTTGTGCCTGGCTGGCGGCCTGGGAGGCCGGTTCTGCTGCCGGTGCGGAGGCTGGAGCCGGAGCACTGGCGGGAGTTGCCGCGGGCGCCGAGGCGGGCTGTGCGCCGGCCGCGGCCTGCGGGGCAAACGGTACCGCCTTGGCCGGTGCGCCCGGCTTGACCTTCTGCAGGCCTTCCACGATCACCTGCTCACCGCCCTTCAGCCCGCTGTTGATGACCCACTGGTCGCCGCGTGCCACGCCAACCTGTACGGGGACCACAGCGACGTTGCCATCGGCTCCGACGACCATTACCGACGCGCCCTGGCCGCTGCGCATCAGCGCGCGTTGGGGAACCGTGATGCCATGCTCGTTGACCGCCTGGTTCACGCGGACACGCACGAACACGCCTGACAGCAGCTCACGCTTGGGATTGGGAAACTCGGCCCGCAGCGTGATGGCGCCGCTGGTCGGGTCGACCGCCATGTCGGAGAACAGCAACTTGCCTTGGTGTGGATATTCGCTGCCATCGCCGCGCAGCAGCGTCACGGCGGCCTCCTTGCCGCTTACGCCCTTGAGCCGGCCGGCTTCTACCGCCGCCTTGAGCTTGAACACCTCATCTGCCGGCTGGGTGAAGGTGACCCGCATCGGGTCGACCTGTTCCACCGTCGCCAGCGGCGTCGCTTCGCCACGGCCGACCAGTGCGCCTTCGGTCACCAGCGCACGGCCCACCCGGCCGGAGATCGGCGCGGTGACGGTGGCATAACCGAGGTTAAGCTGCGCGGTGGTCACACCAGCACGGGCCGCTGCGACTTCCGCATCGGCCTGGCGAGCCGCTGCCACGGCTTCGTCGTATTCCTGCTTGCTGATGGCGTTCACGCCCACCAGCGGGCCGTAGCGTTCGGCCTTCTGGCGGCTGGCCGCGGCCGTCGCCTGGGCGCGCGCCAGCGCGGCCTGGGCCGAGGCCAGTTGCGCCTGGAACGGCGCCGGGTCGATGCGGAACAGTACTGCGCCAGCCTTGACGTCCGAACCTTCGCGGTAGACGCGCTCCTTGACGATACCCTCCACGCGCGCGCGGACTTCCGCGGTACGGGTGCCTTCCAGGCGGCCGGGCAGTTCGGTGGAGACGGTAAGCGGTCCCGGCGTTACGGTGACGACGCCCACTTCCGGCGGCGACATGCCGCCAGCGGGTGCGGCGGCTTTCTTGTCACCGCAGGCCACGAGCGTGGCGACGACGAGCAAGGAAGCGGATATCTGGCTGATGCGGCGGGACTTCCTCATAGATAACCCCTGATAACGAGATGAGTCGATGCGCCCCGCAGCAATTGCTGCGCTGCGAGGGCGAATGCATGGTTCTGATTTGCTTCAGACAGTCGAAGCATGTGCGCTACGAAGGCGGCGGGCGGATCGCGGCAATCCTGCATGGTATGCGCAAATCGCCGCACCGCGCAGAAAAACGAACGGGGCCTGACAGCACGCCGAGTGTCGCGTATTATATATACATTCGTGGATGTATGTATGACATCACGGCGAAAGGGGGCTTTATAAATGAGGTCGCCGTCGCATTTTGTCAACGCCCCGTCGAGACCGACAGGGGCCGAGGAAAGCAGGCAAAGCCTGGAGGATTGCAGAAGTTATGGTCCGGCGAACCAAGGAAGAGGCCCAGGAAACGCGTAACCGCATCCTGGATGCCGCCGAAAATGTTTTTCATGAGCAGGGCGTTGCACGTACCTCGCTCTCCGATATCGCGCATGCGGCGACGGTGACGCGTGGCGCGATCTATTGGCATTTTCGCAACAAGGCCGACCTCTTTGCTGCCATGTGCGACCGGATCAAGATGCCCATGGACGCCATGTTCGATCCGGATCGCGTCGAAGATGGCGATTACGTCGCCCAGTTGCGCCGCATTGGCGAATACCTCTTGCAGCAGATGCTCGACAACCCGCAATGGCGCAAGATTTTCGAGATCCTGTTCCACAAGTGCGAATTTGTGGAAGACACCGAGCCGATGCTCACGCGCCTACAGCAGTCGTGCCGCGAAAGCATGACGCGCACCGAGCGCACCATCCGCAACGCCATCGAACGCGGCCAGCTGCCGGCCGATCTCGATGTGCCGGTGGCAGTCGCCTATTATCACGCCACGCTCAGCGGCATCATCGGCGACCACCTGTTCTATCCTGACTGCTCCGTCTTGCGCGGTAACGGCGCGCGGTTCGTCGCGACCCTGGTTGATTCTCTCGCCACGTCTCAGGCCTTGCGCAGGCAACCCGCCACCGCCTAACTCGCCGCCCGATCCGCGACGGCCTGAGCGCTGCCTCGTCGATCAGTCTGTCAGCAGCCCACGCCCTGCGAGCGTCCGCAGCGCCAGCTCGAGATGCTCCTCGGCGCAGGCCCGTATGGCCTCCGGCGTGGTCAGCCGCTTCTGGTCGTTGTCATGGAAACGGATGCGCTCTTCCCGCTCCGCCGTCACCAGATGATCGACCAGCGCGGCGCGTGCATGCGTACCGTCAAGTAGCGGCAACACCAGCAACTCCACGATATTCAGCGGCGTCGGCTCATGCAGTGGGCCGGTCGTGACCGCACGCCCCATCGAAGCATCCTGCCGGACCAGCCAGTCCGCCACCGGCTGCGGACACGGCGTGCGCGCCACCTGTTGCGCTCGCGTGCGGATACGTACCATGCCACGCGCGATCAGTGCGCGCAGCACCATATAGAGTTCCTGCTCGGCCGCGTCTGGCGACTGGCCCTCGCGTTCCGCCACGGCACGCATCTCGGCTTCCAGCGTGGCTGCGGAAAGGCTGCCGGGGCAGGCCGCATTGAACAGTTCGACGAGCCGGTGCTGAAGCGCGGTCCCTGGCTGGATCGTCCCGCCCCACAGCCCCAACCATGTTGCCGGCGTCACCGGCTCGCCCCGCTCGTCCAGCTGCTGGTGGAAGCCAGCGTAGAACGCGAGTTGCTGCAGTTGCTCGCGCCCCAGGTCGCGGCGCATGCGCTCCTGCGCATCGGCGTGTACCAGTAAGGTCTGGCGGAATACGCGGTTGTTCAGGAAATCCATGTACTGCTCGAGATCGACCTGGTTATGCGCCACATTGTTCAACCGCTGCGCCGCGTCTTCCCCGAGGTTGACAGGAAACATCGAGGCCAGCATGCCGTCGCCGAGATAGCCGAGCCCATGATTGAGCGCCCGGCCGGCGAACTCGCGGAAATAGCAGGGACGGTTGTGTTCCTCGAGATACTCGTGCAGCAGGTAGGAGTCGCTGCCATTGGCCACCGCCTCGGCTTCCGCATCCACCACATGCTTGAACATGGAGCCGGGGCGCGCGATCTGCTGCATGTATTCCACCATGCCCTTGGCATGGCCGAGGCGCTGGCTGGGGTCGGCGATCTGGCGCGTGTGGAACAGCATCGCCTCGCGCATTACCTCACGCGTCTTCCAGCCGGGGTACACGTTGTAGCTCACATAGGCCACGCCGTCCGGCCGGAGGTAGTCCTTGCACGCGCGCAGGATGGCATCCTGGATGTCCGGCGCCACCCAGCTGTAGACACCGTGCACGATGATGTAATCGAAAGTACCCAGCCCCTCCGGCAGGTCAGCGATGCTTGCATGGTGCAAGACAATATTGTTGAGACCGAGCCCCGCGATACGCTGGCGGCCTTCTTCGATCTGCACGCGCGAGTAGTCGATGCCGACATACTCCGCTTGCCGATTGCGCGCCGCATGCGGAATCAGGTTGCCGCCCGCCGCGCAGCCCAGTTCCAGCACGCGCGCCGTGGCGGGCGGGGCGCAACGCAGGCCAAACAGCACGGCAATCGCACCCAGCAGGTCAGGGCTCGATTGCCAGTAAGGATACGAATCATATGGAACGGCGTCGTAGTGGGCAGCCGCTTCCTGAAGCTGGGCGTTCATAGGCACCTCGACAGGGCGAAAACAGGGAAAAGACGAGCCCACCAAGGCTACGTGAGGAAGAGTCCGATGCCTATGCGGTGAATTCTTATAAGTGTTTCGCAGTGCAAAGTTGCCCCTTCTTCCCGGGCAGGGCATCATGAGGGTTCGCGAAGCGGCAAGGAGGATTCCGATGGCAGAACGCAAGCGCGCCACACGCGCCCAGTCCACCACGCGCCTGTCGGCCCGGGCTCACCGGCCTGAGCTGCACGACGGCGAGCGATTCGACCTGATCGTCATCGGCGCGGGTTCTGGCGGTTTGTCGGCAGCCACGCGTGCCGCGCGGCTCGGTGCACGCACCCTGCTGATCGAACGCGATGCCCTTGGCGGCACCTGCGTCAATCGCGGTTGCGTCCCCAAGAAGCTGCTTTCCTACGGCGCTGGCTGGGCCCAGGTGCTTGGCACCTGCCTCGCCGCCACGGGCGGGCGTGAAGACTGGTCCGATGCCATGACGCGCGTGCAGGCCGAGCTTGGCCGCCTACATGTACGCTACGACGAAAACCTCGAAGGCGCCGGCGTCCTGCTTGCCGAAGGAAGCGCCGTGCTGGGCGAGGGCGGAATGGTGCAATTGGGCGACGTCCGGCTCCAGGCCCGCAACATCGTCATCGCCACCGGTGCCCGGCCGCGCACGCTGACCATCCCAGGGGCACAGCTCGCCAGCACCTCCGACGACATCTTCACCTGGCAGACGCTGCCCAAGTCCATCATCATCATCGGCGGTGGCTACATTGCTGTCGAGCAGGCATCCATCCTCGCGCGCTTCGGCGTCAAAGTGGAAATGCTGGTGCGTTCCGCCGCGCTGCTCCCCAATTTCGATCACGATCTGGCACAAGGTATTGGCGATGCGCTCATCAGCCAGGGCGTACGCATTCATTTCGGGGCCACGGTCGATTCACTCTCGCAAGGCAACGGTGCGATCGAAGCCCACTTCCTTTGCGAAGGACGTGCCGATCGCGTGCGTGCGCAAGCTGTACTCGCCGCCGTCGGACGTCAGGCAGCCACCGAAGGCCTCGGTCTGGAAGCGGCCGGCGTACAGGTCAACGACAAAGGCGCCATCGTCGTCGGCCGCCATTTCCGCACCACCGCCCGTCATATTCATGCCGTGGGCGACGTCACCCAGCATCCGCAACTCACGCCGATTGCGGTCGCGCAGGGCCGCGCCCTGGCCCAGCACCTGTTCGGCAAGTACGACATCGTCAACGACGTCGATTTCGACCTGATACCCACTGCCGTCTTCAGCGAACCTGCGCTCGGCACCGTTGGCCTCACCGAAGCGGCTGCCGCCGAAAAATACGGCTCCCGCGACCGCATCGAAGTGATTGCCCGCCGCTTCGTCTCGCTCGAAAACCGTTTCAAAGGCAACGCCCAGCAATCGCTGATCAAGCTCGTCACGCACGCCGCCAGCGGCCGCGTGCTCGGCGTGCACATCATGGACGCCGCTGCGCCAGAAATCATCCAGACCTTTGCCGTGGCCATGCGCTTGCGCGTGCGCATGTCAGACCTGCGCACCACACTGCGGGTGCATCCGACAGTGGCGGAAGAGCTGTTTGGTTGATTGGAACGGGCCACTCATTCATGAAACAACCGAGTTTCCGACGATCGTGTGAGTTGTCGCCACACTGCGCCAGCGCGTGCTGATCGAGAACGTGCCCAGCTGCACTGTTCTCAAAGAGGAATAAGAAGGCGGCGCGTGATACGCGGAATGCAGGATGTCATTTATCAACGGAGCAATACCACCCATGCAGACCAAGCGACGCATCATCGCTCCCACCGTCAAGGAGCCACCCCCGGGCCTCTGGTCCAATTGCCTGCTCGTGGGAAACATTGCCTACATCTCCGGCATGACGGCCCGTGGTCCGGACCCTGAAGTCATTCTGGGGGACGACGAATATGCTCAGGCCAGGGTGATTTTCCAGAAGATTCGCGATCTGATCGAGGCGGCTGGCGGGGAGATGGACGATATCGTCAAGATGACCATCTTCGTCACCCGGATCGCCCACAACACAGAAGTGTGGCGCGCACGCAAAGAGTTCTTCAGCGGCGATTTTCCGGCGTGTACCCTGGTGGAAGTCGCTGCACTCGCCAAGCCGGCAATCCTGCTCGAGATTGAGGCAATCGCGCATCTCGGCTGCTCGGCTTCGGCCTGAGCGCGTGTGCATGACCTCCGCAAATCGGGGCGACACCGGATCGGATTCGAATGATCTGATCTGAATCATCATGATGTCGTTGACGTGCCGGGCCGTAACGGGCGGGCTGCGCACGCCCATTCTCCTGCAGTCGGAGGTGAGCCGGCATAATGTTTTCCAGACATCTTCAGTTGCGCGAAGCGGCAACCGCAGCTTCCGGCATCGGCTGCAGAGTTCTTGTTCTGCGCGTCACCCCGCGTCTCTGTGCAGCGAATGCTGTCATCTTTCATTGCAAACCTAAAACAACCTTTCCTCCAGTTAAGCACTGCAAAAATGCGGTGCCCAAGCGTTGACGCTGATCAACCACCTCGGCACCATGAGCCTCGCCTTTGAGTTCACGTAGTCGCCGAGTCGTTTTCGTCAATCGTCTGTACGCGCTCCGTCGATATTCCAAGAGTGTGCGCGTGCATTCTGCTCATCCATCGATTATGCGAATGCGGTCACGTCCAATCTGGTTACCCGCCTGCAGTACGACGCGCTAGGCAACCTGATCGCGCGTACAGAGGCCGAAGGCAGGCCTGAAATCCGGACACGCGCTATGAATACGATGCCGTCGGACGGCAGATTCGCACGATCTATCCGGCCGTGCCTGTCTATAACGCTGGCGCCGATAGCCTGGCGGTGAACGGAGCCCACGGCCTCGCCGTGCGGACGGAAGACTATGTCGAGTTGTACAGCCAGGTCTGGTATGACGCATCAATTGGAAGAATTTTCGGAAGCTTCATGCTGTGCTTTTTCATGGCGCTCACGGCAGGCTGTGCTACGGGTGTGAAGTACAAGGAAATGGCATCGGCGATTCCTGCTCTCAAGCCGGACTAGGGCCGTATTTTTTTCCATCGGTCAGCATCGATGTTGGGGGCAGCGTTGCAACCAAGTATTCGGCTCAATGGTGACGTTGTGGGGGAATCCAAGCCAGGTGGCTTCTTCTTTGTGGATCGCCCTGCCGGGCAGTACAAGGCTGCGACGACGACAGAAGTGGAGAAGACTGTGTCGTTCAGTCTTGCGCCTGGTGAGGTCAAGTATCTGCGTAGCAGCGTATCGTTTGGGTTTGCGGTGGGGCGTGTGTTGCTTGAGCTGGAGGATCCAGCGAAAGCCAAGCCAGAACTTGAGGCACTGAGCTTTACTGGAAAAAGTCAGCCAGTGGTGGCGAAAAAGTGAAAAGCTCGGCTGGTTGAGGGCCGGAGCGAAGCGGGAGTCAGCGGATCTGTTCGCTTCCTGCTACCAAATCAACATATGTCGAGAGCGCGATTTCGTGATGAGATTGCGCTTCCCGTTGTGCGAGTGAAGCACTCGCAGGTGCTGTGTTGCGCCACCGATGAGGTGGTATTTGCTGCAAAACATATATCTGCCAGAGGAACGGTAAGAATCAGAAAGCCCGAGGCATGCCGCGGGCTTTCTTTATTCCATCCCTCAATGCCCATGCGACGACGTCTGCGCAGCCGCCAGATCTGCTTGCGACAGCTGCACCGGACCATTTCCCGAGAAGCGATCAAGCGCGAGGTAGATGATCGGTGTGATGAACAGCGTGACCAGTTGCGAGAAGATCAGGCCGCCGACCACGGCGAGGCCGAGCGGCTGGCGCAGTTCGGCGCCGGGGCCGAGGCCGATGGCGAGCGGCAGTGCGCCCATGACGGCGGCGAGCGTGGTCATCATGATCGGCCGGAAGCGCAGGATGCAGGCGGTGCGGATGGCTTCGGCCGGCGGCATTTGCCGGGTGCGCTGCGCGTCGAGTGCGAAGTCAATCATCATGATGGCGTTCTTCTTGACGATGCCGATGAGCATGAGGATGCCGATCACGGCGATGAGCGACAGTTCGACGCGGAAGGCAAATAGCGTGAGCAATGCGCCGATGGCGGCGGAAGGCAGGCCGGCCAGAATCGTGATGGGGTGGATGTAGCTTTCGTACAGGACGCCGAGCAGCACATAGATGACAGCAATGGCGCCGATCAGCAGCACGATCTGGGTGGCTTGCGATGACTGGAAGACTGCCGCATCGCCACCATAGCTGGTGATGATGGAGGCGGGCATGCTGAGCTGGGCCTTGAAGGCGTCGATCTTGGCGGAGGCATCGCCAAGGGCCGCGCCGGGGGCAAGGTTGAAGGCGACGGTAATGGCCTGCAGTTGTCCCTGGTGATTGACGGCTGCCGGGCCGGCGCGCCGCTCGGAGGTGGCGAAGGCGGTGAGCGGAACGAGTCCGCCGGCGTCGCTGCGGACGTAGATCTTGGCGAAGGCGCTTTCGTCGCGGCGATCGGGGTCGCTGGCCTGCAGGATGACCTGGTAGCTGTCGCTCGGGCCGTAGATGGTGGAGACCTGGCGTTCACCAAACGCGCTGTAAAGCGCGGTGCGCACTTCAGCCATGCTGACACCGAGCGTGTTGGCCTTGTCGCGGTCGATGACCAGTTGTGCTTCGAGTCCCGAGAGCTGGGCGTCGCTGGTGACATCGCGGAACACCGGATCGGCGCGCATCTTGTTCATGAGCTGGTCGGCCCAGCCTTGCAGGGCGTCGGCCTGCACGCTCTGCAGCGTGTACTGGTACTGGCTCTTGCTGGGGCGGCCGCCGAGCTGCAGGTTCTGGATCGGCGAGAAGTACACGTTCAGCCCGGCGAGCTTGCGCATTTCCTTGCGCATCGATTCGAGCACGGCCGGCATCTTGGGTCGTTCGCCATGCGGTTTCAGGTCGATGAACATGCGCGCCGTGTTGTTGCCAGTGGAGCCGCCGCCGCCAATGGCGACGACGACGCTGCGCACGGCGGGATGCTTGCGGATGATGTCGGCGGCTTCATGGGCGCGGGTGACCATGGCGGGATAGGCGATATCCTGCGGCCCTTCAATGGTGGCGCGGATCTGGCCGATGTCTTCTTGCGGGAAGAAACCCTTGGGAATCGCGGCGAACAGCAGGCCGGTGACGATGAACGTGCCGAGCGCGCCGACCAGCACCGTGCGCCGGTGCGCGAGACACCAGTCGAGTCCACGCGTGTAGAGGCGCAGCGTGGCCTTGAAGCCGTCTTCGAACCATTGGGTCGAGCGTAGCGCGAGGGAAGGCTTCTGCGCGGCTGCCGGGGTGGCATGCGCGGCCGGCGCCGTGCCGTCGTGGTGGTGCGAGTCGTCGACCGGTACGTTGTCGGCGCGCAGATAGCGGCTGCACAGCATAGGTACCACGGTCAGCGAGGCAACGGCGGAGACGAGAATCGCGAGCGACACGACGGCGGCAAACTCATGAAACAGCAGGCCGATTACGCCGGGCATGAAGAACACTGGAATGAATACGGCCACCAGCGAGAGCGAGATCGAGACGATGGTGAACCCGACTTCGCGCGAGCCGACCAGTGCGGCGCGCAGCGGTGACATGCCGTTCTCGATGTGCCGCACGATGTTTTCCAGCATGACGATGGCGTCGTCCACCACCAGGCCGACGGCGAGCGTGATGCCGAGCAGCGAGACGTTGTTCAGGCTGTAGCCGAACCATTTCATCAGCGCGATGGTGCCAATGATGGAAATTGGTAGCGAGAGCGTGGGGATGAGCGTGGCCGCGGCGCGCCGCAGGAACAGAAAAATCACCATCACCACCAGCACCACGGTGAGGCCCAGGGTGAACTGTACTTCGTGGATGGAGTCGCGGATCGACTGCGAGCGGTCGTTGCGTACGCGCAGGTCGACCGAGCCGGGCAGCTGCGCACGCAGGCGCGGCAGTTCCGCGAGCACGGCATCGACCACGGCGACGGTGTTGGCGTCGGTCTGCCGCTGGACGCCGAGCACGATGGAGCGTTCGCCATTGACCCAGCTGCCGGTCTTGATGACTTCTACGCTGTCCTGTACCTCGGCCACGTCGCTCAGGCGCACGGGCTGGCCATTGCGGCTGCTGACGATGATGTGGGCGAATGCCTCGGCATTGGGCAGCTGGCGGTTGGCCTGGATGGTCATGGTCTGGCGATCGCCGTCGAGCGTGCCGACCGGGGTGTTGGTGTTAGCGTCGCGCAGTGCGGTCGCCAGTTCGTCGAGCGTCATGCCGCGCGCGGCGAGCGCATCGGGTTTGACGCGTACCCGCACCGCGTATTTTTTCTGTCCGAACACCGAGACCTGGGCCACGCCCGGCAGGGTGGAGAGGCTTGGCGAGATGAGGTTGTCGGCATACGCGCTGAGATCGGACAGGCTCATCGATGGTGAGTTGATCGCCAGCAGCAGTACGGCCTGATCAGCCGGGTTGACCTTGCGGTACGAAGGCGGATTGGTCATCTCCGTCGGCAGGCTGCGCTGCGCTCGGAACAGAGCGGCCTGCACGTCCACGGCAGCGGCGTCGATGTCGCGGTCGTTGGAGAATTCGATGGTGATGCTGGTACTGCCGAGGGTGCTGCTCGAGGTGATCATGCTCACCCCGGGGATGGTGGAGAACTGTTTCTCCAGCGGCGTGGCGACGGAAGCCGCCATGGTTTCCGGACTGGCGCCCGGCAGCGAGGCGGAGACGTTGATCACCGGCGAGTTGTAGCTCGGTAGCGCGGCGATGGGGATGGTCGGATAGAGCAGGATGCCGGTAACGACAATGGCGATGCTCAGAAGCACCGTCATCACCGGACGGCGGATACACAGTTCGGACAGATTCATGCGCCGCCCTCACCCTGGGCGCCGTTGGCGGCGGGGGTGGATGCCGGCTGCATGGGCGATTCACGCACCGTCATGCCGGGCCGCAGGTTCTGCGCGCCCTCTACGACCACGCGTGTGCCGGGCTGGATACCTTCGACCACGGCAGCCTCCGGCGTGACCGCAACGAGCTTGACCTTGTTGGCGTGCACCTTGTGGTCTTTATCGACGCTGTAGACCAGCCGGTTGTCCGGCCCGGTCAGCACGGCATGGGGCGGCACGACGATGACATCGCGCAGCGTCCGCACGGAGATGTGGATGTTGACGTAGGTGCCGGGCCAGAGCCGCTGCTGCGCATTGTCGAACTGGGCTTTCAGCAGCAGGGTGCCGAGCTGCGGGTTGACAGTGTTGTCGACGAAGGTGACCTTGCCCTGGATGGTGTCCGGCAGGCCGTCGTTGGGTACGGCCGAGACGTCGACCGGGCCGCTACGCAGGGCTTGCTGCAAGGCGGCGAGTTCGCGTTCCGGCAGGGTGAAACTGACGGCCACGGGGTCGATCTGGGCGATGGTCAGCAGGGCCGCTCCGCCGGGCTGCACCAGCGAGCCGGGGAAAGCGGTGACCGCGCCGGTGCGGCCGGCGATGGTGGCGCGCAGGGTGCCGTAGCTCACGCTTACGCGATTGGCTTCGATGGAGGCACGGTTGGCGCTGATCAGGCCTTCGAGGTTGGCGACCTTGGCGCGGGCCGTGTCGACTGCGCTGGCGGAGATGAAATTGCGCTTGAGCAGGTCTTCGCTGCGCGCCAGCTGGCGGCGTGCATCGGCCAGGTCGGCCTGGTTCTGTGCCAGCGTGGCGCGGGCCTGCGCCAGATTGGCTTCGTCCATGCGTGTGTCGAGCGTGAACAGCAGGTCGCCGGGCTTGACCATTTGTCCTTCACGGACATGCACCTCACGCACCACACTGGAGATCTGAGGCCGGACCTCGACGGTGGAGAGCGCGGTGACGGTGCCGTTGGCGGTAAGTTCGATGCGCACATCCTTGCGCTGCGCCTCGGCGATGGTGACCGCGACAGCGGCTGGCTCGCGGGCACTCTTGCCGCCTGCGAAAAAGGTCTGGTAGAGCCACCAACCGGCACCGGCCAGCAGCAACGCTCCGATGGCAGTCCACACGCGATGTCGGCCCTTCCCCTCAACCATGCTCAATACCCCAACACTTGTTGTTAACGCAGCCGTCCAGCTGTCATGCCATGCGCGCCCCGGCGGACGCGCCTCGAATGAGAGCCGGAGGACATCAGAAAAGTTCGTGCCGGCGCTCCGCAAAACGCTGGCGGTTGATCTCACCGAGTGGTGTCTGGCGCGGACCAGGCGTCAGGCACACGGTGTCGCCGGCACGAATCTCGCCCGGCTGCTGCACGCTCAGGTAGAAACCGGAACGGCCGCTGACCAGCAGGTCGCGGGCCGCTTGGCGGTAGCCCAGCACGGCATTGAATTTGTAACACGGTCGCCGGGGCGACTCCACGCGCAGGATGCAGTTGCCGATCAAGAGGGTGTCACCAACCCACAGCGCATCTTCCAGCAGGCCTTCGAGCGTCAGGTTTTCGCCAAGCTCGCCGTATGCCAGCGGGGCACCTGCCGAAACGCCGGCATCTGCGCGGGTCGTTTCCCACCAGCCATAATGCTCGGCGGGATAGGCATAGACCGCCTTGAGCGGACCACCGTGCTTCTCGAGGTCAGCCTGCTCGTCGCCACTGACGCCCAGCGGCGTAATGGCGATGGCCAGCGGCTGCGCGAGGGTGCTGCAGGGTAGCTTGCGGATAGCCGACAGCACCGGTGCGTCCGTTCCTGGGCGGACGCCGGCATGGGCAAGCGGTGCGCATTGTCCACGGGCAACGGACAGCACGCGCATGGTCGGCGCAGTTGACATTGTGCCTCTCCGGGCATCACGGCAGTTTGGGCGGCGGTGTGCTGGTATCGGCCAGGCGGGCGCGGTGCGAAATCAGGATCGCGGCCAGGACGAAGCACGCAGCCCCCCAGTGTAACGCGCCGGGCCCTGCTGCAGCAAAAATCCCCGCGCCGGACACGGCTCCCAGCGCTTGTCCCAGATAGATACACGACGAATTGAGCGACACCGAAATCGGCGCGGCCGCCGGCGAAATCGTAATCAGGCGCGCCTGCTGCGCGCTGTTGGTGGCAAAGCCGCCCAGGCCCCAGAGCATGAACAGCGCCACCATGGCGATGCGGCTCCATTCGCCGAGCGGCCAGAGGATCAGCGCGGTCAGCGAGCACAGCAAGGCAATGCGCACGACGCGGGCCGGGGTGATGCGGTCCATGAAGTTGGCCGCCAGCGCGTTGCCGATCACGCCGCACAGGCCGAACCCGAAGAACATCAGGCTCAGCATGCCGCCGGTTACGCCATAGACATCGCGCATCATCGGCGCAATATAAGTAAACATCGTGAACAGGCCAGCTGCCTGGATGGCCGTCGTGGCGACCACCAGCATGATTGGCTTGTGGCGCAGCACCGCGCCCCACGCCTGCGTGCCGACTGGTTCGACGAACAGCCCGCGCGGCAGTTGGCGCCAGACACCCCAGGCAGCCAGGGCCGCGCCGGTGGCGACTACCGCCATGCTGACGCGCCAACCCAGGGTCGTGGCAATCCACGTACCGATCGGCATGCCGAGCACGCTGGCGATGCTCCAGCCGAGAAAGACAAAGCTGATGGCGCGGCCACGCTGCAGCGGCGGGACCAGCAGCGAGAGTGTCGCCGCCGCCTGCGGGGTATAGATGGCTGCGCCGAACGCGGTGAACAGGCGTGCTGCCATCAGGGTGCCAAAGCTGGGCGCGAGCGCGGCCAGCACATGCATCACCGCATAGACGGCAAGCGCGCCGCTCAGCAGCAGGCGCCGGTCGATGCGCGAGCCGAGCGTGCCGAAGAGCGGTGCGCCCAGGCAGACGGAGAACGCGAAAACGGTGATCAGCTGCCCGGCCGTGGTGGCGGGAATCTGGAACGTGGCGGCAATTTCATTGAGCATGCCGGTGACGATCATCGCCCCGGTTCCGATCACGAAATTTCCGAGGCAGAGGATGACAAGTCTGGACGGCATGACAGCAAGGCAAAGACCACGCCGGACGGCGTGGCAGTGATGGCGAGCGCGGCCTGGTGCCGCGCCGGCGTAAGTGTACTCGTATTTGTGGATGGCCGCCGGCCGCTGTCAGCCGCCGGCGGGCCACCAGGGCGCGCATCAAGGCATCAGCGCATCAGCGAGGGGGTGAGCGCCGCGACGTTGACGATGGCGTCGTGCTTGCCGGCCAGCACGTCGAGGATGTTCTGGAAGGCCTGCCCGAAATACTGCTCGTAGTTGTCGCGCTCCACGTAGCCGAGATGCGGCGTGCAGATGCAATTCTCCATGCGCAGCAAGGCATGGCCTTGCAGGATGGGCTCGGACTCGAATACGTCGACGGCCGCCATGCCGGGCCGTCCACGGTTGAGTCCGCTGACCAGTGCGTTTTCTTCGAGCAGTTCGGCTCGGCTGGTGTTGACCAGCAGCGCGGTCGGCTTCATGCGTAGCAGGTCGGCAGTCTTGATGATGCCGCGCGTCTGGTCCGACAGGCGCATATGCAGCGACAGCACATCGGCGCTCTCGAACAGCGCCTCGCGCGACGCGGCCGTGCCGAATCCATCGGCCTGCGCACGGGCGCGTGCTGCGTCGCTGCCCCACACCTGCACCTCCATGCCGAAGGCCTTGCCATACCCCGCCACCAGCTGCCCGATGCGCCCATAGCTCCAGATGCCGAGCGTGCGGCCGCGCAGCAGCTGGCCGATGCCGAAGTTCGGCGGCATGTTGGTCGATTTGAGACCGGATTGCTGCCATGCGCCGTGCTTGAGGCTTGCGACGTACTGCGGGATGCGGCGCTGCGCCGCCATGATCAGCGCCCAGGTCAGTTCTGCCGGGGCCACCGGGGAGCTGGAGCCTTCCAGCACCACGATGCCGCGCTCGGTACAGGCGTCGATATCGATATGCCCGCCGGCCCGGCCGGTCTGGCTGATGATCTTGAGCTTGGGCAGTTTTTCCAGCAGTTGGCGCGTGATGCGTGTGCGTTCGCGGATCAGGACCAGCGCCTCGGCGTCGCCCACGCGCGCGGCCAGCTGGCCGATGCCTTTGACGGTGTTGTTATAGACCTTGACGTCGTGGCCGTTCAGCAGCGCATAGGCGTCCAGCTTGCGCACGGCGTCCTGGTAATCATCGAGAACAGCGATTTTCATTCACAACCCAACATGAGATTTGATGCGGAGCAAAAATCGGCGCGGCACCCCGGTGCTATGCTTGACACAAGCGCCAACCGATCGTTGGCGGCTGCGACTGACAGGAGGTGCGGCATATGCCACACGACTTCCTGTCGCTCCGGACTGGCCGGAGAGGTGCGGCATACAATGCCCACGCCATTTCAACACGAGACTGTAGCGCACCGGTGTGGATTGCTGCGATGTCGCCATCCCGGTAGTTGTAACCGAATGTGTCGATGCGGGGAAGCGCAGCCCCGTCGCATCGCTTCCAGGGGGTCTTGATGACGCAGTCCGCCACCGGCGTAGCCGGCTCTTCCGTTGCCGTGAATGTACCTGCTCTGAATGTACCTGACTATGTCCGCCACCGCGGCCTGATTGAGTGGGTCGCCGGCATTGCCGCGCTGACACGCCCGGCCGAGGTGGTGTGGTGCGACGGCTCGCAGGCCGAGTACGACCGCCTGTGCGCGCAGATGGTGGAAGCCGGTACGCTGCGCCGGCTCAACCCAGCCCTGCGACCGAACTCGTACCTGGCGCTGTCGGATCCGTCCGATGTGGCGCGCGTCGAGGACCGGACCTTCATCTGTTCCGAAACCGAGGCCGATGCCGGGCCCACCAACAACTGGATGGCGCCCGCGCAGATGCGGGCGACGCTGCATGGCCTGTTCGAAGGCTGCATGGAAGGCCGTACGCTATACGTGATTCCGTTCTCGATGGGGCCGCTCGGATCGCCGATCGCGCATATCGGCGTCGAGCTGTCGGACTCACCGTACGTCGTGGTCAACATGCGCATCATGACGCGCATGGGGCGCGCCGTGTACGACGTGCTGGGCGACAACGGTGCCTTCGTGCCGTGCGTGCACAGCGTGGGCAAGCCGCTGCGCGCGGGACAGGCCGATGTGCCGTGGCCGTGCAATCCGATCAAGTACATCGTGCATTTTCCGGAAAGCCGCGAGATCTGGTCGTTCGGCTCCGGCTACGGCGGCAATGCCCTGCTCGGCAAGAAATGCTTCGCCCTGCGTATTGCCTCGACCATGGGCCGCGACCAGGGCTGGCTGGCCGAGCATATGCTGATCCTCGGCGTGACCGCGCCGGATGGCCGCAAGTACCACATCGGCGCGGCCTTCCCCTCCGCCTGCGGCAAGACCAACTTTGCCATGCTGATTCCGCCCAAGGGGTTCGAGGGCTGGCGCGTGACCACCATCGGCGACGACATCGCCTGGATCAAGCCGGGTGCCGACGGGCGCCTGTACGCCATCAATCCAGAGGCCGGCTACTTCGGCGTGGCGCCGGGCACGGGCGACAAGACCAATCCCAACGCCATGGCCACGTTGCGCGAGAACGTGATCTTCACCAACGTGGCGCTGACCGACGACGGCGACGTGTGGTGGGAGGGCATGACCGACACGCCGCCGGCGCACCTCACCGACTGGCAGGGACGCGACTGGACGCCCGAGCTGGCGCGCACGACCGGTGCCAAGGCGGCGCATCCCAACGCGCGTTTCACCGCACCGGCCGCGCAGTGCCCGTCCATCGATCCAGCCTGGGACGATCCGCGCGGCGTGCCGATCGATGCCTTCATTTTCGGCGGGCGCCGTTCGAGTACGGTGCCGCTCGTGACCGAGGCGCACAACTGGGTCGAGGGGGTGTACATGGCTGCCACCATGGGCTCCGAAACCACCGCGGCCGCCGCTGGCCAGCAGGGCGTGGTACGGCGCGATCCGTTCGCCATGCTGCCGTTTTGCGGCTACAACATGAGCGACTACTTCGGCCACTGGCTCGCGCTTGGCGACAAGCTTGCCGATGGCGGTGTGCGCCTGCCTCGCATTTTTTGCGTCAACTGGTTTCGCAAGGATGAGCAGGGGCGCTTTGTGTGGCCCGGGTTTGGCGAGAACATGCGGGTATTGGCGTGGATGCTGGGCCGCATCGAGGGCGAGGCGCAGGGCGAGGAACATGCGCTCGGGGTATCGCCGCGGTATGGCGACCTGTCCTGGAACGGGCTGACGTTCTCGCCGGCGCAGTTCATGACCGTGACCGCGCTCGACCGGCGGGCCTGGGAAGACGAACTGGCGCTGCATGCCGAACTGTTCGAGCAGCTTGGCGCGCGCCTGCCTCGCGAGCTGCACGAAACGCGCGTGCTGATCGCGGCACGCTTGCGGGCCTGACGCGCGGGAGGTCTCCGTGACGCCGTGCCGGCCTGGCGCGGCGCCTAGCCTCAGTACGGGAGCTGTAGCGCCACAGTTTCAATGCTTCAGCGCGCGTCGCCGAAATGTTCGACGGCGTACTTCACCAGTTCCGCCTGGCCTTCGATGCCGAGCTTGCGCTTGATGTTGAGGCGATGCGTTTCGACGGTGCGCACGGATAGGCCCAATTCCCCGGCGATCATCTTGTTGGCCATGCCGCGCGCGATGCGTGCGAGGATGTCGCGTTCGCGGCGGGTCAGTGCATCGACTGGACCATCGTCCTCGGCCATGCGGCGCGCGATGCTGCCGCTGCAAAAAATGCGGCCTGCCAGCACGGCCTGGATGGCTGCTACCAGCTCATCGGCCGGCGCGTCCTTGAGCACGTAGCCGCCCGCGCCAACACGCAAGGCCTGGCGCACGAACTCCAGGTTGTCGTGCATCGTCACCACCATCACCGCGATTTCTGGATAGCGTTCGTGCAGCGCCTCGGCGAGGGCAATGCCGCTCATGCCGCGCATGGCCACGTCAGTCACGACCAGGTCCGGTAGCCGCGTATCCGGCTGGCGCGCCAGCCATGCCAGCGCGCTTTCGCCATCTCCGGCTTCGCCAATCACCTGGATGTGCGGCTGTGTTTCCAGCCGCATGCGGATGCCATCCCGCACCAACGGATGGTCGTCGATGAGCAGCACGCGGACGGGACGGTCGAACGTTGTCATGAAACGGCTCCTGTGGCCGGCAAGCGGGCGATCACGTGCGTACCCAGCGGGCCCGAGGTCACGGTCAACGTGCCCTGCAGCGCGGCCATGCGCTCGTTCATGTTGCGCAGGCCGATGCCACGGTCGGGGTCTTGCTGCACGTCGGCGACATCAAAGCCGATGCCGTTGTCATGGATCGCCAGGACGGTCTGGCCGGCATCGTACCGCAATTCGATACCGGCTGAGCGTGCGCGGGCATGGCGCAGGACATTGGTCAGGGCTTCCTGGGCAATACGGTAGAGCGCCGTGGACTGATCGCCGCTCAGTGCATGCGGTGTGCCGTTGACCGTGAGCGCCACCTGCAGTGCGCCGTTGTCATGCATCTGCCGCGCCAGGTGCTCGAGCGCTGCCGGCAGGCCCAGATCGTCGAGCAGCGCGGGCCGCAGCGCGTGCGACATGCGCCGTACCTCGATGAATACATGGTTGATGCGCTCCAGTGCCGTCGCCAGCAGCGGTGTCGCGCTATCCCGCTGCGCCCTGGCCGCATGCAGCCGTTCGATGGCCGTTTCGATCAGCAGCTTGACCGAAACCAGTAACTGGCTCACGCCATCGTGCAGCTCGCGTGACAGCCTGATGCGTTCGTCTTCCTGCGATTGCACGACACGCTGCGCCAGCTGTTGCAGCTTGGCATCGCTGGCGCGATGCTCGCTCACATTCAGGGCCATGCCGGCCACGCCAACCGCGAAGATGCTGATCGCGGCGATGGCGCCGATCCACAGCAAGGTCTGGCGGATGTCGTCGCGGGCCCGCGCGTCGATGCGCTGCAGGGCGGCATCGACATCGTCGAGGTAGATGCCGGTGCCCATCATCCAGTTCCACTGTGGGATCGCTACCACGTAGCCCAGCTTGTCGACCAGTTGCTGTTCGCTGGAGGGCTTGCGCCATTGGTAGCGGACTGCGCCGCCGCCAGCCCGCGCTGCGGCGATGAGGTTCTGGATGGTCGGCCGTCCGTGTGCGTCGCGCAGCGTCCAGAGATCCTGCCCGACCAGTTCCGGCTGGCGCGGATGCATCAGGCTGCGGCCCTGCAGGTCATACAGAAAGAAGTAGCCGTCAGGGCCATAGTCGAGCTGCGCCAGGATTGCAATGGCGGCCTGGCGGGTCTCGTCGTCGTTACGGCCCGAGGCGACCAACGGGGCGATGGCGCTCTCCGCGAGCTGCACGTAATGGCGCAACTCCACTTCCTTGGCCTGCAGGTATGCCGCCTCGACCAGCGCGCGCTGGTGCTGGGCCAGCGTGATGGCCTGGCTGCGCACGGCCAGCGCGATGGCCAGCATTGCCAGCGCCAGGGGCGCGACGGCCAGCAGCAGGAATTTATGGCGCAGTTTCATGGTTCGTTCTACGTAGTATCACGCAGCTTGTCTGCGTAGTTTCGCGCTTGTGCACCTTGGTGGGGAAGTCAATACTACACGTCGCCATCCACTGGATCCGCCCGCCACGTTCCGCGTGGCTGCTGGCCGTGGAGCTTGGCGTGTCCGCACGCCATCCTGCCATGCATGAGAACGAGCCGCCGTACCACGGCCGGCCGGCGCACGAGACAGCGCCACGATCTGCCGCAGCCCGCTTGCCTATCCGGTACGCCACGCTGCTGTCCACCTTGCTGGACACCATGACAGGCCCCTTTTATCTTAGGGACGCAATCAAAATGATTCTCGCATCCGGTCTGGCGTCACTCGGTGGCGCTACCGTACCAAGTGTACTGTTGTGGCCGCGCGCCTGACCAGAACCGCTGCGCTTCATTTTGATGGCGACTCATACAGGTCAAGGAGACCACCCATGAAACGCATCGGGGAACACCTGATGTGGCTGGCCGTTGCCGTACTCGGCGCGTTTGCCTTTGCCACCGTCGCGCTATCCCGCGGCGAAGCTGTCAGTGCCTTGTGGATCGTCGTCGCCGCACTGTGCATTTACCTTGTTGCCTACCGCTACTACAGCCGCTACATCGCCGAGAAGGTGATGCAGCTCGATCCCACGCGCATGACGCCTGCCTGGCGCCATAACGACGGGCTCGACTACGTTCCCACCAACAAGGCCGTGCTGTTTGGCCACCATTTTGCCGCCATCGCCGGCGCGGGTCCGCTGGTCGGTCCGGTGCTGGCCGCGCAGATGGGTTACATGCCCGGCATGCTGTGGCTGCTGGCCGGCGTGGTGTTCGCCGGCGCGGTGCAGGACTTCATGGTGCTATTCATTTCGATGCGCCGCGACGGCCGTTCGCTGGGCGAGCTGGTGCGCGAGGAAATGGGCACCGTGCCGGGCATGATCGCCCTGTTTGGCTGTTTCATGATCATGATCATCATCCTGGCCGTGCTGGCCCTGATCGTGGTGAAGGCGCTGGCCGGTTCGCCGTGGGGCACGTTCACGGTGGCGGTGACCATCCCCATCGCCGTGTTCATGGGCCTGTACACGCGCTATATCCGTCCGGGCCGTATCGGCGAGGTGTCGGTGATTGGCTTCGTGCTGCTGCTGGCAGCCATCATCGGCGGCCAGTATGTGCATGACAGCGCCGTGCTCGGCCCGCTGTTTACATTCGACGGCAAGGCGCTGACCTGGATGCTGATCGTCTACGGCTTCATCGCGGCCGTGCTGCCGGTGTGGCTGCTGCTGGCCCCGCGCGACTACCTGTCGACCTTCCTCAAGATCGGCACCATCATCGCGCTCGCCATCGGCATCATCATCGTCGCGCCGGAGTTGAAGATGCCGGCCTTCACGCAGTTCGCCGAAGGCGGCGGTCCGGTGTGGTCGGGCAACCTGTTCCCGTTCCTCTTCATCACCATCGCCTGCGGCGCCGTGTCCGGCTTCCATGCCCTGATCTCCTCGGGCACCACGCCGAAGCTGATCGAAAACGAAACCCACGCACGCTTTATCGGCTACGGCGCCATGCTGGCCGAGTCGTTCGTCGCCATCATGGCCCTCGTGGCCGCTGCGGTGATCGAGCCTGGCGTGTACTTCGCCATGAACAGCCCGGCTGCCGTCATCGGCACCTCACCGGAAGCCGTGGCCGCAACGGTCTCGACCTGGGGCTTTGTGATCACGCCGGACGTGCTGGTGCAAACCGCCAAGGAAGTGGGCGAGCACACCATCATCTCGCGTGCCGGCGGCGCGCCGACACTGGCAGTCGGCATCGCGCAGATCCTGCACCAGGTGGTGGGCGGCGAAGGCATGATGGCCTTCTGGTACCACTTCGCGATTCTCTTCGAAGCGCTGTTCATCCTTACCGCCGTCGATGCGGGTACGCGTGCCGGTCGCTTCATGCTGCAGGACCTGCTGGGCAGTTTCATCCCGGCCTTCAAGCGCACCGATTCGCTGCCTGCCAACCTGATCGCCACGGCGCTGTGCGTGGCGGCCTGGGGTTACTTCCTGTACCAAGGCGTGGTCGATCCGCTCGGCGGCATCAATACGTTGTGGCCGCTGTTCGGTATCTCCAACCAGATGCTGGCTGCCGTGGCGCTGGTGCTGGGCACTTGCGTTCTGGTCAAGATGAAGCGCGGCCAGTACGCGTGGGTGACCCTCGTGCCGACCGTGTGGCTGCTGATCTGCACGCTGACCGCCAGCTGGCAAAAGCTGTTCCATGCCGATCCCAAGATCAGCTTCCTGGCGCACGCCGCCAAGTTCAACGAAGCGATCGCCCAGGGCAAGGTCCTGGCGCCGGCACACTCGCTTGCCGAAATGCAGCGCGTGGTGTTCAACGACTACCTGAACGCCAGCCTGTGCGTGCTGTTCATGTTCGTGGTGCTGAGCATCGTGTTCTACGGCTTCAAGACGGCCCTGCAGGCGCGAGGCATTACCCGTCCGACCGATCGCGAAGTGCCGTTCGAACCGATGCCCGCCAACGTGCGCGTCAACTGACCAGGAGTCCGCCATGCGTGAACAGATCGAAACCCTGGGCCGCTACCTCGGCCAGAGCCTGCGCCTGATGGTTGGGCTGCCGGATTACCAGGCCTACGTTGCACACATGGCGGAGCAGCATCCGGATCGCCCGGCGATGACGTACGAGGAATTCTTCCGCGAACGTCAGGAAGCTCGCTATGGCGGCAAGGTTGGACGTTGTTGCTGAATGGTCGGTTTGACCTGGTCAAAAAAATCCCGCTCGTCGAGCGGGATTTTTTTATGATGCATTGGCATGCGCCTCTCGCGAGACAGAGAGCGGATGATTTTTTGGGAGGGCGTCACGCCTCGCCTTACATCTTCTCGACCCAGACGAAGGGGATCAGGACGCAAACGACAAGCTGCAACAAGAGATATCCAAAAAAAGCGCCAACACCCCCAAAAATACCAGCCACGATGGCGGTGACCAACGTAAACAGCCCGCCGGCGGCCATCCGCGCGAGCGTTAGCCAGCCGGAGCCGCCGCTGCGGCGCCCGTGGTGCTCCGCTGCGCCGACGCACCAGGTCACGGACACCGAGATCAATACCATCAGCCGCGCCGGGTTATGCATTAGCCAATCCCATAGCTCGTGCATGACACCTTCCCCCGAATATTGTTATGTCGTTACTTTGCGGTGCGCATTGTACCTTTGACCGCTGCATGACTGGACCGATGGCGCTGGCCTCGTCGGGGTGGGTACTGTGCCGGGTCATGTTCCCTGGTGCTCGCCGCAATGTGAGGGTCAGCTTCTTCGCGTATGCCTTCAAGAGTATTGGTGGTACGCCTCGCGACCACGGGGCAGGCGATGAGGTATGCGCCGACCCGAGGCAGGGCAGTGCTGTCGTCGCTATCGACAAGCACTGCAGCTGCATCAGGTCACAGCGCCATTTTCTGGCGCTGGTCCGGCCGGTTTCGTCTTATTGCACGCCTGCGCAATTCGTATTGGCTGGCAGTACCTTGCATATCACGCCATGACGCGTTTGCGTGTCATAGACGCTGTCAAAGGCATACGTGCTTGTGCCGTTCGTAGCGTCCTTGGCCAACACGCGGATCCAGTGGGCGCCGCTCGGTAAGCTCGCGCCCGGCAGCTCGACCGATGTTCCCGTGGAATGGCTGATGACAGTCCGGCCACCCGGCGCATCAAACGCTGTCTGGCCTCGCGGCAGGGTCGTGTCGCCAGCAACGAAGGGCAGGAAGTCGACCTGATAGGTGATCTGGTGCCCTTGCGGATGGAACGGCGTCGGCCATTCCCAGCCCAGCTTGGTGATGTTGTTGCCCGGGTCGGTGAACAACGAGAACCAGAACGGCATCGGGTCCTTCAGGCTCTTCACGAAGCTGTTGTAGTTCTTGTCGATCACGTCGACCAGCCGGTCGAACTCAGCTTCCCACTGGGCTTCCGTTGCGCTTCCTGGCAGGTAGTCCTTGTCCGGCGCGCTCTGGATGAAGCCTCGCACAGTCGGCTTGTACGAATCCAGCAGCGTCTTGATGGACGTTCTGGTCAGGTACTTGTCGCGGATCTCGTTGACTGCGGCCTGCAGCAACGCGATATTGCCGGGCTCGGCCATAAAGCGGCGATGCAGTGCGCTGTCCCACCAGTTGCCCGCACCGTAGGCCCAGTTCGCATAGGCCTCTGCCGCCATCTGGTGCGAGTAATCCAGTGCGCCGTCATAGTCCCAGGGCAGGAAGTAGAACTTGCCGTTATCCGGACTCCGGTAGAGCGCGAAGTTCTGGGTGGTCGTGTCGTAGTTGCCGAGCAGGATGACGCTGGCCAGCCAGGTCAGATAGTTGTTGCGGTTGAAGTACTGGTTGAACGTCGTGGTGAAGGGAATGTTCTCGTCGTCGAGATCATCCAGCATCTTCATGATGGACGTGCACGCCTTGCCATCGCCTGCTTGCAGTTCGAGCGCGGCTTCAAGCGCGGCATTGGACGTTCCGTCGGGATTGCAGCCGAAGGCGGCGTGTTTGTTGAAGTCGAATGCGCCGGCCTTGTAGATGTTGGCGCCTGCCACTTTCCAGCCACGGCGCGTCATATAGCTCTCGCTGAATTTCTCGACGTGCGTAAACAACCCCAGGCTGCCGAGCGGGCCGGTAGCGGGAGGCGTGTTAATGCTGTCGCTGTAATTGATCTTGACGAATTGGGTCCGCAGCGTCTGGTGGTGCGGGATCTGCTTCATCAGGTCGAGTGCCAGCTTGTTGCGCACGCGGGTCAGGTCGTACGGGTGCTTGTTCAACTGCAGCGTATCCTCGCCAAACCACATCGCCGGCCGCAGACCTGTGCCTGAATCCTTCTTGGTGCGGATGCGGAACGATTTCTGTACGGTATCGCGGGTACTCGATCCACGCACGCGCATGTCGGCATTGCCAGCGATAAAGTCAGCGACCAGGGACGCCACGCTGATCTTGATCTCCGGCAGGCAGGTGTCCTGCGAGTCGGTTTTTGTCGCCAGCGTGGTGCGATTGAGCGTGACCAGCGTGGTCCGGTCATTGGGATACGCGAGTGGATCGGCCACCACATCGGTACATCTGCCATCCGAATAGTGGATGTACGGACCGCTGCCCGGGATGCTGGTGGACTGATATGTCGCGTTGACCAACAACGCCGTCGTCTGATTGGGATAGTCAGCGTTGATGGCCGTTGGCAGGTCATCCGCGGCAGGCGCAAATATCGGGCCGGCGGGTGTTGGTGTCCCCGGATTGCCAGGTGTCGCCGCATCGCCGTCTCCGCCACCCCCTCCGCAGGCGGAAACAAACAGTACCACTCCCAGTGCCGTTGCGCATCCTCGCATTATTGTCATGACCCACCCCCAGGCTCTTTTCCTACGATTCCGTGTTCAGGCGAACAGCGGTTATTGATGCATTGACTCGACCCCTGCCTCTGCCCGGCGACCCCTGTGGCCGGCCAATCAAGGCATTCTCGTTGCTTGGGCGGTATCTCCCGAGGGTTTGGCGCCGTTTGCATTGATATGCACGCTTGCCATGCTTTGCCTGAGGAATGATCCTGTTTTACAGGTGTCATTTCCCCCCAACTTTGGTTGGGTAAAGTGTACTGTTTCGCTGCAATTGAGTAAACGGGTGACAATTCAATGACACAAAGACAGGTGTCGACCTTGCCGTTAGATTTCCTTACACGTCGTTACAGCCTGTTGTACGGCCTTTCCGTACACTCTGCGAAACCGATGTAACAAGGAGAAGGACATGAACAACAAGATGCTGTGCAACATGCTCGTTGCGCTGGCTACGGCTGCTGCGCTGCCCGCGCTGGCCGATGACTTGCGCAATGCCGCTGGCGGTGCGCTGGGCGGGGCGGCAGGGGCGCTCGTTGGCGGCAGCCTTGGTGGCAGTACGGGCGCCGTGATTGGCGGGGCAGTCGGCGGCGGCGCAGGTGGTGCGCTGACTTCTAACCGGCGCGAACGCACGGGTGCGATTGTGGGTGGCGCCATTGGTGGTGGCGCGGGGACCGCGGTCGGCAACAGCATGGGCGGTCGTACTGGCGGGCTTGTCGGTGCGGCGCTGGGCGGTGGCGCGGGTGCGGCGCTGGGCGGCAACGTGTCGCGCAACAGCTACAACGATGATCGCGGATATCACCGTGGTTATTACAAGGATGGCAAGAAGCACAAGAAGCACAAGCATCGCCATCGTCATGACGATTGATCGGCCGCGGTCGCCATCCAGGACCGCGAAGGCCTGACCTTCAATGCACAAAGCGCCCGGCATCATGCCGGGCGCTTTGTTTTGGGCGCGTGTTTTTCGTCAGGCGGCCATTCGACAACCTTGCTGTCGCGGATGCCCTGCAGGCCAGGCGGCACGAGGTGTGCATTGGCATCACCGTATCGACGCCCGGTGGTCGGCTGGTGGGGGAGACGCTGACGGTATCTTGGGCAGAGCAGATGCTTGCGTGATGCCTGCGTGCGTTACGTCCACCGGGGTCACATCCACCCGCGTTACATCCGCCTGCATTACGTCCATTACCCGCCGGATACCGGACGCAGCAACGTCTCGAGCCGATCGATAAGTGTCTGCCACGTTGCATAGTGGTTCAACACGCGTGCCCTTGCCCGCCGCGATTCGTGCGGCATGCGTCCCAGGTTCTGTTGCCAGTCCCATCCGCTGGTCTGCAGTTCGAGCACGTAGTCGTGCACGGAACGGCCGTGGTGGTCGCGCGCATCCAGCGCCGCACCCATGTTCCTGAAGTACTCCGTCAGGCGGATCGAGTGCCGCAATGGCTGGAAGTTGGCGCTTGAGATGCACACCGACCAGCTCAGCGCATGCCCCTGCGCACGCAGGTAGTTGTGCAGTGGAATGCGTCCACGGTGGTCGCGCAGTTCGAGCAGCGTCCGCAGGCCGTCGATCTGTGCCGGCGTACGGCAGCCTGCGTGGATGCCCAGGATGGCGTCGAGGTAGTCGTCCGGATCGATCTGGTGCCGGAGCCAGTGATGCAGGACCGAGCTGCCGGTGCGATTGACGAGCTCGAGATTCGCGCCATGGGCGCACAGCAGTTCGATGGTCTCCGGGTTGTGCACGTAGAACAGCGGCGGGTTGCCGGCCTTGTCTTGGGCGTCGACGTTTGCGCCGGCGGCGAGCAGCAGGCGGACGACAGCCGGATCGTTTTTTCCGTGCAGCGGGCTTTCCTTGGCCTGATTGCTCGCGTTGACATCCGCCTCTGCCTGGATCAGCAACGCGGCAATCTGCGCGCTGCAGGCATGATGCAGGGCCGTGTTGCCATCGGCATCGGCAAGCGTTGCGTCGGCGCCATGTTCCAGCAGCCATTCGCAGGCACTGGCATGGCCGGACCTGACGGCATGTGCCAGCGCGTTGGCACCGGCGCCATCCGTGTAATCGATGGATATGCCATGGGCTTCGAGGTAGGCATGCACACAGGTCAGCGCGGGCAGGTTGTTGGCGCCGGCGGCAAGATGTAGCAAGCCGGTGGGCGTGTGCAAATGCTCGTCGAGCGGCACCGTTGGCAAATCTTCGTTGGTGCATTCCCGCTCGATGGTATCGAGGTCGGAGGCGTAGGTCGTGTTGACCGAGTCCGGTGCCGCCAGACCGTTTTCCAGCAAGAGCCGGACGTTGTCCCAGGAGCCCGCCCGCGCGGCGTCCAGAGCGAGGTTGTCATGCCACACGCTGACATCCTGCTTGGCAAGATCGGCGTAGTGTTTGGCGAGCGTGGTCAGGGCGGGGACCGAGTAGTCGCCACGGCTGAGATAGCTGAAGAAGTCGTGCGCGTACTGTGCAAACAGACTGATCCATGCGCGCTGTGCGGCGTCTTCTTCATCATGGCCGACGTCGGTTGGCCAGGGCGGTTCTGGAGCCAGCGCAGGCCCCATATCGTAGACGGCATTCAGCAGGAAGCGGCCAGCCACGTTGGTGGTACGGGACAGCGCAGCGTATATGGCAGGATGGGGATAGCGGACAGACAAGCGGTTGCGGGCCAGGCGCAGCGTGAACTCCGAGATCTGCGGACGGCCTTGCAGCGTGTTCTCGTAGAGTTCTTCCACTTGTCGATTTGCATGCTCTGCATTGACCTGGGCAAAACATTTGCTGACCCGCTGCAGTTTCGCGCGCGTACGCCGCTCGTCCATATCGGCACACAAGGCGCGAGCGCTGGGAGTCGCCACGTAGTCGCTGATGCGGCGGACAAGATTCCGATCATGCAACACAGCGGTTCGCGGGCTGCACGGAGGCGAGGTATCGTGGGGTGCAGTGAAGGTGGAATGGGTTAACGGCAACGACAGTGCCGAGACAGGGAGCAGGTTGGGCATGGCTTCTGGATGCAATCAAGGAACGACGAAGCCAGCAGATTAGAGAGGCACGATGCCCCAATCGACGAAACAACTGTCAAGCGATTAAACAACTGTAAATAGAGGATGCGACGCTGCGCAAAGGGATGTTTGATACACGCCGCACGTGGCGAAACGTGCTCTTGGCTGTGGGTCTATCGTGGCGATGGACGATGCCGGATCGCTCATGCATGCATGACAATGGCAAGTCGAGTGGCGTCGTGATCCGGGATATGTGCCGTGTCGCGCGAGCGCCGTCTGGCGCGAAAGGACGCGTGGTGCAGCCGGTTTGCTGAAGTAGGCCTGACGCCTTGGCGCGGGCTAGCCGCGCCAAGGCAGTGCGTTCAGTCCTGTTCGGCCGTCGACGGGTTGGCCTTCTTGGCTGCCGTCTTGCGTGCGCCGGTCTTGGCCGCGGTCGATTTCGCGGCAGTCTTGGAAGCGGCTTTGGTCGCTGTTTTGGCCGGTGCCGCCGTTTTCGCCGCAGTCGTCTTTGCCGCGGTCTTGCCGGCTGCTTTGCCTGGTTTTTCCGGGCGCGGCTCGAACTCGAAACCGATCTTTCCGTCCGGCTGTTTGGCCAGGCGGGCCTTGAAGAGGCGTCCGGTGCGCGCCGACTTGAAACCGGTCAGCAGATCGGTCTTGCCTTCGAGCAGCAGCTTGCCGACCTGTTCGCGGTTGACCTCCTGCTGCAGGATGATCTTGCCGGTGCTGAAGTCGCAGGTCTTGGGCTGCGCGACACTGTTCTCGCAGACATACTTCATGCCGTGCTCGTACACCTTGCCGCTGCATTTCGGACACGGCCCAACGGTTTCCTGGCCACTGAAATCGACCGGTTCGCCATTGTCGTCGTCCTGGCCCTGGCCGAAATCGAACTCCATCTTGTACATGCCGTCTTCCTGCTTCAGCTTGAGGATGGCGGCAAACGGCCGGCCCATCTTGCTGCGGAAGCCTTGCAGCGGACCGATTTCCTTGTTGCGCAGCAGTTCCTCGACCTCGTCGATCTCGAACTGGCGGCTGCCCGGGATCTTGCTGATGGAAAACTCGCAACTGGTGCAGGCGAAGCGCCGGTAGTTCTCCTTGACCACGCCGCCGCATTGCGGACATGGCGTCTGCAGCGTGGCGTAGTCGCCGGGGATGGTGTCGTTGTCGTATTCCTTGGCGCGCTTGACGATCTGCTGCGTCATCTGCGCGATCTCGGTCATGAAGGTGTCGCGCTTGAGGCGGCCGCGCTCGATCTGCGCCAGCTTGTGTTCCCACTCGCCGGTCAGCTCGGCCTGTGTCAGTTCCTGCACGCCCAGGCCACGCAGCAGCGTCATCAGCTGGAAAGCCTTGGCGGTCGGGATCAGTTCACGTCCTTCGCGCACGAGGTACTTCTCGGTCAGCAGTCCTTCGATGATGGCCGCGCGCGTGGCCGGCGTGCCCAGGCCCTTGCCGGCCATGGCTTCGCGCAGTTCCTCGTCGCCCACCAGCTTGCCCGCGCCTTCCATGGCCGACAGCAGCGTGGCTTCCGAATAGCGGGCCGGCGGCTTGGTGACGAGGCCGACCGGTTCCACCTTGTCGGTCTTGACCCGCTCGTCCTTGCCCACCGGCACCAGGTTGGCGTCGTCACCCTGTGCCTCGCGCCCGTACACCACCAGCCAGCCCGGATTGACCAGCACCTTGCCTTCGGTCTTGAAGTGGTGGCCGGCGACTTCGGTGATGCGCGTGGTGTTCAGGTATTCTGCGGCCGGGAAGAACACTGAGAGGAAGCGGCGCACAACGAGGTCGTACAGTTTCTGTTCCGGCTCCGACAGGTTCTTCGGTGCCTGCAGCGTGGGGATGATGGCGAAGTGGTCGCTGATCTTGCTGTTGTCGAAGATGCGCTTGTTTGGCTTGACCCAGCCTTCGGTCAGGATCTTCTTGCTGTGCGTGAGGTAGTTGTCCGACTCCTTGAGCATCTCGAGCGTGCTCTTGACCGTGTCGAGATAGTCTTCTGGCAGCGCGCGCGCATCGGTACGCGGGTAGGTCAGGACCTTGTGCTTTTCATACAGCGCCTGCGCCAGACCGAGCGTGTTCTTGGCCGAGAAGCCAAAACGCGAGTTGGCCTCGCGCTGCAGGCTGGTCAGGTCGAACAGCAGCGGCGACAGTTGCGTGGACGGCTTGGATTCCTCGGTGACCGTGCCCGGCTTGTCGCGGCAGGCGGCGACGATGCTCTTGGCCTCCGCCTCGCTCCACAGGCGGCTGTCGCGCTGCTCTGGATCGAATTCGTTCTTCTTGAACTTGGGGTCGAACCAGCGGCCTTCGTAGCCGCCGGCTGCGGCGATGAACTCGGCGCGCACTTCCCAGTAATCGCGAGGCACGAAGCGGCGGATCTTTTCCTCGCGCTCCACCACGATGGATAGCGTTGGCGTCTGCACACGCCCCACGGTGGTCAGGAAGAAGCCGCCGCCCTTGCTGTTGAACGCCGTCATGGCACGCGTGCCGTTGATGCCGACCAGCCAGTCGGCCTCGGAGCGGCAGCGTGCGGCATCGGCCAGCGGCTGCATTTCCTCGTCGCTGCGCAGGCGCGCGAAACCATCGCGGATCGCCTGCGGGGTCATGGACTGCAGCCACAGCCGCTGCACGGGCAACTTGGATTTGGCGTGCTGCGCAATCAGGCGGAAGATCAGTTCACCCTCGCGGCCCGCGTCGCAGGCGTTGATCAGCGAGGTAATGTCCTTGCGCTTGATGAGGCGGGTGAGCACCTTGAGGCGCGATTCGCTCTTGGCGATGGGGCGCAGGTCGAAATGCGGCGGAATCACCGGCAGATGGGCAAAGCTCCACTTGCCACGCTTGACCTCATATTCGTCGGGTGCGGCGATCTCCACAAGGTGGCCGACCGCCGACGAGATGACGTATTCGTCATTCTCGAAATATTCATCGTGCTTGGTGAAGCCCCCGAGGGCACGCGCGATATCCGCGGCAACCGATGGTTTTTCGGCAATGATCAGGGCTTTCGACATGCGTGTCCTTGCGGCGGGTGTGTCCGCCATCTGCGCGCCAGCCGGGCGCGCTGCGGTGCATCCCTGACCCATCCGGCCCGTGGCTGCAGGTGGGGATACGGGTTATTCGTCACATTTTCATCCGTCCCGGACGGATGAGCGCCAATCATAAGCGCGGTTAATCGGCCGGTGCAAGCCCGGCGCGTTCGACTTCCTGACGCAGCCACTCCAGCGTTGGTGGGGTATCGTCGGGCAAGCGGGGCGCATGTGCGGTCGCGGTCGTGAGCTGCTCCAGCAGCCGGGACAGCACGTCCGCATGCGGCAGCACCGTGCCGAAGAAGCCGGCTGGCGCGGCCTGTCCGTCCGATTGGGCGCGCTGGACCAGCAGCGTTGGGAAGTTCTCGACATCGAGATCGCCAAGAGCGTCCGGATGGTCCTCGATATCGATCCACACAAAGCAGGCATCCGGATAGCGTTGCGCGAGGGCTGCGAACGGCTCACGGTACGCTTTGCAGGTGCCGCACCACGCCGCGCACAGGCAGGCGACCAGCCAGCTGTTGGCTTGCGTGGCGGCTTGCAGGCGCTCGGCCAGCGGCGGCAGATTGTCCGGAGAAAGTAGGTTGGGGGCATTCATGCGCGCAGAATAGCAGTTTTGCCTGGCCCGCATCGCAATTGCGCCGGCGTGGGGGGGCGTGGCGACATATTCTTGCCATATCGTGGCCGCATCAGGCCGTGGCCCGCGGGCGCGGGAACGTGATGACGTAATCTTGCTCCGCGTTCGCCAGCCAGCCGTAGCTTTACGCAGACAAACAATTGCCACGTTTGCGCAGGCATGCGGCATGCCGCTACGGCCGGCTATGTCGCGGCTGACGCAAGCCGACGCGCGATACGCTGCCAGACAGACTCATCTATAGAGAATCGCATCGCGCTCGGGCGCGCGCAGGATGACGTAATGGCTGTTCCCGCTTTGGTGCAGCGCGTCGCGGATTCCGTCCAGATGCGATTGCCCGAATACCCCGATGACATTTGCGCCAAGATCGTAGTCTTGCATGCATCGGGCGAAATAACGGTCGCGCGCGGGGCGGGTTTCGTCAACGGCCTGATTGAATACCACAGTGGCAGCACTGATCTGTGCGCAGAGGTGCTGCAGGTCTGGCATGTCTTTATCCGGAATTGGAATCGCGCCGTCTTCCACCTGTGCCAGGGTGGCCTGATACCGCGCGAGGATCTCTCCGAAGGGAAGTTGGTGTTCGATGGCCGGGACGTGGTCTGGTGCGATGTTGTGCAGGAATTCCAGTGCCGTGAGCCTTAGGTCCCAGCCGGCCAGGCCTTTTTTTTCTGCGTCTGCGCGCAAGGCAGGAGGATCGACGCTGATGCAGCGGCTGGGTGGTGCGTCGAAGCAGCGTTCTGCCGGCGCAGGCTGTGTCTCGTCGCTTTCCGATAGCACATAGTCGCCGGGTCGGCGAATGACCTTTACGATGTCCCGGATCTTTTCCTGCACGGTATCAACGTAATGGAACTCGCCTATGGCGTACGCGAGCGGGCGTCCCGGTTCATCCCATTGCGACTCCGGCACATTCGTCTCGAGGGTGTAACCGAGCTCCGTAGTGAATGCGTGCAGCGTGCGCAGTGAAACCCAGCGCTGGGCGGATGCCATGCCGCGTCGCTCGGCAAGCCTCGTCTTCCTGCAGGAGTCGTTGTCCGACAGGTTCCGGATAGCGCTCGAGAATGTTTCGATTGTGCTCCACAGCTTGCGGGTCATGGCGCGCTTCATAGGTTGAAGCGGCAGGATGCTGTTCATCCAGTGCCAGACCTTGTCACCCATGGTGCCGGCAGGACGCATAGCCAGGACCATCGCCGGCTCGGCTGGCTTGGCCTTCCCGTCTCGTCCGGGCACGCTCCCGAAAGGGGCCTGCGGTTGGGTATGGATGGCCTGCGAGAGCGCTTCAGCCATACCCCAGATGCTTTGTGGCAGTGTCAGGTCTGGAAGCGTGGTCGGCAGGAGATGCTTCACTGCATGCCAAGCGGCTTCCCAGGCGGTCATGGCGTGGCGTACGGTCAGTACGCTTGTGCGCCCGAGGGTGGTAACGGCCCGCCCGAGGCGGTCGCTGCCGCGTGTGCGGGCACGGCGTTCCGCCGCGCGTTGCTCGCGCCTTCTTTGCTTGCCGGTACGCAGGCTGTCGACGGGGTGCGCTGATACGATGGGGTGGCCCCGGTTGGGCACGCTGCACCCGGGGTTGGCGTAGTGATGGCCTGAGGCGACCAATGGCAGGGTGCTATTTATCATGGCGATGGATGACGACGATTGAAAGACGAGGTCGAAAACGTGAGGGCCCGCCGGAAATGTGAGGCACCAGGGGGGGACGCAACGCTGACCGCTCAGCGCTGCAGCCGAGGCATCAACGCAGACGCCGGAATACGTTGCCCGGCAGCCGTTCGATATGTCCGGCCAGTTCCAGTGCGAACAGCTGGGCAGTGAGTTCACTGGCCGCCTGGTCGAGGCGTTCGCACAATGCGTCGAGCGGGATCGGGTCGTAGCCAAGCGCGGCCAGCAGCGGGTCAGCGGGCGCGTCCGGACGCCCGTCCGGCGGCGGGATCCGCGCATGGCCCGGATCCGGCGTCAGGGATTGTGTCACGGCTGGATTGGCGGCTCGGGGTTGCCTTCGTATTTCCGCCGGGAGTGCGCAACCCTGCAGTTCCTCGAAAATGTCCTGGGCCGATTCGACCAGCTTCGCGCCATCGCGCAGCAGCCGATGACACCCCTTGGACAAGGGCGAATGGATCGAGCCGGGAATAGCAAACACTTCCCGCCCGAGTTCGGCGGCCAGCCGGGCGGTGATCAGCGAGCCGGATTGCAGCGCCGCTTCCACCACCAGCACACCCTGGCCCAGTGCGGCAATCAGCCGGTTGCGACGCGGGAAGTGAAAGCGCGAGGCGGGCGCGCCCAGGGGGAACTCGCTGAGGATGGCACCTGCAGCAGCAATGTGCTCGGTGAGCGCACGGTTGCGGGCCGGGTAGACGATGTCGGGGCCGGTGCCGATCACCGCGACGGTGGATCCCCGTCCACGCAGCGCGCCCGTATGGGCGGCGGCGTCGATGCCTAGCGCGAGGCCCGAGATGACCGTCTGACCGGCGTGCGACAGCGCCTCGGCAAACGCTTCGGCGTTTTGCGTGCCCTGCAGCGTGGCATGGCGTGCGCCGACGATGCCGAGCGCTGGTTGGGCCAGCAGGTCGAGGCGGCCGCGTACGTAGAGCAGTGGCGGCGGATCGGGGAGCGCCAGCAGATTGGCCGGGTAGGCCTGGTCGGCGAGAGTGACGATATGGTGGCCGGGTTCGGCCATCCAGGCGATGGTCCGGTCGATCTGCGCCTGCAGGCCGGCATCGGGCGGGGCCAGCAGGGCGCGGAGGGTGGCCTCCGGGAGGTGGCGACGCAGTTCTGCGGGCGACGCGGCAAGAATGGCCGCCGGCAGGCCGAATGCGCGGAGCAGGCCGCGCAGCGCCACCGGTCCGAGCCGGGGCGCCAGCGTCAGGCGCAGCCAGCCCGGCACATCGCCGGGCGCGGTCGTGAGCGCTGGTGCGTCACTCAATTGGGTGTGCTGACTGCATCACCTACGTTAACGATATTGGAGGCATCGGTCACCAGCGCGTACGACACCCGGTCAAATACGCGGAACACGAACACCAGGCCGTAGCGTTCTTCCGGCAGCGTGATGACACGGTTGCCTTCGGTGCGGTCCTTGACGCGGGCGCTGGCGCGCGACAGCTGCAGGACGTGGCCGTTTTCGACGCCGGCCTGGCTACCGACGTTCAGCACCACGACCTGGCGCGCGCCGCCATAGCGCACGCCGCCATACACGCCGGCCACCAGGCCGGTGATCGTGGCTTCCGGCGCGTGCGGCATATAGCTCGAGGCGCTGCGCGGCGGCTGCGGCATCATGAGGTTGCCGACGCCCATTTCCTGCCGCGATGACACGACCTGCACGGTGGAGACCGCATCCGGCCCCTGCGGTCCGCGCACCATGCGGCCGTTGCCAAGGTATTCTGCCTCGTAGCCGAGGACCTCGCGCGTGGCCGGGTCGCGCAACGGCTTGAGCGGACGGTAGATCTGCCATTCGCTGCCGACCAGGGTTGGACTGTCGGCGATGCCGCGCACGTAGGCCTGCTCGCCATGGCCGAGGTAAACGCGCGATTCCGGCAGGGCCACGATGCGCGCCGAGGTGTCGAGCTGCGACTGGGCGACGACCAGCGGCTGGGTCAGGAACGGTTCGATGTCCTGCGGAGCGATGCTCGGGATGGCGCCGCTGTCGATGTCCCCCTGCCGCGTGTGCGGCGACAGGTGCACCGTGCCGCCATCCTGCGGCGCGGTGCTCGACAGGTAGGCGCGGCCGTCACGCGTGATCAGGTAGAGGATCTGGCCGGGATAGATCAGGTGGGGATTGCGCACCTGGGTCCGGTTCATGCCCCATAGCTCGGGCCAGCGCCAGGGCTGGCGCAGGTAGCGCGCGGAAATGTCCCACAGCGTGTCGCCGCGGCGCACGGTGTACTGCTGCGGCGCATCCGGCGCCAGGTCGGCCACCGGGATGCCCTCGCGCGCCGTACGCGCCGCCTCGGCCTGCTGGGCTGGCGTAACGCGCAGATCGGCCGCCGTGGCAGGCCCGCTGGCGAAGCCGGTCAGACACGCCGCACACGCCAGCGCCATGCGCATTGGCCGGCACTGGAAAACCGGGCGGCTCGCCCCCATCTTATGTTTGGTAATATCGCGCATTTCCTGAACCCAGCGTCCCCGCAGCCCCGAAATCATGCCGGGCGCCGAAGCGGTGCCCTGGCGACCCGTTCTGGATACGCGGCCAAAATGAACAGCAGTGGAACGAGAACTGCCCCTCTGGCCGGACCCGCACTGCTTTTTGATCGCATCTCTTATTAGTGAAAGGCAGTGCGCACCGATTCTGCATGTAAACTAGGGCAATCGCAATGAAGCGGCCGTTCCGGGTAGGTGCTCGGCCGGGTAACGTTGCAGGCAAGCATCATGGCTAAACTCGATATTCTTGAATACCCCGATCCCCGCTTGTACACCGTGGCCAAACCGGTCAAAGTGGTGGACGACCGCATCCGCACGCTTATCGCCGACATGGCCGAGACCATGTACGCCGCGCCTGGCATTGGCCTGGCGGCCACGCAGGTCGACGTCCACGAGCAGGTCATCGTCATGGACCTGTCGGAAAGCAAAGACCAGCTTCGCGTGTTCATCAACCCCGAACTGGTCTGGAGCAGCGAGGAACACCTGCTGGGCGAAGAAGGCTGCCTGTCGGTACCGGACTATTACGACAAGGTCGAGCGGGCGGCCCGCGTCAAGGTGAAGGCGCTCAACGAACACGGCGAGCCGTTCGAGCTCGAGGCCGACGAACTGCTGGCAGTATGCATCCAGCACGAGATGGATCATCTGGCCGGGCGCGTCTTCGTCCAGTACCTGTCGCCGCTCAAGCAGAACCGCGTGCGCAGCAAACTGAAAAAGCGCCAGCGCGCCGCCTGAGCCGATGACCCTGCGCGTCGCCTTCGCCGGCACTCCCGAATTCGCCCGTGCCGCCCTGGCCGCCATCCATGCGGCCGGTTTCCCCATCGTGGCCGTGCTGACGCAGCCGGACCGCCCTGCCGGCCGCGGCATGCAGCTGCAGGCCAGCCCCGTCAAGCAATACGCGGCACAGCATGGCCTCGGGCCGATCCTGCAGCCACGTTCGCTACGCCTGCAGGGCAAGTACCCCGAGGATGCCGCGACGGCCATGGACGCCCTGCGCGCGGCGGCCCCCGATGTCATGGTGGTCGCGGCCTATGGCCTGCTGCTGCCGCTCGACACCCTGCAACTGCCGCGTCACGGCTGCCTCAATATCCACGCCTCGCTCCTGCCGCGCTGGCGCGGCGCGGCGCCGATCCACCGCGCCATCGAAGCCGGCGATGCCGAGAGCGGCATTACGCTGATGCAGATGGACGAGGGTTTGGATACCGGCGCCATGTTGGCGCGCGGTGCCGTGCCGATTGCCCCTGGCGTCACGACGGCCGTGTTGCACGATACGCTTGCCGTGCTTGGAGCAGAGATGATCGTGTCCGCCCTGCGGAAACTGGAAAGTGAGGGTGTACTCACCGGTACTCCGCAGCCCGAGGATGGTGTGACCTATGCTGCCAAGATCGGCAAGGACGAGGCGCGCCTCGACCTGCGCCGTCCGGCTGCCATCCTCGCCCGCCAGATCTGGGCCTTCAATCCCTTTCCCGGGGCTGTGGTCGAATTCGACGGTGTGGCGGTCAAGCTCTGGCAAGGCGAAGCGGTGGCAGGCAAAGGCGCGCCCGGCACGGTGTTGCAGGCCGACGCCCAGGGTTTGGTGATCGCGTGCGGCGAAGGCGCCCTGCGTGTGACCGAATTGCAGAAACCTGGCGGCAAGCGCTTGCCGGCGCAGGCGTTCCTGCAGGGTATGCCGTTGCAGCCGGGACGCATGGCCGGGCTGATGCCGCCCGCCCCCGCCGCCTGAGTTCAGCCCGGGGCGGACTGTCGACCGTGATGACGGGGGCACATGAGGGCAGCCTGGTTCACCTGCGTGTGCCGTGCCGTTCCGGTCGTGCATCCGTCCGGGCAGGCTGTCGTACAGTGTCAAAAAAAGCGTTGAAAATGCAGTGAAAAAGCGCGCTCTGCGGTTGAATTTTCAACTCCGGGGGGCATCTAACCGGTGTGCGGCGCCCCTGTGCGCTCCCCTACACGACTGACGGAGAAACGATGTTCAATTGGGTCAAAACCTTCATGCTGATGGCCGGGATCACCGCGCTGTTCATCGTGATCGGCGGCATGATCGGCGGCCGCTCGGGCATGATGCTGGCGCTGGCCATCGCCCTGGGGATGAACTTCTTTTCATACTGGTTCTCGGACAAGATGGTCCTGCGCATGTATAACGCGCAGGAAGTCGACGAAACCACCGCGCCCCAGTTCTACAACATGGTGCGCGAACTGGCGCAGCGCGCCCAGCTGCCGATGCCGCGCGTCTACCTGATCAATGAAGATGCGCCGAATGCCTTTGCCACCGGCCGCAATCCCGACAACGCTGCCGTGGCAGCCACCACCGGCATCCTGCGCGTGCTGTCCGAGCGCGAACTGCGCGGTGTGATGGCGCACGAGCTGGCGCACGTCAAGCACCGCGACATCCTGATTTCGACCATTTCGGCCACCATGGCTGGTGCCATCTCGGCACTCGCCAACTTTGCCATGTTCTTTGGCGGCCGCAGCGAGGACGGGCGTCCGGCTAATCCGATCGCCGGTATCCTGGTTGCCCTGCTCGCACCGCTGGCAGCGTCGCTGATCCAGATGGCCATCTCGCGCGCCCGCGAGTTCGAGGCCGATCGCGGCGGCGCGGAAATCAGCGGCGATCCGCAGGCGCTTGCCATGGCGCTCGACAAGATCCACCGTTATGCCCAGGGCATTCCGTTCCAGGCCGCCGAGGAGCATCCCGCCACGGCGCAGATGATGATCATGAACCCGCTGTCGGGCGGCGGCATCGCCAGCCTGTTCAGCACCCACCCGGCGACCGAGGAGCGGGTCGCGCGCCTGATGGAAATGGCGCGTACCGGCACCTACCCGGTTTGACCACCGCACCGGCACTCCCGCCCGCAGGCCCGGCCGCATCCACGGCTGGGCCTGTGTGCATCCGCCCCACGTCTGCTGGCTCCTGTCCTTTCCTTCATGCATGTCATGGCTCCAGCGGCCGGCATGCCCTTGTCCTGTAATTCCACATGCGTTTACCCAGAGAGTCCCTGGCATTTGCCATGAGCACCGCCGCGCAGGCCGTCGAGCGCGTGCGCGCGGGACAGGCATTGCCGCAGGCGCTCGATGTCGTCTTCAACCAGGTGCAGCTGACGGGCGCCAGCCATGCCGGCACGCGCGGTGCCGTGCAGGATATTGCCTACCGTACCCTGCGCGGCCTCGGCAAGGCACAGGCCGTTCTGCATGAACTCGCAGCGCGCCCGCCCGCGCCACGCATCGAAGCGCTATTGACGGTGGCGCTGGCGCTGCTGCTGGAGGACTCGCCGGCCTACACCGAGTTCACCATTGTCGATCAGGCGGTGCGGGCTGCAGCGGCCGACCCCAAGACCTCCCAGGCGCGCGGCATGGTCAACGCCATCCTGCGCCGCCTGCAGCGCGAGCGCGCGTCGCTCGACATGGCGCTGGCTGACGATGTCGTCGCGCAATGGAACTATCCTTCGTGGTGGATCGAGGCCGTGCGCGATGCCTGGCCCGACGACTGGCAGCACATCCTGCAAGCCGGCAATGTGCGTCCGCCGCTGACCTTGCGCGTGGACGCAGCGCGCGTGACGGTGCCGGATTACCTGCAGCAACTGGCGTCGCACGCGCTGGGTGGCCGACAGGTCGGTGAACGGGCCGTGCGGCTCGATACGCCCGTGCCGGTGACGCGCATCCCCGGGTTTGCCGAGGGGCTGGTGTCCGTGCAGGATGCGGGCGCCCAGCATGCCGCCGCGCTGCTCGACCTGCAGCCGGGCCAGCGGGTGCTCGACGCCTGTGCCGCACCGGGCGGCAAGAGCGGGCATATCCTGGAGCTGGCGCCGGTCCAGCTGACGGCCCTCGACAGTGATGCCGTGCGCCTGCGCCGCATCGATGAAAATCTCGCGCGCCTTGGTCGGTCCGCCAACGTCATTGCGGGCGATGCCGGCCGGCCGGAAACCTGGTGGGATGGCCAGCCGTTCGATCGCATTCTGGCGGATGTGCCGTGCTCAGCCTCCGGTATCGTGCGCCGCCACCCCGATATCCGCTGGCTGCGCCGTCCCGAGGACTTGCCGCAGTTGCAGGCGGTGCAGCGGCGGATTGTCTCCGCCTTGTGGACCACGCTCGCACCGGGCGGCAAGTTGCTGTACGTGACATGTTCGATTTTCCCCACGGAAGGGGAGCAGCAGGCCCGATGGTTTGAAACGCATTTGCAAGATGCGATACGATTGCAGGCGCCCGGACAATTGCTTCCGCAATCCGGAACGCCGGCTGAGCCTGTTGCCGATCCCCCGGCCGGGGCCGCCCACGATGCCATGGGCGACCATGACGGTTTCTATTACGCGCTTTTCCAAAAACGGTGCTGATGCGACAGTGACTTCGATGCTCCATGCGCTCTCCCGCCTGCGCGGCCTCGCGTGGCAATCGTTGCGGCATTGGCTGCTGGTGTGCGGCATCGCATGGCTGGGCATGCTGGCCGGTACGGCGCATGCCATCGAGGTTAGCGAGCCGCGTCTTGAATATGGCGACGGCGGCTGGAATCTCTCGGTCAATTTCGAGTTCGAATTGCCGCCCGCACTCGAGGATGCCATCAACAAGGGCATTCCGCTGTATTTCGTCACTGAGTTCGACCTCAATCGCCCGCGCTGGTACTGGTTTGACGAAAAACCGGTGTCGGTCCGGCGCACGGTGCGCGTGGCATACCATCCGCTCACGCGGCAATACCGCGTTTCCACCGGCGGCTTGCAGTTGCCATTTGCCAAGCTGTCGGACGCGCTTGGCTTCGTCAAGCGCGTGCGCGGCTGGCGTGTGATCGAACGTAGTGCCGTCAAGCCGGGCATTCCATACCTCGCCGAAGTGCGGATCCGGCTCGATGTCTCACAACTGCCCAAACCGTTCCAGATCAATGCGGTCAACACCAGTGACTGGAACCTCTCGTCCGACTGGTTGCGGTTTCCCGTGACCATTCCTGAGGTCCCGGGCGCGGCGGTGCCCGGCACGCTATTCCTGGGCACCGCGCCCTTGCACGACAGCGGACGCGCGGAATGATCCAGTTCGACCACCGCTTCCGCCGCGTGATGTACCAGGTGGTGGGCAGCGTTATTGTTTTCGTCGCGCTCGTGTTGCTGGTGCTGCTGGCTTCGGCCTCCGCCAATACCGAGTTCTTCGACCGCTACTTCACCCTGCTGTACAAGGTCAACCTGGTCGTTGGCGTGCTGCTGGTGCTGACCGTTGGCGCGCTGGCCGCGACCCTGTGGCTGCGCCACCGGCGCGGCAAGTTCGGTACGCGCCTGATGACCAAGCTGGCGGTGTTCTTTGGCGTAGTGGGCGTGCTGCCGGGAGTACTGATCTATCTGGTCTCGCTGCAGTTCGTGTCGCGCAGCATCGAATCGTGGTTCGATGTAAAGGTCGAGAGTGCGCTTGAAGCCGGCCTCAACCTGGGGCGCTCGACGCTCGACACCGCCCTGCTCGAACTCGAAGGCAAGGCCCGGCAGATGGCCGATCGTCTCGAAGAGCACGATAGCGCCACCACCTCGCTGGCCCTGAGCCGCCTGCGCGAACAGTTTGGCGTGCAGGAAGTCGTGCTGTTTTCCAGTAGCGGCCGTGTCATCGCCGCCGCCTCCAGCAGCTATGAACGTCTCGTGCCGCGCCTGCCGTCAGCGGCCATGCAGCAGCAACTGCGCGCGGCAGGCCAGTACGCTGCCATCGAGGATGCGACACTCGACGACGAGAGCCGGACGGGACCTGCGTCACTGGCCCCGACGGCTAACGATGCCCACCTGTACCGCCTGCGCGTGATCGTGGCGCTGTCGGAAGCCGCCCTGCCCGCGCCGCCACCCGGCAGCGCCGTCAACGGCACCGGCAAGCCGGCGAAGTGGGCGGGCACGGGCCTGCTGGCCGAGCGCTCGCCCGAGGAAGCGAGCGGGCGCGGCTTTGGCCTGCTGGGTGCGGATCCGCGCGAAACCCGCTATCTGCAACTCGTCGATCCCGTGCCGCCGATCCTGGGTCGCAACGCCGACGCGGTGCAGACCGCCTATCAGGAGTACCAGGAAAAATCGCTTGGCCGGACCGGCCTGCGCAAGATGTATATCGGCACGCTCACGCTCACGCTGTTCCTCGCGGTGTTCATCGCCGTGATGCTGGCCCTGCTGCTGGGTGCGCAGCTGGCGCGCCCGCTGCTGATGCTGCTGCAGGGCACGCGTGAGGTGGCGGAGGGCGACCTGTCGCCCAAGCGCGAACTGAAAAGCCGCGACGAACTTGGCGTCCTGACCCAGCAGTTCAACCAGATGACGCGCCAGCTGGCGGAGGCGCGGCTGGCGGTCGAACTCAATCGCACGGCGCTGGAGCAATCGAAGGCCTATCTCGAAAGCGTGCTGCAGAACCTGACCGCTGGCGTGTTCGTGTTCGACCACCGCTTCGTCATGATCACGGCCAATCCTGGCGCGGAGCGCATCTTCAAGCAGCCGTTCGCCAGCACCATCGACCAGTCGGCCGATGACAATCCGGCCTTGCAGCAATTCGTCGACGCGGCGCGCAAGGCATTCTCCGACCAGAATACGCGCGAGATGCTGGGCGGCAGTGAGCACTGGCAAAAACAGATGGAACTCGACCTCGAAGGCGAGGACCAGCCCATCACGCTGCTCGTGCGCGGCGCGCGCCTGTCGGCGGGGCAGACTGACAGCGAAGTGGATGAACGTGGCTACGTGGTGGTGTTCGACGATATCTCCGATGTCATCTCCGCCCAGCGTTCCGTCGCCTGGGGCGAAGTCGCACGGCGCCTGGCTCACGAGATCAAGAACCCGCTGACCCCCATCCAGCTGTCTGCCGAACGTCTGCAGATGAAACTCGAAAGCAAGCTCGACGAGCCCGATGCCGCCATCCTGCGGCGCGGCGCGTCGACCATCGTTAACCAGGTGGCCGCGATGAAACGCATGGTCGACGACTTCCGCGACTATGCGCGCACGCCACCTGCCGTGCTGCAGACGCTGCACCTGAATGACCTGATCGGGGAAGTGCTTCACCTCTATGGCATCGATGATCCGCAGCACAGTGATCATCCGGTCATCCATGCATCGCTTGCATCGGCATTGCCTGATATCCTTGGCGATGCCACCCAGCTGCGGCAGGTGATCCACAATCTCGTGCAGAACGCGCAGGATGCTGTCGCCGAAAATCAGGCAGCAGGCCGGCCCGCGCCACGCGTGACTTTGCAGACCGAGACGGTAGAATACCGGGGTGCGGATGGCGCAAGCCATCAAGCAGCGAAGCTGACGATCTCGGACAACGGTCCGGGATTCGCGCCGCGCATCCTGAGCCGTGCCTTCGAGCCGTATGTCACGACCAAGGCGAAAGGAACCGGTCTGGGGTTGGCGATGGTCAAGAAGATCATCGACGAGCACGGCGCGCGCATCGAGCTGCGCAATCGTATGACGGATACAGAGATCGAAGGTGCGCTGATCTCGATCCTGTTCGTGAAACTGGCATCGCACTCACCCACCGCCTGAGCGGTGAGCGCATCAAGAGGAGATGTATGGCGACCATCCTCGTAGTAGACGACGAAATGGGCATCCGGGAGTTGCTCTCGGAAATCCTCGGTGACGAAGGCCATGTCGTTGAACTGGCGGAGAACGCGCAGCAGGCGCGTGAGTATCGGCTGCGCAGCACGCCCGACCTGGTGCTGCTCGACATCTGGATGCCCGATACTGATGGCGTGACGCTGCTCAAGGAGTGGGCTGCCCAGGGCGTGCTCACCATGCCGGTCATCATGATGTCCGGGCATGCTACCATCGACACCGCAGTCGAGGCGACCAAGATCGGCGCGCTGAATTTCCTGGAAAAACCGATCGCGCTACAGAAGCTGCTGAGTGCCGTCGAACAGGGGCTCGCGCGCGGACAGGAAAAACCGCGCACCCTGCCGGCCGCACCGGTCGCGCCCCTGCGCACGACGTTCGATGGCGTTGCACCCATCCCTGGCCCCAATGGGGTCGCCGCAGGTCTCGAGCACGCCACCCTCGCGCGGCCCGATGAGCATGCGCCCGCGGCCACGGCCGGCGTCGCGCAGTTTTCCTTCGACATGCCGCTGCGCGAAGCGCGCGACCTGTTCGAGCGCGCCTATTTCGAATACCACCTGATGCGCGAAAGTGGCAGCATGACCCGCGTTGCCGAGCGCACCGGCCTGGAGCGCACGCACCTCTACCGCAAGCTCAAGCAGCTTGGCGTCGATCTCGGCCGCGCCAAGGGTGAGCACGCCGCCAACGATATCGAAAGCAAGGCTTGACGGCATGGGGCGGAGTGCTGCTATAATTGCGCTTCTTTGGCCTGGTAGCTCAGTTGGTAGAGCAGAGGATTGAAAATCCTTGTGTCGGTGGTTCGATTCCGCCCCGGGCCACCACGAATTACGTCAAAAAGCCCCGCATATGCGGGGCTTTTTGCTTTGGACTGTCCGTCTGGCCCTTCCCGTGCCCGTGCGTCGCTATGGTTTGCGTGGTCGACAGTCCGTCACGTGTGCATCGCGTCATGTTCCCGCCACTGCGTGGCGTGCGTCCTGCCGCAGCAGGCTGCGGCAGCGCCTGCATGTATCACGTGATGCGACAACCCGCGAAACCTCGCGCTCGCACCCGTTCGCGCATGGGCATGCGCCTCGTGCTATTTCAGCTTGACCGGCTCATAGAAGCGGAACCCCACACCGCGCACCGTGGTGATCGGCAGGGGTAATCCGGAGGCTTCCTCTACCTTCCGGCGCAGGCGGCGGATCTGCGTATCGAGCCGGCGCCGGTCGTATGACAGGTAGTCCTGGCCAAGTGCTTCGATAATCTGCCTGCGCGTGACCACGTCGCTGTTGGCCGCGAGCGCGGCGAGCACCACGTAGTCCTGGTTGGACAGCAGGATCGGCGCGGAGTCGGGGGGAATCAGGCAGCGCGGCGCATCGGACAGTTGCCAACTTGTTGCCGCCGGGGCTATCGCCGCTTCCGTGCCGCCACTCCTGCGCTTGCGATCCGTAATGTCGCGTGCGACGGCCACGCGGATCTTCTTTTCCTTGTACCAGCGGGCCGACCACATCAGATACACGATGCGGCCATCCTTGCGTATGTAGCGATTCTCGAAATCGTATTGCAGGTGCCCGCCCATCAGACGGGCGACCGCGCCTAGCGTCTTCTTCCGGTCGGGCTCGTAGACCAGCTCGAGCATCTGGCGGCCGACGAGTTCCTCCGGGGCATACCCGAAGATCTGCTCGCAGGCCCCCGTCACCGCCAGGAATACCCCTTCTTCATTGACCACGCAGACGGCGTCCAGCAGAAAATTCAGCAGGTCTGTCTCTGGGGCGGCGTGCGTCATGTTTGAGGGGGGGGGCTGGGGATCGGGGGCGGCCAGTGCTTGCTGAAGTGCAAATGCTCATATTTGCTCAGTCTGCATTCTAGCCAAATCCTTATACTTCTTCGCCGGGGGAAACGTGCGGCGCATGCCGGGCGGTCTTGCAATGCAAGACGGGGCGGGAATGGGTGTTCCGGAGTCCGTCACTCCACTCATAAAAACAAGGGTCATAGCAGTACTGCATCACAGGCCGGGCATGCCGACGACACTGCCGTGCGTTGTTGGCATGCCCCGTCTCCGGATTATTCACTGCGCTGAAATGCTGGACACAAGTCCTTCGAGCGGTGCCATGCCTTAAACATCGACATGACTGATCTCCCCTGCGCGCAGCGTGAGCCAATGCCCGGAAATAGGCTGCCATGGCCTGCCGTGGCGATGGCAGGCCGCGTACCAGTCAATGCATCCTGATCCTGGGGGTCCGTTTGGACGGGGCCCCAGGTTTTCATAACCCAGCCTGGCGCTGGGTTTTTTTTTGGCCTGTGATGCGCGATGGCTCTCGCGTTGCGGGCTGGTCATGGCAATGACAGGCCGTGGCTTACGGACTTTGCATTACGAAAACCGATACTCAGATCAATAACTTTTCGATTTAGCTTAAGCAAAGCCACCTCCATAATGACTTCCACACTTCTGATGACGCAGGTCATCACCAGGGAGGAGGTCGACAGTGTCAACGGCTCAACATCTATCGCCCGGCAGTCTCGATGGCATTCGTGTGCTCGATCTTTCGCGCATCCTGGCAGGTCCGAGCTGCACGCAACTGCTGGCGGATCTCGGCGCCGATGTGATCAAGGTCGAGCGGCCGGGTGCCGGTGACGACACCCGCAAATGGGGACCCCCTTACCTGCGCGATGATGCGGGCCGGGAACTGGCCGAGAGCGCCTACTATGCCTGTGCCAACCGCAACAAGCGTTCGATTGCCGTTGACCTGACCAGTCCCGAGGGGCAGGCCGTGATCCACGCGCTGCTGGCCGATGCCGATGTGCTGGTGGAGAACTTCAAGGTCGGCGACCTCGCGCGCCATGGTTTGTCCTACGCGCAACTCCACGAACGCTATCCGCGCCTCGTATATTGCTCGATTACCGGTTTTGGCCAAACTGGCCCGTACGCCTCGCGGCCCGGCTACGATTTTCTCGCGCAGGGCATGGGCGGCATCATGAGCCTGACCGGCACGCCCGACGGGGAACCGCAGAAGGTTGCGGTCGGCATCACTGACCTTATGACCGGCATGTATGCCACGGTTGGCATCCTGGCGGCGCTGCGCCATCGCGATCAGCATGGCGAAGGCCAGCACATCGACGTGGCGCTGCTCGATGCGCAGGTCGCGTGGCTGGCGAATGCCGGCACGCACTACCTGACCGCCGGCGAAGCCCCGCCCCGTCTTGGCAACGGCCATCCCAACATCGTGCCGTACGAAGTCTTTCCGGCCAGCGACGGCTACTTCATCCTGGCGGTCGGCAACGATGCGCAGTTCGCCCGCTTCTGCAGCCTGACCGGCGTGCCAGAACTGGCCCAGGATGCGCGCTACGCCACCAACCGCATGCGCGTGCAGAACCGCACCGAACTCGTGCCGCAGCTCAAGGCGCTGACCGTGCGCCAGCCGCGCGCCTATTGGACCGAACAGCTCGAGCGCCTCGGTATTCCGGGTGGTCCGATCAACACCATTGCCGATGTGTTTAACGACCCGCAGGTACTCGCGCGCGGCATGCGCGTGGCCATGCCTGCGCCGGGCTACGCCGGTGGCAAGGTCGAACTGATCGGCAACCCCATCCACATGAGCCGCACCGCGCCCTCCTATCGCCGCCCGCCGCCACGCCTGGGCGAGCACACCGAGGACATCCTGAACGCGCTCGCGGCCGGCAACGGATTTCACGCTCACTAGATCACTAGACAAGGTACGCATATGTTCCAGTTCACCTCTACGCAACTCGAATGGCAGCGCAAGGCGCGCGAGATGGCTGCGGCCGTGATGGCGCCGCGCGCGGCAGAAACGGATCGCACCGAACAGTATCCATGGGAAGTGGTTGGCGCGATGCGCGACGCCGGCTTCATGGGCATGACGATTCCCCAGGCCTACGGCGGCAAGGGTGCGAGCTGCCTGGAGGCCGTGCTGGTCATCGAGGCGTTCTCGCAGGTCTGCGCCGCATCGGGCCGCATCGCGGTCGAATCGAACATGGGTGCCATCGGCGCCATCATGAAATACGGCACCGAAGAGCAAAAGCAGCTGGGCGCGCGCCTGGTGCTGGATGGCGACAAGCCCGCGATCTGTATCACCGAACCGGGCGCTGGCAGCTCGGCCACCGACCTGCGCACCACCGCGACGCGTCATGGAGACCATTGGCGCTTGAATGGCGAAAAGCACTGGATCACCGGTGGGGGCGTATCGCGCCTGCACCTGGTGTTCGCCCGCGTGATGGACGACGGTATGGACCGCGGCATCGCCGGCTTCATCGTGGTCGGGCCGGACGTGCCGGGCATGACCATCAAGCGCCTGTATGCCATGGGGATCCGCGGCGTGCCAGAAGGACACATCACTTTCGACAACGTCGAGGTGCACACCTCGATGATGGTGTCGCCGCCGGGTGGCCCGGAGCGCGGTTTTGCGGGGCTGATGAACGCCTACAACGCGCAGCGCGTCGGCGCGGCGACCGTGGCGCTTGGCGTGGCGCAGAGCGCTTATGAACTGGCGCGCGACTATGCCCTGAAGCGCGAACAATTCGGCCGGCCGATCGCCGAGTTCCAGGGCATCCAGTGGATGCTGGCCGACATGTCGGTGCAGCTGGAAGCGGCGCGGGCCCTGATCTACAAGGCGGCGCTCAGCGGCACGGAGTTTCCCGACATTCTCGCGGCCGCGCAGGCCAAGGTGCTGGCGTCCGACATGGCCCTCAAGGTCACCAGCGATGCACTGCAGATCCACGGTGCAGTCGGTTACGGTCGCGCGTTGCCGCTCGAGCGGATGCTGCGCGACGCCCGCATGTTCACGATTTCTGGCGGCACCGGGCAGGTGCTGCGCAACCAGATCGCCAGCAAGCTGCTCGGCCACAAGCTGCCGCAGACGCGCGATGGTTATCTGAAACATCCCATCGGCTCCGGCAGCGCGTCCTGAAAAAACACGCCCGCCCGGCGGGAGCAACTCCCGTATCGACTGCCCATATAACACAGAGGAGACATGCATGAAGACGTTCAGGAAAATTGCGCGCGTAATGTTGGCTACCGGATTGGCGACTGTGCTTGCCGGGGCTTCGCTGGGTGCCATGGCGGCCTGGCCGGACAAACCGATCAAGCTGGTGGTGCCGTTCCCGCCGGGCGGCAATACGGATGCGCTTGGGCGCCTGGTGGCGCAACACCTGACCACCTCGCTGGGCCAGACCGTGATTGTCGAGAACAAGCCGGGCGCGGGCAGCATGATCGGTTCGCAGATGGTGGCGCGCGCCGCGCCGGACGGCTACACCTTCCTGGTGGGCAGCATCGCCAATGCGCTGAACCATTACTTCTACAAGAAGCCGATGTACGACATCACCAAGGAGCTGATTCCGGTTTCCCAGCTCGTGGCGGTGCCCAACTACCTGGCCATCAACAACAACTTCCAGGCGCGCACGATGGCGGACATCATCGCCTACGCCAAGGCCAATCCGGAGAAGGTGAGCTGTGCGACCACGGGCGTCGGTACCAGCACCTACATGTCGTGCGAAATGCTCAAGAGCATGACGGGCGCAAAGATCGTCAACGTACCTTACAAGGGTGGCGCCGCCGCGATGCAGGACGTGATGGGCGGGCAGGCGCAGATGGTCATCGCCAACGAGGCCTTGCCGTTCATTCAGGATAAGCGCCTCACCGGCGTGGCGGTCACCACGGCCAAGCGCTCCTCGCTGGCGCCGGATCTGCCGGCCATCTCCGAAACGGTCCCGGGTTTTGACGTCACCTCGTGGTATGGCATTTTTGCGCCAACCGGCACGCCGCCGCAGATCGTGGAAAAACTCAGCGCCGAGGTCGCCAAAATGCTGCAGTCGCCCGAGGTGCGCAAGCGTCTCGACACGCTCGGCGCCACGCCGGTTGGCAGCTCGCCCAAGGAGTTCGGCGCTTACGTGAATGCCGAGATGAAGCGCTGGGAAGCCGTCATCAAGCCGCTGAACATCAGCCTCGACTGAGCCCCCATTCTTTTCCGGAGACATTGTGAAAGTTACCGCAGTCGAAACCCTGGCATGCGATGCCGGATGGCGCAACTACTACTTCGTCAAGATCAGTACCGACGGTGGCGTGGTGGGCTGGAGCGAATACGATGAAGGCTTTGGTTCGCCCGGCGTAACCGCCATCATCGAACAGATCGGTAAGCGCGTGGTCGGCCAGTCGATCAACGATCATGAGCGCATCTTCACCGAACTGACTTGCCTGACGCGGCCCGCGCCGGGTAGCGTGATCGGCGAAAGCATCGGCGCCATCGAGAACGCGCTGCTCGATGCCAAGGCCAAGGCACGCAATGTGCCGTGCTATGACCTCCTCGGCGGCAAGATGCGCGATTCCGTGCGCGTGTACTGGTCGCACTGTCCCACCTGGCGGATCAACCATCCCAAGTTCTATCCGCCGGCAGTGACTGATCTGCAGGGTGTGGCGGCGACGGCGGCCGAGGCGCGCGAGCGCGGGTTCACGGCGCTCAAGACCAATATGTTCATCCATGACGAAGGCGATGCCTACGCCTGGCGCTCGGGCTTTGCCGTGCCCTTTCAGCCGGAGCGCAACATCGACCGGCGCTTGATCCGTAATATCCGCGACCATCTCGAGGCGCTGCGCGATGGCGCCGGTCCGGACATGGACATCCTCATCGACTTCAACTTCAATGCGCGGCCCGAAGGCTACCTGAAGCTGCTGCGTGCACTCGAGGATCACGACCTGTTCTGGGTCGAGATCGACACGCCGAGCGCCCAGGGGTTGGCCTACGTGCGCAACCACAGCCGTCATCCGATCAGCTCGTGCGAAACGCTCATCGGCCTGGGCAGCTTTCTGCCGTACTTCCAGCAGAGCGCGATGGATGTGGCGATCGTCGATACGGTGTGGAATGGCGTGTGGCAGTCGATGAAGATCGCCGCCATGGCCGATGCCTTCGAGGTGAACATCGCGCCGCACAATTTCTACGGCCACCTGTGCACCTTCATGAATGCGCACTTTGCTGCCGCCGTGCCCAACCTGCGCATCATGGAAACCGACATCGACCACCTGCCGTGGGAGGACGAGTTGTTCACCCATGCGCCGGAGTACCGCGATGGCCATCTGATCATTCCGGACCGGCCGGGCTGGGGATGCGATCCGGTGGAAGAAGCCATCCGCGCGCGTCCGCCGCGCGGCACCGGCGGCCTGCTGCAGTACAAGCGGCCGGCAGCCTGACATTGCTGACACTGACCAAGAGAAAAGGAAAACGACATGCTGAACAACTGGGTGGATCAACTCAACAACACGCGTGCAGCCGCTGCGCCGTTTGGCGAAGCCAATCCCAAGATGCTGACGGCCTTTCGCGGCCTCAATGCCGCACAGGGCAGTAACGGTGCGCTTGATGCCAAGACGCGCGAACTGATCGCGATCGCGGTGGCTGTCACCACACGCTGCGATGGCTGTATTGCCTCGCATGCCAGTGCCGCACGGCAGGCTGGCGCAACGGAAGCGGAAGTCAGCGATGCGCTCGGCACTGCCATCGCGCTCAATGCGGGTGCGGCCTATGTGTACTCGTTGCGCGCCATGGAGGCATTTGGCCAGATGGGCAAGTGAGTGCCGGGCAACTGGTGCTAGAAGATGCCGGGTTCGGGCGCCAGCTGTTCGAACGAGGTCAGCAGCGTGGCGGTCAAGGCGCTGCGGGCATGCGCCGGCCGCTCGATGAGCGACACCGGGCGGTTGAAGTTCGGCAGCGGCGCGATGTGCAGCGTGGGCTTGCGGTGCCACGAAGCGCGCCGGATCAGCGGCACGATCGATACGCCCAGGCCCTCGCTGACCATCACGGTGATGGCGTCGAGCGAATTCAGTTCCACGCCCGGCCGGACCTGCAGGCCTTGCTCGAGAATGTACTGCTCGATCCGCATGCCGGCCCAGGTGCTGCGGTCGAAACGCACATAGGGCGCGGCTTGCAGGATCGCCGGCACATCCATCTGCCGCATGCTGCTATGGCCGATGACAACGAAAGGCTCGGTGTAGAGATGGCGGGCGATCAGGCCGGTGGAGAAATTTTCCGGCGGTTGCGTGACGATTGCCGCATCCAGTACGCCGGCATCGACCTGGGCGACCAGGTCGCCCGAAATGCCGGCGATGATCTTCACTTCGAGCTGCGGATGTTCGAGCGAGATGCGCCGCAGCAGGCATGGCAGGACACCGCTCAAGGCGCTATTGATGACACCGAGCGAGAGCACGCCCGAGACCGTGCGGCTGCCATCGAGCGCACACATCTCCTGATAGGTGGCCACCATGTGCTCGGCCAACGGCACGAGGCGATGCCCAGCAGGCGTGAGTTTGATGGAGCGCTTGGTGCGGATGAACAGGTCGACGCCGAGCTCGCGCTCCAGCGATTTCATTTGCACGCTGACCGCGGCCTGCGACAGATGGACCTGTTCCGCGGCTGCCACTACGGTGCCGTAACGGTAGAGGGCAAGAAACGCGCGCAACGAACGGATCATCATGCCGGGCCTCGCAGAACATTGAGTATTAGCAGAGATGATACTCAGTTATAGAAATTTGCAATATTCCCTGATGCCGGGATTCTTATAATCGACACCATGTGGTGCCGACGTCAGTCTGATTCAGGAGGAATGTCCCCGTGAAGATCGTGATCCCGGAAGCGCTGCTGCCCGGCCCCCTGGCGCAGCTGCAGGCGCGGCACACGGTGCACTACGATCCGGCGCTGGTTAACCAGCCCGAGCCGCTCATCGCGGCGGCACGCGATGCCGATTGCATCATCATCCGCAACCGCACCCAGCTGCGCGGCGCACTGCTCGACGCCATGACGCGCTGTCGCGTGGTAGGCCGCCAGGGCGTGGGCCTCGACAACATCGACATGGATGTCTGCCGCGCACGGGGCATCGAAGTGATTCCCGCGATCGGGGCGAACGCGCGCTCGGTGGCCGAGTATGTGATGACCACCGCCATGATGCTGCTGCGCGGCGCCTACGGCGCCAGCGCCGAGGTGGCCGCCGGTACCTGGCCGCGTGCGGCGCTGGGCGGTGGGCGCGAGATCTTCGGCCGTACGCTCGGCGTGGTCGGCTTTGGCTCCATCGGTCAGGTTACCGCCGCGCTGGCGCGCCGCATGGATATGCGCGTGGTGGCCTACGATCCTATGCTCGCAGCTGATGCCCCCGCCTTGCGCGAACATGATTGTGCGTTGCTGCCGCTCGAGGAACTGCTGGCGGTCAGCGACGTGGTCACGCTGCACATGCCGCTGCTGCCGCAGACGCACCACCTGCTCGATGCGCAGCGTCTCGCCTGCATGAGGGCCGATGCCGTGCTCATCAATGCTGCACGGGGCGGCACGGTTGACGAAGCCGCTTTGGCAGCAGCCTTGCGTGCCGGCCGCCTGCATGGCGCCGCGCTCGACGTGTTCGAGACCGAGCCGCTCGGTCCCGGGTCGGTGCTCGCGGATGTGCCCAATCTTCTGCTCACGCCGCATATCGGCGGCGTCACCGCCGATTCCGAAGTGCGCGTCAGCGATCTTGTCACCGCGCGGGTGCTGGCCGCGCTCGAGGCGCTGGAGTAAGCCGGCGCTTTCCCTCATTTTTCACCACAGGACGGAGACAGCATGTTCAGGGCCCTGGTTGTCGAGCAGGTCGACGGCAAAAGCCGTGCGTCCATCCAGACGCTGGATGAAGCGCAACTGCCGGAAGGCGATGTGACGGTACGCGTGGAGCATTCCACGCTCAATTACAAGGACGCGCTGGCCATCACCGGCAAGGCGCCGGTGGTGCGCAAGTTTCCAATGGTGCCTGGCATCGATCTGGCGGGCACGGTGGAACAAAGCACGCATGTGTCTTTCCGGCCGGGAGACCGGGTGCTGCTGAACGGCTTTGGCGTGGGTGAGACGCATTGGGGCGGATTGGCCCAGCGCGCCCGCGTCTCCGGCGACTGGCTGTTGCCCTTGCCGGAGCCGCTGACTTCCCTGCAGGCCATGTCGGTCGGCACTGCTGGCTATACCGCCATGCTGTGCGTGATGGCGCTGGAACGGCATGGCCTCACGCCGCAGCAGGGCGAGATTCTCGTGACGGGCGCCAATGGCGGTGTCGGTAGTTTCGCCATCGGCATTCTCAAGCAGCGCGGCTATACCGTCGTGGCATCGACCGGCCGCATGGCCGAAGCCGAACGCCTCAAGCGCCTCGGCGCGAGCGAGGTAATCGACCGCGCAACGCTGTCCGAGCCCGGCAAGCCGCTCGCCAGGGAGCGTTGGGCCGGCGTGGTGGACAGTGTGGGCAGCCACACGCTCGTCAATGCCTGCGCCAGCACGCGCTACGGTGGTGCCGTGGCGGCGTGCGGCCTGGCGCAGGGCCTCGATTTTCCGGCGACCGTCGCGCCATTCATCCTGCGCGGCGTGAGCCTGCTCGGCGTGGACAGCGTCTATGCGCCCCGGGCTTTGCGCGAGCAGGCGTGGGCTATCCTGGCGCGCGACATGCGCGAGCTGATCGGCCAGGTGGCCGAGTTGATTCCGCTCGAGGCCGCCATCGACACGGCCGGCGCGCTGCTCCGCGGTGAGATCAAGGGCCGCGTGGTGGTCGATGTCAATGCTTGAGCGCGCGGCGGCGCACAGGCCGTTCCTGCCCGTGAGCACACCGGGCGAGCGCACGGCTGACCGCGTGCTGCAGTGGGCGCAGTGGCAACCGCATGCACCGGCGGTGAGCGACGACACGCGCGCGCTGAGCTACGGCGCGTTGGCCGACGCCATCTACGCCGTGGCCGGTCAGCTGAGGGCGGAAGGCCTCGGCCCGGGCGAACGCATCATGGTGATCGGTGAAAACAGCGTGGCGCTCACGGTGATGTTGCTGGCGGCAAGCCAGTGCGGGGTATGCGCCGTGGTCGAGAATGTGCGGCGCATGCCGGCCGAGATTGCCGGTATCCTCGCACACAGCCTGCCGCGTAAGGTCTTCGTGATCGGTGCATCGGCGGAAGCGCGCCGCCATGCCGAGGTCCTCGGGGCGGACCCGCAGCACAATACGGCGCTGGGCGACTTTAGCGTGGCGGTACCATCAAACGCCGTATCGGCAGCGACATCGGATGATACTGGCCCCATGCCGGATGACATCGCCATCATCATCTACACCACGGGCACCACCGGCCAGCCCAAGGGCGTAATGCTCACGCACAGCAATCTGATCTTCATCGCTGCCATGATGCGCGCGCTGCGTCACCTGTCGCCGCGCGACCGCGTCTATGGGGTGCTGCCGGCAACGCATGTGATGGGGCATGCCTCGGTCATGCTCGGCGCCCTGCACAATGGTGCGGCGCTGCATCTGGTAGCGCGGTTCGACGCGGCGCGCTGCGTAGCGACGCTGACCGCGCAGCGCATCACCTGCATTCAGGGCGCGCCCGCGATGTTCGCCAGCATCGCGGCGTATTGCCGGCAGCAGGCTGCGACGGAGGCTGGCGGAAGCGCGAGCGGGAGGAGTGCCGGCATGCGTTGCTTTCCGGACGTCCGTTTCATCGGCTCGGGTGGCGCGCCCATTGATGCCACGATCAAGGCCGATGCCGAGGCGCTGTTCGGTTGCGAGCTGCAGAACGGCTACGGATTGACCGAGGCAGCGTCGATCTGCTGGACGCGTTTCGATGACGCCAATACTGATGACAATGTCGGACCGCCCTTGCCCGGCGTGGAGACCTGCCTGCGCGACAGTGCCGGCCAGACGGTGGGCGACGGCGAGGTAGGCGAGCTATGGATGCGCGGTCCCAACCTGATGGCTGGCTACTTCCGCAATCCCGAGCAGACACGCCGCGTGGTCGATGCCGAGGGCTGGTTCAACACGCAGGACCTTGCGCGCAGCCTGCCCGACGGCCGCATGTTGATCGTGGGCCGTACCAAGGACGTGATCGTGCGTTCCGGCTTCAATGTGTATCCGCTCGAAGTCGAGGCCGCACTCAATACGCATCCCGCCGTGTTGCACAGCGCAGTGGTGGGTCGCAGCGTGCCCGGTAATGAAGAGGTGGTGGCCTATGTCGAACTGGCGGCGGCCGGCAGCGCCGATGCGCCCGCGCTGGCCGCGCACGTGGCGGGCCTGCTGTCGCCCTACAAGCGCCCGGCCGAAATCGTGATCGTGCCCGCGTTGCCGCTTGCGGCCAACGGCAAGGTACTCAAGAGCCAGCTCGCACAGGTGTGCGGCAGGCCGGACCATGCAACCCAGCAAACAGGAGACAGAACATGAGCGACGCGGTGACCTATGAATCGCAGGACCGGATTGCCCTCATCACCATCAACCGGCCGGACCGGCTGAATGCTATCAACGAGGCGGTCGAGCTGGGACTGGCCGCGGCGTGGCGACGCCTGAACGAGAGCGACGATCTGGTGGCGGTGTTCACAGGTGCCGGCAACCGAGCCTTCTCGGTGGGCAAGGATCTGAACTACGATGCAGCGCCCGATTACCGCCGTTTCACGCCTGGCTTCGATATCGAGGTCCGCAAGCCGATCGTTGCGGCGGTGGGTGGCTGGTGCCTGGGCGGCGGACTCACGTTGCTGCAGATGTGCGATCTGTGCGTGGCGTCGGAGAATGCGCGTTTTGGCTATCCCGAGGCCAAGCTCGGCTTTGCCGGCGGCATGATCGCACCGCTGGCGGCGCGCATTCCGCACAAGGTTGCCATGGAGTTGATGCTGCTCGGTGAGGATATCGACGTCCAGCGCGCCTACCAGGTCGGGCTGGTCAACAAGGTCGTGCCGCAGGGGGAGCATGTGGAAGCGGCCATGGTGTATGCCCGCCGGCTGGCGCAAAACGCCCCGCTGGTGCTGGACATGCTCAAGCAGTTCGCGGGTGAGGTCCTGCCGAAGGGGCCGATGGGCCATGCCAGCCATGCGCTGCGCGTGGTGGAGGCAATCATGGCCAGCGAGGACCGGCAGGAAGGCATGCGCAGCGCGCGCGAGAAAACGCCGCCGCAGTATCGCGGTCGCTAGACCGCGCCGACATGCGTCGCGCGCCGGATACCGGGCGGCGACGCACTGTTGTCCGCTGTTGCCGTCAGGCCTGCGGGATCTCGATCTTCACCTCGAGCACTTCGAGGTTGTCCTGGCGCTCGAGGCTGACCTTGATATCGTCGTCGCCAATATGCACGTACTTCGAAATCACCGCCACCAGCTCGCGCTGCAGCGCCGGCAGGTAGTCGGCCGGCGAAGCGCCGCCCGTGCGCTCGTGCGCCAGGATGATCTGCAGGCGCTCCTTGGCGACGCTGGCGGACTTCTTCTTTTCGCCGAGCAGGAAAGACAGAATCGACATGATGTCCTCCCTTATTTGGCGCCGAACAGCCGCTGGAGCAGGCCGGGCTTCTGGTAGTCGATAAAGCGCATCGGGCGGTCTTCGCCCATGAAGCGGTCGATGATGTCGCGGTAGGCATTCGCCACGTCGGAGCCGTCCATGTGGATGGCGGGAATGCCCTGGTTGGAGGCGTGCAGCACCGACTCCGATTCGGGCACCACGCCGATGAGCTTGATGCGCAGGATTTCCTGGATGTCTTCCAGCGAGAGCATCTCGCCTTCCTGCACGCGCTTGGGGTTGTAGCGGGTAATCAGCAGGTGCTCGCGGATCGGCTCCTTGCCTTCGATGGCGCGCTTGGTCTTGGACGACAGCATGCCGAGGATGCGGTCCGAGTCACGTACCGACGAGACCTCCGGATTGGTGACGATCAGCGCCTCGTCGGCGAAGTGCATGGCCATCAGCGCCCCCGATTCGATACCGGCGGGGGAGTCGCAGATGATGTACTCGAAGTCCATGGCCATCAGGTCATTGATGACCTTTTCCACGCCTTCCTGCGTCAGCGCTTCCTTGTCGCGCGTCTGTGAGGCCGGCAGGATGAACAGGTTCTCGCACTTCTTGTCCTTGATCAGGGCCTGGTGCAGGTTCGCCTCGCCCTGGATCACGTTGATCAGGTCATACACCACGCGGCGCTCGCATCCCATGATCAGGTCGAGATTGCGCAGGCCGACGTCAAAGTCGATCACTGCGGTCTTGTGGCCACGCAATGCGAGGCCGGCCGCGAAACTTGCACTGGTGGTCGTCTTGCCGACGCCACCTTTACCCGATGTCACAACGATAACTTTTGCCATCTGCGCGTTCCAGAAAAATGGGTTTCAGATTACTTCATGCGAAGTGGTTCGAGAATCAGCTTGTCGTCCGCCAGCCGGATCTGCACGGGCTTGCCGAGCAGTGTGTCCGGAAAAGGCTGTTCAGACGTGCGGTAGATCCCGGCGATCGAAATCAGCTCGGGTTCGAGGCAGGTGCAGAAGATGCGCGCCTCGGTATTGCCGCGCACGCCGGCCAGGGCGCGGCCGCGCAGCGGTGCATAGACGTAGATGTTACCTTCGGCCATGACTTCGGCGCCATAGCTCACCAGGTCGAGAATCACCAGATCGCCCTTGGCATAGATCTGCTGGCCCGAGCGTAGCGGCTTGTCGATCAGCATGGTGCCGGCCGAGATGAGCGGCGCGGGCGGCGGCAGTGCGGATGCCGCGGGCGCGGCAGCAGCGGGAGCCGCGGGAGCCGCGGAGGCGGACGTCTCCTTGCGGGCCGGGCGGCGCGACTGGCTCTCGACCACCGGCAGCCCGCCCTGGCCTGCCCAGGCCTGCTGCTCCGGCCGGGCCACGACGCCGACCGGGTGGGCCTGCAGGCTGCGCAACAGGTCAGCGACCTCATCCAGCGCCACGGTTTCGCCGTCCTCGAGGGGGCGTACGTCGATGGCGACGATGTCGTTGGAAAAGAATTCGGGCGTCGCCGCAAAGCGCTGCGTCAGCTCTTCGCGCATGGCCGCCATGTCCGTGGTGCGCACCGAGAACAACAAGGCATCCACGGTTCCGCTTTTCAATTCAAAGCGTGCCGTTTTCTTCTGTGACATAAGACAACCAGTCTGGAAAGACTCAATTCTAACGGGGTTCCGCCGTCTGTCATGAAAAATGGGTAACAGGCTGTTATTCCGATGATGATTCCGGTCCTTTCCCGGTTGTCATCCGGTGGTGATGCGGCATGACGGCACGGTGATATGGCGCCTCGCGCAGGAAGCGCGTGGCGTGGCGGGCGCGTTCCTGCCATTGCGCGGCGCGGCCGGGTTCGCCGCGTAATTCGCAGATCCGCGCCTGCAGCCAGAGCAGTCGAGTCAGGCCCAGCCTGACGTGGGTGCGGCGCGCAGCGCGCAGGCCGCGTTGCACACAACTCTGCAGCGGCGCGAGCGCGCCGAGATGCAGACAAACCTCGCCAGCCAACCCGGCGATCAGCGGCACCTGGCTCAACGCCAGCGTGCTAGCCTGGCGGACGGCTTCGAGTGCATCCGCCAGCTGGCTGGCCGCCGTCGCGCCTGGCCTGAGCGGTCCGCTCAGGGTGTGGACGACCACCCGTGCAATCACCGCAAATCCCTGCAGCCCCGTGCGTTCGGCGTGGGCCAGCAGTTGCGCGGCGCATCGCCGCGCCTCGGGTGCTTCGCCGCGATACTGCGCGCACATGGCGCGGCAGTACCACACCATGCCCGCTGTGTGCTCTGGAGGCGGATAGAGCGGCGCGATGCCGGCCGCTGTGGGATACGCTGTGTCGCTCATGTCCTGCGCCCACGCCTGCGCCGCACGGGCGATGGAAACCATGTCGACGCCCGGGGTGGGCGCCGCGTCGCGCCCGATCGCCAGGCGCGCCCACTTCTCGGTTTCGTTGGCCGCCGAGATGCACTGGCGATAGCGGCCGCGCAGCAGCGATTCGACCGCACGGCACGCGTGTGCAACCGCACGCCACGGTGCCACGCTGGCGTTGCGCATGAGGTGCGTACCCAGGGCGCGTGCTGCGAGCGGTCCACGTGCGAGGAGACGCAGGGTCCACAACATGTGGCGCACCTGCATGGGGACCGGTGTGCCGGAGTGCTTGAGCTGGCCGAGCAGTTGCACGGCTGGGCCGCCCTGATGATCGTCGCGCTGGCCCCGCAATAGGCGTGCCGCCGCTGCGAGGCCTAGGGGGATCTGCGAGCGCAGGCCGGCGGCAAGACGTTCGGCCTGCATCATGGCGCGTGCGGCACGCTGGTAGCAATAATGCGCGCGCACCACACGGCCCGCCATCAGCGCCTGTTCCGCTGCGGCATGCCAGGCTGCAGCCGCGTGCCCGGGCTGTGCGCCGCGTGCGAAATGCCATGCAGCCTCCACATGGCGGTCCTGCTCACGGCAGCGCAAGGCGACGATGCGGTGCAGGCGAACGGCTTGTGGCAGCGGTAGCCGCAAGCCGGCCAGATAACGCAGCATGGGCCCGGCGAAATTCCAGCGCCCGCGCCCTGCCGAGACCAGGATGCCGGCGGCCGCCAGCGGCAGCGGAACGCGGCCGGCGTCCTTCGTGAGCCCATGGCATACCGCCAGTGCATCGCTCCGCGAAAAACTGCCACGATAGATGGCCAGGCGGGCGGCGGCACGCCGCATTGGCGGTTCGAGTGCATCGATCTGCCGGACATGATCGCCAGCTTCGTCGTGACGCGGCGGCAGTCCGGCAGGCGGGGCGACAACGACGCCAGCCGTCGCGGCGCCTGCGGCAGTCTCGAAGGCGCGGCGCGTGATCGCGCCGGTCGGATCGATCGGGTGTTCCGGCCAGCCGCTCAGATGCCATCCGCTATGTACGCCGATCGCCGCCGGGACATGTGCGGCGTGATAGCGCTTGGCGAGCAGGTTCGCCCACAGGCGTGCCTGGGTACAAGGATCGACGGGGTCGGGCAGCAGGCCGAAGATGGCCAGCAACGATCCGGGATGCGGATGCTGCAGCACGGCCGACGTGTTCTTGAGCAGCGCTTCCCCAAGCGTGGTGACTGCACGCGTACGATGGGTGGATTCGGTATCCGGTTCGCGGGCCAGGGCCATGATGCAGGCGATCCAGCGTCGCTCCGCGAACATGCCGCCGCCCGAGTGAGACGTCGCGGGTGTGCGTGCGTGCGTCTTGCCGCCGTCGACCGCGTGGCCCCGCAGCGCCAGCTCGGCCGTCACGCGCTGGTGTGCCTGACGGATGCGCCGCGCCCAGAACTCGCGTTGTTCAGTGAGCCATTGCTGGAATGCCGGAGCATCGGCAATTGCAAACGTGCCAGCCAGCGGTGCGCGCCACACTCCGGCCAGCGCCTCCGCATCGGCGATCTTCAGGCTGTGCGGGTCAGCCGTCTCGATACGCTCGCAATGCTGCGCGGTCTCCCACAGATCGCATCGCAGCGCGCGACGCGGCAACTGCAGTTGCTGATGGATGCGCTCGACCCGTGTTGGCCGCAGCAGGCGGTCGAGCGTGAAGAGCGCGTGCCGCAGGCGGGCACGTCCCTCGGGCTCGGGGACGCCAGGCCACAGTGTCTGCACGAGTACGCCTCGGCTCAGCGGCGTGAGACTGAGCGTCAACATAATCAGCAGACCATAGGCGCGTGCATATGGCAGTTGCAGTGTCGTATCGCCGCGCAGCAGCGTGAGCTGACCTTGGAGGCAGAGGCGGACCGGCGGTGGAGAGCGGCCCGGCGGCAGCCCGGACGGCACATGTGACGAACTCATCAGCGGGCGCACCTGGGATGGAGATGACCAGAGCGGATCCGGACGTGCCAGGCGCCGGACGCCCGCGCGCTCCAGGCTCCGATCGGGAGCGAAGGGACCGGTAGCGGGGCTCGAGCCGGGACGTGAATCGAGACGGGAATCGAGACATGAGTCGGGGCTCGATACGTGGCGTCCGGACCGGTGCGCGCTACCGGCGCAGGCCGGTAACGCCGGTTCATCGTAGGGAGATGTGCAGCGGGGGGCAACTAAACAATTGTCAATTGCCGTGAGGGGATCGGGATTGCGATGCTACCTGCTGACGCCATCGGCCATGGCAGCATAACTTCGGATATTCCGGGCCTGCTTGCGGTAAAAAAGTGTCTCATACCGATTTCAATGCTGTTTAAGTGATTGCGATCCCGCTGCTGTGTCAGCAGACCGTCCCGCAGGGGCCACAGGGCGCTCCCGGGCCTGCCACGCCGCATGTTGCTTGTCTCTGAACGGCGTGCCTTTCCGTATTCGTGCGTGGCGACAGGGCGCGATCCTTGCCCAGATCCAAGGAGATCGTGTTGAAACAAGCGCAAGCGTATCTACCGCTGTCGCCCGAACCGCATGCCCCGCGCACGCAGGATTCGCATCGCAGCTTTACCGTCGTATCTGCCGAGAATGTCGTACCGATCTTCCCGGGCCTGCACAGCAGGCGCGGCACCGGACAGCCGGTGCGCGGTGTTCGCCAGTCGCGCGACCGTGCCTATCTGTATGGCGCTGCGGCCGGTGCTTCCAACGGCCGCAGGGGCACGCCGGATGCGCTGCGGTCCGACCGCATCTCATTGTCGGTGCTGCGTTTCTTCATGGCAGTCTATGCCAGTGGCAAGATGTCGCGCGTAGCTGCCGAGCTCAAGGTCACGACCTCCACGGTTTCCACCAGCATTGCACGCCTTGCGCAGATGTTCGATTGCGAACTATTCCGTTCGACCGGGCGTGGGCTTGTGCCGACGGAGTCTGCCCACCAGCTTGCGCCGCGCGTGCGCGAGATCCTGCGGCTATGGGATGGCGTGCTTGGCGACATGCGCGCGACCGCGCCGGGTGTCGCCATGCCGGACCTGGAGATCGCCTGTCCCGAGTACCTGCTGACGATGTTGACGCGCCTGCAGGGTGAACCCCTGCCGATGGACCTGGTGGTGCGCCATGTCCTGCCGACCTGGGAAGAGATGCAGCGGCTCTACGACACCCAGGGCGCGGCCGCGTTGATGATCGTCGATCACCGCGAGACTGTGCCGTGGGACAGCGAGCAGCACGTCATCGCGCGCTTCACTCGGCGCTGGCTGGTGGCGCGGCGGGGGCATCCGGTGCTCGGCGAGACCCCGACGCTGGCGGCTGCATACGACTGCCGCTGGATCGGCATCGAAGGCACAGCGCCGCGCGGTACCGGTGAGGGGCGTCTGTCACTGGAGTCATGGTCCAGTCTCGGGCAGCTGCTGCAGGATTCCGACCAGGTGTGTTTCTGTTCGGACATCGCCGCGCACTATCTGGTCTCGGAGCATGGCCTCGAGGCCTACCTGATGCCCGAAGACGAGCACGAGCGCTGCGAGCTGCGCCTGATGTTCTCGGGCGAGGCCTGCCCTCCGGTGGTGCGCCGCTGGCTGATGCAGGTCCTGCTGCCGGCGATGGAGCGTTGGGTTGCCATCGTGCTCGATGTCATGGGTCGGCCCGTTGCACCGCGCCGCGTGCTGCGCGGCAGCCGTCCGGAGCAGGCCGGCTGCTGATGCGCCCCAAGCCCGGGCAGCCGGGCCGGCTAGGATTGCACGAACCGTTTCTGCCGCGAAATATTCATGAGGATGCCGATTCCCATGCCGAGCGTGACCAGGGCCGTCCCGCCATAGCTGAGCAGCGGCAACGGCACGCCCACCACTGGCAGGATGCCGCTCACCATGCCCATGTTGACGAAGGCATAGGTAAAGAAAATCATGGTGATCGAACCCGCCAGCAAGCGCGAAAACAGTGACGGCGCCTGTGCGGCGATATAGAAGCCGCGCAGGACCAGCAGCGCGTAGAGCAGAAGCAGCACGCAGTTGCCCAGCAGCCCGAACTCTTCCGAAAATACGGCGAAGATGAAGTCGGTGTGTTTTTCGGGAATGAACTCCAGGTGTGTCTGCGTGCCCTGCAGCCAGCCCTTGCCCGTCAGCCCGCCCGAGCCGATGGCAATGATCGACTGGATCGTGTGGAAGCCCTTGCCGAGGGGGTCGCTGGTTGGATCAAGGAGCGTGCACACGCGATGCTGCTGGTAACCGTGCAGGACGGGCCAGTCCACCCCAGGGGCGCATAGCTGCGTCTGGAACGAGATCAGCAGGATGGCGGCCACGCCCACGAGACTGATCACCGGGATGATGAGGCGCCACGACAGGCCGGCGAAGTAGATGATGTACAGTCCGGCGGCCAGCACCAGCAGCGCCGTGCCGAGATCCGGCTGCTTGGCGATCAGTCCGACCGGAACGGCCAGCAGTACCGCGGCGACCAGGTAGTCGAACCAGCGAATCACGCCTTCGCGCATCTGGAAGTACCAGGCCAGTGTCAGGGGCACGGCGATCTTCAGGATCTCCGACGGCTGCACCACGATGCCCACATTGAGCCAGCGCCGCGCGCCCTTGCGGATCAGGCCGAACATGGCGACCGCGATCAGCAGTGCCACACCCACCGTATAGAGCGGGACAGCCACGCGCATCAGCGTCTGCGTCGGCAGGTTGGCGATGAGCCACATCACGGCGAATGACAACAGGATGTTGCGCAACTGGTCCTCGAGCCGGCCCGGCATGTCGATGCTGGCCGAATACAGCGCAACGATGCCCATGCCGAACAGCAGGAACACGACCAGCGCCAGCGGTTTGTCGAAACCGGTGAACCAGGATTTGACGAGCGTGGCGAGACGGTGTTTGTCCATGGGGAATCCCGGCTTATTATCGTGACGTACTGCTGCGCGGCACGCGGGCGGATGACGTCGCCGGCGCCGCGGCGGGCGGCGCGGCGTGCGGCGGCTTGGCCGACAGCGCCTGCCTGACGTAATCGCTCAGCGCCTGCGGGGCGCTGGCTGGCGCATCCGCGACGGCAGGCGGCGTCGAGGCAGCATCGCCTTCGGCGGGGGGCAGCGTCGTCGAGCTGGCGATGGTCGCGGTCTTGCCGGTCACGAATACGCTTGGCGTATCCACCGGCGCCAGCGGTGCCGCGGGCGGCGCGCTCTGCGCGAGCTCCTGCGGCCACTTGCCTGTCAGGTAGTAGTCGAACATCTTGCGCGCAATCGGTGCGGCATGCTGCCCGCCGAAACCGGCATTCTCGACGATCAGGGCCAGTGCGATGCGCGGCTTGTCGGCCGGGGCGAATGCCATGTACAGCGCGTGGTCGCGCTTGTGCTCGTCGAGCGCATGGTGGCGATAGACCTCGCCCTTGGAGAGCGAGTAGGTCTGCGCCGTGCCGGTCTTGCCCGCCGCCACGTACGGGGCGCCAGCAAACGCCCGCGCCGAGGTGCCGCTCTGGTTGACCGCAACCATGGCGCGCTTGATCACCTCGATATGCTCCGGCTTGTAGGGAATGCGGTAGCTTTCCTTCGGGACCGTCAGGCGGCGCTGCTTGGTCACGGCATCCTCGATGGCCTTGACCAGGTGCGGCTTCATGACGATGCCGCCATTCGCCAGGATGCCAGTGGCATGCGCCAGCTGGAGGATCGTGAAGCTGTTGTAGCCCTGTCCGATGCCCAGCGATATCGTCTCGCCTTCGTACCAGCGCTGCTGTGCTGGCTTGCGGTACGCCTTGCGCTTCCATTCCGTGGACGGCAGGATGCCGCTGCGTTCGCCTTCGATGTCGATGCCGGTGATCTGGCCGAACCCGAGCGGTTTCATGAACTCCGCCATGCGGTCCACGCCCATGTCGCGCGCCAGTACGTAGTAGTAGGTGTCGCACGACTCGACGATGGACTTGTGCATGTCCACCCAGCCGTGCCCGCCGGGTTTGTCGTCGCGGAAGGTATGGTTGCCAAGCGTGAAGCTGCCGGGATCGTGCATGCCCCATTGCGCCGTGCGCAGGCCGGTCTCGAGCGCGGCCAGCGCCATGAATGGCTTGTACGTCGAGCCCGGCGGATACGCCCCGCGCAGCGGGCGGTTCAGCAAAGGCTTGTCGGTCGAATTGTTGAGTTCGTTCCAGGTGGCGGTATCGATGCCCTCGACGAACATATTCGGATCGTAGGTGGGCATCGACACGAAGGCCAGGATGTCGCCTGTATCCGGCTCGATCGCCACCATTGCGCCCCGACGCTCGCCGTACAGCAGTTCGCCGAGGCGTTGCAGGTTGATGTCGAGCGAGAGGACGAGGTTGTTGCCGGGCGTGGACTGCGAGGTCGACAGCGTACGGATGGCCCGGCCGCCCGCGCTGACCTCGACCTCTTCCACGCCGGTGAGGCCGTGCAGTTCGGTCTCGTAGCTCTGCTCGATGCCGACCTTGCCGATGTATTCGGTGCCCCGGTAGTTGTTGGCGTCGCGGCGCGGATCGTAGTTGCTTTCAGCCGCCGCGTTTTTCTCGCTCATCTCCTCGATGCGCTCATTGTCGCGTTGCGAGATGCGGCCGATGTAGCCGATTACATGCGAGGCCACCTCGCCCATTGGATACTGGCGGAACAGGCGCGCGCGGATTTCCACGCCGGGGAAGCGGTACTGCTGCGCCGAGAAGCGCGCCACTTCGATGTCGCTCAGCTGGCTGCGGATCGGCAGGCTCTCGAAGCTGCGCGACTCTTCCATCAGCCGGCGGAAGCGGCGCCGGTCGCGCGGCTGGATCTCGATGATCTTGCCGATCGCGTCCAGCGTGGCATCGAGCGGCGCATCGAGCTTGGACGGCGTGATCTCGAGCGTGTAGGCTGAATAGTTGCGTGCGAGCACCACGCCGTTGCGGTCCGTGATGATGCCGCGGTTCGGCTCGATCGGTTGCACCGAGATGCGGTTGTTCTCCGCGCGTGCCGAATACTGGTCATGCTTGATTACCTGCAGCCAGATGAAGCGCGCCAGCAGCAGGCCGAAACAGAACAGCACGAACAGGAAGGCCATTACCAGTCGCAGACGGAAACGGCTCAGCTCCTGCTCGACGTTGCGGAACTCGGTCATGCGTCCTCCTGTGGGCGGACGGCATGGCGCCGGTCAGATCGGGCGGTTCTTGTCGACATGTTGCGGACGGCGTTGCGGCGCCAGCAGCAGCGCGGTAGCGAGCGGCCAGAGCATGGTCTCGATGACCGGCGCGAGGGCGATGGTCCAGTCGGGCAGCGATGCGCCCATCACCAGGCGGATCACCACCGGGACCGCGTGCGCGAGGAACAGCAGCGGCAGGATGTGCAGCGCCTGCGAGAAGACCGGAAACCACAGCACGCGGCGGTGGATGGTAATGGCGAAGTAGGCCAGCAGGGTATAAGCCATGGCGTGCTCGCCCAACAGGCGTGCATCGTGCACGTCCATCAGCAGGCCGAGGACGAACGCGATGCCCATGCCCACCTTGCGCGGCTGATGGATGTTCCAGAACACCAGCGTCAGTGCCACCAGGTCGGGAATCCACAGCAGGCGGCCCCACGGCATCATGTTGAACAGAAAGGCCAGCAGGAAGCTCAGCGCGATGAACGCCGGATTCACGGGACGCAGCAGGTAATGGGGATTGTTCATCGCCGTTTCTCCCGGGCAGCAGGGGTCGATGCCGGCGCAACCGCAGGTGCCGACGCAGCAGCGGCGGTGGGCGCGCTGGCCGCGGCTCCGGCCGGCGCCGCCGGTTTTTGCACAATCAGTAGATGGCGGTGCGCCTTGACGCCAGCGACCGGCGTGCAGATGACGCGCGAGAATGCCGTGTCGGCGCGCCGCTCGATGCGGCTGATGCGCGCCACCGGCAGGCCGGGCGGATAGACGCCGTCGAGCCCCGAGGTCACCAGCAGGTCGCCCTCCTGCAGATCGGCCGCAGCCGGCATGAAGCGCAGTTCGAGCGCACCGCGCCGGCTGCTGCCCACGGCGATGCTGCGGATACCGTTGCGCACCACCTGGACCGGAATCGCCTGGTCCTTGTCGGTCACCAGGGTCACCTGCGATTCAAATGGCATCACGCGCGTGACCTGCCCGACTACGCCCGCATCGTCGACCACCGGCGAGCCGGCGACCACGCCGGCACGGCTGCCGCGATTGATGATCAGGCTTTCGGAATATGGGTCGCGCGCGTCCGACAGGACTTCCGCGGCCAGCATCGGCACGGCGGCCTGCTGCTGCAAATCCAATAGTGCGCGCAGACGCTTGTTCTCGGCTTCCATCTGGCGGGCGTGCAGCGCCTGCTGCGACTGCTCGGCAGCGTGCTCGCGCAGCGCCTGGTTATCGGCCACCAGCGTAGCCGACGATTTCAGGTACTCGGCGGAGGTCCGCCAGGCATCGCGCGGAATCAGTACCATGCGCTCGAGCGGATAGAGCACCACCGAGACGGCCTGCCGCACCACGCCCAGCGTATGCATGCGCGCGTCCACCACCAGCAGCGCCAGGGCGATCATCAGAAAGATGATCAGCCGCAGGATGGCCGAGATGCCTTGCTTGAAGAGGGGTGGTGGCGAGTATTCCATCTGGCCGGACAAAAAAACCGGCCCATGCTGTGCACGGGCCTCGATCTCGATTGCGATGCGGCTGCGCCTTCACGCGCAGCGGCAGTTGGTACGGGCGCGCGGCGGGGAGCCGGTCACCCGTGGGCTCATTCGTAGGAAAAGATGCTGCCGAGCTTGTCCATGCGCTCCAGCGCCATGCCCGAGCCGCGTACCACACAGGTCAGCGGATCTTCCGCCACCAGCACCGGCAGGCCGGTTTCCTCGGCGATCAGCCGGTCCAGGTCGCGCAGCAGCGCACCGCCGCCGGTCAGTGTCATGCCCCGTTCGGCGATGTCCGCACCGAGTTCCGGCGGGGTCTGCTCGAGCGCGATCTTGATGGCCGAGACGATCTGGTTGAGCGGCTCGGTCAGCGCTTCGAGGATCTCGTTGGACGACACCGTGAAAGCGCGCGGAATCCCTTCCGACAGGTTGCGGCCCTTGACTTCCATCTCCTTGACCTCGGAGCCCGGGAAGGCCGAGCCGATTTCCTTCTTGATGGCTTCGGCGGTCTGCTCGCCGATCAGCATGCCGTAGTTGCGGCGGATGTAGTTGACGATGGCTTCGTCAAACTTGTCCCCGCCCACGCGCACCGAACCCTTGTAGACCATGCCGCCGAGCGAGATGATGCCCACCTCGGTCGTGCCACCACCGATATCGACCACCATCGAGCCCGAGGGTTCCGATACCGGCAGGCCGGCGCCGATGGCGGCCGACATGGGTTCCTCGATCAGGTAGACCTGCGAGGCGCCCGCGCCAAGCGCGGATTCGCGGATCGCCCGGCGCTCCACCTGGGTGGAACCGCACGGCACGCAGATGATGATGCGCGGGCTCGGGCGCAGCAGCTTCGAGTCGTGCACCATCTTGATGAACTGCTTGAGCATCTGCTCGGTGACCGTGAAGTCGGCGATCACGCCGTCCTTCATCGGGCGGATCGCGTCGATATTGCCCGGGACCTTGCCGAGCATCTGTTTTGCTTCCTTGCCGACGGCCTGCAGCGTGCGCTTGCCGTTCGGGCCACCTTCCTGGCGGATGGCCACGACCGACGGCTCGTCGAGGACGATGCCCTTGTCGCGCACGTAGATGAGGGTGTTGGCGGTGCCGAGGTCGATGGCGAGGTCGTTGGAGAAATAGCTACGGAGGAAGCCGAACATCAAATGTTCCTGTTACATGTGTCGAAAACGTCTGATGGAGGCCGAGCAGGGCGGCATGCGTGGAATGGCTGGCGCAGCGCGGGTCGGTCTCACCAGTTCGCCTCCGGAGGAGTTGGCGAAGGTGCGGCAGCCCGGTGGTGCCGGGGACCGCACGGGTGTCTGGAATCTTTGATCAGGACACAGGGCGCGCCGGAAACCTGATCGGAGAGCCCACGGCTTGGAGGAAAAAGCCTGCCGTCCCGAAAAGCGATGCGCAATGATACCTTATAATTCTTGCAGTTTTGAAGGCAAAAGCCGCTGAAAACGCTGTCAAAAGTCCGGCTTCGGCCCGATCGTTTCGAGACGGCCGGCAGGCGGCCGTCCCGGGGTTTCCGGCGCCGGGGCGCAGCCGCCCAGGCGATGTCCTTCATATCCTGCCCGATCAACCTGCCCGACGGGGCTTTCGACAATGTCCCTAGAACTTTCAGATGTGAACCGGCTGGCGAGTCTGGCCCGGATCGAGATTTCCGAGGCCGAGGCGGCCCAGGTCCAGCAGCAGCTCAACCAGTTCTTTGCGCTGGTCGAGCAGATCCAGGCTGTCGATACGCAAGGCATCGAGCCGCTTGCGCATCCGATCGCCACGATTGCGGAACTCGCACAGCCCCTTCGCGATGACACGGTGACCGAGCCGAATCGCCGCGAGGCCTGCCAGGCTGCGGCTCCGGCCGTGGAAGACGGCCTCTATCTGGTGCCACGCGTGGTGGAGTGAGCGGTGCGGCGCAGGGTGCGCCGCACCGCTGTTTGTCCGCATACGGCTTGCATGCAGGTCGCCCGTATTACCGATTCAGTAGCCATGGCCGGCGTGTGCCAGCCATGGTTTCACCGAGACTGTCATGGATTTCGATTCACTCCGACAACTGTCAGACGCGCTCAAGGCGCGCACCGTGTCCAGCGAAGAACTGGCGCGCCACTACCTGCAGCGCATCGAGACGCATGCGGGGCTCAATGCCTATGTGCATGTCGATGCCGAACGCACGCTGGCCCAGGCACGCGATGCCGATACCCTGCTGGCGAGCGGCAACGCGACCGCGCTGACCGGCATTCCGGTCGCGCACAAGGATGTGTTTGTGACGCGTGGCTGGCGCTCCACCGCCGGCTCGCGCATGCTGGCCGACTATGTCAGCCCGTTCGATGCCGCCGTGGTGGCGCGTCTCGCGGGCGCGGGCATGGTCACGCTCGGCAAGACCAATATGGATGAGTTCGCCATGGGCTCCTCCAACGAGAACTCGCATTTCGGCCCGGTGCAGAACCCGTGGGATGCGGCGCGCATCCCCGGCGGCTCCTCCGGCGGCTCTGCGGCGGCTGTGGCGGCGCGGCTTGCGCCCGTGGCAACCGGTACCGACACCGGCGGCTCGATCCGCCAGCCGGCTGCGCTGACCGGCATCACCGGCATCAAGCCCACCTATGGCCGCGTGTCGCGCTACGGCATGATCGCCTTTGCCTCGTCGCTTGACCAGGCCGGCCCGATGGCGCACTCCGCCGACGACTGCGCGCTCATGCTGAACGCCATGGCGGGCCACGATGCGCGCGACTCCACCAGCCTGTCGCGCGATGACGAAGACTTCACGCGCCATCTCGGCCAGCCGCTCGACGGCGCGACTGCCGCAAAGCCGCTGCAGGGCCTGCGTATCGGCCTGCCCAAGGAATACTTTGGCCCCGGCCTCGATGCCGATGTGGCGGATGCCGTGCGCGCCGCGCTGGCCCAGCTCGAGGCGCTCGGCGCGACGCTCGTGGACGTGACGCTGCCCAAGACCGAGCTGTCGATCCCGGTGTACTACCTGATCGCCCCGGCAGAGGCGTCGTCCAACCTGTCGCGCTTCGACGGTGTGCGCTACGGCCACCGCGCGGCCGAGTACAAGGACCTGCGCGACATGTACCAGAAGACCCGGGCCGAAGGTTTCGGCTGGGAGGTCAAGCGCCGCATCCTGGTTGGCGCCTATGTGCTGTCGCATGGCTACTACGACGCCTACTACCTGCAGGCGCAGAAGATCCGCCGCATCATCGCCAACGACTTCCAGAACGCCTTCGGCCAGTGCGACCTCATCATGGGTCCGGTGTCGCCCAGCGTGGCATGGAAGCTCGGCCAGAAGACCGCCGATCCGGTACAGATGTACCTGGCCGACATCTTCACGCTGTCGACCAGCCTCGCCGGCCTGCCCGGCATGAGCGTGCCATGCGGCTTTGGTGAAGGCGGCATGCCGGTAGGCCTGCAGATCATCGGCAACTATTTCGACGAAGCGCGCATGCTGCAGGTCGCGCATGCGTTCCAGCAGGCGACCGACTGGCACCTGCGCCGCCCGGCGGGAGTGTGACCATGATGACGATGCGATGGATGCGGGCAGGCCTGGTGGCGGCAGCCGTGCTGGTGCTGACCTCGTGTATTCCATTGCCACGCATCGGCGGCGCGCCACCCGCGCCGATCGCCGATCGCGACATCAATATGCGCGGCAACTGCGTGCAGACCGAGGAAGACGGTTTCCACGAGAACGCACAGGTGGTCGTCAACAACAATACCGTGCAGTCGCTGTCGTGGCGCATCGCCGTCGGCAAGCGCGGCACCTGCAGCTTCGACTACGCCGAATTCCGCCAGACGCAGCGCAAGCCGCACATCGAAATGCGGGCGCGCGACGGCAGCAGCTGCAAGCTGCTGATGTGGCAGGAACCGCGCCGCGTCACGCTGGCCCACGTGGGCTGCGAGCGGCGCTGCACGCCGGGCATCTACGAAGAAGCGTGGCCGGTGATGTTCGAGCCGAACACCGGCGCCTGCGTGCGCCGCTGAGTGGCGCACGACGGCACGACGTGCCACCAATACAACCGGAAGACTGCCATGCAGTCTTCCTGCAACACGTGACAAGGTGAATGCAATGCAATGGGAAGTGGTGATCGGCCTCGAAACGCATGCCCAGCTTTCGACGGTCTCGAAGATTTTTTCCGGCGCCTCCACCGCCTTCGGGGCGGAACCCAACACCCAGGCCTCGCCGGTCGATCTGGCCCTGCCGGGCGTGCTGCCGGTGCTGAATCGCGCCGCCGTGGAGTGCGCCATCCGCTTCGGTCTCGCCATCGACGCGAACATCGCGCCGCGCAGCGTGTTCGCACGCAAGAATTACTTCTATCCGGACCTGCCCAAGGGTTACCAGATCAGCCAGTTCGAACTGCCCGTGGTAGTCGGTGGCACGCTGACCGTGCAGGTGGAGCGCAAGGGCGCCGAGCCGTATGAAAAGACCGTGCGCCTGACGCGCGCGCATCTCGAGGAAGATGCAGGCAAGTCGCTGCACGAGGACTACCACGGCATGAGCGGCATCGACCTGAACCGCGCCGGCACGCCGCTGCTCGAAATCGTCACCGAGCCCGACATGCGCAGCGCCGCCGAGGCCGTGGCCTATGCCAAGGCGTTGCATGCGCTGGTGACCTGGCTCGGCATCTGCGATGGCAACATGCAGGAAGGCAGCTTCCGCTGCGATGCCAACGTGTCCGTGCGTCGCGGTCCCGATGCGCCCTACGGTACGCGTTGCGAGATCAAGAACCTGAACTCTTTCCGTTTCCTCGAAGAGGCCATCAATTACGAGGTGCAGCGCCAGATCGAATTGATCGAGGATGGCGGCACCGTGGTGCAGGAAACGCGCCTGTACGATCCGGACCGCAAGGAAACGCGCTCGATGCGCAGCAAGGAAGACTCGCAGGACTACCGCTACTTCCCCGACCCCGACCTGCTGCCGCTGGTGATCGCACCCGAGTGGATCGAACGTGTGCGCGAGGCGCTGCCGGAACTGCCGGCCGCCATGCAGGCGCGCTTCATGTCGGAATACGGCCTGCCGGCCTACGATGCCAGCCAGCTGACCACATCGAAGGATGTTGCCGCGTATTTCGAGGCGGTGATCGCCGCTGCCGGTCCAGCCCAGGCCAAGGGCGCGGCCAACTGGATCATGGGCGATATCGCCTCGCGACTGAACAGCGAAGGCATCGCCATCGATGCCGTGCCGGTTGTGCCCGCCCAGCTGGCGACGCTGCTGGCGCGCATCGCCGACGGCACCATCTCGAACAACATCGCCAAGAAGGATGTGTTCCCGGCCATGTGGGCCGGCGAGTCCGGTGGCGACGCCGATGTCATCATTGCTGCCAAGGGCCTCAAGCAGATGTCGGACAGCGGCGAACTCGAGAAGATCATCGACGAGGTGCTGGCCGCCAACCAGAAGTCGGTGGAGGAGTTCCGCGCCGGCAAGGACAAGGCCTTCAACGCGCTTGTCGGCCAGGTGATGAAGGCCACACGAGGCAAGGGCAATCCGCAGCAGGTCAACGAACTGCTGAAGCAGAAGCTGGGCTGAGCACATTGCGTGGACATGCCGCGGCGCCGGCGAACGGCTGGCGCCGCGGGTTTGCTAAACTCTTCGCTATTCCATTCCGGTTGACACCATGAACGCACAAGACGTCGCTCACTACCTGCAGTCGAATCCCGACTTCTTCGAAGCGCATGCCGAGCTGCTCGCCGGCATCCAGCTCACCAGCCCGCACAGCCACCGCGCCGTGTCGCTGCAGGAGCGCCAGATGGAGATCCTGCGCGAAAAGAACAAGGGCCTGGAGCTGCGTCTCGCCGACCTGATGCGTTTCGGCCATGAGAATGACCGCACGCAGCAGCGGCTGCATACCTGGCTGGTGCGCCTGCTCGGCGAAACCGATCCGCATGCGCTGCCGTACGCCGTCATCGACGGCCTGCGCTATATCTTCGAGGTGCCGGCCGTCAGCCTGCGGCTGTGGAGCGCCGCCGAGGCGTATCACCACCTCGAGGTGGCGCGCGAAGTCTCCGAGGATGTGCGTGTCTTTGCCGGTGGGCTACGTACGCCATACTGCGGCGCCAATGCCGGTTTCGAGGCGGTGCAGTGGCTCGAGCAGGACGATATCCAGTCGGTCGCCATGGTGGCGCTGCGGACTCCGCAAAGCGTCGGTGCCGAACCCGGGGCCACCTTTGGCCTGCTGATCATGGGGTCGCCGGATCCGCGCCGCTTCCACGAAGGCATGGGCACCGTGTATCTCGCGCAGCTCGGCGATCTGGTCAGCGCCGCCCTCAACCGCCTGCGCACCTGAGACGCCGGGGCGCGTCCGTGGACATGCCTGCCGCGCCCGGCTCCCCTCCCGAGGATCCGCACGATCCGCCCTCGACTGGCGGTTCAAGCGGCTCCTCCCCAGAACACCTGCCCGATCCCCGCATCACGTCTTATCTGGCGATGCTGGAGACGGGCCGCCGCCTGTCCGCACACACCCTGAGCAACTACAGCCGCGATCTGCGGCAACTCGAAACGTTGCTGGCCGAAGGTTGGCCCGGCCGCGACCTGCTCGCCATCGATACCTCCGTGATTCGCCGCCTCGCCGCCCAGCAGCATGCACGCGGCCTGTCGGGGCGCAGCATCGCACGGCAGCTCTCGGCGTGGCGCGGCTTCTATCGCTGGGCCGCGCTGCAAGGCTATCCGGTTGCCGCGAATCCGGTTGATGATGTGCGCGCGCCCAAGAGTCCCAAGCGCCTGCCCAAGGCGCTCTCGGTGGAGTATGCCGTGGCGCTGATGGCGCCGGCGGGCGAAGATCCCAACGCACCCGAAACCCTGCGCGACCTGGCCATCTACGAGTTGCTGTACTCCTCCGGATTGCGGCTGTCGGAAGTCGTGCAACTCGACTGGCGTTACGTGGACGAAGGCGGTTACCAGTCCGGCGGCTGGCTGACGCTCGAGGCTGCCGAGGTCACGGTGCTCGGCAAGGGCGGCAAGCGCCGCACCGTGCCGGTCGGCAGCAAGGCGTGCGCCGCCCTGCGGGCATGGCTAGCGGCGCGCGATGCATTTGTACGCCCCGGGGTGGTATTAGCCGATGCCCATGCGCTGTTCCTCGGCGCGCGCGGCACACGCATCAGCCATCGCACCATCCAGCAGCGCCTGAAGGCGCACGCGCTGCGTGCCGGCGTGCCGGCCAATGTGCATCCGCACGTGCTGCGTCATTCCTTCGCCACGCATGTGCTGCAATCCTCTGGCGATCTGCGCGCCGTGCAGGAAATGCTGGGCCATGCCAGTATTTCCACCACACAGGTTTACACCGCGCTCGACTTCCAGCATCTCGCCAAGGTCTACGACCAGGCGCATCCCCGCGCCAAGAAAAAGCCCTCGCGCTGATCCGCGGGCATTCCCCTTCCAGGGTGGCCCACCCTCACTTCCATGTCCCTTGCGGGGCAATGCGCCCGCGCCCTGTATCAAAAAGCCCACGGTACCAAGCGGCGGAGGTCGCTTCCAGACATAATGCCGCAACAAATTGCCGTGGGCCTGTCGCGCCGAGCGGAAAAGAGGGGGTTCAATGTTAGTCGGCAGTTATAACGTACTGCTTGTGGCCGTGTCGTGGTTTGTGGCCGTTCTGGCTTCTTACACGGCGCTCGACATGGCCGGACGGATTGCGACGGCGCGCGGGCGCACAGTGTACTGGTGGCTCGCCGGCGGTGCGACCGCCATGGGGCTCGGCATCTGGTCGATGCATTTCGTCGGCATGCTGGCGTTCCGCTTGCCCATTCCGCTCGGCTACGATTTGCCGATTACCCTGGCCTCCCTCATGCTGGCCATCGCGCTGTCTGCCTTTGCCCTGTGGCTGGTCGGGCAGAGCCGCTTGCCGTTGCCGCGTCTTGGCGGTGGCGCTGTGCTGATGGGGCTCGGCGTCGCCAGCATGCACTACACCGGTATGGCGGCGATGCGCATGTCGCCCGGTATCCACTACGATCTGGGACTGTTTACCCTGTCCATCGTCGTCGCCATCCTGGCGTCCGGCGCGGCACTGTGGATGGCTTTCCGCCTGCGGCAGCACTCGCGTCATGTGCGCATGCTGCGCGCGGCTGCGTCGCTGGTGATGGGACTGGCGATCGTGGGCATGCATTATGTCGGTATGAGCGCTGCGAACTTCCCGGTGGGCAGCGTCTGTGGCGCGGCATCCAGCGGCGTCAGTGCGGAATGGCTTGCGGTCGTGATCGTGCTGGCGACGATGGCGGTGCTGGGCATCGCACTGCTCACGTCCCTGCTCGATTTCCGCATGGAAGTCCGCACCTCCATGCTGGCAAACTCTCTGGAGGAGGCTAACCAGGAACTGGCCTATCTGGCGCTGCATGACAGCCTGACGAAACTGGCCAACCGTGCGCTGCTCGAAGATCGCCTGGCGCATGCGATCCAGGCTGCGGAAGCTGATGGTGGCCGTTTTGCATTGATCTTCCTGGACCTCGACGGTTTCAAGGCAATCAATGACGCCTATGGCCACCAGATCGGCGATCGGCTGCTCATTCAGGTGGCGCAGCGGATCACGGCGCGCGTACAGAGTCGCGACACGGTCGCGCGCCTCGGTGGCGACGAGTTTGTCATCCTTGCCAACGTGCAGGAAGCAGCCGATGCCGGCCGGCTGGCGGAGTCGCTGGTCGAGGCCCTGCATGAACGCTTCATCGTCGACGTTCATGAACTGAGCGTGTCCACGAGCGTCGGCATTGCGCTGTATCCGGCCGACGGCGCAAGCCAGCACGAGTTGCTGACCAATGCGGATGCCGCCATGTACCACGCCAAGAGTGTGGGACGCGATACGTACTGCTTCTTCGAAGCTTCGATGAACGCCAGTATCCATCAGCAACTGCTCCTGATGCAGGATCTGCGCGTGGCTATCCAGCGCCGTGAACTTGTCTTGTACTATCAGCCGAAATTCACCGCACACGAGGGCAGTGTGGTCGGTATCGAAGCCCTGGTGTGCTGGGAGCATCCCGAACGCGGCATGATTCCGCCGGACGAGTTCATTCCGCTCGCCGAAAAAACCAATATGATCATGCCGCTCGGCGCCTGGGTACTGGACGAGGCTTGCCGCCAGCTTGCCGAGTGGCGGCGCGAACGGCATGTCGAATGGACGCTGTCCGTCAACCTGTCGGCTGTCCAGTTCCGGCATGCCTCACTGGTCGATACGGTGCGCGGGGCGCTACACCGCCACGCGCTCGATCCAGGCTGGCTGACGCTGGAGATCACGGAGTCGACTGCCATGCGGGACGCGGATGCCAGCCTGCATATCCTGCAGCAGTTGCATGAAATGGGGGTGTGTATTTCCATCGACGATTTTGGCACCGGCTATTCGAGCCTGCTCTACCTGCAGCGCCTGCCTGCCACGGAACTGAAGATCGACCGTGGTTTCGTCCGTGATCTGGCACACGATACCGAGGACGCGGCCATCGTCTCGGCCATCGTGGCGCTCTGGCGTTCGCTGAATCTCTCGGTTGTTGCAGAGGGTGTGGAGACGACCGAGCAGAAGTCATTCCTGACGGCGCTTGGTTGCCACTCTTTACAGGGATATCTGCTCGGCAAACCGATGCGGGCCGACGTGCTGGACCAGTTCATGCAGCCAGGCGGCGTACCGGCCTGAGTCTGCCGCCCATAGGGCCGCAGTCTGTACTGGCACCTGCCAGCGGCCCGGAAGGAGCTGGATGCCAGTGCCGTCTTACCCCAGTGTCAGCGCGATCACGCCCGCCACGATCAGCCCGGCGGCGGCCATGCGTTGCACCATGTCGCCTTCGTTGAGCAGGCGCACGCCGAGGAAGGCGGCGACCATCATCGACAGCTCGCGCGCGGGGGCGACGTGCGAGACCGGCGCTTCCTGCAGTGCGGTGAGCACCAGGATGTAACTGAGCGGCGAGAGCAGCGCGATGCCGAGGATCTCTTTCTGATGGCGCTGCCACAGCAGCGTCACATGTGGCCATTGCGTGAATGCGCGCGGCGCGCTCATCGCGCCGCGCACCACGCCGCTGAAGTAGTCGAGCAGCAGGGGCGAGAGCAGCAGCACCTTTACGCCATAGCCATCGACCAGCGTGTAGGTGGCGATGAACAGGCCTGTGAGCAAGCCCCAGCCGACCCCTGATTCCAGGTTGCTGTGGAATGCGCTGACGCGGAACAGGCGCCGTCCGCCGGCCAGCAGCAGCACGCCGCTGATCACCAGCAGGATGCCGCAGGCCGCCAGCCAGCCGGGCCGCTCGCCAAGCACGAAGATCGCGCCGATCGACGATAGCAGGGGCCCTGTGCCGCGCGCCAGGGGGTAGACCACCGACAGGTCGCCGGTTTCATAGCCGCGCTGCAGGACCAGCGAATAGCCATAGTGGAGCACGGCACTCAGGCAGATCCACAGCCAGGCTTTCAGGTCGAGTGTATGGGCTTCGGTGGCCAGGACCCAGATGGCGGCCGGGAGGTAGAGAACTGTGACGCCGAGGGAGGTCAGGAAGACCAGTGGCGAGCCGCCGCCGGTGCGGGCACTGATGCGTTTCGCCAACAGGTTCCATCCAGCGTGGAGGAAGGCGGCCGTGACAACCAGTGCGAGGGCGTAAAGCGACATGACAATTTGATGACAGGTTGCCGTGATTCTACCGGGAAACCCTTGTGCCCGATCTTATCGCAACTGAGTTGCAGGTGTTTGGCCCCTATGGTTAAATGGCTGCATGCAGTCCGATTCGTTTCATGCTCCTCCTGTCAGCCTGTCCGATGCCGCGCGGGAACGCCTGCGCAGCCTCGGTGCGCGCGTCACGCAACCGCGTGTACAGGTGCTGGCCTGCCTGATGGGCAGCGAGCACCCGCTCACGCACCAGGCCGTGCTGGAACACATGGCCGTGGCCAGTGAGCCGGTCGACCGGGTGACGGTCTACCGGATTCTCGACTGGCTGGTCGAGCAGCATCTGGCCTACAAGCACGCCGGTGACGACCGTGTCTTCCGCTTCAGCCTGACCGAGCACGTAGAAGCCGAGGCACAGGCGCATCGGCAGCATGGACATTTCGAATGCGTGTGCTGTCACCGCACCTACTGCCTGGACGGCCCGGCCGCACCGGTTGCCGACATGGTCCCGGAGACCAGCGTACCGGCCGGCTTTGCCGTCGAGCATGTCGAACTCACCCTGAAGGGTCGTTGCCCGCAATGCCACTGACGCCAGCCGGCATCTTCGCATGGCCTGTGCATCGCCCTCTTTCATCCCCCACTTTCCTGCTGGAGTCACTCCATGTCCAAACTGGTCCCGGCCACGATCCTGACCGGCTTTCTCGGTAGCGGCAAAACCACGCTGCTCAAGCGCATCCTGACCGAAGCGCACGGCATGAAGATCGCCGTGATCGAAAACGAATTCGGCGAAGAAAACATCGACAACGAAATCCTCGTCCAGGACGGACGCGAGCAGATCGTGCAGATGAGCAACGGCTGCATCTGCTGCACCATCCGCGGCGATCTGGTCGCCGCGCTGTCGGACCTGATGACGCGCCGCGACGCCGGCGAGATCGAGTTCGACCGCGTGGTCATCGAAACTACCGGCATCGCCAACCCCGGCCCGGTGGCGCAGACCTTCTTCATGGATGACGAGATCGCCACGCGCTACCTGCTCGATGCGGTCATCACACTGGTGGATGCGCGCCACGGCAACCAGCAGCTCGACCAGCACGAGGCCGCCCAGCGCCAGGTCGGGTTTGCCGACGCAATTTTCATCACCAAGAGCGATCTCGTCAGTGCCGATGACGTGGCCGCGCTGCGCCACCGCCTGGTGCACATGAACCCGCGCGCGCCGATCCGCACCGTCAATTTTGGCGAAACCCCGCTGGACACAATCTTCGACCTGCGCGGTTTCAACCTCAACGCCAAGCTCGAGCTCGATCCCGACTTCCTCAAGGCTGAGGAACATGCCCACGATCATGGGCATCACCACGATCACGATCACACCTGCAACGCCGACTGCGATCACGACCATGACCACGCGCACGGGCATGATCACGGCCACGCTCATCATCATCACAACGACCGCATTGCCTCGTTCGTCTTCCGCAGCGAGCGGCCATTCGACTACGCGAAACTCGAGGAATTCCTGGGCGGCATCCTCACCGTCTACGGCGAAACGCTGCTGCGCTACAAGGGCGTGCTCTACATGCAGGGCGTGGACCGCAAGGTGGTCTTCCAGGGCGTACACCAGCTGATGGGCAGCGACATCGGCGCGCCGTGGGGCGACGAAACGCCGGGCAACCGCATGGTGTTCATCGGCGTGGACCTGCCGCGCGACGCCATCCTGAAGGGGCTCGAAGGCTGCCTTGCGGCATGAGTCCCGCCGCATGAATCCTGTGTGGGTCCGGCCCCGGCAATGTCTTGCCGGGGCCTCCTGGCCGGCCACAGGTATTGCGGACGACATCTCCTGTGGCACTGTCCGCGTACTCAAGTACAATACCCCGGCTTTTGCGGGTACGTGACACGACATCAACACGCTCCAATTGCCGGCCGGTCCTGTCAGTGGTATAGATAAGCCTGCGGGCAGCGCGTGTCGCGGCAGGCCTCACTGCAGGCACGGCAGCGCGCGGCTTATGCGTAACACGGAAGTGTCACACAAACAGGAAGGCGATGATGGGCGTGGGCCGGACAGACCGGTCCCGCCGCCAGGAATACTGTGCCGGCCAGTGCCGGTGCTGGCTTCCCGGTGCTGCTGAGGCAGCACCCGGGCAAGCGATGGGAGGCATGCGACGCAGCGAGACTGCAGCCAGCCATGTGCAACGGCCGGAGTTCAATCGACGGCCAGCGCGGCCGCCGGGCGCGAAGATTCGATTCGCGCCGCAGGCGGTCCGCATCTCACCAGAGAAGCAGCAGCAAACATGACGAGCAAGAAAATCCTGACGGAAGCCGAAATCCTCGCGATGGGCGAAAAAGACTACATGAATGACGCCCAGCTGGCGTTTTTCAAGCAGCGGCTCGAGCAACTGCGCGATGAGATCCTGAAGAATGCCGACCAGACCACCGAGCACCTGCGCGAAACCGTGGTCGTGCCCGATCCGGCTGACCGCGCGACGATCGAGGAAGAGCATGCGCTCGAGTTGCGCACGCGCGACCGCGAACGCAAGCTGCTGAAGAAGGTCGAGCAGTCCATCGCCCGCATCGAGTCTGGCGACTACGGCTGGTGCGAGGAAACCGGCGAACCGATCGGTGTGCCGCGCCTGCTGGCCCGCCCGACAGCCACGCTGTCGCTCGAAGCGCAGGAACGCCGCGAACTACGCCAGAAGCTGTTCGGCGACTGATCTCCATCCTGCACGGGGTGCGCCGCCATCACACTGGCGCACCCTCGCCTTCCCACGTCCCGCCTCCGCTTTCCCCATCCGCCGCCTGCGGATGCATGCGTCGCCATCCGCCTTTTCGTTATTGTTCGGCTCGCTTGAGTGCGTGCCGTATCCGCTCTTTCCGCCGTTTCTATTGACGCCGCACTCTGCTAAGGTGGCACCCTTGTTGTACTGAACGATCTGCAGCCATGGCTTCCTCATTTCCTGTCAGTCTCGTCGCCGGCCTGCCCGGTACGGGCGTCTCCGCGCTGCTCACGCAGTTGAACGCATCGCTTCCGCTGCGCGTGCTCGATGCCACGCAGTTGATGGAGCGTACGGCTGGCCAGCCCGCCGGCGACGAACAGGCCGCAGATGCCGCCGTGTTGGCAGCACTCAGCGCGGCGGCCGGGCAGGCACAGGCGCACGGCGAACAACTCGTGGTACGCGCCCGCGCGGAGAGCGTGATCGGTCTGGTCGATCTGCTGGCCGACACCGGTCGGGCCACAGGGGCGACCGGCACACCGTTGCAGCTCGGTGTCGTGATGACCGTACTCGATGCCGCCACGCTGCTGCAGGAATTCCACGCAGCCGACTTCCTCGCCGAACGTGATCCCGCCGCGTGGGCCGACGATGACCGCACGGTCGCCGATGTCCTGATCGAACAGGTCGAAGCGGCGACGATCCTGGTCCTCAACCGGACCGATCGCGTCGACACCGCCACCCGCCAGACGCTCGTGGCATTGCTGCATGCGTTGAATCCGCGTGCCACGGTGGTGGACGCTGTCGATCACCTCGATGCCCGGATATTCCAGGCCGCTGCGCCCTATGATGTTGACGCCACCGAGGCCGGCACCGGCTGGGCCGCGCTGCTGCGCGGTGGCAGCATCCCGGCGCAAGCGCAGGTCACGGGATTCGCCTATTGCCGCCGCCGGCCCTTCCATCCACAACGGTTCTTCGACCTGATGCATACCGACTGGCTGCGCACGCACGGCACCGTGCTGCGCTCGCGCGGCTATTTCTGGCTGGCCAGCCGCATGGCGCTTTCCGGCAGTTGGGAGCAGGCCGGCGGGGCGTGCCGCCACGGCGCGGCGGGGGTGTGGTGGAGTGCGGCCGAGGAGGCTGACTGGCCCGAGGATCATGCCCTGCGCGCCGAGATTGCCCTGCGCCTGCAGGATGGCGATGCGCCAGCGCCCTATGGCGACCGGATGCAGGAACTGGCTTTCATCGGCCATCAGCTGGACGAAGCCGCGCTGGTGGAGCAACTGGATGCCTGCCTGCTGAGTGATGCGGAGATGGCTGCCGGCCCCGACGCGTGGGCTGCGCTACCTGATCCGTTTCCGGAGTGGGAAGCCGACGACCATGATCACAGCCACGACCACGGCGATGACCACGTCTGCGGCGACGACTGCGGCCATGCCCATTGAGCGTGCTGTGCACGTCGGCTGAGGCTGCCCAAAAAATTCCTGACAGGGCGCCGACCTGGCGTACCGACCTAACGTGGTACCGGACCGACATTCTTCAGTCGCGGTACGCCATCGGATGCCGTCGGCGCCAATGAGTGCCGATCGGTATCGATCCTGACCAAGCGGCGCCGTCAGCGCCATCTGCGCCATTCAGACCATTCAGCGTCGCAGCGGCGCGTTGCGATTCTGGTCGCCTGCGTCCTGGGGCGCCGGGCCGAGATTGCTCACATTGCTGCGATACGGCGGCAGCTGCGCGACCGACATGCCCTTGGTGCGGGCATACAGCGGCAGCACATTGGGAATCTGCTTTTCCAGTTCGGCAATCCGCGAGGTGCCCGATGGGTGCGTCGACAGGAATTCGATCGGCCCATTGCCGCCGACCGACCCCATCTTCTGCCACAGCGTGATCGAGGCGCGCGGGTCGTAGCCGGCGCGCGCCGCAATATCGAGTCCGACCAGATCGGCCTCGCTTTCGTCGCCGCGCGAGAACTTCAGCGACATCAGCTGCGCACCCACGCCCAGCGCCATGTTGCCGAGGTCGCCGAGGCCAAAGAACTGCGAGAGCAGGCTGGCGCCAGCGTTGGTCAGTTCCGATTTGGCGGCGCGTTCACGCGCATGCTCCTGCAGCGCGTGGGCGATCTCGTGGCCCATTACCATGGCGATTTCATCGTCGGTCAGCTTGAGCTTGTTGATGATGCCGGTGAAGAAGGCAATCTTGCCGCCGGGCATGCAGAACGCGTTGATCTCGTCCGACTTGATCAGGTTCACTTCCCACGGCCATTCGCTGGCGCGCGCGTTCCATTTGGCGGTGTGCGGCAGGATGCGGTTGGCGATGCGCCGCAGGCGCACCAGCTGTGGATCGTTGGTGCCGGCCAGCAGTTTCTTGGCTGCGGCTTCCTGCTTGAGCTGTGCGTACTCCTGCACGGCCTGTTTTTCCAGTGCTTCCGCCGGGATCAGCCGGCTCACCGCCGAGCCGCCGGGGCGGACATTCACGCCTTCCTGTGCCAGCGCCTGGCCACTGGCGAACACCATGCCCACGGCCATGGCCACGGCGCTTAGCGTATTGCGCAAACGGTACGTCATAGGGGTGACTCCATGCTCGAAACAAAGGCAGGGAATCAGGATACACGACGCATGCAGCACACAGTGGAATCAGGCGGCGTGTGCCTGCGCTTCGCAGGAGGGGGCGACGGCCTGCCTGGGGCGGCGCCGGCCTCAGCGCCCCGCCCGGCCGGTGCGCCGCACTGTGCGCGCCCGTACCATCACGGGTTGGGAAACACCACCGCTGGCCCGGTCGGTACGCTGCCCGGCGGCAGATAGGCCGGCGCCGGCTCGCCCTTGGGGCCGAGCGAGGCGATGTAGCGGTAGATCGCCTTCAGGTCGTCCTGGCGCATGTGGTGCAGGCTGGGCGTGGGCATCGGCGGACGCATCTCCGAGCGCGCCCGGGCCAGCCACTGCTGCTGCGTCATCTGCGACACCAGCAGGCGCAGGTTGCCGGCATACGTGGTGCCCCAAGGGCCGCTGAAGCCGAGCCGGTCGCCAACCAGCCAGTCTTTCTCCGCCACCTTGCCACCCGAAGCGGCGTAGCCGGGCGTATGGCAATCATTGCACCCGGCAATTCGCACCAGATAGCGGCCGCGTTCGATCTGCTTGGCGGCGGACTGCTGCGTGGCAGGCGCAGCCTGTACCAGCGTCGAGACGCATAGCGCTGCAGCGGCAGCAGCCAAAAGGGCGGATCGCATCAGGCCGCCCGTTTCAGAACAGGTTCTCATTGCATGTCTCCCAGGGGTGGACCGTCGGGCCGGTCGGCCTGCCAGGTCGGGTTGGGATCAGGATGCAAAAGCGTGACTGACATCGTCTCCCGCGCACGCGCCGGCCACGTTGCTGCTGGCAGGAATGAACCGGCCCGGCAGCGGCATGGCGGAGGGTGCGGTCGGAATGGCGATGCCGGTATCTTCATCCTTTATTGCCGCGTCCGGTAGTCCCCTGTTTGGGTGCTGTGGGTCAAGGAAGCGGACGAGTATCGAGTTCATCACACATGGGATGGTCCACCATGATATGGGCCTCATCCTCAGCGCCCTCACGGCGCGCGCAACGTCGCCCCGCGCACCTCGATCTGGCGGCGCGCGAGTACCCGGCCCTGGGCATCGCTGAGCGTGATTTCATGGCGGCCCGGCCATGGCAGCCAGCCGACTTCCGCGCCACGGCCCACGGGCTTGCCGCCGATGGCCCAGCGCAGTGCATGGCCCTGTTGCGCGCTCAGGCCGCCCACCGCCGTGGCGCGCAGCCACACGCGCTGGTTGCGCGGCGGAATGTCCGGGTCGAGCGCCACGATGGTGCCATCGGCCGGCGCAAGGATCGAGGGCGCGGCGCGCGCCGTGGGCGGCGCCGGCGTACCGGGCAGGATGGCCTGCTGTTCCGTGCCCGCCAGGAAGACCTCATCGCGCGCCGGTTCGAGCGGCCCTGCACCCGGCGCAGCCGCCCCGAAATGAATCGCCGTGCGCACGATCCCGGCTGGCATGGCGGGGGCGTGGCTCGGCGTTTGCGCATGCAGGGCGCTCATCACCTCGTGCCAGATCGGCGCCGCACCATCGATGCCCGACACATCCCACATACTCGCGCCGCTGGTGTTGCCGATCCACACGCCGACGGTGTAGCGCTGCGACCAGCCGAGGGCCCAGTTGTCGCGCATGTCCTTGCTGGTGCCGGTTTTCACCGCGCTCCAGAAACGCGTGGTGAGCGGGCTGTCGAGTCCGAAGGTGCGCGTGCGCGCGTGGCGGTCGGCGAGGATGTCGGCGACGATCCAGGCCGCGCGTGCGTCGAGCACTTGGTTGCCGGACGCTACGCTACCTGCGCCGGCGCTGGCTGGGCGCGTGCGGCCTGCCGGCCGGGCGGGGGATGCAACGGATGTGCTGCCCGGCGTGCTGGCCATCGTGTGCATCGGCCCGTAACGTCCGCCGTTCGCCAGCGCGCGGTAGGCGTTGGTGAGCGCGCCCAGTGGCACATCAGCACTGCCGAGCGCGAGGCTGTAGCCGTAGTAGTCGCCCGACTCCGGCAGCGGCAGGCCGAGCTGGCGCAGGCGTTGATGAAAGCGGTGCGGCGTCACCATGACGAGCGTGCGCACCGCCGGAATGTTCAGCGACGAACCGAGCGCCGTGCGTGTGCTGACCCAGCCGCTGTAGCGGCGGTCGTAGTTCTGCGGCACGTACAGCCCGCCGCCCGTGGGCAGGTTGACCGGCGTGTCGTCGAGCAGCGACGCGGCGGTCAGCCGCCGTTCCTCGATTGCCTGCGCATACAGGAACGGCTTGAGCGTCGAACCGGCCTGCCGCAGCGCCAGCGCGTGATCGACCTGCGCCGCGCCCGACAGCGTGCCTGACGAGCCGACCCACGCCAGGACCTCGCCGCTGGCATTGTCGAGCACCACCACCGCGCCATCCTGCACGTTGCGCTTCGTCAGTGCCTGCAGATGGCGCGCCAGACTTTCCTGTGCGATGCGCTGGAGACGCGCGTCGAGCGTCGACCGCACGGTGGCCGTCAACGGCGGCGCCTCCTGCGCGAGCCGGCGGCCAAGGTGCGGAGCAAGATTGAGTTGCGTACCCAGTGCCGGCGTGCTGGCCGGACGCGCGAACGCCAGTTGCACGAAGCCGTCGAGGCCCCCGCAGGCCTGCGCTTCCTGCATGGTCTTGAGGATCGCGCAGGCGCGCTGGGCAACCCGCGCTGCGCCGGCATTCGGGCCGCGCAGCAGCGCCGCCGCCACGGCGGCCTCGCGAGCATCGAGACCGCTCGGATACTTGCCGAACAGCGTATGCGACAACGCCGAGATGCCCACCATCTCGCCCCGGAAGGGCACGAGGTTCAGATACGCCTCGAGGATCTGGTCCTTGCGCCAGTGGCGCTCCAGCGCCGTGGCGTCGATGGCCTGGCCGATCTTCTGGCGCAGGCTGCGGCCGCCGGCGATGGCCTGCAGGTCGCTGTCGAGCAGACCCGCGAGCTGCATCGTCAGCGTCGATGCGCCGCGCGTGCGCGTGTGCCAGAGATTGCCCCAGGCCGCCGCTGCCACGCCGCGCCAGTCGACGCCGCTGTGCGCGTAGAACCGCTTGTCCTCCGACAGCACGATGGCCTCGCGCAGCGCCGGCGACACATCCGCCAGCGCCACCCACTCGCCGCGCCGTGCCGCATAGTCGCGCCGCACGCGCTGCACTGGCTCGCCATGCCGATCGAGGATCGTCACATCGGACGACAGCCAGGCTGTGCGCACCTGCTCGTAGCGTGGCACGGCGGCGTGGGCGGAACCGGGTAGCGTGCCCAGCGCGAGGCCGATGACCAGCGCGGCGACTGACGCGCTGACCGGTGCACGTACCGTTGCACCTGCCGTCGCACAAGCCAGTCTGCACACCAACGCAGTCACCCACGTGGCCGCCTGCCTCTTCATCAGCATTCGTCCCCGATCCTCCATCGCCTACGCCGGGCTCCGCATCGTTCGCACCATGCTCACGGCGCCTTCGGCGCCACCGTCATGCGCGCATTCGGAATCTCGCCGTACACGTCCGGCGCATACAGCGCTTCCACGCGCGTCGGCGGCAGCGCAAAGTCGCCCGCGTTGTTGAGGCGCACGGTGTACTCCACGCTGCTGCTGCCCTTCGGCAAGACCTCGTAGTACTCGCGGTAGGCATCCTGCGCGCGCTCGGTGTAGGCCAGCCATGCCGCACCGCTGCGCCGCTCGCCGCTGCTGGCGATGGCCGAGTCGCGGCCCAGCCCGCTGCCGAGGATGGTGGCGCCGGCCGGGATCGGATCGCTCACCGCCACCCAGTTCATGTCGGTTTGCGCCTCGATCTCCAGCGTCACGCGTGCGATATCGCCGCGCGTCCATTTGCCCTTCACCGCCTGCTCGACCGGTGCGACCGTACGGCGGATGCGATAGCCCGCCGCGAACGGCTGCGTGAGGGGCACCGCGGCCAGGCTGCTGACCGTAACCCACGGCTGGCCGCTGCCCTGGTGCGTGATGCGCAGCGGGCCGGATGCGCTGGGTGCGCCCTTCGCCGGCCACGACAGCGTCAAGGCGCCGCGCTGGATCGCCTCGCCGTTGGCGGTCGGCCAGCTCCACGTCTTTTCCGCGCCGGCAAACTGCGCCTGCGTGCTGCCGCCAACCGGCGTGCGCTCGTAGGTCTGCGAGTAGCGTGCAATCGCCAGGCTGCCCCACAGGTTGGCCGTGGTGGTCGACCACGCACCGCGCACCTGCCGCGCCAGCAGGCCGGTGGCAAGGCGCGGCACGTCGTCTCGCCAGGCCGGCTGGTCGAGCACCAGCGCCAGCAGGCGCGCCGCATTGGTGTCGGCGTTCTGCATCAACCACCACCAGTTGTCGTCGCGCTCGGTCGAGAACGCGAGACGCGTGCCCTGCATCGTCAGGCGGGCGCGCAGGATTTGCTCGGCTTCCTGCTGGCGTTTGGCATGTTGCGGAATGTCCGGCAGGCGCAGCAGCAGCGCGTACCAGTCGAGCACCGCGCTCGTCGGCCAGGTGTTCGGCGCGATGGCGATCGAGCCGAGCATGCGCGCCTGCGCTGCGCCGCTGCGCGACAGGGCTTCGAGTGCGGCGAGCTTGCGTACGTCGCGGTCGAGCGCGTTGTCGGCGCGCGGCGACCAGCCATCGCGGCGGATGCGGCCCTCCACGAAAGCGGCGAGCGCCTGCTCCATCTGGCGGCGCGCTTCCTCCGGCAGCTTGAACGGCATGCCGGCACGCGCGGCTTCATGCGCGGCGGCCAGCAGGTAGGCGGTCAGCACTTCGCTGCCCTGTGCCGGCCCGCCATTCGATGGCGGGAAGTAACTGGCCAGTCCATCGCTGTCGAGATACGCCGGCAACTGTCCGGCCACCGCGTTCCACAGTGTCGCATCGCGCAGGCCGATGGCGCGCGAGGCCTTCTGTTCGAGGCAGGTGAACGGATAGTGGCGGAACCATGTGGTCACGCCCGGCAGGCCATCCGCGAGCTTCGACTGGAAATCGAGCTGCAGTCCGCCGCGCGGCACGCCATTGGTGTCGGCCAGCGCATGCGGCGGCATGGCGACCGGCAGTTCCAGCCCCGGCGCGAGCCGTTCGAGCGTGGCCTGCTGCACCGTCACCGGCACGGCGGGCACGATGGTCTGCGTCACCTTGAGCCGGTCCTTCGCGCCGCGCGTCTTGTCGGTGGCGGCAATCTCCCAGTGGATCGTGCCGCTGCGCGTGAAAGCGAGCGCAGCTGGTGCGGTCACATCCCAGACGATCTCGCGTGCTTCGCCGGCGGGCACGGCCACGCTCTGCGCCGGCAGTGCATTGTCCACGCCGAGCAGCGTGCCGCGCGCCGTGACTTCGACGGTCATCGCCTGCTGCGTGGTATTGCGCAGTGTGAACATGGCGCGGTAGCGGTCGTTCTCGCGCACCAGCGGCGGCAGGCCGGAGATCAGTTGCAGGTCCTGCGTGGCGGCGATGCTGGCGGTGCCGGTGCCGAAGCAGTCCACACCCGCATCGGCCACCGCCACGATGGTGAAGCGCGTGAGCGAATCGTTGAGCGGCACATCGAGCGTGGCGCGCCCCTGCGCATCGAGCCGCACGTTCGGTTGCCACAGCAGCAAGGTATCGAACAACTCGCGTGTCGGGTTCTTGCCGCCTCCGCCGCCGGCCGGCACGGCCTTGCGGCCATAGTGTCGGCGGCCGATGATTTCCATCTGTGCGGTAGCGGTATCCACGCCGTAGCTGCGGCGCTGGAACATCGCGTCGAGCAGGTTCCAGCTGCTGTTCGGCATGAGCTCGAGCAGCGCCTGGTCGACGGCGGCGATGGCCACTTCCGCGTTTGCCGCGGGCTTGCCATCGGGCAGCGTGCCGGTGATGGTCACGCGCGCCGTGCCGCGCACCGGATAGGTGGTCTTGTCCGTGGCGACCTTCACATCGATGCGGTGCGCATCGGTGCCCACGCGAATCTCCGCGAGACCGAGGCGGAACGCCGGCTTGGACAGGTCGACCAGCGCCGTGGGCGCGACATACTCGCGCCCCTCGCTGCGGAAGGCGCGGAACCATTCACCCGGCTGGCGCCAGCCCCACGTGAAGAACGAATACCACGGCACCTCGCGCAGCCGGCCGCGCAGCGCCAGCACCGAGACGTAGACGTTCGGCCCCCACTGCGGCTGCACCTTTAGGCGGATGGTCGGATCCTTGCCATTCAGCTCGACCACCTGGGTCTCGATGATGCCCTCGCGCTCCACGGCCACCAGCGCAGTGGCATAGCGGAACGGCATGCGCACCTGGAAGGTCGCGGTCTCGCCCGGCGCATAGGTCTTTTTCTCGGGCAGCAGGTCGATGCGATCGTTGTTGCCGCCGCCGAACCACACGTCGCCCTGGCGCGTGACCCACACCGAGGTTGCGGCACGGGCCGTGTTGCCCTTGTCATCCTGCGCGGCCACGATCAATTCGATCTCGCCCGGCTCCTTGAGCGTCACGCTGCAGTTCAGCAGGCCCTGTGCATCGGTCTTGCCCTCGCACACCTTGCCGAGGTCGCGTGTCTCCGTGCGGTTGTCGTAGCTGTAGAAGCCGCCTACCAGCCGCTTGCGGTTCGACGTGGTGATGTGCGACACCGCGCGGACTTCCAGCGCGGCATCCTTGCGCGGCTTGCCACTGGTATCGAGCGCCAGCGCCTGCACCGCCAGATCCTGCTGCACTGACACCCAGCGGCTCGCGCGGATGCCGGGCACGATGGCCGCCGGCCATACCGGCACGTTCTGGCGCAGCGTCTGGATCTCGCCGTTGGGATCGCTGAAGCTGGCTTCCAGCATCAGCGTGCGCGGCGCCTTCACGGCGGGCAGGTCCTTGAGCGTGACCTGGCCTGCGCCGTTGCGATCGAGCACCAGCTTGAGCTTGTCGGCCACGAGCTGCTGCGTCGGATCCTGTGCCGGGCTGCTGTCTTCCTCGTCTTCGTCGCCATAGCCCTGGTCCGTGCGGCGTGCTTCCTGCGGTGCGCCGAAGGCGAAGCTGTCGTAGCCATCGAAACTGGCCGAGCGGTCGCGCAGCCCCGCCGATACCTGCACCGGCAACTGCGACGCGCCGCCGCCCGACAGATAGTTGATCTGCACATCGACCGGCGCCTGCTTCGGTGCAATCAAGGCGGCACTCTTGCCAGCCGTGTTTCCGGTGGTCGTGAGCGTACCGCCGAGCACCGGCAGGCGGAATGCTTCCACGCGGAAGGTGCCGCCCTCATAGCTCTGCTCCCCATTCGACAGCGTGACCTCGTACACGCCCAGCTTGGCGGCCGCCGGCAACTGCAGCGTGTTGTCCGCGCTGCGTCCGCCCGTCGGCGTGCTGCGCCACACCACCGGCTGCTCGAACTTCTGGTTGCTGCCCATGTGGCGCACCACCAGCTTGTCCGGCAGCGTGGCCGGATCTGTCGGCAAGGCGAGTCCGTTGCGGGTTTCCTGGCGGATCAGGTGCTTCATCGAGACCGTTTCGCCGGCCCGGAACAGCATGCGGTCGAACACCGTATGCACGCGCTGCGTCGGCTTGGGGTCGTGATCGGTCGGCACATTGAAGCGCCACGCCTCGATGCCGTCGGTCCAGTTCGACATGACAAAGGCCACATCGGCTTTGCCGGCAGCCTGCGGATGTTCCGCGCCAATGCGCGCCGTCACGAAGTAGCCGTCGAGTCCGCTTTCGCGGCACCACCCGCCCTCACCGAGCGCCTTGTCGATGCGCGCGATGCCGTTCTGATCGGTCGTCGCCACGGCCAGCGAGCGGCCGTTGCAGTCAAGCACATGCACGCGCGCATTCGCCACCGGCTTGCCATCGTCGAGCGTGGTCACCCACGCCACTGCATTGTCGCGTCCCACCTTGAAGTGCACGCCGAGGTTAGTCACCAGCACGGCGGTGCGCACATACATCGGCGCGGTCTTGCCAAGCAGTGCGCCGCCGAGCCGTGGCGAAGCGACTTCCACCACATGGAAGCCCGGTTCCGGCAGCGGAATGCCGACCACCTCGAAGGGGCGCGGATCCTTGCCGTCGCCCTTCGGCAAGGCGAGTTTCTTCACGCCCTGCACGCGATCGAGCAGCGAGAGGGCGCGCGACTGCAGTTGCGGTTCATTGCGACGGTTGTGCGCGTCGGACGGATCGAGCCCGGCCAGCACGCGCTCCAGTTCGGGCCGCGTCATGCTGCTCTCGTGCAGGCGCTTGACCAGCGCATACCAGCGCAGCATCGCCGCATCGTCATCGACCTGCAGGCGCGCCACCGCGCCGCCTTCCGCGCGCACGCCGCGTACCGCCAGATCCGCCTCGACATTGCGCACCGTCAGCGGCAACAGCGGCGGATAGGCATCGCGTGTGGCGGCGTCGATGCGCCGCGCCGACTTGCGTGGCACGTCGGCAAAGCGCTCAACCACGCCGAACGGTGCCGCCGCAAACTTGGTCAGCGGCGGCAGCGCCGCCGTGGTGGTCTTGAGCGGGAACAGGTCGGCATTGGCTAGTGGGCGGCCGCTGTCGTCCGTCAGGCTGCGCGGCAACTCAAGCGTGTATTCGGCACGTTCCGCGAATGGCGCCGGGAAGGTAATTTCCTGCACGGTGTCGCCAGCATCGCGCTCGATACTGGCCGCGACCTTGCCCGACGATCCGCGCACTTCGAGCTTGCGCGCCACGTCGGTGGCGATGGGCGCGGAGAACGACAGGCGCATCGGCCGCAGCGGCGTGCAGGGCGCCTGCGCATTCTCGCGCTCGCACGAGAAGCTCGCCGTGAACGGCTCGCGCACCGTATAGCTCAGACGGCGCTCGTCACGGCTGGCGAGACCCGAGGGGGTCGCCACGCCACGCCCGATCACCAGCTCCATCTTCGCGCCGGCCGGCAGGCGCTGCTGGCACGCCAGCACGAACACCGTGTTCGCGGCCTGCGCCTCGCGCGTCCAGTGCGTGGCCGCGATGATTGCCTCGCGCTCCTTGCCTTCGATCAGCTTCACCGGCACGCGCTCGCCCAGGCCTTCGGCCTGGCACCAGCTATTGGCACGTACCGAGGCGGGTGTGGCCGCGCCGTTGAAGCGGATGGCGAAGTACGGTTGTTCTTCCACCTCGCCGCCGCCAGGGCGGGCGCTGACCACGATCGGGCCGCCAGTCTGGAAGGTGTAGCGCGTTTGCCCGCTCACCGCCGTGCCGGCCAGATCCTTCAGCCATGGTGTCAGCGTGACCGCGCATTGCACACCCGGCGGCAGGTCGCGCGCAAAGTCGTACACCCAACGCTTGTCGTTGATCCAGCGGCCCTGTCCTTCGACGTTCGCCCCCCGGCACGCCACGTCGGCCGGCGCAGCCGCGCGCGCATCGCCAAAGCGCAGCATCGCACTGTCGAAGGTGACGGCCACCTGCCGCACACGCGCAACCTCGCCCTGTGGCGACAGCGTCTGCACGCGCGCTGCCTGCGCCGGGCCGGCCGGCAGCACGGACAGCAATGCCAGCAAGGCAGGCGCGGCATGCCCGCGCACGAGAGATCGGAACAACTGAACAGGAACTGCAGAAAACGTCGAAAGGCTGGAACGGCTCGTGTTGGCTGCACGCGGCATCCGCTTCTCCCGTGGCGGATTCATCCGCCTGATTATGGCGCGCTGACTGTGGCGCTGATGACATCCCATGGGCAACGCCGCCGGATCTCGCCGCGTGCGACGGTCCGTGGTTGTATGGCGGCGCCCGCGTATTATCGCCGCCGCACCATGACACCACAACCGGGATGCCATAATGCGCGGAATCCATGCGCAGAATGCCGCGCCTTCCGCGCGCATTGCCGCATCTTTCCTGTCGCCCGCCGCCATGACCTTCAACGACTATCTCGACATCTTCCGCAACCGCCGCATCGGCGCCATGCTTGTGCTCGGCTTCGCCTCCGGCCTGCCGCTTGCGCTCACTTCCGGCACCCTGCAGGCGTGGATGACCGTGGAAGGGCTCGACATCAAGACCATCGGCTTCTTCTCGCTGGTGGGGCAGGCGTACATCTTCAAGTTCCTCTGGGCTCCGCTGATGGACCGCTACACCCCGCCGCTGCTCGGCCGGCGGCGCGGCTGGCTGGTGCTCACGCAGATCGCCCTCGTCGCCGGCATCATCGGCATGGCCTTCAGCCCGCCGCGCGAAGCCCTCTGGCTGCTCGCCGCCATGGCCGTGCTCGTGGCCTTCGCCTCCGCCTCGCAGGACATCGTCTTCGACGCCTACCGCACCGATGTGCTGCACAAAGAAGAACGCGGCGTGGGCGCGGCCGTGTCCGTGCTCGGCTACCGGCTTGCCATGCTCGTCTCCGGCGGCCTCGCGCTATGGCTCGCCGACCGCGTGCTCGGCTGGCAGAACATGTACCTGCTGATGGCCGGGCTGATGGGCATCGGCATCGTCATGGCTCTCTTCGCGCCCGAGCCCGAAGCTGCCGCCCGCCCGCCCCGCAGCCTGCAGGAAGCCGTGGTCGGCCCGCTGCGCGACTTCTTCTCGCGCCACGGCGCATGGCTCCTGCTGCTGCTGATCGTGCTCTACAAACTCGGCGACGCCTTCGCCGGCAGCCCTTCCACAACCTTCCTTATCCGTGGCGTTGGCTTTTCCGCCGGCGAAGTCGGCATTGTCAACAAGACCCTCGGCCTCATCGCCACCATCATCGGCGCACTGTTCGGCGGCATGCTCATGATCCGGCTCGGCCTGTACCGCTCGCTCATGCTGTTCGGCATCCTCCAGGCCGTGTCCAACCTCGGCTACTGGGTCCTCGCCGTCACCCCCAAGGCCCTGTGGACCATGGCCACCGCCATCGGCATCGAAAACCTCTGCGGTGGCATGGGCCCCGCAGCCTTCGTCGCCCTGCTCATGGCGCTGTGCAACCGCTCGTTCTCCGCCACGCAGTACGCGCTGCTCTCCGCCCTCGCCGCCATCGGGCGCGTGTACGTGGGGCCTACGGCCGGGTATATGGTTGAAGCGTTCGGCTGGGCGCCGTTCTATCTGGCGACGGTGGTGTTTGCGCTGCCGGGGGTGGTGTTGCTGTGGGGGATGCGGGGGACGGTGGGGCGGTATGAGGCGGAGGCGCGGGCAGAGTGAGTGCAGATCAAACTAATCACCTGATACGTCGGCAATATCATAAGTTGCTACGCTCGATTTCCTCCATAAAGAGCTATAAAAGTGGTGGGTTGTAAGAAATGTCGCCTCTGATACAAGATGTCGGATCGCAGAAGTTTAAGCAACTGCTTGCTTTAGAAGACTGGGAGAAAATAAGTCGAGCAAGCATTGCGAGCATGATGCGAGACATATTTGAAAGGGCTCGCCCATCCAATGATGTGTTGATTGGAAACGACGCACAAGAGTATCTTGCTAATATAATTTGCCATGTTCAAAAATATATTATCAATGAGCATTGTGCATACGGGCCAATTAGGTGGATGTGGTACATACGACGGAGCCCAGGCATACTTTTTTCTGGAAATCTGGGGACAACATTTGCTTACGATAGAGGTTTGGCGGAGGCTATTTCAGCGCAATTCACTGCGGCTGACGTTGGTGAGCATCTATGCTCGATTTCTTTCGCAGTAGATCGGTTTACGTTTAGACATGTTGTGCGCTACGCCTCCAGAATAAAGGCCCTATCGCACTTGCACGTTTTATATAGGCTTGTGGGCAAGGGCGCAGTGCTCAATGTGAAATCTCCGCTATTTTTTACGGAGGAAAATCAATCCATCTCACATGCAGTGAAAATTTACGATGCCCGCCATGACCAGATGCGTAAATTCATCGGTTCAGGCTTAGGGCTTGCAATCGATGGCATAAGCATCGATGAGAAACCGCAATGGAGCGAAGAGACTGACGCTTTGCTCTCTATGCCTTGTACCCCGTTCTTACTGCAAATTAAACATCCAAATGAGGGGGGTGAGTTGATTGATGTAAAGGTCTTGGCTCATTTTTCTTTATGTCATATCAAGATAGATAAAATTATACGGCCTCTAGGAAGAAAGGCGGGATTTTTGCCTATCTTGAAACGTGCGGCAGCTATTATCCAGTTACTAATGCTTGTGCCGGCGTTTCTTTCTAACCTACCTTATGCGCTGGGAGCAATTCTGCAGTTTGGTTATTTTTTTATAACAACAAAAAGGCTTCAAGAGATTTTTGAGGCGCACTCTGAAGATATTGTTAGTAAACTACGCAAGTATGTGCCGGAATTTCATTGGGCCGACAATTTTTTGCAGTGGCATAACCATTTGACTTCTGTCAAAGCGTCCCCTTGGCCGTTCTCGGCAGGAAATTTTTTGCGTGCCCAAGGCGATATGTGCCTCATAGATATCAGTGGGGCGACGTCTGCGTTGTTGCATAGCCTTGAAGCGCATCGAAGTTCGGACTTGAGTAATCTTCGAGGGGAAGTATTCGAGTCGCAGTGTCAAGATCTTATTGATGCGACAGTCTGGGCTCCACCTGCAGAGCAGCGAGCACTAAGAGGACGGCAGCTGCGTCAAAACGGTAGTTATCTGACAGACATAGACGCTATTGGAGTCAAAGATAGAACTCTATTGCTGATCTCCTGTAAGAGCATAATTTATGACCGCGAGTACGATCAGGGTGTTTTTCACGTTATTAGAAATGCACGTTCGACAGTCGATGAGGCCGTGATTTCGTGGGCAGCAGTGATCCAGAAACTAACGTCACAATCTCAGGGTGACAATTTTGATTTCTCAGAATTTGATGAAATCATTGGAGTGGTATGCACGCCTTTTGTAGTCTATTCTGAGGCGGAGCTAACACTCGCTTTTATCAAATCGAATCTACGTGCATGTTCTTCGATGGATGAGCTCTGGGTATGGTTGTCGAAAGAGGAGTGTGATATCCAAGATTAAATGCGAGGAGACATTGTCGTTGAGATTCCTCACCCCAACAACAACGCATCATCCGCCACCTTCTCCCCGCGCGTTTTCTCGAACATCATCAGCAGGTCCGGCACATCCAGCCCGGCGCGCTCTTCGCCTGACACATCCAGCACCACCTGTCCCTGATGCAGCATCACCGTGCGCGAGCCGTAGTCGAGGGCCTGGCGCATGCTGTGGGTGACCATCATGGTGGTGAGCTTGTTCTCTTCGACGATCTTGGCTGTGAGTTCAAGGACGAAGGCGGCGGTCTTGGGGTCGAGGGCGGCGGTGTGTTCGTCGAGCAGGAGGATGTTCGACGGTTGCAGGGACGCCATGAGCAGGCTCACGGCCTGGCGCTGGCCGCCGGAAAGGAGGCCGATGCGGTCGGTGAGGCGGTTTTCGAGGCCGAGGTTGAGGATGGCGAGTTTTTCGCGGAACAGTTCGCGATTGCTGCGGTTGAGCGCCATGCGGAAGCCGCGCTTGCGGCCGCGGGCCATGGCGAGGGCCATGTTTTCTTCGATGGTGAGGGCTTCGCAGGTGCCGGCCATCGGGTCCTGGAAGACGCGGGCGACGAGGTCGGCGCGTTGCCAGGCGTGCTTGGCGGAGACGTCAGTACCATTGATCTCGATGGTGCCGGAATCAACCAGCAGATCGCCGGAGACGGCATTCAGGAAGGTCGATTTACCGGCGCCATTGGAGCCGATAACGCTGACGAACTGGCCGGTGGGAATGTCGAGGCTCAAGCCGCGCAGGGCGCGGTTCTCGATGGGCGTGCCGGCGTTGAAGGTGATGTGCAGGTTCTGGGCGCGCAGCATGTCAGGCTCCCTTCTTGGCGTTGCCGCGTGACCCGCCGCGCAGCTTGCGGCGCAGCATGGGCAGCACCAGGGCGATGGTCACCAGCGAGGCGGCGACGAGGTTCAGGTCTTGCGACTTCAGGCCGATCAGGTCGCTGTTGAGGGCGAGGGCGATGAAGAAGCGGTAGAGGATGGCGCCGATGATGACGGCGAGCGTGATCCATACGAGGCGGCGCGCGGGGATGATGGTTTCGCCGATGATCACGGCGGCGAGCCCGATGACGATGGTGCCGATGCCCATGGAGATGTCGGCGCCGCCCTGGCTCTGCGCGAACAGCGCGCCGGCCAGCGCGACCAGCGCGTTGGAGAGCGCCAGGCCGACGAGCGTGGCGCGGCCGGTGGGCACGCCCTGGGCGCGGGCCATGCGGGCGTTGGCGCCGGTGGCGCGCATGGCGAGGCCGGATTCGGAGGCGAAGTAGCGGTCGAGCAGCAGCTTGACGATGATGACGATGACGAGCAGCACCAGCGGGCGCTCGATGTAGTCGGGCATCATCTCCGGTAGCAGTATGGTGAAGATGGTCGGCTCGGTGATGAGCGGGACGTTGGGCTTGTCCATGATGCGCAGATTGATGGAGTACAGCGCGGTCATGAGCAGGATGCCGGCGAGCAGGTCCATGATCTTGAGGCGCACGTTGAACCAGCCGGTGAGCGCGCCGGCCACCGCGCCTGCGGCGATGGCGGCGGCGGTGGAAATGAACGGGTCGATGCCGTGGGCGATCATGGTGGCGGCCACGGCGCCGCCGAGCGGGAAGCTGCCGTCGACGGTGAGATCGGGGAAGTTGAGGATGCGAAAGGAAATCAGCACCCCGAGCGCAACGAGCGCGAAGATCAGGCCGATCTCCACTGCGCCAAGCATGGAATACATTGTCATGACATCTGACCTGTTCTGTGTGGGTCTGCGGGGCGCGCCGGATGCGCCTGGCATGCGCCGCATGGAAGGCAAACGGGCCGCTGGTCAGCCGGCCCGTTTGCTTGCGCCTGCGCGTTGCCGCCCAGAAAATGGCGGCAGCGCATGGGCAGATCTTACTTGATGACGGTGGTCGCGGACTTCACGAATTCCGGCGAGAGCTTGACGCCCTGCTTTTCTGCGGCGCCGGTATTCACGAAGAGCTGCATCTTGTCGCTGGTCTGGGAAGCGATCGCGCCCGGTTTCTCGCCCTTGAGGATGCGGGCGACGATCTTGCCGGTCTGGCGGCCCAGGTCGAAATAGTCCATGCCGAGGGCGGCGATGGCGCCGCGCTTCACGCTGTCGGTGTCGGAGGCGATCAGCGGGATCTTGGCGTCGTTGGCGACCTTGACGAGCGCCTCGTAAGCCGAGACCACGTTGTTGTCGGTGTTGGTGTAGATCACGTCGACCTTGCCGATCAGGCTCTTGGCGGCGGCGCTGATGTCCACGGTGCGCGGCGCGGAAGCCTCGACCAGGGTCATACCCTGCTTCGGCAGCAGCTTCTTGAGTTCATTGACGACGACCACCGAGTTGGCTTCACCCGGGTTGTAGACCATGCCGACGCGCTTGGCTTTCGGCACGACTTTCTTGATCAGGTCGATCTGCTTGTCGATTGCCAGCATGTCGGACACGCCGGTGACGTTGGTGCCCGACGGCTTCCAGTCTTTGACGAGCTGTGCGGCGATCGGGTCGGTCACGGCCGAGTAAACGGTCGGGATCGATTTGGTTGCGGCAACCACGGCCTGGGCCGAGGGCGTGGCGATGGCGACGATGGCATCCGGCTTGTCGCCGACGAACTTGCGGGCGATCTGCGCGGCGGTGCCGGGATTGCCCTGGGCGCTCTGGTATTCCCATTTGAGGTTCTTGCCGGCCTCGAAGCCTTGCGCCTTGAGTTCTTCCTTGACACCATCACGGACCGCGTCAAGTGCCGGATGCTCCACAATGGCGGTGATGGCGACGGCCTTGTCCGCAGCCGTGGCGGGGGCGGCAAACAGCGTGGCGGCAGCGGCTGCGGCGCACAGTGCGCCGATCGAATGCTTGTGCATCTTGAACATGCTTCTGATTCTCCGAGTCGATTCGTTGACGGTCCGGCTGCGGTGTCTCAGAAAACAATGGGGGCCGCCGGTGCCGAGCGGCGTTAGTCTATCACCGGGCGGCCCGCCGGGGCGGATTATCCGCCGTGTCCGAGGGCGGCCTCGAATCGGACCCGCCCGGCGTGGCGGTCTTCCGGTTTGGCGGTCAGGCGCATCAGCACATGCGTGGCGTCGACGCCTGCGGTGTGCTGGAGGACAAGGCCCACGCCGGGGCCAGTGCGTTGTCCGCCGGTCACCGTCTGGCGCACGTCGATGGCGTAGGGTGTCCAGTTGCTGCGAGTTTCGAGGATCTGCTGGCGTTGCTGCTGCAAGACCGCGATGCGCGCAGACAGGGCAGCCTGTTCTGTCGCATCGGCCGCGGCCTGCCCTGCCTGCCGTGCCAATCGCGCTTCGAGCAGGGCCAGCTGACCGTTGATGTTGTCGATCTTCCGCGCGGCCGGGCGGCGCAAATCGCAAATCACGTAGAACACCACGTTGGGCAGATCGGCGTAGCTGCGTTCGTACTCCGTGTAGAAATGCTCGAGGCGCGCCTTACCGTCGGCCATATCGTGCCAGATGTCGGCGTCGCGCGCGAGGATGGCGCGCACGGCCGGGAGCGTGCTGACGATCTCGTAGCGAAAGCAGCTGGCATCGAGCTTGCCGTCGACTTGCTGCAGGCGGTATTGCACATTGCGCCGCCGGTCCGCGAAGCGTGCCTGGATGTCGGCGATCTGCGCGGGCGGTACGCTGACCTTGCGTGAGCCATGAGTCGGGGCGATGCCAGGCAGCGGCACGCCCAGGCGCGCGCTGGCCACCACGCCGCGACGGGTCTGGTGACCGCCGTGCATGGCGGCGTTCTGGGTGCTGCGCTCCTGCATGCGCTGACGCTCGCGGCCCAGTTCGGCGCGCACGCCGGCGCTGGCTTGCAGGCCGATGTCACGGGTACCGAGTTTCGCGGTGGCCTGGACACGGGCGCCGGCGGTGTGCGTGGTCCGGCTTTCGCGATAAACCGCCAGTTGCAGGTTGGGGCTATCGAAGAACGCGGCGGCAAAGTCTTCCCACAGGGCGGCGGCATCGGCGGGCACGGTCATCTCGCCATGCTGCAGCGTGCAATGACGGCGCAGAAAGGCGTTGACCTGCTGCATGGTCCAGCGGTTGCTGTCGATGCCATCGGGCGCGGGCTGGCCGTCGCGGTTCCACGTGATGACCTTGCCGTTTGCATCGAGCAGCTTGTTGGCGCGGATCATCAGGCCGAAGCCGCGCAACTGCCGGTACCCGGCGTCGATGCCTGCAGCGATAGTGGCCTGCAGCGGGATCGCACCCGTGCCGGCCAGTGCCTCGGTCCCCAGCACCGCATCCACGCCAATCTCGCCGTCGCTGCGCGACTGCCGGCCGATGGCCAGGTAGCTGCCGCTCAGCGACTGGCCGACGGCGATCACGGCATCCCTGCCGGCCGTGCGCTTCAGCCGCGGGGCCACGCCAATGCCGGGGAAGATGGAGAGCACCACGCGTGCGGCGATGCCCAGATTGCCGCCACTGTGGAATACCGCGCTGTGGTTGTGCATGCGACCATACATGTCGTCGAATTCGCGCTGCACGCCATCGGGCGTCATCTCGTGCATCTGCGGATCTTCTGCCACTGTTTCCGCTGCATCCTGCAGATGCGCGTGCAGTTTTTCCAGCGCCTGATGCAGGGCTGGTCCCTGTGCGCCATCCAGCCGGGCCCGGTCGAGGGCCGCCAGCCATTGCGCGTGCCAAGCCAGCAGATGCTGCACAGTGGGCGGACGCCAGTGCCCGTGTTTCAACTGGCTAGCCGGCATCAGCATCACGCGCGCTTCTTCCTGCAAGACGCGCAGCAGGGCCGGATCGTTGCGGGCCAGCTCCGGTGCGAGCCGCTGCATCTCCTGCAGTGTCTCGCGTGCCATCTGCTGTGGAGTCAGGTCGAGCGGCGCGAAGAACGGCCGCTGCTGTGCCACGCCGTGCTGCTGGTCGGCCTGGGCATGCCGGTGCAGATGACGCAGGATCACGATCTGCCGCACCACTTCGAGCTTGTGTTCCGGTGCGGCGCTATCAAAAAGCGCGCGCAGGATCATTTCGCGGTGAGGATCGGCAAACAGGGTGCTGGCGGCTTGCTGGAGCGCACGATCGAGGCGTGCGCGCTCGCGCTGGGCCAGATCGCGGCGCAAGCCCGTCATGCGCTTGTGCATCGCGGCCAGTGCACTCTTCTTGCGACCGGCCAGCCGGCGCGGATGATAGCGGGCACGCCACGACGTGCGCAGCTTGTGGGCGCGGCGCAGGTCGATGCCCCATGCCAGCAGCATCCGCTGCGCTAGCGCGACATCCTCCGGGTGGTCAAAACCGTGCTTGCGATTGAAGTAGGGCACGAGCAGTCCGACCTTGCGCAGCGAAGCAGCGACCTCGCGGGCAGAGGCGGCGGGATGGTCCTGCAGGTATTGCAGCGCATGCCAGGCCGCGTCGATTTCCTGCGCGCACGATTGACGCTGTGCTTCGCTGGCATCCGGCGCCTGTGCGGCCTCGCGGGCATTCAGCCAGATGCGCAATGCTTCTCGCTGCAGTGGGGGCCATGCATCGCGCGGCAGGCGCATGAGCAATGCATCGAAGCCGGCACCGCTGCGGGCCAGCAGTCCGGCAACTGCCATGGCGTCGTTGTGCGGGTGGGGCATGCCTGCCACGAGTGCGCGGCTGGCATGGATGAAGACCTGTGGCGTCAGGGTATTCAGCAGGGCCTCGACGGCTGCCGGCTCGCGCCCAGTCAATGCGCACGCCTCCGCCATTGCCTGGAAGGGCTGTGCAGCGGGATCATCGGACGTGGGACGCGAGGCTGTGTGATGTGCTGCCGTGGCACGTCGTCGCGGCGCGGTCTCCGGCAATACGGTTCGCGCGGCAGCGCGTGCATGCGTCACTTGCCATCGCGCCGCCTTGAGCGGTGGCTGCACGCGCGGGATTGCTGGTGCGTTGTATGGCAGCGTGGCGGCCGCACGCTGCAGATCGGCGTGGGCGACCGGACTGCGCGTCACCGCAAGGACGCCACCGAAGCTGATCTGTTGTTGCATGGGGCGCAAGGTCCGGCGCGAGCGGGCTTTGCGCGTGGCTGCCGCGACTTGCGCTGCCCCAGGTGGATTGGCTGCAGTGCGGGTCTGCAGGGTGGCGGTAGTGTATGGCGATACGGTGGTGTTCATCACAAGAGTTCCCGGCGCTGCGCAGGCGTGCGTGCCGGGCTGGGCGGCGGAGCACACGTGGCGGAATGCTGGCATGCCAATAAGGCGCTTTTGTGACAGTGTCCGGTGCGATGAGCGGCGGGTGAACGAAGTTTTCCGCCTGTGCTTATGTCATGCGCGCGGCCGTGTGTGGCACAACATCAGGTCATGTGTTGCGGAATGCTTGTGCTGTCAGGCGTGGTGGGCGATGGATGTGCGCAAGGTGTGCGCACAGGAAGATGCCGCAGGGCTGCGGGCCGCCATTTCAGCGGCGTGAAAACAAGTGTGACATGCGGGCGGCAGCGAGGGCCGCCTGTCCCGTATCAGACGCCGCACACCCGATACACGGCCAGGCTGCCGCGCCAGTTTGCGCCCCACGTGACCGGCTGGCCTTCGTGCAGTACCACGCGGTCGAGAATGCGCAGACCCACCTTTGGCGCGAGCGCTTCGAAATCGCGGATGGTCAGCACACGCACGTTGGGCGTGTCGTACCACTCGTACGGCAGCGATTCGGACACCGGCATGCGTCCCTTGAAAACGGCGAGGCGGTGCGGCCAGTAGCCGAAGTTCGGGAACGACACGACGCACTCGCGGCCGACGCGCAGCGTTTCGCGCAGTACGTGCGCGGTGTTGTGCACGGTCTGCAGGGTTTGCGACAGGATCACGGTATCGAAACTCTTGTCTTCGAAGAGTGCGAGGCCGCCCTCCAGGTCTTGCTGGATCACGTGCACGCCCTTGCGCGCGCAGGCCAGCACGCCTTCGTCGCGGATTTCCACGCCATAGGCCTGCACGTCCAGTTCATCTTGCAGCACGCGCAGCAGACTGCCGTCGCCGCAACCGAGATCGAGCACCGAGGCGCGCGGTTCGATCCAGCGCGCAATGGCGCGGAAGTCGGGGCGCTGCGCGAGGATGTCGGACGAGGCCGTGGCCGGGCCGGTGGCGTAGGCGTGCGGGTGCTCGTGCGCAGCGCGCGCGGCGGGGGGCGTAGTGGAGGTGGCGGCAGTCATGCGGCAGTCTCGGCGTGGTGTGCGGCAGGAACCTGCGTGGTCGCTGCGTTGCCTGGGCTTGCAGTCGGCCCCACAGTCGGTTCCGCAGTGGATTCCATGGACAATTCGGCGGCAATGCGATCGTAGTAGGCGCGCATCAGGTCGTGGTAGCGCGCGTCGTCGAGCAGAAAGGCATCGTGGCCATGCGGCGCGTCGATCTCGGCATAGGTGACGGCATGTTTGGTATCGAGCAGCGCCTTGGCGAACTCGCGGCCGCGCGCCGGCGAAAAGCGCCAGTCCGTGCTGAAGCTGATCACCAGGAACTGCGCGGTGGTGCCGGCCAGGGCCTTGGTCAGATCGCCGCCATGTGCCAGCGCGGGATCGAAGTAGTCGAGCGCACGCGTGATCAGCAGGTACGTGTTGGCATCGAAGTACTCGGCAAACTTGTCGCCCTGGTAGCGCAGATAGCTTTCGACCTGGAATTCCACGTCGAACGAAAAGCGGATGTCGTCGGCTTTCAGTTCACGGCCAAACTTGTTGGCCATGTCTTCGTCCGACAGGTACGTGATGTGTCCGATCATGCGCGCCACGCGCAGGCCGCGCTTGGGCTTCACGCCGTGCGCGTAGTAATTGCCGCCGTGGAAGTCGGGATCGGACAGGATTGCGGTGCGCGCTACCTCGTTGAAGGCGATGTTCTGTGCCGACAGCTTGGGGGTCGAGGCGACTACCACGCAGTGGCGCACGCGCTCGGGATACATCGTGCTCCAGGCGACCGCCTGCATGCCGCCGAGGCTGCCGCCCATGACGGCGGCAAACTGCGCGATGCCGAAGTGATCAGCCACGCGGGCCTGCGCATTGACCCAATCTTCCACGGTAATGACCGGAAAGCTTGCGCCATACGGCTGGCCGGTGGCAGGGTTGGGGCTCATCGGGCCGGTCGAGCCGAAGCAGGAGCCGAGGTTGTTGATGCCGATGACGAAGAAGCGGTTGGTGTCGACCGGCTTGCCCGGGCCAACCATATTGTCCCACCAGCCCACTTCGCCGTTGGCGTCGATGCCGGCCACGTGGTGCGAAGCATTGAGCGCGTGGCACACCAGTACGGCATTGCTGCGTGCGGCGTTGAGCGTGCCATAGGTCTCGATCACGAGGTCGTAGTCCGAGAGCGTGGCGCCGCTGCGCAGCGCCAGCGGTTCGCTGAAGTGCAGCCGCTGCGGAGTGACGTGCCCGACCGAGCCGGCCGGTGCCGGGACGGGATGGGGCGGAGCGATTTCGGAAGGTGCCAGCGTTTCTGTCATGACCATACGGCCCGCGGCCGGACCGGCCAGGCGGATCTCAAAAAAGATGGACGAAAAAAAACCCGACTGCGTACGCCAATGCGGTCAGGTCGGGTTCATTCCGGGCCCTTTGGCGGATGCCTGCCCGGTTACCTCTTTAGCCGCATTTGTAGTGGCAGGCCGAAACGGAATGTGCCCGTTCCTGCATGCCGCGCGCCCGCAATCCAGTCGTCAAATCGGCGCGACCTGAGGATTATAGACCAGTCAGGCGAGCAGTGTGCGCATCATCACCTCGAGGTCGGTGCTGGGGGATTTGCGAAAGCCGCTCTTGGCGTAGCGGTGCCAGCGGCCGACGATAGCGCTGAGGATGAGGCTGGCGCGTGCCGCCGCGTCGGTGTCGGCGGGCCAGGCGGCCTGCGTCATGCCGATGCGCAGGGACTGCTTGAGCGAGCTTTCGATGCGGTCGAGCAACTGGTTGATGCGCTCCTGCAGGCGCTCGTCTTCGTTCACCAGTGCCTCGCCGATCAGTACGCGGGTCATGCCTGGGTTCTTGTCGGCAAACGACAGCAGCATGCGGATGATGTCCTGCAGTTGGCGCGCGCCCTGTTCTTCCTTGGCGGTGATCTGGTTGATGAGGCCGAAGATGGTCTGCTCGATGAACTCGATCAGCCCTTCGAACATCTGCGCTTTGCTGGCGAAGTGGCGGTACAGGGCCGCCTCGGACACCTCGAGCCGGGCAGCCAGCGCGGCGGTGGTGATCTTCTCCCCGCGCGGATGCTGCAGCATGGCCGCCAGGGTCTGCAGGATCTGCACGCGGCGCTCTCCCGGGCGGGGCCGCTTGCGGGCCGGCGCGGATGCAGCTTCGCCTGCGGGCGTGCCGGGCAATGGTTCCGGCTCCTGGCGCGCGGGTGCGCCGATTCCATCCTGCGTCATGAGTGGCCCCTCGAAATCCGTCGTTTGAGTTCGTGCACCGATTTTACTTTGATGCTGACATAGCCGGGCCGATTGCGCCCCACCGGGCGGCGGGTGCGCACCGGCAGCTGCTGTGCCATCTGGTCGTGCTCGGCCTGGACATCCTGCACGGATCCGGTCGCGACAGCCGCCGGCACGTGGCGTGCCGCTTCTTCGGCCAGGACGGCCATCGTTGCAGCATCGGTGTGCTGGCCCTGCTCGAGCACCGGCCGGCTGGGCGCCAGCTCGCGCAGGTACCCCGTGACCCACACAGTGCGCAAGCCCATGCCGCGATAGCGCTTGAGGTGCGAGAGCGTATCTTCCACCAGCACCGCGCGGTGCGTGGCCACGCGCTGGCGCGCCAGCAGCCGGCGCAGCATGAGCCGGTCCGGCTTGGGCCGCAGTCGGCGGTGCACCCACATGTCCTCGATGGCGACCTCATGCGCGAACTGCCGGCCGATGCCGAGATGGCGCATGACGTCGCGTGCATACGCACGCGGTGCGTTGGTCAGCAGGATCTTGCGGCCGGGCAGGCTGGCCAGCAGCGTGCGCAGCCCGCGCCGCGCGCGGATCAGCGATGGCAGGTCGTCGAAGGTATGCGCGGCGCGCAGGAACTCGGCGGGGTCCGCATCGTGGTGACGCAGCAGGCCCAGTAGCGTGGCGCCGTAGCGCTTCCAGTATTCGGTGCGGATACGGCTGGCGGTGGCGAGGTCTGTGTCCAGCAGCTGGGCCACATACGCCGTCATGCCGCGGTTGATCTGCGGCATGATGGCAAAGCTGGCGTCGTGCAGCGTGTTGTCGAGATCGAACAGCCACACCGGCGGCGCGCGGCGGTCCGCCGGGCCGGTGGACATCAGTGCGAGCGGATCATCGTGCCGAAGGCCTGATCCGAGAGGATTTCCAGCAGCAGCGAGTGCTCGATGCGGCCATCGATGATATGTACCGAGTTGACGCCGCTCTTGGCCGCGTCGAGCGCCGAGGAGATCTTCGGCAGCATGCCGCCGGAGATGGTGCCGTCGGCGAACAGCTCGTCGATCTCGCGGGCCGACAGGTCGGTGAGCAGGTTGCCCTGCTTGTCGAGCACGCCGGGGATGTTGGTCATCATCACCAGCTTCTCGGCCTTGAGGATCTCGGCCATCTTGCCGGCCACCAGGTCGGCGTTGATGTTGTAGGCCTGGCCGTCGTCGGAGAAGCCGATCGGTGAAATCACCGGGATGAAGGCATCGTCCTGCAGCGCCTTGACCACGGCCGGGTTGATCGCATCGATCTCGCCCACGAAGCCGATGTCGAGGAACTGGCCGGGGTTCTCGCGGTCCGGCATCTGCATGCGGCGCGCGCGGATCATGCCGCCGTCCTTGCCGGTCAGGCCCACGGCCTGGCCGCCGTAGTGGTTGATCAGCATGACGATGTCCTGCTGGACTTCGCCGCCGAGCACCCACTCCACCACTTCCATGGTTTCTTCATCGGTAATGCGCATGCCCTGCACGAAGGTGCCGGACTTGCCGATCTTTTTCAGCGCCTCGTCGATCTGCGGGCCGCCGCCGTGCACCACCACCGGGTTCATGCCGACCAGCTTGAGCAGGATCACGTCGCGCGCGAAGCCCTGCTTGAGGCGCTCCTCGGTCATGGCGTTGCCGCCGTACTTGATGACGATGGTTTTGCCATGGAACTTGCGGATGTACGGCAGCGCCTCCGCCAGGATCTCGGCTTTCAGCGAGGACGGAATCGTGTCCAGCGAGAGTGGGTTGGTGGGGGCGGCGTCGGTCATGGCAGTAGTATCCGGTGGAGGAAAACGGGGCGGCAGCACGCTATCATGCTGTCAGGCAAGCGGTGCGCGGTCCGCGGCAGGACGTTCGCAGGACGACCGGCAGGGCGGACCGCAACAAGGCGCCGATTTTATCAAGAAAGCAGGCAGCGGGCCGTGACAATGGCCCGGAAGGCAGAGAAACGTGCCGTGTCCGCAACAGGATGGCCCATGCCGGTGAATATGTCCGACACTTCCCCAGCATCCCCAATGGCTCCCACCGTCGGCATCACGCCGTGCAGCCGGTGTGGCGCGGCGCGCGCCTGCGCCATGGAGGCGGGTGCGTTTGGGGGAACAGTGGTGGGCAGCGTGACGAGCAGCGCGGCGGGCAGCGTGGCGAATACGCCTTGCTGGTGCATGTCGATGCCGGTCCTGCCGGCGGCGTGGCGCACGGGGGCGGCCAGTTGCCTGTGTCCGGCGTGTCTGCTGGCAGTGCTGGCCGAGGCTGGCTGTGTGCCCGGCGCACCTGCGGATCCGCCATCAGCGGCCCAGACTGACCCGGATTGAGCGCGCCGCCCGGCGCTCAGTGGTGGTGATGCCCGGCGGGCTTGTCCGCACCCCCGGCGGTGGCGTTCAGCGCACGGACTTCCGCGTCCACGCGTTTTTCCATGGTCTTCTGGCCGATGCGGAAGGTCAGTGTGAGCGGCACCTTGTCGCCGGCCTTGAGCGGCTGCGCCAGGCCCATCAGCATGATGTGGTAGCCACCGGGCTTGAGTTCGACCGCCTGCATGGCCGGCAGGTCGAGCGTTTGCACGGCGCGCATGCGCATCACGTTGCCGTCCATCTTCATCTCGTGCACCTCCACCTTCCTGGCGACGGGCGACGTTGCGTTCACCAGTGTCGCGGCTTCATGGGCATGCAGCGTCATGAAGGCGCCCGAGGCGGTCTGGGCGGGCACCGTGCCGCGCACCCAGGCGCCGGAGACATCCACCTGCGCGAAGGCATGGCCGGAGAGCATGATCCCGGCTGCCAGGCAGGCCGCCAGGCGGAATGAGCGTTTCATATCCAATCCTGTATCAAAAGCATTCAAATACGTTCAGGCCCGATAGTGTAGTGCATGGCCGTCCGGCCCGTTGCCTGCCCGCGTGGGGCGTATCAGTAGCGGTACTGCACCCCCGCATACACCGAGCGGCCGTCGCCGGGCAGGAACTGCGCGCCGTCGCGGCCGGCCATGCTCGGCACGATGCCGGTGGCGGCCACATAGCGCCGGTCCGACAGGTTCCGTCCTTCGACAAACCACGACCACTGGCGGTTCACCTGCTGGCCGAGCTTGACGCCCCAGATGGCATATGACGGCGCGGAGAACGTGTTGGCCATGTCCACGGCATAGCTGCCGGGCTGCCATTCGCCCGTCACCCCGGCATACACGCCCTGCAGCAGTCCCTCGCGAAAGCGGTAGGTCAGCTCGGCGCGCAGCAGCGCGCGCGGCACGCCCGGCAGCGCATTGTTGCCGTACAAGCGATCGCCATCGAAGCGGAAGCGGTTGACGAGCGCGGCGATGCGCGTACGCCATGGCCCGGTCTCGCCCCATAGCCCGGCTTCTACGCCCTGGTGCAGGGTGCGGCCCGCATTGCGCGTCTGCGTGATGCCGTTCACCACCGTGGCGAGCAACTCGCCGCGCAGTTCGGCGTGGTAGGCCGAGACATCCCAGCCGAGTTTGGCATTGTCGAGCGGCAGTTCGCCGCGCGTGCCGATCTCGGCGGTCCAGGCGCGCTGCGCGGCATTGCGGATCGGGTTGAGGCCGCCGGCCAGTTCGCTGAAGGTCGGCGGTTCGACGCTGCGCGACAGGTTGCCGTACACCTGCACGCGCGGCGCAACATCCACCAGCACGCCGATGCGCGGACTCCACGCGGTGTAGCGCATGTCGAAGCTGTCGGAGGCCTCGCCCGGCGCGATGAAGCGGTCGTCGAGGCGGCGCGTGGCGCGCGTGAACTGCACGCCGCCGGTCAGCGCCACCGCATCGGTGACCGACCACTGGTTGTCGAGGTACGCGCTGGCGGTGAGCGCAGTCTGCCGGTTCTGGTTGGTGCGCGCACCGCGCCGCCCGCTGACGTTGGTCCAGCGGTCTTCGTTGAGCACGCCATGGCTGAATTGCACGCCGGCCGCCAGGCGGTTGGGTCGGCCGAACAGCGGCGCGGTCAGCTGGTAGCGCAGCGACAGGCCGACGTCGTCACTGTTCTGGTCGAGCACCTGGAAGATCGGGTGGAACAGTTCCTTGTGCACCCAGTAGCCGCCGACATCCACGCGCTGCACATCGTCGATGCGGAAACTGGTGCGGTTGGCGAGGCGGAACAGGTCGAGGTCGCGCTTCTGGTTCTGCGCCACGTTCTGCGCATTGGCCTGGCGCGGATCGTCCATGACCTGGGCGAGCGTGAGGTTGCCCGGCAGTTCCGAGCGGCTGTGCACCGCGCCGAGATAGAAGCGCGTGTCGAGATCCGGCGTGAGCTGCCAGCCGAACTGGCCGATGACGCGCTGCGTGGACTGCCGAGCATGGCGGCGGAAACCATCCTGGTCAAAGGTCGAGACCGAGAGCGCATAGTCGACGGGCCCATGCGCCGTATCGCTCGCGCCGGCGGCGCCGACATGGACGCGGCGGTAGGCATCGCTGCCGGCTTCCACGCGGATCTCCAGCGGCGCCTGGTCCGCGCCCGTCGCCGACACATAGTCGATTGCGCCACCAAGCGTGGCCGCGCCGTACTGCAACGCATTCGCGCCGCGATAGACATTGATATAGCGCGCCGCCAGGGGCTCGATGGCCTGCATGTCGAAGCTGCCGTCGGCCAGGTTGATGGGAATGCCATCCTGCAGCACCAGCAGGCCGCGACCATGGAAGGTGCGCTGCAGGCCCGAGCCGCGGATCGAGATGCGCGCCTCTTCGGCGCCGAAGCGGCTCTGCACCAGCACGCCGGGCGCATAGCCGAGGGTGTCGGTGAGCGTCGAGACACGGCCTTCGCGCGCGGTTTCGGTATCGACGACTGTTGCGCCGCCCGGCACGCGGGCTGCGGTGGCCCGCGCCGCGCCGATGCCCGGCTGGGTCGGTGCGCCTTCGCGGCTGCCCTGCACGGTCACTTCGGGGAGGGCGGCGGTGATCGCGGAATCGACTGGCTGGGCCGGCTGGGCGAGCGCCGTGCCGCCCAGCATGGCGAGCACCAGCGGTGTCAGGGCAGCGCGCGGACGGGGATTCAGGCGGGCGGGGCGGACGGACAGGGCCGGTCGGAAGAAGGCGGACATGGCGGGGGGCAGTTTGCGGAGTGTGCTGCGCATTCTAGAGAGCACACCGGCCGGCGACCATGCGGCATGGTGTCGCACAGCCCGCCGCCGGCGCACTGCCGCGGCGCACCTTGGTTACACTCACGGCATGCCGCCCTCCGCTCGACACACATCTTCCTCGCCACACCGCTCCCCGCACCGTCACGATCCATTGACGCTGCGCCGCCTGCTCTGGCTACGCTGGGGCGTGCTGGCCGGACAGGGCGTGATCCTGTGGCTGGGCCATGCGCTGGGCATGCATCTGCCGGTCAACACCCTGCTCGCCATCATGGCGGTGGAGGGGGCCGTCAATCTCGCCAGCATGTTCCGCCTGCATGTGCTGCAGAAGAACGGCTGGCAGGTTGCGGATGGCGAACTGGCGGCGCAACTGCTGTTCGATGTCGGCGCGCTGTCCGCCCTGCTCTACTTCACCGGCGGCGCGACCAATCCGTTCGTGTCGTTCTATCTGCCCAGCCTGGCCATTGCTGCCGCGCTGCTGCCGTGGTGGCAGGTCGCGGGACTGGCGCTGGCGGCCTTCGCTGCCTATTCGGTGATGCTGTTCCACTACCAGCCGCTGCATCTGCACGATCCGGACAGCGCGGTATCCGCCCACCTTGGTGGCATGTGGCTGAACTTTATCGCGAGCGCCGCACTGCTGGCCGGCTTCGTGGCGCGCCTGTCGGGCACGCTGCGGCAGCGCGATGCCGAACTGGCAGCCGCGCGCGAGCAACTGCTGCGTGACGAGCGCATGGAGGCACTCGGTGCGCAGGCGGCAAGCGCCGCGCACGAGATCGGCACGCCGCTGGCGACCATCGCCGTGGTGACCGGAGAATTGCGCCGCGACGCCATGGACGCTGCGCAATCCGGCACGGCGATCGGCGCGTATGCGGAAGATCTGGTCATGGTCGAGCAACAGCTAGCGCTGTGCAAGGCCGCACTGGGTCGTCTGCAGGTGAGCGGTGCGTCGCAGGCGCCGGTAAAACTGGCGGACTGGCTGCCCGAGTTTGCACGCAACTGGCGCTTGCGCCATCCGCAGGCCGAACTCGAACTGGCCTTGCCGGCTGCGGATGCGGCTGGCAAGGCGATGGTCGATGCAGTAGCGGTGGGTCAGATTCTGACGATCCTGCTCGACAATGCCGCGCAGAGCTATGCGCGCCGCGACGACGGGGGGGCCGTCACGCCATGGATCCGGCTGGATGCACAGGCCGATGCCGCGATGCTGCAGCTGAGCGTGGTCGACCGCGGCCGGGGCATGCCGGCCGGACTGCTGGCCCAGCTGGGCCGCAAACCTGTGCCGAGTGCTTCCGGCGGCCAGGGCGTGGGGCTGTTTCTGGCGCAGTCGGCGGCGCAGCGCCTCGGCGGCGCGCTCACGTGGCGCAGCGCACTGGAGCAGGGGACGCGCGCTGAACTGCGCCTGCCGCTCGTCTCCGAATTGGCCTCCGAATTCGCCTTGAACATGCCGGAGGCTCATTCGTGAACACTGTGCCTTTGGTCTCGCCCAGGTTCTTGATCGTCGACGACGATGATGTATTCGCCGGTGCGCTGGCGCGAGCCCTGACGCGCCGCGGCTATGCACCGACGGTCGCGCCAACGGCCGAGGCAGCTTTAGCGTTGGCGCGTGCTACCGACTACGGCTGGGTCACAGTCGACCTGCATCTGGCTCACCCGACTGGCACGACTTCAGGCCTGCACCTGATCGAGCCGCTGCGCGCCCTGCTGCCCGAGGCGCGCATGCTGGTGCTGACCGGTTATGCGAGCATCGCCACGGCAGTGCAGGCGGTCAAAGCGGGGGCGGACGATTATCTCGCCAAGCCGGCCGATGTCGATACCATCCTGCGCACGCTGCAGGGCGAGGCGGTGGCGCCGTCGCCCGATATCGAGCCGACGCCACTGTCGGTGCCGCGGCTCGAATGGGAGCACATCCAGCGTGTGCTGGCGGAACACAAGGGAAATATCTCGGCCACCGCGCGGGCACTCAACATGCATCGCCGCACCCTGCAGCGCAAGCTGGGCAAGAAACCGGTAGCGCGCTGAGCGGAACGCCGTCAACGTCGGGTAACAAGTCGATCAGTAAAACGCGAGGACACCGGATCTAGGCCACGGGGCGAAAGCTGCCGCGCAGCCCTCACCCAAGGAGCGTCCCGCCCCGCTCACAAGACACGCAAATAGACATGGCTCCATCCGACCGGCCGTTCCGGCGCCGCCAGGCCGCCGCCCGGCGCGGGAACACGTTCATCGAGCATGCACAGATACGCGGTCATGGTGACCAGCAGTACCAGCAGCGCCAGTGTCAGAAAAGGCAGTTTGCGCACAGTGACGGCCCTCGCGGGAAAGCCCGCCGGAGCGGGCTGAAGATCCGTATGCAAGCGATCGGTCAGGTTGGCGGGATTACCAGCGGTTGTTGGATTCCCAAGCCTTCAGTTCGTCCTCGGCGCGCTCCTTGGTGTAGCCGTAGCGCTCCTGGATCTTGCCGGCAAGCTGGTCACGCTTGCCTTTGATCTGCGTGAGGTCGTCATCCGTGAGCTCACCCCACTTTTCCTTGACCTTGCCTTTGAGCTGATCCCATTTGCCTTCTACTTGATCCCAATTCATGGTGTTCTCCTCAGGTCAGTTAACAATGACAGCGCAATGACCGTGCAGGGTGACAAAGCGTCCTGCCATGAACCCATCATACGGACGAGGCGGTTGACGCAGCAGACGGTGGCGACTGAACCGCGCGTCGGACAATTCCCACATGAACGGACTCTGCGGCGCTCGCGGGTGACGCAGACGTTGACGTAGAAATCGACCGGCAAGCGGCGCCGGCCATGGACGGAGACAGGCGCGCTGCCCTGGCGCGCAGCGGGGGAACGACAGCCGATTCCGGGAGATGCAGGGAGAGGCGGGGCGGCTTGCGCACAAGCCGCCCGCTGGGGGATTACAGCACGTAGCGCGACAGGTCTTCGTTGCCGGCCAGCTCTTGCAGGCGTTCGTTGACGTAGGCGGCGTCGATGGTGACCGTCGTGCCGGACGCCTTGGTGGCGTGGAATGACAGGTCTTCGAGCAGGCGCTCCATCACCGTGTGCAGGCGGCGTGCGCCGATATTCTCGACCTTCTCGTTGACCGAACAGGCGATTTCGGCGAGGCGGCGGATACCGTCCGGCGCGAACTCGATGGCGACGTCCTCGGTCGCCAGCAGCGCCTGGTACTGCTTGGTCAGGCTCGCGTCGGTCTGCGTCAGGATCGCTTCGAAGTCGGCTTCCGACAGCGAATCAAGCTCCACGCGGATCGGGAAGCGGCCTTGCAGTTCTGGAATCAGGTCGCTCGGCTTGGACACATGGAATGCGCCCGAGGCGATGAAGAGGATATGGTCGGTACGGATCATGCCGTACTTGGTACTCACGGTCGTGCCTTCCACCAGCGGCAGCAGGTCGCGCTGCACCCCCTGGCGGGACACTTCGCCGCCATTGCCCCGGTCGCCGCGCGTGGCGATCTTGTCGATCTCGTCGAGGAACACGATCCCGTTCTGCTCGACGTTGGCAATCGCCTTGGTCTTCAGCTCTTCCTCGTTGACCAGCTTGGCGGCCTCTTCATCGACCAGCAGGCGGAAGGCTTCCTTGACCTTCAGCTTGCGGCGCTTCTTGCGGCCCTGGCCCAGGCCCGCGAACATCGACTTGATCTGCTCGGTCATGTCTTCCATGCCCGGAGGACCCATGATGTCCATCGACGGCGCACCCAAGTCGACTTCGAGCTCGATGTCCTTGTCGTCGAGCTGACCCTCGCGCAGGCGCTTGCGGAACACCTGGCGCGTGTTCGAATCCTTGTCTTCCGGCAGGTGGGCGGCGGCATCGCGCGGCGGCGGCAGCAGCACGTCGAGCAGGCGATCTTCCGCCGCGTCCTCGGCGCGCGTGCGCACCTTGCGCATCTCGCTTTCACGCGTCATCTTCACGGCCATTTCCGCGAGGTCGCGGATGATGGTATCGACGTCGCGACCCACGTAGCCGACCTCGGTGAACTTGGTCGCCTCGATCTTGATGAACGGCGCATCGGCCAGCCGCGCCAGGCGGCGCGCGATCTCTGTCTTGCCGACGCCGGTCGGGCCGATCATGAGGATGTTCTTGGGCGTGATCTCGTGGCGCAGCGGCTCGGCGACCTGCTGGCGGCGCCAGCGGTTGCGCAGCGCCACGGCCACGGCCTTCTTGGCCTTGGTCTGGCCGATGATGTGCTTGTCGAGTTCGGAGACGATCTCCGACGGAGTCATGGTGTGTGACATCGTGCGTATCCTGGGGCAGTCGGTATGGGCGGCCGGATGGACTCCATCGGCCGTCGCGGCGCAACGTTTATTCGAGGGACTCGATGGTGAAATTGGTGTTGGTATAGATGCAGATCTCGCCGGCGATGGTCAACGCTTTCTCGACGATATCGCGTGGCGCCAGCTCGGTGTTGTCCACCAGTGCACAGGCCGCAGCCTGCGCGAAGGAACCGCCGGAGCCGATGGCAGCCACGCCGCCTTCCGGATCGAGCACGTCGCCGTTGCCGGTGATGACCAGCGTCGTCTCGCGATCGGCCACGATCAGCATGGCTTCGAGCCGACGCAGGGCGCGGTCGGTGCGCCAGTCCTTGGCGAGATCGACGGCGGCGCGCGTCAGGTTGCCGTGGTACTGCTCCAGCTTGGTCTCGAAGCGGTCGAGCAGCGCAAACGCATCCGAGGTGCTGCCGGCAAAGCCGACCAACACCTGGTTGTTGTAGATGCGCCGCACCTTGCGCGCGGTGCCCTTCATGACCGTGTTGCCGAGCGTGACCTGGCCGTCACCGCCGAGCGCAACCTGGTTGCCGCGCCGCACGCTGACGATGGTGGTGCCGTGAAATTGTTCCATCGTGTTTTTCCTGTTCTGAAATGACTAGGTGACGGCGCCAGCCGGGATTTCAAGAGGCTGCTTGCACCTGGGCCGCCAAAGCGCCGGCCGGCTTCCCTATGATAGTGGAGCGGCCGACGGCGCCGGGTCGTCCCCAAAAAGAACGCGGCCCGCCATGCGCGTGGCAGGGCGGGCCGAGCGGCGGTTGGCTGGGGAGACGGCTGCCAGATGGCTGACGGACAGCCGGTGCGGAAGACCGCGCCCTGCGGGGCGCTGCCGCCGGCGTCCCGCGGTCAGGCTGCGAGGCTGGTAGCTTCGTCCGCGCCGATGTGCACGTTCATGCACTGCACGGCGGCGCCGGCCGCGCCCTTGCCGAGGTTGTCGAGGCGCGCCATCAGCACGATGCGCTCGCCGTTGCCGAAGGCAAACAGGTCGGCACGATTCGTGTCGTTATTGGCCTGCACGTCGAAGAAACCGTTGTCGAGCTGCTCCGGACCATCGTCCGGCGCCACCCGGATGAACTGCTCGCCCGCGTAGTGGCTGGCGTAGATGGCACGGATGTCGGCCAGGGTCACGCGCTTGGCGAGCTGGTTGACATGCAGCGGCACGGTCACGGCCAGGCCCTTGAAGAAGTTGCCGACCACCGGCGAGAACACCGGCGCCTGGGCCAGCCGCGACTGCACGCGCATCTCCGGCAGGTGCTTGTGCTCGAGGCCCATGGCATACGGGCGCGGGCTTTCCAGGCGCGGATTGCCGCCGGCCTCGAACTCCGCGATCATTTTCTTGCCGCCGCCGCTGTAGCCGGTCAGCGAGAAGGCCGAGAGCGGATAGTCGGGCGGCAGCACGCCGGCATCCACCAGCGGGCGCACGGCGAGGATGAAGGCGCTGGCGTGGCAACCGGGCACGGCGATGCGCTTGCTGGCGCGGATGCGCTCGCGCTGGCCGCGCACCAGTTCCGGCAGGCCGTAGGCCCAGCCGTCGTCGGTACGGAATGCCGTGCTGGCGTCGATGATGCAGGTATTGGGGTTGTTCACCAGCGATACCGCCTCGCGCGATGCCGCATCCGGCAGGCACAGGAAGGCGACATCGGCGGCATTCAGGAAGCGGCCGCGCTCGGCCGGGTCCTTGCGTTTGTCGTCGTCGATACGCAGCAGCTCCACATCGGAGCGGGCGGACAGATAGTCGAGCAGGCGCAGGCCGGTCGTGCCTTCCTGCCCATCGACAAAAACCTTGGTCGTCATGAACTTCTCGCTGTGAAGAAAAGACGCGATCAGAATGCAGCCCGTCGCTGGCTGGCAGCCGCGCCGCACCTGGCGGTACGGCCGGTCTCATTCTGATCGCGTCTCCGGTGCCGGTCGGGGATGCCGGCCCTGTGCCGCGATTTTACCGCAGCACTGTGGCAGGTGCGCGGCAGCGCCTCAGCGCATGGCCTTGCCCGCCATGCGCAGGATGTCGTCGAGGGCGTTGCCGTCGCCATTCAGGTCGAGCATGCTGCCGAGGCCGCCCAGTGCACCTGCACCGCCCGCCTGAGCCTGCCCTGCTCCACCGCCGAGCATGCCGCCCAGCACACTGCCGAGTCCGCCACCCAGGCCGCCAGCGCCGCCGCCGAGTACGCCGCCGAACAGGTCGCCCAGGCCGCCGCCCTGAGCAGCAGTCTCATCCGCCGTACCGCCGCGCTGGCGTGACATATAGCCCATCACCAACATGGCGAGCATGGGCAGCATTTTCTTCAGCAGGGACGAGTCCAGGCCGGATTGCGCGGCCGCGCTTTCGGCCACGGTGCGGCTCACGTCCTTCGAGCCAAAGATCTGGCCGAGGATGTCATTGCCGGAGGACACGTCGGTCGGTTGCGCGCCAAGGACCTGTTCGAGCAAACCGCCGCCGCCGGCCTGGCCGAGCATGCCGAGCACAGCCTCGAGCCCGCCGGGCTGGGCTTGCGCCTGTTTCTTCACACCGCCGAGAATGGCGGGCAGCAAGGCGTCGGCCCCGCGCGCGACCTCGCTTTCGTCAACGCCGAGTTCGTTGGCCATGGACTGGAGGCCGCCGATCTGGCCCAGCAAGTCGGTGATCTGCATGATGTGTGCTCCGGAGGTTGGAGAGACGTGCCACCAGCGGGCACGCTCACAGTATAGTCAGGGGACCGGCAGGCATTCAGGGTTTGAATGCGTAGTCGATGGTCAGCGGCGCGTGATCGCTGAACTTCACATCCTTGTAGATCGAACAGGCCTTGGCGGTCTGCGCGATACCCGGCGTGGTCAGGTGGTAGTCGATGCGCCAGCCGACGTTCTTGGCATAGGCCTGGCCGCGGTTGCTCCACCACGTGTACTGTTCCGGGCGCGGGTCGAGCACGCGGAACACGTCCACATAGCCATGGTTGTCAAACAGGTTGGTGAGCCATGCACGTTCCTCGGGCAGGAAGCCCGAGTTCTTGAGGTTGCCCTTCCAGTTCTTGATGTCGATCTCGCGGTGAGCGATGTTGACGTCGCCGCACAGCACGATCTCCCGGCCCGCGGCTTTGAGCTGCGCAAGGTGCGGCAAGAACACGTCCATGAAGCGGAACTTGGCCTGCTGGCGCTCCTCGGAGCTGGAGCCGGAGGGCACGTAAACGGAGATCACCGCGAGATTGCCGAAGCGGGCCTCGACATAGCGGCCCTCGTCATCAAACTCGCTGTTGCCGAACCCGATGATCACATCATCGGGTTCACGCCGGCTGTATAAACCCGCGCCGCTGTAGCCCTTCTTGGTAGCGTAGCTGAAAAAGCCGTGATAGCCGTGCGGCGCGAGAAACTCGGGTGTCATGTCGGCAGCCTGTGCTTTCAGTTCCTGCACGCAGACGATGTCGGCGTTCTGCTGGCCCATCCAGTCGAAGAAGCCTTTGCGGCTGGCGGAGCGGATGCCGTTGAGGTTGGCGCTGATAATCCGTAACATCTCGGGAATTCTGCAAAAGGGAATCGAAATGACGCAAGACAATCTGCGCCACGCTTTTATTCAGTTCGCGCTGGACGCGGGCGTCCTGTCGTTCGGCGAGTTCGTCACCAAGGCTGGACGCACCTCCCCGTACTTTTTCAATGCGGGCCTGTTCAACCAGGGCGCGATGCTCGGGCAGGTCGCCCAATTCTATGCGAAAACGCTGCTGGCCTCGGGCGTGGAGTTCGACATGCTGTTCGGGCCGGCCTACAAGGGCATCACGCTGGCTTCGGCTACGGCGGTGGCGCTGGCGGGCATGGGACGTGACGTACCGTTCGCCTATAACCGCAAGGAAGCCAAGGACCACGGCGAAGGTGGCACCATCGTCGGCGCCAAGCTCCAGGGCCGCGTGGTGATCATCGATGACGTGATCTCGGCCGGCACCTCGGTGCGCGAATCAGTGCAGATGATCCGTGCCGCAGGCGCGACGCCGGCGGCAGTGCTGATCGCGCTGGACCGCATGGAGCGCAGCGGCAACGCCGAGCAGGTCGGCGCGCATTCGGCCGTGCAGGACGTGCAGCGCGAGTTCGGCATGCCAGTGGTGTCGATCGCCAGCCTGGCGGACCTGTTGCAGTATCTCGACGCGTCGCAGAATCCGGCGCTGGCCCAGCATCGCGCGGCCGTTGGCGCGTATCGCGCGCGCTACGGCGTCGATGCCTGATTGACGCTGCCGGTCACGTGACCTTGATGTCCGCGAGTCCGGCAAGCGGATCGGGATAGGCGAGCTTCATGGCCGTCATCGTATGCAGCAGGATGTCGGCAATTGCCACATTGCGGTGTGATTTCGAATCGGCGGGGGTGACATACCACGGCGCCTCAGGCGTGGCCGTGGCGGCGATGGCCTGTTCGTAGGCCTCGGCGTAGGCATCCCAGTACTGGCGTTCCTCAAGGTCCTTGGGGTCGAACTTCCAGTGCTTGAGCGGATCCGCCAGGCGCTCCTCGAGCCGTTTCTTCTGTTCGTCCTTCGAGATGTGCAGGAAGCACTTCACAAGGGTCGTGCCATTCTCCACCAGGTGTTCCTCGAAGGCGCGGATCTGGCGGTAGCGCCGTGTGCATTCGTCGGCATCGATCCAGCCGTGCACACGCGTGATCAGCACGTCTTCGTAGTGGCTGCGGTTGAAGATCACGATCTCGCCGGCCGCCGGCACCTGCAGATGCACGCGCCACAGGTAGTCGCGCGCCAGTTCGTTGGCGGTAGGCGCCTTGAAGCTGACGGCACGCACGCCCAGCGGATCGAAGGCGCGGAACACGCCACGCACCGTGCCGTCCTTGCCGCTCGTGTCCATGCCCTGCAGCACGATCAGCAGGCGCTTGCTGCGCATGGCGTAGAGCTTGTCCTGCAGCAGGTCGAGCTCGATCGACAGAGCGTCGACGCGTTCCTTGTCGCCCGCCTTGCTGCCGGTCGTGCATGGCTTGGCCGCCGGGTCGAAGTCCTTCAGCTGGAAATGCTTGCCAGCGGTGATGCGCAGCGAATCGATGGACATGGCGGCTCCCGGGATGATGCCAGCCGTATCAGGCCGGCGGGTTCAGGCGGTCGAGGTCGATGGTGCCTTCAAATACCGTCACGGCCGGGCCGGTCATGCGTACCGAGTCGGTGGCGCTGCCCCAGGCGATGGTCAGCCAGCCGCCGTGCGTCTTGACGCGCACCGGCGTATCCAGCAGGTTGCGGCGAATGCCCGCGACCACGGCCGCGCAGGCGCCCGTGCCGCAGGCCAGTGTTTCGCCGGCGCCGCGCTCGAAGACCCGCAGGTGGATGGTGTTGCGGTCGATGATCTGCATATAGCCGGCGTTGACGCGCTTGGGAAACGCCGGGTGATGCTCGACCAGCGGGCCTTCCTCGCGCACCGGAAACGCTTCGACATCGTCCACGACCTGGACGGCATGCGGATTGCCCATTGACACCGCGGAGATCCAGCGCGTCTGGCCATTGATGTCTAGGCCGTACAGCGTGTCCTCGCTTTCCGCGCGTGTCGGCAGCGCGCCTGGCACGAACGGCACTTGTGCCGGATCGAGGATCGGCGCGCCCATGTCCACGGTGACTTCGCCGTTGTCCTGCAGGGTCAGCGTGATGATGCCGTGCTGCACTTCCACGCGGATTGAGCGTTTGCTGGTCAGGCCGCGCTCGCTGACGAAGCGCACGAAGCAGCGCGCGCCGTTGCCGCAATGCTCGACTTCGCCGCCGTCGTTGTTGAAGATACGGTAGCGGAAATCGGCGTCCGGGCGCGTGCTGCGTTCGACGATCAGGATCTGGTCCGCGCCGATGCCGAAGTGGCGGTCGGCGAGCGCCTGCCATTGCGCGGCGCTCAGGTCGAGCGGCGCGGCGGTGGCGTCGAGCACGATGAAATCGTTGCCGGCGCCATGCATTTTGGTGAAGTGGAGTTTCATCCCGCGATTGTAGCGGCTTGGGCGGGTTTGCGCCTGGCCAGCTCAGTAGACGCCAGGCTCGCCTTCCGGGCGTGTCTTGAAGCGCTTGTGCACCCAGTAGTACTCTGTAATGCGCGGGGCGATCACCGATTCGAAGAAGGCGTTCATGCGGCGGGTGTCAGAGACCACATCGTCCGTCGGGACATCCGCCTCGGGCGGGAGCAGGTGGACGCAGTAGCCCTGGTAGTCCGGCAGCATCTCGGTATAAGAAAAAATCACCTTGGCGCCGGTCAGCCGCGCCAGCCGCGAGACTGCCGCGAGCGAGGCGGCCGGCACGCCGAAGAACGGCACGAACACCGATTCACGCGCACCGAAATCCATGTCGGCAATCAGCTGCATCACCTCGCCCTTGCGGATCAGCCGCACCACGTCGCGCGTGTTCTGCGTACGCGCGATCATGTTGCCACCGAAGCGGCCGCGCCAGCGTTTCATGTGTGCGTCGAAGAGCCGGTTCGATTGCGTGGTGTACAGGGAGTGGCCAGGGATGGCGTGGTCGCCCAGGTATTGGGTCACGCGGATCGCCCCCGCTTCCACGCCGGCCAGATGCAGCGCTACCACGATATGCGGCGTGCCATGCAGCGCCGGCAGGTTGGCCTGGTCGTCGATCTGTACCCAGCGGCGCACCTGGGCGTCACTGCCGCACCAGAAGATGCCGCGTTCGGCAAAGCTGCGCAGCACCATGCGGAAGGTCTCGCGCGCCAGCGCTTCCCGTTCGGCCTCGGATTTTTCTGGAAAGCACAGGCGCAGATTGGTCTGCACGATGCGCTTGCGGCGGCTCGGGATGCGGTACAGCAGGCTGCCCAGTGCCTCGCCAAAGCGCGCCACGATTCCATATGGCAAATAGCTCAGCACATGCAGCAAGCCAATGCCGAGCCAGGTGAACACGCGCCCGATCATGCGGCCGTTCCGGCAGTGGATTCTGTAGCGGGCGGGGGCGGCGCGCCATCCGGATGCTTGTAGCGGTTGTAGCCCCACAGGTATTGCGTTGGCAATTGCCGCACCATCTGTTCGAGCGTGGCGTTCAGCACCGTATTGGCGGCGGAAGGGTCGTCCGGCAGTGGCGTCGGCACGGGCATGGTATGCACGCGGTAGCCCTCGCCGTGCGCCAGGCGTTCGGCGCAGATCAGCACGATCGGCGCGCCGGTCAGCTGATGCAGCTTGTGTACCAGCGTCATTGTATAGGCCGGGCGGCCGAAGAACGGCGCCCATGCACCTTCGCCGCCGGTGGGCGTCTGGTCGGGCAGGATGCCGGCCACGCCGCCGCGCTTGAGCTGCTTGACCACCATGCGCACACCGCGCGCTTCGGCCGGCGCCATGGTGACGTTGGGGCGCGTGCGCATGCGCTCGATCCAGTCGCGCAATGCCGGCTTGTGCGGTGGCTTGTACATGGCGACGAGCGGATGGCGCGTGGCGATGATCGGCGGCAGCACCTCGAAGCAGCCAAGGTGCGGCGTCAGCAGGATCAGGCCTCGGCCCTGCGCGAGCGATGCGTCCATGGTCGTGAACAGGTCGCCGCTGTCGATCCGCAGGCCGGCGAGCGGATCACTGCGCATCCAGAAATACGGCATCTCGAACATCATGCGGCCGGCTGAACGCGCCGCTGCGTTGCGGATGGCGGGCGTGGCCTGCGGCAGGGCGCGCTGCAGGTTGTCGCGCAGCAGCCGGCTGTAACGTCCGGGCACCTGTGCGCCGAGCCAGCCGAACATGCCGCCGAGCGCCTGGAGGACGCGTAGCGGAAGTCGGGAGAGCAGCCAGAAGAGAACGGTCATGTCGGGAGCGGCGGGGATGCGGTGGGCAGCATGGGGCGAACCGGGAGCGAACCGTGCGATGCCCCTCGGGAGAGGGTCTCCCGCCTGGGGCGGGACGCCATGCAGCGTCATCGGTAAGTGCCGTATAATAACGCGATCGCCGAGTTAAATGACAACTTGCGGGGCGATTCGGGCACATGGCATGTGCATGGCCCGACAACAATTCCGCTAAAGCGTCGCCACGTTCCAGTAACGGGCACGCAGATGCCAACCTGGAGAGCAACTGTGGCAAACGATTTTCTCTTTACGTCGGAATCGGTCTCCGAAGGACACCCGGACAAGGTGGCCGACCAGATTTCCGATGCCATCCTCGACGCCATCTTTGAACAGGACCCGCGCAGCCGCGTGGCCGCGGAGACGCTGTGCAACACCGGCCTGGTGGTGCTGGCCGGCGAAATTACCACGAACGCGCATGTCGACTATATCGAAGTCGCGCGCGATACCATCAAGCGCATCGGCTACGACAATACCGAGTACGGTATCGACCACAAGGGTTGCGCGGTCATGGTCTGCTATGACAAGCAGTCCAACGACATCGCCCAGGGCGTGGACCACGCCAGCGACGACCACCTGAACACCGGTGCCGGCGACCAGGGCCTGATGTTCGGCTACGCCTGCGACGAAACGCCGGAGCTGATGCCTGCGCCTATCTATTACGCGCACCGTCTGGTGGAGCGTCAGGCACAGCTGCGCAAGGATGGCCGCCTGCCGTTCCTGCGCCCGGACGCCAAGAGCCAGGTGACGATGCGCTATGTCGATGGCAAGCCGCACAGCATCGACACCGTGGTGCTGTCCACCCAGCACCACCCCGACCAGAGCGAAACGGCGACCAAGATGAAGGCCAGCTTCATCGAGGCGGTGATTGAAGAAATCATCAAGCCGGTCCTGCCGAAGGAGTGGCTCAAGGAAACCAAGTACCTGATCAACCCGACCGGCCGCTTCGTCATCGGCGGCCCGCAGGGTGACTGCGGCCTGACCGGTCGCAAGATCATCGTCGATACCTACGGCGGCGCGTGCCCGCACGGCGGCGGTGCATTCTCGGGCAAGGATCCGACCAAGGTGGACCGTTCGGCGGCCTACGCGGCGCGCTACGTGGCCAAGAACATTGTCGCCGCCGGCCTGGCGCGCCAGTGCCAGGTGCAGGTGGCGTATGCCATTGGTGTGGCACAGCCGATGAACATCACCGTGTACACCGAAGGCACGGGCGTGATCCCCGACGACCAGATCGCCGCGCTGGTGCGCGAGCATTTCGACCTGCGTCCGAAGGGCATTATCCAGATGCTTGACCTGCTGCGTCCGATCTACCAGAAGACCGCCGCCTATGGCCACTTCGGCCGCGAGGAGCCGGAATTCACGTGGGAAGCCACCGACAAGGCCGACGCCCTGCGTGCCGCAGCCAAGCGTTGAGTGTTCCCTGGCATCTGGTTCGCAGCCTCTGCGGATCGCATCGAAACGGCAACCTGCGGGTTGCCGTTTTTTGTAGGATTGCGCGGGTGTGTCCGCTACACCGGAAAGCTGTCCTCAAGCAGCCGTTGCGCAAGCTTTGCCGGCACATTGGCGAGCGTGCCGAAGACACGTCCGTGCAGCGGCTTGAAGCGGCTGCGTACGAACAGGTCCGCAGTGGAGCGTACGCTATAGCGCACCATCAGCGCGGCCTGGGCGGTCAGCACGAGCAGTTGCGCCACGCGGCGGGCCTCGGCTTCGAGCGTGTCGGGCGGCTGTTGCAGCAGCGTCTGCAATTCCCCAAGGCGTCCGCGGATACGCGCATCCCCATCGGCCAGTGCCGCGATGCCCTGCAGCAGGCGTCCTGCGCTCTCCGGTGATTTCTGAATGGCGCGGAGCACGTCGAGGCACATGATGTTGCCCGAGCCTTCCCAGATCGAATTGACCGGCGCTTCGCGATACAGCCGCGCCAACGGACCCTCTTCGACATAACCGTTGCCGCCCCATACTTCCATGGCTTCGCCGGTGGCCTCCACGGCGCGCTTGCAGATCCAGAACTTCGCGGCCGGCGTCATGATGCGTTTCCACGCTTCGGCTTCCGGATCGTGCGCGGCCCGTTCGAAGGCATCGGCGAGATGCATCATCAGGCGCGTGGCCGCTTCGCTTTCGAGCGCCAGGTCGAGGAGGACATTGCGCATCAGCGGCTGCTCCGCCAAACGCTTGCCGAATGCCACGCGATGGTTCGCATGGTGCAGGGCCTGCACCACGGTCTGCCGGAGGATGGCCGTACTGCCAATGACACAGTCCAGGCGCGTGTGGGTCGCCATGTCGAGAATTGTTGGAATGCCCCGGCCTTCCTCGCCGATGAGGATGCCGCTGGCGTCTTCGAACTCGACTTCGGCGCTCGCGTTCGAGCGGTTGCCGAGCTTGTCTTTCAGACGCTGCACGAAGACCGCGTTCTTGCTGCCGTCGTCACGAAAGCGCGGCACGAAAAAACATGACAGCGGGCCATCTTCGTATTCCAGCCGGGCGACGACCAGATGGGCATCGCACATCGGTGCAGAGAAGAACCATTTATGCCCGGTCAGCCGATACTCGGCACCACGGCCCCGCTGGCTGCCCGCCGCACGCGCGACGGTGGTATTGCTACGTACATCGGAGCCGCCCTGCTTCTCGGTCATGCCCATGCCGATCATCACCGCCGATTTCTGGCGCCATGGCACATCGCGCGCATCGTGCGAAGCCGACAGCAGGCGGGGCGCCAGTTCGGCGAACAGTGCGGGCTCTTTCTGCAACACCGGGATGCTGGCAAACGTCATGGTCGCGGGGCACAGCGAGCCTGCTTCGACCTGCCCCTGCAGGTAATAGCCGGCGCTGCGCGCGGCCCACGCGCCGGGACGCGGTTCGGCAAAGGGCAGTGCATGCAGCAGGTTGCCGCGCAGGATGCGCAGCAGGGCGTGCCAGCTCGGATGGAAGCTGACGCAATCGATGCGTTCGCCAATGCGGTTGTGCGTGTGGAGTTCTGGAGGGTAACGGTTGGCAAGCGTGCCCTGCGCCAGCGTCTCCGCCTCGCCCAGGCGCGTGCCCAATGCACAGAGCCTCGCTTCATACCAGGCTGCACCGTAGTGCGTCACCGCACTTTGCAGTACGTTGTCGCAGGTGTACAGGTTGTAGCCGGACAGGTCCGGCACCTGATTGAAAATGCGGTGTGTGGGTGAGGACACGCGCGTTTCTCCCGGAGCCTGTTTTGCATCTTAGCGCACACGGCGGGAAACGCGAGTGTCGAAACAATCGGGGCGTGCGTATCTAAGAATGTGCCTATGGTATTTCATGTGCGTCAAGTGGTCGATTCAGCTTGACTGGTAGCCAGGCACTTATCCGGCGCAGTGGTCAAGTGATCGGGCGCTTTTATCGCGCACCATGTTAATGGCGATGCCGACTTGGCTGCGACGACTAATCGAACCAGGGCGGGTCACTCCATGTGATCGTCTGGGTGGGTGGCGGCGCCGGGATGTCGATGTCATGTGTCACCGCCCCGTGTTTCCTGAGCACGTCGATCACGGCCTGGTTACCGCATTCCAGAGCGTAGTCGAGCAGACGCAGGGGGGGCTTATGTCCGTCGGAATGATTGATGTAGCCCTTGAACTCATCGAGCTTGTCAAGTTCTTCGCAGATTTCGTCGAGATAGTCTGCTTTAACCTTCTTTGAGACGAGCAGGAAGAGCGGCTTCACCTCGTCGAAGGAATTGAATGGCGACACCAGGCCACTGGTCAGCATGCGCTTGGCCGTGCCCAGGTCACCTTGGTGGACGTAGTGTTGAAAAGCTGCCTGTGTTGCCGGAATGATGACGTCTTTCATGAATCCGGCCCTTAATTCGGCGGTCAGTACCGATGCGTAGCCGGGTATCCGGCGCGGGAGTACCTGTTCCGTGACCCAGCGACCGAATGCCAGTCGATCGGTGCCTTTGAACTTGAGCCAGCCATTGGGAATGCTGCTGGTGTAGACGAACACGCGGTTGTAGTGGCAATACAAAAGTGCGGCTGCCAGTACCGGCAGCATTGCCTTGCGGATCGACTTCGAGGTTCTGCTCAGGTTTCCTGCCAGGTCACGCAGGTAGTCCTGTTCGTAGGAACCATACCTTGACCGACTGGGCCACTGGCCGAGGATTTTTTCCAGTACCACCTTGTCGCACAGCGCCGCCGTGGCGACCTTGCGTAGCTGCGTGCGCTGTGCTTCGGTCATGCCTTCGAGCGGATCCGGTCTCGCTTTCTGCGCATGGCGACGGTCGAAGCCTACGGCACGGGCGATCTCTCGCAATCTCGAATTCAATCCAGAGGTCGCGGTATGGCTGTCCCGGCTTGCCGCTGCTCCTGTGCCTCTGCCAGCTTCGTTTCCAGAGGGCGCCGGGTCGGATGCATCGCCAGGTTTGGGCGCTTGCCGGTTGGTGTTGGCGGATTGTCGTGAAGCATGACTCGCTCCAAAACCCAGACGTGGCAACATGGAATGCCTCTCTGTCGATATGTGGGCCTATCATAGAGCCATGCTGCCGTACTGCGTTGGCCGTATTTGCAAACATTCGTGAGCCTGCCGGTTTTCATCGGCGATACATCCGCATGCGGCGCCTGACAGGCCTTGTGTTGTCGAGGCACATGCCCAGCCAGAAAGGTCAGTGCCGGCCGTGTTTGCCTGCGCCCGTGAAACTGGCGGTTTCCCGCGCAATATGCTTTAATCACCCCTGTTGGATGAAACAGGGGTGCTGCACGCATGGGGCGTGTAGCTGAGAGAGTCCCTTCGAACCCGATCCGGTTAGTACCGGCGTGGGAAGTTTCAAGCATAACCGTCCCTCCACCTGCCGCTTGCGTCACTTGTGCTCCATACGAGCCGCCCGCGAGCCCGCGCAGGATGCCACTTCAGCCTACAGGCTGGTCATCGGTTCAGGGCCTCCGGTTTCGTCCGCCACTGCATAACCAAGGACGAGACATGACGCAATCCGCTTCCAAAGCCGCCGCTTCTGCTGCGACCTCCTTCGAATCGCTCGCCAGCGAGCTCGACCAGAAATTCGCCTATCCTGCTTCGTCGAAGACCTATCTCGTCGGCAGCCGTCCGGACATCCGCGTGCCGCTGCGCACCATCGTGCAGACCAACACGCGTACCGAGCAGGGCGAGTCGCCCAATCCGCCGATCCCGGTCTACGATACCTCGGGCCCTTACAGTGATCCGGACGTGCAGATCGACCTGCAGGCCGGCCTCGCGGCGCTGCGTGCGCCGTGGATCGATGCCCGCGGTGACACCGAGGTGCTGCCGGGCCTGAGTTCCGAATATGGCCGCGCCCGCGCTGCCGATCCGGCTACGGCGCATCTGCGTTTTGCACACCTGACGAATCCGCGCCGCGCCAAGGCTGGCGCCAATGTCAGCCAGATGCACTACGCGCGCCGCGGTATCATCACGCCGGAAATGGAATTCGTCGCCCTGCGCGAGTCGCTGAACCTGCAGGCGCTGTACGACAAGCCCGAATACAAGGCGCTGCTGCGCCAGCATCCCGGCGATGGCCTGGGCGCCAACATTCCGCGCCGCCCGGAAGACATCACGCCGGAATTCGTGCGCCAGGAAATCGCCGCTGGCCGCGCCATCATTCCCGCCAACATCAATCACACTGAACTCGAGCCGATGATCATCGGCCGCAACTTCAGCGTGAAGATCAATGGCAATCTCGGCAACTCCGCCGTCACTTCGTCGCTCGCCGAGGAAGTCGAGAAGATGGTCTGGGCCATCCGCTGGGGTGCGGACACCATCATGGACCTGTCCACCGGCAAGCACATCCATGAAACGCGCGAGTGGATCCTGCGCAATTCGCCGGTACCGATCGGCACGGTGCCGATCTACCAGGCGCTCGACAAGGTCGGCGGCAAGGCTGAGGACCTGACGTGGGAAATGTTCCGCGACACGCTCATTGAACAGGCCGAGCAGGGCGTCGACTACTTCACCATCCACGCTGGCGTGCTGCTGCGCTACGTGCCGCTGACGGCAGACCGCGTGACCGGCATCGTGTCGCGCGGCGGTTCGATCATGGCCAAGTGGTGCCTGGCGCATCACAAGGAAAACTTCCTGTACACGCACTTCGACGAGATCTGCGAAATCATGAAGGCCTATGACGTATCGTTCAGCCTCGGCGATGGCCTGCGTCCGGGTTGCATCGCTGATTCCAACGATGCGGCGCAGTTCGGCGAACTGCATACGCTCGGCGAGCTCACCAAAAAGGCGTGGGAGCATGACGTGCAGGTCATGATCGAAGGCCCGGGCCACGTGCCGCTGCAGCGCATCCAGGCGAACATGGACGAGGAGCTGAAGCACTGCTTCGAAGCGCCGTTCTACACGCTTGGCCCGCTCGTCACCGATATTGCGCCCGGCTACGATCACATCACCAGCGGCATCGGCGCAGCCAACATTGGCTGGATGGGCACGGCCATGCTGTGCTACGTCACGCCCAAGGAACACCTCGGCCTGCCCGACAAGGAAGACGTGCGCGAAGGTATCATCACCTACCGCATCGCCGCGCACGCCGCCGATCTGGCCAAGGGCTGGCCTGGCGCGCAACTGCGTGACAACGCCCTGTCCAAGGCGCGTTTCGAGTTCCGCTGGGAAGACCAGTTCAACCTCGGTCTCGATCCGGAAAAAGCGCGCGCCTTCCACGACGCCACGCTGCCTGCCGAAGGCGCGAAGATTGCGCACTTCTGCTCAATGTGCGGTCCCAAGTTCTGTTCGATGAAGATCACGCAAGAAGTGCGCGACTACGCCGCCTCGCTGAAGGACGGCAGCGCCGAGCAGGGCATGCAGGAAAAATCGATCGAGTTCGTCCGCCAGGGCGGCAAGATCTACTCCTGAACCACGAACGCTGTGCGTTTGCGGCCCGCGATCCTGCCGCCGGATCGGTCGTCCGGCGGTGCCGTCGCGCAGTTACGTGGCGCCGCGTCGGGATCTGGATGAGATTCCCCTGTCTGCTGCCACCTGAGCCTGCACCAGCGCAAGTTCATGCGGATTCAGGGTGCCAAGCGTGGCGCCCACCCGCTGCAGACTGGCCCAGTAAGGCACGTTGGATTCGGACGTGGCGTCGCGTATCGCGGTCACCCAGCGCATCGAGTTCAGGCGACGAGATACCGCGTCCGTATGTTCCGGATCCATGAGCTTGCGGAATTCGCGCCGATGCGTGCGGACATAAGCGCGAAATTCCTCAGGAGTCAGCATGGCGCGCAATGCACGGATGCCACTATTGCTGCGCTGAGCGGGACCGATTCCATGCGGCGCGAAGGCGTTCTGCCAGCCCTGTGGCAACCGCTTGAGCAGATGACTGGATTCTGTGGGCGGAATGCGCGAGAGTGTTTCCGGCGAAGGGCACTGCTCGGCGAGCAGGCGCGCCACGTCCGCATGACGATGGCGCAAGGCTGACAGTAAACACGCCGCGACGAGCGGGCGTGCCTGCCGTGCGATGTCCGGTTCGGCGTGCAGCTTGTCCAGCATCTGGTTCACATATTCGGCATTTCCGCCGGACGTGGCGTAATGCATTGGCGTCTTTCCGTACGCATCGGTTGCCAGTAGCGCATGCGCCGGGCTGACCGACAGGATGGAGGCAAATATCCCGGCGTGCCGGCCTCGCGCGGCTTCCTGTAGCGGGAGCAAGCCTCGGCTAAAGCGCATCTGGGCGAGCGTGATGCCGGATGCCGCGATGCGGTCGAGGATGTGCGCCGTGCCCTGCTGGATAGCGCCAATCACCAGGCGCGGGAGAAAGCGGCGACGGCCCGGGGCTCTGAATGCCGGAGCGACGCCTGCCTCCAAAAGCGTAGACACCATCGCCACACGCTCAGTCGTGGACGTTCCCGGCATCAACCACGCGGCCAAAAGCCACGTATGCCGCGTCGTATTGAAAGCGCTTGGCAGCGCATGGCGATGCTGGTTGAGATACGCCGCCGCGCGCGCGGGCCCCATGACTTTGAGAAAGTGTGCGAGCAGATGGCTGTGATTTAGCTGTGATGGTGGAAGCGCCTGCATGCTGACCGGGTCGGTGATCTGCAGCGCCCGCACACCTGCCATGTCGGGGTTGATGTGCGGATGCGCCTCGCGCAGATGTGCAGTGTCGAGTATCTCGCGATAGTCTTCGTGCACACACCAGAGGCCGGTGTCACGATGTTCGATGTGCGCGGTGAGCACAGCGGGTGGGTCGAGCGGGCTGTCCACTAGTTGACGCAGCGGATCAAGCAATGACTGGCGTTCCAGCCCCAGGCTGATGTAATGCTGCACCAGCGGGACATTGGTGCCTGCCCTAAAGCAGTCGTCCTCGCGGTAATCCAGCAGGGCGGTGATTGGAATTCCCCCGCTGCCGTTGGTCCCCAGCCCGGCATATGCCAGTGCAATCTGCTCCAGCGGGGATTCGATTTTCTTAAAGGTTCCGAGGTCGTGCCAGGTCTCCGGGGAGGTTTTTGGAAAGGTTTCCATCAGGCATCGTTTGACCGCATTGAGGCAATCTTCGGCGATGAACCGAATCAGGTTTGACGGCGCGAGGAGTGTATCGAGCCGCCGCTGGAGTGCTGGTAGATCGAGCCCCCGGCTCTGCAGCATCTGATGGTTACCGTAGCTCTCTTCAATGCGGGCGACGTGATAGCGGTCAGCGAAGTGATTGAACAGCGCTGAATTGACGTGTACGTTCATCGCCGGTCCCATTCGCTGGCGGCGCGCTTGCTCCGCCTGGGCTTCGGCAAAAACCTGGTTCATCACATCGACGCGCGCCGCGTAGAGGCGGCCGATCAACCCGCCGGCACACGCTTCCAGGCTGGCTGCAATCACGCGGATATATCCGATCATGCCAGCCCAACAGGAGTGTTCGATTTCATCCGCCAGGTTGATCGCTGCGCGTCGGCGAGTCTCGAGATGAACGTTATTGTCGTGAAGAATCTTGTTGATCAGCTCCAGGTCGCGCTTCACGCTGGTGTAAAAGCGGTAGGTGTCGTTTTCTTCGTGCAGGGCTTGTGGCATGACGCCGCCGTAGGGAAAAAGCATCTGGTGAAGCGCGTTCCACTTGATGGCGATTGCTGCCTGACGCGCGGTCGTCACCGCCAGGTCCTGCATCACGGTGGTGAGTTCGTTCAGCAATTGACGATAGTCGCCCGGAAAGGCATTGAGCGGCGCATTCCCGTTCATGACAGCTTCCTTGCTGATGAACAGCGGGCGGCGCGCATGCGCTTCAGCAGGAACGTCCAGAAGACGCGACTGCTGGATAGAGGGCGGGATTTGCCGCGCGGCAGCGGAAAAGACGGGGGTGTGAAATACGGATAAAGGCATGATGGCGTACTTGTGAGAATCGGCGATGCACGGCGGCGCCCGATCGGTTTTCGCTCGCTCACGCCCGACCCTTCGGGTGACCGGGCCTCGATCATTGCCTCGAAATCCGGCGTGTTGTCACGTGCGCATACAGCGCAAGGAGTGGCGTGCCGCAGGGAACCGCTAGCGTGGATGCCGGCATGAGGGTGTGACTAAAAACAAGCATAGTGCCGAATACATGATGTCATCCGTCCGGGGAATGTGAATCTTCGCAACTCTGCGTTTGTCCGAAAACGGGTTCGTGATCCGCGCGATGTCGAATGCGTGTGCTATCCTTACAGCTATCGAAGAAACAGGGGTGCCGTGCCCACGCTGCATGGCTGAGAGAGACCCTTTGCACCCGATCCGGTTCATACCGGCGTGGGAAGTTTCGAACGGTGCCGGTACTGGCGCCGACGAGTCTGCAAGGTCTTTCTCTGCGCATTGCTGTTGATGTCACGCATGCCGGAGCGAATGATGACCGCAGATCTACCAGATTGTCAGCGATTGCCCCCCAGCCGGACAGCCGGCGCCCCCCAGGGTTGCCTGTTCCCTTTTGTACCGATCGTTTCGTGCACTGTATGCGATATGGTGTGCTGCCCGGGGCGTGCGTACTGTGCATCTCGGGGCGCGAGGTGATTCCGTGACTCTTCCCGACATCGACGTCGCCATCTTCGGCGCCGGCCTGGCCGGACGCCTGTGCGCGCTGCAGCTGGCGCGCGCGGGGCGTACCGTGGCGTTGATTGAGCGCGATGGGCCCGATGGGCGCGGCGCGGCGGCGCATATCGCCGCAGCCATGCTTGCGCCGCTGGCCGAGTCCGCCATCAGCGAACGCAGCGTGGTGGAGATGGGCATGGCTAGCGTGCCGTTGTGGCGCGCGCTGATCGATACGCTGCCCACCCCGGTGTTCTTCCAGCAGGACGGTACGCTGGTCGTCTGGCATGCCGGCGACCGCAACGAAGCCACCATGTTCGCCAGCCGTGTGCGCGCCGTTGCGCCGGCCGATGCCGTGCAGGCGCAATTTCGCGCTGTCGATGGCGACACGATTGCCGAACTGGAACCGGCGCTGGCCGGCCGTTTCCGTCAAGGCCTGTTTATCGGCGGCGAAGGCCAGCTCGACAACCGCATGGTGCTCGATGCGCTGCGTGTGGCGCTGGAGGCGGAAGGTGTGCATTGCGTCTGGCATGCCGGCGAGGTCGATGTGTCATCGCTGCCCGGGCTCGGCCTGGAAGCCGGGCTGGTGCTCGATTGCCGCGGCCTCGGCGCGCGCCGCGACTGGCCTGCGCTGCGTGGTCTGCGCGGCGAGGTGGTGCGTATCCACGCGCCCGGCGTACGCTTGCACCGTCCGGTACGCATGCTGCATCCGCGTTACCCGATCTACATCGCGCCCAAGCCAGGCGACGTATATGTGATTGGCGCGACCGAACTCGAGAGCGACGACATGTCGCCGATGAGCGTGCGCTCCGCGCTCGAACTGCTCTCGGCCGCGCATTCGCTGCACCCCGCGTTCGGCGAGGCGCGTATTCTCGAACTGAATGTGCAGTGCCGCCCCACCTTGCCGCACAATCTGCCGGAGATTATTGCCGAACACGTGCGGGATGTACCGGTCGTGCGCGTGAATGGCTTGTACCGGCATGGCTTCATGATCGCCCCGGCCGTCACGCAGGCGGCATGCACTGTGGCGCAAGCCTGGCTCGATGATGGCGCTGGCGCGCTACCTGCGGTGCGCGCGTCGGCGCGTTGGCCTGAAATGTATGGCGGCACCGCGTTCGATTCACAGTTGGAAAACGCATGATGGATGTTCTACTCAACGGTCAGGCGCTTGCTTTGCCTGACAACGCGACACTCGCCGATGCCGTCGCGCACAGCGGCGCGCAGCCGCCCTTCGCCACCGCCGTGAACGGTGCCTTCGTGCCGCGTGCCGCGCATGCCGTCACTGTGCTCGCGGCTGGTGACCGTATCGATCTCGTGCAGCCCGTCACGGGCGGCTGATTGCAGGAACTGCCATGACTTCAGACACCTCCCTCGCTTCCGTGCTGGCCGACGATGCCTTGCGCCTGTACGGCGAAACCTTTGCATCGCGCCTGCTGCTCGGCACGGCGCGCTACCCGTCGCCCGCCGTGCTCGAGCAGGCAGTACGCGCCGCGCGGCCAGGCATGCTGACCGTCGCGCTGCGCCGTGAAGGCGCGGTTGGGGAGGGCGAAGGCGGGCAGCGCTTCTGGCAGATGCTGCGCGAACTCAACGTGCCCGTGTTGCCGAATACTGCTGGCTGTCATTCGATCGAGGAGGTGATCACCACCGCCATGATGGCGCGCGAAGTGTTCGACACGCCGTGGATCAAGCTCGAGCTGATCGGCGACGACTACACGCTGCAGCCCGACACGCTGGCGCTGCCGGCCGCGGCCGAGCGGTTGATCCGCGAAGGGTTCAAGGTGTTGCCATACTGCACCGAGGACCTCGTGCTCTGCCGCCGCCTGCTCGATGCCGGCTGCGAGGCGCTCATGCCATGGGCCGCGCCCATCGGTACCGGCAAGGGGCCGATCAATCCATATGCACTGCGCCTACTGCGCGAGCGCCTGCCCGATACGCCGTTGCTCGTCGATGCCGGTCTCGGCTTGCCTTCGCACGCCACGCAAGTGATGGAATGGGGCTACGACGGCGTGCTGCTCAACACCGCCGTGGCGCAGGCCACGCACCCGGTCGCGATGGCGCAGGCCTTCTCCATGGCCGTCGCCGCCGGCCGCGCCGCGTGGCTCGCACAGCCCATGCCGGAGCGCGAACTGGCGCAGGCCAGCACGCCGGTGGTCGGGATGCCGTTTTGGCATCAGGACAGCAACGTTTGACGGAGAGTCGGCATATGGATTTGCGTCACGCGCTGCTCGAGCGGCATGGTGCATCGTTCGGGCGCGGTGCCCAAGGCTGGCAGATCACGGCAGTCGACCTGCCGGCCGGGGAAGTCCGCTTCCGTTTATCCGCGCCGGCGCATGCGGCGGCGGATGGCGACACGGATACAACGGCCGAGACACCGGGCGAAACAACGCGTGAAGCCGTACTGGTAACCACGCTTAACTCCGCTGGATCACGACGGCAGATCGTCGATCATGTCGATGGCCCCTTCGGCGCATGGCAGTTCGTTTCCTCGGCGGAGCATGACCCGGTGTTGTCGGAACCTTGGCTCGACACGGTGCGCGCCCTGCTCGACATGGATTTCGAGCCGCACGACGCCGTATGCCTCGCACGTGCCTGGCATGTCGGCGACACCACCTGGCCCACGCACCTGCCGCGTTTTCCGGCCGTCACGCTGCGCGCCGCGCCGCTGCAAGCACCCGGCCTTTTCCCGCCCTGCCCCGAGCAACTCGGCCTGTACGCCGTCGTGCCCGACGCCGAATGGATCGAACGTCTCGTGCCGCTAGGCGTGCCGACCTTGCAGTTGCGCTTCAAATCCGGCGACCCGGCGCGCGTGGCCGACGAAATCGCCCGCGCCGAACAGGCCGCACGCGGCAGCGCTTGCCGCCTGTTCATCAACGACCACTGGCAAGAAGCCATCCGCCAGCACCGCGCCGCGCTCGACATGCATGGCGCCAGCGGCATCTACGGTATTCACCTCGGACAGGAAGACCTCGCCGACACCGATCTGCCCGCCATCTGCACCGCACGGCTGCGGCTCGGCGTGAGCACGCACGGCTTCGCCGAGATGTTGCGCGTGCTGCCGCTGCAGCCGAGCTATCTGGCGCTGGGTGCGGTGTTTCCGACCACTACCAAAACCCTCAAGACCGCCCCGCAAGGACTGGCGCGCCTGCAGGCCTACGTCGAGACCGTGCGCAGCAGTTATCCGGCATTGCCGCTCGTCGCCATCGGCGGCATCGATGCGGGCAATGCGGAGGAGGTGTTGCGCACAGGGGTGGGAAATGTGGCGGTGGTGAGGGCGGTGACGGAGGCGGGGGATTTATCTGCCGCTGTCCGTCGGCTGCGCGCGTTGGCTGGCTAGCCCTGCTGTAGTGATACAAGCATCTTCCGCAATAGCATGTCCGCCTTTGCCTGGATTAGCCTGCTGTCGTTCTCCAGCAGCGCCAGGAGCTGATGCCGTACCTCGCTTTCCGGGCGTTCAAGGCCTTGGGTCGGCATCAGGTTCGCGAATTTGTTGACCGTTCTGCCGGCATGATGGGGATCGTCTATCTGCGGCTCGAACAGTTCGTCCCATTGAACCGACAGCGGGGGAATCCCCGGGAGCGTCACACCCTCTTCCCGAGCGGCTCGGGCAATCCGGGTCTCCATCTCGAACATGGCGTCAAGCATCGCATTTTTGCTCGTATAGAGCATGCCAGTCACCGCGCCATGATTGAAGCGGTGGTCCGGAACCGTTCCCGCGGTGAGCAGTTTCACGTAAGCAAGCGCCAGGTTTTCGAGCACGCTGTTGGCGTAAGCGCACACGATCCGGCTGCAGAATTCGTGGGAGGCATCGGCGGGATGTGACGGGTCGGCTTGGTCGGGCAGCCTGATCCTGTCGAGGCTGGTCGTTGTGCCATTCCACAATGTCAGGGTGAGCGGATCGGATGGATGCGGGATCAACTGATCGGCCAGATCGAGCAGCTTTTGCTCGTTTTCGGGCGAGGTACGTTTTTGGCCATCTGCCCGAATGATTTTCTCTCGCTCGCTGTTGAACGTCTCGATGGCCCGTATTTGCAGGGGATCTGCGGCGGTAGCGGGTGTAGCTGGCGTGCTTGCCGGAGCATGCCTGAAGCAGTCGAGAATTTCCCTGGCGATGTCTGCGTCGTTCGGGTCGGCTTCCCAGGGTAGACGGTGTCCCGGTGATATCGGCTGGTTCGGCAGCGGTGCGCCTGGATGGCCGGCGTCGATAGCTGCTCCCGGCCTCGTTGCTGTGGGGCGCGGCGAGGATGACGAAGAAGAGGAGCCCGCACCGGAATGAGCATCCGATCGCCGGGAGCGGGAGGTTCGGGGTGCGTGCAGCGGGCCCTTCGGTGCCTGTCTGTGCGATCTTTGATCCCTAGGGGTTGATGTGGTGCCGACCGGCTCGGCTGTCCCCGTGGCGTGAAGCGCGAGAGAGGCATGGGCGCTCGGCGATGGCTCGGTGGCGCGCTGTCGGTCTTCTTTTGACGTCTTGTGCGTGCCGCTGGATGGCGATGACGCCAGGCGTGACCGCTGCGCACGCGATGTCGTTGCAGAGGCCTTTTCGACGGTCGCCGGATCTTTTTCACCGCGCTGCCGCGGTTGACCGGTGGGGCGGGTTTCTGGATGTTTCGACGGTCTGGGTTGGCGTGCTGGTTGGGGCTGCGCTGCACCGCCGGCCTCACGCGCAGTTCGAAGACCTGCGTCCGATGCTAATTTCTTGCGAGCGCTGTGCGCGGGGGGAGGATGGATCACCCGAGCGGGTTCCACTGCGGGCTTGCGTTTGGTGTTAGGCGTTTGGGCAGGGCCGGGATGGTGGTTGGGTGGTGTCGTGCCCGGCGTCACTGCCGCAGCAGCGCCCTCCGGCGTCCTGACTGGATGCTTTGCCAGAAAATCCTCCAGTTTCGCCAGCTCGGTCTCCGCCACGCGCAGCCATTGTTTTTTCTCCAGGTGAACCGGTTCGACGCGCGTGAGCATGGGGCGCGGATAGAGTCCCCGATATCATTTTTCGATCCGGCCGTCGTCCGCGTAGCGCGGCAGCAGTGATTCATACCGTACGCGGACTGGTGTCGATGTTTCGTCCCGGAGATTTTTGATCAGGGTCTCTCGCAGGAAGGTTGCGCGATTATTTGCCGCGACACTTTTCTCCTGCATATAGGCGTCCTTGACGGACGCGATCATATTTGAGAATCCGCGCGCTAATCGCCGGAGAGGATTCACTGGCATGGTTGGTTTCCTTTATCCAAGGTGAGCCATGCCATTCTATGAATTGCGCTTCATCGCGACAGTGAACAAGCGTTTCCTGCCCCATGATCCAACGGCCCATTCCCCCGCCCCAACGACCATCTGGCCCCAGCCGCAATCGCCTGCGTCACATACTCGATGCCCCCACGCCCCGCCTCCGTCAAGCCGAGGCCACGCGCCAAATGCGCCGTCACCGCAGCCGCCAACGTACACCCGGTGCCGTGCAGGTTGCGCGTGGCGATGCGCGGGTGGCGGATGACTTCGCGGGTGCCGTCGGCGCATAGCAGCAGGTCGCTGAGGATGGGCTGGTCGAGGTGGCCGCCCTTGAGCAGCACGGCGTGGCAGCCGAGCTGGAGCAGGGCTTCGGCGGCGGCGTCCATCTGGTCTTCGGTGTGGATCTCGCGGCCCAGCAGCCAGGCGGCTTCGATCAGGTTGGGCGTGACCAGCCGGGCGCGCGGGAACAGTTCGCGCACCATGGCGCGGGCGGTGTCGTGGCTGGAGAGCGTGGCGCCCGAGGTGGCGATCATCACGGGGTCGACCACCAGCTGCGTCAGGCTGCAGCGGTCGAGCGCGGCGGCGACGGCGTGGACGATCTCGGGGCTGCCGAGCATGCCGGTCTTGGCGGCATCCACGCCGAGGTCGCTGGCGACGGCGTCGATCTGGGCGCCGACGATCTCGGGCGGAATGGCATGGACGCCGCTGACCCCGAGGGTGTTCTGCACAGTGATGGCGGTGATGGCTGTCATGCCGAAGCAGCCGAGGGCGGCGAAGGTCTTGAGGTCGGCCTGGATGCCGGCGCCGCCGCCGCTGTCGGAGCCGGCGATGGTCAGGGTGCGCGGTGGAATATGCGCGGTCGGGGTGGATGGGGCTGGCATGGAAACCGAGGTAGGCGAGGCGGCAGGAGCAGAAACCGGTGTGGCGTGTGTCATGTGAATCGTCGGGCGGTCGCGGACCAGGAACATCAGGGCTGGCCGGGGCTTTCCCCGAAAAGTGCGGGGCAGGTGGCCTGGCGGCGTGTTTGGGTGGCGCGTGGCGGGTGCAACTTCGTCCCGCTCACGCTACAATACCGGCATTCCGAGGAGCGTTGCAACGGAGTGGTGCCTTTTCCGCAAGGTCGCACCTTCCCGCCAGGCTCGGAAGTCTCTCAACCGCGCTCGCTGATCCGTGATTGTCATGGTGGCGAGAGTGCGCGTCTCAAGCGTTTATTCCTGCGTTCACCCCCTGTGGCGATCACTTTTCTCCGGAGTGAAAATGAACGCACCTGCCGACCTGAAGACCGATTACCTCGTTGCCGATATCAAGCTTGCGGACTGGGGCCGCAAGGAAATCGCCATTGCCGAGACCGAGATGCCGGGCCTGATGGCCATCCGTGACGAATACGCCGCCAGCCAGCCGCTGAAGGGCGCACGGATCGCCGGTTCGCTGCACATGACGATCCAGACCGCCGTGCTGATCGAGACGCTCAAGGCGCTCGGCGCGGATGTGCGCTGGGCCTCGTGCAATATCTTCTCGACCCAGGACCACGCCGCCGCTGCGATTGCCGCCGCCGGCACGCCGGTGTTCGCCTTCAAGGGCGAGTCGCTGAAGGAGTACTGGGATTTCACGCACCGTATCTTTGACTGGGCGGACGGTGGCACGCCGAACATGATCCTCGACGACGGCGGTGATGCCACGCTGCTGCTGCACCTCGGCGCGCGCGCCGAGAAGGATGCCTCGGTGATCGCCAAGCCGGGCAGCGAGGAAGAAACCTTCCTGTTCGCCGCCATCAAGGAAAAGCTGGCGCAGGATCCGACCTGGTACAGCCGCAACCTCGACGCAATCCGCGGCGTGACGGAAGAAACCACCACGGGCGTGCACCGCCTCTACCAGATGGCCCAGAAGGGCGAACTGCGCTTCCCCGCCATCAACGTGAACGACTCGGTGACCAAGAGCAAGTTCGACAACCTGTACGGTTGCCGCGAATCGCTGGTCGACGGCATCAAGCGCGCCACTGACGTGATGATCGCCGGCAAGGTCGCGGTGATCTGCGGTTACGGCGATGTGGGCAAGGGCAGCGCGCAGGCCATGCGCGCCCTGTCGGCGCAGGTGTGGGTGACCGAAGTCGATCCGATCTGCGCGCTGCAGGCCGCGATGGAAGGCTACCGCGTGGTGACCATGGACTACGCCGCCGACAAGGCCGACATCTTCGTGACCTGTACCGGCAACTACCATGTGATCACGCATGACCACATGGCCAAGATGAAGGACCAGGCCATCGTCTGCAACATTGGTCACTTCGACAACGAGATCGAGATCGCCGCGCTGGAAAAATACCAGTGGGAAGAGATCAAGCCGCAGGTCGATCACGTGATTTTCCCCGACGGCAAGCGCATCATCATCCTGGCCAAGGGCCGCCTGGTGAACCTCGGCTGCGCCACGGGCCATCCGTCCTACGTGATGAGTAGCTCGTTCGCCAACCAGACCATTGCACAGATCGAACTGTGGCAGGAACGCGATTCCGGCAAGTACCCGGTCGGCGTGTACGTGCTGCCGAAGCATCTCGATGAAAAGGTGGCGCGCCTGCAGCTGAAGAAGCTGAACGCGCAGCTGACGGAGCTGACCGACGAGCAGGCCGCGTATATCGGCGTGGCGAAGGAAGGTCCGTACAAGGCTGACCACTACCGCTACTAAGCTTGGGCGGCGGGTTTCAGCCGGAGTCTGGCATCGTCGCGTGGCTGGGCCGTACTTGTGTACTGCCCGCCGCGCGTCCGGCCAGATTCGCTTGGGGTCTGAAGCCGCATCCGAGGGCCATTGCGTTGCTGTACCGTTTTATGCTGACCGCCCGGCCAGGCATTCCGCCCGGCCGGGGCATTGCAACCCGGGAGGAAGTGCCATGCGTTTGCTGATTGTCTGGCTGATCAATGCCGTCGCGCTGTTCGTGCTGCCCTATGTGCTGTCCGGAATCCAGATCAAGGGCTTCGGCTCGGCGATGATCGCAGCCCTCGTGCTGGGCCTGGTCAATGCGCTGATCCGTCCGATCCTCGTCATCCTGACACTACCGGTGACGGTGCTGACGCTCGGCCTGTTCATCTTCGTCATCAACGCGCTGCTGTTCCTGTTTGTCGGCAAGCTGCTGTCCGGCTTCATGGTCGACAGTTTCGGCACGGCGCTGCTGGGCTCGATCCTGTACAGCATCATCTCGTGGCTGCTGGCCAGCCTGCTGCTGCGCGACCGCGTGGCGTAAAGCCGTGCCCCAGGCACGCACGAATACTATGCAAGAACGACATTTCAGTTTTGAATTCTTTCCGCCCAAGACGCCCGAGGGCGCCGAGAAGCTGCGCGTCACGCGCTCGCAGCTAGCGACGCTGCAGCCGAAGTTCATCTCGGTGACCTTCGGTGCGGGCGGCACCACGCAACAGGGTACGCTCGATGCCGTGCTGGAGATCCAGCGCGAGGGCACGGAGGCGGCACCGCACCTATCGTGCGTGGGCTCGTCACGCGACAGCATTCGGCAGATCCTTAAGACCTACCGCGAGGCCGGCATCCGGCACATCGTCGCGCTGCGTGGCGACCTGCCCTCGGGCATGGGCGAGATCGGCGAATTCCGCTTTGCCAACGAGCTCGTCGAATTCATCCGCGCCGAAACCGGCGATTGGTTCCATATCGAAGTGGCGGCCTATCCGGAATACCATCCGCAGTCGCGCTCGCCGCGACACGACATGGAGAATTTCGCGCGCAAGGTGAAAGCCGGCGCCGATTCGGCCATCACGCAGTACTTCTACAACGCGGATGCCTACTTCCGTTTTGTGGACGACGTGCGGCGCCTGGGCGTGGAGATTCCCATCGTGCCCGGCATCATGCCGATCACCAACTACTCCCAGCTCATGCGTTTCTCCGACATGTGCGGCGCCGAAGTGCCGCGCTGGGTGGCCAAGCGCCTGGAGAGCTTCGGCGACGACCGCGAGTCGATCCGCGCGTTCGGCCTCGATGTGGTGACTTCCCTGTGCGAGCGCCTGCTGGCCTCGGATGTGCCGGGCCTGCACTTCTACACCCTCAACGCCGCTGGCCCGACCAAGTCGCTCTGGCAGCGCCTGGGACTGTAGTCGCCGCGGCAGTCCGCGGCACTTATGGCGGATTCGGGTATGACCAAGCGCACGCCGGATCCGCTCATCCAACATGTGCTGGAACTGATGGCGCCGCTGGCCACGCGCGTCGGGCCGTTGACGGCCAAACGCATGTTCGGCGGCCACGGGCTGTTTTACGATGGCCTGATGTTCGGTCTCGTGTCGGATGGCCAGCTGTATTTCAAATGCGATGCGGCCACGCGTGCCATATTCGAGGCGGCCGGGGCGCAGCCCTTTCGCTATGCCAAGGCGCAGCGCGAAGTGGTGATGGCGAGTTACTGGAGCGCTCCGGAGAGCTGCCTGGAAGATGCCGCGCAGATGGCGGCATGGGCGCAGCGTGCGGTAGAGGCGGCGCTGCGGCTCGCCAATGCGGAAGTGCGGACGCGTCGGCGGGTATCGCGGACAGCGGTTGACGGAGTGTGCAGTCACGGTCCGCCTGACTGATGGCAAGCGCAGCCGACACATCGCGATCCAGCACATGTCCGAGGCAGTGCAGCGTGGCCGCCCGGTATGGGTGGGCGCCCGCGATTCCGGCGCTGCCGTGCTACCAGATGCCGTTTTCCGTCACCACGCGATCGAGTGCGATGTCGTGCGCTTCCGGTGCAATGGACTCGATCACGGTATCGGCGTAGGCAATGCCGATGGCCTGCGGGCGCGGGAACAACGCTGCCAGGGTCCGGTCGTAATACCCGCCGCCATAGCCCATGCGGTAACGCTGGCGATCCACGCCGACACACGGGATCAGCAGGATGTCCGGTATGACGGCGGCGGTGCCTTGCGGTTCGGGAATGTTGTACTGGCCGGAACGCATCGGCGTCTCTGGCGTCCATAGATGAAAATCGAGCGGCGCGGCCCGCGTGTGGATCACCGGCAGGGCTGCGCGGCGCGTACTGCTGGAACGAGCCTGGGGGGCGGCGTTTGGATTGGCGTGCGGACTGGCGCGCAGCCAGCGGACGACTTCCGCAACCATGTCGAATTCGCCGCGGATCGGCCAGTAGAATCCGATGCAGCAATCGTCGAGCGTCGCCAGCAGGCCGGCCAGCGACTGTGTCAGGGCCGCGTCGTGCGCGGCACGGCGGTCGCCCGCCGGACGGCGCGCCAGCAGCGTGCGCCGCAACTCGGCCCGCGCCGGCACGGCGCCGCTATCGTGTGATAATGAACTCAACTCGGACACCATGACAGGAATCAACATGCGCCAGGCAGTATATCGTGTCGCCGCGACCACTTTGCTCGGATTGGCCTGCGTCGCTGGCGTGGCTTCGGCCCAGTCCGCGGTCTCGCCGGATGACCAGTTTGCCCAGTTGCGCGACGCCGCCCGCAAGAACGATGTGACGCGCGCCTGGAGCCTGGCGGCGCAGCTCGGCGGGTACGAGATTCCCTCCTATATCGAGTATTACCGCATCAAGCCGCAGATGTTCGACAGCAGCGGCCTGGCGCGCCTCGATGCGCCGGTCGACCAGATCCGCAGCTTCCTCGAGCGCTATCGCGGCGACGCGATTGCCGACCGCCTGCGCAACGACTGGCTGCTGGTGCTCGGCAAGCAACGCGACTGGACTAACTTCGATGCGGAGTATCCGCAGTTTGCGCTGAAGGACGATCCGCAGGTCGAGTGCTATGCCCTCCTCTCCGCGGCGCAAAAGGGCCAGAAAGTGGCCGATGCGGCGCGCCGCGTGCTGGTCGTGCCGAAAAGCTATGGCGAAGGCTGCGTCGATCTGATTGGCTATCTTGCGCAGGGCGGGCAGTTCAGCCGGGCCGATGTCGCCTTCCAGGCGCGCCAGGCGCTGGAACAGAATTTCACGACGCTGGCGGGCCGTATCGCCGCGACTACCAACGGTGGTGAGCGCGTGGATGGCGATACGCTGGCGACCGTGGTCAAGATGGCGCGCAACGATCCGTCGCAGGCTGCCGCCTACCTGCAGGCGTCCGGCGCGTCGCTGCCGCGCGAGGAGCAGGGTGCGGGCTGGGGTGTGGTCGCGCAGTTCGCCGCCAAGAAGCTAATGCCCGAGGCGGCGCAGTGGTATCGCCGCCAGCTCGAACTGGGCGGCGACCGCTGGCTCTCGGACGAGACTCAGGAATGGCGCGTGCGCGCGGCGTTGCGCGCCGGCGACTGGAAGCTGGTGCGCCAGTCGGTCGAAGCCATGCGCATGGGCCTGCGCGATGATCCGGCCTGGATCTACTGGTATGGCCGCGCGCTCAAGGCCGAGAAGCGCGATGCCGAGGCGCGCGAGCAGTTCGCCTCGATTGCGCAGCAGTACAACTTCTATGGCCAGCTGGCGCTCGAGGAGCTGGGCCAGCGCATCACGCTGCCGCCGCGCACCACCGTCAGCGATGCCGAGGTCGAGCAGATGCGCGGCCGCAAAGGCTTTGCCCGTGCGGCCAAGTTCTATGCGATGGACATGCGCTTCGAGGGCAACCGCGAATGGAACTGGGAACTGCGCGGCATGACGGATCGCCAGCTGCTGGCCGCCGCCGAGTATGCGCGCCGCATCCAGCTTCTCGACCGTACCGTCAACTCCGCCGACCGCACGCGCGACGAGCATGACTTCACGCTGCGCTTCATCATGCCGTACCGCGACATCATGCGCCGCGCCACGGACCAGCTGGGTCTCGACATGGCGTGGACCTACGGTCTTATCCGCCAGGAGTCGCGCTTCATCATGAATGCACGCTCGCACGTCGGCGCGTCGGGCCTGATGCAGGTGATGCCCGCGACCGCGCGCTACGTCGCGCGCCGCATCGGCCTGAGCGATTTCCATCCGCGCCAGATGGATGACCCGACGGTCAATATCCAGCTGGGCACCAACTACCTGAACATGGTACTGAACGACCTCGACGGCTCGTGGACCATGGCCTCGGCCGCCTACAACGCCGGTCCGGGCCGGCCCAAGAACTGGCGCAGTTCGCTGAACCGCACCGTGGAAGGCGCGATCTTCGCCGAGACCATCCCGTTCACCGAAACGCGCGGCTATGTGAAGAACGTGCTGTCGAACGCCACGTACTATGCGGCCATCATCAGCGGCCAGCCGCAATCGTTGCGGGCTCGCCTCGGACAGGTCGCACCGAGCCAGGCAGTCGCAACAAACCTGCCCTGAGCCTCATGCGCGGCAGGCGCACCGCGATTGCGCGGAGCGCCTGCATGCAGTTGCGTGACGTCATGCCGGCGCCGCGCCCGCTTCGCGGTCGGTGGCGGCGCGTCTACACTTGAATGGTGTCTTCGCCGCGCTCGAGTGGTATCCGCCACACCGGGTGGGGCAGCGTGACAAAATCGACGGAGGTTGCCATGCTGGTATCGAACATTCTCGTGATCGGCGGTTCCGGTTTTATCGGAAGCCATGTCCTGACCCGCCTTGCCGCACTCGCGGCGACCCCGGGCGAACGCCTGCCGGAGCCGGTCACGCGTGCCGCATGGGTGCCGGGCGCGCTGCCGGACCGCGTACCCGGGCGTATCCTGGCACCCACGCGGGACCTGCGCGGTGCGCGCCATCTGCTGCCCCTCCCGGTGGAGCTGGTCGAGGCCGACGTCCATGACGACGCCACGCTTGACCGCTTGCTTGCCGCGCTGGGTGAGGACGGCACGGTCATCAACCTGGTCGGTATCCTGCACGATCGTCGCGGCACGCCGTATGGTCCTGGTTTCGCCAAGGCTCACGTGGCCCTGCCGCGTCGCCTCGTCGCCATGTGCGCGCGGCATGGCGTGCGCCGGCTGCTGCATATGAGCGCGCTGGGGGCGGAAAGCGCCGGGCCCTCGATGTACCTGCGCAGCAAGGGCGACGGCGAGGCGGCCGTGACCATGAGCATGCTCGACTGGACGGTGTTCCGCCCCTCCGTGGTGTTTGGCCCGGGCGACAGTTTTCTCAACCTGTTCGCGCGCATGCAGCGGTTCGCGCCGTTCGTGCCGCTGGCGTGTGCCGGCGCGCGCTTCCAGCCGATTGCCGTGGAGGATGTGGCGCAGGCGATCGTCAATGCCTTCGGCAATGCCGAGACCATCCACCAGTGCTATGACCTCGGCGGGCCGCAGGTGTACACGCTCGAGGAACTGGTGCGCCTGGCCGGGCAGGCGGCCGGCCATCCGCGTCCGGTCATGCGCCTGCCCGCTGCGCTGGGCCGCTTGCAGGCCATGATGCTCGAACATGCGCCGGGCGGTCCACTCATGTCGCGCGACAATCTCGACTCGATGCGCGTCGACAATGTGCTGCACGGACCAGTCTCGCCGGTGCTGGGTATCACGCCCCGCCACCTCGAATCCAGCCTGGCCGAGGTCCTCGGCCGCCAGGATCGCAGCGCCCGCCTGGACCGTTGGCGCATGCGCGCGTGAACGCTATGGTTTGTCGTTCTAAGTGATGGCTGATAGAATGAATTTCCTCCGGGGTGGCCCGGATCTTTGGGAATCGTCGATGAAACTGGTGATGGGCAACAAGAATTATTCCTCGTGGTCGCTGCGTCCGTGGCTGGCCATGAGCCATGCGGGCATTGCATTTGAAGAGGAGCCGGTGCGTCTCTTTACCCCGGAGTTTGCGCCGCATGTGGCGAAATACTCGAAGGCGCGCCATGTACCGATCCTGGTCGACGGTGAACTGAAGATCTGGGACTCGCTGGCGATCTGCGAATACCTGGCCGAAAAATTTCCGGAAAAGAATCTCTGGCCGAAAGACGCCGCCAAGCGCGCCGAAGCGCGTTCGGTCGCCGCCGAAATGCATTCCGGTTTCAGCCCGCTGCGTGTCAACTTGCCGATGAACATTCGCGCTTCGCTGCCGACGACGCGCTGGACGCACGTGGTGCAGCGCGACATCGACCGCGTCATCGAAATCTGGACCGGCCTGCGCGAGCGCCATGCGGCGGATGGTCCCTTCCTGTTCGGCGAGTTCAGCATTGCCGATGCATTCTATGCGCCGGTGGTGACGCGCTTCCATACCTACCAGGTCAAGCTGCCGGCACTCGCGCAGGCCTACGCTGACCATATCCGCAGCCTGCCTGCCATGCAGAAATGGATTGCCGGCGCGAACACCGAACGCGACTTCCTCGTCTCGCAGGAGCCGTACCGCCACGTGCCGGATTTTGCCGATCCGATCATGGTGACTGGAGGCCACTGAGCCCATGCAGGTTTATGCCGTCGGCGGCGCCATCCGCGACCGTTTGCTGGGTTTGCCGGGCAAGGACCGCGATTACGTCGTGGTCGGCGGCACGCCGGAACAGATGGCCGCGCTTGGTTACCGCCCGGTCGGCAAGGATTTTCCCGTGTTCCTGCATCCGCAGACGCAGGAGGAGTACGCGCTGGCCCGCACTGAGCGCAAGACGGCCGCGGGCTACAAGGGCTTTGCCTTCTACTTCGCGCCCGATGTGACGCTCGAGGAAGATCTGCAACGCCGTGACCTCACCATCAATGCCATGGCCCAGGCCGTGGATGCGGATGGTGTGTTGTCCGGCCCGGTGATCGATCCGTTCGGTGGCCAGGACGACCTTGCCGCGCGGGTGTTCCGGCATGTGTCGGACGCGTTCGCGGAGGATCCCGTGCGCATCCTGCGTATTGCGCGTTTTGCTGCGCGCTTTGCCGACTTTACCGTGGCGCCCGAAACGCTCGCCCGCATGCGCGACATCGTTGCGGCAGGCGAGGGCGATGCCTTGGTGCCCGAGCGCGTCTGGCAGGAGTTGGCTCGCGGGCTGATGGAAGCCGCGCCGGTCCGCATGTTCGACGTGTTGCGCGACTGCGGGGCGCTGGCGCGCCTGCTGCCCGAACTCGATCGGTTGTGGGGCGTGCCGCAGCGTGCCGATTACCATCCGGAAATCGACACCGGCGTGCACGTCATGATGGTGCTGGCGATGACTGCGCGGCTGCAGGCACCGTTGCCCGTGCGTTTCGCCGCGCTGATGCACGACCTTGGCAAGGGCACCACGCCGCCCGACGTCCTGCCGCGTCATATTGGCCACGAGGGCCGTAGCGTGCATCTGCTGGAAGCTGTCTGCAAGCGTCTGCGCGTGCCCAACGACTGCCGCGACCTGGCGCGCGTGGTGGCGCAGGAGCATGGCAATATCCATCGCAGCAGCGAGTTTGGCGCGGCCGCGTTGCTGCGACTGCTCGAGCGTTGCGATGCCTTGCGCAAGCCCGAGCGCTTTGCCCAGGTGATCCAGGCCTGCGAGGCCGATGCGCGTGGGCGGCTGGGGCATGAGGAGGCGCAGTATCCGCAGGGGCAGCGCTTGCTGCGCGCGCTTGCCGTGGTCAACACAGTCGATGCCGGCGCGGTTGCGCGCCAGTGCGCGGCGGATCCGTCCGCCATCCGTGCACGCGTGCATGATGCACGCGCTGCTGCACTTGAAGAAGCCCTGCGTGCCGGGGCGCTTGAATGAGGCCGGCCCTGTGCCGGCATTGAAGGAATCCCAGCAGATGCCGACTGACCGCCCGTCCGACATGTCCGATCCGCCGACGGAGGCTGCCGCGCCCGAGGCTGGCATGGCCGGGCACAAGTCCGCGGCGGCTGCGCCGGCGGCGCCCTACGATCCGAGCTGGGAGGCCCTGCGTTCTCGGCCCGGCTACCTGATCCGGCGTCTCAACCAGATTCACTACGCGATGTTCATCGAGGAATGCACGGCCGAAGGCATCACGCCCGTGCAGTACGGCATCCTCACCGTGCTCGCTACCCAGCCTGGCCTGGACCAGACGGCCATCGGCTTTGAGCTTGGGCTGGACCGCACCACCACGGCCGACGTGCTGCGCCGGCTCGAAGAGAAGGGTTATCTCGAGCGCCGCGTGAATCCGGCCGATCGCCGCTCGCGGCAGGCCTACATCACGGCCGAGGGGCAGCGCCTCAAGGACGCGCTGCACGCCGGCATGCAGCGCTCGCAGGATCGCTTTCTCGCGCCGCTGTCAGCCGAGGACCGCGCACGCTTCATGGCGCTGCTGACCACGCTGGTGGAATGCAACAACCAGTACGGACGCGCTGCCGCACGCGTGTAAGCAGCGCTCAGAGCAGCTTGCCGATGAGCACCGCCACCAGCGACAGCAGGATGGTGGAGGCGAACGGCAGCATGAACTCGCGCCCGAACAGACGGAAATTGAGATCGCCCGGCAGGCGTCCGAGCCCGAGTTTCTTCAGCCACGGCAGCGCCGATGACAGGATCATCACGGTCAGGAAGATGGTCAGGACCCAGCGCAGCATGCTCAGTGTCGATGGTGGGGATGGTGGACTCCGGCAAGCGCCGGAGGGCATGGGAAGTCGGCGGTCAGCCACATGCGTCGCGATGCAGGTCGCGGGCAAAGCGTATTGTCGGTTGAACGCATGATACCCGCGTCGCGTGACACATGACGCATCACGCGTCCGTCAGAAGACGGTGCGCACGGTCGCCGCGTGCAAAACCGCTCAGCGTGCCGGTATCGATATCACGTGTCAGCGCGATGGCCTTGAACAGCTCGCCCATCTCCGCTTCCGACAGCAGCCGCTGCGCAGCGTTGGAGGCCGGCAGGAACGTCGTGGCATCGCGCGGGTCGAGCTCCATCAGCATTTCCATCAGGCCCGCGTTCATCAGGAAGCGCGCCTGGCTCGTGTAGCCGGCCAGCGTCAGGCCGTGCGCCATGGCCTGCTGCGCAATGCCTGTGAAATTGACGTGCGCGGTGATGTCCTGCAGGCCCGGCAGGAAGAACGGGTCGTCGTGCGCATGCTGGCGGTAGTGGCACATCAGCGTGCCATGCTCGCGCTGCGCGTGGTAGTACTCCGCTGCCGGAAAACCATAGTCAAACAGCAGCACCAGGCCGCGTTCGAGCCGTTCCGCCACGCTGGCGATAAAGGCTTCGCCGGCCTCGTGCGTTTCGGTCTGGATGTCGTGCCCGCCCGGCACCTGGGCCAGCGCCGCCGGAACATCCAGCGGCGCGCTGAAGGCATCGGGCGCGGGCTGCCAGGCAAAACCGTCACCGGCGCGGCGCACGCCCTGCTCGCGCCAGAGCCCATGACGGCGCGCCCAGACGCGTACCGGCATGGCATCCAGCACCTCATTGCCGAGCACGATCCCTTCGATGCGTTCCGGTAGGGCATCGAGCCACACGACCTGTCCGGCATGTGCTGCCAGCGCGACCTGCTGGCGCGCACGCAGCTCGCCCGACAGCTCCACGATGGCATATTCCCGGCACGGCACGCCGAGCGCGGCCAGCTCGCCGAGGATCTGCGCCGCCAGCTGGCCGGTACCCGCCCCGAATTCGATGATACGGTCGAGGCCGTGCTCTTCCATGACTTCCGCCAGTTGGCGGGCCACCGTGCGACCGAACAGCGGCGACAGTTCCGGGGCGGTGATGAAGTCGCCGCCATCCGCCACGCCGCGCCCAAACTTGGACGCACCACCGCTGTAATAGCCGAGGCCGGGCGCGTACAGCGCCAGCTCCATGAAGCGCGAGAACGGCAGCCAGCCGCCGGCGGCGTCGAGCGCTGCGCCAATATGTGATGTCAGGGTGACGGACTGCGCCAGCGCGTCGGGGGAGGGAAGCGGTAAACTAGCTGTTTTCTGCATCCTGCGATTGTAACAATGCCGACCCCGTCTTCTTCTGCCCCCGCATTGCCTCGTGGCGTGGCGCTGGTCACCGGCGCTGCCCGGCGGCTGGGCAGCGTCATCGCCCTGTCGCTGGCGCAGCGCGGCTGGGATGTCGCGGTACATTGCCATCGCTCGCTGGCCGAAGCCGAGGCCGTGGCCGCCGAGATTGCCGCGCTGGGCCGCCGCAGCGTGGTGCTGCAGGCTGACCTGGCCGACGAGGCGGCGACCGCGCAGTTGATCGAACGTTGCCGCGCGGCGCTTGGGACCCCGGCCTGCCTCGTCAACAACGCCTCGCTGTTCCAGTACGACGTGGCGCAAAGCTTTGGCTATGCTTCGCTCGATACGCACATGCGCACCAATGTAGCGGCACCGCTCACCCTGTCGCGCGCGCTGTATCGTGCGCTGGAAAGCGAAGCCGTGGATGGCGCAAACGCTGCGCAGCGCGGCGTGGTCATCAACCTGCTCGACCAGAAGCTCAGCAACCTGAATCCGGATTTCCTGTCGTACACGCTGTCGAAAGCCGCGCTGCAGACAGCGACGGTGCTGCTGGCCCAGGCGCTGGCGCCGCGCCTGCGCGTGGTGGGCCTCGCACCCGGCATCACGCTGGTCTCGGGCACGCAGAGCGACGCCAGCTTTGCCGCTGCGCACCGCATGACGCCGCTGGGCCGCTCCTCGACGCCGGAAGACATTGCCGGTGCGGTGTGCTATCTGGCCGAGGCTGATGCGATCACGGGCACGACGTTGTATGTGGATGGCGGGCAACACCTGATGCCGCTCGATCGCGATGTAATGTTCCTCACCGAATGAACGATTTGCCGGCACGTCGACGTGCCTAACGCCCTAGGAAGTGAAATGTTTCCAGCCTTGTCCCACGCGCCGCTGGCGCAGTGCCGCCGCCTGTTCCTGCGCAACTTCGAAGTCATGATCAATATTGGCGTGCATGAGTTCGAGAAAAAGGGCGAACAGCGCGTGCTGGTGAATATCGACCTGTTCGTGCCCCTGGCGCAGACCACGCCCCAGCATGATCGCCTCGAAGAAGTCGTTGACTACGATTTCATGCGTGAGACCGTGGTGCAGCGTATGTCGCAGGGGCACGTGCATCTGCAGGAAACCCTGTGTGACGACGTAGCGCGGACACTGCTGGCCCATCCGCGGGTACTGGCCGTGCGCGTGTCGACCGAAAAGCCCGATGTCTACCCGGACTGCGAGTCTGTTGGCGTCGAAGTCTTTCATATCAAGGAAGCCTGACATGAACGCTGTCATTCTCCCGTCGGCGGACATGGCCGGGGATCACGCTGCCGGGCAAGCCACGGCGCGCCGCACCCGGCCGAGCCGCGAAGACAAGGCGGCATTCGAAGCCCGCAAGCTGGAAAAGCGGCTGTGCCGCCTGACTGGCCAGGCGATCGGCGACTACAACATGATCGAGCCTGGCGACCGGGTCATGGTGTGCATGTCGGGCGGCAAGGATTCCTATGCCATGCTCGACATCCTGCTCAAGCTGCGCGCGCGGGCGCCAGTGGCCTTCGACATCATTGCCGTCAACCTTGACCAGAAGCAGCCCGGTTTTCCCGAGCATGTCCTGCCCGACTATCTCACGTCGCTTGGCGTGCCGTTCCATATCGAGAACCAGGATACCTATTCCATCGTGCAGCGCGTGGTGCCCGAGGGCAAGACCACCTGTTCGCTGTGCTCGCGACTGCGCCGCGGCATTCTCTATCGCGTGGCGGGCGAGCTCGGTGCGACCAAGATCGCGCTCGGCCACCACCGCGACGATATCCTCGAGACGCTGTTCCTCAACATGTTCTACGGCGGCAAGCTCAAGGGCATGCCGCCCAAGCTGCAGTCGGATGATGGCCGCAACGTCGTCATCCGGCCGCTGGCCTATGTGCGCGAGCGCGACCTGGAGCGCTATGCCGAGGTCAAGGGTTTTCCGATCATTCCCTGCAATCTGTGCGGCAGCCAGCCGAACCTCAAGCGTGCAGAAATGAAGGCGCTGATCCGCGAGTGGGAGAAGAAATTCCCCGGCCGCATCGAGTCGATGTTCAATGCGCTTTCCAATGTCGTGCCGTCGCATCTGATGGATCGCAACCTTCACCCGTTCGCCACGCTGCGCGCCGAGGGCAAGCCGCTGGCCGATGGCGACATTGCCTTCGACGAGGCGCCGTGCGACGACACGGCGACGGCAGGTTTCCAGCCAGGCGTCCAGACCATCCGCTTTGCCGGACTCGACGACGACTGAGCCCGATGGCCGCCGGCGGCTCCGCGCCGCACAGCGGCATTGTCGGGCCTGCCTAAGCGCTAGCTGCGGCGCATCAGCGCCTGCGTATCATCGAGCCAGCCCTGCAGCCGCTTAACCGCATGCTGGCGCTGGGCGGGCGTGGTCAGGTTGGCGATCTGCACCGCCAGCTGGATGCCGGCATCGCTGTCCGACTGGTTGGCCTGTTCGCGCCAGGTCGCGTCGAAACGCTCCAGCCGCCGGACCACTTCACTGCGCTCGGGCCGCTCCGTGACCACTTCACGCGCCAGTGCCAGCCATGCCTGTTGCCGCCGCTCGCGCAGCCCCAGCCGCTCCGCCGTGGTCCGTACCACCGCGGCGACGGCTATGCGGATCTGCCGTTCCTGCTCCGCGGTGAAATCGCCATACATCAGTTCGGCATAGCGCATGACTTTTTTCATGCGGGCATCGATGCGCTCTGCTTCGTCCGCTGCCAGGAAGGTGCGGCGATACTTGGCGTTGTCGCTTGCCATCCGCTCCTGCATGTGGCGGATCTGCGCCGGTGTCAGTGTTACCAGCAGCGCCGCCGTGTCCGGCAGCGCCTGCCGGAAGGCCAGATGGCCGAGGCGCTGTGCCTCCTGCTGGTAATGGCGCACGGTCTGTGCCGCCATGGGTTGCTGGATGTGCCCCTTTGCCTGTTCCAGCAAGGCGGCGATCGCCGGCAATTGCTCGCGGCGGTGCCAGCGGAAGAAGGTGGCAATTGCGCTGCGGACCTGCGGCGCCTGATCGCTGCTGATATCGACATAGCGGTCCAGCCACCAGTAGGCAAGATGATCGCCCTGCTCGTAGGTGCTCTTGAGCGCGCTGCATGCCCCGAGCCCCGCCACCATCATCACGAGGGCCAGTCGGACGGCCAGGCGGCGGAAAACGTGGCGTAAACGCCGCGAAAACCGCCGGGCGAGCCCGTCCGCAGGCCGGCTGGCGGGGGTAGCCATGCTAGAATTTTCCCCATTGCTTGTCCTGCTTGCCAGCCCCAAGCCGGCGACGTAGCGCGCTTTCCAGCCATTGCGTCGTGTGTTTCCTGTCCATTCGGTCTGGCGCACTTGAGGAACCTCCTTCGTGAACATTGTCATTCTTGCCGCGGGCATGGGCAAACGCATGCACTCCGCCCTGCCCAAGGTGCTGCATCCGCTGGCTGGCAAGCCGCTGCTGGCGCATGTCATCGACACGGCGCGCACGCTTGAGCCCGCTGCCCTCGTCGTGGTGGTCGGCCACGGCGCCGAACAGGTGCGGGCGACCGTCGGCGGCGCCGACATTGCCTTTGCCGAGCAGGCTCAGCAGCTGGGCACCGGACACGCCGTGATGCAGGCTCTGCCCCTGCTCGACGACGCCGTGCCGACGCTCGTGCTGTATGGCGATGTCCCGCTCACTACTCCTGCGACGCTGCAGCGCCTGGTGGCCAGCGCCGGTCCGGCGCGCCTGGGCATCCTTACCGTCGAGATGGACGATCCTACCGGTTACGGCCGCATCGTGCGCGACGCCGCCGGACGCATTGCCCGCATCGTCGAACAGAAGGATGCCACCGAGACCCAGCGGCAGATCCGCGAAATCAATACCGGCATCATGGTATGTCCGACCGCGCTGTTGCGGAAATGGTTGCAGGCGCTGCGCAATGACAACGCGCAGGGCGAGTACTACCTGACCGATATCGTGGAACAGGCCGCTGCCGAACACGTCGAGATCGTATCCGCGCATCCCGACCAATTGTGCGAGACGCTTGGCGTCAATAGTAAAACCCAACTTGCAGAGCTCGAACGGATTCATCAGCGTGATCTGGCGGCCCGTCTGCTGGAAAACGGCGTGACGCTGCTCGATCCGGCGCGTCTCGATGTGCGTGGCCACCTGGCTTGCGGGCGCGACGTGATCATCGACGTCAACTGCATCTTCGAAGGCCATGTGGCCATCGGCGACGGCGCGCGCATTGGCGCCAACTGCGTGATCCGCGATGCCGTCATCGGTGCGGGCGCGCATGTCCTGCCGTTCTGCCACATCGACCAGGCCACGGTGGGCCCGGACAGCCGCATCGGTCCGTATGCACGCCTGCGTCCGGGCACTACGCTCGGCGAAGACGTACACATCGGCAACTTCGTCGAGGTCAAGAACAGCCAGATCGCCGCGCATTCCAAGGCCAACCATCTGGCCTATGTCGGCGACGCCACGGTGGGCGAGCGCGTCAATATCGGTGCGGGCACCATCACCTGCAACTACGATGGCGCGAACAAGTTCCGCACCATTATCGAGGACGATGCCTTCATTGGTTCCGATACGCAGCTGGTGGCCCCGGTGACGGTGGGACGCGGCGCCACGCTCGGCGCCGGCACCACGCTGACCAAGAATGCGCCGCCCGACCGGCTGACCGTGTCGCGCGCCCGCCAGGTGACCATCGAGAGCTGGACCCGGCCGGTCAAGAAGCCCAAGTAAACAGAATCACAAGAACCGCGGCGCCATGCGCGCCGCGCAACGCAGGTTTGCGTTCCGGTACCCGGAGCGCTCCATGGAGTAGCGATTATGTGCGGCATCGTTGGTGCAGTTTCCCACCGTAATATTGTTCCCGTCCTGGTCGAGGGGCTGCGCCGGCTCGAGTACCGCGGTTACGATTCCTGTGGCGTGGCCGTAGCCCACGAAGGCGAGCTCGTGCGCGCCCGTACCGTGGCGCGCGTGGCCGATCTCGACATGCAGATCCAGAGCAGCGGCCTGTCCGGCCTTACCGGCATTGCTCACACGCGCTGGGCCACGCATGGCAAGCCGGATACGGTGAATGCCCACCCGCATTTCTCCGGCGAGACCATTGCCCTGGTGCACAACGGCATCATCGAAAACTACGAAGCGCTGCGCGAGGAGTTGCGCGCCGTCGGCTACGGATTTGAGTCGCAGACCGACACCGAGGTCGTCGCCCATCTCGTGCACCAGGCCTACACTTATCCGAGCAGCAAGACGCGCGGTAACCTGTTTGCCTCGGTGCGTGCCGTGGTCAAGCGCCTGCACGGCGCCTACGCCATCGCCGTATTCGCCAAGGACCAGCCCGAGCGTGTGGTCGGCGCGCGCGCAGGTTCGCCGCTGGTGGTGGCGCTCGGCCAGGACGAAGCCTTCCTAGCCTCCGATGCGCTGGCGGTCGCCGGCACCACCAACCGCATCATCTATCTCGAAGAAGGTGATGTGGTGGAAATCACGCGCGAGGGCTGCACCATCGTCGACGTCAATGACGCGCCCGTGGAGCGCGAAGTGCGCGAGGTCGAGTCGCATGCTGCGGCGGTCGAACTCGGTCCGTTCCGCCATTTCATGCAGAAGGAAATCTTCGAACAGCCGCGCGCCCTGGGTGATACCGTCGACGGCATCGACAGCTTCGAGCCGGCCCTGTTCGGCGAGCGCGCCGCGTCGGTGTTTGGCGAGATCGATAGCATCCTGATCCTCGCCTGCGGTACCAGTTACTACTCCGGCTGCACGGCCAAGTACTGGCTCGAGGCCATTGCGCGCATCCCCACGCAGGTGGAGGTGGCCAGCGAATACCGCTACCGCACCACCGTACCGAATCCGCGCGCGCTCGTCGTGGTGATCTCGCAGTCGGGCGAAACCGCCGATACGCTGGCCGCGCTGCGTCATGCGCAGAGCCTCGGCCACAAACATACGCTGGCGGTGTGCAACGTTGGTACCAGCGCCATGGTGCGCGAGACCGAGCTGTGCATGCTGACGCGCGCTGGCACGGAAATCGGCGTGGCCTCGACCAAGGCCTTCACCACGCAGCTGGCCGCCCTGTATATCCTCACCATGACCCTGGCCAAGCAGCGCGGTATGCTGAGCGCCGACGACGAAGCCAAGGGCATCGCCCAATTGCGCCATGTGCCGTCGGCCCTGCACGCCGTGCTGGCGCTCGAGCCGCAGATCATCGCGTGGTCGGAGGAGTTCGCCCGCAAGGAGAACGCCCTGTTCCTCGGGCGCGGCATGCATTATCCGATTGCCCTGGAAGGCGCGCTCAAGCTCAAGGAAATCTCCTATATCCACGCCGAAGCGTATCCGGCCGGTGAGCTCAAGCATGGCCCGCTCGCACTGGTTACCGACCAGATGCCGGTGGTCACTGTCGCGCCGAACGACGTGCTACTGGAAAAGCTCAAGTCGAACATCCAGGAAGTGCGTGCACGCGGCGGCCAGCTTTATGTGTTCGCCGATGCCGATACGGAGATCCAGTCGTCCGACGGCATCCACGTGATCCGCATGCCCGAGCACTACGGCCCGCTGTCGCCGCTGCTGCATGTGGTGCCGCTGCAGCTGCTGGCCTATCACACGGCCTGCGCGCGCGGTACCGACGTGGACAAGCCGCGCAACCTGGCGAAGTCGGTGACGGTCGAGTAATCTGCTATCTGCCGTTGTAGGGCGGCGCTTCTCGCGTGTGCCGTCCCGCCGCAAAAAAAGAACCGCCCCGCGGCATATCGGGGCGGTTCTTTTTTTGGTGCCAGTTAGCGAGACGCTAACGCTTCGCGGCAGACGCGGTCGGGCAATCCTTCATACAACGCGGATTTTTCGCATCCGGCCGGTCGTCGACATAGAAGCCGTTGCGGTTTGGCATCTTCACCGCGGCCAACGACTTGGCGTCGATGGTGGCGTCGGCGGGCAACACTCCGTTGGCGTGCAGTACATAGGCGGTGACGCTGTACACGTCCTCGTTGCTGAGCGACTGCGGCGCCTGGAAGGGCATGGAGCGCCGGATGTAGTCGAACAGCGTGGTCGCATATGGCCAGTAGCTTCCCACCGTCTTGATCGGCTTGTCGCTCTTCAGCGTGCCTGCGCCGCCAACCAGCGCCGGACCCAGGCCACCTTCGAGTTTTGCCCCGTGGCACGCCACGCATTGCGTCTGGTAAACCTTTTCGCCCAGCGCAACTGTGCCTTTGCCGGGCGGCAGCCCAGTGCCATCGGGAAACACGTCGATATTCCAGCCGGCGAGCTCCTTGTCGGTCACGATACGTCCCAGGCTTGGGTCGGCCGCACCGGCGGCGAGGGGAATGGCGCTGCATGCCAGGATCGCAGCGGCGATCCATCGTGTCGGGTTACGCGCGTCCATTGGTCACCTCCCCGCTGGCAGCGACCTTCCATGGCTGGATGGCGTTGTTGTGATAGAAGGAGAACTTGCCGCGCGCCTGGATCAGTTGCTCGATCGTGGGCTGCACATAGCCCGTTTCATCCATGGCCCGGCTCATCAGCATCAGTTCCTGCCCGCGCCATTCGAACGGCGCGCGGAACGACGTCAGCGCCTTGCTCAGGACCGGCGCATCGAGGACGGCAGCTTTCCACGTTCTGCCGCCATCGATCGATACATCGACCCCGGTGATCTTGCCCCGCCCGCTCCAGGCAATGCCGCGAATCTCGTGGATGCCCTGACGCGTCAGCTTGTGCGTACCAGACGGCGAGGTGATCAGCGACTTGCACTCCATCACGAATGAGAACTGGCGTGCGCGCCCATCCGCCATCAGGTCGGTGTACTTTGCCGTTTCCTCGCGCGTGTGGCCCGGCTTGTCGGTCACGTGCAACCGCCGCAACCACTTGATGCTCATGTTGCCTTCAAAGCCTGGCACGAACAGGCGCAGCGGGTAGCCCTGCTCGGGGCGCAGGCGCTCGCCGTTCTGGCTGTAGGCCAGCAGCACGTCGTCGAGGCATTTCTCGATCGGGATGCTGCGTGTCATGGCAGCACCGTCGGCGCCTTCAGCCACGATCCACTTGGCGCTGCGCTTTAGCCCCACGTGTTCGAGCACCGTACGCAGCGGCACACCGGTCCACGATGCGCCGCTCACCAGGCCGGCAACTTCGGCTGCCGTCTTGCCGTAGGGCGGCAGGAAAGACGGGTTGCCGGAACACTCCATGAAATAGATGCGTGAGATGCTGGGGAACTGGCGGATCTCCTCCATGGTGAAGATCATCGCCTTGTCGGTCAGGCCGTGGATCATCAGCCGGTGCTGCGCTGGATCGATGGTCGGCACGCCGGCGTGGTGCCGTTCGTAGTGCAAGCCATTGGGGGTGATGATGCCGTCGAGTTCCTGCAGTGGTGTCGTGCTGTAAGCTGACATCGGCTCCTTGAGGCCGGGATACAGCGAACGGACCGCCTTGGTTTCGTACTTCGACGGCGTGCCGTAGGGCACGGCGGTCGGCCCGCCGAGCGAGCGTGTCCACTCGGGGACATTGGGCGGCAGGTTGTCCGCACCCGTGGCTGGTGCGGTGGCGCTGGCCTGGGCCGCCGCGATCTCCGGCGTGGCCAGCGCGGCAACGGCGGTGGCCATCGCCCCTGCTCCACCTCGTCTCAGAAACCCTCGCCGGCCTGGCGACGTCAGCGTGCTCTGATCGGCAAGGGGGTCAGTGGTGCGCTCCCGAATCTCGTGGGACATGTGGCCTCCGTATCGTTGTTGTCAGCCTGTCGGTTGTGATAACCGTCCAGTGCTGCTCCATCTTAGGAAGAAAGCGCCGCACAGGTCCAGCAAACACAGCTGTATCGTGGTCGATATCTCAACATGCAGGAAATTTTGCTGAGCCGGCGCGTCGCGTACCGGTCAGGCCATGTCCGCCTTGTCTAGTCCGAACGCCTTGTCCTGGCTGCCTGGCGTCTGGCGGAAGGCGATGTTGATACGATTCCAGCCATTGATGGCCATGACCTGGTAGGTCAAGGCATTCAGCTCATCCGGTAACAAGTGTTCGCTTGCTTCTGCATAAAGCGCATCGCTCACGCCGGCCGTGTCGAGGCGGGTCAGCGCTTCCGTCCAGGCCAGGGCTGCGCGTTCGCGCGCAGAGAACAGTGGCGACTCGCGCCAGATTGCCACATGATGCAGGCGCAGTTCCCGCTCGCCATGCAGCTTGCCCTGCTTAACGTGCATATCCAGGCAGAAGGCACAGCCGTTGAGTTGCGAGGCACGGATATCGACTAGCACACGCAGCGTGTGATCGAGCGGAATGGCCATGCTGAAATCGAGGTACTTCCGGAACAGGCTAGGCGTAATGCGCAGATAGTCCTGGCGCGGGGCGTGGGCGGTGGCGTGCATGTCGTCGATCTCCAGAGTGAGGGTGATATGGATAAGACGGCGCAGCGCGCCACGATGTGACATCCACGCTGGACGATCTTACGAATGCGGCCCCAGACGCGCCGGGAGGCCGCGCAGCTTGTCGGGATTGCGCTGGATGTAGAGCGCGCCGATCCGCCCGGGGTGGTCGGCGGACGGGGCGAGGGCAATGGTTTGCACGAGCTCGCCGCCCTGCGCGTCATCGAAGATCAGACAGCCCGGCAGGCCGTTGACCTGCGCCGGCACCAGGCGCCAGCCCTGGCTCGTGGCCATCCGGGTAAAACCGATGAAGGTGCGTGCGACCAAGGCGCTGCCATGCAGCGGCCGGGGAACCGCCGACACCTTGCCGCCGCCGTCGGCGAGCATCACCGCATCGTCGGCGAGCACCCGTGCCAGCGCGTCTGGATCACGGGTCTGTACCGCATGGCTGAATGCAGCGAATAGCCGCTGGCGCTCTTCCTGGCCGACTTCACGGCGTGCGTAGTCAGCTTGCACATGTTTGCGCGCCCGGCTGTTCAGCTGGCGGCATGCCGCGGGGGTACGCTCCAGGCGCTGGCCGATCTCGTCAAAGTCGAGATCGAAGACTTCATGCAGCAGAAATGCGGCGCGCTCGAGGGGGCTGAGCCGCTCCAGCGCGAGCATGAAGGCAATCGAGACATCCTGGGTGAACTCTGCCTGCGCCTGTGGATCGGGCGCCCATTCGGTCAGCGTCTCGTCATCCAGTAGCGGTTCTGGCAGCCACACGCCCACATAGTGTTCGCGCCGCGCCTGCGCACTGCCCAGGCGGTCCAGGCACAGATGCGTGACGATCCGCGACAGATAGGCGCCAGCATGCGTCACCGTGGCTTCGTCCACTTCCGTCCACCGCAGCCAGGCCTCCTGCACGATATCTTCTGCATCGGCGCGTGAGCCGAGCATGCGGTAAGCCAGGGCACGCAGGCTGCGAGCGTGCTCGCGATCGAAGCGCTCGGCGCGGGCGATGGAATCGGCGGATGTGGGCGGGGTCATGGTTGTCCTCGTGGCGGTACTCATGGACCTGACGACACAGCCGTGCGGAATGTGACAGGGCGCGGCTATGTCTTGATGCGATATCCCGTACGAAAGATCCAGCCAATCACCAGCAGGCAGACAAGCATGAAGCCGAAGGTCACGCCCAGGCTGATGCCTACCCCGATATCGGAGGCCTCGTAGAAACTCCAGCGGAAGCCGCTCACCAGATACAGCACCGGGTTGAAGAGCGAGACAGTCTGCCACAGCGGCGGCAGCATGTTGATGGAGTAGAAGCTGCCGCCGAGGAAGGTCAGCGGCGTGATGATCAGCAGCGGCACGACTTGCAGCTTTTCGAAGCCATCAGCCCAGACGCCGATGATGAAGCCGAGCAGGCTGAAGGTGACCGAGGTGAGCACGAGGAAGGCGATCATCCACAGCGGCTGGGCGATGCTGTAGTCGACGAACAGCCGCGCGGTGGCAAGGATCAGTACGCCGAGGATGATCGATTTGCTGGCTGCCGCGCCAACGAAGCCAATGACGATTTCCATCGCGGAGATGGGCGCGGACAGGATCTCGTAGATGGTCCCCGAGAAGCGCGGCATGTAGATGCCGAACGAGGCATTGGAGATGCTCTGCGTGAGGATCGACAGCATCACCAGACCCGGTACGATGTATGCACCGTAGCTGACGCCGTCGATGGTCTGCATGCGCGAGCCGATGGCCGAGCCAAAGACGATGAAGTACAACGAGGTGGAAATGACCGGCGAGGCGATGCTCTGTGCGAGGGTGCGCCAGGTGCGGGCCATTTCGAAGTGGTAGATGGCGTGGATGGCGTGCCAGTTCATGCCGGCTCCTTGACGAGTTGCACGAAGATATCCTCCAGCGAGCTTTCGGCCGTCTGCAGGTCGCGATAGCCGATGCCTGCGCTGTCAAGCGTGCGCAGCAGGTCGGCAATGCCCGCGCCTTCTGGCGGCGTATCCTGCTGGGCATCGAAGGTGTACACGAGGGTGCTGCCGTCGTCGGCGAGCGTAAGCGCGAACGCCGCCAGCGTCGCGGGCAGGGCCGCGAGCGGCTGCTGCAGGTGCACGGTGAGCTGGCGCTGGCCGAGCTTGCGCATCAGCGTGCGCTTGTCCTCGACGAGGATGATCTCGCCCTTGCGGATCACGCCGACACGGTCGGCCATTTCCTCGGCTTCCTCGATGTAGTGCGTGGTCAGGATGATGGTCACGCCGCGTGCGCGCAGGCCGCGCACCATGTTCCACATATCGCGCCGCAATTCGACGTCCACGCCGGCGGTGGGTTCGTCGAGAAACAGGATCTCGGGCTCGTGGCTGAGCGCCTTGGCGATCATCCCCCGCCGCTTCATGCCGCCGGACAGCGCCCGGATGCGGGTGTCGCGCTTATCCCACAGCGACAGGTCCTTGAGGACCTTTTCCAGGTAGTCCGGCGCCGGCGGCTTGCCAAACAGTCCGCGGCTGTAGCGCACCGTGTCCCACACGCTCTCGAAGGCATCGGTGGTGAGTTCCTGCGGCACCAGGCCGATCTTGGTGCGCGCCACGCGGAAATCGCGCACGATGTCGGCGCCGTCGGCCAGCACCGTACCGCCGCTGGCGCGGACGATGCCGCAGATGATGCTGATGAGAGTCGTCTTGCCGGCGCCATTGGGGCCGAGCAGGGCGAAGATCTCGCCGCGGCGGATGTCCAGATCGATGTGCTTGAGCGCCTGAAAGCCGGATGCATAGGTCTTGCTGACACCGGAAACGGCGATGATGGTGCCTGGATCGGGCGGGTGGGCCATGGCAGATTCCCTGTAACCGTGAGCAGCGATTCTAAGGCGCGGACGGGTTTGGCGCATCCCCCTGCTGCCAGTGGGGAGTCATGCCTGCCCTACCGCCTTGTCCATGGCGGTTCTGCAGCAGGTCTCGATTTCTGCCGAGAGACGTGCCATGCTCCTGTCTGGCAGCCCTTCGCGGGGTCATTCGACCTGACGGATGCGGCCCGCCATCGATCCTGAGCAGTTCAACCTGGGAGGCACACGAAGATGCAGAACGGACAAGATACTGGAAAGCTGATCCTGCGGCTTGCGCTGGGGATTCTCATCCTGCTGCACGGCATCGCCAAGCTGAAGGGCGGCGTCGGTGGCATTGCGGGCATGCTCGGCAACGCTGGCCTGCCGGCCTTTCTCGCCTACGGCGTGTACATTGGCGAGGTCCTGGCCCCGCTGCTGCTAATCGTCGGCCTGTATACGCGCTTTGCGGCCCTGATCATGGTGGTCAACATGCTGTTCGCCATCGGCCTGGTGCATATGGGGCAACTCGCCAAGTTGAACCAGACGGGCGGCTGGGATCTGGAGCTGCAGGGGATGTACCTGTTCAGCGCACTGGCCATTGTGTTCCTCGGCGCAGGACGTTACAGCATGGGCGGCAACAACGGCAAGATGAATTGAGCCGGGTGATGAACCGCGCCGTGCATCCGGCCACAGGCTGACCGATCGGTCAGCCTGTCCATTGGAAAAGGGCGCTGCGGATGCAGCGCCCTTCGTTCATGTGCGGCCGGTGGTGCGGCGTGCCGCGCGCCTTCATCCCTTTAGGGTGCGATGGCGGCTGCCAGTCCCAGGATCTGCCCGCCGCCGTAGCTCGATTGCTCCGGCGCTTCACCACCTGCACGCATGCGGATCGCGCAGAACTTGAACTCCGGAATCTTGCCGAACGGATCGAGCGCCGCATTGGTCAGCTTGTTGATGGCTGCCTCGTAGTAGCAGAACGGCACGAACACCGCGCCGCGCGGCGTACCGGCATCGGCACGTGCGTACAGCGTGACGGTGCCGCGTCGCGACTCCAGCGTGACCAGGCCGCCGGGTTCAACGCCAAGCTCGGCCAGGTCGAGCGGGTGCACGAGCACAGTCGGATCGGGCTCGATGGCGTCGAGCACGCCGGCGCGCCGCGTCATGCTGCCGGTGTGCCAGTGCTCAAGCTGGCGGCCGGTGATCAGGATCACGGGGTACTCGGCATCGGGCTGCTCTGCGGCCGGGATGATGTCGGCAGGCACGAAGCGCGCCTTGCCGGTCTTGGTCGGGAAGTCCTCGACAAAAATCACCGGCTCGCCCGCGTCGCCTTCCTCACGGCACGGATACACCACCGCATGCTCGCGTTGCAGCCGTTCCCACGTGATGCCGGCAATGCTCGGCATGGCGCGGCGCATTTCGTCGAACACTTCGCTCACGTCACCGTAATTCCAGTTGAGGCCCATGCCGCGCGCCATCTGCTGGATGATCCAGAGATCCTGGCGTGCGTCGCCCGGCGGGTCGAGGGCCTGGCGGCCGAGCTGCACGGCGCGGTCGGTATTGGTGAAGGTGCCGGTCTTCTCGGGGAAGGCCGATGCCGGCAGGATCACGTCAGCGAGGTAGGCGGTTTCGGTCAGGAAGATGTCCTGCACCACGAGGTGGTCCAGCGCGGCGAGCGCCTCGCGGGCATGCTCGGCATCCGGATCGGACATGGCCGGGTTCTCGCCCATGATGTACATGCCGCGGATCTCACCCCGGTCGATGGCGTGAATGATCTCCACCACCGTCAGGCCCGGCGTGCTGTCCAGTTTGGTGTTCCAGAGTGCTTCGAAGCGCGCCTGGTTGGCGGGATCGTCGACGCGACCGTAGTCGGGATACATCATGGGGATCAGGCCGGCATCGGAGGCGCCCTGCACGTTGTTCTGGCCGCGCAGCGGGTGCAGGCCTGTGCCGGGGCGGCCGATCTGACCGGTCATCAGCGACAGGGCGATCAGGCAGCGCACGTTGTCCGTCCCGTGGATATGCTGCGACACGCCCATGCCCCACAGGATGATCGAGGCCTTGGAGGTGGCATACAGGCGCGCGACGTAGCGCAGCGTCTCGGCATCGATGCCGCAGATCGGCGCCATGGCTTCGGGCGTGAACTGTTCCACGTTGCGTTTCAGTTCCTCGTAGCCGGTGGTGCGGTCGGCGATGAAACCTTCATCGACCAGGCCTTCGGTGACGATGACGTTCATCATGGCGTTCAGCATCGCCACGTCGGTGTCCGGCTTGAATTGCAGGAAGCGGTGCGCGTGCCGTGCCAGGTCGGAGCGGCGCGGATCGGCGACGATCAGCTTCGTGCCATTCTTGACGGCATTCTTGATCCAGCTGGCGGCAACCGGATGGTTCACGCTCGGATTCGCGCCGATGATGATGGCGACCTCGGCCTGGCCGACGTCCATGACCGGATTCGAGACCGCGCCCGAGCCGATGCCTTCGAGCAGTGCTGCGACCGAGGAGGCATGGCACAGGCGCGTGCAGTGGTCGACGTTGTTGCTGCCAAAGCCCGTGCGCACGAGTTTCTGGAACAGATAGGCTTCCTCGTTGCTGCCCTTGGCCGAGCCGAAACCGGCCAGCGCCTTCTTGCCATGCGTGTCGCGGATATCGCGCAGCTTGCCAGCGGCGAGCGCCAGAGCTTCGTCCCAGGTGGCTTCACGGAATACGTCCATGACGTGGTCCGGATCCATCACGAAGTCGCCGTGCTTGGGCACGCCTTCGCGGCGGATCAGCGGCTTGGTCAGGCGCTGCGGATGCTGGGCGTAGTCGAAGCCGTAACGGCCCTTCACGCACAGGCGTGCGTGGTTGGCAGGGCCGTCTCGGCCTTCCACGTAGAGGATCTTGTTGTCCTTGACGTTGTAGGTGAGCTGGCAGCCGACGCCGCAATATGGACAGACCGATTCGACTTGCTTGTCGGGCACGTTCATAGCGACATCGCGCGCCGGCATCAGTGCGCCGGTCGGGCAGGCCTGCACGCATTCGCCGCAGGCCACGCAGGTGGAGGCGCCCATCGGATCCTGCATGTCGAACACGATGGCGGCTTCGCTGCCGCGAAACGCGAGACCGATGACGTCGTTGACTTGCTCGTCGCGGCAGGCGCGCAGGCAGCGCGTGCACTGGATACAGGCGTCGAGATTGACGGCGATGGCCGGGTGCGAGAGATCGGGGGCGACGGCGGCGCGCGGCGCGAAACGCGGCTTGCCAACGTTCAGCTTGGCCGACCACTGGTCGAGTTCGTTGTGCCGCGTGTGCGCGGCCTCGGGCATGTCGGACTGCAGCAGTTCGAGCACCAGGCGCTGGGCCTTTTCGGCGCGTTCGCTGTTGGTGGTGACGACCATGCCTTCCACCGGATGACGGCAGCACGACGGCGCGAGCACGCGTTCGCCGGCCACTTCGACGACACAGGCGCGGCAGTTGCCGGCCGGCTCGAGGCCATCCTTGTAGCAGAGGTGGGGAATTTCTACGCCTTCGCGCTGGGCTGCCTGCAGCAGCGTTTCGCCGTTTTGCGCGGTCACGGCCTGGCCGTTGAGGGTGAAGTTCACGCGCGTGGCGGTATCCAGCAGGGCGCGTTCGTTGCGGGTCAGGGCATTCATGTCGGATCGGCTCCGGTTCAGCGCTTCGAGGCCGCGCCAGAGGCGGCGAGCTCGTGCGGGAAATACTTGATGACGCAATCGACCGGGTTCGGCGCAGCCTGTCCCAGGCCGCAGATCGATGCATCGCGCATCACGAAGGAGAGATCGTTGAGCGTGTCGACATCCCATTCGGGCTGGTGGATCAGGTCGAGCGCCTTGGCCGTACCGGTACGGCAGGGCGTGCACTGGCCACACGACTCGTGCTTGAAGAACGACATCAGGTTGCGTGCCGCGCCTACGGCCGAGTCGTGATCGGACAGCACGACCACGGCAGCGGAGCCGATGAAGCAGCCGTAGGGCTGCAGCGTATCGAAGTCGAGCGGGATATCGTTCATCGTGGCGGGCAGGATGCCGCCTGATGCGCCGCCCGGCAGGTACGCGTAGAAGTTGTGGCCATCGAGCATGCCGCCGCAGTATTCGTCGATCAGTTCGGCGATGGTGATGCCGGCCGGCGCGAGGTGCACGCCCGGTTTCTTCACGCGGCCCGAGACCGAGTAGGAGCGCAGGCCCTTGCGGCCATGGCGGCCGTGGCCGGCAAACCAGTCCGCGCCTTTTTCGACAATGTCGCGGATCCAGTACAGCGTTTCGAAGTTATGCTCGAGCGTGGGCCGGCCGAACAGGCCGACCTGCGCCACATACGGCGGGCGCAGGCGCGGCATGCCGCGCTTGCCTTCGATCGATTCGATCATGGCCGACTCTTCGCCGCAGATATAGGCGCCCGCGCCGCGCCGCAGCTCGATGGTCGGCAGGGGGACAGGCGCGGCAGCACGCAGTTTGTCGAGTTCGGCGGTGAGCAGCGCGCGGCAGCCGGCGTATTCATCACGCAGGTAGATATAGATGGCCGAGACGCCGACCACGGTGGCGGCGATCAGCATGCCTTCGAGGAAGCGGTGCGGATCGCGCTCAAGGTAATAGCGGTCCTTGAAGGTGCCTGGCTCGCCTTCGTCGATGTTCACGGCCATCAGGCGCGGCGCGGCTTCCCCACGCACGATGCGCCACTTGCGTCCGGCCGGAAAGCCTGCGCCGCCGAGGCCGCGCAGGCCCGAATGCTCGAGCGTCTCGATCATTGCCTCGGGTGTGAGTTCGCCCGACGCCACGCGCTTGAGCAACTGGTAGCCGCCTTCTGCCTGGTAGGCGGCGAGGTCAGTGTACGGAGCCGGCACCTCGGTGCGCGCATCGGCCTGTACCGTGGCCTGCACGCTTTCGCAGGTAGCGTGCGGCACCGGGTTCTGGCCGACCACGGCGACCGGCGCCTGCTCGCAACGGCCTACACACGGCACGGGCTGGACGCGTACGTCAGTGCCGAGCACGGCAGGCAGGCGCTCCAGCAAGCCATGCGCGCCAGCCAGTTCGCAGCCGATGCCTTCGCACACGCGTACCGTCAGCGCGGCGGGCGGATGGATCGTGCCGTCGGCATCCTCCCGCACGACATCGAAATGGTGGTAGAAACTGGCCACCTCGAACACCTCGGTTTGTGCCATGCGCATCTCGTGGGCCAGGGCGGCAAGGTGAGGCGTGGCAAGCTGGCCATAGCGGTCGTTGATGGCGTGCAGGTGCTCGATCAGGAGGTCGGCACGGCGTGGCGCATCGCCCAGCGCGTGACGCACTTCTTCGAGCGCGGCCGGATCGACCTGCCGGCCCTTGGGCTGCTGGCGCTTGCGCAGCCGGCTCGCCCCTTCGGGCGCGATGGGAATGACTCGCTTGTTCATGACATGTCTCCGCACCCTCTCTGACCAGTGCGCAGGATGCCGCCATGTGGAGCTGCATCACTGCGGGGAGGGTGCCGGTGAGGGGTGTATGGGGGTGTATTTATGCAAAAATTTGCATAATAATCATCGTAATATGATCAATCTAGCAGGCAGATTGCCTGCCGACAATATGAAAGAATTTGCATGAACTACCGGATTGCCATTCGTCCGCGCCTGCAGGTTGCCCGCCAGTCACCTGACGACCAGACACCGCCGTCGCTCGATACGGGCGTGCTGATGCAGTTGCTGGAGCATATCCAGGCCGGCGGCTCGATCGCTTCGGCATGCCGGGTGACTGCGCTTTCGTATCGGCATGTGTGGGGTCTGTTGCGCTCGGCTGAAGAGGTCTTTGGCGGTGCGCTGCTGGTCAAGCAGCGCGGTACCGGCACGCGCCTGACGCCATTAGCGGAAACCTTGCTGCGCGCCCAGCAGCGGATTGATGCACGCCTGGCACCGATGCTGAGCAGCCTGGCGTCGGAACTCGAAACGGAGCTGGCGCGCGTGGTCGCGACTGACGGGGATGCCCTGCGCCTGTATGCCAGCCACGGGTTTGCCGTAGAAGCCCTGGTGGAGCGGCTGAAGGCCGGCCAATTTCCACTGGAACTGCGGTTTCGCAACAGTGCCGAAGCGGTGGCCGCCCTGGCCCACCGCGAATGCGATCTGGCGGGTTTTCATATTCCACTTGGCCCGTTCGAGAACGAGGCGCTGCGGTATTACCGTCAATGGCTCGATCCCCGCCGCCATCGGCTCGTGCATCTGGCCACGCGCAACCAGGGGTTGTTCGTGGCGCCGGGCAATCCCAAGCACATCCTGGCGCTGGCCGATCTGGCGCGCAGCGATGTGCGGTTCGTCAACCGTCAGGCGGGCTCCGGTACGCGCATGCTGCTTGAATTGATGCTGGGCGCGGCCGGCCTCACACCTCAGCGCGTGAATGGATTCGATACCACTGAGTTTACCCACGCTGCAGTTGCGGCATATATCGCCAGCGGCATGGCGGATGCCGGCTTCGGCGTGCAGACGGCGGCGCAGAAATTCGGACTGGAATTTGTGCCGCTGGCCCGTGAGCGGTATTTCTTCGCCGTGGAGCGGCAGGCCCTCGATACGGGGCTGATGAGAGATGTGATGGCGCTATTGGGCAGCGCCGATTTTCGTCAGGTGATCAATGCGTTGCCCGGGTATGACGGGGCGCTGTCCGGCCAGATTCTGACGCTGGATGAGGCATTTCCGGAGATGGTTTCCAGATGAACGGCGATCGGGAGGCGATGCCGGCCCTGCCGTGATCGCACGTTGCCGCACCCGGCCTGGATACCGCGCTGGCGGCGCCGCGCGTCCTGATCTGCCCGACCGGATGTCGCGAAGGCTCCGGGCAACAGGGTCAATCGTCGTCCCGGTCGCGCCAGCCATGGGCGCGTTCCCATTGGCGCCGCTCCCAGCGCTCCCGTTCACGTTGGTCGCGCAACCAGCGGCGGTACTGGCGCCGTTCCCAACGGTCGTCATACCAGGCGCTCGGTGGCGGCACATAGCGGGGCGCCGGTTCGTATACGACCGGCGGCGGATAGTAGACCGGGGGAGGCGGAGCGACCACCACGCCGGGTAGGCCCAGGAAGACATCGACACGCGCCATGGCTTGCGTCGACAGCAGCAAGGCGCCGGTACAGACGGCGGCGAGCACGGACTTGTTCATCTCACACCCCATTTTCGTAAAAAACGCGCAGCGTGCGCGTACCTGAAGTGTATGGGGTGCGCTGCCGCCCACCGGCTACCAGATCGCTACGGCCGTAACCATTTGTAAGGCGCTGCTGAATGAGGATCAGGCGGCCGTGGACGCATCGCCATCCACGGCAAACTGGTGGCGGCCATTCTGCTTGGCGCGGTACAGCGCGGCGTCGGCCCGCGCCTTGATGTCGTCGACGGTATTGTGTTCTGGCTGGCTCAGCGCGATGCCGATGCTCACCCCCATCGGGATAATTTGCGTGCCGAACACGAACGGCATGCGCGTGGCCTCCAGAATGTCGCGGGCCACGCGTGTGACCTGTTCCGGATGATTGATCCCGTCGATCACAATGGCAAACTCGTCTCCGCCCAGGCGCGCCACCGTGTCGGTCTTGCGGATACAGCCGAGGATCTGCATCGAGAACGTCTGCAGCAGCGCGTCGCCGCAGGCATGGCCATAGGTGTCGTTGACGGTCTTGAAGTGATCGAGATCAAGATACAGCAGCGCGAACGGGATACGTGCCAGATTGGCATCATCGACGGCGACCGCCAGCCGGCGATCGAATCCCTTGCGATTGGCGATGCCGGTCAGGTGGTCGAGCTGGGTGAGCGCATCCAGGCGTTCCACTTCCGCTTTCTCGGCCGTGATGTCGCGCACCAGGATATGAATGCCGACGACCTCGGTGTGATCGGCATTCCATTCAGGCTGGTACAAGGCTTCGGTCCAGAGCATGCCGCCGCCCTGGACCAGTTCCGAGGTCTCGAAGGAAATTTCTTCGCCGGCGAAGGCGCGGCGCAGATAGGGTTGTAGGCGCTGGTAAGCCTCCTCGCCCAGCAGATCGCGAATATGCATGCCGCGCAGTTCGGCGGCCGGTCGCCCAAACTCCCGCTCGTACGCGTGATTGTTGAATACGTACCGCTCGTTCCGGTCCAGATACGCCACCAGCGACGGTAAATGGTCGGCAATGTTGCGCATGCGCAGTTCGCCAGCCCGCAGCTCCGCCTCCGAACGGCGCAGCGCATCGTTCTGCAGATTCAATTGCGACATCAAGGATGCGAACTCGCGCCCGACTTCGCCAATTTCATCATTGCGCTGCAGGACCAGCGACTCATAGGCTGCGTCATCCTCATGGCTGCGCTGCACGACGTCACGCAGGCGGCTGAGCGGCGCCAGCAGGTACCAGGTCGCCAGCCATGCCGCGACGCCAGCGATTGCCGCCACCACGATGGCGATTGTTTTCATGCGGGTATGCATCGCCCGGAGCGGAGCATAAGCCTCATTCGCCGGAACGACCGCCACCAGTTCCCAACCCGTGCTTTGCAGAATGTAGCGTGAGACCAGGGCCGCATTGGGCGCAAGGAACTCGTAACGGCTGGGCTGCATCTGCTCGCCGCAGTTCTCTCCCGTGAGGTGCGCGGCCTTGCCGAGCTGGGCAGTATCACGGTGCATCACATACAGCGCGCGCGGGCCACTGGAGACCAGGCAATAGTAGCCAGTGACGCCGATACGGTGATGGGCGATGCGGCCGAGAAAGTTCGGCTTGAGCAGGTTTAGCGCACCGCCCAGCATACCCACCACGCGGCCATCCGCCGCAATGACCGGCGCCACCATGTACACCATGGGCGTGTGCGAGGAGCGCGAATATACCGGATCGGAGATCACTACATCCCGGGTCCGCAACGCTTCCTGGAAGTAGGCGCGATCGCTGACATTCAGCCGTTGTGCGCCCAGTGGCGCAGTGGAGTAGTCCACGTTTCCTTTCGGGTCGATAAAGAACAGGTTATCGAAGGCCAAAGGGAGCGGCAGGCTGTGCAGGATGGCATTGGCGTGTGACGGCGATGACGGGAATTTGCCCTGCAGTTCCGCCACCACGCGGCGCAGCATTTCGCTGCGATCCTCGAACTTGGTGTCCAGTTGTTCGGCCACCAGCTTGACCTGGGACGACTGCTGCTGCTCGAGCAGGGCCTGCAGATCACGAAATGCCAGGAACTGGCTGCCCAACGAGGCAAGAATCGTCAGGGCGATGGCGATCAGCGACGAAAAAAGGGCCAGACGGGTCTTCAGCGAAATCTGCATGCAACACGAGGCGAGCCGGGGTTCTTCGGCATGTGCGCGCCCGGAGTGACCGGTGGAAGTCTATCCCAACGCGCCGGGTGGGTGGGCATGGGTCGCTTCCTGCCAGTCATTGACGCATGGGCTCGGGGCGCACGCACGACAGGGAATCGTCAGTATCCCACACTCGCCGTGCTGCACCCCGCCAAGGATGGCCCAGTCGTTTCCGTCAGGCAGGTTCCCGTTGGCGCACATGCGCCGCCGGAACCCGTTGCGGCTGGTCTGCGATCACGTTGGCGCGACCCCGCGGAGCCGATGCCACGCCGACCGGCGGCGGGCTGGCCGAGGCCATGCTGCCCGTCTCCGGCATCGAGTTATCCGGCGAAGACATCAGTTGCGAAGAGTAGAAACGGTGCAGGTCTGCACTCCCCCGGAAGCCCAGTTTGCGGAACGCTGATTGCTTCTGCAGGCTGATAGTCTTCACGCTCCGGTTGGCCATGTGCGCAATCTCCGACAGCGACAGCCCGCGGGCGAATTTTTCGAGTACGTCGCGCTCGCGCGGTGTCAGCCCGTGGATGCCCGTGGTCTGATAGCGGAAATCGCTGGTCAGCAGTTCTTGGGAAGTAAATACCTGCCCGTAGCGGATCGCCCCAAGTGCGCGCAACATCTCGTCCGGCTCGAAATTCAGGCTGAGCAGGGCGCGGATGCCCAGAAGCATGCCGTTGCGCAGGAAAAAAGGGGCTTCGGTCTGATCCACCGCCAGCAGCACGGGCAAGTTGGGATGCTGACGGCGCAGATTGTTCAGCCAGGTGGAAATATTGCAGCGCAAAAACAGCTTGCCGCTCAGGAAGATAATCAGCGCGGTGGGAAGCTGGGCGGGAATCGACGCCAGGATATCGCTAGGCGTCCGGCAGACCGCGTGGGTGGTTGCCCAGGTGGTTGTGCCGATGGCAGAGGTGATGCCATGCGACACCACTGGCAGGTCAGTAGCAATAACAACGTGTAATAAGGAATGTTCCGGATTCATCTCGGGCGATCTCCAGACTGATTAGCCGTCAACAGCGCAACGTCCCGAGCGCAATCCGCGCAATCCCTCGACAGCCTTCAGGGAAAAACTACTGGCTGCGTTTTTTGTCCCCCGGCGGGCATGCAGCTCATGAGCAAACTCTACCCTAGGGGGTTTCTTAGAGACACAAGTCAATTGCAAACAATTGAAAACTACACTTCACAAACCAGGAGGCGGCGATGCGTTGCGCCTGATTGATTCTCATTTCCATGATGGCAGTTTCACGCAGCGGGCACGACGAGATACGGCTGTGCCGGCATGCGGACTGGCATGCTGGGCTGTGGCTTCGGCAATTCGTAATCCGCGTTGACCTCCAGCTTGTAGCCGCGCGAGTACACCGTCCGCAGCGTCACGCCCATCTGTCCGGACATGTGGAGTTTCTTGCGCAGTTTGTAGATGTGCTGCTCGATCGTGCGGGTCGCCACGTCGATTTCGGCGCCCCAAATGGCATGCGCCAGCTTGTCGCGCGCCACGCATTTTCCGACATTGGAAAACAGCAGCCAGGCCGTGGCGAACTCGCGTGGGGTCAGATGAATGTGATGGTCATTGACCGTGGCATGGCCTGAAACGCGATCGAGGCAGTACGGGCCGATATTGATGCGTGCGGCGGTGCTGCGGTCCAGCGCGCTGCGCCGCATGGCCATGTTGATGCGGATTTCGAGTTCGCGTGGCGAAACCGGCTCGATCATCACATCGTCCGCGCCGGCCTCGAAGTACGGGATCATGGCATCGTGGTTGGGCGCATTCACCAGCACGATGATCGGTGCGCGCGGACCATGTGTCGATGCGTGCCACGAGAACAGTGATGCCGGCTTGGTTCCCGTGACCAGGATGAAATCGTACGAGCGCCGCTGCACGGCACGCAGCAGCCGCAGCTCCTCATGAAATACCTCGACTTCCAGGTGCAACAAGCCGAAGCACTGATGGAGCAGTGCAACCAACCGGTTTTCATTCCCATAAACGGCACACAACACGTCGTTCTCCGAATTTAGCGATGGCAGATGGCGAAATCGGGTGACTGGATGCGGACACAGCCATCAGGCTGTGTCGGGGCCGAGCCTTGCGAGACTGTTTAGGTCACTGTGATTCTGCGGAAAGCGGCCGCCCAGACCGTGTCAGTGTATGCGGCCGTCGAATTCCATACTGCAAAGAAATGTCATATCCGCGGCATTGCCCGCCTGTTTGGCGAGCAATGCCTTCCTCGCGTCAGGCTGCACGCTCGACCGTTTCCGACGGCGCTTCGTCAAAGCGCTTGCGGTAGCTGTTCAGCAGCGTTGAGCGGTTGCGCACGCCCCATTTGGCTGCGGTCTCGAGAATATTGGCGGAGGCGCTGTGGTGGGTATCCGTCAATTCCTCGCGAATGCGCTCCATGCGTCGCACGCGGATCACTTCGGATGGCGACATTCCCAGGTGGGCCTTGAAGGCCGCCTGCAGGGCGCGCTCAGTCACGCCGATGTGCTCGGCGACGCGCCGGACCGACAGGCCCGGGTCACGCAATTGCACGATCAGGTAGCGATAGGCGCGGCGGTACTTGGCCGGCAGGCAGACCGAAATATCGTCGCCAGCCCCTTCGGCCGGGCGCGGTACGATGGTCGAGGCGAGCGCTGCAATGGTGCTGTCGCGCCGCGCGAACTCCAGGGCGGTGCCGGCATAGTCGCGCAGCATGCGAACCGTCAGCTCCAGCTTGCCGTGCTGTTCCGCCAGCCGCGCGCTGCAGAAGAAGTAATCGAGAATCCACCGGCCGTGGGTCGGTTCAGACTGGTAGCGGTGTCGGCAGGCGGTCAGCATCATGTCCGCGATATCGGTGAGATTGCCGGCGATGGCGGCCAGCGCGATCTCCAGGCGAACGGCCACCTCGTAGTCCGACATCCCCTCGCGCTCGGCCCAGCCGAGGTGGCGCAGCACGCTCGGCACGGCGTAGTCATCGCCTTCGGACAGCATGAGCAGGGCACGCAGATAGGCGAGGCGGTCGCGCAGAACGGGGATCGCCTCGAAGTCGCTGTCGCGGTCGAGCTTGCGCATCAGCGTGTCCAGTTGCCCCATGGTGCGCCAGCTGTCATGGGCGGCCGGATGCCAGTACGTATGGTTCGTGATGCGCTGCGAATAGCGCAGGTAGTGCTGCACGCTGACATCCGCCTGCAAGGCTTCCAGGATCAGCTCGGTGTTGGGCGCGATGTCCTCGGGATCGAGGGTGGCTAGCAGCTGCTCCGCGCTGCCAGCGTCGCCGGCAGCGAGCAGTGTCACGGCAGCCCCCACTGTCATTTCGATGCGTTGCGCCGAGGTCAGCGTCTTGTCGTCGAGCATGCGACGGAAACCTGCGAAGGCCGATGCCAGCCGCGACTGGAACAGGCTTTTCCACGCATTGTTGCGGAACGAGGCGAAGCGCACGGCCTTCTTGTCGAAGCCCAGGGCACGCTGGTGCCGGCGGTACAGCTCCTCGGCGTCCTCATGATTGGCCAACGCCGTGTGGATATCGGCATAGACGCATAGCGCGTCCGCTTCGGTCTGCGGCAGCGCCAGGCTGGTTTCCGGACCAAAGCGCCGCCGCTCGCCGGTGGCTGCGGCTTCCAGAAACTGTGCATGACGGATCTTGTGCTGCAACTCCGGCATGCTGGCCGTGGTTGCGTGGACGGACAACAGTGGGAGATAAAGGGAAGAGAACATCGGCCTGCTCCGAGTCGCATGTCTGCTGAGGTACGCCGGCCTTCCAGCGACGCGTCCAACGCATGGGCGCGCTGCGGAAAGAAGCGTGTTTGCGGGCCTACTTTACGGTCCAGGAATGCCGGAAACTCTCAAAATGTTTCTATTGTTTGTGTGAGCAATTGTGTCGCCGGTGCCAAACGTGAGGCCAGGTCGTGCCTGGAAACCTGCAAGGTTGCATGCATAGGTGAATTCACGGAGTAGGGAAGTGCGTCGTGGCGCGCCGGGCAGAGGATGTGTGTCACCGCCATTCGGGAGGCGGGCCCCCCGACTGAATTCAATAACCGGATATTTTTCACGAGGTGTGAACTGTCTGTCGCCTGCGGTTACTGACCAGAGCGAGGCGGGCCTTGCTGGCTTGCGCCAGCCAGTGCGCTGGCTTATCACTTTTTCACCGGATATCGCCATGTCGAAACGCTATTTCGAGGTACTGGAAGAGTTCGCAACCCATGTCGGTGTGGATTCCAAAAAGGAATTCCTCGAAGAACAGGAGTTGATGATCGAACGCACCGTGGTCGGCTTCCTTTGGGAGGGCGACGAGGAAAATGGCGATGTGATCTTCTTCATTCGCCTGGGCGCCCCCGGCGCCGCGCGGCTGCAGGAAATCGCCGTCCAGCTGCTCGAGGCCAACTACCTTGCGGCCGGGGTCGGCGGCAGTACTATTGGTGTGCATCATGACAGCGGCGAAGTCGTGATCTCGTCCTCCATCAATGCGCATGGCCTGACCGGCGAAAGTCTGGCGGGCGTGATCGGCGGGTTCCTCGATACGGCCGCGCAGTGGGAAAGCGTCGTCAAGGGGCAGCCTGACTCTGCGGCCGCGCCGGCAAGCAGCGGCGCGGTTGCGCCGGAGGCCCTGACGGATCTGCAGCGCATGAGCATGGGTCTGCGGGCCTGAGTTCTGACCTGTTGACCGATCTCTCTCTTCCTCTCGCCCCGGTCATGCCGGGGTGTCTTTTTGCTGTACCCGGTTACCGGTCGCTAGAGTAACCTGGGCTGATCGGCGTCCCCAACGTGCCTGCTTCTTTCTGGCTTTCGAGAGATCGCTCTCCAGCCAGCTTTGCTTTGCGCTCGCGCAGGCCAGGTTCATCGACCCATGAGTGGTATAGGTGGGCACCGGATGGGCGTCTATGTGGCACAGCGTGTCATGCTTTTCGCTGTCGTCTGGCCATGCACCAGGCAGTATGTCGGGCGGGCCTTCGGCAGCCGGCGATAGCTGTCCTGGTTTCGTGCTCGGAGACCGCGTGTGAATCGCATTGCCGGATTTCGATGGCGGAGCGTTGCGGCGGTGGGTCGCCAAAAGAAAAAGGCGGCATACCTTTGAAGGTATGCCGCTGTGCTGTGCCCAATCTCGATGCAGTGGGGATTAACCACGCATTGCGTCGACAGCCTTGCGCAGCATTTCGTCCTGCTTGCCGATCACGTTCACGACCAGGCCGGTGTGACGGCTTTCTTCCTGTTGGTTGTCCAGCAGCTGGAGCGTTTGGGTGGTGTCGCCACCTTTCGCGCCTTCCATGTACTTGTCGCGCCATTTATGTTGTTCGGTCGCGAAGTTGCTGTAGTTCTTAATGGTTTCAGCGATAAAGCCAGTGGAAGCCATGATGAGTACCTCGTCAGTCAATTAGCCCATGTCACTCTTGGATGTCAGCCTTGGGCGATGCTGACAATTCAAACTCTGTGTTGCCTTGGCTGGCCGCATTTCAGTGATGATCAGCGGCGCAGCCTGCATGTCATTTCTGGCGTCACGCTTTCGCAAGCGCCTCAATCGTTTCCCGGGCCGCAGTCACCGCTTCAGACAGGCGTTCCAGTGCAACGAAGCCTTGGCGGGAAGCGCCTGCATTGCGCTGTGCCTGGATCCGCTTGTTGATGCCATCCAGTTGAGCCAGTTTTTCCGAACGCGCTGCAGTACCAGCATCGCCGCTCAACGCAGTCATGAGTGGATTGCGATCAGCGCGTTGTTCCGCTGCAGCGGTCGTTCGGTTCGGTCCTTGCATCATGTTTCGCCTCCGCATTGCTTGATTGGCGTAACGTTGTTGTTGAGTTGGTGACAACCGCCGATACGCCGTTCCGGCCTGTCACATTTCTTTGCGAACCGCGCTCTACTGCAGGGTGGCAAGTGTGATAACGCCGCTCAGCGCCGCAGCACGATCCGCTGCGGCCCCTCGAATACCAACTCCTTGTCGCTGATGCTGGTGAGGCGGTATTCCTTGTAGAGCCCGCCCTGCATGACCTTGACGCCGCCATCGAGCACCACGAACGGCATCGGGCCGCCAATGACGCTGACCACGCGGAATGGCAGGCTCTCCGCGCTGCCGCTCATTACCTTGGGGGCGTTGCGCGTGTCGCCGGGGGTCTGGGCGACGAAGGGAACGACGTCGCCATACTTGCTGCTGAAGTCCATCAGCAGGCGTTCGAATGCCGCGCGATCATCGTCCGAGAGCTTCACGTTCAGCACCATGCGGCTGCCGTCCCACGTGGCTTCGGCATCGGGAAACTCTGTCGTGCGCAGCTGGGTGCGGAACATCTGCACGAGCTGGGGCGGCAGCATGAGGTAATCCTCGATGTCGCCAATCTGCGGCACCTGTGCCTTGATGCTGCGCAAGATTTCTTCTTTCTGTGCATTGTCTTTCACGCCGCCGCTGAGTCGCACATTGCCCGCTTTCTGCAACTCGAAGCTGAGCCGCGCGCCATAGGGTTGCAGTGCTTCCTTGAGGCTCTGCTGCAGCAGCGCTGTGGTTGTCAGATGAAGTTCCGGCGCGGGTTGCAACGCCGCCAGTGCGGTCTGTACCTGCTTGAGGGCGGCCTCGTCGCCGACCCAGCCGGTGACCGTCACGGTGCCATCCTTGCGCGCCGCGACACGAACGTTGGTTTCGACACCGAGGGCCTTGATGGCGGCGTGCACGGTGTCCAGCCGCTTCTGGCGGGCGATGGCTTCGCGGTTGGCGGCTTCGAGCGCCCGCGAGGCGCTGAGCGACTGGTATTGCATGAATGCGGCAACACCCGCGCCACTGAGCAGCACCAGCCAAACGATGATCATGGCAAAGCGCGGCATGCGCTGCAGCTGTGGCAGGTGCATACCGCGCAGCGCGCCGGCAAGCCGCGCGCGCATGGCGGCATGCCTGGTCTGCCAGGTGCCGCCAGCCGCAGTGGGCTGCGAAGTGGATGGCGATGCCGGCGTCGGTGGCGCTTCCGCGGCAGCGGCCTCGGTGGCGGCGAGCGTTGTCGCCCGTGCTGCCGCGGCATCTTCATAATCCTGCTGGCTCTTCCATGGTGTATCGGCAGGTTCGATGGCAAAGCACAGCGGGCCATGGGTACACGGTTCGCCCAGCGTGCCGGATGCAATCGGCTCAGGCAGCGTCGTGCCGGTGGCATGCAGATCGGCTTCCGGCTCGAACAGCGCCCAGTGATCGTCTTCGATGATCAGGCGCGCATGGCGCGGCGCGATGCCGTCATCGTCGAGGATGATGTCGCAGACCGGATCCGAGCCGATGACCAGTTCCGATTCGACCGGCACCACCGCGCCGGCATGCAGTCCGGAGAGAATGCGCAGTTCCCTGACTGTTTGCTTCATCATCGGTTCCCCCTGTTAGAGACGCCATCCAGACGATTCTGGCGTCTCTTAAAGCTCGACGCGGGCCAGCGGCTGGATGTTGATATCCGGCGTCAGCTCCTGATAGGACAGTACCGGCAGCTCATACAGCTCCGGCTCGATCATCTTGCGCACGTAGCGGCGCACGTCCATCGACGTCAGCAGCACAGGTGGATGTGCCGAGGCGGCCATGCTGCCGACTACCTTCTTGATGTTCTCCACCAGCCGCTTCGACACTTCCGGCGCGAGCGCCAGGTAACTGCCTGAGGACGTCTGGCGGATCGATTCGCGCAGCGTGTCCTCGACATCTGGCGCCAGAAGGTAGGCTGGCAGGATGTTCATTGCGCTGGCGTGCTTGTAGCTGATGTGGCGCTTGAGCGCGAACCGGACATACTCGGTCAGCAGTACCGAATCCTTTTCCTTCTGGCCCCACTCGATCAACGATTCGAGAATCGCGCGCAGATTGCGGATCGATACTTCCTCAGACACCAGTCGCTGCAGGATCTCGGCGATCTTCTGGATTGGCATGACCCGCGTGACTTCCTTCACCAGATCAGGGAACTTGGCCTCCATGGAGGTCAGCAGCACCTTGGCTTCCTGGATGCCCATGAAATCAGGCGCGTATTTCTTCAGCACGAAGGCCAGGTGGTGCGTCAGGATCTGGTTGGTGTCGAGAAAGCGGATACCGGCTTTCGACAGCGGTTCGCGCAGGGTCGCCGGCACCCACAGCGTGGGAATGTCCGGCAGGAAACGCTTGTCTTCCTCGTAAGCGATCTGCAGGGCGTCGAGGTTGGCCGGGGCTTCGCGCACGATCAGGTGATGGGCGCGCAGCCGACCCTGCGAGACCGGCACCTCGGACAGCAGGATGTTGTATGTCTCGGCCGGTAGCAGTTCGTTGAAGCGCAAATGGATGCCGGGGAACGGTACGCCGAAATCGAAGTACAACGCACGCCGGATCTTGATCAGCTCGGCATTCAGCACCTCGGCATCAAAATGCTCCTGCACGCTCGATGACACATCGATCAGCAGCGGTACCGTCGGCGTGAATTCCTCGTTGCTATCGACCTGCCCTTGGTGCGCCGTCTTGTCGCCGGATGGGCTCATGGCAGGCATGTCCTTCAGCTTCTTGCCCTTGCCGTCCGCCACACGGGCATTGCGCAGCAGGATCACGCCGAGGCCACCGGTGAGCAGCGCGAGCATCAGAAAAACCGGGACCGGCATACCGGGGATGGCAGCCATGCCCAGCGCGATGGCAGAGGCGATCAGCAGTGCCCGGGGTTGCCCCAGCACCTGCTCGCCGATGTCGGTACCGACGTTGCTCGGTTTGTCGCCGTTCTGCACGCGGGTCACGATGATGCCCGCGCAGATGGAGATGAACAAGGCCGGAATCTGCGCGATCAGCCCGTCGCCGATGGTCAGCACCGAGTACACGCGCATGGCGTCGCTGGCGCTCAGGTCGCGCTGCATGGTGCCGATGATCAGGCCGCCGAGCAGGTTGACCGCGACGATAATCAGGCCAGCGATGGCATCGCCCTTGACGAACTTCATGGCGCCGTCCATTGCGCCATACAACTGGCTTTCCTTTTCGACCAGGGACCGCCGCGCCTTGGCTTCTTCCATGTTGATCGAGCCAGCGCGCATGTCGCCATCGATGGACATCTGCTTGCCGGGCATCGCATCGAGCGAGAAGCGTGCCGCCACTTCGGCCACGCGTTCCGCGCCTTTGGTAATCACTACGAACTGCACGATCGTCAGGATCAGGAAGACCACCAGGCCAACCACCAGATTGCCGCCGACCACGAAGTTGCCGAAGGTGAAGATGATGTGGCCCGCATCTGCCTGCAGCAGGATGAGCCGCGTGGTGGCAATCGAGATGCCGAGGCGGAACAGCGTGGTGATCAGCAGCACCGACGGAAACGATGAGAACGCCAGCGGTGAGGGCAGGTACATTGCCACCATCAGCAGCACGGCCGACGCAGTCATGTTGAGGCCGATCAGCACGTCGATCAGCCAGGTCGGCAGCGGCAGGATCATCATGAAGATGATGGCGACGATGATCACCGCCAGGACGATATCGTTGCGGCTGGTGGCAAGCATGACCAGGCGCTGCGCCTGGCTGAGGATCCGGTCTTTCATGAGGTAGCCTGGGTCTGGTCGCCCATGGCGGCCAGGCTGGCCGGGCGGCGTTCGACATAGGTGCGCATGGCGACGACGGCGGCGTCATGTTCGCCGGCGGCCGACAGGGCCTGCGCGCGCGTCAGGTGATAGCTCGCGTCCTGCAGCACGGCCGGGCAGCGTTGCGCCAGATCCTGCAGCACGCGCAGCGCCTTGCGGGGCTGCGCGTTGCGGGTGCGCGCCACCGCCAGTGCGATGGCGGCACGGGTGTCGGGCAGGTGGCCGTGCTGCGTCTCCGCATGAGCTTGCCGCACGGCGAGCAGCGCAGCCGCCTTGGCGGGCTCGTCGATCTGCAGGTACACGTAGCTGAGAAAATCGAGCAGTTCAACTTCAATTGACGTGAGCTGGAGAGGAACGGCAGTCATGACGGTCATCCCTGATGCAGGGCGTTGAGATAGTTCCAGACATCGGCGCGCAGCGCGCGCTCCCGCTGCAGGGCTTCGCACGCCTGCCGCAGGTCCCGTCGCTCCGGACCACGAATCCCTGGGTCTTCTCCATCGCCGCCGCGGTCATCGCTGCCACTGTCGCCACCGTTGCCGGTACCATCTTCCTGATCGCTGCCGTTGGTACCGTCCTTGCCGCCTCGCGAGTCTTCGTCGCGCTCCGCCACATGCTCGATCAGCCGGCGCAGTCCCTCGTACAAGCGGTCGAGCGTGCGCTCGAACTGCACGCGGTTCAGCAGTTCAGGGTGATTGAGTGACGGCATCAGCGCATCACGCAGGTAGCTGTCGAGATTCGGCATTGCCAGCAGGGCCTCGAGCTGCGGCCGGCGGCCAACGCCGGATGGACGCAGGTCGCGGTCGCGCGGCAGGGTGGGGCGGGTATTGCCGCGCGTATAAGAAATTCCCTCAAGCCCGTAATCCAGGGTGAGTCGTACCAGGCTCAGTTCGGTCATGGGGGCACCTTGCAACGGTCGAGTCAATGACATGCCGGTATGGCTGCCATGACGATTTCGGAATGAGTAACCGGCCGGCTGTGACGGTTCCGCCATCGGCATGGCGGGTTATCCCGGGGAGGGTGCGCGTGTCCGTACGGCGCGATGGCGTGCCGTTTTGCCGATGCCGCTAGCGGAACGGTCCGTCGAAGCTCTCCGGATAGTCCCTGCGCAAGGCCCCGACCCAGCGTTCCAGATGGGCCGTGGCCAGCTCGATCCACTGCAGCGTGAAGGTGCGCTCGTCGGCACGTGTACCGACGATCAGCCAGGATCCTTCCGGTGTTTCGCGCATACCCACCTGCACCGGATACGGCGTGGCGCCATCGGCAGTAATGCGCTGCATCGCGCTGGCCAGTACCAGCGGCATGTCATAGCGCACGCGCGTGTCGAGATGCAGCAGGATGCCGTCCGGGCAGCGCTCGAATATCAGTTCCTCATGGTCCGACAGCGCCAGGTGCAGGGGCGCGTCCTCCGTTAGCACCAGGGCGCCCAGTCCGGTTTCCTGGCCGAACGCCGCCAGCGTCTGCTCGATCAGCATGTCAGCGTCCTTTGGACCCGGCGGGGAGTTTCGGGAGCGCGAACGAGGCAGCGCTGCCGTTCGCTGCCTTGGCGGTATCCGTGTCGGCAGGCGTACCCCTGCCGTTGAGACGCTCGTTGCGGCTGTCACCATGAGTGACGCCGTCACCCTCGGGGTTGCTGCCTTCGCCGTCACTATTCCCGTCGTCTTCGTCCTCGCCTTCCTCTTCGCGGGCAATCAGCGTGTCGAGGGCTTCCTGACTGGCGTTCAGCACCGAGCCGCGGCAATCCTCGTCGTAGAAAATCTTGAGCGGCAGGCGCTTGAGCATGCGGCGCACCCAACTGACGAAATAGATCTGCGTGGCCAGAATGCGCACATCGCACGTCTCGGTCAGGCTCAGCACGCGCTGGCCGGTGATCCAGCGTTCCCCGGCCAGATTGATGATGCGTTCCATGAGTTGTTGCGACGACAGCGCCAGCGGCTGGGCACGTCCCGTCAGTTCCATGCACAGGTTGCCGCAGTCTTCCAGCACCGTGCCGACCACCTGCAGATGGTAAAGATCCTGTACCAGCTGATTGAGCCGCACGGGCGACGCGGATGGGCGCGCAGCGTTCAAGTCCTGTCCAAGTGCGCGGATCATCTGCTGCAGACCTTCGCCGAAGCGGGCCTCGCCGAATTCCCGCAGTACCGCCGTCAGCGTTTCACCAACCGTCGGCGTACCGAGCACGATATCGCGGTAGGTTGCCTGGAATGATTTGAGCTGGGCCGAGGTCGGTTGCTGTTCCACCGCGGCGGCGATGGTATTGAGCGCAGCCCGTAGCGCGGGACCCTGCTGGGTCTCGCATTCGGTCAGCGCATCTTCGAACAGGCTGATGATGTCGGCGCGCTCGCCGTCCTCGAGCGCTGCCGCGTAGGCACGCTGCAGCGCCAGGTAGCCGAGCGCGGGATCGTCGCGCTGCTGCCGTGCCAGCGTCGCCGCCTGCTCTGGTGTACGGCGCATGCGCCGCATCAGCTCTTCCGCCTGGTCGTGCTGGCCGGTCATGTCGAGATAACCGTCGGCGCTTTCGTGGGCGACGATCTGCAGATCCGGCAGTTCCTTGACCTCTTCCTTCTTGTCGCGCTCGCGCAGGCGGATGGCGGCGTCGCGGCACAGCTCTTCCACGGCGTTGGCCTGGGCCTCGCCCGGGGGCTTCTGTTTGAGGACGATCTCCCGGCCTTTCCATCTGCCGCTGGCGGTCATGCCTGCAGTGGCAGCTGCGTTGGCCGACTGCGTCTGGGCGGGAAGATGGGACGGCGTGGCGCGGATGGTGCTCATGAGCGGTCGCGGCGGTGCAGGCACGGGTGAAAGCGGAGCGGGGTGCACACAGATCTCCCGCCCAGCGTTCCGTGTGTGTGGCCGCGCGTGCTGGACGGTTCCATGGTGGGTGTCAGTCTTCCGCTGAGGTTGCCAATCATGCGAAGCGGGCAGGTATCCGGCTGGCCGTAGGGCCGGGGATGGTCTGTTGGCGCGGAACCGGCGCTGACGGCAGGTTACTGATCTGGCATCCGTTCGAGGATGTTGCGGCATGGCGGTCATGCGCAGCAATCCAGCTATTTCAGGTGCCCTATGCTCTCCACCGGTTCCAACCTTGGTACTTCGAGCACGAATTACGTTGCGCCCGCGCTCGTGCCGTCCGCTTCCGCGGAGGCCGGGCAGGGCAGGGCGTTGGATGCTGGCAATGCATCCGTACCCAAGGAGCTGCCGCGCAGCTATGGCCAGCCGGCCGGCACGAGCGACACGCAGGTCCGCCCCGAGCGCACCGCTGCATTGAGCGCGCGATTGTTCGCCGAGTTGTGGGCTGATGCCCAGACGCGCGCCGGCGCAAGCGCTGCTGACAGCATCCGCCAACCCTATCCGCTCGCCGAGCGGCTCCAGGCGCTGGCCAAGGAAAACGGCGCCACGCCGGCTGAAATCGCCGTCACGTTGCAGATCCTCTCCGACGGCGCTGCAGAATTCGCGGCCACTGCTGTCCATGCAATGGCGCAGGGCGCCGTGGGCGCGCCGGGGGCACCACAAGACGCTGCGCCGCTCGATGCGCGCACCCTGACGGCGCTGGTCCAGGTGGCTGTGAACACGGCGCGCAGCAGCTTCTTTCCGCAAGGCGTCTACACACCGCCGCCCGCGAGTACGACCGGCGACGGTGCGCCGGCGGCACGCTGGGATGTGGTCGCCACGCTGACTGGCCGCACTGTGCATGCCGCATGGACCGGCATGGCGGCCGGACTGCGTATCGCCGCCGACGCAGCTTCGCCCGAGGAGGCGCGGCATGTGCTGGCCGCGACACTGCGCGAGCTTATCGGTACCGCAATCGATCAGTCCGTGGGCGAACACGACGTGAGCGCGCAGGAGCGCACCGCCGCCGCCCAGGCGATCCAGGATCTGTTACCGATGCTGGCCGAACAGCTCGACACCGTCGCCGCAAACAGCGGTGTGGCGGCCCTGTCGCAGGGCGTTGCCGGCCAGGTGCTGGCCGACGCGGTGCGCAGCAGTGCGCTGTTCGCCGCTTCCGCGAATACCGGCACCGCCCAGCGCGGTGCGGCTGACACCGCTCGGGTTGAAGTTCAGCGCATGGCGCAGGAAACGGACGTCTTCAACGATGTGTTCGATATCGCGCAAGCTGTCATGCCGATCACCGCCAGCTGGAACAACAGCTTTACCGCCGCCGGCGGCAAGCTGCCGGACGCGCAGACGCTTCTTGCCCCCCTGCTCGCGGCGCGCAACGGCCCGCCGCCGCTCGATGCGGCGGCGATGCAGAAGCTCGGTGAAGCGCTAACCGCCCGGCTTCCCGGGATTGTCGATGGCCTGGTTGAAGCCATGACCGGTGGTTCCGGAAACATGCCGGCCGACGAGCGCGCCCGCGTGCAGGAAGCCGTCACCGCGCGTACCAACATGGCGTTGCAACTGGCCGGGGCGCTGCCCACGCCCCCCCAGCAGTGGACCGGCCTGCTGGCCGCCACCGATCTGGCGCAGCAGATCCGCGGCATCGTGACGCGCAGCGGCGAAACTGGCCTGCGCGCCCTGTTCGCCGTCGGCCACCTGGCAGAACGCCTCAAAGGCGCGGCTGCCACGGCCGCCGCGCAGGTCGCCCCCGACGATGCTGCGGGTCGCGCCCAGCTACTGGCCGGCCTGCGAGCCGATAGTACGACGCTGGTGGACAACGTCATGGCGCAACTGCCGGACAGCCTGCTCACGCCCACGCAACGCGCGCGGCTGCAGAACACCCTTGCCGCCGAGATCAGCCTGCTGCCCGCTACCTTCACGCCATCCAGCGACCCCGCCCAGGCGCTGCTGCAGGACCTGCAGCTGGCCGCCGGCAAGGCGCTGCAGCCGCTGATGCAGTCGCCCGAGACGCTGACCCCGGACAAGGTCGCGCAGACCCTGCAGCCGGTCCTCGCCGCATTGCTCGCCAAGTTGTCACCGGCCACGACCACGGATGACCAGATGGCGCGGGCGCAACTGCTCCAGGCCGTATCGTCGCAGCTGGGCGCCATGGCGAAGCAGCTGGCCAGCCGGCTCATGCTGGATATGCCGGCCACCCAGGCCACTGGAGTGGGGCCAGCGGCCGGCCTCGGGCCAGCCATCGTATCTGCGGTGCTCTCGCAGGGCATCGAGAACGCCACGCGAACCGCGGTGGCCGCCGTGACTCCGCAGATTCCACCTTTCCTGCTCAATGCATCGACGCGCCGGATGATCGAGCAGCTGGTCGACCTGTATGGCAAAGGGGTCGCATATGGCATGGCCGGGCCGCCTCTGGATGCCTTCGTGCGCCAGCAGATTCAGCTGCGCGGCGACCAGTTCGCGGGTCCGGAATGGCGGGCCAGCAACGATCCCAAGGCAGTACTGCTCAGCAACTACGAGGCCGTTGCCGACTACATTGCCCTTACCGTGACCGACCAGCAGAAGCTGAACCCGAAATATGCCGCCGAAGTGCGCCAGTCGCTCGCCGTGACGCTGGGGTATGCCGCCGAGTCGGCCACGCAGAAGAATCCCGATCAGTTCAGGATTACCGCAAACGTGTGGGCGCTCATGCAGGATGCCGTCCGCAGCGGTGATGCTGCCCAGCTGCAGGAGTTGATGCGCATGGGCAGCCTCCAGCCTGTGCTGAAGGGCGTTCACAGCGGCATGTCCGAGATCGAAGGTCCCCTGCGCGCCATGCTGGCGCATCTGCCGGTCCCCGAGGACACGCGCACCGCGCTCATGCAGACCCTGCAGGCTGAGCGCCGGATCGCGCCAGCGTGGCAGGCCTTGCCGGACACGACCGCGGGTCAGTTCATCAAGACCCTCGCGCCGCAGCTGGTGGACGCCCTGCGCGCCGGCCTCGTGCGTGATGCCAGCGGGCAGTGGACGCTTGGAGAGGAGGGTCTCGCCGCCCTCAAGCAGCAAGTTGCACAAGGGCTGACCGGCTTCAAGAACTATCGTGACGACCTGGTTCCCGGCATTCTCAAGGAGGTCGAAAGCCAGATACCCGGATTGCTCGACATGGTGCTGACGTATGTGAATGCGAGCCGCCCCATTGCGCCGGATGAACGCGACCGGCTGAGCAACGCGCTGGCCGGCGGTGCGCAGGAAGCGCTCAACGCGGTCCGGAAAGATGTCCGGGCCAGTGCCGCTGCCAATGCACTCGCCAGCCATTCCCGCGAAGATGTTTTCTACTGGATACAGTCGCTGCTGATGGATGCGCGTGACATCATGGCGCGCCAGTACCAGGGCCTTACAACCGACATGCAGGCCACCACGCAAAAAATGGGTCTGCACCAGCGCATCATCGAAGGGCTGAACGAGCTGATCAGCTTTACGTCCGAAAATGCCACGAATGACGAGACGGTCCCTTACTACGACAAGAAAACCGGTAAGGATGATCCGCGCAACTACGGCAAGCGCGCGAGAGAGATCCTGGTGGACATGTGGACGACCTTCAACCAGCTCAACGAAGGGCCAGCGCTCAACGGGCACACTGCCTATTGGAAAGAGAAGAACGTCATTCCGGTGGCTCTGGTGCGTGCAAATGATCCGCGCGTGAAGGAGGCCGGCACGATCGTCCTGAACGATCTGCTACTCCAGAACCTGCGACCCTCCGCGCCTCAGGACGAGCGGCTTACCTACGCCATGGTGTTTCCTGCGCCTGATGTGAAGCTTTCCGATTTCTCGCAACTGCTGATGCAAAACGGCGGTTACCAGTCCCTCGATGGCGTCAAGATGGGCGTCGCCGAAGGGTATGTATACATCCAGGATCGCACGCTGTACACCAACCTGATGAAAGATCCACGCACCTTTGACGACGACGACCGTGATGGGCACGAGGTGGCGGGCCTGAACTTCCCGGTCAGCGTTGGCAGCCACCAGGCATTCAACCGTGGGCAGGCCACATCCACCATGCAGGTTTTCACCGCGAAGGTCGACCAGATGGGCCGCGAACAATCGATTGCCGCCACCGGCGTGACCAATGCCTCCAACATGATGAGCGCCTCGCTCGATGCCGTGCGCAAGATCGTGAAGGACATGAGCGACTGGATCGACAACATCATCGTCGGCATGCGGTGAGGTGCGCAGGTTCATCGTCCACGTAGTTGAGGCGTGCGGTAAGCGGAACCATGCTGTTGCTGAAGTTACTCAGTGAGCAGGAATACCAAATGATCTGGCGAGACGTTTTCGGGAGCAGCCATGACGGAAGATCAACATTTTGACGATGTGCTGGCGCGCTCGCGCGCGCTCGTCGAAGCCATCAAGCAGGCCAAGAGCGAGTTCCAGTCCGAACTGGAATCGATCTGCGCGCACAACGCCGAAGTACGCCGCGTCATGTCGAGCCCGACTCTGGAGGAGCAGCGTTTTGCGGATCGCGTCAAGGCCGATATCCAGAGCCTGATCGCCGACAGCAGCCACCCGATGTTCGCCTCTGGCAATACCGCGTCGCCGCTGAAAAGACGCCGTCCGCGTCTGATGGTTTAACCGTACATGCAACGGCGGCTACTACCGCGCCGCCAGAATCAGCCAGGGAGTCAAGCATGCCTGTTTCTACTTCTACTGTGAGCGCAGCCAGTAGCGTTTCCGCCCCGCAGGGTTTCTCGGGAATATCGAATCAAAGTCTGATCGCGGCCTCGCAGATGATGGCAACGCTCGATGCCTTGGGTGCCAAGCTTGCACAGAAAAACGAAGATGCGAATACGCTGCGTAACATGAAAAACCTGGCAACCGCGCTCGACGGTTTCCGCAGTAATGGCGTAATCAAGCTGACCAAGACCGACAAAGACGGTAACGAAATCGTCGATACGGAAAAGGTCCAGTACCTGCTGGACTTCATCCAGGCGAACAACCAGCTTTACAAGGACGATCCGAGCAACCAGATCTCCGCGTTTGATGGCGGCAAGGCGGATGCCGGCAGCGTCACCGTGGCACAGCTGAATCAGTTCGATCTGAAGATCAACAACATCTCCCTGTTTGCCAAGGAAACCGCCACGGCTGCCCTCGGCTCCCTGGACAACCAGATTACCGCCAAGCTGGGTCTCATCGAAAAAGACACGATCGAACTCAACAAGGTCGGCAATAGCTACAAGAACCTCGTAGGACTGAGCGCTGCCATGATCGACATGCTGACGAAGATCATGGAAAACATCTTGCAGCGCATGTAGCGGTAGTCGAGGCGTCGTGCGCAGTGGGCCCGTACTCGATCAGGATGGCGCGATGCCTGCCGAACCGTCTTTAGCCGAATCGGGCGATCTGCCGCGCGCTGTGGCGGAGGATTCCGCTCAAGCGCCGCTGCTTGGCGGCCTGCCGAATTTCGATCGGCGTCAGCGCGCTGCCTTGCGCGCCATTGGCCGCAGTCTGCTGACCGCGGGCCAGTATGCGCAGGCGCGCGCCGTGTTCGCGGCATTGCTCCACCTCGATCCCACCCATCTCGCTGACCTTGCAGCGGCAGCGGAGGCCTTCCAGGCCGAAGGAAAGCCGGCGCAGGCGGCCAGCCTGCTGCAGGTCTGCCTGCTGCTCGGCGGCAGGGAGCCGGATATTCCTCTGCGGCTGGCCGAATGCCAGCTTGCTTTGGGCTACCCGCCGGCTGCGCGGATTGCTCTCGATCTTGCCGAAGAGTATGCAGTCAGGTCAGAGAATGCCATGGCGCTCGCCCGGATCGCACTCATGCGGAACGGCATGGTGACTTGATACGCATATCCCGATGTGGCGACGCGCCATCGTACCGGCCCGTCGGCCCTATCGGCGCAACCATGTGTCCAGGCACGATGGATGATTTCGGTGATCTCCTCAGCTTTTTCTTAAGCGCCGCTTCAGCCAGATGCGTCATGTCGAGCGTCACCCCGGCCCAGGAGATGGCAGCCGCTGAAAACGTGAGTTGAAGCGAACGTTTTCAAGCGTGCTGTTACTCAGCAAGGGAATGGAGCCTCGATGTTCTCCTGGCTCGCCAATATCTTCCTGGGGTGACGTCATGACCACTGCAGTTTCGCATTCGGACACAGTTGCAAATAGCGCCCCGGTTTTATCGCCGTCACCTACCAGCATTGCCGCAGCCCAGGTGGTCAACCGGACGGGCAGTAACCCGCCCGGCGGCGATGGCGTCGTCGCCATTCCGCTCACCAATCAATCGAAGATCGCGCTCGATGCCTCGTTCGATCCCACCGAACTGGCCTACCAGCTGCAGCTGATGTTCGCCGACCTCAAGCGCGTGCAGTCCTACGCCAGCGCCCAGGCAGCGCATAACCAGTCGAACCAGATCGAAGATGCCACCAAGGAGACCTTCGATGCCCTGAAGCGCCTGATGGAACAGATGGACAAGCTGGCCTCGCGCGATATCTGGGACCTGGTCGGTGCGGTGATCGGTACCGTGTTCAGTGCCATATTCGCCGGTGTGGCGATTGCCGCATCCGGCGGTGCGCTGACCGCGCCGGTTGCGGTGACGATGACGGTACTGGTTGGTAGCGTGATCCAGATGGCCAGTGCTATCAGCACTCAGAAGGGCGGTCCGGATTTTTCGGTGAACAAAGGCCTCACAGAAGGGTTTCAGCAGTTGGCAGAGCAGTGGATGTCGAAGGAGGACGCCGCCAAGCTAGGCACTCTGTTGGCCGGCATTGTCGGCACGGTGACCATCGCGCCCGCGCTGATGGACGCCCAGATCGGCGGATCGCTGCTCTCTGGTGCGGCCGCCATGGGCGGCGCGAGCGACAAGGTAGTCGCCATCCTCAAGATGGTCGGCACGCTGGCGAACGGCATCGCAAACGCCATCGTCAGCGGCAAGGCCATGAACAGCGCCGTCAAGGCGGCGGAGGAAGCCGGGAGGATCGTCACCGGTAGTAATGCCTTCCAGAAAGTATTCACCATCCAGAACGGCCAGATTGTCAGCGGCGCCGTGCAGGGCGGCCTGGGCATCCAGCGCGGCAAGGACGGGGTCGAACAGGCCCAGCGCCAGCACGATGTCGATATGACCCAGGCCGAGGAAACCGCCTTGCGTGGTTTTACCGACTACCTGAATGCCACCTTCTCCATGACCGCCGATCACCAGAAGAGTATGGAGGAGGTCCTGCAGGAGATCCTCGAGAAGATCAAGGACTCTAAAGAAGACATGCAAGCCAGCCAAACACGTTTGGTCCGTAGTCTTGCGCCGTCCATGGCGGAAGTCTGAGTCATCGTAAGCGTCATCTACGTATTCACAAGGAAGATATCGTGTCAGGCATCTCTTCTCCTTCCATCGGTTCACCGGGTACGCACCCCCTCGCTCTTTCCGCAACCTCCGTTGAGACGGCCGCCGGGGCGGCAGGCAGCACGTCTGTCCAGCATCGCGATGCCGATATTACGCAGGTTCCGTCGCCGGCACAGAACGCGCCCTTGCCTGGCATGTCGGCGCCCCAGCCTTTCAGGATTCGCGATTTGCTTGGCTTGATCAAGAATGCGAGTGATGAGGAGCTCAAGTACCTGACGCTCCAGGCAGGTACCGAAACGATGCGCGTGACGGGCCGTCTGGCGCAGATGTACGCCATTCTCAAGGCCAGCGGAAATGCACTCGCAGCGGAACTCAAGCGCAAGGCAGCCGAGGAACTGGAGAGTCGCGCTGAACTGCAGCTTTTTGCCGGTGTCATGCAGGGTGGTGTCGATCTGGCCGGCTCGGCGGCGAGCCTGGTGACGGCGTTCAATGGCGGGCGCAAGGGTGTGCAGGAGGCAGCCCAGGAAGGCAACTATGCAAAACTGCAGCAAGAAGGACGGGTCTTTCTGGAAAATGAATATCTCCGCAGTGCGGAGTCAGCCGCGCAGACCACAAAGCCGAGCATTGCTCCTGATGTCGCCGGTCAGCAGGATGCGTCTTCAAGTGCCTCATCTGCCAGCGATTCGTCTTCTACCCAACGCGCAAAGCGTAAGCGGGAGAACGATGATGCGGGAGGCAGTGTTGCCAGCACACGCCGATCGCTATCAGGAGAGGAGCCGCGCGAAATTCATTTTTCTCCCACCGAGGTCAACACATTAGCGCGACGGAACGCAAAGGCGCCATCAGCTTCGTCAGTGGGCGACGCCGAGCAAAGCCACTCGGATCGCAGCGCCCGTGCGCGAGATGACCGTGTATCGGAAGACGATGATGCTGACGTATCCGGTCTTGAGTGTGATTGGGAAGTCGAGTATCTGCATATCCAGTATGAGGCCATGCCGCCACCTGGTGCCGCCGCGCATGGCAATAGCGGTGTCGGGCGCATGTCTCAGGAACGGACGCAAGCCTCGCATGCCAGTGCGCGCGACGGCGCGAGCGATCTTGCCGCTGAGCGTAGCGTGAGCGCGCGACATTCCTCGACGAGCTCGACGGAGTCGGTGGACAGCAGCACGTCTGATGCCGCCAGCCGGAGTGCGGACCGGAGTCGGCGTGCGACGGAGAAAGATGCCTCGCAGGATGACGATGCGGACCTGTCAGGTCTTGACCATGATTGGGAAGCCGAATACATGCCGCGGCGGAATGAAGCAGCGCCATCGGTCGTTTCCGCTGGAGAAGCCGGCAATGCAGCGCATACAGGCCACGGTCGTAGCGCAGATAAAGAGTCATATACCGCAACCAGTGATGACACGACCCCGCGTACTTCCGCTACCGATCGCGATGTGAATACACGCGTGTCATCCACGAGCTCGACAGAGCCTGGTGAGGGAAGCACATCCGAAAGTTCATCCGGGAATGGTGCGCGGAAGCGCGCGGCAGATCAGGAGGCGCCGGATAGCCATCACACCGACAAGAGGAGTCAGAAAGAGGACACCGCCCGTGTATTCAAGAAACCAAAACCTCGTTTCGAGACGCATGGCTACGACGAGAACGGATGGACTCCAGCGCAACACGAAAAGGCTGACGGTATCCAAAAAAAGGTCAAAGAGTTGCGTGCCGAGTCAACCAAATATGGGAACTACTCGATGGCATTCTCGGCAGGGACTAACGGCGCAGGTAACGTTATCGGAGCGCCGCTGACTGCCGAAGCGGAAAAAAAGCAGGCCGAAAGCCAGAAGCTGGAGGCGTTGGCGCAGCATGTCCAGGCATTGATCGACACACTGAGTCAGTCGGAAGGGGCGCAAGTCCAGGTCTTCGAGCGCACGCTCGAGATGATGCGCACGTTCGGACAAAACAACGCCGAGAATATGAAGCTGTCCGCCTGAGCGAGCGTAGAAAATGTCGAATACCCTTCAATCGACTGCCGCCGCCTCGAGCGACAACCCATTGGTGGCCGCCCTCCGCCAATTGCCGCCATGCTTCGAGCCACGCGTAGCCGCAGCGCTGTACGCGCTGGGTTACGCGCACCTGCAGGAAAAACGTTATCAGCAGGCGCACGACTATTTCCGCACGTTGCTTATCAACGATCCGATGGACCGCAGTTATCTCGCTGGCCTCGCACTGGCGCTGGCAGGATTGCAGCGTCATGCCGAGGCCATCCGGATCAATACCGCTGCGTTGCTCTGGCACCCGGGCGATCCGGCCGCCATGCTGCGTCAGGCCGAGTGCCTGCTGGCGCTGCGCCGTTCCGCCGAAGCCGTGACATGGCTCGATGCGGTGGTGGCATGTGGCGCTGCGGATGCGGTTGATTCGCCTTCATCGCACACGGAACGGCGGGCGCTGGCAACCCGTGCCGCCGGACTGCGCAATCTGATTCAGCCCCCACAGGAGGACGCATCATGACAACACAAGGACCGGCAACTGGCGCAGCACAGATCACGGCGAAGGATCCCGTCTATCACGTGGCGACCGAGGATGATCTGGTGATGCTGTTCGAACTGGGCAACCTGGCGCGCGAGCAGGGCAAGCTGCGTCAGGCGGAGGCGATCTTCCGCGGCATCCTCGCGGTGCGCAGCGATGTGGCTGGCGGATACATGGGCCTGTCCAGGGTCTACATGGATCAGGGGCGTGTCGAAGAGGCGCTGCAGCTGCTGCAGGTCACCGCCGCGCTGGAAGGCAAGCATCGCGACCTCGGTCAGGCCTTTCTGGGCAGTATGCTGCTGCTCGCCGGCCGGGCACGCGAAGCGGTCCGCGTGCTGCAGCCGGTCGTCGAGAGCGGACGACAGAACGACGGCGTGGCGCTGGCGCGCAGCCTGCTTGAAAACGAAGCTAAAGATGCCCTGGCCGGGGAACCGTCCAGGGGCGGCGCGCCACGAAGCATGGGTAGATAGCGTCTCGGGAGAATGCCATGACGATACAGAATTTTTCATTGGGCCAGCCCGGCGGAGTTGCAGCTGGCGGTGGCGGTACCGCGACATTCGACCTGAACGGCGCCGGAGCGGCGCCAGCTGGCGACGTGGCGCGTTTCGACCAGGCCATGACGGCAGACAGCAACAAGTCCGAGCTGCAGCCATTGGAGCAGACGGGCGGTTCCCTTCCGAGCATGGGGGCCCGCATTCTCGAGGGCTTCACCGGCATGAGTAACAACTATGCGGCGGTGATGAAGCGCGTGTCCGGTACCGCCGGACGTGAAATGGAGACCGTGCAGCTGCTGCGGAACCTGGCGGACATGATGCAACTATCCAACGACACTGGCCTGCTCAGCAAGGTGGTCGGCAAAGGCACACAAACCGTGTCCGACCTGACCAAGTAAAAGGGGCATGACGATGTCGCAGCCTTTTGCTCTGCGCCGCTTGCGCGCCGCGCTTGTGTGCTCCGCCATGCTGCTGCTCGCAGCCTGCGGCAACCGGGTCGACCTGATGGCGTCGGTGCCGGAGGCCGAGGCCAACGAAGTGCTGACCACGCTGTTGGCGGCTGGCATCAATGTCGAGAAAGTGCCGGGCAAGGACGGCATGGTGTCGCTGCGCGTCGGCTCCGGTCAGGTCGCGCATGCGCTCTCGGTGATGCGCGAACGCGGCCTGCCGCGCGATCCATTCTCCGGGATCGGCAAGATCTTCAAGAAAGAGGGCATGATCTCATCGCCCATTGAAGAGCGCGCCCGCTATCTGTACGCCCTGTCGCAGGAGTTGGAGAACACGCTCGCCAAGATTGATGGCGTGATCGCCGCGCGCGTCCATGTGGTGTTGCCGGAGCGCGGCATTGCTGGTGAGCCGGGCACGCCATCCACTGCATCCGTGTTCGTGAAGTATATGGAAGGCTATAACCTTGACGCAGTCCAGCCGCAGATCCGCCGCCTGGTGACGAATGCCATTCCCAATCTTGCCGCGGATCGCGTGTCGATCGTGCTGGTGGCCGCCCAGCCGCGCGCGCCGGGCGGCCGCGTGGTGTTCGATGATGTACTGGGTTATGACGTGTCGCCCGCGGCAGCGAGCGGGCTGCGCATCCTCCTGATGGTGCTGGCGGGGCTCTTCATGGTTACGGCAGGCGGTGCCGGCTATCTGCTGTGGCGCTATGTGCTGGCGCCCAAGCGAGCAGCGCCGGCGCTCGCGCCTGTGACAGAAGAATCTGCCGCAGCACCGCAAGCCGCGGAGGCCGGATTGTCGATCATGGAGCGGGTCCGGCGCCGGCGTGATGCCGCGCAAGGCGGAGGCGCGTGATGGAACACGCCGCGCACGGTCCGGCCAGGCAGCGGCAAAACGGGCCCGGCGGCGGGCTGCCGCTTGGGCACACGTTGATGCCGCATCTCGTGGCATTCAATCTGCTGCCCAGTCTCACGTTGCATCCGGAGCATGTGACGCAGCATGCCTTGCCGGCAGGCTTCGATGAACTGCTGGCCTGCCCCGAAACGGCCGCACTTGCGCACCGCCATTGGTCTACCAGCATTCTCCAGACACTGTCGCTGGAAGCGGATCCGGTGTGCGATCTCGATGCGCCGGCCTTGCCGATCGCCATGTTGCATGGCGAACTACTTGAGGCGCTTGCCCGGTCGGCCGGGCTGGCGCTGTTGACTGTGCGTCTGCGCCGCATGGTGGCGCGCGCCGATCTTGCCGAAGCCAGTCGCGTGCTCGGCGAGGAGACGGTTCGCTACGCCAGGGCGCATGCGGTGAACCCGGTCTTCGTGCCCGACACCACCGATTGGGACGTCAGCCAGCTCGATGCCGCCATTCCTGTTCTTGGCTATGGCCTGCTTGGCCGTGCGCTGCAGGCTGCGCCGCTGGCGATCCGGGCACGCGCGTTGTTGCGTCTCCCTGTACTGGCCGAAGCCGTGCCGCAGCTCATGCCGCTGGCGGCGGATGAAGCACTCGATCTGGCGCTGCAATTATTGACGGAGCGTGATCCGCAATGGCGTTCCTTGTTCCCAAGCATCCACTGACACCTGCGACGACGCTGGCGGCGCGGATTGACCCCGGCGCCAAGGTCGTGCGTGCCGCCGAGCTCGCGGCATGGCACGACGCCCATGCCATGCTCGAAGCGGCCCGCGCCCAGGCGGACGGTATCGTGGCGGACGCACGCCGTGTCTATGAAGAAGAAGCCTTGCGCGGCTACCGCGAGGGGCGCGAGCAGGCGAGCCGCGAGTTGAGCGCGCAACTCGCCGACGTGGCGGCGCGAACCGCCAGCTACTACGCCGGTGCTGCACCGCAGATTGCTGAGTTGGTCATGACAGCTGTCCGCCAGGTCATCGGCGAGCTGGGCGAAAAGCGACGCGTGACGGCTGCGGTGCGGCAATGCCTGGCTTCGGGGCGCGGGCAGAAGCTGTTGACCCTCCGCGTGAACGATGGCCGGGCTGCCCTGGTCCGCGAGCAGGTGCGCAGCCTGATGAAGGAATTTCCCGGCATCGATACGCTTGATGTGATCGAGGACAAGTCCATTCCCTGTGATACCTGTACGCTCGAAAGCGGCATTGGCGTGGTCGAAGGCAGTGTCGCAGGCCAGATCGAGGCGATCGCCCAGGCCTTCCGGCAGGCGCTGGGGGGGCGGCCGTGAGCACTGCCGAGCAGCCGGTCCGTCGGCGGCGCGCAGCCACGCGCGCATCTGGTCCCAGACCGGAGTCGAAACCTGCATCCATGCACGAACCCGACGTTGAATCCGATCTCGGCTCTGCGCCGGCTGCCGGCCCTGCGGCAGCCACCCGGCCGGTCCGTCGCTCGGCCATGCTGCGCGCCCCTGCGCCAAGCCCCCTCGATGCGATTCTGCCGGCGCTCACGCAAGCATTGTCCACGGTGTCCGAGCCACGGGTGAAGGGCCGGGTCGTTCAGGTCGTCGGTACCATCGTCAAGGCTGTGGTGCCGCATGTGAAGATGGGTGAGGTGTGCCTGCTGCGCAATGCCGGCGATGCCACCGAGGTGGAAGCCGAGGTGGTCGGCTTCTCCAACGAAGCCGCGCTGCTGACGCCGATTGGCGACATGCACGGCATTTCCTCGAGTACCCAGGTGATTCCCACCGGGCGGTCGCATCAGGTTGCCGTCGGTCCCGGCCTGCTGGGACGGGTGCTCGATGGCCTGGGCCGGCCGCTGGATGTCGAGGAACATGGGCCGCTGGCGTGGGATCGCCTGTATCCCGTCTATGCGGAAGCGCCCGACCCTCTCGCGCGGCGCATCATCGCACAGCCGCTGGAGCTTGGCATTCGCGCGCTGGATTCGGTGCTCACCTGCGGTGAAGGTCAGCGGATGGGCGTCTTCGCCGCAGCAGGGGGCGGCAAGTCGACCCTGATGGGCATGTTGGTCAACGGCGCCGACGTCGATGTCACCGTGATTGCACTGATCGGCGAGCGGGGCCGCGAAGTGCGCGAGTTCCTTGAGCACGAGTTGGGCGAGGAGGGCCGTCGCAAGAGCGTGGTCGTGTGCGCCACCAGCGACCGCTCGTCGATGGAACGCGCCAAGGCCGCGTATGTGGCGACTGCCGTGGCGGAGTATTTTCGGGATCAGGGCAAGAAGGTCCTGTTCCTCATGGATTCGGTGACGCGTTTTGCCCGGGCGCTGCGCGAGATCGGCCTGGCTGCAGGCGAACCGCCGACACGGCGCGGTTTTCCGCCATCGGTGTTCGCCATGCTGCCCAAGCTGCTGGAACGCACCGGCATGAGCGATCGCGGCTCGATCACCGCGCTGTATACCGTGCTGGTCGAGGGCGACGACATGACCGAGCCGATTGCCGATGAAACGCGTTCGATCATCGACGGACATATCGTGCTCTCGCGCAAGCTGGGGGCTGCCAATCACTATCCTGCCATCGACGTGCTGGCGTCGATCAGCCGTGTCATGCATGCCGTGGTTCCCGAGCGCCACCGCATGCTCGCCGGCCGCCTGCGTAGCCTGCTTGCCAAGCATGAAGAGATCGAGCTGCTGGTCAAGGTCGGCGAGTACAAGCCCGGCACCGACGCTCTGGCGGACGAGGCGATTGCCAAGATCGAAGGGATTCGCCAGTTTCTGCGCCAGCAGACCACTGAACGCTGCGGCATGCAAGAGACGCTGCAGCGGCTTGAGGCCCTGGTAGGTAGGGCATGAACACGCTCGACGAACTCCTCTCGCTGAAGCAGTTCCGCGAGCGCGAGGCTGAGCGCGAAGTGATGCGAAGTGTCAACGCGCTGGAACGTTGCGAGGCGGCGCGCCACCAATGTGAGCAGGCCCTGGATGCGTTTCGGACATATGCCCGCGAGACAGAACTCGCTATGTATGCCGATCTGTGTACCCGCACCGTGGAACTGAGTGAAATCGAAGACGTGCAGCATGCCGTCACCCGTCTACGCGAGGAAGAGGCGGCACACGCCGAGGCCGCCACCCAGGCGCGAAACGAGGAGGCTGCTGCACGCGATGCGCTCGCACAGGCACGGGCAGCCCATCTGGAGGCCGTGCGCATGACGCAGAAATTTGCGGAGCTGGTGCAGCAAAGCGCGCAGGAACAGGCCCGCGACCGCGTCATGCGGGAAGAACACGAACTCGATGAGGCCGGCACGCTCGGCCATGCGCATGCCCGCGCCCGTGGTGCGGGGCTGATGGAGAGCAAATGAAAGCAACTGCAATGCAGTGCGATGCCACGGCGCGGGAAAGTCGTTCCGGGCTCCCGTCAGCCGCGTCGGAACTGATGGCGCCACCCGAGCAGATCGAGGCATTCCGGCGTCTGGCGGAACGGCAGGACGACGATGACAAGCATGATCGCCAGGAGTCCGACGAGGATGCGGCGGCCAGCCAGGATCCGATGAGTCTGGTCGATTTCACGCCCGATGCCGCACCTGTGTCGGAAACACCGCCGCCCGCGCCGTCTCACCCGGCCGCGTTCCAGGGGGCAGCCATGAACGCCCAGGAATCGTTCGCCGAGACCCGGCGATATGAGCGTGCCGGTGAGGAGGGCGACAAGAAAGACAAGGACAGCAGCGACACGGTGGCTGGCACCGATAACAGTTCCGCGCCGGATGCCATGGTATTCGCGCACTACGTCCATCAGGATGCGCATGCCCAGGCGGAGGCTGCTGCCACCGCCCGCTCGGTCCGTGTCGAGCGCCACACGGCCATGGCTGAACTGGTGCAGGTGCTCGAATCTTCGGCGGCAACACTGTTGACGCCGGAGGATGGGGCACGCCACGACCGGGTCGACCTGATGCTATCGACGCCGCATCTGGAGGGCACCACGGTGGCGCTGTTCCTCGAGAATGGCCGTCTCGTGGTGGAGTTTGCGGCATCAGGCGCCGCGGCCAAGTGGCTCGGCAGCCAGGTCCGTACCATGTCCGATGAGCTGAGTGCGCGGTTGCGGCGCCCTGTCCTGACACGGATCCATGCCGATGGCGAAGAAACGCCGGAGGCCGAAGCCGTGGCGGCCCGGACCGTTTCCGCCCCAGACACGCGACGCGTGATTGCCGCGTCACGTGCGCTGTCGTGAGGCATTCGTGAACCCTCCCATGAACCTGACGCTGCCTGGCAAACCTGCGTCGCTGGCCAGCGCCACGCCGTGGCAGCCGTTGCAGCTACCGCGCCTGACTGGCCTGCAGGCACAGGCATGTTCGGCGGTTGCGCAGCGCGCCTGGCATGTGCCGATCGACATCGGGGTGCAATGGCAGGCCCGGCTCTGGCCGGTGCCAGCGACCGATCCGCGCGTCGCACGGCAGATCGAAGGGCGGATCATCCGCCTGCGCTGGGAGGGCGGCGTGTTCTACATGCGTGTGCCGGATGCCCTGCTAGCGGCATGCGCGCAGGCCCTGGTGCCGGACATTCCCCTGCCTGGCATGCCGGCTGCCTTTGCCAATACCATTCTGGAGGGCGCGCTGCTGAGTGCGCAACAGGCGCTCGGGTTGTCTGGTGCGTCGCTGGCGATGGTCGAGGCGTTTCCGGAGCGCGATCCGGCCGTGCCCGGCTTCCTCCTGGAACTGCAGGGCGCCGGGCTCGAGGGCGCCATGACCTTGCCGATACAGGCCGATGCGGATGGCGTGGCCGCGCTGGCCCGCCATGCCTTCCTGCGTCCCTGCGTCGGTAATCATGTCGACATCGGGGCGGTGCCGGTGACATTGCGCGCCATCGTCGGTGAAACCAACCTGTCCGCCGAGCAGGTAGCCACGCTGCAGCATGGCGATGCGGTCCTGATCGATCGCTATCATCCTGCCGCCGGGCAGATGCTGCCATTGCGCGCCGCCAGCGGCTGGAGTCTGATGGCGGTCTGCGATGACCACGCACTGAGCAGTGCGTCGCTCTGGCAGGCCGACCGCCTTTGCGACGATCTGCTCGATGCCGCGCCGGGCGAGGGTCGGATGACCTTCGAGCTGGGGCTCGTCAGGCTGTCGCTGCGCCAGTTGCTGACGGCCATCCAGACCCACGTCGCGGTGGCGGTATTGCCTGGCGACGCGATGCTGCGTGTGTTCTTCGACGGCCGTCCGGTCGGACAGGGCGTGCTGGCCGACATCGACGGTCGCCTGGCCGTGGTCTTGTCCCGTGCGGCTGCGGCGTCAGCGGATTAAGGATTGCCGTAGGCACATAACGGCCGTGTCTGCTGCCACGGGCGCGACTGGAACAATTCCCGAAACGTCGTTACTCAAGTCTCAGTAAGGCATCCCCATGGGTGTCTGACGTGTCACAACCGATCACATGTTCGGTCAGTCCGCCCGTCAAAGCGGATCGTGGCACCCCTCCTTTGAGCTGCCATCATGATGACGCCCCCCGACCAGCGTCCGGAAGAGGACGATGATTTTTTCGATGATGACGAAGATGACCTGGAGCTTGGCAATGCCCTGCCGATAGCCGGGGCGCGTGGCCGCCAGGCATTGCGAGTTGGCGATGGCATCGGGGGCGAGCACAGCGAGCCGCACGCCAGTTATGCGGACTATGCGGATGATTTCGGCGACATCGACGATGTCCGCCATGCAGCTCGCCGGCACGAGTTGCGGGATGCGGGTCATCCCGAGGGTGCGCGCGAGGCAGATGATAATGTTGACGCGGACTGGCTCGAAGGCAATGAGGGCAATAGGGGCGGTGAGGACGATGATGACGACGGGCCAAACGAGGCCCGGCGGACAGAACGGCGTCTGATGCATCCCGTACATGACGCTGCACCATTTACCGCTGCCGCAGCCATGGGTGATGAGGATCTCGATGACGGAATCGGTGAGCTGCCGGCGGTGCTGGCCTGCGAGGCGGGCCGGTTGACCGTGTCGGTGCGCGAGATCCGCGCGCTGCAGGCCGGACAGGTGATCGACCTCGGCCGGCCGCTGCTCGAAGGGGTCAGTCTGATGCTCGATGGGCGTGAAATCGCCCGCGGCATGCTGGTCGACCTGGAGGGCCGTTTTGGCATCATGCTGACTGCCCTGACCGAGGAAGCGCATCATGGGTGATCCGTTTTCCCTGATTATTCTGGTCGGGGCGGTTTCGCTGCTCCCGCTGCTGATTGTCGCCTCGACCGCCTTCCTGAAGATCTCCATCGTCATGTCGCTGTTGCGTAATGCACTCGGCGTGCAGCAGGTGCCGTCGAACCTGGCGCTCTACGGGCTCGCGCTGATCCTCACGGCCTACATCATGGCGCCGGTGTTCTCGCCGTTGTTCGAGCGCCTGACATCGCCCGGCACAATGGCGAATGCCAGCACGGTGATGAGCGGCCTCCAGGAGAGCGCCGAACCGCTGCGCAAGTTCATGATGCGGTTCAGCCAGCCCGAACACCGTGATTTTTTTCTCACCACTGCCAAGCGCATGTGGGGTGCCGAGGCCTCAGCCAATGTCGCGCAGTCCGACTTCCTGATCCTGATGCCGGCGTTCGTGGTGTCCGAACTGACGGCGGCCTTCCAGATCGGATTTCTGCTGTACCTGCCGTTCATCGTGATCGACCTGATCATCTCTAATGTGCTGCTGGCCATGGGCATGATGATGGTGTCGCCTGTCACGATCTCGCTGCCGCTGAAGCTGTTCCTGTTCGTTGCGGTGGACGGGTGGACCCGCCTGATCGGCGGCCTTGTACTGTCCTACGTCTGATCATGGAAACCGTCGAAGTCGTTTCCTACCTGACCAAGGCGCTGTACCTGGTGCTGTGGCTTTCGCTGCCGCCGATCATCGTCGCCTCGGTTATCGGTACGGTGTTCTCGCTGCTGCAGGCGCTGACGCAGATCCAGGAGCAGACCCTGGCCTTCGGTGTCAAGCTCATCGCGGTCGCCATCACCCTCTTCCTGACCGGACGCTGGCTGGGGGGGGAGATGTACCACTTCACGCTGTCGATCTTCGACGCATTGCCGCTCGTCGCACGCTGAGGCATTACATGGGATCCGTGAGCGTCGCCGAAGTGAAGGAGTGGCTCACGGCACTGGCCTATCTGCAGCCGCGCATCATGGCCATGTTCCTGCTGATTCCGATGTTCAACCGTGAACTGATCCCTGGCGCGGTATTGCCCGCGATCGTGCTCGCGGTGTCCCTGGTCGCGCTGCCCCTCGTACAGCCGCAGATCGCCATGGCTGGTACGTTATCGGGCATGCAACACACGGCGCTGATCCTGAAGGAGGTGATGGTGGGGTTCGTGCTGGGTTTCCTGGTGGCGATTCCCTTCTGGGCACTGGAGGCGGTCGGCTTCCTGATCGACAACCAGCGCGGCGCCAGTATCTCCGATACGCTCAATCCGCTGACCGCCAGTGACACCTCGCCCCTGGGCCTGCTGTTCAACCAGGTGTTCATCATCTATTTTCTGCTGAGCGGCGGCATGAACCTGATGCTGGGCATTCTCTATGACAGCTTCCGTTTCTGGAGCGTCATGACATGGACGCCCGGCCTGCATATGGATTATGCGACGTTCTTCCTCGGGCAACTCGATCGGCTCGTGCAGTTATCGGTGGTCCTGGCGGCGCCGGTGCTGATCCTGATGTTCATGGCGGAAGTCGGCCTGGCACTCGTCAATCGCTTCGCGCCGCAGTTGCAGGTGTTCTTTCTGGCCATGCCGATCAAGAGCGCCCTGGCGTTTTTCATCCTGGTGCTCTATGCCGGCACATTGATGGAGTACGTCGGCGACGAAATTCGCGGGCTGGGTGGATTGTTCGACCAGATCAGCATCATTTGGCAGGGAGCGCGATGAAAGCGGCAATGGCTACCAGCAGTGCGCAGGCATTGCACCGCTATCGTCTCCGGCGAGGCTTGCCGGAGAGCGCGTGTACGCCAGACGGCGGTTTGCGGGTTCTGGCAGGTGACGGTATCCGCATGAGCCTGCAGGAAGCCCCTAATGCCACCATCGTACTGCGTGCGCGTGTTGGCGCCCTGCCGCGGGAGCCGGAGGCGCGTGCGCGGATGGTATGCCGCGTCGGCGCATTCGCTGCGGGATTGATGAGGGTGTCCCCCGCCAGTTGCACGATTGATGCCGAAGGGTATGTCCTGCATCTGTGGCAGCGGCTGGCAGCTGGATGCAGCGAGCCGGAATTCGATGAGAGCGTCGCGCTGTTCGCGCGGACCTGTCAGATGTGGCGCGAAATGTTGACACAGCTGGAGCAGCGGGTGGGATTGTAGTTGGAGATGTATTGTTGGAACCCTGTAGTCGGGATCGCAGTCGGGGCCATGGCTGGGCCGCTGCTCAAGCCGTAGTGAAGGCGCGGGCGACGATGACGCATGGGCCGCGACTGATGCAGCAACGCCTGCTGTGGAAATGCCAATCAGGCTACTGCCACCGATGGCTGGTCACTGGGTTTCGCATCCCGTTGATACCCTCACGGGCCGGAAGGGCAGCGCCATTGAGGGCGGCCAGTTCTGGCGCCGCGGTATTCATTCCGAATGTCCAGGTCGGGCACGGTATGACGACCGTGGCGGAGGGCTTCGTTGCGGGGCGCGCCTGTCTCTGTCAGGCGGCAGGACGCGCGGGGTTTCCGGTAGCCTCGGCGAGACGGTGCCGCAATTCTGCATCTGGGAGGGCGACCCAGGTCGCGAGTGTCACGCGCTCCTCATTGCTATTGCAGGGCTGCTGTGCCAGCAATGCGAGGGGGCTTCCCGGCGTCAACGGATCAAGCGCGTTGACGGGTGCGCTTGCGGCAGATGCATTCTGCCGGGCGGCAAGTATCCACCCCGTGAGCCATGATTCGAGCTTTGCGGGGTCGTCGGCCAGTATCCGTTCCACCTGCTTGTCGAAAAAGGTCCGGGCGGCCAGGCCGGAGAGTCCGATCTGATCGAGCAACTGCTTGGCGGCGTGGAGTTTCGCGGACCCACCCTGTTGTGGGTCGCTGGCCATGTCGGTTGCAGATGGCGCGAACGAATCGCGCGGCGCGCCGGCCGTCGGTTTGTCACCATGCACGTTGTGGTGGCGCGTAGCCTTGCTATGGGCTGGGGCAGCATTCGAGGGTGCCGATGCAGAAGCGTTATCGGGCTGCGAGGGCGATGCGTCCGCCGACGGCCGTGTGATTGGCACGGCAGAAACGCGTGAAGGCCCGGTCATTGGTATCGCCATGAAACACATATTCCAGTAAGTTCGCACGACTGCGCGGCGGATTGGCGCGCCGCTGTGGGCAGGCATGCCAGCGGCACCGACGGGCTGGCATGCAATGCGGTTGTTCAACGTATATGCCAATGCTACTGCGACAATGAAAAATAGATTGCGAACCAATGTGAAACGGTGCCCCCAATAAGAGGGGGTTAAATGATTGATTACTCATTTTTGCATCGTTTAATCCCCGCACCAATACTGGCTTACTGGGCATCGTGTTGATTTGAGAAAGTAAAGTGGAAAGCAAAAATTTATAAAAATTTGCAGTTTATAAGAAGTGTCTTATTCCTTGGTAATCACCATGCCACTAGACTTAAAACACGCTTAAAACGTGTATTAAGTTATCACCCGACCAGGCCAACAGACATTTCTCTCATGCCTGTTCAATCTGCGGATGCACGACGGCGGGCTGAGTTTGACAGCCAATATTCCGAATTCGTTGTCCCGGCCAATCGAGGGGGGAAACATGAGAATCGTAGCGTTGGAAGACGATCTGAGCCAGGCGCAGCTGATCCAGAAGGTTCTTGCGGAAGAAGGCTTTGCGACCGACATATTCTACGAAGGCTCGAAGCTCATCTACACCTTGCGCAAAGAAGCTTACGACCTGTTCATTCTCGACTGGGAAGTGCCGGGAATGAGCGGATTCGAAGTCCTGCAATGGATTCGCTCCAATCTGGGATTTGGCGTGCCGGTGATCTTCGTGACCAGCCGTACCCTTGAGGAAGATGTCATCACCGGATTGCAGGCTGGTGCGGATGATTATCTCGTGAAGCCTTTCCGCCCGGCCGAGCTGATTGCCCGTATTCGCTCCCTGCTGCGGCGTGTTTATCCGGAGCGGCCTGTATCCGAGACGTTTACGATCGGTCCCCTGGTGATCGATCCGGCCCGCCAGATCATCACGCGCAATGGCGTGCCTGCCGAACTCACGAAAATGGAATTCGAGCTGGCGTCGCTGCTGCTGTCGAGCCTTGGCCGCCTTGTTTCAAAAAGCGAGCTGTCTCATCGTATCTGGGGTCGCGATATCTCGCCGCAATCGCGCACGGTCGACACGCACCTGTCGCGCGTGCGCATCAAGCTCGGTTTGCGTCCTGAACTCGGCTTCAAGCTTTCGACCGTCTATGGACTCGGCTATCGCCTGCAGACGACTGGCGATATGGAAAACGGCGACGATGGTGAAGCGTCCGGAGAGGAGCGAGGCAACACCGATCCCGACTGGAGGGTCAGCGGATGAAACGATTACGCGCGCTGCTTGGGTTGGGGTGCGCCGCAGGCAGCCTGCTGTGCAGTCCGGTACTTGCCCAGCCGGCTGGCTCCCGCCACCAGGACTTCCTGTATCAGGTGCAGGATGGCGACACCATCTTCGATATCGCTTCCCGCTACGCAACTGCCAAGGACTGGGCGCAGCTGGTGCGCCTGAACAAGATCGACGATCCGCGCCGGCTGGTGCCCGGGACGACCGTACGCGTACCGCTCAGACTGATCGAGAAGGATCCGACGGCGGCACGTGTCCTCTACCAGAAGGGTGAGGTGCAGATCGTCAAACGTGATATGCCGGTGTCTGGCGCCTTGCTCGAGCGGGGCACGGAGATTCATACCGGACCGGACGGCTATCTCTCGCTGGAGCTGCTCGATGGTTCGACCGTACTGGTCTTGCCCAATGCCCGTATGCGGATCGAGCAGGTCACGGAATTCCGCCGTGCTGGGTTGCAGGATTTCGTGATCCTGCTGGAGCGCGGCCAGGTCGAACCCAACGTTGACCCATCCGGCAAAGGTGTCGGTCGTTTCGAGATACGCACCCCGCGCGCGGTGACGGGTGTACGCGGCACGCGCTTCCGCGTCGGCGTCACTGATGACAGTGTCACCGGTGAGGTGCTCAAGGGCGAGGTCGAGGTGCTGGCACGCGGCGCGCGCGATCGGATTACGATCCGCGAGGGCCAGGGCCTGGGCGCCACGGACCGTGGTGTGGTCAACGAAGCCCTGCTGCCCGCGCCACGTGCACAGGCAGAGGTGGAGCCAGGTTTTGGCGACGTCGTGCTGCGTTATGCCGCGATTCCGGAGGCGGTGGCTTACCGCGTGCAACTGGCACGCGACAAGGGCTTCACGCAGGTGCTCGAGTCCCGCGCCACGGCGCAGCTCGAGCATACGTTTGCGGATCTCGATGACGGTGACTACTACATCAAGGTGCGGGCGATTTCGGCTGCCGGCATCGAAGGAAACGACACGGTCGAGCATATCCAGGTGGCAGCGCGTCCGGCGCCGCCGCTGACCATTGGCGGTGGCCGGGTGGCTGGCAGTGAGCTGCGCCAGAGCACGGTCGCCTGGGCTGCCGTACCCGGGAGCGCCGGCTATGAGCTGGAATGGTGGCCGCCGGCACCGCCGGGAACGCCGCACATGCAGGTACCGCTGGGGCCCGACGTCACGAGCTTCACGCTGCCTGGCGAGGGAGCGATGTGGCGCATCCGCACCGTGGTCGAGCGAGACGGTCAACGCATCGCTGGCCCGTGGAGTACGGTAGGAAAAGGGGCTGGCGCCGTTCGCGATGCCGCACCTGTCTCGTTGCATTGGCGGCCGCGTGCCGGCATGGCAGGCCAGCTGGAAATCAGTGCGGCATCCGGAAGCGAGGGTGCTCCCCGCCTCCTTGCAGGCGCGGCTGACGGCGTAGCCTTGCCACCGTTGCCGGCAGGTGACTATGCGGTGCGGCAACGTTATATTGATCGTCATGATGTACCGCGGGCATACACGCCTCCCCAGAGACTGCGTATCGGACCCATGTAATCAGTGAAGCGGCTGACCGGATTATGGCGTGCGCTTGGGCAGACGCACCGCACCACCGCTGAGTGGCTGGCACTGTCGTTGGCAGTACTGACCTGCGTGGTGGTGCTGGTGCTCACCGGCAGCCTGCGGCGGGCCGACACGCTGCTGTATGACCAGATCCTCTCGACCCGGCTCGAACCCGTTCCCTACGATGTCGTGCTTATCGGTATCGACGATGCCAGTATCCGTGCGCTCGGCCAGTGGCCATGGCGCCGCGCATTGCATGCGGCGCTGCTGGATCGGCTGACCGACGCCGGCGCCCGCGCGGTGGTGTTCGACCTTGTGCTGGCAGAAGAAAGCTCCGCCTTTCCCGATGACGATACCCTGCTGGCAGATGCCATGCGGCGCAATGGCGCAACGGTGCTGCCTGTGCTGGTCGAGGGCGGCAGTGGCGCGCCGGTTACCTACTACCCGTCTGCACGCCTGCGAGACGCGGCACGCTCGTTTGGCCATATTGAAGCGGTCATTGGCGATGGCGGCGTCGTGCGCGAGGCTGTGCTCCAGCAAGCCATCGAAAACGGCGGATGGGATCACATCGCCGTGGCCGCCCTGCGTCTTGTCGATCCGGCCTGGCTGCCGGCGCTGCAGAATGTCCCGCGCGGCAGCCGCTACCTGATTCCGTTCTTTGGCCCGCCCGGCCATATCCCGGCATTTTCCTATGTCGATGTCCTGCAGGGCCGGGTTGCGCCGGAGCATCTGGAGGGACGCATCGTCCTCATTGGCGCCATGGCATCTGGCATGGCGGATGCCGTCAACACACCGATGACCCGCGACCACAAGCCGATGGCCGGCGTCGAGCTGATTGCCAGTATCGTCGCGGCGCTCAAGGCCGGCATGCACATCACTCCGATATCGATGGCGCAACATGTGGCGATGACCTTGCTGTTCGTCGCCGGTGCGCTGATCGCCTTGCGCTTCCTCACGCCTCGGCACGGGCTGATGGTGACGTGTGCGATTGCCGCCGGCATCCTTGGCCTGAGTGCCTTCCTGTTGTTACGCGTCGGGATCTGGATGCCGCCGGCCTCAGCCGTCCTCGGCGTGCTGGTCGCTTATCCCTTGTGGAGCTGGCGGCGTCAGGAGGCCGCGCTGCGCTACCTTGACCACCAGCTGCGCAATCTTTCGCAAAGCACCATACCGCTGCCGGTGTTGCGCCTCTTTCCCGCATCGGCGGATGCTGATCTGTTCGACCATCGCGGCTATCAACTGGCAGCAGCGATCCGGCAGTTGCAGAGTGTGAGCCGGTTTGTCTCGGATGGCTTGAACAGCCTGCCGGATGCCACCATGGTGGTCGATCTGCATGGGCGCGTGCTGATGAACAACGATGCGGCCCAGCGCTACTTCGCGCGCTTTGGTGTGCGTGCCAAGTTGAATATCTTCGTTCTCGGCAACCTGCTGCGCCTGGCTGGCGTGCTGGGCGACGGCGAACCGCTCGATCTGGCGGCGCAGCGCTTGCGCGTTGACCGGCAGGAGCGCATGGACCGCGAGGGGATGGTACAGCTGCTGCGCGCCACGCCGTTTCGTGCGACCGACCAGTCTGTACTCGGCTGGATCGTCAGCCTCACCGACATCACTTCGATCCGGCGTGCCGAAGAGGAGCGCGAAGAGGCGGTGCGCTTCCTGACCCACGATATCCGTTCGCCGCAGGCCTCCATCATGGCGCTGGTGGAGTTACGCCGACAGCGGCATCTGGCCCTCAATGAAACCGAACTGCTCGACCGCATCGAGCGGCACGCGCAGGAAACCATGGCGCTGGCCGATGGCTTTGTGCAGCTGGCGCGCGCCAAGTCGATCGACCTGCAGCTGGAGTGGTTCGACCTGCGTTCGCTCCTGATCGACGCCGCGGATGATGTCTGGGCGCTGGCCTCGGCGGGTGACGTCAACATCGAGGTGCAAAGCCGGGACGACGAAGTACTGATCCATGCGGACCGCTCTCTGATGACGCGCGCGGTCGTCAACCTGCTGAACAATGCGATCAAGTATTCGCCGCGTGCAACCATCGTCTGCATCCGCCTGCTGACCGGCGAAAGTACCGTGACCATCCAGATTGTGGATCATGGGCCTGGTATCCCCCCGGCGGAAGTGCCGACGATTTTCGATGCCTTCCGACGGGCCCGCCACCAGCCGGGTAAACTCAGCGGCGTCGGCCTGGGACTGGCCTTTGTGCAAGTCGTCGCCGAGCGGCACGGCGGTGATGTCGCCGTGCTCGAAACCGGCGCTTCCGGGACTACCATGCAGCTCCAGCTGCCGCGTTGTGCGAAGGACGTGCAGTTGGATTGAGCGGGTTCTGGCGGCGCGATTACCGGGTAACCTGTCGTGAGTCACGTATCGCGTGCGATAATCGAGCCCATGAGATCGAGTTTCATCACATCGATAGCGTTCACCGTTGCGTCCTGCGCCACGCTTTACTCGGCGATGGTGCTTGCCGCGCCTGCCGCCGACGATGGGCTCGGTGGGCTGGCCCGCATGGTGCTGGGTGCCGCCACCGGCAGGAATACCGGGGCTGCGGGGGTGCCTTCCCTGCTTTCCGGCCGTAATGTGGATGCCGCGCTGGAGCGCGCCTGCGCCGAGGTCAATGGCGTGTTGCCTTTGGTCATCGACAAGGAAAGTATTCTGGTGCGCTGCCGTCCGCTGCCGTCCAAGCGCATCATGCTGCAGATCAAGCTCAGCAATTTCGCCGGACCCACCCCCGACCTCGCCAGCTTCGAAGTCCGCTTCGCACCATCCTTGCAGCGCAATATCTGCACCAACGCCGATGTACAGATCCTCGCGCGCATGGGTGTCGATCTGCGCTACCGTTACCTGACCAATGACAACCGCCGCATCGGCGATGTCTATATCAACTCCGACGTCTGCCAGCAGGCATTGAGATCGCCGCGTTATTGAGGCCACGGCCGACCGTACACCGGCCGCCACGACCTGCCAGCCCGGCATGACTTGCTCCCGCGACGCGTTCGTGCCATGGCGTGCGCGCGTCGCGCTTTCTCTGCACTGGCGATACGCCGTTCCTGCGGACGTCCTTCCCCCCAGCGCGCCTCCTGCATGTTTGCCCCTGGCGATCGGCCGGCGTATGCTTGATTAAGGCACTTGACCGGGTTTTGCCAAGGCCGGCGCGTGAGCTGCCGGTGCGGCAGCACGCTGCGCCCGGCTACATGACGGCATGGCTCTCCAGGGGGTGACATGACTGATCTTTCCGATGCGCGTCTGCGCGGCGGCTATGCCGATGGCGATAGCAATCGCGATCGCGCCGCGCGTGGGCCGCTGCGGTTCGTCACCGCAGCTGCATTGTTCGACGGGCACGACGCGTCCATCAATATCATCCGCAGGGTTTTGCAAGCTGCCGGCTGCGAAGTGATCCACCTCGGGCATGACCGCTCCGTTGAGGTGGTGGTCACGGCCGCGTTGCAGGAAGATGCCGACGCGATCGCCGTGTCCAGCTACCAGGGTGGGCATGTCGAGTATTTCCGCTACATGGTCGAGCAGCTGCACGCGCGGGGCGGGGCGCATATCCAGGTGTTCGGCGGCGGAGGCGGGGTGATCGTGCCAGACGAGATTGCCTTGCTGCATGCGGCTGGCGTGACGCGGCTCTACAGCGCGCAGGATGGCCAGGCGCTGGGTTTGCGTGGCATGGTCGATGACATGATCGCGCGTTGCTACGCCGCCGCGAGACCCGCGCCGGTCGAGGTGGGCGATGTGCTGGCAGGCTGCGATGTGGCCTTGGCCCGTTATCTCTCGCAGTGCGCGGGAGGAAGGGTGTTGGCTGAAACACGCGCCGCAGTGCAGGCGGCCGCCATGACCAGGCGCGTGCCGGTGCTCGGCATCACCGGCACCGGCGGCGCCGGCAAATCATCGCTCACTGACGAGCTGATCCGCCGTTTTCGGCTCGACGATGCCGAGACCCTGCGCATCGCCATCCTCTGCGTCGATCCCTCGCGCCGCAAATCTGGCGGCGCACTGCTTGGCGACCGCATCCGCATGAATGCGATCCACCATCCACGCATCTTCATGCACTCGCTGGCCACGCGCGACAGTGTGGCCGAGGTGCCTGCCCATCTGCCCGACGCCATCGACGCCTGCAAGGCCAGCGGTTTCGACTTGATCGTGGTCGAGACTTCCGGCATCGGACAGGGCGACGCCGCGATTGTCCCGCTGGCCGATGTCAGCCTGTACGTCATGACGCCGGAGTTCGGCGCTGCCTCGCAGCTCGAGAAGATCGACATGCTCGACTTCGCCGATTTCGTCGTCATCAACAAATTCGATCGGCGCGGCGCCGCCGACGCCTGGCGTGATGTGGCCAAGCAGGTGCAGCGCAACCGCGAGTGCTGGAATGTCGCGCCGGAAGACATGCCGGTCTATGGCACCCAGGCTTCGCGCTTCAACGATAGTGGCGTTACCGCGCTCTATCATGCGCTCCGCACGGCGCTGGTGCCGCATGGTCTGCCACCCAGCGGTGCGCGCCTGGCCCGCCCCGCAGGCAAGACCACCGCCCTCGGCCAGGCTATCGTGCCGCCAGCGCGCAGCCGTTACCTGAGCGAGGTGGCGGACACGGTGCGTCGCTATCATGCGCGTGTCTCGCGGCAGAGCGCCGTGGCCCGCGAGTGTCAGCAACTGGATGCGGCGCAGCGGCTGCTGGCGGCCGAGGGCGGTGCGCCTGATGATCCCGCGCTGCAGCGGCTAGCAGAATTGGCTGCCAAGCGTTCGGCGCAACTCGACGAAGACGCGCAAGCTTTGCTTACCGCCTGGCCAGACCTGCAGGCACGCTACGCTGCCGACCAGCTGGTCACGCAGGTACGCGGGCACGAGCGCAGCAGTCCACTGGTGACGCACACGCTGTCCGGCACACCCATCCGCAAGGTGCTGTTGCCCGCCTACCACGATACTGGCGATATCCTGTGCTGGCTGATGCGCGAGAACGTACCGGGCGCATTCCCCTACACCGCCGGCGTGTTTCCCTTGCGGCGCGACAAGGAAGAGCCGACCCGCATGTTCGCGGGCGAGGGCGATGCCTTCCGCACCAACCGTCGCTTTCACCTCCTGTCTTCGGGCATGCCGGCCAAACGCCTGTCGACTGCCTTCGATTCCGTCACACTGTATGGCGAGGATCCGGCCGAGCGCCCGGACATCTACGGCAAGATTGGCAACGCCGGCGTTTCCATCGCCACGCTCGACGACATGCAGGCGCTGTACGCCGGCTTCGACTTGTGCGATCCGGATACGTCCGTGTCCATGACCATCAACGGGCCTGCGCCGACGGTGCTGGCCATGTTCCTGCAAACCGCGATCCGCCAGCGCGTCGAACGCTTCTCAGCGGAGCAGGGCCGCGTACCTGACGTCGCCGAGCGCGCACAACTCGAGGCTGAGACGTTGCGCATCGTGCGCGGTACGGTGCAGGCCGATATCCTCAAGGAGGACCAGGGTCAGAACACCTGCATCTTCTCGACTGATTTCTCGCTCAAGATGATGGGCGATATCCAGGCGTACTTTATCGAACACGAGGTGCGCAATTTCTATTCGGTGTCGATCTCCGGCTATCACATCGCCGAAGCCGGCGCGAACCCGATCTCGCAACTGGCCTTCACGCTGGCCAACGGCCTTACCTATGTAGAGGCCTATCTGGCGCGCGGCATGCACATCGACGCGTTCGCACCGAACCTGTCATTCTTCTTCTCGAATGGCATGGATCCGGAATACAGCGTGCTTGGCCGCGTGGCGCGGCGCATCTGGGCCATTGCCATGCGCGACCGCTACGGCGCCAATGCGCGCAGCCAGAAGCTGAAGTACCACGTGCAAACCTCAGGGCGCTCGCTGCACGCGCAGGAAATTGCTTTCAACGACATCCGTACCACGTTGCAGGCACTGATCGCGCTCTATGACAACTGCAATTCCCTGCACACCAACGCCTACGATGAAGCCGTGACCACGCCGAGCGCCGAATCCGTGCGGCGCGCACTTGCCATCCAGTTGATCATCAACCGCGAGTGGGGACCGTCGCGCTGTGAAAATCCCAATCAAGGCAGCTTCCTGATCGAAAGCCTTACTGACCTCGTAGAAGAAGCCGTGTTGCGCGAATTCGATCGCCTCACCGAACGCGGCGGTGTGCTGGGGGCGATGGAAACCGGCTACCAGCGGGGCCGAATCCAGGACGAGTCGATGCTGTATGAGCAGCGCAAGCATGACGGTACGCTACCCATCGTCGGCGTGAATACTTTTCTCGCGCCTGGCGCCGAGGCCGCGCCAACACCCGAGCTCGCGCGTTCAACGGAGGCGGAAAAACACTCGCAGCTGGCGCGCCTTGCGGCTTTCCATGCGCGGCATGCCGGCGCTGCGCCAGCCATGCTAACGCGCCTGCAGCAAGCGGTGCTCGAGGATGCGAACGTCTTTGCAGTGCTGATGGACGCGGTACAGGTATGTTCGCTCGGGCAGATCACGCATGCCCTGTTCGAGGTCGGCGGACAGTATCGGCGTACGATGTAGCGCGCTTCGGTAGATCGCTTCAGCGTCGTGTCGGGATGCGTGCCAGCATCACCGTCAGGAGCAGCCCGGTAGCCAGCAGGGCAAGCACGACGCTGGTGCGTTCCCGGAACAGCCACGTGGAGATTGCCATCGACGTCCACATCATGCCGATGGCCAGCCACTTGGCGCGCCGGGGAATGCTGCGATGGGTCTGCCAGTCGCGCACCAGCGGGCCGAAGATGCGGTGCGAGCACAGCCAGAAATAGAAGCGCGCCGAGCCGCGGGCAAAACAGGCCGCAGCGAGCAGGACGAATGGCGTGGTTGGCAGGACCGGCAGGAAGATGCCGATTGCACCGGCCAGCAGGGCGAGCCAGCCCAGCGCCATCCACGCGATGCGCGCACCGCGCGAGCGCGCGAGTAGCCGCGGTGGATAGGCGGGCGCGAGCGCGGCGTGATCGGGTTCGGCTGGAGCAGGCATGGTTCAAGCATAGCGCGAACGCTGCGAACTTGTCGCGTGTCTGGTGACTTTCGTGCTGTAATGAAGCTGCAATGACGCGATGGTCACGACGGCTCACGTCAGGGGATCATCTTGCGGCGCGTTGGATGTGCCAGGGAGCGAACATGACGGATGCGGCATTCTTTCCGGGCTTTACGCCATTCAGACAAGCCGTGAATGGTGTCGAGATTGCCGGCGTGCAGGGGGGATCGGGTCCGCCTTTGCTGCTGTTGCATGGGCATCCCCAGAGTCATGTAGTGTGGCATGCGGTTGCCCCTGCCCTGGCAGCCCACTTCACGGTGATCGCCACCGATCTGCGTGGTTATGGCGCTTCGTCCAAGCCGGCCGGCGATCCGGCGCACCTGCTTTACAGCAAGCGCACCATGGCGCAGGATCAGGTCGATGTCATGGCAGCGCTGGGCTACCCGCGCTTCGATGTTTGCGGGCACGATCGCGGTGCACGCGTCGCGCATCGCCTGGCACTCGATCATCCGCAATGCGTGCGCCGACTGATGCTGCTCGATATCGCCCCGACGCTGGCCATGTACGAACGCACCGACATGGCATTCGCCAGCGCCTACTGGCACTGGTTCTTCCTGATCCAGCCGGCGCCGTTCCCGGAAACGCTCATCAATGCCGCGCCCGATTTTTACATCAACAAGCTCATGGGGTTGCGGCATGCCGGGCTGGCGCCGTTCCATCCCGACGCCATGGCAGCCTATGCCGCGACCATGCGCCAACCCGATGCGGTGCATGCCATGTGCGAAGACTACCGCGCCGCGGCCACGGTCGATCTGCAGCATGACCGCGCCGACCGTGCGGCAGCGCGGATGATCGCCTGCCCGGTACGCGTGCTGTGGGGTCAGCACGGTGTCGTAGGCCAGTGCTTCGAACCGCTGGCGCTGTGGCGCGAGGTGGCCGCAACCGTCAGCGGTACCGCATTGCCGTGCGGGCACTATCTGCCCGAGGAACTCCCGGAGGCGGTCCTGGCCGAGATGATGACCTTCTTCGCAAGAGCGCCGTAGAGTCCGCTGGATTCGCGAACAGAGTGCAGGTGCGGGGCACGAAAAGGGGTAAATCCCGATGCCATCCGCGCCAGCCGGTTGATAGCATCCCCGCTAGCTTGCTGCGCAGACGGCGCCCCCCGTTCGAGGGGAGGCGCGGTGCGGCAGACGATTAGAGAATCAAATGAACGCAAGGAGAGCTAGGATGAAAGTGCTGTCGAAACTCGCCGCAGTGGCCCTGATGCTTTCGGCATTTGGTGCCACCGCCCAGGAATATCCCGGCTCGCGCCCGATCTCGGCGGTGGTTCCGTTCGCGGCCGGCGGCCCGACCGACAAGGTGGCACGCGAACTCGCCCTGGCGATGAGCAAGGCTCTCGGTGGCCAGATCATTATCGAGAACACCGGCGGCGCCGGCGGTACCATTGGCGCCAAGCGCGTGGCACAGGCCAAGAACGACGGCTACACGGTGCTGATCCACCACATCGGCATGTCCACCGCGCCCACACTGTACCGCAACCTTGGCTTTGATCCGCTGAAGGATTTCGAGATGATCGGCGAGATCGCCGACGTGCCGATGTTGCTGGTCGGCAACAAGTCGCTGCCGCCGAACACCCTCAAGGAACTGCTCCCGTACATCAAGGCCAATGCCGCCAAGCTATCGCTGGCCAACGCCGGGGTGGGCTCCGCCTCGCACCTGTGCGGCCTGATGTTCATGAGCAAGATCGAGACCGAACTCGTGACCGTGCCGTACAAAGGCACCGCGCCAGCCCTGACCGACCTGCTGGGCGGACAGGTGAACCTGATGTGCGATCAGACCACCAACATCGCCGGCCAGTTGCGGGCGAATGCACTCAAGCCTTATGCCGCCATGCAGCCGCGTCGCGTGGAAGCCTTCAAGGACGTGCCGACCGCCGCCGAACAAGGCCTGCCGGGCCTGGAAGTGAAGATCTGGCACGCCATGTACGCGCCCAAGGGCACGCCCAAGGCTGTGATCGACAAGCTGTCCGCAGCGCTCCAGAAGGCGGTGCAGGATCCGAAGTTCAAGGCACAGATGGCCGAGCTTGGTGCGGAAGCCGTGCCGCCTGCCAAGGCCAAGCCGGAATCACTGCGCGCCCACCTGGCCTCGGAAATTGCCAAGTGGTCGCCCGTGATCAAGAAGGCTGGCGTCTACGCCGACTGACTGCCGGGCATGCCGTCTGCCCTCGGATATCGTTCGGCGATGTCCGCCAGGCAGTGGTGCATCAAGATGAAGACCGCCCCTCGGGGCGGTTTTTTTTATTGGTATGAATGCAACACTGCGCACGGGATTCGTGGGCGATTGTCTGGAGGAATCACTCCAATTTTCATGCTGTCCGGCGCCGCTCACCTTGCCGCCATCAATCACATGGGCGAAAGCGCCCTGACGAAGGGCTGGCAAGAAAACGGGATCAGGTACGCAAACGCGGTAGAACCGCAGGGTTGTGGCGCCCAGGATCGCTTCTCGTTCAACCGTGGTCGTACAGTACGCCATCCACATGACGTGCCGCGCCGGCTTTCACCAGTCCGGCGATGCCCTCGGCCATTAATGCGGTCATTGGCGCATCGTCGAAGAAGCGTGCACGGATGCGGTGCAGGTAACTGGCATCGTCCATCCACGCCAGCAACTCGGAGTCGGGCATGTGCTGGCGTTGCAGCAGGCGGAACTTGATCAGCACGCGCAACGCCTGTACGGCATTACGGCGTGGTTCGGCCTCCAGGTACGCGAGACGGCTGCGCGCGCGTTCCACTGCGGCGCCGACGTCGTCGAAGACCGGGCCGTGGCCGGGGATGACCACGGCGGCGTCGAGACCAGCGATGAGATCCAGCACGACGCGTTGCTCCGCAAACCCCCCACCGCCGTCCAGCTCGGGAAACAGTACGCCAAAACCGTTTTGCCACAAGGCATCGCCGGACACCAGGATACGCGGCTCTGGGGCGAACAGCAGCAACGCATGTGGATCATGCCCCGGCGCGGCAAGCACCTGCCATGCATAACCGCCAAGCTGCAGCGTATCGCCAGGGGCGATCACGTCGTCGTGTACAAAGCGGGCACATTCCTGCCCGGTGGCGCGAAAGCTCAGCTGGTCCTCGTCCCATGCAGCGACGGCAGCGGCCTCCATGGCGGGAATCGTGATGCGGCACCCCCATTCGGCATGCAGGGCCGCGTTGCCACCACAATGGTCTGAGTGCAGATGTGTATTGACGATGCGTGCGAGCGGCGCGCCGGCCAGTGCATGGCGCAGTAATGCGACGGTCTGCGCGGCGTGGCTGACGTAACCGGTATCGATCAGCGTATAGCGATAGCGTGTTGCCGGGGTGGGTCTGGCATTGTCTGCGTCGCGGTCTGCATCGCTTTCAGGATCGCGGCACAGCAGACCGTTGGCGGACAGCCAGCCACGTTCGAAGACGCGCAGGCTGGGCGGCAGGGCAATGGTCATGGCAAGGTTCCCGTCATCTGGCGTCGGTGGCGCGGCCGGTATGGTGTGTGCGGCCTGTGTGACCCGCCGCGGCGATATGGGCGAACGCCTCGAGCAGTGCCAGCGTCCCCCCATGGAAGGTCACGAAATGCCCCTGCCGCGTCTGCAGGACCAGCCGGGGTGGAAACAGGCGCTCCAGGAACGGCAGGCCGATCAGCCGCGCATGACGCAATGCTTCCCAGTCCACGGACCGGTCGATGATCCCGGTCTGGCGGATGCCATGTGCATCGACGGTGGTGGTCGAAGTCAGGAAATGCCACCAGCTTAGCAATAGCAGGCACGCCGCACCGCCCGTCAGCAGCAACATGCCTGGATGCTCGCGGGCGAGTGGCACATGCATACCAGACATCAGGGCGGCCGCGTGCCAGCCATACCAGGCCAGCAGCCAGACGACGCCACTCGCAAGGCATTTGAAGTACGTACTGTAGGCCGGTCCGCTGACCGGTACGGTCACGAGCGAACGCTCCGTGTCCGGTGAGCCGGCTGCAACTGGATCGGGTGCAATGTCTGGCTTCATCGTACGGCGTGCCAATTATCGGGTGAAGCCGTGCACCATGCTCCACGACGCGGGGCATGACGTGGCATCCCGCCCGCACTGCGTGTTGCGCAATGTCGCGTGTGATGCATCGCGTGCAGCCTCACATTAACCTTCTTGCACGAGCTGCTCGGCGCGTGCCAGCAATGCCAGCCAGATCGCCCGCTGGCGTGCTGGCTCGAGTGTCGACCAACTGGCGATTTCGTCGAGCGTACGCAGGCAACCGAGGCACCAGTCATCGCTGCTGCCCGGCACGCGGTCCATGCGGCAGACGCTGTTGCAGGGCGACGGAGTGCTTCCCCCGGCTCCATCGTTGCCGGCGAGAATCGGTGGCGCCAGCCGCCTGATCCGCCGCGCGGCGCGCAGGTAGGCTGCGCTGGTCATGCGTTGGCGGCTCCGGCCGACTGGCGGGCCAGCAGCGCGCGGCCGGCGCGCGATCCATTGGCGCGGCCGAGTTGCTGTGAGATCCAGTCGCCTGTGCGCGCGACGGCATCGAGGTCGATACCGGTGGCGATCCCCAGGCCATGCAGCAGATACAGCACGTCTTCCGTGGCGACATTGCCGGGCGCCCCCTTGGCATACGGACAGCCGCCAAGACCGGCGACGGACGCATGGAAGATCGTCACCCCCACGTCGAGGCTGGCGAGAATGTTCGCGAGTGCTTGTCCATAGGTATCGTGGAAGTGGCCCGACAACCGTTCCATTGGAAATACGCGGGCTGCTGCATCGAATACGGCGCGCACCTGCTCGGCAGTGCCCACGCCGATCGTATCGGCGATGTCGATCTCGTCGCAGCCGAGCGTCTGCAGGCGCTGTACCACGTCGACCACTGAAGCGACCGGCACCGCGCCCTGGTACGGGCATCCGAGCGCGCACGAGATGCTCCCGCGCACCCGCAGGCCGGCCTGCTGGGCGGCTTCTGCCACGGGCGCGAAGCGGTCGATCGACTCGGCGATCGAGCAGTTGATATTGCGTTGGGAGAACGCCTCGCTGGCGGCGCCGAAGATCACGATCTCGTCCACGCCCGCCGCGAGTGCGGCCTCGAAGCCTTTCATGTTCGGCGTGAGTGCGGAGTAGAGCGTACCAGGGCGGCGCGCGATGCCGGCCATGACATCTGTGCCGTCCGCCATCTGCGGTACCCACTTCGGCGAGACGAAGGAAGTGGCTTCGATATTGGCAAAGCCGGCTGCCGAGAGGCGGTCGACCAGTGCGATCTTGACCTCGGTCGGCACCGGTTGCGCTTCATTCTGCAGGCCGTCGCGCGGGCCGACTTCGATCACCTTGACGGCGGATGGATAGCCCATGTCAGTATCCCCGTGCGAGATCGACCACGCCGGCAACCGGCTCGCCTGCTTCGAGCGCGCGGATCTTGCGCGCAATCTGCACGACCGTGTCGTCGCGCAGCGTCATTGCGGAAATATGCGGCGTGATGGTGATGCGCGGTTCCTGCCAGAACGGATGCCCGGCGGGCAAGGGCTCGGTGCGGAATACATCGAGCGTCGCGCCGGAGAGCTGTTCGGTGCGCAGCATTTCCAGCAAATCCTCTTCGACCAGATGATCGCCGCGGCCGATATTGATGAGATGCGCGCCGGGACGCAGCTTGCGCATCAGGCCGGCATTGAGAATGCCGTCGGTCTCCGGCGTCAGCGGCAGGATGTTGACGAGCACCTGCAGGCCATCGAGAAAGGCATCCTGCTGCGCCGTGCCGGCATGGCAGGTGACGCCGTCGATCTGCTTGGGCGTGCGGCTCCAGCCGCGTACCGGAAAACCAAACGGGACGAGGGCCGATGCGATGCGCGTGCCGAGGACGCCCAGGCCCATCACGCCGATATGAAAATCTTCGCGCACATAGGGCCGCGCAAATTTCCAGCGGCCTTCGCGCTGTTGCATGTCGTAGGCATCGAAGCGGCGGAAGTGGCGCAGCACGGCGTGCGTGACATACTCGACCATCTGGATGGACATGCCGGCATCGTCGAGGCGGATGATCGGCACGTTTGCCGGCAATGCGCCCGGCGCCTCCGCGTGCCAGCGCAGGATGCCGTCGACGCCTGCGCCCATGTTGAAGATGGCCTTCAGGTCGCGACGGCCGCGCAGCATGTCGATCGGCGGTTTCCATACCACGGCGTAGTCCGCTTCCTCCTGCGCCGTGTCGGACCAGGTGCTCAGCGCGGCCTCCGGCAGCGCGGTACGGAAGGCGGCCAGCCACGGATCGTAGCGGCCATCGGGAACATACAACTGCAACTTCATGCGGACTCCAGCAGATCGGTCACGCTGGCAGGTCCATGCCCGCCAGCGTATGCGGTAAAGCCTTGACTTTAACGCAGATCAGCCGGGCCGTCCGCGCAGTGGAGCGCGTGTGCGGCGTGGTTCCCGGCGCTGGCGTTGCGCCGGGCGTTCAGGCGTGATGGTGGCAGCCAGCCGGTTCCGCTGCGGCAGCATCCGGCGCCAGGGCCTCCTGCACATCGGTGCGGATGCCGAGGCGCGCCAGCAGGGCACGGTCCTTCTCCGCCTGGGGATTGGATGTGGTCAGCAGGCGGTCGCCGTAGAAGATCGAATTCGCCCCCGCCATGAAGGCCAGCGCCTGCAGGGCTTCGTCCATCTGTTCGCGTCCTGCCGACAAGCGCACCATGGAAGCCGGCATGGTGATGCGGGCCACGGCGATGGTGCGCACGAACTCGAACGGGTCGAGCGCCTGCACGTCGGCGAGCGGCGTGCCTTCGATTGCCACCAGGTTGTTGATTGGCACCGATTCGGGCGCCGGATCGAGGTTGGCCAGTTCGGCAATCAGTCCGGCGCGCTGCACGCGCGATTCGCCCATGCCGATAATGCCGCCCGAGCACACATGGATACCGGCGCTGCGCACATGGCCTAGCGTGTCGAGACGATCCTGGTAGGTGCGTGTGGTGATGATCTTGCCGTAGAAATCGGGCGAGGTATCGAGGTTGTGGTTGTAGTAGTCGAGGCCGGCTTCCTTCAACTGCTGAGCCTGTTCGGGCTGCAGCATGCCGAGCGTCATGCAGGTCTCGAGCCCCAGGGCCTTGACCTCGCGCACCATGGCCGTGATCGGTTCCATGTGGCGTTCCTTCGGGCTGCGCCACGCTGCGCCCATGCAGAAGCGTGTCGCGCCGTTGGCCTTGGCAGCGCGCGCCGCTTCGAGCACCTCGTCGAGCGCCATCAGTTTCTCGGCCTTCACGCCCGAGTCGTGGTGCGCGCTCTGCGAGCAATAGCCGCAATCCTCCTCGCAGCCGCCGGTCTTGATCGACAGCAGCGTGGAGAGTTGCACCGCATTGGCGTCGAAGTGCTGGCGGTGCACCTGCTGCGCGCGGAACAGCAGATCGTTGAACGGCAGTTCGAAGAGCTGGGCGACGGCGTCGACGCTCCATGCCTGGCTCGAATCGCCGGGGCGCGTCACAGGCGTGGCGCGCTCATGAAAAGTGATGGTGTGTTCCATGGTGAGTGCTCTCGGTCAGTATCGGTTCAGTATTCAGTCGGGGCTGGCGGCGACGGAGTTGTGTTCCGTCACATAAGCCGTTCCGGGTGGATGGTGCGGGTTGCCCAGCAGGCGTCCCAGGTCGAGATGGCGTGCTGCGGCCACACGCTGCCGGTTCGCATCCGGCTCCGGCAGGTAGGGCACATGGCCGAGCAGCGGTGCGTCGATGTAGCGATGCAGGGTGTCCAGGTTGGCGGCGGCGGCAAGCATGTCGGGGTCGATGCTGCTGGCGATCCAGCCGGCCAGGGTCAGCCCGCGCGCCTGGATGGCTTCGATGGTCAGCAGCGCGTGGTTCAGGCAGCCAAGCCGCATGCCGACAACAAGGATCACCGGCAGATCGAGTGCCTGCGCCAGATCTGCCGTGTCGAAATCGGGGCCGAGCGGCACGCGGAAACCGCCGACGCCTTCGACCACCACGATATCGGCGCGCTGTCGCAACGCGGCGTATGTGGCGAGGATCGGTTCGAGGGCAATCTCGCGCCCCTCCGCCATGGCCGCGAGATGCGGGGCAATGGCGAGGCGGAACAGGTAGGGGCAGATTGCACTGGCCGGCGCGTCGATGGAGCTGGCCGCCTGCAGGCGGGCGACATCGTCGTTGACCAGCATGCCGTGCGCATCGGGTTCTGCACCGGATGCCACCGGCTTCATGCCGATCGCGCGGACACCGGCCTGGCCCAGCGCTTCCAGCAGCGCGCTGCTCGACAGCGTCTTGCCGACGCCGGTATCGGTGCCGGTAATGAACCATCCGCGGGGGAAAGCGATCATGATGTGGGTTTCTCTGTGGGTATGGGGTCAGGCCGGGAGTGTTGCCGCTGAAACCTGCGGCGCATGCTCGACGAGCGCGGCGACGAGCCGTTCGAGATCGGCCCGGGTGTGCGCCGCCGACAGTGACACGCGCAGCCGCGCCGTGCCGGCCGGCACGGTGGGCGGGCGGATCGCTGGCACGCGCAGGCCGGCGGCGTCGAGCCGGGCGGACAGCGCCAGTGTGGCGGCGTTGTCGCCGACGATCACGGGCTGTATCGCGGTCTGCGAGGCGCCGAGTCGCAGCGGGCAGCCCGGTAGGCTGGCAAGCGCGGCGGGCAACCTCTCTTGTAACCAGGCGACATGCCTCTGCAGCGCGGCGCGCCGCGCATCACCCTCTGCGCCCTCCAGCAGATCAAGGCTGGCGAGCAGCGCGTGCGCGACGGCTGGCGGTGTCGCGGTGGTGAAGATATACGTGCGTGCGCGCTGCAGCAGCCATTCGACGATGGTGCGATGGGCTGCGACGAAGGCGCCCGAGAGCCCCGCGCCCTTGCCGAAGGTGCCGATATAGATCAGCCGTTCGGAATGCAGGTCGGCATACTCGGCAATGCCGCGCCCGTGCCGGCCGAGCACGCCGAAGCCATGCGCATCGTCCACCACGAGCCAGGCATCGTGCTGTTGCGCAAGGGCCAGCAGCTCTTGCATGGGCGCGATATCGCCATCCATGCTGAACACGCTGTCTGTCACGATGAACTTGAGCGCGACCGTGCTGCGCGCCAGCCGCATCGCCAGATTGTCCATGTTGCCGTGCGGGTACCGCTCGACCTGCGCGTCGGCGAGACGCGCGCCGTCGATCAGCGAGGCATGGTTGAGCTTGTCGGTAAACAACACGGCATCGCTCGAACCGAGTGCGGTCAGTATGCCGAGGTTGGCCATGTAGCCAGTGCTGAAGAACAGCGTGGCGACTTCCGGGATATAGGGCGCGTACCACTGCGCCAGCCGCTGTTCGAGCGCGGCATGCGCGGCGCAGTGACCGCCGATCAGGTGCGAGCCGCCGCTGCCGGCGCCATAGCGTGCCGCGCCTTCGGCCAGTGCTGCCGCGAGCGCCGGGTGCGCGGCCAGTCCCAGGTAGTCGTTGCTGCAAAAGGCAAGCGGCGTGCTGACCGTCTCCGCGCCCGGCGCCGCAAGGGTCTGGTGCGGGGTGCAGGCAGTCGTGGCGACATGGCGGCGGCGGCGCAGGGCCAGCGCATCGAGCAGGGCGAGCTGTTGGTCGAGATGGACGAGCAGGTTCATGCCATGGTTCCGTTCAGCGTAGCCCGCAGGATCGTCGCGGTCTGTTCGGCCAGCCAGTCGATCTCGTCATCGCTGATCACATATGGTGGCATCAGGTACACGGTACGCCCGATGGGGCGCATCAGCACGCCATGCGCGCGTGCGGCGAGATGGAAGCGTTCGCTGAAGCGTTCGCCGATCCATTCCGGAGCGACATCGAAGGCAAAGATCATGCCCTGCCGGCGCAGATGGGCGATTACGCCATCGGCCAGCGCACCCGCGAGTTCAGACTGCAGTGCGGCGGCGAGCCGCGCGCCGCGGGCGCGGTTGCGTACCAGTACGTCTTCGCTGTCGAACAGGTCGAGCGTGGCAAGCGCGGCGCGGCAAGCCATGGGATTTCCAGTGTACGAGTGTGAATGCAGGAAGCTGCGGTTCACGTCCTCGTCCTGGAAACGCGCATAGATGGCGTCTCGCGTCATCACCAGCGCGAGCGGCAGATAACCACCGCTGATGCCTTTTGACAGGCACAGGAAATCCGGCCACACCGGTTGTGCCGCGGTACCGGCCTGCTGGCACGCGAAAAAAGTACCGGTGCGGCCGCAGCCGACGGCAATCTCATCGGCCACCATGTGTACCGCGTAACGGTCGCACAGCGCGCGTACGCGTTCCAGATAGACAGGGTCGTGCATGGCCATGCCGGTGGCGCATTGGACGAGCGGTTCGATCACCACGGCGGCGATCTGCCCGGCACGTGCCGCTAGCAGCGCTTCGAGCGCATCGGCGGCGCGGTGCGCGACATCGGCCGCGCTTTCACCGACGGCGGCCTCGCGCATGTCGGGCGAGGGCACGATATGCGCCGGCGTGATCAGTGGCGCATAGGCATCGCGGAAGATCGCCACGTCGGTGACGCCCAGCGCTCCGAGCGTCTCGCCATGGTAGCCATGCTGCACGCAGACGAACTCGCGTTTTTCCGGCTGGCCGGCATTGCGCCAGAAATGGAAACTCATCTTCAGGGCGATCTCGACCGCCGAAGCGCCATCCGAGGCGTAGAAGCAATGACCCAGCACGCCGCCCGTCAGGGCCGACAGGCGTTCCGACAGTTCCACCGCCGGCCCGTGCGTGCACCCCGCGAGCATGACATGGGCCATGTGGTCGAGCTGGTCCTTGAGCGCGGCATTGAGTGCCGGATGCGCATGCCCGAACAGATTGACCCACCACGAACTGGTGGCGTCGAGATAGCGCCGGCCAGCGTAGTCATGCAGCCAGACGCCCTTGCCATGGGCCACCGGCAGGGGCGGCGCGGCCTCGAGGCGGATCGTCTGCGTGCACGGATGCCATACCGCCGTGCGCGAGCGGGCCTGCCACGTAGCGTTGTCCGCAGCATGGCCGGCCTGCTCCCTGCCGGGTGCAACAGCCGGATCGGGCATGGGGGTGGCAAGGGCAGCGGGGGCAACACGGGACACAGCGCACTCCTCGACCAGCGGATGCTGGCGATATCGGTCGGGACCGGTCTATCTTAGGGAAGGCGCCGGAATGCGGCAATGCACGTCAAAAATGGAAGTTGAGTGTGGTTTGGCGGAAATTCGCCATGAATTGCGTGAAGAAGAAGGCGTTGTGCTGGCGAGGGCGCTTGTGCTGGCCGGCTGCGGGGGGGCCATGCGTCTCGCCCGGCACCTGGATTTCCGCGTCTTTTGCCGCGCCTTCACGCCAGCATGTCGCCATCCACGTAACGCCAGCGGCCATCCGTGCGGATGAAACGGCTGCGTTCGTGCAGCCGGTAGGCGCGCCCGTTGATCTTGTAGCGTGCCACGAACTCCACTTCGGCATGGGCTTCGTCGCGCGGCGTGTAGGCCACGACCTTCAGGCCCAGCCATTGCGTCGGCGTGCCATCATCAAGCGAGGCCGGGCAAGTGGCCGGATCCCAGGTGGCGCGCAGATAGGCTGTGTCACCGAGCACGTATGCGGTGTAGCGCGAGCGCATCAGCAGGTCTGCGCGGGCTGGCACCTCCGTGCCGGCGAGGTAGGGGCCGCAGCAGGCGGCGAGCGTGGGCCCGCCACAAGGGCAGGCATCGCTCCCGGGTGCGGGCTTGTGACGGGCGCCCTTGCTCATGCCGCTCCTGCTTCTGCCGGGGCCGCGCGCTCTGTCGTGCCGGTGCCGCAGGCATGGCAGTAATGCGCGAAGGCATTCTTGCGGGCATCGCACTGGGTGCACTTGTTGAACAGGCAGATCCCGCAGTGCATGCAAAAGTTGCGTTGCGGGTCGTCGGTGGCAATGGGCCGCTCGCAGCCGGGACAGATTTTCTTGGCGAGGCGGCTTTGCGCCACGTCGTAGTCGAGCATCTGCCGGCGTGCGCTGTCGGGCTGGCGCTCGGCCTCGCGCTGGCGTTCGAGGTAGCGTTGCAGCGCGCGGATGGCGTAGTGGCCGATCACGCCAGTCAGCACAATGCCGACGAGGTAGCGCACATAGCCGCCGTAGCTCGGCAGGTACGGGACCAGTTCGACGAAGAACGCAAAGCCGGCGAAGAAGATAAAGCCCCACACGAACGGCCAGTAGCGGCTCTTGCGGTGCTTGACGAACAGCCAGCCGGCGATCGCCAGCAGCGGCAGAGTCAGCGCCAGCCGCAGACCGAATACGCGCAGCTCGCTGGCGCGCATTGCGCGTTCCAGTTCCTTGCGGCCGCTCTCTTCTAGAGTGTTCAACTGGTCGCGCGCCTGTTGTTGCTCGGTGCGCACGGCCAGTGCGCGCTGCCGCAGCCCTTCGACCGTGCGTTCGGCGGTGCGCTCGCGCGCGACCAGCGCATCGAGCTCCTGCGTGCGCCGGGCGATTTCCGGATTCTGCGCGGCTTCGGTTGTGGCCGTGCGCGACGCGATCCAGTTCTGGAAGGCTGCGCGGGCCTGACGCGTGTCGTTGCGCGCGGCATCGAGCAGCAACTGCGCACGCGCGGTTTCATCGTTGTTTTGCTTGAGCGTGACATCCGCGGCATCGATGCGCTGGCGCAGCGGCCCGGCGCTCGCCTGGTCGACGAAATCCTCGAGGCGGGGCGTATTGTCGACGCGTGGCAGGTCGCTGACCACCAGGCTGCCCAGGCCGATCAGAAAGTTGGCGAAGACAATGGCGATCAGCCAGAGGCCACGCTGGAACCACGCTTCACTGAAGCGCAAGCCTTTTTTCATATCAGTCAGCTCCTTGCAGTCGGAACGGCAATCCTTGATTGCAATGCTCGCGATTGTGGCACGTCAACCCGCGGGAAGGGGTGCCAGACCGCAGGCAACGCCGGCTGCCCGCATATAGGTGGAAATACGTTGTCTACGAAGGCAGGGCGAGCAGTGAATGCCCGGCAATACCCGGCATATTGGTCTGATGCTGCAGTGATCGTCCCAAGCTGCGCCTGCGGTCCAGGTCGAGGCATGGGCGCGTGGACGTCGCGGCATCCTCATGAGCGGGGGTTCACCAGGGAATGGCGTTGCCGTCGTGGTTCAGGAAGGCGCCGTTGTGGGCGCGGCTGATCTCGGCGAGCACGATGCGCATTTCGGTGACGCTGCGCTTGGGCGAGATTTCCGCCAGCGGGCCGCCCATGTCGGTGCGCACCCAGCCCGGATGCAGGGCGACCACCGTGGCCTGCTGTGCCTCGAGCGCGGTGGCCTTGATGACCACATTGAGCGCAGCCTTGCTGGCACGATACAGCCAGTTGCTATTGCTCTCCATTTCGCCGAGGCTCGCCATGCGGCTCGACAGCACGGCCAGCGCACCGCCCTTGCCGCCGCGCGCCTGCGTGGCGGCTTCCACAGCGGGGAGGATGATCGGCAGGGCCATCATCGGGCCCAGCACGTTGGTGCGCATCACCGTATCGAAATTGTCCTGGTGCACCGGCTGGATGCCATGGGTGCGCATGCCCATCACACCCGCGCAGTAGATGGCGGCATCGAACGCTTCGCCGTCGATCTTCCAGCCCAGCGCAGCGACAGCGGTCGGGTCGGTCAGGTCGAGCCGGTGGACTTCCGCGCCGAGCGCCTCGAGCGCGCGCTGGCCGTCGTCGCTGCGCGTGGTGGCCACCACGCGCCAGCCATCGGCGCGATACTGCCGCGCGAACTCCAGTCCGATGCCGCGCGACGCGCCGAGAATCAAAGCCACAGGCATGCCATTTCCCCCTGGATGCTGTTCTTGAAAACCCCCCGGCAGAACGCAGGCATCCTGCTGCCGCCCTGTCCGGTCTGGCGATGCGATGTCACGCGCCGCTCCCGCTCATCTTACCGTGGCTACCCGCGATGCTGGCAGCTGCGATTGACATCCGCATGAACCGGCTGGCTTTCGGCCAGCTATTGCCTACAGCCGTTCGATGCCGACTGCCGTGGCTTCGCCGCCGCCGATGCACAGGCTGGCAATGCCGCGCCGGCCGCCGCTGGCGCGCAGCGCGCCCAGCAACGTAGTCATGATACGCGCTCCTGATGCGCCGATCGGGTGACCGAGCGCGCACGCCCCGCCGTGGATGTTCAGGCGCGCATGCGCAATGCCGAGGTCGTGCATGGCGGCCATGGGCACGACGGCAAAGGCCTCGTTGATTTCGAACAGGTCGACGCTGTCGATGTCCCAGCCGAGACGCATACACAGCTTGCGGATGGCGTGCACCGGCGCGGTGGTGAACCAGGCTGGGGCTTGTGCATGCGTAGCGTGGCCGACCATCGTCGCCAGCGGCGCGAGGCCGAGCTGCTGCGCTGTGGAGGCGCGCATCATGGTCAGTGCGGCAGCACCATCGCTAATCGAAGAAGACGAGGCGGCCGTCACGGTACCGTCTGGCGCAAAGGCCGGCTTGAGCGTGCGGATCCGGTCGGGCTGGATGCGGCGCGGGCTTTCGTCGCTGTCGACGCGGGTCTCGCCATGGCGTGTCGTGACGGTGACTGGGGCAATCTCCCAATCGAAGGCGCCGCTGTGTGCGGCCTGCTGGGCGCGTTGTACCGAGGCCAGCGCGAAGTCGTCCTGCGCCGTGCGGGTAAAGCCGTAGTGCGCGGCGCACGCCTCGCCGTAGGTGCCCATGGCACGGCGGCTGCCGTCCGGCATCCGGTCGTAGGCATCCTCGAGGCCATCGAGCATCATGTGATCGAATACCATGCCGTGGCCAATGCGGTAGCCGCCGCGCGCCTTGGGCAGCAGGTACGGCGCGTTGCTCATGCTTTCCATGCCGCCGGCGATGCCGATCCGGAAGGCGTCGGCCACGAGCGCGTCATACACCTGCATGGCGGCGCGCATGCCGCTGCCACACATCTTGTTGACGGTCGTGCAGGCAGTCGCTTCTGTCAGTCCGGCCGCGAGCGCCGCCTGTCGGGCTGGCGCCTGCCCTTGGCCAGCGGGCAGCACGCAGCCCATGACCACTTCGTCGACCTGCTCGGCCTGCACGCCGGCCCGTTCGAGCGCCGCGCGAATTGCCACGGCTCCGAGCTGGGGGGCGGTCAGGCTGGACAGTTCACCCTGGAATGCCCCCATCGGGGTGCGTGTGGCGGACACAATGACGATCGGATCGTGCATGACGTTCTCCTTCCCGGCACGCAAGCCTTCGCGCCCCGCCCTGCGGAGCTGCATTCAGCGCCGGCCGTAAGCGTCGACGCTGTATTGCTGGTAGGCGCGTTCCAGCTGTTCATGCAACTGTTCGTTGCTGGCGACGGCCATGCCGAGTTCGCGTATCAAGCCATCGGATACACCATACACCCATCCGTGGATCGTGATCGATTGGCCACGGTCCCAGGCGTCCTGGATGACTGTGGTCTCGCACAGGTGCTTGACCTGCTCGATGACGTTCAACTCGCACAGCTTGTCGTGTGCTTCTTCCTCGCGCAGGATCGAACCGAGGTAGCGCTCGTGCTTGGAGGCGACGTCCTGCACATGGCGGATCCAGTTGTCTGCCAGGCCGACGCGCAGCTTGAGGAGTGCCGCGCGCACGCCGCCGCAGCCGTAGTGGCCGACGATGGTGATGTGCTTGACTTTGAGTACGTCGACGGCGAACTGCACGACCGAGAGGCAGTTGAGATCGCTATACACCACCACATTGGCGATGTTGCGGTGGACGAATACCTCGCCCGGCGCCAGGCCAAGAATCTGGTTGGCGGGTACGCGCGAATCGGAGCAGCCGATCCACATGTATTCGGGCGATTGCTGGTTGGCCAGGCTGTTGAAAAACTCAGGGTCTTCCGCATTGACCTGGTCGACCCAGTCGCGGTTGTTCTGGAAAAGTACCTTGATGTCATCGGTCATTTCGACTGCTCCTGTGTGGCGACGCCGTAGCGGTTGATGAAGCGCTCGCTCGCGTCATATGCGTAGAAATCATGCACCTGTCCGGCTTGCAGCCGTGTCTTGAAGGCCTGCCACATCTCCGGCTCGAAGATGTCGGCGTGGTGCTTCAGGAAAGCCTGGCGGACGCGCGGGTCGCCCAGCAGGAAGGTGCGGTACGTCTCCGGGAAAATGTCGTGCGGGCCGACGCTGTACCACGGCTCGCTGGACATTTCCTCCTCCTCGTTGCGCGGTTCGGGCACCTTGCGGACGTTGATGTCCGTGAGGTACTCGATCTCGTCGTAGTCATAGAACACCACGCGTCCGTGACGTGTGACGCCAAAGTTCTTGTAGAGCATGTCGCCGGGGAAGATGTTCGCGGCGATCAGCTCCTTGATGGCGTTGCCATATTCGATGATGCCCTGGTCCACCTGCTCGTCCGTGCCTTCCTGCAGCCAGATATTGAGCGGCGTCATGCGGCGTTCGATGTACAGGTGGCGCACGACGATCTCGTCCTCGCCACTCTGGCTGCGCTGGTACTCGACCATCGACGGCGCATGCTGCTCGAGCTCGCGCACCAGCGCCGGGTCGAAGCGCGAGAGCGGGAAGGCGACGTTCGAGTATTCCAGCGTATCCGCCATGCGGCCGACGCGGTCGTGCTGCTTGACCAGCAGGTATTTCGACTGGATCAGTGCGCGCGTGGTTTCCTTGGGCGCCGGGAAAAAATCCTTGATGACCTTGAAGACATACGGGAACGACGGCAGCGTGAACACCAGCATCACCAGGCCCTTGATGCCAGGCGCCGAGATGAAGCGGTCGGACGAGTATTGCAGGTGGTGCAGGAAATCGCGGTAGAACAGGTTCTTGCCGTGCTTCTGCAGGCCCAGCGAGGTATAGATTTCGGCGCGGGGCTTGCGCGGCATGATGTCGCGCAGGAAGGTGACGAAGGCCGACGGGTTTTCCATGTCGACCATGAAGTACGAATGCGTGAAGCTGAACAGGATCATCAACTGCTCCTTGTGGAGCAGCACGGTGTCCAGCGTCAGCCTGCCGCTGGGGCCGAACAGGATCGGGATTGCCAGCGGGATGGTGACATCGCCGTTCAGCACGCGGCCGATGATGTACGCGCTCTTGTTGCGGAAGAACAGCGACGACAGCACGTGGATCTGGAAATTCGGGCGTACCTTGAAATCGCCGAAACGTTCCATGAAGGCGCGCAAGACGTAGTCGATATCGCGTTGCAGGTTTTCGAACGGCCGTTCCAGCTGGAAGTTGTGGATGATGCGCTCGAAGGTCGCCGCCATGCCGGCCAGTGCGCCGGGGTAGTACACGCGGTAGGTGGGGCGCGTGCCGCGTTCGTGCGTGTCGATGTACTCCGTGGAGATCGCGGGCCGCACGAAGATGAAATCGTTGTTGAAGTACGAGCGGTGCAGGATGCGCGTCGTGACCGAATTGAAGAAGGTCTCGGCCAGCTCCGGCTGGTGATGATTGGTCAGCAGGCCGATGTAGTGCAGCTTGATCTGCTGCCAGATCTCGTCGTCGATGTTCTCGGCGTCGTATTCATCCTCGAGCAGGATCGTGGTTTCCTTGACGCGCTCGTCGTAGTAGGCGATACGGTCGCGCTGCAAGCGCTGCAGGCCATGCCAGTCACCGGCTTCGAACATGGTCTTGGCGCTGTGGCTGACCTCCCGGAAGATCCGGTAATGCCGGTCGAAACCGTCCAGCATGGTGCGCGCAACGTCGTAGGCAATCTGCGAGGAGAGTAGCTTGGGGAAGTGCGACATGGGGGCGGCAATCAGGCTGCAGGTGTTCGATTGTAGTTGGGTTTGGCAGGCGAAGGAACGCGTCGGGGTGTCGATCCCGCCAGTTTGCGCTGCTTCCGCACAATTTTCACAAGGAACGTTTGTGCGGACATGATTGCAGATGAGAGGGTAATCGCAGTGAGTTGCGCAAACTTGCTGAAATTAGCACGGTCGTGCGATGCGCTGCCGCATTTTCGCTTACCATTGCATGATTCAAGGACCCATCAGACCACCGGCGTGGTGCGCCCGGCGTTGGCACCGCGCAGGTGCCTGCATATTGCTCCCGCGCCACTATGCGCCGGGCGCGGAGACCCCCACATGAATGCACTTGAACACCAGCTCGACTACCCCTTCGGCGAACATCTGCCGGAGCCGGCCGAGAAGCACGAAGTCGCCCCCGGCATCTTCTGGATCCGCATGCCGCTACCGTTCGTGCTGAATCACATCAACCTGTGGCTGGTGCGCGATGAAGTGGAGGGTGTGCAGGGCTGGACGGTGATCGATTGCGGCGTCAGCAGTGACGAAATCCGCGCGCACTGGGAACGGATCTTCGAGCGGGAACTCGATGGCCTGCCCGTGCTGCGTGTCATTGTCACGCACATGCATCCGGACCATGTGGGCCTGGCCGACTGGATTTCCAGTGGTGGCGACAAGGCACGCTGGTCGGCGCGCGTGTGGATGAGTCTCGGCGATTTCTCGTTCGCACACAACATGCTGCAGGGTACGGGCCCGTCCAATGCGGGCGGCGATGCGGCTGCAGCGCATTTTGCCCGGCACGGCCTCACCGATCCCGATACCATCGAACAGATCCGCGCACGCAAGACCTATTTTTCCTCGCTGGTGCCGTCGCTGCCGGTCCGCTACCGCCGTATGCGCGATGGCGACGCGATCCGCATGGGCGGCCGCACCTGGCGGACCATCGCCGGATTTGGCCATGCCCCCGAGCATATGGCGCTGTACTGCGCCGAATCGGGTGTGCTGATTTCCGGTGACATGGTGCTGCCGCGCATTTCCACCAACGTGAGCGTGTTCGACGTCGAGCCTGAAGGCAATCCGCTGCAGCTGTATCTCGATTCGCTCGAGGCGTATCTGCCGCTGCCGGAAAATACGCTCGTGCTGCCGGCGCATGGCAAGCCATTCCGCGGTCTGCATACGCGCATCCAGCAGTTGCGCGACCATCATGCGGAGCGCCTGGAGGAAACGCGCGAGGCTTGCCGCAAGGCGCCGCAGACCGCACGCGATATCGTGCAGGTGATCTTCCGGCGCGAGTTCGATATCCATCAGCTGACCTTTGCCATGGGCGAGGCGCTGGCGCACCTCCATATGCTCTGGCTGGCGGGCGAGCTGGTGCGGACCTACGACGCCGATGGCGTCTACCGTTTCGCCCCGGCCGCCTGATGACGGCGCGTAGCGCCTCCAGGGAGCAGGCCGGGGCGGTCGTGCCCTCGGGAACTCCCCTGGCCGGACTCTACCTGCGCCTTATCGCCATGACCATGGCCGCCGGCGGCACGTTCGTGGCGGGCCGCGTGCTCGCGCAAAGCGTGCCGCACCTTGCGGCCGCGACCGGGCGCTACCTGATCGCCACCGTTTGCCTGCTGTGCCTGGTGTGGTGGCGCGAAGGCGGATTGCCGCGCCTGTCGCCGCGCCAGTGGCTGGAGACCGCTGCGCTGGGACTGACCGGCGTGTTCCTCTTCAATGTGTGTTTCTTTGGTGCCCTGGAAACACTGCCGGCCAGCCGGACCGCACTGATCATCGCCCTCAATCCGGGCATGACGGTGCTGGCGGCGGTCGTGCTCCTGGGCGAACGCCTGGCCTGGTTCCGCTGGGCCGGCATGGTGATTGCCTTCTGCGGCGCGGCGCTGGTGCTGTCACACGGCGACCTGGCGACGTTTCGCCATGAAGCGCTGGGGCGCGGCGAATGGCTGATGATGGGCGGCGCGGCGGCGTGGACCGCCTATACCCTGATCGGACGCGGGGTGCTGCGGACGCTCACACCGCTGGTCGCCACCACCTACGCCGCGCTGTGGGGTACCGCGATGCTGGCCGTCGGTGCCTGGTTCGAGCCGGGCGTGCTCGATCTGGCGCGGATCACACCGGCGCATGTCGCTGCCATGGCGTATCTCGGCATGCTTGGCACGGCCTTCGCCTTCGTCTCGTACTACCAGGGTGTCCTCAGGATCGGCGCGACGCGCACCGCGGTGTTCAGCAATCTCGTGCCGGTGTTCGGCGTGCTGTCGGGCGTGCTGTTCCTGCGGGAGACGGTGCACTGGAGCATGCTGGCCGGCGGCGCCGTGACCCTGCTAGGCATCCTGCTGGTGAACCGGCCCAACCACCGGTTGCCGGTGCGCACCTGAAATCTGCTGCTCTCGGGCGGTGTGCTGGTCCTGCCCGACATCCTTCGACATTCTTTCGCCATGTGACGCAGCTCATGACCATGCGCGCGCGAAGGCGGCCAGCGCGCGTACCCCCTCGATCGCCCGGCTGCCGTACCACGACACCATCGCGCCGTCGATCAGCGCGACCGGCGTGCCGGTCTGGCGTTCCAGCGCATCGCAGTGCTGCTCCGTGAAGCGGTAGGGCTCGGTCGACAGCAGGATCAAATCGGTTGCCTGGACGACATCGCCCTGCCAGCGGAACGCCGGATAACGTGTGCCCGGCGCGGGCGGGCGCACACAATTGCCGCCGCCGCAGGCCGCCAGATCCGCGTCGCTGGCAGGCCAGGTCTGCCAGTTGACGAGTGCCAGCATGCGCGAGATATAGGTGTCGCGCGACACCGTCATCCAGGGGTCCTGCCAGATGCAGTAGATCACCTGGCGCACCGGCCAGGCGGTACGTGCCACTTCATCGAGAGCGGCACGCAATGCATCACCCAGCGCCGCCGCTTGGGACTGCCGACCGAAGATGCTGCCCAGCAGCGCATACAGCGCGAAGTTGTCCTCCGGGGCGCACGGGTGGGTGACGACGATGTGCGGGACAAAGGCACGCATGGCCTCGACTGTCTCGCGCGTGTTCTCGTCGATGTTGACGACCACGTGCGTGGGCGCGAGCGCGCGCAGCCGGTCGAGGTTCACATCCTTGGTGCCGCCGACCTTGGGCAGGTCGCGCACCGCTTCGGCGGGCGCCGTGCAGAAGCCGGTACGGCCGACGATCTGCGGGCCCAGGCCGAGGGCAAACAGCAATTCGGTGAGGGATGGCACCAGCGAGACGATCCGCACCGTGCCACCCGCCGGCACATGATCGACGCCGCTGGCATCGCGCAGGGTGTGCTTCATGCCGGGGAATCCGGTGAACCCGGTGTGTCGGGGGTGCCGGAGGCTCGGGGTTTGCGCGGCGCATTGCGGAACAGGCGGTCATACAGCCAGCGCGGCATGCAATGCAGCAGGGCGGCGACCACACCCATCTGCCATGGAATGACGCGGAAGCGCTGCCCGCGTGCGATCACCCTGGCCGCACGCCGCGCGAAACGGTCGGCATCCATGAGGAAGGGCATCGGATACGGGTTGTGCTCCGTCATGGGCGTGCGGATGTAGCCCGGTGCAATGGTCACCACGCGGATGCCCTTGCCGTGCAGCTCGAGCCGCAGGCTTTCGAGCAACTTGATTACGGCTGATTTGGAAGCGCTGTAGGCGCCGGCACCGGGCAGCCCGCGCACGCCGGCCACACTGGCGATGCCCACCAGTGTCGGTCGAACGGGCCCGTGCGCGGCGTCGGACATCGGGGCGATGAACGGATTGAAGGTGGTCAGCACACCGTACCAGTTGGTCTCCATCACCTGCCGGAACGCGTGGATATCTTCCCGCTCGCTGGCCAGGGTACCGACCGAGATGCCGGCATTGGCAATGACGATATCGGGAACGCCGACTTCGGCGATGAAGCGCTGCGCCGCCGCCTGCATGGCGTCGGCATCACAGACATCGGCGGGATAGAGATGGGCGGCACGCGGGTTTGGCAGGCTGGCGGCAAGGCCACGCAGGGCCTCTTCACGCCGGGCGACGAGGCCGAGCACCGCACCCTGGCGCGCATACTCCTGCGCCAGCGCCTGGCCGATGCCGCTCGATGCGCCCGTGATGAAAACCTTGAGTGCCTGCATGCCGTCCTGCCATATCAAAAATGCACGATGCGCGCCGGGCCGCGGCATGCGATTGGTATGTCGGGCCGGGAGACCCGATGGACGGTCGGGGGAGCGTCTTGGGTCCCGCTTCGGGCCTTGCTTCAGGTCCGTTTCAGGTCCGTTTCAGGTCCGACCGACCCCGCCGCCGGTAGGGCGCTGCCCGGCCAATGTGCCGGCGCAGCCCCGATGGTTCGTGCTTACTTCTTGCCCTTGCGGATCTGGTCGATCAGCCAGTCCATGGTCTGCGTCGCCTGGGCCGCGCCGCCGGCGATCGATGGCGACGTCAGGTACTTGCCCTGGATCACCACCGACGGCGTGCCCTGGATGCCGTAGGCATCGACCAGCCCCGGCGCGCGCTGGGCGCTGGTGACGACCGGGAAGGAGTTGAAGGTATCGAGGAACTGCTTGCGATCCAGGCCGTTCTTGGCCATGACATCGGCGATTTCATTCGGGTCGAGCATTTCCTTGCGATCCACGAAGATGGCGTGGAACACCTTCTCATGCATGACGTCGAGTTTCTTCATGACGTCGAGCGTGTAGTAGATCTTGTTGTGCGGCATGTACTCCGGGCCAAAGGCGACCGGGACGCGCTTGACTACCACGTCGGCTTTCTGGCGCGCGGCCCAGGCCTTCATCGTCGGCGCAAAGGCATTGCAGTGCACGCAACCGTACCAGAAGAATTCGATCACTTCGATCTTGCCCGGGGGCGTCGGCTGCGGCTTGGCCAGCAGCTTGTATTGCTTGCCTTCGACCGGTGCGGCGCCCTGGGCGCTGGCGCTGTGTGGCAGGAGCAGGGCCGAGGCGGCGAGGGTGGCGAGCAGGGCGGCGAGGAATTTTTTCATGGCGGGGTGAGCAGAGAGATGACGGTCACGAATCAGACCCGGGCAGCATGACAAGGGTTCCATGCCGCCCGGGCGGGCATCAGGCAAAGTGCATCATTTTGTAAAGCGGATGACCGAGGCCTCGAAACCGGAACTTTGCAGGCGGTCGCGCGCCTTGTTCATGTCTTCGAGCTTCTTGTACGGACCCACGCGGACGCGGTACAGCATGACGCCATTGACCTCGCGCTCGGTAATGGTCGATTCATAGCCCTGCATGGCCAGGTTGGCTTTCTGGCGGGCGGCATCGTCCTTCGAGCGGTAAGCGCCGATCTGCAGCAGATAGCCGATCTTGGCGTTGTCTTCCCGGGCGATCTCGGCGATCGGGTCGAACACCGGTTTTTCCGCCGGTTTTTCGGCGACCGGCTTGTCGGCCGGTTTTTCCGCCGGCTTGGCGGGCGGCTGTGAGGCCGGCGCCGTGCCGGCCACAGGCGGCACCGGACGTGTGCCTTCGGCGGGATGCGTGGCGTCCGGCGTGCGGGTGCTCGGCGTGGCGGGCACGCGGCTCCACAGCGGCTGGTTGGGATCGACCGGCTCCTGTTCCTGCTGGGCCTGCGGCTGGGGCAGCGGGGTCGCCACATTGCCCGGCGTGGATTTGGCCGGGGCGGCGGAGCGGAAGGGCGACGGCGCGCGGGTGATATACAGGGCGACGATGACGGCGATGGCCAGGCCGACGATCAGGCCGAGCACCAGCCCGAGGAAAGTGCCGCCGCGCTGCAGGGCGCGCCGGCCTGGCCGGTTCTGGTGGATCGGTCGTGTGCGTGTTGCGTGCATGAAATCCCTCATGTTCGTGTCACTCGATTATAGAGCGGCTGTCCGGCCGTGGACGCGGGCGCTACGCGCTTACATGCGCAGCGGCGCGGAAACGCCGATCACCGCCAGGCCATTACGCAACACTTGCCGGGTTGCGGCCAGCAAGGCCAGCCGGGCGTGGCGCACGCCCTCGTCGTCCACCAGGACGCGGTCGGCATTGTAGAAGGCGTGGAAGTCGCCCGCCAGGTCGCGCAGGTAGAACGCGACGGCGTGCGGCGCGAGTTCGTTGGCGGCATCGGCCAGCATCGACGGAAAATCGGCCAGGCGCTGGATCAGGGCGAGCGCCTGCGGGCTGGCATCGGCGCCGGTCACCGCGTCGAGGTCGGCGCTGCCCAGGCTGGCGGCGTCGCCGCCCCACTGCTCGAACACCGAGCAGATGCGGGCGTGCGCATACTGGACGTAGTACACGGGGTTCTCGTCGTTCTGCTTCAGGGCCAGGTCGATATCGAACACGAATTCGGTATCGGCCTTGCGCGACAGCAGGAAGAAGCGCACGGCATCGCGGCCGCGCGTAAAGTGGGCGGGCCAGTGCTGCGGATCGGCCGCCATGGCTGCCTGGATGGTCTCGTCGCCGCCATTGCTCCATTCGATCAGGTCGCGCACCGTGACGTACGAGCCGGCGCGCTTGGATATCTTCACCTCCTCGCCGTTCTTCATGACGGTGACCATCTTGTGCAGCACATAGTCGGGATAGCCGGCCGGAATGCCGATATCCAGGCCCTGCAGGCCGGCGCGCACGCGTGCGATGGTGCCGTGGTGGTCGCTGCCCTGGATATTGATGACCTTGTGGAAACCGCGTTCCCACTTGGTCGTGTGGTACGCCACGTCCGGCACGAAATAGGTGTAGCCGCCGTCGGACTTGCGCATCACGCGGTCCTTGTCGTCGCCATCGTCGGTGGTGCGCAGCCACAGCGCGCCGTCCTGCTCGTAGGTCTTGCCCTGGGTGATCAGCTTTTGCACCGCGGCTTCGACCTTGCCATCGGTGTACAGCGACGATTCGAGGTAATAGTGGTCGAAACGCACGCCAAAGGCGCGCAGGTCGATGTCCTGCTCGTTGCGCAGGTAGGTCACGGCAAAGCGGCGGATCGATTCGAGATCGTCGACGTTGCCGGAAGCCGTCACCGGCGCGCCGTCCGACGCACTGACCGTCTTGCCGGCGAGGAAATCCTGGGCGATGTCGGCGATATAGTCGCCGTTGTAAGCGGCTTCAGGCCAGTCGGCCATGCCCGGCGCCAGGCCGCGGGCGCGTGCCTGCACGGAAATCGCCAGGTTCTGGATCTGCACCCCGGCATCGTTGTAGTAGAACTCGCGGTGCACGCGCCAGCCCTGCCAGGCCAGCAGGGTGGACAGTGCATCGCCCAGCGCGGCCTGGCGGCCGTGGCCGACGTGCAGGGGGCCAGTCGGGTTGGCGGAGACGAATTCCACCAGCACCGTGTCGCGTGGCGTTGCCGCCGCGCCGAAGCGGTCGCCTTCGGTCTGCACGGCACGCACGATGGCGGCGCGCGCTGCGGGCGCGAGGCGCAGGTTGATGAAACCCGGGCCGGCAATCTCGACACCACCGATCAGGCCGCTGGCGGCCGGATCGGCCTGCAGGGCGTCGGCGATGCGCTGAGCAAGCTCGCGCGGATTGGTCTTGAGGGGTTTGGCCAGCTGCAGGGCGATATTGCAGGCCACATCGCCATGTGCGGCGGCCTTGGGGCGCTCCAGCGTGATTGCAGGGGCTGGCGCGTCCGGCGCGACGTTCGCCACGGCGTTGGCGAACAGGGTGGCGATGGTCTGGTAATGAACAGGCAGCATGAGGGAATTCCCGACGCGCCGCGAGCGGCGCAACGTGATGAAATGACAAGACTGCGGATTTTATCAGGTGCTATGCTGCCTAACATGGACGGACCGCGTGGCGGCATCTCCGCCGCCATTGGTCACCGTACTGACAAGAAGAGGAAATACGCCATGTTGATTACTTTCAAATCGCGTGCAACGCAGGATCTGACCATGATGAACGACCTGGCGACGGTGTTGCTGGGTATTGTCGGCAAGCATGTCGGAGAGCGTGGGGTCATCACCCCGGCGGAAATGCCGGCGGCCATCCACAAGCTCGAACGTGCCGTGCGCGAGGACCGGGAGCGCCAGGGCGCGGCCGCGGCCGAGGCGACGGATGGGCATGAGGATGATGATCCCGTCGAGGAGCCGCTGCACCTCGGCCAGCGTGCCTTCCCCTTCCTGGACATGCTGCGGGAATCGCTGCGTGCCGATACCAATGTGATGTGGGGTGTCTGACTCGGTTTCCGAGCTCTCATGAAAAAACGGACGCCCGCAAGGGCGTCCGTTGTCCCGACAAGCCAGGCCAGCTAGCCCGGTATGTCCCGTTATTCGCTGGAGAGCATGTCCGCCAGTTCGTCGGCGTGCTCCTCTTCCACCGCCAGAATGCCTTCCAGCATCCGCCGTGTCGTCGGGTCGCGGTCGCCGAGATACTGGATCATCTCCAGGTAGCTTTCGATGGCAACGCGTTCCGCCACGAGGTTTTCGCGGATCATGTCCTTCAGCGAATCCCCTTCCACATACTCCGAGTGGCTGCGCGCCGCCAGGCCGTCCGGCGAGAAGTCTGGCTCGCCGCCGAGTTGCACAATACGGGCCGCGATCTGGTCGGCATGGGCCTGTTCTTCATCCGCGTGGATCTTGAACTCCGCCGCAATCGGCTCGGCATGGATGCCCTTGGCCATGAAATGGTGACGGCGGTAACGCAGCACGCAGACCAGTTCGGTCGCGAGCGCTTCGTTGAGCAGCTTCAGCACGGTATCGCGGTCGGCGCCATAGTTGCCGGTCACGGCACCTTCCTCGATGTGCTTACGGGCGCGGGCGCGCAGCGTTTGCACGTCGCTGAGAAAGCCGGTGTCGGTTGGGCTCGTCTTATTCGTCATGGTGCGTCCCCGCTTTCGTCCGGCGCGAGCCGGCGAACATCAGCCCAAGCAGGGCGCCCACGCCGGCGGCAATACCAATCGCCTTGAGCGGGGAGGCGCGGACCTGGCGCGCCGTTTCATCGGCACACCATGCGGCCTTGGCACGTGCCTGCTTGGCTTTATCGGAGGCAGCTTCGCGCAGGTCGTGTGCGCGGGCCTGCAGCGAATCGCGCAGCGCGCGGGCTTCGGCGCTTGTCTCCTGCTTCAGCGTGCCGGCGGCATGCTCGACATCGCGCAGCAGTTGCTGGATGTCCTCGCGGACTGGCTGCGCGGCTTCGCGGATGGCCGAGGTACTGTTGCGCGCGGCACCGCGCGCATGGCGTACGGCATCCTGGGCGGTCTGGGAAACCTGATCCATCTCTTCGCGTACACGCGTGTTCTTGAGTAGTGTCATGATGTCTTCCCGAAAATAAAGTGAAGGCGATCCCGTGGCATTCCGGGTGGTCTGCGGCGAGAAGCCTCGAGGCCGCCGGCTTTGGCCGACGGGGCGAATGCGGTGGGGCGAATGCGTTATCGCTTCATGAGTCCCATGAAGAACGCGATCACCGCGATCACGATGAAGATGAAGAACAGGATCTTCGCGATCTCGGCTGCACCGGCAGCAATCCCGCCAAAGCCCAGCACAGCGGCAATGATGGCGATAACAAAGAAGATGACGGCATATCTCAGCATGGGGCAGGCTCCGGTAGATGTGGCTTTGTTATGGTTTTGGGCGCTTTGGCCTGCCAGGAAGACTTCCCGGCGGCGATGCGCTGGGCTGTTCTCGCGCCCGCCGCAGCGGGAGCGAGAACAGATGGCGCGCTAATCCTTGACAGCCTTGAACACCGTGGCGCCGAGGACCAGGAACAGCACGAACAGGATCAGGAAGATGAAGAACAGGATCTTCGCGATGCCTGCGGCGCCGGCAGCGATTCCGGTGAACCCCAGCACGCCGGCGATCACGGAAATGATGGCAAATACGATTGCCCACTTCAGCATGATGATTCCCTCCGATGGTCGACCCCGCTTATGCAGGTATGGGTCTATCGTAGAGCGCAGGCCTATTTGCCTCCACACTTGGCGTTCCGATTCGCTTGTCAGCGTTTTCCTACAGCGGCCGGGGCCGCGCGGACGTTGACCCCCTCCGCTTTCTATGTTTCCATGCAAAGCCGGTCCGGCGTTGCCGGACAATATCTCCAGTTTTTCTATGCGCAGTTCCTTACGGACCACATTGCTGCTGGTCGGCGGTATTCTGCTGACCCTTGGCGTACTGATCGCCTCCGAAACCGGGAACAGCCGGCTGACCGAAGGGTATCGGCAGGTCATCCAGTCACAACAGGCACAAACGGCGATCAATGCGCTACTGGCGGAACTCGTGAATGCCGAGGCCGGGCAGCGCGGCTACCTCCTGACCGGCAACGAGGAGTATCTCGAACCCTACAATCTCGCCATTCCCAAGATCCGCACACTGGTGGCGGATGTTGGCAACCACTACCGTACCAGTCCGGCCGAACTGACGCAGTTCAATGCCATCGCCGGCCTGATTGACCGCAAGCTGACCGAGATGGAGTTGACGTTGATCTACGGTAAGCGCGATCTGCAGGTGGCGCTCGATCTGGTACGGACTGATTTTGGCAAGCAGTCACTCGACGGCATTCGGCGCGGACTGGCCGAACTCTATGGGCATGAGGCCGTGAAGGTGTCGCGCAGCCTGGCCTTTGCCGATCGCGATCTGATGCTGGCGCGCTGGGGCATCGCGCTTATCACGGCGCTGAACATCGTGTTGCTGGTGGTGCTTGGCATGCAATACGCGCGTCGGCTCGCCCAGGCCGAAGAAGAGCATGAGCGGCTTTCGCAGGAAAGCCAGTTGCTCGATCGGCTGGTACGCCAGCGCACCAGCCAGCTATCGGATCTGGCCGCTCACCTGCAGCGCGTTACCGAAGAAGAAAAGACGCGCCTGTCGCGGGAGCTGCATGATGAACTTGGGGCCTTGCTGACTGCCACCAAACTCGACCTGCACTGGGTGCGCGGCAAGATCGCCAAGCTGGACCCCGCGCCCGAGGAGGTGCTCGACAAACTCAAACGGGTTGTATCGCATGTCGACCAAGGCATCCAGATCAAGCGGAGGCTGATCGAAGACCTGCGGCCGACGGTGTTGCTGAACTTCGGCATATGCGAGGCCGTGCAGCAACTGGTGGAAGAAGTCGGAGCGCGCAATGGCTGGGAAACCGCGGTCAAGCTGCCGGAAGACATGCCGCCGCTGACGACCGACGCCGCTATTGCGCTCTACCGGATCGTGCAGGAGTCCATGACCAACGCGTCGAAGTATGCCGGCGCGACGCGCGTGGAGATCGAACTTCGCTGCACGGACGAGGTGATCCGGCTGACGGTGCGCGACAACGGCAAGGGATTCATGCCTGACCGCGAGGCCGACCGCCAGGCCGGCCACCACGGCCTGCTCGGCATGGAACAGCGGGCAATCGCCCTGGGTGGCTGGCTGCAGGCCGATTCCCGGCCGGCGCAGGGTGTCGTGGTCGTGGTCGAACTGCCGCGGGCGTCATGCGTGCAGCCAGTTGTACCCGACGGTGCCGAGGCAGGGCTGCCGCTGGGCGGCAACTCCTCGCGCGATAACCCGGCGTGAAACGGCCTGCGGGACCGCTGTGGTCGCAACGACGACGCAACGGGGAACACCGGCAGGAAGGCTGATACAACAAGGGACCCCGAAGGGTCCCCTGCGCCATGCATGTGACAGGCGATGACGATCGCCTGCCTGGGTGCGTATTACATCTTCTGCTTCGTTTCCTGTGCGGTGCCCTGCAGCTTTTCACCGCCACGTTCGATGTCTTTCCCTGCTCCAGCGATTGTGTTGCAGCCACCGAGGAAAATACCAGCCAGCGCGAATACAGCGATCAGTTTCTTCATCAGATTTCTCCTTGCTGTTGTTGTGATGCCGCGCTTGCAGCATCGGGAAAACCATAAGCCTGCTCTGCAGACCCATCCGTCAGCCACCGGTTAATGCGGTTGCGTGGTGCTTTGCGCATACTCCTCGATGACGCGAAAGATCTGTTCCATTTCGAGCGATTTGTCGAAGAAATAGTTCGCTCCGGCATCGACGCACTGCTTGCGGTACGTCGCCACATGCGCATGGTTGGTGTAGACGATGCGGATGCCAGGGGCGCTCTGGTTCTGCAGCATCTTCAGAACGTTGACACCATTTCCCTGACGCAGCTGGAGGTCGACGATGACAATCTCCGGGTGCGTCTGCGCGAACTTGCGCAGAGCGAGCTGCTCGGTGTCAGCCCACTCGATCTGTTCGACGAACGACAGCGCCTCGAGATACTCCATCAGCATGTCTCGCAACACTGGAGAATCTTCGATCAGCAGCACGCGTACGCCGCGCGGGGAGTTTGTCACAGCTTGTTCCAGCATGGTCAAAGCTTAGCGCGCGGGAAACTGTAGCGGTATCGGTTTTTGTCCTACAGCCCGCATGGAGCCTTGCTTTGCGTTCGGATGCCAGACTTTGGTGTGGGGCGCGCCGAGGCTACTCCACCAGCCCGTTCTTGATTGCGTAATACGTCAGATCGGCGTTCGATTTCATGCCCATCTTTTCAAGGATACGGGTGCGATAGGTGCTGACTGTCTTGACACTCAGGAATAGTTCGTCGGCGATGACGGAAACTGACTGGCCACGCGAGAGCTTGCAGAAAATCTGGAATTCCCGTTTTGAGAGATTCTGGTGCAGAGGTTGATTGGTCGGCTTTTCAAGGCCGCCGATCAGCAGGTCTGCCACCGCCGGGCTCACGTAGCGGCGTCCCTGCGAGACCGTGCGGATCGCCTTGACCAGTTCATCCGGCGCGCTCTCTTTCGTCAGGTAGCCGCTGGCGCCGGCGCGAATCAGGTTGATGGCGTACTGATCCTCGGGGAACGTCGAAAGGATCAGCACCGGGAGATCGGGATGGCGCTGCCGGATCAGCTTGAGCGTGTCGATACCGTTGCGATCCGGCATCGAGATGTCGAGCACCACCACATCGAACGCACCAGGCTCCTGGAGGCTCTCCATCACCTCATCTCCGCTGCCTGCTTCGCCGGCGACTTCGATATCGGGTTCATCGGACAGAAATTGCCTGAGTCCCGCGCGGACGATCTCGTGATCGTCGGCAATCAAAACACGAATCATGCTGCTCCTTCCTGACTGCATCGGCCGCCTTGGTACACATAGGCGAGCTCTACTATATGGAGTGACTGCTGCGGATACATTGTAGCGTTCGCCAACCGATCTGCGCAGTCATCCGCCAAAAATGAAAAGCGCCGGACGTACCGGCGCTCGGAGGGAGGGGGCGGGTTCGCTTACTGCGTCACGCCGGCTTCGGTGCCTGCCTTGGCGGAACCACTGAGCTTGCTGGTCTCGGTCGCGCCTTTCTTGTGCAGCTTCTTGCCGGTCTTGCTGGCATCCTTGGTCGTGCCTTTCGTGTCGGCATGCGCGCCTTGATGCGCGTCGGCGTTCAGGTCGGCCTTGGCACCGCCCTTGGTTTCGGCGGTTGCGCCTGCGCTCAGTTGTGCATCGGCTGCCGGGGCTGCATTGTGTGCTGCGGAGGCGGTCTTGCCCAGCGTCGAGTGTGCCACGCCATTCGCGGCGCGCGCGGTTTCGCTGGCTTGCTGCGAGAGTGTACTGGTGGTGCCGCTCACGGTTTTGCCGACACCTTCGGCAGCGCTGCCCACGGTCGGCGCGGCAGCCGGGATCGGCGCGGCGATTTGGCCGTCGGCCTTGAGGGCGGCACCGACGCCTTGAGCTGCAGCCAGGGAAGATGCGGTCACAAAGGCCAGCGCGGAAATCGACAGCAGAATCTTCTTCATACAAGCTCCTTTCAAGAGAGAGACCCTCGCGGGAGGCGAGGACCTGACACCGATGGTTTCGATGTGAGGTTGAGTCTATGAAAGGGTGGCGTTGAGGGATGTAATGGCTTGTAATGGAGTGTAAAAGAACGCGTGCACGAGGGTGTCCGCGCTGGCCTGTCATTCGGCCATGCCGCAACGCCAGACAGACCCCGGCGGCGGCAGGCGAAAGAGATTCCGTTACAGATTCGGTGCGAGTGCGCGCAGGATGTCGTCGCGGTTCGCGTGGCGGCGGGCCACGATGTCATCCACCTGGTCCGGCCCGATCTTGCCGGTGGTGTAGTACACCGCGTCGGGGTGCGAGAGATAGAAGCCGCTCACGGATGATGCGGGCATCATGGCCAGCGAGTCGGTGACGCTCATGCCGATCTCGGCCGCGTTCAGCACCTCGAACATCGGCCGCTTCACTGTATGCTCCGGGCAGGCCGGATAACCTGGTGCCGGACGGATGCCTCGATACTGTTCGCCGATCAGCGCCTCGTTGTCGAGCTGTTCGTCGGGTGCGTAGCCCCACAGGTCCTTGCGCACGCGTGCGTGCAGGGCTTCCGCAAATGCCTCGGCGAGACGGTCGGCCAGCGCCTTGAGCATGATCGAGCTGTAGTCGTCTAGGTTCTTCTCGAACTCGGCTTCCTTCTTTTCGATGCCGATGCCGGCGGTGACGGCGAACATGCCGATGTAGTCCGCCACGCCGCTGTCCTTGGGCGCGATGAAGTCGGCGAGGCAGCGGTTCGGCCGGCGTATGCCGTCGACGACCGGACGCTCCGTCTGCTGGCGGATGTTGTGCCAGGTCAGCGCAACTTCGCTGCGTGAGTCGTCAGTGTAGATTTCGATGTCGTCATCGTTGACGGTATTGGCCGGCAGCATCATCAGTACGCCGTTGGCCGTCAGCCAGCGGCCCTGGATCAGGCGCTCCAGCATGCCGCGGGCATCGTCGTACACGCGCTGCGCGGATTCGCCGACCACCTCGTCCTTGAGGATGGCCGGGAATTTGCCGGCCAGGTCCCAGGTCTGGAAGAACGGCGTCCAGTCGATGTAGTTTGCCAGTTCGGCCAGGTCGTAGTTGCGGAACACGCGGCGGCCGATGAATTTCGGGCGCGGCGGCGTGTAGGCGGACCAGTCGATGCGGTACTTGTTGGCGCGCGCGTCGGCCAGCGACACCAGCGGTGTTTCCTTGCGGTTGGCGTGCTGCTTGCGGACGCGTTCGTATTCGGTGCGGATCTCGTCGATGTACTGCGCGGCACCTTCGTCCGACAGCAGGCTCGAAGCCACGCTCACGGAGCGCGAGGCGTCCGGCACGTAGATGACCGGGCCGTCGTAGTTCGGGGCGATCTTCACGGCGGTGTGCACGCGCGACGTCGTGGCGCCGCCGATCAGCAGCGGCAACTGCTGGTCGCGGAAATATGCGTCGCGCTGCATTTCGGAGGCGACATAGGCCATTTCCTCCAGCGATGGCGTGATCAGGCCCGACAGGCCGACGATGTCCGCGCCTTCTTCCTTGGCCTTGGCGAGGATCTCGTTGCACGGAACCATCACGCCCATGTTGATGACTTCGAAGTTGTTGCACTGGAGCACTACGGTCACGATGTTCTTGCCGATATCGTGCACGTCGCCCTTGACCGTCGCCATGACGATCTTGCCGCGCGGCTTGACGTCGCCACCGGCTTCGGCGAGCAGGCGCTTCTCTTCCTCGATGAAAGGCACCAGGTGGGCCACGGCCTGCTTCATCACGCGCGCGGATTTCACCACTTGCGGCAGGAACATCTTGCCCTGGCCGAACAGGTCGCCGACGATGTTCATGCCATCCATCAGCGGCCCTTCGATGACGTGGATCGGGCGGCCGCCGGTGGCGGCGATTTTCTGGCGCGCTTCTTCGGTGTCGTCGACGATGTAGTTGGTGATGCCATGCACCAGCGCATGCGCGAGGCGCTTCTCGACCGGCGCATTGCGCCACTCGAGGTTCTCTTCTTTCTTTGCCGCGCCGGCCTTGTAGCGGTCGGCGATCTCGAGCAGGCGGTCAGTGCTGTCGGGGCGGCGGTTGAGCACCACGTCCTCGACGCGTTCGCGCAGTTCGGCATCGAGATCGTCATACACGCCGACCATGCCGGCATTGACGATACCCATGTCCATGCCGGCCTGGATCGCGTGGTACAGGAACACGGTGTGGATCGCCTCGCGTACCGCATCGTTGCCACGGAACGAGAAACTGACGTTCGAGACGCCCCCGCTCACGTGCGCATGCGGCAGGTGCTCGCGAATCCAGCGCGTGGCATTGATGAAATCGACCGCGTAGTTGTTGTGCTCCTCGATGCCCGTGGCGATGGCGAAGATGTTCGGGTCGAAGATGATGTCTTCCGGCGGGAAGCCGACTTCGTTCACAAGGATGTCGTAGCTGCGTTTGCAGATTTCGGTCTTGCGCTCGAAGGTGTCAGCCTGGCCTTTCTCGTCGAAGGCCATCACTACCGTGGCGGCGCCATAACGGCGCAGCAGCGTGGCGTAATGGCGGAACGGCTCCTCGCCTTCCTTGAGCGAGATCGAGTTGACGATGGCCTTGCCCTGCACGCACTTCAAACCGGCTTCGATCACCTCCCATTTGGACGAGTCGATCATGATCGGCACGCGTGCGATATCTGGCTCGGAGGCGATGAGGTTGAGGAAGCGCACCATGGCCGCCTTCGAGTCAAGCATGGCTTCGTCCATGTTTACATCGATGACCTGCGCGCCGTTTTCGACCTGCTGCCGTGCCACGGCGAGCGCTTCGTCGAACTGGCCGTTCAGGATCATGCGGGCGAAGGCCTTGGAGCCGGTGACGTTGGTCCGTTCACCAACGTTTACGAACAACGTGTCGGGACCGACGTTGAAGGGCTCGAGGCCTGACAGGCGCATCAGGCGGATCGGCTCGGACGGGTGCTGGGCGGTGGTCATGGTGTGGGGCTCTATGATTCTGTCGGGCCGCGCCAGGCTGGCGCGGGCGCTCGCGCCATCAGGCGGCGTCGCGGTATTGGCTGGGCCAGGCGCGCGGCTTGCGGTTGGCGACGCGTGCCGCGATGGCCGCGATGTGTTCGGGGGTGGTGCCGCAGCAGCCGCCTACCAGGTTGACGAGTCCGGCAGAGGCGAATTCGTCGACCAGCGAAGAAGTCGTCTCCGGCGTTTCGTCGAAGCCTGTGTCGCTCATCGGATTCGGCAGGCCGGCGTTTGGATAGCACGAGACCGCCACGTCGCAGATCTTGGACAGTTCCGCGATGTAGGGGCGCATCAGCGCTGCACCCAGGGCGCAGTTGAGGCCGAAGGTGATGGGTCGCGCATGGCGCAGGCTGTTCCAGAAGGCTTCCACGGTCTGGCCAGACAGGATGCGGCCGGAGGCGTCGGTGACGGTACCGGAAATCATTACCGGCAGGCGCTCGCCTGTGTCCTCGAACAACTGGTCGATGGCGAACAGCGCGGCCTTGGCATTGAGCGTGTCGAAGATGGTTTCCACCAGGAATACATCCGCGCCGCCGTCGAGCAGGCCCTTGCCCTGTTCGTAATAGGCGTCACGCAGCGTATCGAAGTTGACGTTGCGCGCGCCGGGGTCGTTGACGTCGGGCGAAATGCTGGCGGTCTTGGGCGTTGGACCGAACGCGCCAGCCACGAACCGCGGCTTGTCCGGCGTGGTGAAGGCATCGCACGCCGCGCGCGCCAGTTCGGCCGACACGCGGTTCATCTCGTAGGCCAGGTCGGCCATCTCGTAGTCGGCCTGGGCGACGGTGGTGGCGCCGAAGGTATTGGTCTCGATCAGATCCGCACCGGCCGCCAGGTACTGGTCGTGGATCTCACGGATGATCTGCGGCTGCGTCAGACTGAGCAACTCATTGTTGCCTTTCACGTCGTGCGCGAAATCGGCGAAACGCTCGCCGCGATATTGGGCTTCGGACAGCTTGTAGCGCTGGATCATCGTGCCCATCGCCCCATCAAGGATCAGGATGCGGTCACGCAGCAGCGCGGGCAGCTGGGCAGCACGGGTATAGGGGCGATTGGCAGGCGACATGCGGGAACTCCAGGAAAGCCGTGATTTTACCAGTCCGGACCCCGCTGCGCCTGTAGCCGGGCGGTGCAGGGTACACTTCCGTCTCAACAGTATGATGCGCCGGAGACGCCATGAAGCACATGACCCCCAAGGAAGCGTTCGCATTCCTGCAAGCCACCCCTCAAGCCCTGTTCATCGACGTGCGTAGCGAAATGGAGCATCTTTTCGTGGGACACCCGGCGGGGGCGCACCATGTGTCATGGAATGACGGCCCCGATTGGGAGGTCAATCCGCACTTCGTCCAGATGGTGCGCAAACTGGCGGGCCACGGCGATGCGCGGCCGATCGTACTGATCTGCCGCAGCGGCAACCGCTCGCTGGCCGCTGGTGCGGCGCTGGAGGAAGCGGGCTTCACGGCCATCACGAATGTCACGCATGGCTTCGAGGGCGACCTGGACGCACACCGCCACCGCAATTCGGTCAATGGCTGGCGCTTCGACGGGCTGCCCTGGGAACAGTATTGATCGGGATACGCGCCTGAGGTTGTGATGCGCCAGGCTTGCCGGCGCGCCGCGCGCAGTTGCGGCGGATGCGCGCCAGCCAGCAGGCCGGCGTTCATCCGCGCGCGTGACGGGTCAGTGTACGACCACCGGCTGCAGCATGACGGTATCGAAGCGGGCAAGGAAGTCGTCTACCTCCTCCTCGGTCGGTTCGCTGGCGATCAGCTTGCGCACATCTTCGCGGAAATGCTCGGCGAGCTTGCCGCCGAGATAGATCTCGCGGTTCAGGTGCTTGCCGACGATTTCATAGCCTGCTGTGGATTGCGCACCGTCCTGCATGTCTGCCCCGAATTCGACGACGTAGTAGTTGTCGCTGTTGTAGATCATCTGCATGGCACACTCCTCGGATACGGATTCGCGGCATTGCCGGAGGCATTCCGCGCTATTGCTGCCTATCTGGGGACGCCGGGACGTTCTTCAAGGGCGTCTGCACTGCCGCGCCTGCCGCGGATCGTGATTGCTGCGTGCGCACTTCCGTTGTACGCCACAGCGCGCAAAAAAGGGGCGTTCTGCGACACTTGCTTGCAGTCTTGACGTTTTGTCACAACGATTTATCATTCCCTGCCCTGCCAGACGAGTTCGAACTGCAGGCCGTTCGGTTCGGTCTGGCGCAGCCGCGCAGGCATCCAGCCCAGGCTTTCCGCCAGCCAGACCTCCACCACCCGCCGGTCGTCCGCGTGACGCGGCAGTCGCACGAAGTGCCGCGCCTGTACGTTGCGCCCGCCTGCCACAGCCACGCTTTCCTCGCCGACGAATTGCACGCGAATGGCTTCCGCGTCGCGTGTATCGACGACCTGGAAGGGAAGCGTGTCCCCCGGCGTGGCGTACCGTTGCGCGGCCCCGCGCAGGAGCCCGACCATCTGCATGAAAACGCTGAAGCGGTCCTGCATCCCGGGTGTCAAAGGGACGCTGCCGCCGTTGCGCGAGAAGGTCACGGCCGAAGTGCCGCCGGGTCGCGTGCCGCGCTCGAAGGTGGCGGTGGCCGGGCCGCGCCGGCCGCGAATCTCGGTATAGCGGTCCGGAGCCAGTCCGTAAGCGTCGATATGACCGGTGCTCTGGAAGGCGTAGCGGCCGAGAAAGGGAATGCTGGTCTCGACTTCCATCGCGTACTGCTTGCCGTCGGTAGTCCAGCGCAACGTGCCGTTCTGGTTGCGGATGCCGTTGACGTACGTGTCGTAGCGCAAGGCCGTGGAGGGCGGCAGGGCGAAATGCGCCGCATCGTCCGGGGCGCCAGCCGGGCGAACGATGGCCGGTGCGGGCGGAGCGGGCGGTACGGAAGCAGCCTGCGGCTCGCCGGACTCCGATGCCGCCGTGTCGGTGCCGGACGGCGCGGTGGCAACCGCCGGTTGCTCGGGCGCCGGCGCGGGTTTCGCCGCTTCGCGTGGCGCGGCTGGCTTGTGAGGTGGTGTCATCTTCACCGGAGCGGGCGGGGCCGGCGGCGATAGCAGGTGGGCTTCGACGATGCGCGCGGCGTCGAGGATCCGGGCAGGCGCGGGCAGGCGTCCGAGCCATCCCAGCACGAGCAGGTGGAGTGCGATGACGGCCGCCGCGACCAGCGCCCAGCGGCCAGCCGTGCGCCAGCGCCTAGCCATGATGGCGCTGCCGCATAGACTGGTGCGCGTATCGCCGCGCTAGCGCCTCGAACACGCACACCGCATGGCTGTGCCGGATGGCGCGCAACACGGAGAGTGGCAGGGGACTCATATACGCCATAGTGTAGACTTTCTGCGCGAACCGGGACGCCCCCCGGGGCTGGCCGCCGGCCACCGGTTCAGGCCGCAGCGCATCACTCTGGATCTGGAAGCATCATGAAACTTGCCACACTCAAGGACGGTTCCCGCGACGGACAGCTCGTGGTCGTCTCCCGCGATCTCAAGACCGCTCAGTTCGCCACGGCAGTCGCCGGTACGCTGCAGCGTGCACTCGATGACTGGAGTTTCTTTGCGCCGCAGCTCGAGGATATCTACCAGGCGCTGAACCAGGGACGCGCCCGCCATCCTTTTCCCTTCGATCCGACGCATTGCATGGCGCCGCTGCCGCGTGCCTACCAGTGGGCCGACGGCTCGGCTTACGTCAATCATGTCGAACTCGTGCGCAAGGCGCGTGGCGCGGAAATGCCGCCGGAGTTCTGGGTGGATCCGCTTATGTACCAGGGCGGGTCCGATGATTTCCTCGGGCCGCGCGATGACATCATCTGCCGTAGCGAAGAGCATGGCATCGACTTCGAAGGCGAGGTCGCAGTGGTGACCGGCGACGTACCGATGGGGAGTACCGCCGGGCAGGCGGCGCAGCAGATCCGCTTGCTCATGCTGGTCAATGATGTGTCGCTGCGCAACCTGATTCCCGGCGAGTTGGCCAAGGGATTTGGCTTTTTCCAGAGCAAGCCTGCCTCGGCCTTTTCGCCGGTCGCCGTGACGCCTGACGAACTGGGCCCCGCGTGGCGCGACAGCAAGGTGCACCTGCCGCTCACCGTGCACTGGAACGGACGCAAGGTTGGCGCGCCTGACTGCGGCACCGACATGGTGTTCGACTTTGGCCAGCTGATTGCGCATATCGCCAAGACGCGCAATGTGCGCGCCGGCAGCATCGTCGGCTCGGGCACGATCTCCAATGTCGACCGCAGCAAGGGTTACTGCTGTATTGCCGAGCAGCGCATGCTGGAGATCATCGACACGGGCGCACCCGTCACGCCGTTCATGCGCTTTGGCGACACGGTGCGCATCGAAATGTTTGATGCGCAGGGCGCGTCAGTGTTCGGGGCAATCGAGCAGACGGTCGAGGCTTCCGAAAACACCTGAACCATGGCCGGTACGTGTACGCGCAGATCGCGCCGCTCCCTGCCGCGTGATCCGCGCGTACGCCCGCTGCCTTGATCCTGCCCGGCCAAGGGTTTTCCCGTGACTGCCTGTTCCGCTATGCTGTTGTGAGTCGTCGAGCGGAGGGGTGCAAATGTTTGGACAGATGCCGGATTTCAGCAACAGCTTCGATATGCTGCGCAAGATGTGGGAACAGTCCGCCATGCCGGCCGGCCTGATGCCGGGCATGAGCGGTTTTGGTACGCCGCCGGTTAGCCTCGATGAGCTGGAAAAACGTATCCAGGATCTCAAGGCCGTGGAAAGCTGGCTGCAGCTCAACGTCAACCTGCTGCGCTCCACCATCCAGGGCCTGGAAGTGCAGCGGGCCACGCTGGTCGCGTTGCAAACCTTCGGCGCCACACTTTCGCCCGAGGCCATGCAGGCTACGATGGCACGCATGGCAGAGCGCCAGGGTGGTGCGACCGAGGCGTCCGAACCCTCCAGACCGCCCGAAGGGGCTCCTGCGGCGCCGAAGCAGACGCCGCAGGAGCCAATGCCGGAGCCTGCATCCGAACCGGCTGCAGATGCCACCTCGGCAGAGACGGCGGACGCTGCCGGGAATACGCCGGACAACGTAGCTGACAACGCAGCGCTCTGGTGGAATCTGCTGCAGCAGCAGTTCAACCAGATCGCCAGTTCGGCGGCTGCGGCCACGATGCCACCGTTCGGCGGTGTTGCGGCGGGCTCCGGGTATGAGGCGGGCCGGCGTGGTGCTGCTCCCCGCAAGGCGGCAACTCGAGAGGGAGCGCAGCAGTTTGCCGGGGCGGCGCCAGCATCGCCAACGTCCACGGCCAAGCCTGCCAAAAAGTCGACAACAAAGCCGACAGCAAAATCGTCGCTGAAGTCCGCTGCCCGGCCGTCGTCCGATACCTCTTCCACCAAGCGCGCCGTCAAACGGCCGCCCGCATGACAACCACCGCGCTTGTTCTGACCGGTGGCGGTGCGCGCGCAGCCTATCAGGCCGGCGTGCTGCGGGGGCTGGCGGCGCTGATGCCACCAGAGACCGGGCCGGCATCGCCATTCCGCATCCTGTGCGGCACCTCGGCGGGTGCCATCAACGCCGGCGCGCTGGCAGCATCATCGGGCGATTTCCGGGCCGCCGTCGATGGCCTTGCGGCGCTCTGGAGCAACATCCATGCGGCCGATATCTATCGCACCGGCGTGGGCAGCATCAGTGTCAGCGGCGCCCGCTGGCTGAGCGCCATGGCGCTCGGCTGGATGCTGCGGCGCGGGCCGCGCTCCCTGTTCGACAATGCGCCGCTCGGCGAGATGCTGGAGCGCCTGCATCGCCCCGATGCGATTGCCGAAGGCTTGCGCGCCGGTACGCTGCAGGCGCTGGCGATTACGGCGCTGAGCTACTCTACGGGGCGGCATGTCACGTTCTATCAGGCCCACCGCTCGATCCAGCCTTGGCGGCGTTCGCAGCGTGAGGCCGAGGTGGCGGAGATCACCCCTGCCCACATGCTGGCATCGAGTAGCATTCCGTTCCTGTTTCCCGCCATTCCGATCCAGTGCGGCGGCCGCGAAGAGCATTTCGGCGATGGCACGATCCGGCAGATCTCTCCGCTGAGTCCGGCGATCCATCTCGGGGCGTCGCGCATCATGGCAATCGGTTCGGCGTCGCGCTACCGCCCGGGCTGGTACGACACCGTGCCGGCGGGCGGCTATCCCTCGCTCGCGCAGATCGGCGGGCAGGCCCTCGCGAGTATTTTTCTCGACGGATTGACAGTCGATATCGAACGTTTACAGCAGATCAATGGTCTATTGGCTCGCGCTCCCGAACTTGTGGACAGCGTGGCCGGCTGGCGGCCGATCGAAGTGATGGTGATGGAGCCCAGCGAGCGCCTGGAGGTGATCGCCGCGCGCCATCTGAAGTATCTGCCGCGCACCGTACGAGCACTGCTGGCGCCGCTCGGCGGCACGGAGGCGCGCGGCGCGGCATTCGCCAGCTACCTGCTGTTCGAGCCGGAGTTCACGAACGAACTGATGGCGCTGGGCGAGCACGATGCACTGCAAAGGGCGGATGAGTTGCGGGCGTTTCTCTACGGCGTCGTGCCGCCACCGACGGCCGGCTGAGGCCTCCGTCATCTCCATGCCGGCAGGCCACGCCGGCCTCCCGGCCCCCGCGCGGCGCTGCATCCATGTGCCGTTGGCGTTTCCTGGCACGGGATGGTTCCGCAACAAAATCAGCAGGACGGCGATATTTCCGGGGGGAGTGCGCCAGTCTGGTAAAATAATCAAATGTTTTCAAAGGCTTACCATGCTCTATCCTGAATTGTTCAAATCGTTGGAAGCAGTCCGTTGGAATATGGAGAAGGACATCGCCTGGGATCAGTTCGATTCCGGCCTGTTGTCCGAAGACCAGGCCCGTACCATCAAGATGAATGCCATCACCGAATGGTCCGCGCTCCCGGCCACTGAAATGTTCTTGCGCGACAACCGCCATGATTCGGACTTTTCCGCGTTCATGAGCATCTGGTTCTTCGAGGAACAGAAGCATTCGCTGGTACTGATGGAGTACTTGCGCCGTTTCCGTCCCGATCTCGTGCCGACAGAAGCCGAACTCCACGCCGTGCGTTTCGAGTTCGACCCCGCGCCGCCGCTGGAAACGCTGATGCTGCATTTCTGTGGCGAGATCCGCCTGAACCACTGGTACCGCCGCGCCTCGGAGTGGCACACGGAACCGGTCATCAAGCAGATCTACAAGCACCTCTCGCAGGATGAGGCGCGTCATGGCGGCGCCTACCTGCGCTACATGAAAAAATACCTGGCCCAGTTCGGCGATAGCGCACGTGCCGCGTTTGCCAAGATCGGCGTGCTGATGGCCGCGGCGCGTCGTACCGACAAGCCGCTGCACCCGACCAACCTGCACGTCAACAAGGCGCTGTTCCCGAACGACACCATCCAGTCGCGCCTGCCGGATCCGGAATGGCTTGAACACTGGCTCGACGAGCAGATCCGCTTCGACGAGGGTTGGGAGAAGAAGGTGATCGAGCGTATTCTGCACAATATGTCGCTGCTGTTCGAGCGCACGTTCGAAAGCGTGCAGGACCTGAATCGCTACCGCAAGGAACTGAATGCCCGGTTGCTGGCCACTGGCGAGGTTGCTGCCGCCTGATTGGCGCTGCATGCCGTGCTGTGGCGCCGACGCGCGCCGCACGTTCCGGCCGGCGCGGCCAGCGCGCGTCGATTGACCCTTCGTCCACTTGCTGACCCCACTGTCTGCGATGACCTTTGCCGCACCCTTATTCGAACGCAAGATCGTTTGCCTCGACACCCCCGAGGCGGAGGCCGACCTGACGCGTCGCCTTGCCGGATTGCCGCGCCCGCTGGTATTCACCAACGGCGTGTTCGACATCCTGCACCGGGGCCACGTCACCTATCTGGCGCAGGCGCGAGCGCTGGGCGGCGCGCTTGTCGTTGGCGTCAACAGCGACGCGTCGGTACGCATGCTGGGCAAGGGCGATGACCGTCCGGTCAACGCCGAAGCCGATCGCATGGCTGTGCTCGCGGCGCTGGAGGCGGTTGATCTGGTGGTGATGTTCACCGACAAGACGCCGGTGTCGCTGGTATCACGCGTGCATCCCGACATCTACGTCAAGGGCGGCGACTACGATATCGACGCGCTCGAGGAAACCCGCATCGTACGCACATGGGGTGGATCGGCGGTTGCCATTCCGTTCCTGCACGACCGGTCCACGACCACGCTGCTCAAGCGCGTGCGCAACGCGGGCTGAGGATGACCGCGACCGCAGACGCGCCTGGGCGCGGCTGTGGTTTGTAGCATCCGAATCTTTTGCTTTTTTCCGGATTATCCGTCTGCCCGGCATGGCGCTGGCGCAGCCAGCTTGTGGCGCTTGGCGAGTGCTGCGAGACGCGCCGTCACGTCGTCGTTGGCGTTGTGCACCTGCACCCAGATGCGAGCCGGGCTGCGCGGGTCGGGCGTGATCTCGGCCTCGACCTGTTTGGCGCGCAGCTCCGTCAGCCGCCGTTGGGCACGCACCGGGTCCCGGAACACGCCGAGCGACACGGTATGGGTGCCCGCCTGCGCGTCGCTGACGATGGAGACATCCTCTACGGATTTGTCGTGCAGCGCGGCCACGGCCCGTTCCGCCGCAGCGCGTTCCGCAAAGGGCGGCAACCTCACCCATAGCCGCTCGCTGTCATGCCGCTCGACCTGGCCCCACTGTCCATCCGCAAACTGTACGCGCAAGGCGCCGAGCTCGTCGCTGGCGGCCTGCCATTGGGCCTTGCTCCACCCGCCCAGTTCGAGACAGTTTCCAGTGCTGTCTGCCGGTGCGCTACTGGCTTCGGCGACTGTCTCCGCTGCGGAGGCTCCGGCTGCGGGCACGTCGGAAGCGGGCGCATCGGAGGCGGGCAACAGGACAATGGCCTCGCGATGCTGCTGCGCCGCCAGCCGCTCCGGCTCGCGCATTTCCTGAAATGTCGCTGGCAGCCATGGCATGCCCAGGATGCTGCCGAGCAGCAGCCCATTGATTGCCAGCAGCAACAGCAGCCAGAGCATCTTGCGTTTCATGCGGATGGGTCTCCCACGAAAGTGGCCGGCGGGGTGGCTGGATGGGTGGCCAGATGTGCAAGCCCGGCCAGCACCAGATTGTCATACTGCGTGTATGGCAGCGTGAGCGCGGCTGCCAGCGCATCGCTTGCTCCACCGCTGAGGATGCAGCGCGGCCTGGTGGGCGTGCTACTGGACGCCAGATCCGCAAGCAAGCGTTCCCATACCAGCTGGATCGCGCCGCACTGGGCGCTCAGGCAGCCGAGGGCGATGGCATCCTGCGTGTTGTCGGCCCATGCCGGCAGGGGGGGCGTGATGGCCGGCACGTCCGGCAATTGCGCCGTACCGCGTGCCAGCGAACGCGTCATCAATGACAGTCCCGGCAGGATCATGCCGCCACGGAACATGCCATCCGCCGTGATCACGTCGAGCGTGGTGGCCGTGCCTGCGGTGACTACCAGCAGGGGCGTGCCCGGCCACAACGCACGCGCGCCGATGGCGCTCACCCAGCGGTCGGCGCCGAGCTGCGTGGGATTGCGATAGCCGTTGCGCATGCCGGCTGCTGCGGCGCTCGAGGCAACGGGGTGCCACTGGGCGTCATGCGCAAAGGCTGCGGCTGCCTGTGCCCGCAAGGCAATGTCGACGGCTGGGCCGGCGACGTTGCACAGCCAGATCGCGACGGGTTTGTCCACCGGGGCCGCAGCGCGCCACGAGGCTGACGCTTGAGCGGCCGCAGCGCTGTCTGCATGGGCGTAGGGTGTGCCGGCGGCGACGCTGCCGTCGCGCTGCAGCCAGCCCCATTTGACCCGGGTATTGCCCGCGTCGATCAGCAGGGTGGCGGTGCCGGTCCCGGTCCCGGCGTGGACCGTGTGGTCTGTGTCCATGCCGGTGCTCATGCTGGTACTCATGCGCTGGTCCTCATGCCGCCGCCGGCCGCAGGGATATTTCGCCACTCATCACAGCCTGCACGCCGGCTGACGTCTCGACCAGCAGCTGGCCGCTGTCATCGATGCCGCGTGCAACGCCTTCGAGCACGACCGTCTGGTCGCGCAGCAGCCGCACAGCGCGGCCGCGATAGGCGTCGAGCGCTTCCCATGCGGCGCGCTGCGACGGCATGCCGTCGCGCGCGAACACCGCAAGCGTACCGGCCAGCTGGTTGAGGATGGCGGCGAACAGGCCAGTACTGTCGATGGGTTCGCCGGACGGCATCAGATCGTCGACGCAGGCGATGGGGCGGCCGAGCACCGCCTCGATGCCTGGCGGGCGCGACAGGTTGAGACCCATGCCGATGATGGCCCACAGCGTGCTGCCGGCGCGTGCCGTTTCGATCAGAATGCCGGACAGCTTGCTGCCATCTACTTCCAGGTCATTCGGCCATTTCACCCGTACGCGGCCGCGCGCTGCCGGCGTGTAGTCGGCAACGCCGTTCGCTAGCGCCAGCCCGCACACCAGGCTCAGGCCGCTCAGGGCCTGCGGGTCGAACGGAAACGGATACGCCAGCGAAAACGTCAGGCTCGGACTGCCGGCCCACGGCCGTCCCTGCCGGCCACGGCCGGCGGTCTGCAGGTATGCCAGGCGGCACAGCGGCGTGCTGTCGGTGCGTGTGCGGGCCATCTGCAGGAGATCGCTGTTGGTCGAACCGGTTTCCGCAACGATGTCGAGGGCCCACGTGCGCGGCACAGCGTCGAGCGCGGCATGCAGGCGGGCCGGGTCGATCTGCCGGTGCGGCGGCAGGGCTGGGGTGTCGGGCGGGGTGTTGGCGGTCGGGTGCATGGGTTGGGAGCGCTGGACAAAGGGGCTGCCGGCCAGGGGCGTAGCGCAGCTATTGTACGATGTGCCTGTGTGACTGCCTGTCATGCTGTAGCGGCCAGCTTGTTGTGGCTTAGAATGCGCTTTGGAACACTGCAGCACGGATGCCCTCGTCATGGCGGGCTCTGCCTGCGGTCGCGCAAGCGCGGGGCGTACAAACTACCGGAGTGCGCAGCGCATATGCGGCTGTGCCTGGTACTGGCGTCCTTACGTTGAATAACCACGGTTGAACAACCACGTCCAATTTGACTGATATCGACCCGCCTCGACTCGACACCGGCCCGCAGGACGGCGGTACGGTCGCCACACCGGCTGGCGACTGGACCGCCCTCGCCCTGGCTCACGACAAGCGGGCAGGGAAGCTGCGCGCCCAGATCCGCAGCGCTGGGGCCGATGTGCGCTGGGATCTGCGGAACCTCGCACGACTCGACCACTTTGGCGCGCTGCTGCTGTGGACGGCATGGAACGGACAATGGCCGGCGCAGATCACGGTGTCGCCGGCGCAGCGCCGCGTCATCGAGCGCGCGGCCGGCCTGCAGGTCGGCGACTGGAAAAAGCGCCAGTTCGACCGCGCCAATCCGATCGTGCTACTGGGCATGGCAATGCTGTCGTTCCTGCGCCACATGCACAGCGGCGTGGCGATGCTGGGCCAGCTGATGTTCGACCTGCTGCGCTTCCTGCGCGTGCCGCATCTCGGGCCATGGCGCGAGATCTCCGCCAATATCTACAGCATCGGCTACCGCGCCCTGCCGATCACCGCACTGGTCGGCTTCCTGATCGGCATCGTGCTGAGTTACCTGTCATCGAACCAGTTGCGGATCTTTGGCGCCAGTACCTTCATCGTCAACATTCTTGGCATGAGCATCATCCGCGAGCTCGGACCGGTGCTCGCCGCCATTCTCGTGGCAGGCCGTTCCGGTTCGGCCATCACGGCGCAGATTGGCGTCATGCGCGTGACCGAGGAGCTCGACGCGATGCGCGTCATGGGTATCTCGCACGGCTTCCGCCTGATCATGCCCAAGGTCATCGCGCTGGCCATCGCCATGCCGCTGCTGGTGGCGTGGACCGATGTCATGGCCCTGGCCGGCGGCATGATGGCAGCCAAGATGCAGCTTGATATCAGCCCGATCTTCTTTCTGCGTGAACTGCCGGATGCCGTACCAGTGGCCAATCTCTGGCTTGGCCTTGGCAAGGGCGTGGTCTTCGGTATGCTGATCGCGCTCGTGGCGTGCCACTTCGGCCTGCGCATCCAGCCGAATACCCAGAGCCTCGGCGAAGGCACAACCTCGTCGGTGGTGACGGCCATCACCGTGGTGATCCTGGCCGATGCGGTGTTCGCGATCCTGTTCAAGGATGTCGGCATATGAAGGCGCGCGTTCCCATCAAGCCGCGCGCGCCGCTGGCGCAGCCCGAGCCGATCATCGAGGTGCGCGACCTGGTGAAGCGCTACGGCGACTTCACCGTCCATGATCATCTCGACCTCGATGTGATGCGCGGTGAAGTCCTGTCGATCGTCGGTGGTTCGGGCAGCGGCAAGACCACCTTGCTGCGCCAGATCGTCGGACTCGAACGGCCGACCTCGGGCTCGATCCGCATCTTCGGCCAGGATCCGGCTTCCTTGCCCGCCGCCGCGCTGCAGGCGCTGCGTAATCGCTGGGGCATGCAGTTCCAGCACGGCGCACTGTTCTCCGCCTTGTCGGTCATCGACAATGTGGCGTTGCCGATGCGTGAACTTCGCGCCTTGCCCGATGATCTGATCTGCAAGGCCGCACTGCTCAAGCTGGAGATGGTGGGGCTCTCGGCCAAGGATGCCGACAAGCGGCCGTCCGACCTGTCGGGCGGCATGATCAAGCGCGTGGGTCTCGCGCGCGCGCTGTCGCTGGAGCCCGAGCTGGTGTTTCTCGACGAGCCGACCGCCGGACTCGATCCGCGTGCGTCGGACGACTATGTGGCGCTGATCGACGAGTTGCGCGCCGAGCTGGGGCTGACGGTGGTCATGGTGACGCACGACCTCGACACGCTGATTGCCCTATCGAATCGCGTGGCAGTGCTGGCCGACCGCAAAGTGCTCGCGGCCGCGCCGATCTGGGAACTGGTCAAGATCGACCATCCCTTCATTCACGAATACTTCCTCGGCGAACGCGGTCGCCGGGCGTTGCTGGCACTGCGCGTGCCGGCATCCGAGCAGGAGTCCTGATGGAAAACAAATCCAATGCCTTCTTTGCCGGTGTGTTCACCCTGGGCCTGCTGGCCCTGGTGATCATTGCCGTGATGTGGTTTCGGCAGGACCAGACGGTGCGCGTGCCGTACGACCTGGTGACGCGCTCGACCATCAATGGCCTGAGCCCGCAGGCGGCGGTGAAGTATCGCGGCCTCGATGTCGGCAAGGTCGAGACCATCAAGTTCGATCCCGATACGCCGGGGCAGATCATCGTCCGCATCTCGGTCGATAAGGACGCGCCGATCACCAAGACGACCTATGCGACACTCGGCTTCCAGGGCGTGACCGGATTGTCATACATCCAGCTCGACGACGAGACGCTCGCCGAAGGCAACGGCGCCGTGCCAGCCAAATCCGAACCCTTGCAGACTTCTACCGCAAAGGTGGCCCGGATTTACATGCGTCCAGGTTTCTTCGAGGAGCTGGAGCGCCGTGGCGACCGTATGCTGGCCCAGGCGGAAAAGCTGATGGACTCCATCAACACCATGTTTGCAACCGACAATCGGCAACAGCTGATGCGTGCCGTAACCTCGTTCGAAGAGACCATGACGGCCTATCGCAAGACCGTGCAGGCCGTCGATCCGGCGCTGCAGAAACTGCCGCAGGCCATCGACAACCTGAACGGCACCCTGGCCTCGACGCGCACGCTGGCCGACCAGCTGGCGCGCCCCGACGGCACGCTGCAGCGGACCATCGACACGGTCGGCCGCGACATGCAGGTGGCGGCCGATGCCGTGCAGGACGCGGCCAGCGGCATCAGCCAGGAAACCCTGCCGCAAATCAACCGCTTCGCGCGCGAAGCCCGGCAGACGGCGCGCAGCGTCGACCGCACGGTCAACGAATTCGGCCGCCGTCCGCAAAGCCTGCTGTTCGGTGCGGATGCTGTTGCGCCTGGTCCCGGCGAGGCCGGTTTTGCCGCGCCGTGAGTGCGGACCTTCCACGGATTCGAACCATGAAGACTTTCTCCCTGCTCTCCCTGGCCCGTCCGCTGGGCGGACTCACCGTGGCCGTGCTGCTGGCGGCATGTGCCGGCACGCCACGTCAGCCCACCGTGTCATACGATTTTGGCTTGCCGCCCGCACCCGCGGCGGCCGCGTCATCCACCGCCAAGCCCTTGCGCATCGGCGAGACTGGCGGGCCGGAGTGGCTTGATAGCCCGGCCTTGCACTATCGCCTGCTGTACGCGCAGCAGCAACAGGCGCAGCCGTATGCCGCCAACCGTTGGGTCATGTCGCCGGTGCGCCTGTTCGACGAACGTCTGCGTACGATGGCGGCCAATCGCGGCCAGGTGGCGGCCTTCGGCGAGGTCGCCCAGCCGCTCCTGAAGGTTGATATCGTCGAGTTTTCGCAGGTGTTCGACAGCCCTGCCGCCAGCCGTGCCGTCGTGCAGGTGCGGGCTTCCCTGTACCAGGCGCGCGGCTTGCTGGCGCAGCGCACGTTCCGCCATGAGCAGGCTGCGGCCACGGCGGATGCGCCGGGCGGTGTCGCGGCGCTGGCGCAGGCCTCCGACGTGCTGATCGCGCAGATCCTCGACTGGGCGGCTGCGCAGCCAGCGCAGTGAGCAGGGCGTGACCGGACCGAGCCAGGATCCCCATCGCACCGTCGCGCCGACCGCTCCCCTGGTGCGCCAGGCCTCGCCGCTCTCGCGCGTGGGCCTGCTGTGCTTCGTGGCGCTCGTGGTGTACGCGAGCCTGTATCCCTTCTCCGGATGGACCGATACCGGTGTTTCGCCGCTGGCCTATCTGCGCGCGCCGCTGCCGCGCTACATCACCAATTTCGACCTGATCACCAATGTGCTGGGCTATGCGCCGCTCGGCGCACTGCTTGTCCTGAGCCTGCATCCCCGCATTCGCGGAATCTTCGCCGTGCTGCTGGCGGTGCTGGCGGGTGCGCTGCTGGCGGGCACGCTGGAAGCGCTGCAGACCTGGCTGCCGAACCGCATCCCCTCGAATGTCGACCTGGGCACCAATGTACTCGGCACCTTCGTTGGCGCGCTGCTGATGGCGCCCTTTGCCTCGCGGCTGATCGACCGCGGACCGTTGCGCACGCTCCGGCATACCTGGTTCGAGCCGGAGTCGAGCTTTGCCATTGCCTTGCTGTTCCTGTGGCCATTTACGCAGGTCGCGCCGCAGGAATACCTGTTCGGCCTGGGCGGAGCGCTGCGCGACTGGTTGCTGACGCCCGAGCCGGTGCTGGTCGACATGCTGCGCGGGGTGTACCCGGACATCGTGACACTGCATGAACGCATCCAGATGCGCCCCGAAGGTCTCGATCAGCAGGAGTTGCTCGAGGCCCTGCTGACTGCCAGCAGCTGGCTGGGCACGGCGCTCATGGCCTCGGTCGCCATGCGGCGCGGCGCGCCGATGCTGCGCATCCTGATGGGGATCCTGGCGGCCACCTTGCTGATCAAGGCCGGGGCATCCGAGTTGCAGTATCCGAACGAAGCGCTGTGGGGCTGGTTCTCCGACGGCGCGCGGCTCGGCCTGGTGTGCGGTTCGCTGCTGCTGGTACTGGCGCTGCGCCTGCATCGCGGTGCGCGCGGCTTGCTGGCGATGGTGCTGCTGATTGGCGTGATCATCATGACCAACGTGCTGCCGCCGAATCCCTACTCGTGGGCGTCAGGGCAGAGCTGGTGGCTGGGCCGCTATATCCACTTCAACGGCCTGTCGCGCTGGTTGGGCTTCATCTGGCCGTTCCTGGCCGCCTGCTACCTCGCATGGCGGCTCGAGCAGTACGGGCTGCAGCGCCGCCGCATACGCGCCGCGCGGCGTAGTCGGGCGCATTGAAGCGCACAATTGCCGTTAGTATCGTGCTAATTTCATCTAATTCATCGCGTTCTGCGGACATCGTGCATTGAGGCTGCCCGGCTGTGCTGGGCGGGCGATTTCGGTAAGATCAAGCTATCCCCGGAATCCCGCCATGACGATTTTTACCCCTGACACCCTGCACAACCCGTATCCCGCCTACCAGGCCCTGCGCGCCGCCGGCCCGCTCCACTGGTGCGAGGAGTTCTGCGGCGGCGCGTGGGTGGTCGTCAACTACGACGATGTCGCGGACGTCCTGCGCGATCCGCGCTACTCGGTGCAGCGTGCTGGCGGATGGGTCAATAGCAGCGGCGCCGGCTCAGCCGAGGAGTTGCGCGAATTCAAGCGCATCTTTGCACGTTCGCTGATCTTCATGAACCCACCGCGCCACACGCGCATGCGGCACGGCATGAACGGCGGTTTCAAACCGGGGGCGATCCAGGCCTTTGCTCCACGCATCGCCGGGATTGTCGACGCGCTGCTCGACCGCATCATCGAAGAAGGACTCGATCTGCACGGGCCCGGCGGCCAGCACACCTTTGATTTCATGCGCGAGTTCGCGCGGCCGCTGCCGGCGCGCGTGATCGCCGGCATGATGGCGGTTCAGACCAATGCGCAGACCGATTTCGTCGGCTGGTCGGACGATATCGCCGCCTTCATCGGCAGTCCCACGCCCACGCTCGACATCGCGCGGCGTGCCCAGCAGGGCCTGCTGGCGATGCACGCGTATTTTCGCGAACTGGTGCCGCAGCGACGCGCACAACCCGGCGACGATCTGGTCAGCCAGTTGATCGCCGCCGAAGCTGAAGGACAGATCGTCACGGAAAAATCGCTGCTGGCGCAGTGCTGCACCTTGTTGTTCGCCGGCCATGAAACGACGCGCAACCTGCTCGGCAATGGCCTGCATGCCCTGTTGTCGCACCCGCATCAATGGGCCCTGCTGACCCGCGAGCCGGGTCTCATGCGCTCGGCCGTGCGCGAGCTGTTGCGCTTCGACAGTTCGGTGCAGTACACCGGCCGCCGCCTGCGCGAAGACGTGATCCTGCACGGCCAGACCATGAAGAAGGGCGACCTGGTGATCGCACTGATCGGCGCGGCCAATCACGATCCATCGAAATTCACCGCGCCGGAGCGTCTCGACGTGACGCGCAACGAAGGTCATCACCTGTCGTTCGGCTTCGGACCGCACGTGTGCATCGGCGCATCGCTGACCTATCTGGAGGCGGAGATCGCATTGCGCCGGGTGATGGAGCGCCTGCCGCAACTGCAGTGCGTGGCTACCGAGCCCGCGTGGAGCGGCAACAGCGTCTATCGTGGCTTGCTGGAGTTGCCGGTGCGCTTTACCTTGCCGGCATCGCGGTCAAGTGCGCGCAATGCCGCTCAAGTGGAAACCGTGGCACCCGTTTGAGGCAGGGTGTAGCAGGGGCGAGTGGCGAATGTGGGAGGAGCGCCAGCGCCGGTCACTGACCGGACGCTGGAAGGCCGGAGGCAGTACTGAGGGGGCCGGTCAGACCAGCCCGGCCAGATGCGCCTGCTCGTCCGCATGGTACGAGCTGCGCACCATCGCGCCCACGGCGGCGTGCGTGAAACCCATCTTGTAGGCTTCTTCCTCGAACATCTTGAACGTGTCCGGATGCACATAGCGCAGCACCGGCAGGTGGTGGTCCGACGGCGCGAGATACTGACCGATGGTCAGCATGTCGACGTCGTGGGCGCGCATGTCGCGCATCACCTCGAGGATTTCCTCGTCGGTTTCACCGAGGCCGACCATCAGGCCGGACTTGGTGGCCACGTCGGGGCAGCGTGCCTTGAATTCCTTGAGCAGCGTCAGCGAGTGCTGGTAGTCGGCACCGGGGCGGGCCTGCTTGTAGAGGCGCGGTACCGTTTCCAGGTTGTGGTTCATCACGTCCGGCGGGGTTTGCTGGAGGATGTCGAGCGCCTTGTCGAGGCGGCCACGGAAGTCCGGCACCAGCACCTCGATGCGCGTCGACGGCGAAAGCGCGCGTGTGCGGCCGATGCAGTCGGCAAAGTGGCCGGCGCCACCGTCGCGCAGGTCGTCGCGGTCCACACTGGTCACCACCACATAATTGAGGCGCAGCTGGGCAATGGTCTTGGCGAGGTTTTCCGGTTCCTTGGCATCGAGCGGATCCGGGCGGCCATGGCCGACGTCGCAGAACGGGCAACGGCGCGTGCACTTGTCGCCCATGATCATGAACGTGGCCGTACCCTTGCCGAAGCACTCGCCGATGTTCGGGCAGCTGGCTTCCTCGCACACTGTCACGAGATTGTTCTCGCGCAGGATGGATTTGATTTCGCCGAAGCGCGAGGTCCCGGTGGCCGCCTTCACGCGGATCCATTCCGGTTTCTTCAGGCGTTCGACCGGCACGATCTTGATGGGGATGCGCGCGGTCTTCTCGGCAGATTTCTGCTTCTTGGTGGCGTCGTACCCCGCGGCCGCCTGGGGTGCCGGAGCATTCGGCACTGCGGCGGGCTGGCTTGTCGTCGGGGTGGTCAGCGGGTCACTCATCATCTTCTCCGCATGGGGTGCATGCATGGTCATGGGTCAGGCGGACGCCGCGGCTGGCGTGCGTTCGCCCGGAGAGTCGGCGGTACGGCTGGTACCGTGCCGCCGGTCCAATTCGTCGGCCAGGTCGGCGGCGAACTGCTGCGCGATCTGGGGCTGATGGATTTGCCGCACGGCGTTGCCGTCAGGCAGGACCGCGCCGGCGCGTGCCATGTCGATGGTCTCCAGGCCGGCATAGCCACAGGGGTTGATGCGCAGGAACGGGGCGAGATCCATGTCGACGTTCAGGCTGACGCCGTGATAGCTGCAGCCGTTGCGGATCTTCAAGCCCAGCGCGGCGATCTTGGCGCCCTGGTGCGGTCCGTCGGACAAGTAGATGCCGGGTGCGCCAGCCTTGCGTTCGGAGGCCAGATTATACCGTGCCAGCGTGCGGATCACCGCCGCTTCGATGGCATGTACCAGCTCACGCACCATCAGCTTGCGGCGCTTCAGGTCGAGCAGCAGGTAGACGACGATCTGGCCCGGGCCGTGATAGGTGATCTGTCCGCCACGGTCGATCCGCACCAGCGGAATAGCAGGGTCGGGATCGAGCAGGTGGGAGGGGTCGCCAGCCTGTCCCAGGGTGTACACCGGGGGGTGTTCGACCAGCCAGAGCGTGTCGGGCGTCTCCGCGGTGCGGCTGGCGGTGAAGGCGCGCATGGCATCGAAGCAGCTTTGGTAGTCCTGCTGGCCCAGCGGTCGAACGGTAATCGGTGGCATAGCTGCCAGTGTAGCGCAGCCGTGCCGGGCGCGTTGGCCGGGGCAATGGATCGGACACTGACCCGGGAAGCGCGCCGCCGGCACGGGCGGATGGGGGGTAGGCGGCCGATGCGCTCAGGCGTTCAGCGCGGTCGGTGCGGACTTGTCGGGGCGCAGCCAGCGCAGTGCGCGGCCCAGCTTGCGCAAGGCGGTCTGGTGCGCCCGGCTCGGGGCGATCAGGGCCAGCTTGACCGGCTTGGCGGCATCCGGCTGGACGCTCACCAGCAGGCGGTCACCCGCGAGCAGCGCCAGGTCGTCGCCGGCACGCAGCCAGTGGTCGCCGCCACGGCCGTCGATGGTGATCCAGACGTCGATGCCAGCGGCGCATTCCAGGTGCAGTCGTTGGGCGCGCGCAACATGAAGCCAGCACGCCTCTCCAGGCCGCATCGTAAATACCGTCTTTGTGAATAATTCTTGCATGGTGCGCGCTCCGTAGCGAGGGGCGAAACAGGGGCTGCTGGCGCACTCCGGTGGGGGCAGGTCTGGATGCGGGGCGGATGGCGCTTGGCTATGGAAGCATTCTAGGGGGCCATGTGACGGAATCAAAACGAGATATATTAGCGCTTTTTGCTAGTTATACTCACAAGAGACCGGTTTCCCGGGACTTGGGAGATATCCATGGATCTGCATCGCCTGCCGCCATTGTCTGCACTGCGCGCCTTTGCCGTGGCCGCGCGCTATGAGAGTTTTTCGACTGCAGCCAAGGCGTTGTTCGTGACCCACGGTGCGGTCAGCCATCAGATCCGTGCGCTCGAGGATGAACTCGGCGTGGCGTTGTTCGAACGCCACGGCAAGCGCGTGCGCCTCACCAGTGCCGGACGCAAGTACGCCGAGCGCGTCGACGAGGCGCTGGTCCGCCTGGCCGAGGCGACGCGGGCCGTGCGCGCCGGCAATCGCGACCATCGCCTGACGATCAGCACCATGCCGTCATTCGCCGCCCGCTGGCTGACGCCGCGCATCGGCGAATTTATCGAGCAGCATCCGGAACTCGAGCTGGAACTGCTGTCGAGTCATACGCTGGTCGACTTCACGCGTGAGGATGTGGATGTGGCCATCCGCATGGGTAGCGGCCAGTACCCGGGTCTCTATGTGGAAAAACTGCTCGACGATGTGTTCTTTCCGGCCTGCAGCCCGACCTTTCGCGGTGGCCGCCTGCCGCAGAAGCCGGCCGACCTGCGCGGCATGACGCTGCTGCGTTCCGACAACGAACCGTGGCGGCCCTGGTTCCAGGCGGCCGGACTGGATTGGGCCGAACCGCGCGGCGGTGCCATGTACGAGGATTCATCGCTGCTGTTGCTGGCGGCTGCTCAGGGGCAGGGTGTGGCGCTGGTACGCAGTTCGCTGGCGTACAACGAGCTGGCCAGCGGCAAGCTCGTGCGCCTATTCGATATTGCCGTGCCGTGCCCGTGGGAATATTACTTCGTGTGTCCGCCGCCCTTGCTGGAGACAGCGAAGATGCAGGCGTTCCGCACGTGGCTGCTACCGGCGTTCGCGGCGTTTGCGGAACAATTGGGAGAGGGTGGATACCACACGCCGGCGGACGGCGCGTGATCTTGCGCAGTGCCCGCCCGATTCGCGTGGGCACTGCACAATGGCGTGCTCAGAGCACCACGCTGACCATCGGATGGGACGACAGCGCGCGATAGATGTCGTCCAGATGTTCCTGGCTGGGGGGCCAGACGGGGACCGGCAGGCCCAGGTAATTGCCGTTGCGCGAGGGACGCATCTCCACGCGCGTGGCATCGAACGACGCATCGAAGGTCTGTACCAGGGCGACGATGGTCTCCGCAAAGTCGTCCTGCATCTTCCCCATCACCTTGATGGGGAAGTGGCTCGGAAAATCGATCAGCGACGCGCGTGCCGGACCGCTCGCATCATCGGCGCCGCCCGGCTTGTCAGGGGTATTGGCCATGCTCGCCTCCTGAAAATCAGCTGCGTTTGAACCACAGACGAATGGTATCCCACAGGCGGCCGAAGAACCCGGCTTCCTGCACGGCCTCGAGCGCGACCACGGGGAATTCGGCGACGGTATTGGTGCCATCCATCAGCTTGACCGTCCCCAGCTTCTGGCCCGGCGTGACCGGCGCGATGATCGTCTCGACGCGCTCCAGTACCGGCTTCAGGCGGCCGCCGGTGCCCTTCGGCACCGACACGTAGGTGGCTTCCTGCACACCGATCTTCACGCTGCCGGCCTTGCCCTTGTAGACCTCGGGCGTGGCGATGACTTCATCCTTGTTGTACAGGCGCAGGGTGTCGAAGAACTGGAAGCCGTAGTTCAGCACCTTCAGGCTTTCTTGCGCGCGGGCCTGTTCGCTGGCCGTGCCGAGCATCACCGACAGCAGGCGGCGCTTGCCGTCCGGCACATTCGACAGCGGCCGCTGCGCCGAAGACACGAGGCAATAGCCGGCGGCCTTGGTGTGGCCGGTCTTCATGCCGTCGACGGTCGAGTCGATCCATAGCAGGCGGTTGCGGTTGGTCTGCTTGATGCCGTTGTAGGTGAATTCCTTTTGCGAGTAGTACGCGTACAGGTCCGGGAAATCCTTGATCAGGTGCGAGGCCAGGATCGCCAGGTCGCTCGCCGTGGTGTAGTGGTCCGGGTCGGGCATGCCTGTGGTGTTCATGAAGCGCGTGCCCTTCATGCCCATGCGTTCGGCCTCGCGGTTCATCATCGAGACGAACACCTCTTCCGAGCCGGCCACGGCTTCGGCGAGCGCGATACAGGCATCGTTGCCGGACTGCACGATCATGCCCTGGATCAGGTCGGCGATGGTCACCGGCTTGTTCGGCTCGATGAACATGCGCGATTCCTCGCTCTTCACCTTGAGGATCGCCGTGGTCGGCGTCACGGTCTGGTCAAGCGTGAGCTTCTTTTCCTTCAGCGCCGCGAACACCAGGTAAGCGGTCATCAGCTTGGTCAGCGAGGCGGGCTCGATGCGCATGTCCGGGTTCTGCGAACCCAGCGTCTGGCCGCTGGTGACATCCAGCAGCAACCACGACTTGGCGGCAACCTGCGGCGCCGGAATGGCCTGGGCGATGGCGGCGGAGGTGCCGGACAGGAAGGCGGCGGCGGTGACGAGGGAAACGAGTCGGGCAACGGGTTTGAACATGGAATCAGGCGTCGATGAAAATAAGGTGTTGACAAACAAACTCACGCATCCTGCGCGGCGGCGGTGGCTGACGTGCCGGTGGCGGGCCACGCACCGGCAATCACGCTGCGGATCAGGTGCAGTTTGCGGTGAAAGAAATGGTCGGCACCGGGAATCACGGTGACAGGCAGCTCCTGCGGGCGGGCCCAGTCGAGGACGCTAGCCAGCGGAACGGTATCGTCCAGTTCCCCGTGGATGACAATGGTGTCGGCCGGGACGTCGGCGATATTCCAGCGCGAGGCAGCCGTGCCCACCAATGCCAGGCGTTCGGCGGGCGTGCCGCGTTGCGCCAACGTGCGCGCCACATGGCTGACCACGAAGGTGCCGAACGAAAAGCCGCCGAGCGCCAGTGGCAGCGTGGCGACATCGGGCGACCAGGCGGTCTGCTGGCGCATCCAGTCGAGCACGGCGAGCAGGTCCTCTTGCTCGCCAACGCCCTTGTCATGCTCGCCCGCACTCTTGCCCACGCCACGGAAATTCGGACGCACGGTGGCATAGCCAAGTTGTACGAAGGTGCGCGCAAGCGTCTGGGCGACCTTGTTGTTCTTGGTGCCGGCAAACAGCGGATGCGGGTGGCCGATCAGCGCCAGGCCGCGCGAAGCGGCACCGCCCGCGGGGAGGTCGATGGACAGGTCGATGTCACCGGCCGGGCCGGGAATGATGATTTCTCGGGTGTGAACGTTCATGTACGAAAGCGCCGGATGGCGGGTTGCGCTGATGGCCCATGCGGGCGCCGTCCTGCAGGCATGCGGTCAGCGGCCGAACTAGCGATCGATCATCAGCCGTTCGACCGGCTTGCCGTTGATCAGATGACTGTCGATGATCTCGTCGATGTCCGACTGATCGACATAGGTGTACCACACGGCCTCGGGGTAGACCACCAGCACCGGCCCGAGTTCACAGCGATCGAGGCAGCCCGCCTTGTTGATGCGGATGCGGCCTTCGCCATTGATGCCGAGCTGCTTGCAACGCCGCTTGGCGTACTCCTGCATTTCCTTGGCACGAAAATCGGCGCAGCACTGCTCGCCGTCTTCACGCTCGTTCAGGCAGAAAAAAACGTGATGTGCGTAGTAATTGCTCATAAGGAAAAGTCTGCGCGCCGCAGGGGGGGGCCGCAGGTACGGATGACTTGCGGGGCCCGACGGTGCCGATGGTGGGTGGCAAAGAAGGCATTATACGGTGCCGGGTATGACGTCCGTCTGACCTCTGCCGTGCCGGCGCCGCGCTCACACGACGCTCATGCCGCACTCATGCGGCACGTGTCAGCGCGGTTTCCAGCAGCTTGTGCAGGGCGTCCCACTCGGGTTCGCCGATATAGCGCTTGAGGATGCGGCCCTGCTTGTCGACCACGAAGGTCGTCGGCGTCAGCTGCACCTGGCCGAAGGCCTTGGCGGCCGTGCCGTCCGAGTCCAGTGCGACATGGAACGGCAGGGCGCGCGTTTCGGTGAAGTTGGCGACATACATGGGCGGATCGTAGGACATTGCCACGGCGATGAATTCCAGGCCCTGGTCCTTGTACTTCTTGTACGTCTCGACCATCTGCGGCATTTCCTTCACACAGGTCACGCAGCTCGTGGCCCAGAAGTTGACCATATACACCTTGCCTTGCAGGTCCTTGGTCGCCAGCTTCTGGCCCGACAGCAGGGTGAAGGTCGCGGCAGGCGCGTCATTGCGCGGTGCGAACGCCTGGTAGCCGAACCAGCCGAGCAGCGCCACCACCAGGACGGCAAGGGGCACGAGCCAGGGACGGCGGCTGGCGCGCGGGGACGTCTGTGTCATTGCTTTACCTCAATCGGAAGCGGGCATTGTACCGTGGGCCCTGGCCAGTCGCTGACGTGACGCCGCAAGCGCCTGGTCCAGGTAGCCGCCATAGAACTCGGCGCTGACGCCGACCAGGCTGCCGGCGAGCGGCTGGCCAGCAGCGTCCAGGAACAACACTGTGGGCGCCAGGCGTACGTCCCGTGCGCGAGCCCAGCTCTGCGACGAGACCTGGCGGCCATCGAAATCGCGCAACATGCGCGAAGACATCATATCGACCTCGCGAACCACGATTTCGTTCCGTTCCAGCAGGGGTTGCAGATACTGCTGCCGGACAATGTGACAGTAGGGACACCGGGGCAGCGACACCATCACCACCAGCGGCTGGCCCCGCGCGGCAGCGGCGCGTCCGGCCGCCGCCAGGTCGTCGGCCATGGGCAGGCCGGCGGCTGACGCGTGGGCAGCACCGGCGAGCAAGATCAACCAGCCCAGCAGGACAGACAGGGCGGGACCGGCCAAGGGGATGGGGCGAGATGTCATGGCATGAGGAGTCAGTCGGCAACCGGCGATCATCGGCGCGCATCCAGTGTGGATATCGCGGAAACCCGGCGCGTTTCCTCATGATACGGCGCGATGGCGATCCTGGCGGATAATAGCCCTTTTGCCGGTACCGTGCTGTCATGTCCTTTCACCGTTTCTTCGCATCGACCCGCCGCCGCGCCGTGGCGGGACTCGCTCTGCTGGCCGTGCTGGCAGCCTGTTCCCCCAAGTTCGACTGGCGTAGCCTGCATTCCGATGAGGGCGGCTACGTCGCCCTGTATCCCGGCAAGCCGAGCGCTGCCTCCCGGCCCGTGGACATCGGCGGCAAGCGCATGCCCATGACCATGGAAGCGGCGCGCGTCGACGACACGCTGTTTGCCGTTGGCGTGGTGCAACTGGATGCCGATACGCCGGAAGCGCGCCGCGCGGCACTCGAGGCCATGCAGGCCGGTCTGTTTGCCAATCTCGGCAGCCGCGACGCCAGTGCTCCCGAGGTGAAGGAAATCGTGGTGCAGTCGGCGGCGACGCCACCCGTCCCGATGCCCGGCGTGCAGATCCGCGTGAGCGGCGTGTCGGCGCAGGACAATACGCCCCGACGCCTGACCGCACGGCTGGTGGCGCATGGCACGCGCGCCTATCAGGCGGTCGTGCTGGAGGCCGGCAAGACACAGCAGGATCCGGCATTCGAGGAACATATCGACCAGTTCCTGCAGGGTTTCCATCCGTACTGACAGACGGCTCCTGAACGCAGCGATGGCGTGGGCAGCATGACATGGCTGGGAGCCGCAAGCGTTACCACGCGCCTGTGGATTGCCGGGCCCGTTTTCCGCTAAGCTGTGCGGATCCATCAGGGAGACACGCATGAGCGCGAGCGTATGGTTGGCCTATTTTGCAGCGTGCTGGGTGATCGCCATTTCGCCCGGCTCGGGCGCGGTGCTGTCGATGAGCCACGGACTGTCGTACGGCTTGCGGCAGACGTCGGCTACCATTCTTGGCCTGCAGGCCGGACTGGTGTTCATCCTGCTGGTCGCCGGCGGCGGACTTGGCGCGTTGTTGCTGGCCTCCGAAACCGCCTTCATGATCGTCAAGATCGTCGGTGCGCTCTATCTCATCTATCTTGGCATCCAGCAATGGCGTGCACCGGTCCATGCCGGGCCGGAAGCTGCAGTGCGCGTCGCGCCGATGTCGGCGCGACGGCGTTTCCTGATTGGCCTCTTGACCAATGCCACCAATCCCAAGGGCATCATCTTCATGGTGGCGGTCCTGCCGCAGTTCATCAATCCCAATCGCCCGCTGGCACTGCAGCTGCTCATCCTCGCGGTGACGATGTGCGCGGTCGACCTGGTGGTAATGCACAGCTATGCCTTGCTGGCCTCGCGCCTGCAGCGCTTCTTCCGCAACGTCCGCGCCATGCGCATCCAGAACCGCGTGTTTGGCAGCGTGCTGATGGGGGTCGGCGCGGCGCTGTTCTTTATCAAGCGCCAGCCTGGCTGATCGCCTCACGTTGCTTCACGCAACCGCAGCCTGTTCCGCGAGCCTGAAGCGCGCTACATCACCAGCCAGATCACCGGCCTGACGGTGCAGTAGCGCCGCGGCATGCGCCACGGTTTCAACCAGCGCGGCATTCTGTTGGGTGGTGCCGTGCATGTCGGTGACCAGTGCGCTGAGCGTACCGACACGGTCGGCCTGCGCCTGGCAGGTGGCGCGCATCTCCAGCGCCAGTCCGTGGCTCGATTGCACGGTCGAGGTGATGCGCTCCATTGCGGTATGCGCTTCCTGGGCCAGGCGCGCGCCATCAGCGATGCGTGCAGTCGAGGCGTGGATCACCCGCTGGATATCCTTGGCAGCGGTCGCGCTGCGTTGCGAGAGCGCGCGCACTTCATTGGCCACCACCGCGAAACCGTTGCCGTGTGCGCCCGCACGTGCGGCCTCGACGGCTGCATTGAGCGCGAGCAGATTGGTCTGGAAGGCAATACCTTCGATTTTGGCGACGATCTCCACGATATCGCGCGACTGCGCGTGCACGCGTGTCATCGTATCCGCCATCTGGCGCACCACGGCATGTCCATCGTGCGCGACGGTCAGGGCATTGCCGGAGATGTCGGCGACGGTTTCCGCATTGGACGCCAGTTCACGCACGCCGTCGGCGAGCACCGCCATGCTGGCCGATGCCTGATGCAATGCCGCGGCTTGCCGTTCGGTGCGCGATGCCAGGTCGCGGTTGCCGCTGGCGATCTCTTCCGAGGCGGTCAGCAGGGCGTCCGACGAATGGCGGATGCGGCGCACGATATCCGCCAGGCAGCGCCGCATCTGCGCGAGAAAGTACATCACGCTGTGCGTGTCGCGCGGGTGCAGGGCGACGCCCTGCGTCAGGTTGCCCGCCGCGATGTGGTTGGCGATGGCTGAAGCCTCATGCAGCTCGCCACCGAGCGCGCGCGCCATGTGCCGGGCACACAACCACGCCAGGATGGCGGCGGCGCACAGGCTTGCGGCCAGCAGCCCGATCATGATGGCCTGGGCGATGGACTGTTGCCGTGCCGCTGCGGCCAGCGTCAGGTTGGCGCCGGCTTCCTGTGCCGCCTTGCGCTGGTGCGCAATCGTGGCCAGCGCATCGAGCGCAGCGGAGACAAAGTGGCCTTCCACCGAGACGCTGCTATCGAACAGCAATGGATCGAACGGCTGTGCCTTGACCAGCGCGATATAGCGTTGCAGCACATCGCCTGCTTCCTGACGCGCCTTGGCCAATGGCGCTGCGGCTGCCTCACCGGCTGCCGTCCGCAGCGTCTCGATGGCAGCGTCGAGCTTCGCCAGATGCGTACCGATGGCGCTGTTCGCGGCATCGCGCTCCTCGCCGCTGGTGCCCGCCACCAGCTGCAGCTGCGCGCGGCCCAGGCTGGCGATGGCGGATTGCGCGCGTTCGGCAGCCAGTGCGCCAGCCATGTCGTGGTGGTGCAAGCGATCGGTCATGCGTCGCACTTCGATCAGGCTGACGATGCCGGTGATCGCGACCACGGCGCCAAAGATATAGATCAGGGCGAATGCGAGCCAGAGACGATGCGCCACTCGCAGGCGCTTGAGCCAATGCATGAAAGTCCTTTCATCGAAAATGCGGAGGCACCTTGCAGTGCCTGCAGCCTTACGACGAAAGCGACGTGGAACTTGAATTTGTCATGAAAGATTCACACGGCATGGCGCGCCTGCCGGCCATGGGTGCGTTTGGCTGGCGCATTCAGTCCGGAGGTGCGCGGCGGGTGGTGCTGAGGGATTTCAGCAGCAACTGCTCGAACTGTTCGGCCGGTAGCGGCGGGCTGAGGAAATAGCCCTGGTAGGAATGGCAGCCGTACTCGGCTAGCAGGTCGCGCTGCTCGGCCGACTCCACGCCTTCAGCGATCACGCTTAGTCCCAGGTTGTGCGCGAGGCCGACGATGGTGCGGGCGATGATGGCGCTGTGCGAATCGGTCAGGATGTCGCGCACGAACGAGCGGTCGATCTTCAGCTCGTCGAGCGGCAGGCGGTTGAGATACGACAGCGAGGAGTAGCCTGTGCCGAAATCGTCGAGCGAGAAGCTTACGCCAATCGACTTGAGTGCATCCATATTGCGGATGACGTGCTCGGTCTCGTCCATCAGCACGCTTTCGGTCAGCTCCAGCTTGAGCGAGCTGAGGTTGGTGCCGCAGCGGCACAGGATGGCAAGCACCTGGCCCACGAATTCCGGATGGCGGATCTGCCGGCCGCTGACGTTGACCGATACCGCAAGATGGGCGCTGTCCTCGTGCGTACTCCAGGTCGCCAGCTGTTCGCAGGCCGCTTCGAGCACCCACCGCCCGAGTGGCAGGATCAGGCCGGTGTCTTCGGCCAGCGTGATGAAGTCCGCTGGCGTGAGCAGCCCGAGTCGTGGATGACGCCAGCGCACCAGCGCTTCCGCACCGATGATGCGGCCTTCCGCGTTCATCTGGGGCTGGTAGTACAGCACCATCTCGTCGCGATTGAGGGCATCGCGCAGTTCGCTCTCCATGGTGGCGCGCGCTGTTAGCAGCGCATGCAGCTCCGGGTCATGGAAACGTACGCCGTCGCGGCCTTCGGCCTTGGCGCCATACAGGGCGGCTTCCGCCCGGCCGATGACTTCCTGCGGCGAGTCCCTGCGACCGCCGAACAGCGTCACGCCGATGCTGGCGGTACTGAGGTAGCGATGCTCGCCCAGCTGGAACGGCTGGCGCAGCGTGGACCTGATCTTCTCGGCGACGATCTTGGCCTGGGCGCCGGCTGTGTGCGTCGAGGTATTCAGGTCGTCGATGACGACGGCAAACCGGTCGCCGTCGAGATGCGCCACCACGTCGCGCTCGCGCAGGCAACCGGACAGGCGCAGCGCCACGAGCTGGATCATGAAATCGCCGGCATCGAGCCCGTGCACGTCGTTGAGCGTGCGGAAATGATCCAGGTCGACCAGCAGAAGCGCATGCATGGTGGACTTGCGGTGGTCCTGCAACAATTGCTTGAGCCGCATGATCATGCGCTGCCGGTCAGGCAGCGGCGTCAGCGCGCCGGGGAGGCTGTCCGGCACGCTGGCGGGCGTACGGGCGCGTGAGGCGCGCGCCGCCAGCCCTGCATGCTCGAGTTCGGCGGAGGCGCGGCCGGCAAAGAATTCCAGCTTGGCGGCGCTGAACAGGGACTGGCGCAGGGGCGCCCGGTACAGCGCGACGAGCATACCGATGGGTGCGCCCGCCGAGTCGAGTAGCGCGTGACCGAGGCACGATGCGGCCCCGATGCGGGCAATGACAGGGTCGTTGGGGTAATGGACAGCAGCGTTTTCAGGCGTGACCACCTCGCTGGCCGTCATCAGTCCGGCGCATGGCGTGCTGTCGACGTCGAAGGTCAGCTCTTCCAGGAAGGTACGGTCGGCGATGGCCGCCAGCGTATGGGCGGCCCCGGGGGAGCCCGGCACGAGCCTGGCCAGATAGCCCGCGTCGGCACGCAGCGCCTGCACCATGCTTTTCACGGTCTGTTCGAAGATCCCGACACCGTTGCCCGGTGTCGCGGTGCTGCCTGCCATAGTTGCCCAGTAGTGATGCTCCGTGCTCATTGTGGGCCGCTACTGCGCCTCCGTCAATTCCCGCGCATATTCGCGGAAGCTGAGGTCGAGCGGGGGCGGGATGACAGGTGCCGTAGGGGCGGGAAAGACAGCGAGCGTATCGACATAGGTGTCACTGCTGCGGAACGTAAAAGCGAAATGCGGCGTGCACGACTGGCCAACCTGCGCACCGAACGCCATGATGACCTGCGCGTAGTTCGGCTTGCGGCGCTTCGTCGGGGCATGGGTCATTGCACAGTAGGCGTGCACGGGTTCCAGATCGTGCAGGGAAGCGGGTCGGTCGGGATCTTCCGGCTCGGTCTGGAAGAAGCTGTTGCCTGGATAGTGGTGCGCTTCGAGCCAGCCTTCAGACTCGAAGAGGGTGCGAATGGCGCTGACCGAGAACGGCAGGATGCCGCGCGCAAACGTGCCGTGAAAACACACGGAGGCGATAGTTTCCAGCGTCTGGCGCAACTGGCCGGGCGAAGCCTGGCATACCAGCAGGCCGGGCGGACGACGCATGAGCGGCTCACCGATGTTGATGAACAATTCAAAGGCGCCGGTACGGTCGCGCATGCGCAGCCGCATGGCATCGCGCAGGGTGTTGGGGTCGTTGAACAGGTAAATGACGAGCGACGGCACGGTCGCGCCCCGACCCACCCGCCATTCGACCAGGCCGTCGAAGGTGTCGAGGCGGGCTGCCAGCATTTCGATCGCGTGCCGGTCGCCGGGTGCCGCGCAAAGTGAAATGTAGAACATGCAGTTCGCCACCTCTGACATGCCGGGCACGAGCCGGCACGTGCATGTCGCGCGCCGGCCTCGTGACGGGGCAACTGTCAAATATCCACCCCGGATAGGACATCCGGGAACGTTGTCTACCTGATCGTCTTGTTGCGGCGGGGCGTCCGGCACCGAGGCCGAGCGCATCCCGTCCGCAAGATGGCACGGGGTGCGGCATGGTCTCCGTATAACGCGTGGACGCCAGCGGCGCACCTCACGACTGCGCGTGTGACACGAGCAGTTATTTATTTTTACATCTGATATTAGCGAATGTTAATCACGCGCCGCCGCTTTGCCTGCCACCCTGAAGAGGGGCGGCGGCAGAAGGGAGTGCGATGCCGGCGTGAGGCCGGGGTGCATGGCCGGGTACCCGGCGTGTCGGCGCGGCCATCGGCCGCAATCAGGCCAGCGAGTCCGTGAGGATGCTGATTTCTTGCGCGGTGGCCTGCAGGGCGGGCACGATGTGTTCCTCGATGTGCGCCACCGTCCACGGTGTGCCGATCGAGCTGACATTCAGGCCAATTGTCGGTCCGCTGCCGCGAGAAGGCAAGGCAATGCCGACGCCGAATAGCCCGGCTACCAGCTCGCTGTTGGCAAAACTCCAGCCGCGCTGGCGGATCAGGACCAGTTCCGCGCGCAGCGACTGGCGGTCGGCCACGGTATACGGCGATGCCTTGGGGAGCGCGCCGGCAGGCAGGTGGTCCGCCAGTTCGGCTTCCGGTAGCTGCGCGAGCAGCGCTCGCCCGAGCGAATGCGCATAGGCCGGCAAACGGTCGCCAGCGCGCAGGTCGAGCTTAATGGGGCGCTCAGCTTCGACGCGGTCGACGAACAGGACATCGGGGCCTGCCAGCACGCCGATGGCGGCTGCCACGTGCAGTTCGCGCGCGAGCTTTTGCAAATACGGGCGGACGGCGCCGGACAGTCCCAGCGAGCGGAAATACCGGTAACCCAGCTCCAGCGCCTTTGGCGTCAGCTCGAAATACCGTTCTTGCTGCTGCAGGTAACCCAGTTCGGTCAGGGTCAGGAGGATGCGGCGCGCGGCCGCCCGGGTCACCCCCAGTAGTTCCGCAGCCGACTGGATGGTGGTCGAGCGGGTCTGCGCGTCGAAGCTGCTCAGCAGCCGCAGGCCGTTCGCCAGGGCGTCGAGGAATTCCCGTTTTCCTTCGTTGCCTTCACCGCCATGTGGTTCTTTTGCCATTAATACAGCGCCCTTCGGCGTGGTTGCATCGTTCTCATCCTGTGTCGAGCGCCCATTGTAGCGTGGGCGAAAGGCCTCGCGTCGCCCAGTCGCATGCTGATGTTTGCGATGGAGCAATCACTTCTTTTGCGGCGTTCGCACGCCAGACATGACGTCGATATCGGTAGCCCCGATTAGACATTGACAGCGTTCGATATCGCCCCTATAGTTTTTTTGCGAACAATTGTTCGCTAATTGCTAGCCATTCTACTACTGGAGACAGTCATGCAGGTTTTGCCGTTGTCTGGCAGCTTTGGGATCGAAGTGCGCGATATCGATTTGTCGCGCAATTTCACGGAGGCTGAGTTTGATGTCATCCACCGGCTGTTCGTCGATCACAAGCTGGTCTGTTTCAAGGATCAATCCTTGTCGGCGGCGGATCAGATCGCCTTCAGTCGGCGTTTCGGCCCGCTGGAGGTGCATGTGCTGACGCAGTACAACCACCCAGACCATCCGGAGATTTTCCGCCTGTCGAACCGGGTCGTGGATGGCAAGCCCATGGGAATCTCGGATGGCGGCTCATACTGGCACTCCGACTTGGCCTTCCAGGTGCAACCGGCCAAGGCGACGATCCTGAATGCCCTGGAAATTCCGCCCGAAGGCGGCGATACACTTTTCATCGATATGGAAGCGGCCTACAACGCGCTGTCGGATGAATGGAAGGCGCGCCTCGAGGGCTTGCGCGCCATCCACCGGTATCGGCCCCGGGCGACAACGGATGGGCAGACCACGCAAGTCAAGATGACCGAGGAGCAGAAGCAGAAGACCCCGGACGTCGACCACCCCCTGATCCGTACCAATCCGGATACCGGACGCAAGGCCATCTTTGCCCATCCAGGCATGACGGTCGAGGTCGTGGGGCTGGACAAGGCGGAGAGTGACGAGATCCTCGAATTCCTGTTTGCCCACACGATCCAGCCGCAGTTCCGCTACGATTTCCGCTGGTCGCCAGGCGATGTGGTGATGTGGGACAACCGTTCCACCATGCACAGCGCCACCACGCGCGACCTGCCGGCCGGGCAGCACCGTACGCTGTACCGCACGACGGTGCAGGGCGAACGCCCGATCTGAGCATGCACGCGGCAACCAAAACGGCCGGCACCTGCGCCGTTCCCGACTTCCGGCTGGCGGACGGCACGGCCGTGCCGCTGTGCCTGGCGTATACCTGCCAGGGACCGGCGGCCGGTCGGACCTTCCTGTTGCTGCATGGTTATACGGGGAGCCATTTCGCCCTCGATGCCACGCCGCGTGCGGCCGATTCCGGGTGGGCTGCCGCCTGGGCCGGAGATGGCAAGGCGCTGGATACGCGTCATGACCGCATCATCACCGTTAACCTGCCCGGGTCGTCGTACGGTTCCGAATGGCCGGGTGGCGAAGCCAGCTACGCGACGGTCAAAGCGATGGCTGGCGCCATCGACGCCCTGCTCGCGCAGCTTGGTGTCGCGCATCTCAGCGGTGTGATCGGCTATTCCTTTGGCGGTTACGTGGCACTTCAGCTGAAGTCGGACTACCCGGCTCGGGTCGGACACGTCCTGGCGCTGTGCACGGCCACGCAAGGGCGTGGTGATGCGGCCGATGTGGATGCCATGCGCCGGCTCGACAGCGTGGACAAGCGCTATGCCTTCCGCGTTGCCACGCTGATGAAGGCTGGGCTGGCGGAGTGGGCAGACGATCATGGCGACGCTGCGCTACAGGATCAGCTGGCGGCCGTCCGGCGCTGGGCCGGGGAGTACTCGGCCGCCTCGCTGTGGCGCCTGCGCGCCGCCGCGGTGACGTTTGCCGTCGCTGGCTGCCCGCCGGATACCACCATGCTCTACGCTTCGTCCGATACTCTTTTTCCCCCGCCGGCGGGCACGCCGTCGGACCGTATCGTCGAGACACGCTACGGCCATCAGGCCCTGGTTCTGGACCCGGCGCCGTGGATCGCACCGATCGCGCGCTGGGTAGAACGCTGCCCCCATACAGATATCAACACTACAGAGGTAGAAAACACATGAACCGCAAACTGTTCCTGGCGACCCTCGCCGCCTGCGTGCTGGGGGCCGCGCCGCTCAGCAATGCGCTTGCCCAGTCTGGCAAATGGCCCACCAAGCCGGTCCGTATCGTCGTCGCCTATCCGCCTGGCGGCGCGACCGACACCCAGGCGCGCCTGGTTGCCAAGCAGCTCACGGAGCGTTGGGGTCAGACCGTCATCGTGGACAACAAGCCGGGCGGCAATACCATCATCGCCACCGATGCGGTCGCCAAGGCGCCAGCCGACGGCCATACCCTGCTGCTGACCGCCATGCCGTACGTGCTCAATCCGTTCATCATGGAAAAGCTGCCGTACGATACCAATAAGGACCTGACGCCGGTCACCGTCCTGACGACCATTCCCAATATCCTGGTAGCGCATCCGGATGTTGGCGTGAAGAACGTCCAGGAACTGATCCGCAAGGCCAAGTCCGCACCTGGCTCCATCGCCTTCGGTTCAACTGGGACGGCCACGTCCACTCACCTGTCGGGCGAGCTGTTCGCCAGCATGACGGGTACACAGCTCAACCACGTGCCATACAAGGGCAGCGCTCCTGCACACCAGGATCTACTGGCTGGCCGTATCGCCATCATGTTCGACAACGGCGCGCTGCAGCACGTCAAGGCTGGCAAGCTGATCCCCCTGGGCGTGACCTCCAGCAAGCGCTTGCCGTGGCTGCCGGACGTTCCGACCGTGGCGGAGCAGGGGCTCGCCGGCTACGAGACAGTGGCGTGGTATGGCGTGTTCGCCCCGGCCACGACGCCGAAGGAGGTGGTCGAGAAGATCGCTGCCGATATCACCTGGGCGATCCGCTCGCCGGAATCCGCGCCCGCGCTGCTTACGATGGGCGCGAACGCAGGCGGCGGCACACCCGCCGAATTCCGCCAGTACCTGAATGCCGAAAGCAAGCGCTGGGGCAAGCTGGTCAAGGAGCGCGGCATCAAGGTGGATTGAGGCTGCAGTGCTGCGCGGCTTGGTCCGCACGCACCGCAGTGGTGATCAAAAAAGCGCAGTCCATCGAACTGCGCGTGGACGCCGCCGGCTTTGCCGGCGGCGTTGTCGTTTCTGCGGTTGGCATGGGTACGTCTGCCATGCGGGATCTCGCAGGCTCGCGTCGGGGGGGGCTTGTGTCTTTGCGTCCTCGCGCGTCCGCATGGCGCAGGCGCGTGCCGGGCTACCCCGACACGCTGCCGAGCGCACGCCGGTACTGGATCGCTTCCGCGGCGTGCTGCACATGGATCGTAGGACTGGCGGCCAGGTCGGCAATCGTCCGCCCGAGCTTCAGGATGCGGTAATACGCGCGCGCTGACCAGCCCAGGCGCGCCATCGCCTGGCGCAGCATGGTCTCGGCTTCTGGTTCGAGCGGGCAATGGCGTGTGAGCGCGGCGCCCTGCAGGTCGACGTTGGCGCAACCCTGGCGGGTCTGCTGCAGCTGTCGTGCCGCGGCGATGCGTGCAGCCATGCTCGCAGTCGATTCGCCAGGCGGGCCGTCGAGCAGGTCATCATGACGTTGTGCAGGCACTTCGATCTGCACGTCGATGCGATCGAGCAGCGGGCCTGAGATCCTGCTCTGGTAGCGGCGTACCTGCTCGGGCGTACAGGCGCACGGCCGCAGCGCGTGCCCAAGATACCCGCAGGGACAGGGATTCATCGCGGCCACCAGCTGGAAGCGTGCCGGGAATTCCGCTTGCCGCGCGGCGCGTGAGATCGTGATGCGTCCCGACTCGATTGGCTCGCGCAGTACTTCAAGGGCGTGCCGGTCGAACTCCGGCAACTCGTCGAGGAACAGCACGCCATGGTGGGCCAGCGAAATCTCGCCGGGACGCGGTACATTGCCGCCACCGACCAGCGCCACACCCGATGCCGTGTGGTGTGGCGCACGAAACGGGCGCACGCGCCAGCATGCCGGATCGAAGCCACCTGTGCCAAGGCTGCGGATGGCGGCGGCTTCCAGCGCTTCGTGCTCTTCCATGGGGGGCAGCAATGCCGGAAAACGCTGGGCGAGCATCGACTTGCCGCTGCCAGGCGGGCCGACCAGCAGCACCGAATGCTGCCCCGCCGCAGCGACCTCCATGGCGCGCCGCGCTGGTGCCTGGCCGCGCACATCGGCCATGTCGGGCAGGCTGGCAGCGATGGCGGACGGACATGGCGTGGCAACCGGCAGATGATCTTCGGGAGCGGCCCGCGCCGTGGCGGAAAGATGTGCGCAGACGGCCAGCAGGGTCGTGGCAGGACGTACATCGACACCGGTCACCAGCGCCGCTTCCGCGGCATTGCCGGCGGGCAGGATGAAGGAGCGTCCCTCGGCGGCGCGGCGCATCGCCAGGGTCATGGCCAGTGCACCGCGGATTGGCCGCAGGTCGCCGGTCAGCGAGAGTTCTCCCGCAAATTCATAGGCATCGAGTGCATCCGCTGGCAACTGGCCGCTGGCAGCGAGGATGCCAAGCGCAATAGGCAGGGCGAAGCGGCCGGACTCCTTGGGCAGGTCGGCCGGCGCGAGATTGACCGTGATGCGGCGGGCAGGGAATTCAAAGCGGCTGTTGAGGATGGCGGCGCGGACCCGGTCACGGCTCTCGCGCACGCCGGCATCGGGCAGACCCACGATGGTAAAGGCGGGCAGGCCATTGGCGAGATGCACCTCCACCATGACGGGCGGCGCATCGATGCCGGCCAGCCCCCGGCTGCGCACCAGGGCGAGGCTCATGCGCTGGCCGGAACGCGCAGCGGGAATGCCGGCGCAGGGAGGGCCGGAACAGGGCGCATAGGCCGCATCAGGGCGCGTTGCCCGGTGACCCGGGCGTGCTGTATGAGTTCGGGCCCTCGAGTGCGGCGACGCGCGCTTCGAGTTCATCGAGGCGAAGGCGCGCACGGGCGAGGAGCTGCTGCTGCACGTCGAATTCCTCGCGTGTGACCAGGCCGGATTTCTGGAACATCTGCTGGGTCACGGCCTGAATATTCTTTTCCAGATCCTTGGCTGGCGAGTTCTTGATGAGTTCACTGACTTTGGACTGCAGCTCGGTGATGAAATCGGTCGGGTTCATACAACACTCCTTGGTTTGCACACATGCAGTGCGCGGCTGCGGCTTGTGGTGAATGTTCGTGCTGCATTTTGGTGCGATCACGGAACGGTGCACGGGCGTGGCGCGCGCGACGGCGGTCCGGTGCATCGGCCTGCCGTCTGCCTGCCATTATCTCCGTTCTCCCGCTCCTGCGTAAGTCGTTGGCCCGGCTTTAACAACAATTGACGCCATTCGGCACGATTTCCCGGAAAACCAATGCCGATGCGCCTGTGCTGGCGCCTGTCGGGGACGTTCGGCTGCGCTCCGTCATCCCTCTGGCGGACGCTGGCATGACTGTTGCGATACCTGAGCAACCGTTTGTTACAACCTGCCCCCATCGCTGCATTTGCCCCATAAAGGAGTCTCGAATGAAAAAGCTGGCCGCCACGATTGGTTTCACGGCGCTCGTCGCTACGGGTCTTCCTGCCTTTGCGCAATCCGCGCCGGCACCGGAGTCGCCGCATACCTTCTCGGCCAATGTCACGCTGGCCTCTGAATACCGTTTCCGCGGGATCATGCAAACCAACCGCAAGCCCGCCCTGCAGGGTGGCTTCGATTACGCGCATGCCAGCGGCTTCTATATCGGTAACTGGAACTCGACCATCAGCTGGCTCTCGGATGGCAACTCGGACATCTCGAGCGCGCTCGAAATGGATTTCTATGCGGGCTACAAGGGGCAGATCGCCGACAACGTGAGCTATGACGTGGGGGTATTGCAGTACTACTACCCGGGCAGCTATCCGGCCGGCTTCAACAAGGCGGATACCACCGAGCTGTATGCCTCGGTGGGCTACGGTCCGGTTGCGCTGAAGTATTCGCATGCGGTGACCGATACCTTTGGTTTCAACGATAGCCGCAACAGCTACTACGTGGAGCTGAACGGCAACTTCGATACCGGCTTCTGGGGACTCACCGTGAACACGCATGTTGGTTACCAGAAGATCAAGAACGTCACGGATGCGTCCTACACCGACTGGAAGATCGGCCTCACCAAGGATCTTGGCGCCGGCTTCTCGGGTGCGCTGGCGTATGTCGACACGAATGCCAAGAAAGCGGTCTACACCAATGCGTTCGGCCGCTACACCGGCAAGGCGGCCGTGGTCGCCACTTTGACCAAAACGTTCTGACATTGAGCAGGCATGAGCGGGCGGCGTGCTGCCCGCGTTGAGGAGAAATCAGATGAAACTGATCATTGCGGTGATCAAACCGTTCAAGCTGGATGAAGTGCGTGAAGCGCTCTCCGATGTAGGGGTATCCGGCATCACTGTCACCGAAGTCAAGGGCTTTGGTCGCCAGAAGGGGCATACCGAGCTGTATCGCGGCGCGGAATATGTGGTCGATTTCCTGCCCAAGGTGAAGATCGAAGTGGCCGTGCCGGACGACGTCGTGGACCGTGCCATCGAAGCCATCGAGACCGCCGGCCGGACCGGCAAGATCGGCGACGGCAAGATCTTTGTCATGGCGCTCGAACAAGTCATGCGCATCCGCACCGGCGAGACCGGCAGCGACGCGCTGTAATCCCCACGACCAGCGACAACGAGAGGTCAATATGAAATTCTGGTTCAAACGCATGCTGACGGCATGCATGCTGACACTGACGGTTGGTATGGCCGGCCTGTCACTGAGCGCGGCCGCGCAGACGCCGGCCGAGGCGTCCGCTCCGGTGGCGGTCGAGGCCGCCGCATCGGCGGCCGCAACCGCTCCTGCAGCTGCAGCTCCCGAGGTAACGGCCACGGTCAACAAGGGCGACGTGGCGTGGATGCTGACTTCCACGATGCTTGTCATCCTGATGGTCGTGCCGGGCCTGGCACTGTTCTACGGCGGCCTGGCGCGCTCAAAGAACATGCTGTCGGTGCTGATGCAGGTGATGGTGGTGTTCTCGCTGATCGTCGTGCTGTGGGCGGTGTATGGCTACAGTCTGGCGTTCGCGGGCGGCAATGCCTTCATCGGGACGTTCGACAAACTATTCCTGTCGGGCGTTACGCTGCAGACGCTGGCCGATACCTTCTCGCCCGATGCCAAGCTGCCGGAGCTCGTATTCGTCGCCTTCCAGTCGACCTTCGCGGGCATCACCTGCGCGCTGATCGTCGGCGCGTTCGCGGAGCGCATCAAGTTCTCGGCCGTGCTGCTGTTCGTCGTGCTGTGGTTCACCTTCTCCTATCTGCCGGTGGCGCATATGGTGTGGAGCAGCACTGGCTACCTGTTCGGCCACGGCGCGCTCGACTTCGCTGGCGGCACGGTGGTGCACATCAACGCAGGTGTCGCGGGTCTGGTGGGCGCATATGTGGTCGGCAAGCGGATCGGCTATGGCCGCGAGTCGATGGCGCCGCACAGCCTCACGCTGACCATGGTAGGTGCCTCGCTGCTGTGGGTGGGCTGGTTCGGCTTCAATGGCGGCTCGGCGCTTGAAGCCAACGCGACCGCAGCTCTGGCCTTCATCAATACCATCATGGCGACCGCTACCGCAGTGCTGTCGTGGATCGCGGCGGAAGCCGTGCTGAAAGGCAAGGCCTCGATGCTGGGCGCTGCTTCGGGTGCCGTGGCCGGCCTCGTGGCGATTACCCCGGCGGCTGGCACGGTAGGTGTGATGGGCTCGATCGCGCTGGGCCTCATCGCGGGGCCGGTGTGCCTGTGGGGCGTCACCGGCCTGAAGAAGATGCTCAATGTCGATGATTCGTTCGATGTGTTCGGTGTCCACGGTGTCGGCGGTATCGTCGGTGCGATCCTGACGGGTGTGTTCACCGCGCCATCGCTCGGTGGCACGGGCGCGGCCGATTTCTCGATCGCCAGTCAGGTCGTGACGCAGGCACTTGGCGTCGGCATCACCATCATCTGGTCGGGCGTAGTGTCGTTCATCGCCTTCATGCTGATCAAGACGCTGGTCGGTCTGCGCGTCCCTGAGGATGCCGAGCGCGAAGGTCTCGATATCGCATCGCATGGCGAGTCCGCGTACCACATGTAAGTCACTGCAGTCAGTCAACTGAAGCGTTCAGGAGCATTGGCAGCGAACCGCAGGGTTCGCTGCTTTTTTTTTAGGGATCAAGTTTGCTTGATATCTGATCTAAAAAAACTTCAGTGGCTTTTTAAGTGGGGATTGAGTAACTTTCATCTGGGCAGTTTGTTGATCTCCTCCTGTACGCCTTGACGACTGGGGCGCCACAGACAGATCATTCCAAAGCGCGGCGTTGTCCGCGCTTTTTTTTGCCCGGTTTGCCGGGCGTACTCAGTACCCTTGCCCCCGCACGCGATGCGCACAACGCCACACGTTGTGCGGCCCCCGGATGTTGCTGCTTCTATTGTTCGCTTCCTTCCTGCCATTTTTCCCCTCTTCCTCGCTTCTATTTCCAGCCTTCCGGTTGTTGTCATCGCTCTAAAAAGATGACGGCTCCCTTGGTGGCGCGATAACCTTCTGTTCAAGAGGGATATTCATGTCCTTGTCGCCATGACCGGGCCGTCGCCATTCATGCGCATGTTCAGGTGGCCGGCCGAGCGGGTGCCCCGGGTCGGCCGATTTTCCCCGGTGCGGCGGGGGCCTATGCTTTTTTTGCGGGAAGCCTCTTGTGATCGCCGCCCGCAGCACGATATGCCCAGCCAGGCCTTCAGCGGCCCGCCTGCACGGTATTGGCTGTTCCTCTACAATCGTGGCAGGCGATAAATCCAATCAATAGGAAAGCTATGGTTCCGCACCTGATCACCGCGCTCAACGGCCCTCTGCTCGAGCTCGAACAGAAAATCCTCGACGCAACCCCCGCCATCGAGCGCTGGTTCCGTCTGGAGTGGCAGGAGCATACGCCGCCGTTCTATTGCTCGGTCGATCTGCGCAATGCCGGCTTCAAGCTGGCGCCGGTCGATACCAACCTGTTTCCCGGCGGTTTCAACAACCTTGCGCCGGAAATGCTGCCGCTGGCCGTGCAGGCCGCCATGGCTGCCATCGAGAAGATCTGTCCCGATGCCAAGAACCTTCTGCTGATTCCCGAGCGTCATACCCGCAACACCTTCTATCTGCAGAATATCGCCCGGCTTGCGCTGATCATGCGGCAGGCGGGCCTGCATGTGCGCCTCGGCTCGCTGTCCGAGGATATCAAGGAGCCGACCCCCATCGAATTGCCGGATGGCCAGGTGCTGGTGGTGGAGCCGCTCGAACGGCTCGGCGCGAAAGGGCGCCGCCTCGGCCTCAAGGACTTCGACCCCTGTTCGATCCTGCTCAACAACGACCTTTCCGCCGGCGTGCCGCCGATTCTGGAGAATGTGCACGAGCAGTATCTCCTGCCGCCACTGCATGCCGGCTGGTCGGTGCGGCGCAAGAGCCAGCACTTTGCCGCGTATGACGAGGTTGCCAAGAAGTTTGCCAAGCTGATCGACATCGATCCGTGGATGATCAATCCGTATTTCACGAGCGTGTCCGGCGTCAATTTCCACGAACGCATCGGCGAAGAAGAGCTCGCGCATGCCGTCGAGGCGCAGCTCAAGAAGATCGCCAAGAAGTACCGCGAGTACGGCATCAAGGAAACGCCGTACGTGGTGGTCAAGGCCGACGCCGGTACCTACGGCATGGGCATCATGACGGTGCGCGATCCGGCCGAGATGAAGGGGCTCAACCGCAAGGAGCGGAACAAGATGAGCGTCGGCAAGGAAGGCCTGGAGGTGAGCGACGTCATCATCCAGGAAGGCGTGCATACGTTCGAGAAGATCAACGAGGCCGTGGCCGAGCCGGTGGTCTACATGATCGACCGCTACGTGGTCGGCGGTTTCTATCGCGTGCATACCGGGCGCGCCAACGACGAGAACCTGAACGCGCCGGGCATGCATTTCGTGCCGTTGGCCTTCGAGCCGAACGGCATTCCGGACAGCCATGCCAAGCCGGGCGCGGCGGTGCCGAACCGCTTCTACATGTACGGCGTGGTAGCGCGGCTGGCCTTGCTGGCGGCGTCGCTGGAGCTGGAGAAGACCGATCCCAACCCGCTGATCTGACGCCCTTCCATCTGCCCGGAGACCCTCATGCGCATCCTCTTCATTACCGATCCGCTGGAGACATTCACCGTCTACAAGGATTCGACCTACGCGATGATGGTCGAGGCAGTGGGGCGCGGGCATACGCTGTTCGTCTGCCAGCCGTGGCATCTGTCGATGACCGGGCACGCGGTCGAGGCAACGGTGCAGCCGCTGGAGCTGACGGGTGACGACCACGACTGGTACCGCGCTGGCGAGGCTGCGCTCAAGCCGCTGACGGGCTTTGACGCGGTGCTGATGCGCAAGGATCCGCCTTTCGACATGGAGTATGTCACCAGCACCTGGCTGCTCGAGGTGGCGGAGCGCCAGGGCGTCCGCGTCTTCAACAAGCCGCAGGCGATTCGCGATCATTCCGAGAAGCTGGCGATCGCCCAGTTCTCCCAGTTCACGGTGCCGACCCTGGTCACCCGCGATGCCGGCCGCATCCGCCGTTTCCATGCGGAGCAGGGCGACATCATCATCAAGCCGCTCGATGGCATGGGCGGCATGGGCGTGTTCCGCATCGGTCCCGATGGCATGAACCTCGGCTCCGTGATCGAGACGCTCGGCCATAACGGCGCGCGTTCGCTGATGGCACAGCAGTACATCCCCGCGATCCGCGACGGCGACAAGCGCATTCTCCTGATCGGCGGCGCGCCGGTGCCGTACGCCCTGGCACGCGTGCCGCTAGCCGGTGAAGTGCGCGGCAACCTGGCAGCGGGGGGCACGGGGCGCGCCCAGCCGCTGTCGGAGCGCGATGCGCAGATTGCCCAGGCACTTGCGCCGGTGCTCTGGCAGCGCGGCCTGCTGCTGGTCGGCCTGGATGTCATCGGCGACTACCTGACCGAAGTCAATGTGACCAGTCCGACATGTTTTCGCGAGATCACCGCGCAAACCGGCTTCAATGTCGCCGGCATGTTCATCGACGCGCTGGAGCATGCCGTGGCCTGACGCACTGGGCAGGGCCGGACTGCCAGGGCCGTGCGATTGGCGCGGCGGAAATGCGGCCTGCTACAATCGCTGCATTCCCTCGGAACACTGACATGGCCGGCATCCTGATCATCGCCCACGCTCCACTGGCGTCTGCCCTGCGCGATTGCGCCACCCATGTCTATTGCGGCGCCCCGCAGCGCCTCGAAGCCATCGATGTCCTGCCGGACGCCGAGCCGGCCGCCGTCCTCGAAGCCGGCCGCCGTGCCCTCGAAGTCGTCGGTGGCGATGATGGCGTATTGATCCTTACTGATATCTTTGGCGCCACCCCGGCCAACATCGCAGCACGCCTTGCCGATCCCGGACGTGTACGGGTCCTCGCGGGTGTCAACCTGCCGATGCTGGTGCGTGCCATCTGCTATCGTGCCGAGAAGCTTGACCAGCTTGCTGCCAAGGCGCTCGCCGGCGGCGCGCAGGGTGTGCTGCAGATCGGCTCGACCACCGTACAAAACCAAACCACCAACCACCCGGACAACCATGCTGCAGAAGGACATTCCCATCATCAATAAACTCGGCCTGCACGCTCGTGCGTCGGCCAAGCTGACGCAACTGGCCGGCCGATACAAAAGCAGCGTGAAGATGTCGCGCAACGGACGCCAGGTCGATGCCAAGAGCATCATGGGCGTCATGATGCTGGCAGCCGGCATGGGGTCGACGGTGACCTTGCAGATCGATGGACCGGATGAGCAGGACGCCATGGATGCGTTGACGGAGCTGATCAACAATCGCTTCGGCGAAGGCGAGTAATAAGCACAGTACGCGCCGCTTGTGGCGCGTGTCCACGGCCCTGAGCCGGCCCATGGCGCTTGTTCCAGGGCGTCGGCCGGTAGCGCGGCCGGCCGGACATGCTGCATTGCTGTGCTGTCGCCGTGCCTCCCGGCCGCGCCGGGGGGCAGTATGCAATGACCATGTGCGCGGCGGCCCCGCAGCGGGGCCGATCCTCCTTGGAGTCATCGATGTCTTTTACGCTGCACGGTATTCCGGTTTCCCGCGATTTTGCCATTGGGCGCGCCCACCTCCTGGCGCGCGCAGCCCTGGATGTTTCCCATTACCTGGTCGATGAAGACCATATCGATGAAGAGATCGAGCGGCTGCGTCGCGCCCGCGCCACCGTGCGCAGCGAACTGCAGGTCCTGAAGCGCGACTTGCCCCGCGATGCGCCCGAGGAAATGGCCGCCTTCCTCGACGTGCATGCCATGATTCTCGATGACGAGATGCTGGCCGACGTGCCGGAAACGCTCATCCGCGTGCGCCGCTATAACGCCGAGTGGGCGCTGACGACCCAGCTCGAGGAGCTGATGCGCCAGTTCGACGAGATCGAGGATGAATACCTGCGGGCGCGCAAGGCGGACATCGAGCAGGTGGTCGAGCGAATACTCAAGGTGCTGGCAGGGGCGGCGGGGATCCCGCCGGTCGACGCGGCGGCGGACGACGAGGAGGCGCCGGGCGTGATCGTGGTGGCGCACGACATCGCGCCGGCCGACATGCTGCAGTTTCGCGACCGTACTTTCCACGGCTTCGTCACCGATCTCGGCGGCCGCACCTCGCATACCGCGATCGTCGCGCGCAGCCTGGATATTCCCGCAGCGGTGGGCGTGCCCAGCGCCAGCGAGGTGATTCGCCAGGATGACTGGGTGATCATCGACGGCGACGCCGGCATCGTGATCGTCGATCCCAGTGAAATCATTCTCGAGGAATACCGTCATCGGCAGCGTGAGCGCCTGCTGCACAAGAAACGCCTGCAGCGCCTGCTGCGCACGCCCACCGTCACGCTTGACGGGGTGCAGGTCGGCCTGCTCGCGAACATCGAACTGGCCGAGGACGCGGCTTCCGCCCTGGCGGCGGGCGCGGTTGGCGTCGGTCTGTTCCGTTCCGAATTCCTGTTCATGAACAGCCGTGAAGGACTGCCCGACGAAAATACCCAGTTCGAGGCCTACCGCACGGCGGTGGAGTCGATGAAGGGTCTGCCCGTGACCATCCGTACTGTCGATATCGGCGCCGACAAGCCACTCGACAGCCGCGTGGCGGAATTCGAAACGGCGCCCAATCCGGCGCTCGGCTTGCGCGCCATCCGCTGGTCGCTGTCCGAGCCGTCGATGTTCCTGACACAGTTGCGCGCGCTGCTGCGGGCATCGGCCTACGGGCAGGTGAAGATCCTGGTGCCGATGATGGCGCACGCCCGCGAGATCGACCAGACACTGGAACTGCTCGAGCAGGCCAAGCGGCAGCTCGACGACGCTGGCGTGCCATACGACCCGACCATCAAGATCGGCGCGATGATCGAGATTCCCGCGGCGGTGCTGATGCTGCCAATGTTCCTGCGGCGGCTGGATTTCCTGTCCATCGGTACCAATGACCTGATCCAGTACACGCTGGCCATCGATCGTGCCGACAATGCCGTGGCGCATCTCTATGATCCCCTGCATCCCGCGGTGCTGCAGTTGATTGCGCGCACCATTCACGAGAGCCGCGAGGCTGGCGTGCCGATCTCGGTCTGCGGCGAGATGGCCGGCGATCCGGCCATGACGCGCCTGCTGCTCGGTATGGGGCTGCGCGAATTCTCGATGCACCCCTCGCAGTTGCTGCAGGTCAAGCAGGAGATCCTGCGGTCTGACTGCGGCCGGCTGGAACAACTCGTGCGCCCGGTGCTTGATGCCTACGAGCCGGATGCGCTCGAGGCGGCGCTGGAGCGGCTGCAGCACGACTGACTGCGGGGGGGGGCGGGCCAGATTCCAGGCAGAGCCCTGGCCATATTTCTGGCGGTTTCCCCACCGCCAGCGTGGCATGAAATCCTCACGCAAGTGACGGCTTCTGCCTAAATAATCCGCACCCATCAAATGGGAATTGTTATCATTCAGATTCTCTGTTATGCTGGATTCCACGCAAGGCCGAAATGCGTCGTGGTGACGCACCGGCTCCTGCCTGCGGGAGGTGCGCGTGTACGTCTGTATCTGCAACCAGGTTTCCGATCGTGAGATCCACGGCGCCGTCCGTCTTGGCGTGACGACCCTGGACGAGCTCGCCGAGACACTGGGTGTGGGCACTTGTTGCGGGCGTTGCCGCGAGTGTGCCCAGAACGTCCTGCAGGACGGCATGGCCGCCGCCGCTCTCCAGCCTGTCAGCCTGATTCGCAAGACTGCGGATCATCCTTCCTATGCCAGTCCCGGGTCGCATGCCATAATGCAGGCTGAAGGCCCGCTGGTCGCCAACGACCAAAGCAGCGAACTGACCGCCTGAGGTCAGTCGGACAGCATCGTCCTTCGCGTGTTGCCCTGCCGGTTGCGCCACACTATCCGTGTGGCGGACAGTAGGGCATTGCCGCATGCGGGCCAGAAGAACCTCACAGGAGCCCGGTATGAAAGGTGATAAGCGCGTCATTCAGTATCTCAATCAGCAACTCACCAACGAGCTGACGGCAATCAACCAGTATTTCCTGCACGCCAGGATCTACCGTCACTGGGGTTTCAAGAAGATCGGCGAGCACGAATACCGCGAGTCGATCGGCGAGATGAAGCATGCCGACAAGCTCATTGACCGCATCCTGATGCTCGAAGGCCTGCCGAACCTGCAGGACCTGCACAAGGTCATGGTCGGCGAGAACACGCCGGAGATGCTGTCGTGCGACCTCACGCTCGAGAAAAGCGCGCACGCGCTCGTCAAGGAGGCGATCGCCTATTGCGAGAGCGTGAGCGATTTCGTCAGCCGCGAACTGTTCGTGGAAATCCTCGACGATACCGAGGAGCATATCGACTGGCTCGAAACCCAGCTCGAGCTGATCGACAAGGTGGGCCTGCAGAACTACCTGCAGTCGCAAATGGAGCCGGGCGAGGCCTGAGCCGGTTGTTTTCCTGATTCCCGAATCCACCGCGCCCGCAGTGTGGGCGCAGTTGCGGGGAGTTGAGGTATGTCCTGCGGCTTCCGGGCCGGGGTCCGTGCCTTGTTCCCCGCTCGCTGCCGATCACGTCCGCGTTGCAGCGTATCTTCCCTGTGTTTTCAGTCCTCTCCGGCAACGTGCTCTGCCGACTCTCCGGACGTGCCTGAGCATGGTCTAAAGTGCCGGCGCGTGCTCCGCGTGGCTGCACACCTCGCACTCCGGATTGCGCGCCAAGGCCAGGCTGGTCCACTCCATGCTGCGCGCATCGAGCATCAGCAGCCTGCCGGCCAGCGATTCTCCCGTCCCGATCAGCAGCTTCAGCGCTTCGGCGGCCTGCACTGTGCCGACCATGCCAACTACCGGCGCAAATACGCCCATGGTGGCGCAGGCCACTTCAGGCGCATCGGCCGACGGCGGAAACAGGCAGGCATAGCACGGGTTCTCTGGCACACGCTTGTCGTACACGCTGATCTGTCCATCGAAGCGGATCGCCGCGCCCGACACCAGCGGTATGCGGTGGGTGACGCAGGCGCGATTGATCGCATGGCGTGTGGCGAAGTTGTCGCAGCAGTCCAGCACGACATCCGCAGTGCGTACCAGCGCACCGAGGCGCGCCAGATCGACACGTTCCTGTACCAGCTCGACCGCCACGCCGGGGTTCAGACGTTCGATAGCCTCGCGTGCCGATTCAACCTTGAGCCGGCCGACATTGGCCGTGGTGTGGATGATCTGGCGCTGCAGGTTGGTGAGATCGACCGTGTCGTCATCGACGATCGTCAGGCGACCCACGCCGGCTGCGGCGAGGTACGGCAGTGCCGCCGCGCCCAGGCCGCCCGCGCCGATCACCAGCGCATGGGCGGCGAGCAGCCGCGTCTGTCCTTCGATGCCGATTTCGTCGAGCAGGATGTGACGCGAGTAGCGGAGCAGCTGATCGTCTTGCATGATGCGGTATGGACGCAATAGGGCGTCAATAGGACGGCAATGCGACAGCAGGCCCCGCCTGCCGTCAGCTTCCGTCAGGGTGCGTTCTGGCCAGTCGGGGTGCCGAGCGGCTTGATGCCCGGTTCGCTGGCCGGGGCGGCAGGCGCTGCCGGCTTGGCGGGCGTCGCCTTGGCTGGCGCCGTTGTCGCCGCGGGCAGGCGGCGGCCCTTGTTGGCGTCATTCGTCGCCATGGCCTCGAGCGCCGATTTTGAGCGCTTCACCGGCTGGCCCTTCAATTGCGCGATGGCCTGCTGCAGCATGAAGTCATCAGCCGAGCCCAGTTCCGGCGGGCGCTTCTTGCGATCGCGCTCGCGTTCTTCCGGCGTTTTCTTGGCGTTTTCTTCCTCGAGCCGGCGCAGTTCCTCGATGCGGCGCTGTTCGCGCTCCGTCATCTCCTGCTCTTCCGATTCCTGCTTGTTGCGCAGGTGGCGCTCGGTGTCGATCTCGCGCGTGATCAGTGCGTCATCCGGATCGCCCTCGGCGCTCTGGTCGACCGGCACGTCGGGCCGAATGCCCTTGGCCTGGATCGACTTGCCGGATGGCGTGTAGTAGTAGGCAATGGTCAGCTTGATGCCGGTGTCGTTCGACAGCGGTCGCACGGTCTGCACCGAGCCCTTGCCGAACGAGGTCTTGCCCATGATGGTGGCACGCTTGTGGTCCTGCAGCGCACCGGCCACGATTTCCGAGGCCGAGGCGGTGTAGGCGTTGGTCAGTACGACCATCGGCACGGTCTTGAAGATCGGCGGCAGGCTGCGCAGCGGATCGTCCTCGAACGACGACAGCCGGTAGTTTGCGTAGTTCGCGCGGTACTGGCGCTTGGCGTCCGGCACCTGACCATTGGTCGATACCACCAGCGCATCGTCCGGCAGGAAGGCGGCCGAGACGCCGACGGCGCCCTGCAGCACGCCGCCACCGTTGTTGCGCAGGTCGAGCACCAGACCCTTGAGATTCGGTTCCTTTTCGGCGATTTCCTTCAGCTTGCGCGCCAGGTCCGGCACCGTGCGTTCCTGGAAGGAGGTCAGGCGTACCCAGGCATAGCCCGGTTCCAGGACCTTCGACTTGACCGATTGCACGCGGATCTCGGCACGCGTGATGGTCACCGGGAAGGTGCGCTCGTCGGACTTGCGGTAGATGGTCAGCGTGACCTTGGTGCCTGGCTCGCCGCGCATGCGCTTGACGGCCTGCTCAAGCGGCATGCCGCGCACCGGCTTGTCGTCGATGCGCGTGATCAGGTCACCCGGCTGGATGCCGGCGCGGAAGGCGGGCGTGTCCTCGATCGGGTTGATGACCTTGACCAGGCCTTCTTCCTGCGAGATCTCGATGCCCAGCCCGGCGAAACGGCCGCGCGTGCCTTCCTGCAATTCGTTGAAATCTTTCTTGTCGAGATACGCCGAATGCGGATCAAGGCTCGACACCATGCCCTTGATCGCCTCTGTCAGCAGTTTCTGGTCATTGACCGGTTCCACATACTCGCGCTTGATCTGCCCGAAGATGTCCGCCATCAGCCGGAGCTGCTCGAGCGGCAGCGGGCCGGGTGTGTTCTGGGCCGTGGCCGAGAACTGCAGCGTGGCCAGCACGCCAGTCACCAGGCCGGCGGAGATCAGGGTAAGGTTCTTGAGCGAGGGTCGCATGTGTCGATGCCTGAACAGAAAATTGCCGCGAAGTTGCGGCAGAGCCCGGCAAAAACGCTATCAGAATGCTTCTGGCGTCATCGCCCGGCCTTGCCGTACTACTTGTACTGTCTGCGGCCGTGCGCCTAGCCAGAATCGCTTCGCTTCATTCTGTAGCGTTTCATCCCGAGCGTGCCACAGTATAAAGCGGTCCAGTCCCGGCTGCCGGACCGCCCGCAGGTTTATTTGGCCTTGCCCTGGTTGGCGACAGCGGCCAGCGAGGCCTCCACCGCCGCAGCATCGCCGAGGTAGTAGTGGCGGATCGGCTTGAGCATCGCATCCAGTTCATACACCAGCGGCGTGCCGTTGGGGATGTTCAGCCCGACGATCTCACTGTCGGAGATATTGTCGAGGTATTTCACCAGGGCGCGGATGCTGTTGCCGTGGGCCGCGATCACGATACGCTTGCCAGCCAGGATGTCCGGGGCGATTTTCTCGTTCCACAGCGGCAGCACGCGCGCTACCGTATCCTTCAGGCACTCGGTGAGGGGGATTTGTTCCCGGTCGAGGCCGGCGTAGCGCGGGTCGGCATACGAAGTGCGTTCATCGTCGGCGGCCAGCGCCGGCGGCGGCGTATCGTAGCTGCGGCGCCAGACCAGCACCTGCTCATCGCCAAACTTGGCGGCCGTCTCGGCCTTGTTGAGGCCCGACAGCGCGCCATAGTGGCGCTCGTTGAGCCGCCACTCGTGTTCCACCGGAATCCACAGCAGGTCCATTTCCTCCTGCACATGCCACAGCGTGCGGATGGCGCGCTTGAGCACCGAGGTATAGGCCACATCGAAGGTAAAGCCGGCTTCCTTGAGCAGCTTGCCGCCCTCGCGGGCCTGCGCGATACCGGTGTCGGTCAGGTCGACGTCGACCCAGCCGGTAAAGCGGTTTTCCTTGTTCCAGGTGGATTCGCCGTGGCGAATCAGTACGAGCTGATACATGGTGCGTCCTGAAGTGAACTGATGATCGGTCATAATACGGCCACTGCACGGCGTGCGCGCCACGCGGCCAATCCGCTATTTTATAATGCGGCGACCCAACTCCCGCCTGGAAACCCATCGTGACGTTTTTTTCCGACTACAACAATCTCGGTTTGCTCGCCATTGCCCTCGTCTCGGGCGGCCTGCTGGCCTGGCCGGCGCTGACGCGGCGCACCACTGGCGCGAGCGTGAATATCTCCGAAGCGACCCGGCTGATCAACAAGCACAATGCAGTTGTCGTGGATATCCGCGATGCCGTCGAATACGCCGTCGGCCACTTGCCGCAAGCCAAGTCGGCGCCGCTTGCGGAACTTGCGGGCAAGGTCGCGACCCTTGCAAAGAACAAGTCCAACCCCATCATCGTGGTATGCCAGACCGGCAAGCTGTCGGGCAAGGCCCATGCAGCCATCAAGGAAGCCGGGTACAGTGAGGTGTATTCGCTCGAAGGCGGCATCAACGCCTGGCGACTGGCGGGCTTGCCGCTGGTGAAGTGAGCGGTTGACCACAGGAGAAGCAAGGCATGGCCAAAGTTGTGATGTACAGCACCACCGTCTGTCCCTACTGCCAGATGGCAGAACGGCTGCTGCGTTCGCGCGGCGTCGACGCAATCGAAAAGATTCTCATCGACCGGGAGCCCGGCAAGCGCGAGGAAATGATGGAGCGCACCGGCCGCCGTACGGTTCCGCAGATCTACGTGGGCGAAACCCACGTCGGCGGTTTCGACGACCTCTCGGCGCTCGACAAGCAAGGTGGGCTGCAGCCGCTGCTGGCCGCGTGATGTTTTCGGTCTCCGCCGTGCGGGGACCGTGCTGATCCTCATGTAACATAACGTTTTCCCGCGCGGCATGCTGCGCGGCCACCGTCGTGTGGCCGGTGTGCATGCGGCCCGCCGCGCATTCCATCGACAGTTTCCCTCGACATTACCGACAGACTTCCATGAGCGAACAGCAAGCCAATCAGGCACAAGACGATCAGCCCTTTTTCAACATCCAGCGCATCTACCTCAAGGACCTGTCGCTGGAGCAGCCGAATTCACCGGCCATTTTCCTCGAGCAGGAAGCACCGGGCGTGGAAGTCCAGGTCGACGTGTCGGCCGCCCAGCTCGGCGAAGACGTGTTCGAAGTCGTTGTCACCGGCACCGTGACCACCAAGGTCCAGGACCGCGTGGCCTTCCTCGTGGAAGCCCACCAGGCCGGCATCTTCGATATCCGCAATGTGCCGGTCGAGCAACTCGATCCGCTGCTGGGTATCGCCTGCCCGACCATCCTCTATCCGTACCTGCGCTCCAACATTGCCGACACCATCACGCGCGCCGGCTTCCAGGCCATCCACCTGAGCGAAATCAACTTCCAGGCACTCTACGAGCAGCGCCTCGCGGCCGCCATGGAAGAAGCCAATGCGCAGCCCAATGGTAGCGGCGGCAGCGGCATCGTGATGCCCGACGGTTCGCAGGCCAGCACGCACTGAGCGGAATGAGCCGCATTGTCATGGGCTGCCTCGCCACTGAAGCAGGGCGCGGTAACGCGCCCCGTCATGCCCGATGATCCCCGTGACCGTCCTCGGCGCGGGGGCGTGGGGTACCGCGCTGGCCAGCCATGCCGCCCGGGTGCACGACGTGCGGCTGTGGGGGCGCGATGCCGGCGAGCTTGCTGCGATCGGCGCGGCCCGCGAGAATGCCCGCTACCTGCCGGGGGTGCCGTTGCATCCCGGCCTGCGTACCGAACCTGATCTTCAGGCTGCACTGGCCCATGCTGCGCAGCCCGGCGGACTGCTGGTCATCGCCACGCCCGTCGCCGGCCTGCGCGACATGGCACAAGCGTGGCTCGCGCACGCCAGCGCGGCGCGCATGGTCTGGCTGTGCAAGGGCTTCGAACCCGATACGGGCAGGCTGCCGCACCAGATGGTGCAGGAAGTCATCGACGCGCATGGCGGCAGGGCCGCCGGCAACGGCGGCCCGTCGGGCCCGAGCTTCGCGCGCGAGGTCGCGCAGGGCTTGCCTTGTGCGCTCACCGTGGCCAGCGATGACCCGGTCGTGTGCGAGCGTGTGCAGCAGGTTTTCCATCATCACGCCATGCGCATCTACGCCTCCGAAGACATCGTCGGCGTCGAGGTCGGCGGGGCAGTGAAGAACGTGCTGGCGATTGCCACCGGGGCGAGCGATGGGCTCGGCCTGGGACTGAATGCGCGGGCCGCGCTGGTAACGCGCGGCCTGGCGGAAATGACGCGCCTGGGCATGGCCCTCGGGGGGCGCACCGAAACATTCATGGGGCTGACAGGCGTGGGTGATCTCATCCTGACGGCCACGGGCGACCTGTCGCGCAACCGCACGGTTGGCATGCGACTGGCGCAAGGGGGAAAGCTGGACGACATTCTGCGCGACCTTGGTCATGTCGCAGAAGGCGTCCGGTGCGCGCGCGCGGTCTTGGCGCTCGCAAAACAACAGGGCGTCGATATGCCCATTACGGAGGCGGTGTGCGAAGTGCTGTTCAATGGTCTGCCAGTTCAGACCGCCGTCGAGCGGCTCCTCCAGCGGGACGCGCGCGCCGAATAATCTGGACCTTCGTGGCGTGGGCCGGCGCCTGTTTGGCCTCGCAGGCCCTGGCCAGCAATACGCCATCCGTTCCCTCTTCCGGTATCGCCACCAACAGCGCTTCAACAGAAGCCACGGCAGCCTGGCCGAGCCGCCCGGTGCGCATGGTTGTGCCGTACCCGCCGGGGTCCACGCCGGACCTGATCGCGCGTTACGTCAGCGAAAAGCTAGGCGGTGTCATCGGCCAGCCAGTCGTCATCGACAACCGTGTTGGCGCCGGCGGCAACATCGGCACCGGATATGTGGCACGGGCCAAGCCCGACGGCTATACGCTGTTGTTCACCATCAACGGCCCGCTGGTCACCGCGCCGCTGCTGTATTCACGGCTTGGCTACGATCCTGCGCGCGACTTCGTGCCGGTGGCACTGATCGCCACCTCGCCGTCGGTCCTGGTAGTGGATGCCCGCCTGCCGGTGCGCACGGTCGCTGAATTGCGTGCCTATGCCGCAGCGCGTCCGGGCAAGCTGGCATATGGTTCCGTTGGCAAGGGCAGTTCGGCGCATCTGACGATGGAGCAATTCAAGAGCCGCGCCGAGATTGATCTGCTGCATGTGCCCTACGCGAGCTATGCACAGGTCGTCACTGCGATGATGGGCGGTCATGTGCAGGTCGCCTTCATGGTGCCGGGTTCCGCCATGCCCCAGGTACAGACGGGAAAGCTGCGCGCCCTGGCCGTGACCGCGCCGGCGCGTTCGATGCTGTTGCCCGATCTGCCGACCATGATCGAATCGGGGTTCAGCCAGCTGGAGTCGACCACCTGGCAGGCGCTGCTCGCGCCGGCCAATACACCCGCGCCCATTGTCGAGCGTCTGCAGAAGATCATTGCCGATCTGTTGCATGACGATGCCACACGGGCGGCATTCAAGGCCAATTATTTCTTGCCGGCCACTGGCGCAGTGTCCCTGCTCGGTGACTTCATGAAGACCGAGCGCGAACGTTGGGCTGTGTGGATCCGCGCCGCCAACCTGCATCCCGAACCCTGAGCATTGCGCTGGTCAGGCGCCGCCATCGTAGCCCGCCTGCCGCCACGCTTCATAGACGACCACCGCAACGCTATTCGACAGGTTCAGACTACGGTTGCCCGGGCGCATCGGCAGGCGTATGCGCTGCGCTGGCGGAAAGCTGTCGCGCAGCGTGGCCGGCAGTCCGCTCGTTTCGGAGCCGAAGATAAACCAGTCGCCAGGCTGGAAAGCCAGGTTCGCGAACGGCGTCGAGCCACGCGTCGTCATGGCGAACATGCGTGCCGTATCCGGCTGCTCGGCTGCCAGCAGCGCCTCCCAGTCGTCATGCACCTTCATCGTGGCGTACTCGTGATAGTCGAGTCCGGCGCGGCGCAGGCGTGCATCATCAATATCGAACCCCAGGGGCTTGACCAGATGCAGTTGTGCACCGGTGTTGGCACACAGCCGGATGACGTTGCCGGTATTGGGCGGTATCTCGGGAGCGACGAGCACGACATGAAACATGGTGATGGCGAGAAGCAGATGGGCGAGGCCGCAGTGTAGCAGCCCTGCCCATCGTGCCTTGCCCGGCTGCGTGCCCCGCTATGTCCGGCGTGCTTCTAGCGCGCGATCTGGAAGGTGTACACCCGCATGCTGGTCCGCGCGCTGGGTGCCTGCGGCGCCGGCCGTGCCGCGCGCGTGCGGTAGGCGGCGAAGCCGGCGTCCATGAAGGCCATCACATCGTCGTTCGCGGCGGCTTCATTACCGGGAGTAGCCCCTCGTGTTTGCGCCAGGGATGGCTGCGCGAGAAAGGAAAAATCGGCGCGCTCCTGCCCGCGGCCGGCATCCACGGCAATCGTCAGCAGCCGTTCCATGCCCAACGTATCGTCGGTGATCTCGATCTCGAAGGCATGGCTGGCGTTCGGTTCGAGGCGGTTGCTCGCGCCCGCCCCATCGGGAAACAGCGTATTGATGCCATAGCGCGCATCCAGATACAGCATGGTCACGTCGACTGGCGTGAGGCCAGTATTTCGCATGGCGACCGCTAGCCGGTCGCCTGGTCGCAGCGTCGGCACCTGCTCCGGCGCGACGTCGACCGTACCTTCCGTGCTGGCCCGACGCAGCGAGACCTCAAGGCGCGAGGTCGCGTCTCCGGTCTCGGACAATCGGGCCGCGAGGCGCAGCAGGTTGGTCGCGCGTGCCACGGCATGCAGCGAAGTTGCCAGCCTGCGCTCCAGGCTGGCTTTCGTATCGGCTGTGGCCAGCAGTGTCGCGCTCTGCGGGCATGTGCCATTGCCATCGGTACCGGTGTCGCACGATGTCCCGTGCAGCGACGGCGGCAACAGTACGATGCGGTCCGGCCGCAGCTTGAGCAGGACGTCCCCTTGCGCCGGGGCATCCACCCAGGTGAGCACGGTCCCGGGGACCGCGTCAGGCATGCCGCGCAGGCGCTTCACCGTTGCGCTGCCTGCGCACGCTGTCTGCTGGCAGTCGCGCCCATCCACGCTGACGCGCAATGCGTAGTCCGGCAGCGATTGCACGGCTCGCGCATACGTGCCTTTCGGCAGCGTGGCGAGTTGTAGTGCGGGCTTGCCGCGATATGTCACCGGTTCGGCACGGGCCATGGCGAGCGACACATCGGTCAGGCGAATATAACCAAGCGCCTTGTCGGTCGGGGCCAGCGGATCCGCCATGACGGCAAGCGTCGCGCCCTTGATCAAGCCGGCCAGTGCGCCGGCACGAACGGTGAGCGGTGCGCCGGCTTCAAGGGCCCATTGGCGCACGACCGGAACCTGCTGTCCAAGAACCGGCTGGTCGAGCGCTGTACCTGAGAACAGCGGTGTCACGCGTGTTTCATTCATCGCACCGTAGCGGGCTAGCACATATTGCGCCATCTGCCGATAGGTCATCGGCGTGCCGGTTTCGAGCGCTTCCATCACCATGTAGCCGAACAGGCCGTACTGGCGGCCTTCGGCGTGACCCACCGGCAGGCGCATTTCAGGCGTTGTCTCGCGCGTTTGCGCTGCATAGAAAAAGACGGAGCCGCCATCACCCGTGCCGGCCAGCGCCGGCGAGCCTGGCTTGAGGCTGGCGGGAGCGGGGCCGCCGCGCATGCGACTGCCTTCGCGCGCGGCGTGATCGAGAACCGTCTGCGGAACGCCCAACTGCATGGGGTTGACGTAGCGCATGCGCACGTCCGGATTGGCGCCGCGCACCAGCGTAGCGGAATGGCAAGCGTCGAATACGCCCCAGACGAACGCGCCGGTGGCGCGGATCCGGTCGACGGCGGCACGCAGTTCGGTCTTGATCAGGGCATTCTCGACGCTGCCGCGTGCGCCGGACCAATGACCGATATCGCGCGGCAGGAAGATCTCGAAGAGGCCATCGGTCTCGGCACGGCCCTCTTCCGTGGTGCGGTCGGCCGGCTGCTGGCTGCCGTGTCCGGCAAAGTAGAGGAGGACGGTGTCCTCCTTGGTGGCGGTTTTGGCCAGACGATCGAGCGCGTCAAGGATATTGGCGCGCGTCGGCAGTTCGGCGCTAGGCACGCCATCCGCGAGCACGGTCATATTGGTTGCCTGAAAGCCCCGGCGGCTCAGGATGTCGCGCATGCGCGCGATATCGTTGCGCGGACCTTCAAGCTGGAAATTCTGGTCGAGGCTGGGATATTCGGACACACCGACAAGCAGCGCGCGCATGGTCGCGGCGTTCGTGCCGGCGGACCAGACTGCAGCAAGGGCGAGGATCAGAGATGGCAGGAGCCGATGCAGTCGTATGCGCATGGTGATCGCGAGCCGATGGGGACAACGCAGGTACGGCACGATGCCTGACACGCCCCAGGGACTGAAGGAATCGAAGGAAAGCGCCGCATCCTGTCCGGAGGGTACGGCCCGCTGCGGTGTAGGGCGGTCACGGCGGTGGAGATTCGCCGCCGCCGTGACGTGCCTCATGGTATCAGTACGCGCCGCATGCCCGACGGCAGGAATATAGGTTGCCTCCGTTCGAGCCGCTGATGCAATCCATGACGCATGCGTGTACGCCATAGCCGCGCATTTTTTCACCCGGCTTGGCCTGTGCCTTGGCTTCCGCCTCCACGATCTCCTTTTCCAGCTTGACCGCCTCGGCCGTCAGCTTGTCGGCCTGCAACTGCGCCTTGAGGGCTTGAGTACGCAGATCCTGCGCCTGGGTTTCCTTGGCCGACAGGTCCGCGCCGATGGCGGCGAGGCTGCCGGTGCCCAATGCAAATACTGCCAACATCATCATCAGGTACTTCTTCATGTTCTTCTCCTTTGAATAAACAAACTCCTCCGTCGCGCAATCCTGCATGCAGTCAACTCGCGCCTGCATCTGAACCAGTTGCCCGGTGGCGACACAGTGGCGTCATCGCGAGATTTTCCCAATCCGGGAATGCGTTCCGCGGTGTATTCGAATGCAAAACACAGCGGCCGGATTCCCCGCTAAAGGAGTAACCCAATGTAGTGCTTGCGCGCCGAACCAAGCTGCGGTTTTCTGTGCGCTGCACACGGTGGGCACGGTGGTTGCCGGGGTACCGGTCTGCGCGGGTGCCACTGCTGATAATGGAACGCAGCAGCATCGCCAACCGGGTTCACGCTGATCAGAAATTGACTGCGGCGCGGGCGCCTTTGGCGATTAACCCGAACAGCCCTGTTGCTGCGTTACATCACATACAGGGCGGCACTGGTGGCGTCGACGGCAGTTGCAGCACATGACCACCGGGTTGCGTTCTCTCTCAGGAAACCACAGGAAATCACCGCATGCACCTACGGAAACTTGTCGTCGCGGGTTTGCTCTGGACGGCTGGCAGTGCGCTCGCGCAGGCGCCGCAGATGACGCTGTTGCTCGGCCCGCACACTGACGCGCCCGACGGTTCGGCCTGCGCCGCGGTGATGGCCCAGCCGGACGCGGTGACACGCCGCCTGACCGAAGCCGACGTGATCGGCTGGCATGCCGAGCACGGCCGCATGGCGCTCGACCCAGCCCGCTTTCCTGCGGATTCGAGCCTGCCCGGGCTGATGGATCGTTGTTTCGCACTGGCCATCGGCGGCAAAACGGTCGAGGCAGGATTGGCGCTGTCCGTGAATACGCCGTTGCTGACCGGTTATCCCACGCTCAATGTGGCCGAGCGAAATGGCACGGTGGAGTTGCAGCTCACGAGCAGTAACCATGGCCGTCATATCCGCCTGGTACACCGCGATGCGCTGCATGCCGTGCTGGCGCAGCCCGCCAGCCTGGCACGTTGGCGGGCGCGTGCACAGCATCCGGAACAGTATGCAGCGATGGGCGAGGCGTGGTCGAACGCCGTACGTCGCCTGATTGACCAGAAGATCATCCGGGCCGGCATCCCATTCTCCGAGGTGGTGGCGCAACTCGGCGAGCCGACGCGCAGCACGCCTGGCGATGCCGGCATCGTGCGCTACCAGTGGTATTTCGAGACGCCGATGCACGTTAATCCGATGTTTTCCCTTGCCGCTGAACAGGGCAAGGTCACCGGCTACCGCCTGGAGCGACGTTGATGATGGCGCGTAATGCATCGATTCGAAGAGCGCCGCAGGCCGGTGGGCCGATGCGCCGGTGGGTTGCGCTGACATTGATGGCCGGGGTTGTCGCCGTCGCTCAGGATCCGGCACACGCGCAGGATGTGCGGGATGCGCAGCAGGCGCGCCTGGCGCTCTGGGTCACCTCGCCGATCGGTGCCAGCAATGCCGCGCATTGCAATATGCCTGCCACCATCCCCCAGGGCCCTCCGGACCTGACCGAGGATGACGTTCTTGCATGGCAGCCTGCCACGGCGACATGGGCGGTCGATGTGACGCGTCTCGACGTGCACGTGCGCCGGCCCGTCGACCACTGCTTCGTGCTGGCGCTCGATGGGCGCCGGGTGCATGGCGTCATCCTGGCACCGCAATCCGCGCGCTTGATCCGCTTTCCGACACTGCTCGCTGACGCACGACGTGGCGGCCTGGTGTTGCGTCTGAATGCGAGTCATGACGGTCAGGCTTTTCCGCTGGGGCAGGAATGGCTCGATGCGATCCTGCAATCGCGCACTGCGCCTTGAGGGGCATGCGCCTTAGGTTGTCTTCTTTCCTGATTTTCTTCCGGACCTCGTCATGAAACGACAGTCTTTCCTGATCATCGCGCTGGCTGCGCCGACGCTGGCGCTGGCAGGCGTCAGTGCGCAGAACGGCAATTTCTACATCACCTATGAAGACGTTGCCCATACCCAGGGCGGCCCCGCCTTCAGCCTGCGCCGCACCTACAATTCGTTGAGCCCTGAGCGCGGCTGGCTCGGTGTGGGCTGGGGCACGCCGTACGAGACACGCCTGGTCGTCATGCCCGATGGCACGGCTGACGTAGTCGAGAATGGATCGGGCAGTGTCAGCCGCTATCGTCCGGAAGCGCCTGTGGATACTGCCGCAGGTGCCGCACGGCTGGCCGAAGCCATTGCGGCACGCGACAAGCTTGCGGCCGAGGCGGTGCCGGTACTGCGCGACCGGCTGGCCGGAGATGAAGCCCTACGCCTGCGCAAGGTGCGCGAGTACGACGTGCGCAGCGATCTGGCGGTGGGCACCGTGCTGCGTGATCCGCGTTGCCGCGAGGCGACCGTCAAGCGTACTGCCGATGGATATCAGCGGACCACTTGCGCACGCGCCGTGGACGACTTCGATGCACAGGGCCGGCTCGTACGAAGCGACACCGGCGACGGCCAGCGCATCGTGCTGCACTATGACGACGCGCGCCCCACACGCATCACTGATGCACATGGCCGTACATTGCACCTGACATGGAACGCCGACGGCCTGCTCAGCACCGTACGCAGCGACGATGGCCGCCGGGCAGCCTATCGTTACAGCACGGCGGGCGATCTGGTGGAGAGCACCGATGTCCATGGCACACCGCTGCGCTACACCTACGACGCGGACCATAACCTGACCGAGATCCGCTATATCGATACCACCACCATGCAGATCGCCTACAGTGTGCCGCGACTCGGCCGTGTCGCATCCGTGACTGAGCGGACTGGCGAGCGCACCGAATACACGTATACGGAAGACACGGTGAACGGCGCAATCGCCGCCACCAGTATCCGGACGATCGATAACGATGGCCATGCCCAGGTCCGCCACGTCACGTTCGATCGTGTGCGTACCGACGGCGGCGGCCTGCAGGTCGCAGCAGTATCCAGTATGGGCGACCACGGACGCGGCCGGCTCGATACGCGATACGATCAGCAGGGGCGTCTGGTGCATCGGGCGGATGGCCAAGGTGGTAGTACCGACTATGTCTACCATCCGAAGACCGGCAAGCTGATCATGCTGCTTGGCTCCAGTACGCAACGCGTGTTCCGTTATGACGATTGTGGACGCCTGATCCAGGCGGACAGCAGCGATGGCCGGCATATCGAGCTTACGTATCTCGCGGGCACCCGGCAGATTGGCAGTATGATCGAACGACAGGGCAAGACGGCGCCGCGCGAACTGAAATTCCGCTACAACCCTGCCGGCAAGCCGGTGGAGATCCAGCTTGTGGGTACGGGGACGATCCATGTCCGCTATGACGCGCAGGGCGAGATCGAGCATGTCGAAGCGCCACGCGGCGGCCCACGCACGGCAATGCAGGTGACGCAGGCATTCAGCAACTTGCTGCAGGTCGTCAAGGTGGCTGGTGTCAATACATCGTTGTGAGGAGCATCGCATGCGTGCATCGTTGTTGCGTCTGGCGGGTAGCATGGCAATGGCGGCGGCCTTGCCCGCCGCCATTGCTTCGCCGACAGCTGATGAGTATCTGCCGTGTCATCGCCAGGCCGCACGTGCCCTGGAAATGTGCCTGGATGCCGCGCCGGGCGGGTTTCATGACGATTGCTGGAAGCGTGGGCGCGCCTACCAGCAGGCCTGTTACCGCACGGTCAAGGCCGCGCATGTCCCGGACCGCAAGCGCATCGATGCCATGCGCCGGGCCGAGGACGATGCGCGCAAACGGGCCGCAGAGGCGCGCAGCCGTGCGCAGGAGGCTCAGCAATGAATACACGGGCGTGGTACGCGGTGCTGTTCCTGTGGGCAGTCACGCTGGAGGCTGGGGCATCTTCTTACCATGATGCATGCGTGGCCGAGGCGCGCGATGCCTTGCGCGACTGTCGTGAAACGACGGGAGACCGGTACGCCTGTACGCAGGATTACCACGCGGAGCGTCGCCACTGTACCCGCATCGAGCGGCGCGCCGCACACGACGAGGCGCCGTTGCCCATGTATGGCGGGCCTTATGGCCGCTTTGTGCCGACGCCGATTCCACAGCGCACGCCTTACATCCTGCCGGGGATGAAGTAGGGTCGCTCAACGCGCTGATCAACCTGCCAGCTAGCGCGCCAAAGAATGTCCCAAACTACGCCCTGAAGAATACGTGTAACAACATGCCAGTCCGCGCGGCCGGTCTCGCGCCGTGATCAGCGCGGGACGATAGCGATGGTCGCGTCGTGTCGGCTACGCGTGAAGTCGAAGAGCGCGGGCTGCTGCAGGATCTGGTTGCGCTGCACCGGCGTACCCAGCCGCTTGGCGCCGCGCGCCGTGCTGCCGGTCTCGTCGAGACGGCCGGCAGCGACCTCGCTCGCCAGGTCCGGCACGCGCCGCGTCGCATAGGCCAGCCACTCGGACAAGGTGATCTTGCCGTCCGTCGGCAGGTGGTCGGCACGGGTCTGTTCGAGGCCGTCGTTGACGAGCGCGTACGACAGCAGCCCCTGCTGCGTGAGGCGGCTTTCCTGGGCATTTTCCTCCGCCTGGCTGGCGGCGAGGATGCGCATGTTCTTTTCATACGCGAGCTGGCCGAGGCCACGCGCACCCATCGGACCGGGCTTGAAGGCGTGCCCGACACTGGCCGCCGACTGGCACGCGTCGATGATCATGGCGAGTTCCGCGCCATCCACGTCGCGCAGCCAGCCCGCCAGCTCATCGCTGGAAATGGCGCGTGCCAGCAACTCTGGAGTGGTGCGCCGGCCCTTGCCCACGCCGGTATCGGCGGGGATCAGGTAGAACCGCCCATCGGTGTTGATGCCGTGTCCGGCAAAACTGATCAGCACCAGGTCGTCGGGCGTCGCGCGCTCTAGCAGGTGGCCGTTGGCGATGTGCCGGACATCCGCATCGCGCCCGGCGAGCCTGTCGAGCACTGCCTTAATGTTGGCGCGGGTCGCGGCGTTGCCTGCGGGTGTTTGCGCGTCCGAGACCAGCACGATGCTGTGCACGGCGGCATACCGGTTCTGTGCGCGCAACCGTGTCGTGAGCGCCGCTTCGATGCGGCGCGCATCGTTGGCTGCATACTCGAGATCCCATGCGCTGTTGTCGTGCCGGTTGACGCCGATGGTGACGATCCACGCGCGGGGCTTGACCTGTGCCACGGGCCGCGCTGGCGTGTAGGTGGCTTGCGCGGTTGCGCTCTTGATGCCGTCATCATTGAAGGCGTACGCGGTGAACCGCAATGGTCCGCCGCCGGCCGGCAAGCGCACGCGGAAGGTCTGGCGCACGGCGCCGCCCGCGCCGGCCACGATGCCGTCGCGGTAACCGACGAGCTGGCCCTGGCGGAAGAGCCGCAGGTCGCGTGCTGCCGTACGCACTGTCCCACGTGCGTCGGTACCGGGCCGTTCAATGCCTTGCGCTTCGACGACGACATCGACCCACGTCGGCGCGCCGGCCACCGGCAGGAAGGTGACGATGCGCACTTCGGGCTGCACGCGGTTGAGGTCGGCCACAGCCCGCACGGGCGGCAACTGTTCGCCATTGAGCAGGCGTGCTAGCAGGCGTGGTTCGTAGTAGTCGCGCATGAAGGCTTCGAGCGGCACCGGCGTGAATGGGTCGTCCGGCATCACCCAGTGCAGGCCGCTGATGTCCTCGAGATCCGAGGCGTCGAAGCGTCCGGTCGCATCCGTCGTTACCCAGGCGCCGTCGGCAAACGTGTAGAGGCTGGCAAGGTAGGTGCCGTCCTGCGCGCGCCAGAACACGGTTTGCTTGTCTGCCCCGGCCGAGACGATGAACTTGCCATCCTCGGAGAAGGCCACGCCCTGCACGGAACTGAGGTGCCGTGACAGCCTGCGTTGCAGGGTACCAGCGGCCAGGTCCCACAGCTCCACGGAGCCGTCGCGCGTACCGGCAGCAATGGTCTTGCCATTCGGCGAAATGGCGACGGCATCCACCCATGTGCCGGAGGCCGGCGGCAGATGGTTGCGCATGACGCGTACCGGTTGCAAGGTCGCGGTATCCCACAGGCGCAGCGTCTGATCGCTGCTGCCCGACAGCAGCGTGCGGTTGTCAGGTGCAAATGCAAGGCTGGCGACCGGCATCTCATGTCCGGTCAGTGTGCCAAGCGGCTTGCCGGATGGCAGCTCCCACAGCGCGATGTCCTGGTGGCGCATCGGGTCCGTGGGTTGTTCCGTGGATGCCAGTCGTCCATCCACGACCCGGAACACCGGCTGGCAGCCGCCGATGGTCGCAGCGCGCCGGCCGTCGGCGGAGATGGCGATGGTGTGCGGGCAGCGGACCGGCAGCGTGACGATGCGCTCCCACGTTTCCGCCTGCCAGATGTCGATGGACGTGGCGGCCATGCCCCACGATGCACCCAGCTTGCCGTCGGCGAAGATGCTGAACTGCGTGTCTTCCTCGCGTTGCAGCAGGTTCTCGTGATCGAGCCGGCCGATCATGCTGCCTGTGTCGAGCCGCCACACTTCGAGTTTGTCGCTGGCGGTATGGGCCTCGAGACGGTTGGCGAACATCTGCACCATCCGCACCTCTTCGGCTTCGCCGCCCATATGCGTCAGCCGGCCATCCTGGCGGACGGTGATGCGTTTGTCTTCACCCCATGCCAGGGTGCGGCCATCAGGCGAAATCGCCAGCACGTTGGAGACCTCCGCCAGTTCGCGTACGGAGAAATCGCTCGCCGGATAGTCGGCGGCGCGGATCCGTGCCGTGCTCTGTCCCGTCGCACGGTCCCAGATGCGTACCGTCTTGTCCGCGCTGATGGACATCAACTGTGTTCCATCCCGGTTCGCCACCACGCTGTGCACGCCGCCCTCATGGCCCTGCAGCACGGCCACTTCCCGGCCATCGCGCATGTCGCGCAGGCGCACCATGCGGTCCAGTCCGCCCAGCGCGAGCAACGTGGTGCCGGGGACGTAGGCGACCGAGAGCAGTCCGGCTTGCGGGATCGTATCGCTTCGCAGCGCTTGCCCGTCGGCGGGGTTCCAGAGGCGCAGCGTGTTGTCGAGGCTGACCGAGGCCAGGGCCGCGCCATCCCCAGAGAACGCCAGGCCGGTGACATGCTGGTTGTGTCCCTTGACCCGGTGACGTGGCTCGCCGCTCGCTGCGTCCCACAGGAACACGCTGCCGCCGCGCGTACCTGCCGCAAGCGTGCGGCCATCCGGCGCGAACGCCAGCGCGGTGACCCAACTGCCGTGCTGGAGGGTGTGCAGGAGCGCACCAGTACGCGCATCCCACAGGCGGACCGTCTCATCCCAGCTACCCGTGGCGATGGTATGGCCATTAGGTGAAAAGGCAACCGCCAGGACCTGCGATGCATGTCCGCCGAAACTGCGCAGCTCGCGGCCTGTGGCGACATCCCACAGCCGCGCCGTCTTGTCCTGGCTGCCGGACAGCAGCACCTTGCCGTCTGGCGAAAACGCCACCGCTCCCACGTGTTCGCCATGTCCGGCCTGCACCCGCAGTTGCGGTGCGTTGGCTGGTACGTTGGCCGGCGCGGCCGTCTCGCTGGCGTGCGTCATGGTGGCCAACCCCAGGATGCAACCTAACCAGGTGAAAGAGGCAATGCGTTGCCAGCGAGTCATGCAGCGTCCTTGCGTGTGGAATCAGCGATAGCCATGCCGGTGTGGCCGGTGTCCCGGATATGGGCGATACCCGGGATGGGGCCGCATCGGGGGATACGCCATGACCGGTGGCGCATAGTAGACGGGCGCTGCGTAGTACGGCATCGGCGCTGCATAGCTGACGTAGGGGTTGTAGACCACCGGCGTGACCGTGCTGCCGGCCGCCGCGCCAACGGCGGCGCCCAGCGTGGCGCCGACCAGTGCGCCATCCTGTCCGGCCATGGCCGCGCCCAGTGCCGCGCCGACCACCGAGCCTACAGCCATCGTCACGGCCATGTCGGATGCTTGCGCTGGGGGTGCGGCGTAGCCAGCGAGTCCGGCCAGTGCACAGGCCGATACTGCGCGCCGCAGGTGCCGGCGCACATGTCCGCGCGCCGTAGCCGGGATAGCTGGATGCCGGGCAAAAGAAATCGTGGTCGTCATGGTGGTCTCCCTGGCTGCGTGCCGTCTGTCGCGTTGCATGTCATGCCGGATACGGAGGTCCGTATCGGTAAGCATGGAACGGCGCAAGCAGCGCGGGAGGGTCACGGTCGGAAGCTCAGCAGCCTGCATCGATGCTGGTTGCCGGCCCGGCATGATGCCTGCCGGTGCGCATGGATCGGCGCAGCGTTACGGTTGCAGCGCATCGAGCCGCCGCGCCAGCGGTTCGGGAACCGGGAACTGCGGATACGCGGCACGGAACTGCAGCCATGCGCGCCGCGCCTCGGCCGGACGTTCGTCAGCGAGCAGGCGCTCGATCGCCGCCAGCCACGCTTGCGGCGAGGCGTTGTCCGGCACGCCGGGCGCAGCGGAGGCTTCTTCCGGCGCCGGCATGCCGCGCATGATGACCGCGCCTGAAGACAGATCGGGCGGCGGTGCCTGTTGCGCGAGCATGGTGCGTTCGCGCGCGCGACGGTCTTGCGGCGCGGTGCGATCTGCCGGTGTCGACGTTGGTGCCCGCTTCCCGGGAGCCACCGATGCATTGGCATCGGGGGCGGGTGGCGCAGCCGGCGGTGCAGTCGATACGGCAGCGTCTGGCGGAAGGGTCTGTGGCGGCATGGGCGCCGGCGCGGCCGCACCGGGCGCCGTGCTGGCGAGCACCGGCGCTTCGTCGTGTTGGGCAGTACGCCATTGCAGGCCGATCAGCACGGCGACTGTGAGGCTTGCCGCGACCGCCAGCGGCACGCGCAGGCGGTGGAACCAGCCAGCGCGTGGCGTGCTGCGTGCGTCAGGCGGCAGCACATCGTTGGCGGCCGGCGTACCGAGGGCGCGTTCCGCGTCCGCCATGATGCGCCGGGTCAGGTCTTCCGACGGCTCAGGTTGCGGCACGTCGCGCAGCGCGCGCGACAGCGCATCGTCGCCGCGCACGAAAGCGTCGAGCGCGTGATCGTCCTGGCCGTTGGGGTGGCCATTGCGGTCGCCATCAATCGGCGGCGTCATGCCATCTCTCCTGGCGTTACGGCAGGTTCGAGTCGCTGGCGCAGCTTTTTCATGGCGTAGCGCAGCCGGCTGCGTACGGTTTCGACCGGTGCTTCGACCAGGGTGGCGATATCCTCGAGACTCATGCCATTGAATTGTTGCAGGACCAGCGCCTCGCGCTGCTCACCGGGCAAGGCGCGAATGGCGGCCTGCAGGCTGGCGATCTGCTGTTCCTGTTCCAGTTGTGTATCCGGGCCATTCTGCTGTGCGTGAGCGTCGACCAATGCGTCGAAGGCGCTACTGTCGTCGTTGCCGCTGTCGGGGCCGCCCATGTCGCTGGCCAATGTCACGCGTTGTTGCTGGCGCAACTGGTCGATGAGCCGGTTGCGCGCGATCTGGAACAGATAGGTGCGAAAACCCGCCTGCGGCTGATAGCGGGCGCGCGCCTGGTGCAGGTTGGCCCAGCTGTCCTGCACGATGTCATCGATCCAGTCCTGCCGCGGCGAGCGCCATGCGATAAACAGGTATAGCCCGCGGTGATGGCGCCGATACAGTTCCTCGAAGGCACGCAGGTCGCCGTCGCGGTAGCGGAGCATCAACGATTCGTCGGAGGGCGGTTGGGGCATGACGGGCGAGCGTGAAGTCTGACGCATCATAGCGTAAATGCCCGTGAGCGGGCATCCCGCAAATTGCGCAAGTCGCGCAAGACTCAGCTGGCGCTCCACCGTGCGTCCGGGCTGCTTGCCGGCCGATGCATTGCCGGGCCGAGCAGGGCCATCAGCAATACCGGCCACTCCAGCCAGGCGTGTGCCCCGGCGGCAACGGCATACAGAGCGCGGGCGCCCTGATAGTCGACAACGAAGTAGATCGCCAGCAATCCTGCCGCCGCCAGCGCCATGCCGCGCAGTGGCGCCGGCAGAATGGGGTCGCTGGTGCGCTGCCGCTCGGCCTGCGGCAGGAGCGCGATGACGCAGTAGTAATGCAGGCACTGCGCGAGCACAACGGCCGACAACAAGGCCGGCCGGAACGCGCCGCTCCATGCTGCGGGCAACTGGCCGTCGAGCAGGCTGCCATGGCTGTCGAGCAGCAGCGCCGTACTACCCTGCCAGCCGCTCACCGCGATCAGCAGCGGCAGCGTGAACAGTGCCGAGATGGTCCAGGCAAGCCGTCGCGCCTGCCGATGGTCGCGCGCCAGATCCCAGGCGAGGGCCAGTGGCGTGAGGTTGTGCAGCAGGGCGAGGATCAGCAGGGCACCAAGGATTTCGCCTTGCTCCAGCAGCCCGAACATCATGCCGGCCAGCGCGGCCCCCGCCAGGCGTGCCCGCCAGCGTGTGCCGCGCGGCGCGAGCAAGACGATCGCGCCAAGCAATAGCAGCGCCAGCAGGTCGGTGATGGCGCTCAGCGCCGCCGGGTATACGCCATACCAGACGGCGGTCCGCAAGACTGCCTGGGCCAGCAGCACCAACCACAGCGCGCGCCACCATGTGGCAGGCCAGCGCGCGCCATAGCGGCTGCGCAGGAAGGCCATCTCCCAGATGACATGGGGCAATCCGAACAGCGCCAGCGAGAAGAGATAGAGCGGCACGGGCAGGTACAGTGCGCCGAGCGTCAAGGCGGCCAGGAAGAGCGCATGCGGCATGACGCGGGGAAGGGCGTCGCGGGGGCTCAAATGAGTTTCCATGCCAGCATTCCAAGCGTTGCCGACAAGGCGTTTGCCGCCAGCGACCACGTCGCCGCGCGCCGCCATCCCGGGCGCAGCCAGAGGAGATACCAGAGCGCTTCGATCACCACCACGATGGCCTCGATCAGCCACAGGCCGGTGCGGTACATGTCAGGCGTCAACGCCAATGCGGCCCGCCGGGCCAGCGGATGCGTGACGCACGATGCCGTGGCCGCGACCAGTGCGACGCGCGTGCGTGACAGGTGCGGCAGCCGTGCCGTCAGCCACAGTATCAACGGCACCTCGCACGCCAGCGTGAGGGCCAGGGCTTGCGCGGCGGTCATGTCAGGTTATTGCGTGAGTTTCTGCCACCACGTTGCTGGCGTGAAGGTGCGGGTCACTGTGCGCTGTGGCTCGCAGCGGATCACGTCGCGCGTCATCGTGCGGCGGCCCTGGTAATAGAAGCCCTGTCTCTCGGTAATTTGCTGGCAAGTCCCCTCGGCCTGGCTGAGCTGTCCCTGGTAGCGCAGTTCGACGGTGCATGCATTGCCTACCTCCTTGCCCTGGCAGAACCGGTCGGCGGGCGTTGGATCGAGCGGCTTGCAATTCCAGCGCGTTACCGTTGGCGCGCCGCCGGCGGCTGCTTGTTCCTGCGCCTGCTGGCGACACAGTCCTTCATCGTGCACGAAGCCGTCATCCGGCAGCTTGCGGTCGATGTATACGCTGCCCGGCCGCTGGCAGCTCATCTCCAGGACATAGGTGGAGCGATTGATTTCATTGACGCACGTCCCTTCGCCCCCACCCTCGAACAGATTGCCCGGCAGCGTACAGGCATCGCCTTTTTTCTTGCCATTGCAGAAGTTGTCGACGCGATCGTAGGCGTTAGGATTGTTGCGCAGTCGGGTGGCTGCATCGGCTGCCTGGGGCGGCAGCACGTCGGCGAAGGCAGGTACGGACACAGCGGCACAACAGGCCGCCAGCAGCAGGGCAAGGAGTTTCATCGGTGGATTTCCGGTGAGGAGCGTAGATGGGCGGATCAGCAGGCGGGCGTCGGGCGCGCTTCGATGCGGAAACGGAAAGACGTACCTGTCAGGGCGCCGCCGCGGCGAATCGTCACGGTCTCCGAGCGTGGGCTGCTGGTGCCGGCAAAGAACAGGCGAACCAGCGGTTCGCCGTCGGTCTTCTGGACCTGCAGTACGCGGATCAGCTTGAAGCGGCCGGGCTCCTCGGGGGAAACTGTCCAGCCGTCTCCCACCAGGCCGGGCGCTATGACTTCGATATTGTCGCGGGCGTCGACATGCGCGGTCTCAGGAGTGGCTGCAGTCTCCGTACCCAGCGTCAGGGTCACCGGCGAACGCGTCACCTGCTCGGTGGGCGACGGATACACCAGCGTGACCTTCATATTCTGGGTCCAGCCGCTGGGGCTGGACATGCGGATCTCGCTCTCGCCGAAGCTCGAGGCATAGATATGGACCCAGCGGAATTTCTTCGGATCGTAGGGCAGGTCTACCCAGCGCGGCGCCAGGTCGCGCGAGGCGCGCATCTGTTCGTGGCTCGCTTCGCCGAAGATAGTGAGCGGCGCCATCATGCCCTGCTTGATCGCCTTGACTTCAACCTGCGCGTCCGCGGGCACCAGGAGTGACGTGATCGAGCCGATCTGCACCGTGGTTTCGGCGGGCCAGTGGCGGGTACTGTCGCCAACGATCGGGTAGTAGCGGACATTCGGCCGCAGCTTGGGCTCCACCATGCTGCAGGCATGGGAAGGCGATATCTGCAGGACGGCCGAGAGGACGGTGGTGAGCAACAGCAGTGCAGCTGATTTCATGAGGAGAATTCCAGAAAGGGACGCGCGGTACAGGCGGTTGATGGCATGCAATGAACGCGCAAGGCGGGCGGACAGGGTTAGCCTGCGATCCCTTCCTCATGCCCGTTCGCTACTGTAGGCGAACGGACGGGGTGCCGGGAAGAGGGCGGAATACTTGAATGGGCCCCCTTTTTGGGGGAGATCTATTTGCGAGGACCGGGGGGCTTCGTCAGCGCGGCGTGCGCAGCGCAACCAGCAAGGTGACACGCGCTGCACCGTGGCGCATCAGCAAGCGGGCGGCCGCATGCAATGTTGCGCCACTCGTCATCACATCGTCCACCAGTCCGACATGCCGGCCGCGTATCGCTTCCGGCGCGGGCAGCGTGAAGGCATTCCGCAGATTGGCGCGCCGGGCGCGCACCGAAAGGCCGGGCTGGGGCGTGGTATCGCGGCGGCGCTGCAATGCGACCGGGCTGGCGGCACAGCCGAGCGTCCTGGCCAAGTGGCGCGTGATCTCCCAGGCCTGATTGAAACCGCGCGCCTGCAGGCGGCGGCGCGACAAGGGAACGGGCAACAGCAAGCTTGGTCGTTCAGCCGGCACGAGTTCACGCTGCACGGCGTTGGCGAGCTGTTGCGCCAGCCAGCGGGCGACCGGCAATTCGGCGCGGTACTTTAGCGCGGTCACAAGCGCGGCCTGCGGCAAAGCATAGTCGCCGAGCGTGATGGTGCGCGCGTAGGGCGGCGCATCGCGCAGGCAGGCACCGCAGCACAGTGTAGCGGTCGTGAGCGGCAGGGCGCACTGCAGGCAGCGGTGGACCGGTTGCAGGATGCTGTCCTGGCAGAGCGTGCAGACAGTTTCCGTGCCGAGCATGCCGCACAGCCGGCAGCTGTCCGGAAACGCCCGCCCGGCAACTGCCCGCAGCCAGCCGCGCGCTGCCGCGCCCAGCCGGGCGAGCGGCGCTGCCCTGGGGGCTGCGGTGTCCGGCATATCGAGGGCGTCGGGTGTGACTGGCGGGACCATGCGGCGGTGACGGTGTTGGCGTATGCCATTGCGCCGGCGGACGCGCAAGGACGTGGCGGCCAGTATACTGACCGCCCACAAGACGTAGTCTCACCTTTTCACATGTTCCGGATGTTGCCGTCATGAGTGTCTCACCTGTCGCCCCGTCGCTGCGCGCCTTGCGCCACGGCTTCGACCGGCGTGCCGCCGATCTTGCCGAGGTCGATTACCTGCTGCGCGAGATCGGCCAGCGCATGCAGGAGCGCATGCGCTATATCCGCCTCAGTCCGGCCCGTGCACTGGATCTCGGGTGCGGGCGCGGGCATGGGCTGGCGGCGCTGCGCGCCCAGTACCCGGATGCCCAGATCGCGGGGCTCGATCTCTCGGCACGCATGTTGCGCGAGGCGGCGCGGCTCGATCCGCAGCGGGGCGGTGGCTGGGTCGCCCGGCTGCTGGGCCGGCGGCCGGTGTTCGACCTGCTGCAGGCCGACTATGAGCGCCTGCCGTTTGCCGCCGGCACTTTCGACATGCTGTGGTCGAATCTGGCCCTGCACTGGCATGCCGAGCCCCACCGCATATTTCCCGAATGGCATCGGGTCACGGCCGATGGCGGCCTGCTGATGTTCTCGCTGTTCGGTCCGGATACGCTGCGCGAACTGCGCCAGGCGCTGGCCGGGGTCGATGGACGGACGCACACGCTGCGGTTTGTCGACATGCACGACATCGGCGACATGCTGGTGCATGGCGGCTGGTCCACGCCCGTGATGGACATGGAAACCCTGACCGTCACCTATGAGCGCCCCGATACCTTGTTGCGCGACGTGCACCTGATGGGCGGGTTTGCCGCCGGGCATGGTGCCCTGCATGGCCGCCAATGGCTGGGGCAGGTTCATGCGGCGCTGGAGGCACAACGCAACCAGGATGGCGTGATTCCATTGACCTTCGAAATCGTGTACGGGCATGCCTGGAAACTGGCGCCGGCAGCACGGCAGGTTGCCGATGCGGATGGCCGCGTGTCGATTCCGATTCACAGTATCCGGCGCGCCGGGCCGCGCTGAGGCCTGTGTCAAGTCCCCCTGGTAGGCTGCAAGCCCCGTCGTGGCGCGGGTTAAGCTTGTTCCTGCTGGCGTTCGGTTCTATAATGCGCCAGTTTGTCGCAGGTGTGTCCAGGTTGGGGCACGCAGCCCGCGGGCTGTGAATCGGCTGATGCGCAGCTTGTGCGCCGGTTTGGCCAAGTCCCTTGATCCATGTGAGGGGGCGCGTGCAGGATCCAGGCGTCGCGCGTCGTGCGCGAGGCGGCATAGAGTTTGAGAAGATGACGTCCTCGCAAAAGGACTGGCTGATGAAGCGGAACTGTTCGCTTTCCCCTCGCCAGGTCGGACGCTTTTATCTCTCGATCTTACTGGTATCTGTCGCCATCGCGCTTGTATTTGCGTGGAAAGGGACGTGGATCATCCTCGCCTTCGCCGTGCTGGAAATGCTGGTGCTGGGGGCGGCGTTGCTGGTGTATGCCAGGCATGCTGCCGACTATGAGCGGGTGACGCTGGCACAGGGCGCGCTGGTCGTGGAATCGGTCAGCGCCAATCGCGTCATCCGGCATGAATTCAATGCGCGCTGGGTGCGCGTGGAGCTTGAGGAGTCTCCACGTGCGGAACTGGTGTTGCATTCGGGGCGGTTGACCGTGCCGGTGGGCCGGTACCTGGACCCGGGCAGGCGGCGCAGGTTTGCGCAGGAACTTTCGTGGTGGCTGCAGCGCAGTGCGTGACTGCGGGCAGGCGCCGCAGGCAGATTTGAATCTGTAATTTGGGTAGATGAAAATGAAAATGTTGAACAAAGCACTGGCAGGCTTGCTGGCGGGCGCGTCCCTGTTGGCCGGCAATGCTGCTCTGGCGGTCCAGGACATGCCGGGCGGACCGGCTGTGCGTCAGCTCAATCTGACCGAGCCTGTCACCCGGATTGCGGCCGAGATCCACTGGCTGCACTGGATGATGCTGATCCTCTGCACGGTGATCTTCGTCGGCGTGTTCGGCGTGATGTTCTACTCCATTTTCAAGCACCGCAAATCCAAGGGCGCCAAGTCCGCCAGCTTCCACGAAAGCACCACCGTGGAAATCATCTGGACGGTCGTGCCGTTCATCCTGGTCATCGGTATGGCGCTGCCCGCCACCAAGACGGTCGTCGCCATGAAGGACACGACCAACTCCGATATCACCATCAAGGCCACCGGTTACCAGTGGAAATGGGGTTATGACTATCTGAAGGGCGAAGGCGAGGGCGTGTCCTTCATCTCCACGCTGTCGACGCCGCGCGACCAGATCAACAACCAGGCGCCCAAGGGTAACGAGTACCTGATGGAAGTCGACAACGAAGTCGTCGTGCCGGTCAACAAGAAAATCCGCGTGGTGCTGACCGCCAACGACGTGATCCATGCGTGGATGATCCCGGCCTTCGGCGTCAAGCAGGATGCGATTCCCGGTTTTGTGCGTGACACGTGGTTCCGCGCCGAGAAGGTGGGTGTTTACCGTGGCCAGTGCGCTGAGCTGTGCGGCAAGGAACACGCCTTCATGCCGATCGTGGTGCGTGTCGTGAGCCAGGAAGACTACAGCAAGTGGGTGGAAGGCAAGCAGAAGGAAATGGCCGCCAAGGCGGACGATCCGACCAAGACCTACACCATGGCCGAGCTGATGCAGCGTGGCGAAAAAGTGTATGCCGCCAACTGTGCGGTCTGCCACCAGCCGAACGGCAAGGGCGCGGGTACCTTCCCGGCGCTTGATGGCTCGAAGATCGTCAACGGCCCGCTCAAGGACCAGATGGACATCATGCTGCACGGCAAGAACGCGATGCCGGCCTGGAAGCAGCTTTCCGACGTCGAGCTGGCCTCGGTCATGACCTACACCCGCAACCACTGGGGTAACAAGACCGGCGAAGTTGTGCAGCCTGCCCAGTTCACTTCCGGCCGTGCCGGTACGTACCCTGCAGGCGGTGGCGCCGCAGGCGAGCAGAAGGCGGCCGACGCACCTGCCCAGAATCCCTCTGCTGACAAGCAGGCCGGCGTAGCGGGCAACCGCGCAGCAGGCTGAGCCAGCTGCAACGTGACGAATCGAAATCAAGGAGTCTTGTGATGAGTACCGCTACCCCGGACGCAATCGCACATCCGCATGACCATGCGCACGATCACGCGCATGATCATCCGCACGGATGGCGCCGTTGGCTGTTCGCCACCAACCACAAGGACATCGGTACGCTGTACCTGCTGTTCTCGTTCACCATGCTGATGGTGGGCGGCCTGCTGGCGCTGCTCGTTCGTCTGGAACTGTTCCAGCCGGGCCTGCAGTTCTTCCAGCCGGAGCGCTTCAACTCGTTCACCACGATGCACGGCCTGATCATGGTGTTTGGCGCGATCATGCCGTCGTTTGTCGGTTTCGCGAACTGGATGATCCCGCTGCAGATTGGCGCATCCGACATGGCTTTCGCGCGGATGAACAACTTCAGCTTCTGGCTGATGCCGCCGGCTGCCCTGATCCTCATCGCCTCGTTCTTCGTTCCGGGCGGCGCACCTGCCGGCGGCTGGACGATGTACGCACCGCTGTCCGTACAGATGGGCATCGGCATGGACATGGGTATTTTCGCGCTGCACATCCTGGGTGCGTCGTCGATCATGGGCTCGATCAACATCATCGTGACCGTCCTCAACATGCGTGCCCCCGGCATGACGCTGATGAAGATGCCGATGTTCTGCTGGACCTGGCTGATCACCGCCTACCTGCTGATCGCCGTGATGCCGGTGCTGGCTGGCGCCATCACCATGACGCTGACCGACCGTCACTTCGGCACGAGCTTCTTCTCGGCCGTGGGTGGTGGTGATCCGGTGATGTTCCAGCACATCTTCTGGTTCTTCGGTCACCCCGAGGTGTACATCATGATCTTGCCGGCGTTCGGCATCATCTCGCACGTCGTGCCGACCTTTGCCCGCAAGCGCCTGTTCGGCTACAGCTCGATGGTGTACGCAACCGCTTCGATCGCCATCCTGTCGTTCATCGTGTGGGCGCACCACATGTTCACGACCGGCATGCCCGTGACCGGCCAGCTGTTCTTCATGTACGCCACGATGCTGATCGCAGTGCCGACCGGCGTGAAGATCTTCAACTGGGTGGCCACGATGTGGCGCGGTTCGATGACCTTCGAAACCCCGATGCTGTTCTCCATCGGCTTCATCTTCGTGTTCACGATGGGCGGCTTCACTGGCCTGATTCTCGCCGTGGCGCCGATCGACATCCAGGTGCAGGACACCTACTACGTGGTGGCGCACTTCCACTACGTGCTGGTGGCCGGTTCGCTGTTCGCGCTGTTCGCCGGTTTCTACTATTGGGGCCCGAAGTGGAGCGGTTTCATGTACAACGAAGCCCGCGGCAAGATCCACTTCTGGGGTTCGATGATTTTCTTCAACATCACGTTCTTCCCGATGCACTTCCTGGGTCTGGCCGGCATGCCCCGCCGCTATGCCGACTATCCGTCGCAATTCGCCGATTTCAACGCGATTGCTTCGATTGGTGGCCTGGGCTTCGGCCTGATGCAGGTGTACTTCTTCTTCTTCGTCGTGCTGCCGTCGTATCGCGGTGGCCAGAAAGCGGCCGACAAGCCGTGGGATGGCGCGGAAGGCCTGGAGTGGACCGTGCCCTCGCCGGCGCCGTTCCACACCTTTGAAGTGCCCCCGCAAGTGAAGTAATCCAGCTCCGGGCGGCCGCCACTGGCGGCCGCCCGGAACGATGCGCAACACCGTTTATGACGAATCCACAAAAAAGCCCATCCCGGGATCCGCGCGACGCCATGCGGAAGAACAACCGGCGTACCGCCCTGATCCTGTTGTCGATCGTGTTGGTCTTTTTTTTGGGTATCGTTTTGAAACAGGTTCTGCTGCATTGAGCAGCGGGATTTCAGGCAGGCAATGACACAAGCGCAGAATCCGGATCCGCAGGACACGACCACCGAACGTTCCTTGAACTTCCACATGCTGAAGAAGCTGGTGGTCGTGGTGGCCCTGATGTTCGGTTTCGGGTATGCGATGGTGCCGCTGTACAAGAAGTTGTGCGAGGTGACCGGCATCAATGTTGTCACTACGCGCTACCTGCATGGTGGTGAGTTGAAGAACACCCAGGTGGACAAGAGCCGTACGATCACGATCGAGTTCGATACCAATACGCATGGACCGTTCCGGTTCCGCCCGGTAAAGAATTCGATGGAAGTGCATCCCGGTGAGGTGGCGCAGATCACGTACGAAGTGGTGAATCCGCAGACGCGCGACATTTCGGCGCAGGCGATTCCGAGCTACGCACCGAAGCAGGCGACCGAGCACTTCAAGAAAATGGAGTGCTTCTGCTTCAAGCAGCAGTTGCTAAAGGCCGGCGAGCAGCGTGACATGCCCGTCGTGTTCGTGATTGATCCGGCGCTGTCGAAGGATGTGAAGACGATCACGCTTTCGTACACGTTCTTCGAGATCAATACGCCAGTGGCACAGGCGCCGGCCGAGCCGGCCACGCCAGGGCAGGGTAGTTGAATGGCCGGGGAGCAACCGAAAGACGCTCTCAAGCGCAAGCTGTCGTTTGCGCAGACCATGCGGGCAATCGCATGGGCCTTTTTTGGCGTGCGCAAGGGTGCGGAGCATGACAAGGATATGTCGCTCAACCCGGTGCATGTGATCATTGCCGCGCTGATTGGCGCCGCCATCTTCATTGGCGTGCTCGTGCTGATCGTGCGGGCGGTGGTCGGGTAAGGAACAGACGGGAAGGCGACGCAGAAGCGGCCTTTCCGGGAAGAATCATTGAATTAGAAAACTGAGCTGGAGAAAATAGAATGAGTGCGAACCGCGCGAACGCTCCGTACTACTTCGTACCGGGGCTATCGCACCACCCGATCATGGCAAGCTTCGGCATGCTGTTCGTCGGATCCGGTGCGGCAGGCTGGGTCAATGGGTACGCCTGGGGGCCGTGGGTCTTTGCGTTTGGCCTGATCTGGTTCCTGTTTGTCCTTCGTTCGTGGTTTGGCGATGCCATTTCCGAATCGGAGTCGGGTAAGTACGGCAAGCGTATCGATGTGTCGTATCGCTGGTCGATGAGCTGGTTCATCTTCTCCGAAGTGATGTTCTTTGCAGCATTCTTCGGCGCCTTGTTCTATGCACGCGAGTTTTCCGTGCCCTGGCTGGGTGACCTGAACAACAAGCTGCTGTGGCCCGACTTCACCGCCACGTGGCCGAACGTCGGACCGGCGGGCCTAGTCGAGTCGTTCAACACCATGGGCCCGTGGCCGATCCCGACGATCAACACGGCACTCCTCCTGACCTCGGGCGTGACGCTGACCTGGGCCCACCATGCGCTGCTGCAGAACAAGCGTGCACAAGTGATCCAGGGTCTGGCGCTGACCGTGCTGCTGGGCGCGATCTTCATGGGCTTCCAGGTCTATGAATACATGCATGCGTATGCCGACCTGAACCTGAAGCTGACCTCGGGCGTCTATGGCTCGACCTTCTTCATGCTGACCGGCTTCCACGGTTTCCACGTGACGATCGGCGCGATCATGCTGGCGGTCATCCTGGTGCGTGTCATGAAGGGCCACTTCACGCCGGAACACCATTTCGGCTTCGAAGGCGCTGCATGGTACTGGCACTTCGTTGACGTCGTCTGGCTCGGCCTGTACGTCGTGGTGTACTGGATGTAGGACGTGGTGGCTCCGGCCGGAGCCACTGCACGCAGCGCCGCAGCTGGCCGTCATGGCCCTGCGGCGTTTTTTTCGTGCAGGGATGGCCGGCGGCAACGACGCTGTCTCTTGGTCGTGCAATCGCGAGACAGCATCAGGCTGCAATGCCGCATGGACGCGCGAACGGTATTCGGGCTGGCGAAAATATCCGGACGCGTGTGCCGGGGGCTACATGCCGGCGGGGATGCCGGTGCTGTGGATCCAGCCGAGACTGTGCGCGATCAGGATGAAGACGAACAGCGCAATCGAAAACCCTACGCGGAACGTGAGCGACCAGACCATTTTGCGATCCGTGGTCTTGCCGCGCATCATGTGATACAGGGCGGAAGCCAGGCTGCCGATGATCAGCACGAAGGCGAGGGCGACGATGATGCGCATGTGGGGTCCGAAAGCGTAACAGCGGCAAAACTGGGAGAATAGCGGTGGCGCAGTATGGTCACCGGCGAGCGGGGCCTTCCCCGTTGCCTTCACATTATCGCACGCCGCCACCGGGTGTTTCCGGTGAAGACGTTGCCTGCACTCTGATGACATCGCGTTCCACCTCACACTTCACATCGTTGTCCAGCTGGTTTGCTCCGGTTCCGACCCTGGCCGCGTTGACGGTGACGATTGCTGCCTGTCTGCTGGGCAACTGGCAACTCAATCGCGGCCAGGAAAAACGCGCCCGCGCCGCACAGCTGGAGCGCCTGGCGCAAGCTGAGCCGCTTACGGTCAACCAGGCAGAGCTGTCGCTGGAACGTGTGCTGTACCATCGTGTCAAAGTGCGGGGTGCCTTCGAGCCGGACAAGACCATTCTGCTTGACAACCGGCCACATGCAGGCGCTGCGAGGGCTGAAAATCGCGCCGGCTTTCATGTGCTGACACCGTTGCGGATTGCCGGCGGGTCGGGCGCAGGCCGCTACGTACTGGTCAACCGCGGCTGGCTGCCGCGCGATGCCCAGGACCGGACACGGATTGCGCCGTTCGACACACCCACGGGCGAACAGGAACTGAGTGGCGTCGCCGTTGCCAGCGCCGGCCATGTGTTTGCCCTGGGTGATGCCGACGAGGCGGGTCGCAAGATTCGCCAGAACGTCGAGGTTGACGCGTTGGCCAGGGAGTGGCATGTGACGCTCCAGCCGTTCGTGATCCAGCAGACCGGTGGGCCGCAGGATGGGCTGGCGCGTGACTGGCCAGCGCCCGATAGCGGCGCCGAGCGCCATGATGGGTATGCGTTCCAGTGGTTTGCGCTCGCCGCATTGACGGTGGCTTTCTGGGGCGTGGCCGGGTACCGGCGCGGTCGTCCGAATGAAGCGCAAGCACGGCAAGACCCGCAAGAGGGTACGCCCGACTGAGCGAATCCATGCAGGATGTTGCCCGGAAAACGGAGCGCCTGCCAGCGGCCGCAAGGTCGCCATATTTTTGTTGAGCTGACGAAATCACCATGCATCCGCACGATCCCGCCAACCGCCACGTCGACGCCAGCGCGCTGCCCGACCCGCGTATCGACGCGCGTACCCGTTCCGGCCGTCTGAAGATGGTGCTGCTATTGCTGTTCTGTGCATCGCCGGTGATCGCCTCGTATTTTACGTATTACGTGATTCGCCCTGCAGGCGGCAAGACCAACTACGGTGTACTGGTCCAGCCGCAGCGTCCGATCCCCGAGGCTCTGCGTGTCGTTGACGAGCAGGGCGCAAGCCAGCCGCTTACCGCGTTCAAGGGCAAGTGGCTGCTGATTACCGTCCATGGTTCCGCTTGCGATACGGCATGCACCGAACAACTCTTCCTGGCGCGTCAGACGCGTGTCAGCCAGGGCGCCGAGCGCGAGCGTGTGGTGCCTATGTGGATGATCACCGACGATGGTCCGATCGATCCCCGGCTGACGGCTGCCTACAACGATGAGCAGGGCGCGGTGCGCTTCCTGCGGGCCTCTGCTCCGGCCCTCGCCGACTGGTTGCCGGTGGAAGCCGGGGGCGATGTACGCGATCATCTGTTCCTTGTCGATCCGATCGGCAATCTTATGATGCGTTTCCCGGCCAAGGCAGATCCGGCCAAGGTGCGCAGCGAGATGATCAAGCTGCTGAAATACAACCGCGTCGGCTGAGCCGCGCGACTTCTCACGACTGAACGGAACGACGGACAATCATGCTGTTTCAACTCGGGATCATCGGGCTGCTGCTGGCACTGATTCCTCTCACCTATGTGATGGTGCGCGGTAGCCGCGACCGCTACCGCAAGCTGGTGTGGATCACCACTTTCCTGACCCTCGACCTGATCATGTTTGGCAGCTTCACGCGGCTGACGGATTCCGGCCTGGGGTGTCCGGATTGGCCGGGCTGCTACGGCCGCGCCACGCCATTCCATGCCAGCGAGGCGATCCGTGCCGCCGAGGCCCTGATGCCGACCGGTCCGGTCACCATGGCCAAGGCGTGGATCGAGATGCTGCACCGTTACTTTGCGATGGCGGTGGGCGTGCTGCTGATCACGCTTGCGTTCCTCGCCTGGCGTAAACGCAAGGAGTTGCGTCAGCCGCCATGGCTGGCGACGGGGCTGCTGGTGCTGGTGTGCGTCCAGGGCGCGTTCGGCGCCTGGACGGTGACCATGAAGCTGCAGCCGATCATCGTCGGCACGCATCTGATGCTGGCCATGCTGCTGCTTTCGGGCTTGATCTGGCTGGGCTCGCGCAATGATCGTCCGCGCCAGCACGATCCGGGATCCGGCAAGCTCTACCTTCCCGCACTGATCGGCACGGCCCTGCTGGTGATCCAGATTGCGCTGGGCGGGTGGGTGAGTACCAACTACGCAGTGCTGGCGTGCACCGACTTTCCGCTCTGCAATGGAGAACTCGTGCCGCGGATGGATTTCCAGCACGGCTTCACACTGTGGCGTGAACTCGGCAAGACGGCGGCTGGCGACTATATTCCGCGCGAGGCGCTGGTGGCGATCCACTGGGTGCACCGCATGTTCGCGTTCGTCGTCCTGGCCTACCTGGGATGGTTCGCGATGCGCGCGCGGCGCTACCCCGCGCTCGGCCGGTCGCCCAGGTTGCTGCTGCTGTTCCTCGGCCTGCAACTGCTGACCGGCCTGTCGAACATCGTCCTCGACTGGCCGCTGGTGGCCGCGGTGGCGCATAACGGTGGCGCGGCGGTGTTGCTGCTGTTGATGGTGCGCCTCGTTTACAATACCCGTCTGGCCCGTCAATCCGCGACGGTTCCGATTCCAGCCGTTTCTGCTGCACGTACATGAGTTCCCCCTTGGCTTCGTCCCAACCTTCCGATCTCAGCCTGCCCCACCGCCTGCGCCATACGGCGCGGCAGTATGCCGCCCTGACCAAGCCGAGGGTGACCCAGCTCGCGGTTTTCTGTGCGGTGATTGGCATGTTCCTCGCCACCCCCGGCATGGTGCCGTGGCGCGTACTGATCGGCGGCGCCGCTGGAATCTGGCTGCTCGCGGGCGCAGCGTTTGCCGTCAACTGCCTGGTCGAGCAGCATATCGATGCCAAGATGCGCCGCACGGCATGGCGGCCGTCCGCCACGGGTGAGATCACGACGCGGCAGACGCTGGTGTTTTCGGCCATCATCGGCGGCCTTGGCGCGTGGGTGCTGTATACCTTCACCAATGCCCTGACCATGTGGCTGACCATCGCCACCTTCGTCGGCTACGCCGTGATCTATACGATGCTGCTTAAGCCCGCGACGCCACAGAACATTGTCATCGGCGGCCTGTCGGGCGCGATGCCGCCGGCGCTCGGCTGGGCGGCCGTGACGAACGAGGTGCCGGCCGAAGCCTGGTTCCTGGTGCTGATCATCTTCACCTGGACCCCGCCGCATTTCTGGGCGCTGGCACTGTACCGGCGTGCCGACTACGAGAAATCGGGTCTGCCGATGCTGCCGGTCACGCATGGCGAGCGCTTCACCCTGCTGCATATCCTGCTGTACACGCTGATCATGATCGCTGCGACGATCCTGCCGTTCGTCTACGCCATGAGCGGCTACATCTACCTCGTGTCGGCCCTGCTGCTCGGCGCGGGATTCCTGTGGTATGCGTGGCGCCTGTACCAGAACTACTCGGATGCGCTGGCGCGCAGCATGTTCAAGTTCTCGATCCTATACCTGTCGCTGCTGTTCGCGGCCTTGCTGGTGGATCACTATTTCAAGTACCTGCCGCGCGCGTAGCGGCCTTCTGTCGAGTGATGTTTTTCATGCCTGATTCCCGCCCGCTGTTCCGCTTTCTGCTCGCCCTTCTTGCGGCGATGTTGCTGGCCGCATGCGGACAGCCCAAGCAATCGTTCCAGAATATCGACATCACTGGCGGATCCGAATTCGGCAAGGATTTCACCCTGACCGATCACCACGGCAAGGTGCGCACGCTGGCGGATTTCAAGGGCAAGGCCGTGCTGATGTTCTTCGGCTTTACCCAGTGCCCGGACGTTTGTCCGTCCACCATGTCGGAAATGGCGACGGTGATGGAGAAGCTCGGTCCCGATGCCGACCGCGTACAGGTGCTGTTCGTGACCATCGACCCCGAGCGCGACACGCAGGAACTGCTGGCGCAGTACGTGCCGCATTTCGATAAGCGTTTCCTCGGCATGCGTCCGGCCGATGAGGCTGCCCTGAAAAAGCTCGCGACGGATTTCAAGGTGTACTACGCCAAGGTGCCGCAGGAAGGCGGCGGCTACACCATGGATCACACGGCCGGCAGCTACGTGTTCGATCCGCAGGGCCACCTGCGCCTGTTCGTCAAGCATGGCCAGGGGCCGGACCCCATCGTGCACGATTTGAAGCAACTGCTGTAACGGCACGCGTGGGCGGCGGCAGGGCCTGCCCGCGAGTCATCCCTGGCAAGAAAAAACGCCCGGCTCCGTAAGGAGCCGGGCGTTTTGCCATGCAGGAACGTGCCCGCAGACGCTGGTGCCTCCGGGCCGGTGTCCGGCAGGATGGCCGTCAGGCGTATTCCGCCAGCGCGCCCTTCATCTTCTTCATGGCCGCTACTTCGATCTGGCGGATCCGTTCGGCCGACACGCCGAATTCGTCTGCCAGTTCGTGCAGCGTCGAGCCACCCGAGCCATCGTCGTTGACGTGCAACCAGCGCGCCTCGATGATGCGGCGGCTACGTCCGTCGAGCGTTTCCAGGGCCTGCTCCAGGCCGGTCGACTGCATGCGGTCCTGCTGGCGCGCCTCGATGACGCGCGTCGGTTCATTGTGATGGTCAGCCAGGTAGGCGATCGGCGCGAACGATTCCTCACCGTCGTCACTGTGACCTTCTAGCGCTGTGTCGCCCCCCGACAGGCGCGTTTCCATTTCCATCACGTCTTCGCGCTTGACATTCAGATCCTTGGCGACGGCATCGATCTCCTCCGGCGTCAGGGTGTTGAGGCTGGTCTTCTGGCTGCGCAGATTGAAGAACAGCTTCCGCTGCGCCTTGGTGGTCGCCACCTTGACCATGCGCCAGTTCTTCAGGATGTATTCGTGGATCTCGGCCTTGATCCAGTGCATGGCGTACGACACCAGGCGTACACCTTGTTCGGGGTCGAAGCGCTTCACGGCCTTCATCAGGCCGATGTTGCCTTCCTGGATCAGGTCAGCGTGGGGCAGGCCGTAGCCAAGGTACTGGCGGGCGATGGAAACCACGAGCCGCAGGTGCGACATCACCATCCGGCCGGCGGCGTCGAGGTCGCCGGTGGCGCGAAAATCGCGGGCAAGACGCTGCTCTTCTTCTGCCGTCAGCAACGGAATCCGGTTGACGCTCTGGATATAGGCGTCGATATTGCCGAGATTGCCGGTGTAGGCGACGGCGAGCGGGTTCGCCTTCTGAGCGGAACCCTGGGCGGCACGGTCGTAAGAAAGCGCGACAGGTGCGGATACACTCACGAGGGACTCCTTGTGTAAAAACTGCTGGGATCTAGCTTGGGTCAATATTAGCACTCTCGAAACATGAGTGCTAATAAGATCCGCGATGAGGGGTAATAGTTCCTTTCAATCGAGATTCCGGAACTCATTGCCCGTGAGGCCGCTGGAGCGCTCGCACGCCGCTAGCAGGCGCCTACCGCCTGGCCAATCTCGAATTCGCCACCAAACTGGAGTACTGTGGCAGGGTGCCCCCAGGAGGATGCATGTCAACGTTCAAGCACTTGTTGAAGCCCCACACACGAGATATCGGCGCCTTTGCCGTGCGCCGTGTGCTGCCCAGTGCGCTTGCGCAGACCGTCGGCCCTTTCATTTTCTTTGATCATTTTGGGCCCGTCGAGTTGCCGCCGCAAGCAGGCATGGATGTGCGCCCGCATCCGCATATCGGTCTCGCGACGGTCAGTTATCTCTTCGAGGGCGAGATCGAGCACCGTGACAGCCTGGGTTCGGTGCAGACCATCCGGCCCGGCGACGTGAACTGGATGACGGCCGGAGAAGGCATCGTTCACTCCGAGCGTACGCCCGCCGCTCTGCGGGCGGACGGCAGCCGCCTGCATGGTGTTCAGACCTGGGTGGCCCTGCCCAAGGATCAGGAAGGGACCGCACCGGCCTTCGTGCATCATCCGGCAGCTACCCTGCCGCAACTGACGTTTCCCGGCGCCTGCGTGTCCGTGATTGCGGGTACGGCTTTTGGCGCCCGGTCACCGGTCGAGGTTTTCAGCCCAACCCTGTACGCGGCACTGAACCTCGATGCCGGGGCTTCGCTGGTGATCCCGCCGGAGCATGAAGAGCGCGGCCTCTACCTGATCGAAGGCGAGGCCGAGATCGACGGCGAGCCGCTCACCCTGCATCATCTTGCCGTCCTGACGCCCGGCAGCACGGTCACCCTGCGCGCTCGCACCGGCGCGCGCCTGATGCTGGTCGGTGGCGCGCCTGCCGATGGCCGGCGTTTCATCGAATGGAATTTCGTAGCGAGCACGCGCGAACTGATCGAGGCCGCCAAAGCGCGCTGGGAGGCGGATGCATTCCCACATGTGCCGGGCGAAACCGAGCGCATTCCGCTGCCGCGCAAGGAACAGGCTGCTGACGGCTCATGACGGAGCCGCCGGCACCGCAAGCGAACGTGCTGGACCGTACTGCGCGGTCTCAGGCTGCCGCTTGCCGGACGGCTTCGATCTGCTGGGCCAAGGGCTCGGGCACGGGTTCCTCGCCTGCCAGCACGGCGCGGATGTAGGCGACCGTTGCCTGCTGATCGGTGCCGGCCGGTAGCGTGGGTACGGCGGCGACACTACCGTCCGCGCCGCTGGCCAGTAACGTGGTCCGGCCGGCGCAGAGGTGCTCGATGCGCCCCGCACGCCGTGCGTCCGCGACGGCTTCGCCCTCGGTCCCGCGCGTCAGCAGCACATTCGCCGGGCGCGCCGCAAAGAACGCGCTCAGGGTGTCCCGGTACTCGGGGTGGGTATAGCTCACCAGTTGCAATGCGGCTTCTGGCCCATGGTCGCCGACCGGTTGCAGCATCTTCACCAGCGTATGCGTCGAGTTGCGCAGCCCGATCACTTCGCGGCGCGCCAGCAGGCCGTCGAGCGCCGGCGAGAGGGTGTCGATGGCCAGCACGGCCAGGCCGTCACGCGCGAGCGCATCCGACGCGGCGGACGCGGAAGGGCTGGGCGGCAGGCCCAGCGCGTCGAACAGTTCCAGCGAGGTGATGCGCCCCGCGAAGTGCCGCACGCCGTGCACCAGTACGGGCAGCCCGGCACGCTGCAGCAGCAGGGCCAGCAGCGGCACCAGATTGGGTTGCTTGCGAGCGCCGTTGTAGCTGGGGATGACCACCACCCGTCGTCCTGCGACGGGTGCCAGCGGCGCGCAATGGCGATGCGCTGCGTCGAGCATGCCCGCCAGTTCCTCGGGCGTTTCGCCCTTGATGCGATAGGCCATCAGGATGGCGCCCAGCTCGATGTCGCTGACGCGCCCCTGCAGCATCGCCTCGAACAAGGTCTCCACATCGGCGCGCGGCAGCGGCCGCGCACCTTTTACCCCACGGCCGATTTCCTTGATGTAGCGGGCGGCGGAGAAAGATCCGTGGAGGGAAGCAGTGGCGTCGGTGATCATGGAGAAGCGCAAGGGTGGCGGGACAGCGGGACTGCCGATGATAGCGCAGCTCCGCCGCGCTGTCTGTGCAGATCCCGCCGGGCGCGGCCTACGCCGCTTCCTGCTGCACCGGGTGCCGCTGCTTGTGATACAGGAAATCGATCACAGCATGGCGGCAGCCGAGGTAGACCGGATCATCGGCCAGCGTCACCCTCTCGCGCGGACGCGGCAAGGGCACGGGCAGGATCTCGCCGATAGTCGCTGCCGGACCGTTCGTCATCATCACGATGCGGTCGGCCAGCAGCACTGCCTCGTCGACATCGTGCGTCACCATCACTACCGTGCTGTGCGTGGCGGCGACGATGTCCAGCAGTTCGTCCTGCAGGCGCGCACGCGTCAGGGCATCGAGCGCCCCGAACGGCTCATCCATCAGCAGTACCTTAGGCTCCATCGACAGCGCCCGCGCGATACCTACGCGTTGTTTCATGCCCCCCGAGATCTCGTGCGGATAGCGCTGCGCGGCATGCGTCAGCCCTACCAGCTGCAGGGCGGCCTGCGTGCGCGACCTGAGCTGGGCACGCGTTTCGCTGGCAGCAAAGACGCGCTCTACCGCGAGATAGACATTGTCGAAACAGGTGAGCCAAGGTAACAAGGAATGGTTCTGGAACACCACAGCGCGTTCCGGTCCGGGGCCGGCGATTTCCCGGCCGGCGCAGATCAGGCCGCCTGCCGTGGGCTGGGTGAGGCCAGCGATCAGGTTGAGCAGGGTCGATTTGCCACAACCGGAATGACCAATGAGCGCGATGAATTCGCCGGCGGCAATGTTCAGGTTGATATCGCGCAAGGCCACGAAGGCGCCCTTGCGCGTGGTGAAGGTCTGGTCGACATGCTCGATGCAAACGAATCTATCCATGGGGCGCTCCTCAATGTTCGTAGCTGAAACGTTTGGCAATCTGCAGCAGCAGCGTTTCCAGCAGCAGCCCGACGACGCCGATGACAAAGATGGCGATGATGATGTGCTCGACCTTCAGGTTGTTCCATTCGTCCCACAGCCAGAAGCCGATGCCGACGCCACCGGTCAGCATCTCCGCTGCCACGATCACCAGCCACGCCGTGCCGATGGAGAGCCGCACGCCGGTCAACATGTACGGCAGTACCGCGGGCAGCAGGACCTTGCGGAACACCTTCCATTCCGACAGGTCGAGCACGCGCGCCACGTTCAGGTAATCCTGCGGAATGCGTGCGACACCTGCCGCCGTGTTGATGATCATCGGCCAGATCGAGCAGATGAAGATCGACCAGATGGCCGCCGGGTCGGCCGACTTGAACAACAGCAGACCGATCGGCAACCATGCCAGCGGCGATACCGGACGCAACAGGTTGACGATGGGCGACATCATGCGATTGAAGAACACGAAGCGACCCAGCAGGAAACCCAGCGGGATACCGATCACGGCTGCCATGCCGAAACCTGCCGCGACACGGCCGAGCGATGCCAGCACATTCCAGCCAATACCCTGGTCATTCGGGCCGTTGCTGTAGAACGGATCGGCAAAGAGCGCACGGGCCGCATCCCAGGTGACACCTGGTGTCGGGATGCCGCTGATCTTCGTGGCAATCATCTGCCAGACCAGGACGAACAACGTCAGGCCGATCGCCGGCGGCAGTACGCGCATGATGGCCGCGCCCAGTGCTTCGCGGCGTACGGCGCGCCGGGTAGCGTCGGCGGCTTCACGTGCGCGGTGGGTGGCGCGGACCTGCAGTTCGTTGCTTGCGGGGTCATCGGCTGACGGCGTGGCGGATGATACCGGGGGGATGGCCAGCGCAGCAGCCGTCGCGCCTGGGTTCATGGGTGGGGCAGCGGGTTCAGCGGCCAACCCGTTCAGCAGGGATGTGGCATGGGGACTCATGTGAAGCTCCTGTGCTCAGCAAGATAAAGGACCTGTCGAGAAAGACGTCAGCTGCGGATCTTGAAGCCGTCGGCATAGGCCGCGGGGTTCCTGGCATCCCACGCCACACCATCAATGAGCTTGGCGCTGCGCAGATCGCTCTTTGGCAACGGTGTGCCGGTAGCAGCGGCGGCCTGTTTGTAGATGTCGATGCGGTTGATCTGCTTGGCGACTCCCAGATAATCCGGATGCGACTTGAGCAGGCCCCAGCGCTTGTGCTGGGTGAGAAACCACATGCCGTCGGACAGGAATGGGAAGTTCGCCTGACCGTCGTGATAGAAATGCATGGCATCCGGGTCATCCCAGGTCTTGCCGATGCCGTTGCTGTAGCGGCCCAGCATGCGGTCGAGGATGATGTCCATGTCGGTGTTCACATACGACTTGGCGGCAATGGTCTCCGCCGTCTTGCGGCGGTTCGAGGCCGAGGCGTCGATGAACTTCGATGCTTCGAGGATCGCGGCGACCATCGCGCGTGCAGTGTTCGGATACTTCTGCACGAACTCCGCCGTGGTACCCAGGACCTTCTCCGGATGATCCTTCCAGATCGCTTGCGTGGTGGTGGCGGTGAAGCCGATCTTGTCGGCGATGGCGCGTGCGTTCCATGGCTCGCCGACACAGAAGCCATCCATGTTGCCAACGCGCATGTTGGCCACCATCTGCGGCGGCGGCACGGTGATCACCTTGGCATCCTTCATCGGATGGATGCCGTGGGCCGCCAGCCAGTAGTACAGCCACATGGCGTGCGTGCCGGTCGGAAACGTCTGCGCAAAGGTATAGTCGCGCTTCTCCTTGTCCATCAGCGCCTTCAGGCTGGCGCCATCGCGTGCCCCTTTCTCGAGTAGCTTGTTGGACAGTGTGATGGCTTGGCCGTTGTTGTTGAGGCTCATCAGCACGGCCATGTCTTTCTTCGGTCCGCCAATGCCGAGGTGCACCCCATACATCAGGCCGTACAGCACGTGCGCGGCATCGAGATCGCCATTCACCAGTTTGTCGCGCACACCGGCCCACGATGCCTCTTTCGAAGGCGTGATCTTGATGCCGTATTTCTTGTCGAGCCCCAGCGTGGATGCCATGACGACCGACGCGCAGTCGGTCAGCGGAATGAAGCCGATGCGCAGCTCGGTTTTCTCGGGCGCGTCCGAGCCGGCCGCCCAGGCGCCGGCCCGTACCATTGGATCGATCAAGGTCATGATGCCGGCTCCCGCAAGCGTGGTGATGGCGCGCCGGCGGCCCGCGCGCACGGCTGGCAGTGGCGTCGCATGACCGGCCGTGGCCGGAGAGGTAGGGGACTTGCGTTCGGTCATCGCCGCTCCAAAAAAAAGGCGTCCGCTCCCGCCGCCGGAGCGGGGGAGGGGACGCCGTTGTCCAATTCCGTGTGCCATTGCGGGTCACGGACAAGAGTGGAATGCGCCTTCGTTGGCAGCACACGGGATACGCAAGTGACATGCCAGCCCGCTCGGCAGCGTGACAGCACGCCAGCACGCTACCGGCTGACGGCGTCGCCGCGTCGTTCGTGGCTTGCTGGTGCGCCGGCCGCCGGTCGAAGGAGGCGTGTCAGGATGACGGGCGGAGGCAGGGATACCCTCCACGGCGCTCCATTCACGTGCGTATCGCCCCTGCATCGGACCGCTCATGCGCCAGTGCGGTGCGTTCAGCCGCCCATGACATCGAGCACGCGTCGCGCGGCTTCGCCAAGCTTGATGCCACGCTCCATCGCCAGCTTGCGCAAGCGCTGATAGGCCTGGTCTTCGGTCAGGCCGAGCGTGGCCATCAGGCGGCCCTTGGCCCGCTCCACCAGCTTGCGTTCGGTCAACTGCAGGCGGGTTGCATCGAGTTCGGCGCGTAGCGCCTGCTCCAGCTCGAAGCGTGTGTAGGCCACATCGAGCACGCTTTTCACGCGCTCGGGGCGCAGGCCATCGACGATGTAAGCGGTAATACCGGCCGCCAGCGCCGAGCGGATGCGCGCTGCGTCATCGTTATCGGTAAACAGTACGATCGGCCGCGGTGCATCGTGCGTGGCAACGCACACATGCTCGACCGTATCGCGCGCGGCGGATTCCGAAGCAATGATGATCATGTCGGGCTGCCATGCCAGGATGCGATCCGCAAGACCGATATCGGCCTGCGTCACCTCGACCCTATGTGTGCCGCCATCCGCCAGCGCCGTGCGCAGTACCTCGACCTCGACCGGGTGCGTATCACCCTGGTCCTGCACCAGAAGGATGCGCAGATGGCGCGGTGCTGGGGATGTATGGGGCGCTTTCATGGGTTTGTCCGGGAATGCCGGAACAGCATGCAAGTTCTGCACCATCACGCCCGTCATGCTGGCTTTGCGGGCGTCCCGATCTTGGGTGTATGCTGTTCGCCGTGTCGGCCTTCGCGCGCCTGCGGGGCCGACCTTCCTGTCCCGTGATCGTGGAGAATCCGCATGTCCGCTTTTGTCGTCGCCCCGCCCGAGCCGGTAGGCATTCCCGTGCGTGGCAGCAGTGCCCTGTTTCCGGTCCGCCGTGTCTATTGCGTGGGGCGCAATTACGCCGCGCACGCCCGTGAAATGGGCGCCGACCCGGACCGCGAACCGCCGTTCTTCTTCTGTAAGCCTGCCGATGCGGTCAGCGTCACGCCGAATGGCGAAACTGGCCAGTTTCCGTATCCGCCGGAAACCAGCGATTGCCAGCATGAGGTCGAATTGGTCGTGGCACTGCACAAGGGCGGCCGCAACCTGTCGCTCGAACAGGCAGCGAGCTGCGTCTTCGGCTATGCCGTCGGCCTGGACATGACGCGCCGCGACCTGCAGGGTGCCGCCAAGAAGATGGGCCGCCCGTGGGAAACCGGCAAGGCATTCGACGCCTCCGCCCCCATTGGTCCGCTGGTGCCGGCGAGCGAGATTGGCCATCCTGCCAAGGGTGCGATCACGCTTGAGGTCAACGGTGCTGAAAGACAGCGCGGCGACCTGTCCGACCTGATCTGGTCCGTGCCGGAATCGATTGCCTTTCTCTCCACGCTGTTCGAACTGCACCCCGGTGACCTGATCTACACCGGCACGCCAGAAGGCGTGGCAGCGATCGTGCGCGGCGATACGATGGTGGCGCGTATCGAAGGCGTTGGCGAATTGCACGTCAGCGTCGTGTGAGGAGTCCCGATGCAGCTCTACAGCTACTTCCGCAGTTCGGCCGCGTTCCGTGTGCGCATTGCACTGGAGCTGAAGGGGTTGCCATTCGACATCGTGCCCGTCCACCTGCTCAGGGAGGGCGGGCAGCAGCATACGCCGGAGTATCTGGCGCGCAATCCGGATGGGCTGGTGCCGTTGCTGATCGATGGCGACCATGTGCTGAACCAGTCGCTGGCCATCATCGAATATTTGGACGAGGCCTATCCACAGCCGCCCCTGTTGCCGGGCGATGCGGGGCAGCGTGCGCATATCCGCGCGCTGGCGCTGGCAATCGCCTGCGAGATCCATCCGCTCAACAACCTGCGGGTGTTGAAGTATCTCAAGCGCACGCTCGAAGTGTCCGAAGACGAAAAGGATGCCTGGTACCGGCACTGGATCACGCTTGGCTTCGGTGCGCTGGAACGGCGTCTCGCGAGCGATTCGCGCACCGGACGCTACTGCGTGGGCGACACGCCCACACTTGCCGATGCTTGCCTGGTCCCGCAGGTCTTCAACGCACAACGCTTTGCGGTCGACCTGGCGCCGTATCCGACCATCAGCCGGGTCTTTGCGCAATGCATGCAGCTTGAGGCAATACAGCGCGCCACGCCGGCGGTGCAGCCGGATGCGGAGTAAGCGGCCGGAAGCGCCGAGATGCACCGGATCCCCTTGACCCTGGGGAGCACAGAATGCATCTTGCGTCGATCGTAACGCCCGGCTTTACCGCGTGCGGCGGCAAATATATGCAGTGCGCTGCCGGAGTGCATGCCGTGTCGCGCGGGTTCGCGCTTTAAGTTCGGCGTGTTCCTGGTCGCGGGTGGCATCGGCCCTGTGTATGGCAGCGTCGTCCGCGGTGCTGGTGGCATTCAGGCGCATAAGCTGTTCGCGGTTTGTGCGGATCTCCCTGCGCTGGCTCGCCCTGGCGGCCAGCTCGTCTGCGAAAGCATCTACGGGGGCATTCAGTTGGGCCGCAAGGGTGGTGGCACACCGCTGCTCCCAGCATTCGGTCAGCCGTGCGAAATGTGCCTCGGCAGACGTGGGGGTCGAGGTACGCTGCGCGTTCGCCACCATGGTGTCGTTCCACGCGAGCATCCTGTTCAAGTCGTAGACGGCTTGCAGCACCCGCTGTTCGTATGCGCCCGCATCGCCTGCCATGCCGCTGATCTGCGGGTGGGCCAGCACGGCGCTCAACAGGCGGTATGACGGGTTGTAGACTTCTCTCATGAATGCCTGTTTTCCTGCAAATTTTCTGGCGCGGATATCTTCAATGATATCCAGGTAGCGCAGCAGCCCTTCCAGGCCGGCCGCCATGTTCCGGAGTGGCGCGGTTTGATCTTCCTCAGGTCGTGGCGCAGCGGGGTCTCGTGCCTGGCGCGCACGGACCTCTTCTTGCAGGATGTCCTGCCGCAGGCGCAACAACGCTTGCCAACCTTGTCGCAGCCGCTCCAGCTTGCGGTTGTGCAGTGGCGCATCTGGATGCAGTCGCAGCAGGCGCTCCACCTTGTGCATGAAACGGCCATAGGTGCGCTGATCCAGGTATGCCTGCTGTTTCAGGTGTCGCGCCTCGTCGCGCTCGGTGGCCTTGCGGGCTTTGTAGACCAATTCCTGTGTAGCGGAAATGGTCTGGGTGCTGGTGGCGTGAACATAGTAGTTGATGCCACGGCTGCGCGATTTTTCCACCCGTGAGAAGGCTCCGAGGCCGAAGGGTTCCCGTGAGTCCGGCCGCAATAGTAGCTGCCCGGTCGCCGCGCGCAGGCTGCGGATATGCAATCCGGCAAGATCGCGCTCCTGCCGGCTGCGTCGCCGGTCGTCCCGGATGGACTGGTGGAATGCAATTTGCGCATTCAGGGCATCGAGCTGGGCGCCGACATGCTCACGCAGGCGATAGCGCACCATCAGGACGATGTTCTGGCTTGTGGCATGAGCCAGTACCTGCTGGATGGCTTCTTCCAGTTCTTCGGGGCCGCCAAAATAGTTTTCCCATGCCACCTGCTCCGACGCAATTGCCGCGCGGAAATCCTTCGGCCGCTTGCAGTTCTGGCCGAAGTAGGAGAATACCGAGTCGATCAGGCCATTCTTCTTGAGCAGGGAAATCTGTGCGGGGCTTTCCCTGGCACGATAGGTGGACGTGACACCGGCGGCGATGGCATTCGCCGTCATGCCGGGCATGCTGTCCTGATTGAAGCCGGGCACGACTACCGAGGACAAGCCGATGGCGGAACGCACGTCATACGCATGGTTGTAGTACACCATATCCAGCGCCTGCTGGCCGTTGCGATCGAAGGTGGTCCCCTTGGTTGCGGTATATGCACCCTGGGCGAGCATGGCGCTGCCGCCAACCTGGAATTTCCGGCTGTTGCGTTCGAATGCGCCACGAGCGAGCATGCCGACGGATGCCGATGTCTTCTGGCTGCTCGTTGTGGCGTGCGTCTGGCTGATGGAAATCAGCTTGCTGTCAAAAAATTCATTGGCGAAGCTGTCGAATACGCTGCGGGCATCATAGTCCTTCAATGTCGTTCTGCCGGCGGTCTCGACGTGTGGGTACCGGCGGGTCTGTGCCGCATTGCCAAAGAATTCCACGACACACTGGCTCTCGTATCGCCACGATTGCACCGGCTGGCCGTCTTCTCCCAGCATCGGTAATGCTTCACCTCTCTGCGGATCGTGCGTCATCTGGAATTCGATGTCACCATGCTCGCCATAGTCGCGCCGCACCAGGATCTTGATGCCCTCGGTGTCGGTATACTCCGAATCGTAGCCGAACGATGCGACACCAGAGAGCCTCAGATGTTCCTCGAGCTCGGTGTCTGAGCCCGCTACATAGCGCGCTTCGGCTCCGGTCGCACGATGGACTTTGCGGCCGAACGTCAGCTCCATGCCCCAGTTCTTGCTCTCGATACCGAAGTACCCAGCGCCCCCGGCGATTGCCGTGACGCGCGCACCGACATAGTGGAAGGTCCCCAGCCCGGCGAAAATCGTCCCGTTGATGCCGGACGCCACCTTTTCCTCGGTGCGCCACGAGTTGTCCTGTTCCTGCTGCACCATGCGCACCAGGTGCTGCTGGATGCCGCGGATGCTGGAATCCTCCGGTTTCAGGTCGGCTGTTTCAATGCACTTCATGGCCTTGAAAATTTCATGCGCGGTCGGGAGGCGGGCCGGCCAGGCTGCCCTGCGGGCGGGCGCAGGGGCAGGCCGTGGCAGGATTTCATCGTTCCGCAGCACGATCAGCCCCATCGGGCCCGGCTGCCGATCCTGAAGGTATGCGGTATCGATCGGCTCGTCAGGCCAAGGCGGCAGTACTTCGGTCTCGTCATCCTGAAACAGGCGCTGTGCCTGGGACATCTCCACGTTGCCTTGGGCCGCGATCTCCGGGGGCGTTACTGGAGGCGGCTCGCCCGTGAGGGCTTGCGGCACAGGAACCTCATGCATGAGATGCCATTGCCGGAACGCCCGCTCCAGCGTGCGACGGTCAAGCCTGGGCAGGAAATGGGTGCACAGCGCAGCGATCGTGGTCTCGCCATTGTCCAGGGTATGGCCCGCGCGCCGGAGATAGTCGCGCCGCGCTTCATCGTCGATTCCCGCCGCGTCGCATTTATGCTGAAAGGCAATGCACAATTGCTCCGTTTCGCTCTCGGTTAGCTGTGAAACATCGCGCATTCCGATGCGGCTGGCCGGCGCCGCGTCTGCAAAACTCATGTTTGCAAACGTTTCATGTGCTTGCTTCCACAGGAGTTTTTCGATGACCTCTCCAGGGTCCTGATGTTGATACGCGAGCGTGGTTTCTCGCGATAGTTGCTGGTACAGGTGGCGGGAGAGGGTCGACAGCATATTGTCGTACTTTTCCTGCATTTCGTCGGGGTGCTTCATGCTCGCGCCGCCATCACCCATGCGCATGGCCCGGAACGGTGCCTTGCCCCAGAACAGCGCGCGCAAGGGTGCCGGCGCGTACTTCAACACCTTGCGCTTCTTGATGGCCTCGTTACGCTGCATCCAGATCGACACCTTGCGAATCCGACGGCCCGCCGCCGCGATATCGGTCACGCTGCGAAATCCCTGATGCCATGCATAGAGATTGCCCCTCTGGCGGGCCGTCAGCCCCTGCCGGTAGCGCGCGATCTGGGCAGGGTCGGTCCGTGCGTACTGCCACAACTGGCACAGCATGCCGAGGCAGTCCTCGGCATAGGCACGATCCTCTTCCGGCAGGGCTGGCGTCTGCATGAGGTCGGCTGCCTGCAGCGCATGTAGCAGCAACTGGTCGGCACAGCCGGTATCAGAGGGGTCGAGCCAGTGCGGTGCGGGTTTTGTCAGCAACCGTGCCGCAGCCGGCGTCACGTCCAGTCCTCGGTGAAGCAGCTTGCGCAACGCGCGGAAGTCATGGGGATGCCGGCTGAGACTGATGGCGACGCGCAGGGCGCGTGCCTGTAGATCCTCGGCCTCCAGCCGGACGTGGCGCAGCGGAGCGTCGCCGGTGCGGATCACGTTGTCGTGCGCCAGTATCCGGCGCAGGTCTGCGGGAAGCGGGTCAGGCGCACCAGGCTGCGCTGGCACGAACAACCGATTCAACATGTCTGCGCCCGCGGTGTCCAAGTATGCGAGCACGGCGCGCGCATGGCGGATGTCGCCGTTCGTGACATCCGCCAGCCGCTGTGCCATCGCGATTGCCAGGGCGTTAGGCGCTGACGAGCGCGGTTCGCTGAAAAGGACGAGCAAGGCGTTTCCGAAGGTTTCGACCATATCCCTGTCACCCACGGCAAAGCCCGGCACGCCAGGCTTCCATCCCGGAAACAGCGTGTGCAGATAACCGTAGAACGCTGTCGTATCGTCGACCGGTACGGTTCCGGTTCGCGTGTCGGTCGCACAGAATGCATGCCGCCTGATATCGCGCACAATCTTGCCGGCATGGTTGACCACGAGGTCCCTGACGACATTGTGTGGTTGACCGATGCCCGTGCGTTCGTGTTCGCGGCCATGCTGGCTGATGGTGTGGATTGCCCTGCTGAGTTTCGCGGTCGCCGTTGCCGTGCACGCTTGGCCGGTTGGCAAGTGATGGGATTGCTGCAGCGGGGTTTTTTGCCGCGCGGTCGTGACGCCGGTGTCTGGGGTGATGCCGGCTCTTTTCCAGTCCCCGACCAGGAAATCGATCGTGATATCGAGCCGCGCAAGGAGTCGTTGGAGCGGTGCTGACGAAAAAGTCATCGAGGTCTCCCTTGCCGCACGGGGCGGCTCAGCGACAGTGAGGTTGACCCTGCCACGCCGCGGCGGGAGTCATGTCTGGTGAAACGAGCTGTGGCGCTGGCTGGCTCGTTTTTCTGCTGGGGAGGCACAGGAACACGGCGACGGGCTCATCGCGGTCCGTCATGATGATGCCCGGGCCTGAGTGAGGGCATGCAGGAACATGCTGCGCATGCAGCTGGATGATGCATGGTCCCTGTCGTCAGAAACCAGAGTAGAAAAAATCAGGCAATACGATTGTTAAATAGAGAAAAGAAAGCGCTAGAGGTCGTTCGACGACGCTCTCGATCCGGAGCCCTTGGCTGTCGGAGCGGCTTATGCGGGGTGCCCGCGCAACGGTGGGCTTGTGCGGATCAGCCCAGCAACGCGTCGGCGAATTCGTCCGCGCGGAACGGCTGCAGGTCATCGACCTTTTCGCCGACGCCGATAAAGTACACCGGCACCGGACGCTGACGCGCGATGGCCGCGAGGATGCCGCCCTTGGCCGTGCCGTCGAGCTTGGTGACAATCAGCCCGGTAAGGCCAAGTGCATCATCGAAGGCACGGACCTGCGCGAGCGCATTCTGGCCGGTGTTGGCGTCGATCACCAGCAGCGCTTCATGTGGCGCATCGGGCATGGCCTTGCTGATGACGCGCTTGATCTTCTTCAGCTCTTCCATGAGGTGCAACTGCGTGGGCAGCCGGCCGGCGGTATCGGCCATCATGATGTCGACGCCACGCGCCTTGGCCGCATTGACGGCGTCGAACGACACGGCTGCCGGGTCGCCGCCGTCCTGCGCGATGACCGTTACACCGTTGCGCTCTCCCCAGATCATCAGCTGTTCGCGAGCGGCGGCGCGGAAGGTATCGCCGGCGGCCAGCAGCACGCTCTGTCCGTAGTGCTGGAAATGCTTGCACAGCTTGCCGATGCTGGTGGTCTTGCCGGCGCCATTGACACCGGCGATCATCACCACCAGCGGCTGCGCACGGCCCAGCACCATGGTCTTTTCAAGCGGCTTCAGCAGTTCGGTGAGCACGTCGCGCAGTGCGGCCTTCACGCCGTCCGCGGTGTCGATGCGCTGCTGCTTGACGCGCTTGCGCAGCTCGCCCAACAGGAATTCGGTCGCTTCGACCCCGGCATCGCTCATCAGCAGGGCGGTTTCGAGTTCCTCGAACAACGCTTCGTCGACCTTGACGCCGACGAAGAGCGTGCCGATGTTCCGGCTGGTCTTGGCCAGGCCGGAGCGCAGCCGGGTCATCCAGCTTTGCTTGGCGGCTTCCGGCACAGGCGGTGGCGGAACCACTTCGACCTCTGCTTCCGTGCTGGCGGCAAGAGTGGCAATGGTGGAAGCGTCAGAAACGTTGGCAGTGGACGCCGGGATGCCGGAACCGGCCGGGCCCGGGGATGGGGTTGCAGCTTCTGGCGGCAACGCGCCGACGCCGGCATCCGGCGGTGTGACTGGCGCAGCTTCGCGCGCGGTATCCTGTGGTGCTGCCTCGGGCGCTTCCGCCGGTTGGGCCTTGCGCTTTTTCCAGAAACTAAACATGTGGGTAATCGGTCAACTATCGGATATCGTGGCGCTATCGTATGGTGCGTACGCGCATATGCGCAAAATTCTAGCAGACCCCCTTATGTTGCCGACCTTTCGTGTCCTTTCCGGGTGCTCCGCATCCCGTCAACCAACCCGCCTGTCCACCTCTGTGCACCGCATGCGGGCAGCGGTGCTGGTACTCGCCCTGTCCGCGCCGGCCCTGGTCGGGGCCCAGACGCCTGCACCGCCCGATGCGCCGCGTACCGATGCACTGCGGACAGAGGCCCGCGCCGCCGCGACCACGCACGAATTCCGCCTGCGCAACGGCTTGCGCCTGATCGTGAGAGAGGATCATCGCGCGCCCACCGTGGTCCACCAGGTGTGGTACCGCGCCGGGAGCGTGGATGAGGTAAGCGGTACCACCGGGGTCGCGCACATGCTCGAGCACATGATGTTTCGTGGTACGCCAGCCTATCCGGCCGGTACCTTCTCACGCATCGTGGCCGAACTGGGCGGGCGTGACAATGCGATGACCAGCCGGGATTACACGATGTATTACCAGCAGGCCGAGAAATCGCACCTGCCGAAGCTGATGGCGATGGAAGCCGACCGCATGGCGAATCTCAAGATGGCGCCGGACGATTTCAGCCGCGAGATGAAGGTCGTCATGGAAGAGCGGCGCCTGCGGACCGACGACTCGCCCAGCGGCACGCTGTTCGAGCAATTGATGGCGAACATGTATGTCGCATCGCCATACCGTCATCCGATCGTCGGCTGGATGGATGACCTGCAGCACATGACGCTTGACGATGCCCTGGATTGGTATCGACGCTGGTACACGCCCGCCAACGCGGTGGTGGTCGTGGCGGGCGACGTCGATCCGCAGGCGGTGCGTGCCATGGCGGAGCGGACCTATGGCCGTGTCGCCACACGGCCGCTGCCTGCGCGCACACTCCGCGAGGAGCCGCCGCAAAAGGGCATCAAGCGTATTGCCGTGAAGGTGCCGGCGGAGAACCCGTCCGTGGTGCTGGCGTTCAAGACGCCCGCGTTGCGGGATGTCGAGAAGGATGCCGATCCCTATGCGCTGGACGTGCTGGCAGCCGTGCTGAGCGGCTATGAGAATGCCCGGCTCGATCGCCTGCTGGTCCGCGAGCAGCGCATGGCGGATAGCGTGAGCGCCGGCTACGACGGCCTTGGTCGCGGTCCCGCCATGTTCACGCTGTCGGCCACGCCGGCCAAGGGACATACGACCGAAGCCCTGGAGCAGGCCATGCGCGCCGAGGTGGCACGGATTGCGCGGGAAGGCGTGTCCGCGCAGGAGCTGCGGCGCATCAAGGCGCAGCTGGTGGCAAGCCAGGTCTACAAGCGCGACTCGGTATTCGGGCAAGGCATGGAAATCGGTATTGCGGAGATGTCGGGTATTTCCTGGCGCCAGCTCGATCGCATGCTGGAGCGCATCCAGAGCGTGACGTCAGAGCAGGTGCAGGCCGTTGCGGCCCGCTATTTCGGGGACGATGCACTGACGGTGGCCACGCTCGTGCCGCAGCCGCTCGATGGCAAGGCGCGACCTGTTCCTGGCGATATGCCGACCACAGCGCCAACCACAGCGCCGGCCTCGCAAGGCCGGCCTCATTGATCAACGGAATGCCTGAATGAAGCTGCTGAAGATGCGTTACTGGATATCGGCTGGCTGGTTGCTGGCCACGCTGTTCGCCCCATCCGCCGCACAGGCTGCGCTGCCGATCCAGCATTGGACTGCAGCCTCCGGTGCGCGCGTGTATTTTGTGCCGAGCCCGTCGATTCCAATGCTCGACATCAATCTCGATCTGGATGCCGGCACGCGTTTCGATCCGCGCGACAAGGCGGGCCTGGCAACGATGGTGGCCGGCCTGCTCGACAAAGGTGTGGCAGCAGCAGATGCGGCGCCAGCCCGCAGCGAAGGCGAGTTGGCCGATGCCTTTGCCGATCTCGGTGCGGAATTTGGCGGCGGCGTGTCCGACGACCGTGCTTCGATCCGCTTGCGCACGCTGTCGTCCCCGGCCGCACGTACGGCTGCCGTGGCGCTCATGGCGCAGATCGTGAGCCGGCCTGCCTATCCGGTGGAAATGGTCGAGCGGGAAAAAGCCCGCTTGACAGCGGCGTTGCGCGAAGCCGAGACGCGCCCGGCAGCCATGGCCGCGCGGGCCTTCAATGCCGCGCTCTATGGCGATCATCCGTATGGCTTCACGGCCAGCCCCGAGACCGTGCAAGCCATCACGCGCGATGATCTCGTGGCTTTCCATCAGCGCCGCTATGATGCCGGGCACGCCGTGGTGACCCTGATTGGGGACATCGACCGGGCGCAGGCGCAGCAGATCGCCGACCAGCTGACTGCGGGATTGCCGCGCACCGCAACCGCCGCGCCTTCCACAACCGGTTTGCCGCCGGTGCTGCCGCTGGCTGCGCCGCGCGACATCCGTCTGCCGCATCCGGCGCAGCAGGCACACGTGCTCGTCGGCCAGCCCGGCATTGCACGTAGCGATCCGGACTTCTTCGCGATCCTGGTGGGCAACCACATTCTTGGCGGCGGCGGGTTCACCTCGCGCCTGACGAGCGAAGTCCGCGAGAAGCGCGGCCTTACCTATGGCATTTCGAGCGGGTTTGCACCGCTGCTGCAGCCCGGTCCGTTCCAGATCAGCGTGCAGACGCGCAAGGACCAGGCCGATGAGGCGTTGCGCGTATTGCGTGCGGAGCTGGCGCGCTTCGTCGCGGAAGGGCCGAGCGTGGCGGAGATGAAAGCCGCCAAGGCCAACCTCGTGAATGGTTTTCCGCTGCGGCTCGACAGCAACCGCAAGCTGATCGGCAATGTCGCCAATATCGCCTGGTATGGCCTGCCGCTCGACTACCTCGATGGCTGGACGCGTCGCGTCGAAGCGGTCACCGCCGACCAGGTACGCATGGCCTTCCAGCGCGCATTGCAGCCAGAGCGCATGGTGACCGTGGTCGTGGGCGCGGCAGACCAGCCGGTTGCCCCATCGAAGTGATGCCGGCGTGCCGGTCCAGGCGGTTCGGCTGCCTGCGGCTGCTCGACGGGAGCACGCGCGGCTGACGCTGTACATCATGTGTGATTTACCCCCGGGTGGCGCGCACGCAGCGGCTACAATGCTGCCATGTCAGCCACCCGCTCCCGCTCCCGTTCATCATCCGCTCCCGCATCGAAGGCCGTACCCGGTCGGCCACGGGGCGTGCCGCGCCAGGTCCGCATCATTGGCGGGCAATGGAAACGGACGCCGCTGGCCGTGCTCGACGCCGATGGCCTGCGGCCCACGCCCGACCGCGTTCGCGAAACGCTTTTCAACTGGCTGGGCCAGGATCTGGGCGGCTGTACCTGCTTGGACCTGTTTGCCGGCTCCGGCGCGCTCGGCTTCGAGGCAGCGTCGCGTGGCGCTGCCCGGGTGGTGATGGTCGAGAGCCTGCCGGCCGCTGTCCGCCAGCTGCAGGCGATGCGCGACAAGCTGCACGCCGGCATGGTGGACATCCGTGCCGGGGATGCACTGGGCCATCTGGCAAGCTGCCCGCCCGGGGCCTTCGACGTGATCTTCATCGATCCGCCGTTCGGCAGCCCGCTCGCCGCCCGGGCACTCGCCGCTGCCGTGTCGCGGCTCAAGCCAGCCGGCCACATCTATCTCGAGTCAGGCGAGGACATGTCGGCGGCGCTGCCCGCGGAGCTCGAAATCGTCCGCTATCTGCATGCCGGAATGGTGCATGCGCACTTGCTGGCCGCCAAAACCAGTTAAACTACGCCGCTACCCGGGAAAACCCCAGCCCGCGATGGGCATTGCTGCCCCGGGTGATGCAGGGCGGGGTACAGCCAGGGTAATCGAAACTAAGGAGTGGGTATGGTGATCGCCGTATATCCGGGGACATTCGATCCGATGACGCGCGGACATGAAGACCTGGTTCGACGCGCATCGAATATTTTTGATGAGATCGTGGTCGGCGTGGCGCAGAGCCCCAACAAGCGCCCGTTTTTTTCCATGGACGAGCGCATCCAGATCGCCGCGGAGGTGCTGAGCCACTATCCGAACGTGCGGGTCGAGGGTTTTTCGGGGCTGCTCAAGGATTTCGTGCGCAAGAACAATGCGCGCGTCATCGTGCGCGGCCTGCGTGCGGTGTCCGACTTCGAGTACGAGTTCCAGATGGCCGGCATGAACCGTTACCTGCTGCCCGATGTGGAAACCATGTTCCTGACGCCTTCCGACCAGTACCAGTTCATCTCCGGGACCTTCGTGCGCGAGATCGCCCTGCTGGGCGGCGATGTCAGCAAGTTCGTGTTTCCCTCGGTGGAAGCATGGTTGCAGGAGAAAATCGGGAAAAGCGCCTAAAATAACGGCACAGGCGTCATCAACCCACAGGAAACCAATATGGCACTCATGATTACCGATGAGTGCATCAACTGCGATGTATGCGAGCCGGAATGCCCTAATGAAGCCATCTTCATGGGCCCGGAAATCTACCAGATCGACCCGGACAAATGCACCGAGTGCGTCGGCCATTTCGACGCCCCGCAGTGCCAGCAGGTCTGCCCGGTGGCTTGCATTCCCAATGATCCCCAGCGGGTCGAAAGCCACACGCAATTGATGCAAAAGTACCTCAGGCTCACTCAGGCAGCCTGATTCCGGTGGAGCCCTCGCCCATCCCGAGGGTTCCGCATCATCTTGGAACGCGCATGCCGGTGCACGGCTGTGCCGGTCGTTCTGCTATCACCTCACCAAATTCCATGCTGCCATCCCTGGACGGACGCCGAGTTGCGCGCATCCGGCAATCCGGCTCAGGGTTGGGCCTTGTCCTGCTGATCCGCCTGGTCTCGGCTCGCTGCGGCGATGGCGGCCGCGGCCTCGCTGTCTCGCTGCAACCAGCGTTCGATCGCGTGCCGCGTGCGCAGGCTCAGCTGGCGCTGGCGGACATACTCGGCATCGAGTACGCGATAGAGCGACCACATGATCAGTACCAGCAGGACGGCAAACGGAAAGGCCGTGATGATGAGCGCACTCTGGAGCGCGTCGAGTCCGCCAGCCAGCAGCAGGGCCGCTGCAATCACGGCGATGCTCACGCCCCAGATGATCCGGCGGGAGACCGGTGGGTCGCCGCGCTCCGGGCTGGACATGGTGGCCAGCACCAGCACCGCCGAGTCGGCCGACGTGACGAAGAAGATGACCAGCAGCAGAATCGTCAGGCCGGCGAGGAAGGTCGCCGCCGGGTAGGTATCGAGCAGGGCGAACAGCACGTTCTGGTAGCCGCTCTGGGCTGCCGCGACCATCTGTCCGTTGCCAAACATCTGTTCCCACATGGCTGCTCCGCCAAACACGGAGAACCACAGGAAACCTAGCAGGCTCGGCGCGATCACCACACCCAGCACGAATTCCCGCACCGTGCGCCCCTTGGAAATGCGGGCGATGAAAATGCCGACGAACGGCGACCACGAGATCCACCAGGCCCAGTAAAAGATCGTCCAGTCCTGTACCCACGTGCTGGCCGTGAACGGCGACATACGCAGGCTCATGCTGACCAGCTGGCTCAGGTAGGCGCCGAGCGTGGTGGTGAAGATGTCGAAGATGAAACTGACGGGGCCGAGCACGAGGATCATCAGCAGGAGCAGGACGGCCAGCGCCAGGTTGCCGTTCGACAGCCATTTAATGCCACGCGTGACACCGCTTGTGGTGGAGGCCATGTAGAGGACAAAGGCGACGGTGATCACACTCATCTGTGTCAGCGTGCTGGCTGGTATGCCGAAGACACGCTCGAGTCCCGCGCTGATCTGCAATGTCCCGAAGCCAAGTGTGGTGGCGACGCCAAGAGCGGTCGACACAATGGCAAGGATGTTGACGAAATGGCCGATCCACCCGGTGTGCCGGTGCCCGATCAGCGGCTGCAGCAGGTCGCTGATCAGTCCGCGTCCTTGCCGGTTGAACATGAACCACGACATGGCCAGGCCCACCAGTGCGTAGATCGCCCACGGATGCAGACCCCAGTGAAAGAATACGTAGCGCATGGATGCGCGTGCGGCCAAGATACTCTGCGGGGCGAGGCCTTCCGGTGGCGCGAGGTAGTGGGACACGGGTTCCGCCGCGCCCCAGAACACTAGCCCGATGCCCATGCCCGCAGCAAACAGCATGGACATCCAGCTCGCATTGGAGAATTCGGGCTCGGCGTCTTCGCCGCCGATGCGCAGGTTGGCAAAGCGGCTGAACAGCAGGTAGATCAGGAATACCAGCGTGGCGAACACGGCCAGCAGGTAGAACCAGCCGAAGCGGACCGAGACCACGGCGAGACCGGACTGGATGAAGACATGAAATCCTTTGGGCCAGAGGCCTGCTACGAGGGACAGCAAGGCCACCACGAGGATCGAGATACGGAAGACCACGGTATGTGCTCCTTTCTGAGTCGCGCCTGCGAGCGGTGCGCAAAGGGCTGGCGCCACGGCAAAGCTGTGCGCCGCATAGTCACGCAGGTTGGCTGCGATGAGATCGGCTACTGGCTTGACGACAGCATGCACCTGCGGGGCGCGCGTGTCGACCAGTGTCGCGGTGAAGAATGCAGTGCCTGACCGGGAGGTCACCGGGCAGGACGCTCGGGCATGCGGCTCGCTGCGATGCCGTCGTGCCCAGGCGGAAAGTGGCGTGCAGGCGTCTCATGGCGTCACAGCCAAGGCCGCTATTGTAAACGCCGTGAGTGGGATCGCCAAACGGCGGGTGATGCATGCTGCGCACAGAGGATGGGGCACAACCTGGCGATGTAAAAAAGCCCCCGAGACCGGAGGACCGGCACTCGGGGGCGCGGAGACCGCAAGCGGCATGCGTCAGGCAACCCGCAGGCCTGGGCGAGACGTATGCTTACACGCCGATCTCTCCGCCATCGTCCTTGGTGATGGCGATGGTCGCCGAGCGCGGACGTGCCGTGCTCGCCGGGTTGGTCTGGCTGGCTGGCCAGTGGCCAGTGCCGCCGTCACCCGGGTGCTGGATGTTGACGAACATGGTCTTGTGGTCTGGCGTCATAGCGATACCAGTGATCTCGCAGTCGATCGGGCCCACGAGGAAGCGGCGCAGGTTCGCTTCCGTCGGGTTGGCACCCTTGAGGGTCGCTACGCCCGGCGTGGTGCCGTCGTTGCCGGTCGGCGTGGCGGCGCCGCCGTCACCCACGGTACCCGGTGTAGCGGCCAGCATCATGCAGTTGGTGGTGCCAGTGTAGGCGCCATCGTCGGTCTGAATCCACAGGATGCCGCGCGAATCGAACCACAGACCGTCCGGGCTCGACATATCGTTGCTGGCGGTCAGGCCTGAGATGTTGTAGGTGGCCGGGGCTGCGGTCGGCGAGCCGAACACGTACACGTCCCACTTGAACGTCGTGGCGGTGGCATCGCCGCCGTCTTCGTGCCAGCGGATGATGTGGCCATTGGGGTTGCCCGGGCGCGGATTGGCGGCGCTCAGCGTGTTGTTGCTGTTGGTGAGCGTCATGTAGACCTCGCCGTTCAGCGGGTTGACGGCGCCCCATTCCGGACGGTCCATCTTGGTCGCGCCGACCGCATCGGCAGCCAGACGCGTATCGATCATGATGTCGGCCAGCGACGGGAAGGCAGCCAGCGCCGGATTGGCGGTGGTCAGCGGCAGCCATTCGCCGGCGCCGCTGGCGTCGAAGCGCGCCACATACAGTGTGCCGTCGTTCATGTACTTGGCGCCGGCGGCCAGGCCCTTGTCGGCGGGGTCGTATTTGGCGGTGGAGACGAACTTGTAGATGTAGTCACCGCTCTTGTCGTCACCCATGTAGAACACCATCGGCTTGCCGGCGACCGGGTTGCACGGCCAGCAGCCCTCGTGGGCGAAGCGGCCGAGCGCGGTGCGCTTGACGGGCGTGGAGTTGGGGTCGAACGGGTCGACTTCGACGATCCAGCCATAGGTGTTGGCGGCATTGCGATAGTCGTCGGCAGCCGTAGCGCCCGTGGCAGCGATGTACCAGCGCTCGTACAGATCACCGGTGAGCTGGCTCCAGCCAAAGCTGCCACCCTGGTTGGCGGTAAGCGAGTAGCGGTTCAGGCTGGCGTTGTCGGCGCGCGTGGTGTCAGCATCGCGGCGGAAGTAACCTTCCCAGTTCTCTTCGCAGGTCAGGTAGGTGCCCCACGGCGTCATGCCGTTGGCGCAGTTGTTGACCGTGCCACGGGTGCGCGTGCCGTCCGCCGAATACTTGGTCACAACGCGCGCATTGCCACGCACCGGGCCTTCGAGTTCCATCGGTGTGGCGGCGGTCAGGCGGCGGTTGTACATCGAACCGCGCACATAGGTCATGCCGTTGCCGCTCGCGCCACGCTTTACTTCGACGATCGAGACGCCATGGGCGTTGACTTCCTTGTCCACGTCACTGGCCGGGCGCGGGTTGGTGTACGACGTACCGGCGGGGTGCAGGAAGTTCTGCGTGATGTTTTCGTGGTTCAGGCACAGCAGGCCCCGGTCCGAGCGCTTGGGGTCGTAGGCGCCGGCATCTGACAGCCCGAAGAAATACATGCCATCGTGATGGTCGCCGGCACGCAGCTCGTACGATGCGCCTGTTTCCGAGCCATCGCCGGCCCAGGAGGAAATGCCGTAGACCAGCGGGTCGCCGAGGGCGTACAGGACCGACATCGAGTAGCCGGTCGGCAACTTGACGACATCGGCAAGGCTGTGCGCCACCGGGGAGAAGCCCAGCGCTGTCGGCTTGACGATCGGGTCGGTCGGCGTGGGGGGCGTCGGCGTGGTCGGTGCCGGATCATCGCCACCGCCGCAGGCCGACAGGCTCAGACTGCCGAACAGGGCGGCCGTGGTCGCCGAGATACCGCCGAGCATCGTTTGCCGGCGCGACAGGCGGGCATTCAGGATGTCGGCAAAATGCAGGTTCTGCGTTTCGGTATCGCTGGAGGCAGGGGGCACGCTGTTTTTCGTCACTGGGATTTCTCCATTGCCAGTTGTGGGAAGCTGACAATGTAAGAGTCGCCTGTGACGCGACTATGTCGTTGCTGTGTCGCTTTGGTGACGGGCGCGACGCAAGCGGGTCGCACGAGCCGATGGTCATGTGCGGAGGATGGAGCGGGCCCGCGCGAGATTGGCGGGCGCAGAGATGGCAGGCCCCTGTCGGCGGTCAGGGTTTGCCGTGCAGACCCATCATCGCGCGTTCGGCCTGGCCCTGGGCAAGCAGTTTCAGGGCCGGAATGCTGCGCTCCAGCGCGGCATCAATCAGTTCCTGTTCCTCGCGGCGCGGGGGTTTCAGGACGAAACCGGCGACGTCCTCCTTGGCGGGGGCGCTGGCGCCTTCCGGACGCAAGCTGCGCGGATGGCCGATACCGATACGCAGGCGCCAGTAGTCCTGCGTGCCGAGATGCGCGGCAATATCCTTCAGCCCGTTGTGGCCACCCGCACCGCCGCCGCGCTTCAGCTTGACGGTGCCCGGCGGCAGGTCGAGCTCGTCGTGCAGGACGACGATTTCATCGGGCAGGATCTTGTAGAACTTGGCGAGCGCGCCGACCGACTGGCCCGAGCGGTTCATGAAGGTCATCGGCTCGAGCAGCCAGATGTCCTCGCGCCACAGGCTGGCGCGCGCCGCCATGCCATGGAAGCGGCTTTCGAGGCGCAGCGTGGCGCCCGCCTCGCGGGCCAGCTGATCGACCAGCCAGAATCCGGCATTGTGGCGGGTGGCTTCATATTCCTGACCGGGATTGCCGAGGCCGACGATGAGTTTGATCATGGGTACGCAATGAAAGAAATCGGAAGCGATCGGGTGCAAGGATAGCGCGTCTGCCGGGGCGGGGCTGCATGTGGTTGCCATGCGCCAAAGAAAAAGCCCGCAGGGCTGGCCTGCGGGCTTGAGCGGAGCGGGTTGCGCGCGGGCAGCGTGCCGCCGGCTTATTCCGCCGGCTTGTCGCCTTCGGCTGCGCCGGCATCGGCTTCAGCCGACTTTTCGCCAGCCGGCAGCGAGATGCTGACGATTGCCGGGTTTTCTTCACCGCCATGCTGCACGGCCGAAACGCCCTTCGGCAGCTTGAGGTCGGACAGGTGGAGCGACTGGCCCAATTCCAGGGCGCCGAGGTCGACTTCGATGAACTCAGGCAGGTCGGCCGGCAGGCACGACACTTCGAGTTCATTGGCGATGTGGTTGACGATGCCATGACCGACCTTCACGCCCGGAGCGGTTTCCGTGTTCAGGAAGTGCAGCGGCACCTTGACGTGAATCTTGGCGTTGGCGTCGACGCGCTGGAAGTCGATGTGCAGGACCATCGGCTTGAACGGGTGCATCTGGAAATCACGCAGCAGGACCTTTTCAGCCTTGCCAGCCACTTCCATATCGAGGATCGACGAGTGGAAGGCTTCTTTCTTCAGTGCGTGGAACAGTGCGTTGTGATCGAGTTCGATCAGCTTGGGCTCGGCGCTGCCGCCATAGATGATGCCCGGGGTCTTGCCAGCATTGCGCAGGCGGCGGCTCGCACCAGTGCCCTGTACGCTACGCTCGAAAGCGACGACTTTCATGTGTTGCTCCTGATTGGAACTGCCCGCGACCAGACAGTCCGGTTGAGGAAGGGCTCAGGCCCTTCCGGACGAATACGCCGCTGCTTTGCCCATTTGCCGGGCGAGGCAGCGGCGCAAAATTCAGTAAAGCTTTGAATTATATCAGGATTCAGCAAACAGCGACATGATCGAGTCGCCGTTCACGATCCGGGTGAAGGTTTCGGCCAGCAGCGGGGCGGTGGACAGCTGGCGGAACTTGCCGCCGCAGGCCAGCGCTTCGTCGCGCAGCGGAATGGTGTCGGTGACGACCACTTCATCGAGCTGCGATTCTGCGATGCGCGCCACGGCACCACCCGACAGCACCGGGTGCGTGCAGTAGGCAAACACGCGCTGTGCGCCGCGTTCCTTCAGGACCTGGGCAGCCTTGCACAGGGTGCCACCGGTGTCGATCATGTCATCCATGATCACGCAGTTGCGGCCGTCGACTTCACCGATGATATTCATGACCTCGGCCACGTTGGCCTTGGGGCGGCGCTTGTCGATGATCGCCAGGTCGCAGCCGAGCTGCTTGGCCAGGGCACGTGCGCGCACCACACCGCCAACGTCCGGCGAGACCACGAGCAGGTTGTCGTAGTTCTTTTCGCGCAGGTCGCTGAGCAGGATCGGGGAAGCGTAGATGTTGTCGACCGGGATGTCGAAGAAGCCCTGGATCTGGTCGGCGTGCAAGTCCATCGTCACCACGCGCTGGACGCCCGCCACTTCGAGCATGTTGGCTACAACCTTGGCCGAGATGGCCACGCGCGCGGAGCGCGGGCGGCGGTCCTGGCGGGCATAGCCGAAATAGGGGATCGCAGCGGTGATGCTCTGTGCCGAGGCGCGCTTGAGCGCATCGACCATCACCATCAGTTCCATCAGGTTGTCGTTGGTCGGCGCGCAGGTCGACTGGAGCACCATGACGTGCTTGCCGCGCACATTTTCCTGGATTTCAACCTGGACTTCGCCGTCCGAGAAACGTCCGACGAGCGCTTTGCCGAGTGGAATCCCGAGGTGGCGGACAACTTCTGCTGCGAGTTTGGGATTGGCATTGCCGGTGAAAACCATCAAGCCTTCGCTGCGCATGGGGGGCACCTGTTTCTTCGGGACTGTGGCACGCACGTTCCGGCTTACCGGGCGGTGCGAGACATGTGCGTAATGCGGATATGACGCACGATGGGTGTAACTTGGCAGGGGAGGAAGGATTCGAACCCTCGCGTGCCGGAATCAAAATCCGGTGCCTTGACCAACTTGGCTACTCCCCTACACAACCTGTCGTCCTTCGACTGCACCGCGTTTTGCGATGCACGCGCCGGACATAAGCTTGCTCAGTGCATTATGCGTACGCTGCGAGCGGGTGGCGATCCAGGCTCCTGGCAACCTTGCCGATCCACTGGGACGGCAACTGGGCCAGCACTTCCTGTGCCTCGGCCACGTCAGTATAACGTGCAAAGACACAAGCGCCAGACCCCGACATTCTTGCGTGACCGGATTGGGATCCCACGCGGGACTCCAGCCATGCAAGCGCGTGCGCAACTTCTGCATATTTTCTTGCCGCCACCGCCTGCAGATCGTTGTGACCGAATCCGTGCGGAAAATGGCATGCAAGAAAGTCCGCAATTATGATCGGCGGCGTGTCGCGTGTCAATCCCTCGTCGGAAAAAATTGCCGGTGTCGGCACTTCCACCCCGGGATGGATCACGAGGTAGACGCTGGCTGGCAGCGATACGGGCTGCAATGCCTCCCCGATGCCTTCTGCAAAGGCGTTGCGGCCAAACAGGAAGAATGGCACATCGGCACCGAGGGCCAGGCCGAGCGACATCAGCGTGGCGCGCGGCAGGTCCAGCTGCCACAGTCGATTGAGGGCCAGCAGCGTGGTGGCGGCATCGGACGACCCGCCGCCGAGCCCGCCGCCACGCGGCAGCTGCTTGTCGATGCGCAGTTCCACGCCGTAGCGGCAGCCCGTGGCTTCCTGCAGCAGGCGCGCCGCGCGTACCGTCAGGTCGGTGTCCGGCGGCACGCCATCGAGCGGATTGGCATGGATGATGCGGCCGTCGGCGCGGCGCGAGAAGTGCAGGGTGTCCTGCCAGTCGATCAGCTGGAATACGGTCTGCAGCGTGTGATAGCCGTCGGCACGACGTCCCGTGACATGCAGGAAGAGGTTCAGCTTGGCGGGCGCGGGGCAGTTTTCGAGTTCGGTAGGCGACGGACTGGACATCGGAGCATGAGTGGGAAGCTGGTGGGCCGATTCTAGCGGGCTTTTTGCCGAGCGCTCCGGTCGATTCCGCGTCCGATCCTGCGTCGGCCTGTTCGTCGGCGGTTTCCCGACCGTGCCCTTACTCGTCAACCACCAGCCGTACCGACAGCGGCTCGCCGTCGAGCGTGCGGGCGAGATCCATGCGGCGTACGCGCGGTGTGTCGCCGGCCGAGGTCTCGCGATATTCCTGGAAGCGCACGGTCCAGCCGTGCTGTTCGAGCTGGGTCAGGCGACCGGTGGCGTCGCGCTCGGCCCGGACGACCGGGCCGGGCGCGGGGCGAGCCTGCAACCAGTCGCGCATGCCCGAGACCGGCAGGCTGAAGCCGAGCGCCTGCTGCATGAGCATATCGACTTCGGGTGCGCTGCGCGGCGCCTGGTTGGGAAGTTCGAGCGTGGCCTCGCCGGGTAGCGCGGTGACGATTGCCAGCGTCTGACCCAGCGGCGAGACCAGCGATAGCTGGACGCTGTCGCCGCGCTGCAGCCAGACGAAATTGCCATGGGCGCCTTCTTCCCGGCCATTGCGTTCGGTGCGGGCAGAAAACCGTCCGCGCAGTTCGATGGTACGGTCCGCGCCCGCGCCTGCGGGTGCGAAGCCGGCGCCGGGCGTCACGCTGGCGCAACCGCTCACGGCGGCCAATGCGCCAAGGACCAGCCCGGCGCGGAGGAGGGAGCGCCGCGTCGTCATTCTGGCAGGACCACGCCGTGACGCTCGAGCGTGCGCTTCAATATGCCGCTCTCGTCATCGAGGCGGCGGGCCTTGTCCCAGGTGCGTTTGGCATCGTCGCGACGGCCCAGTTGCCACAGCACTTCACCGAGATGCGCGGCGATTTCCGCCTGCGGCGACTTGTCATACGCGCGCTGCAGCAGGTCCGCCGCAGTCTGCAGATCGCCGAGACGGTACTTTACCCAGCCGAGGCTATCCATGATGTATGGGTCTTCCGGCGCAAGCTGCGTGGCTTTTTCCAGCAGCTGCAGCGCTTCCTGCAGGCGGGTGTTGCGGTCTGCCAGCGAATAGCCGAGGGCGTTGTAGCCCTGTCGATCGTCGGGCCGAAGCGTGATGAAGCGGTTCAGCAGGGTTTCCATCACGTCGTAGCGCTGCGCGCGTTCTTCTACCATCGCCAGTTCGTAAAGATAGTCCGGCTGGTTTGGCTCGGCCTCGAGCAGGGCCGAGAGGCGGGCGCGGGCGCGGTCGATTGCGCCGGCCTCGAGCAGCATGCCGACCTCGGCCTGGCGCAACGACGCCTGCATCGCCGCGCGTCGTTCCGGGTCATCGATATTGGCAGTCTCCTCGCCGAGCTCCTTGAAGATCGCCTGGGCTTCGTCGAGGCGCTGCAGCTTGCCGAGCAGCTGTGCGCGCTTGACCTGCGTGGCCGTGGCGAGGCGTTCGTCGTCGATGCGTTCGATCCAGGCCAGTGCCGCCTTGTAGTCGCGCTGTTCCTCGGCAGCCTGCGACAGGCCTTGATAGGCGGTATCGGCGTCCATCTTGCTGGCTTGCGCCAGTTTGAGGTAGCGCTGCAATTCCGCTTCCGCTTCGCGATAACGTTTCTGCTGCAGCTGGATCAGGCCAAGCGCAAGCGCCACGCGTGCATCGTTGGGTGCGCGGGCACGCAGCGCTTCGAACTGCTGCTGCGCCTCATCGACGCGCTCGCTGGCGAGATACAGGCGGGCCAGCGCCAAGCGCGCGTCGATCGACGCCGGCGCCGTTTGCACGTAGGCGCGCAGGCTCGCGATAGCAGCCTCCGGATTCTCCTGCGCGCGCAGGTCCGCAGCCATCAGCGCCGCCGGCTCGTAGTGCGGGCGTAACGCGAGGGCGCGGTCCAGCTCCGCCAGTGCGCCGGCATTGTCCTTGTTGGCGGCCCGGGCGGTGGCCAGGGCGAGATGGGTTTCCGGCAACTGCCGGTCCTTGACGGTCAGTCGCTCCAGTACCCCCAGCGCACCGGCTGTATCCGGACTACGCGAGAGCGTGCGCTGCAGCAGCAGGATGGCTGCGCCGCGCTGGGCTGGCGGCGCACGATTGAGCTGGGCGGCAAGCACGGGTTCGACTTCATCCCACTGGCCGGTCGAGATCAGCAGCGACTGGATCAGCTGTCTGGGCGCGGCCGCCGCCGGGTCGATCTCCGACCACAGGCGCGCGCCTTCGAGCGCCTGGTCGACCGCGCGGGCGGTGAAGGCGATTTCGGTGGCGCGCTGGGCAAAGCGCGGATCGCGTGTCTCGCGTGCCAGTGCGATATAGGTGCGAAAGGCGTTGCCCGGTAGGCCGCGTTGCAGGCCGATTTCCGAGGCCATGACCTGGAACAGGATGTCGTCGGTCAGTTCGAGTTTCGGCAGGGCGGCACGTGCCGGATTGACGGCAGTGTGCGCAGCCTGCGGTGCCGCGTGCGCTGCGGGCGAAGTTCCGGCAAGCAGGGCAGCGCACGTAGCCATGGTGGCGAAGAGGCCGGTACCACAGGTGAGGCGAAGAGCGGATACCAAGCGATCCGACATCATGTGGGAACTCCGAAGCTGGTTGCAGTGCATTGTAGCGTGCCCGCTACAATGCGTACGATGTCCGGATTGGAGTGCGAAAGGGAGGGAGTGGTTCGATGCCTGAGTTGCCCGAGGTCGAAGTCACGCGGCGCGGCCTGCTGCCCCATGTGACCGGCCGGCGCATTGCCGCCGTGGCGGTGCGCCACCATGGGCTGCGCTGGCCCGTCGATGCCGATCTCGCCACGCGCCTGACCGGGCGGGTCATCGGCGAGGTGCGGCGGCGCGGCAAGTACCTGCTGCTCGCCTGCCAGGGACCGGAGGATACCGGCTGGCTGATGATCCATCTCGGCATGACCGGCACCTTGCGGATCTATCCGCAGGCGCCTGAACCGGGGCCGCACGATCATGTCGATCTCCTGCTGGAAGGCGCGGACGGCGTCAGCACCTTGCGCTTTCGCGATCCGCGCCGCTTCGGCGCGGTGCTCTGGGTCGATCTGCCCGACGATGCGCTCGATACCCATCCGCTGCTGGCACGGCTTGGCATCGAACCGTTCGATCCGGCGTTCGGCGGGCGCTGGCTCCACAAGCACACCCGCGGCCGGCAGATTGCCATCAAGCAGGTCCTGCTCGGGGGCCAGGTGGTGGTTGGCGTCGGCAATATCTACGCTTCCGAGAGCCTGTTCCGCGCCGGCATCCGGCCCACCACGCCAGCCGGGCGTATCAGTCTGGCGCGCTATGACCGTCTGGCAGCCGAAATCCGTGCGACGCTCGGCGATGCGATTACGCTGGGCGGCAGCACGCTGCGCGACTTCATTGGCAGCGACGGAGCGAGCGGCTACTTCCAGCTGCGGGCATTCGTCTACGACCGCGCCGGCGAACCTTGCCGGACTTGCGGCACCCCCATTCGCCAGATCGTCCAGGGACAGCGTTCCACCTTCTATTGCCCGGTATGCCAGCGCTAACCATGTCCGCCTGCAGTACCGTGCCGCCAGCCATCTGCCGGCACTGACGCCCGTGCTCCCGCTTCTACTCCCGTTCCCGGCACAGGATCGGCAGCCAGGTGTGATGCCTTCCGCCTGGGCCTATTTCACCAAGGGCATTCCCGGCTCCGATACACTGTGAAAAAATGTTGAATTCAACACTATCCTGACCGGGTGCTTGCGGCATCCGCCGGTTTTTCAGACGGGCCACCATGACCTCACTTCAGCAACGGTTCGAGCATGACAGCACCTGGCGCAGCGACGCCTCGGCTGCGCTCGGCCGTTTCCATGACTGGCTACAGGCGCAGGACCTGCTCGATGGCGAGGTGCAGGCTGCCGTCGACCGCGTGCGCGCGATGCTGGCGCATGACAGGCTCAGCATGGTGTTCCTTGCCGAATTCTCGCGCGGCAAGACGGAACTGATCAACGCGCTGTTCCTGGCCAATAGCGGGCGTCGCATGCTGCCATCATCCGCCGGGCGTACCACCATGTGCCCAACGGAGCTGCGCTACGATCCGGCGGCCGCGCCGGCCTTGTACCTTCTGCCGATCGAAGCCGATGTTGCCACGCCGTTGGGGCAGGCCACGACCGATCCGCGCTGGGTGCATGTACCGCTCGACCCTGGGGCGCCGGCGGATGTAGCGCGGGCGCTGCAGCATGTCGCGGAAACGGTGCGGATGTCGCACCATGAAGCCAAGGCACTGGGTATGGACGGCAGTGCTGTCCACGTGGCGGCATTGCCGCCCGGCACGCAAGGCTCGCTCGAGCGGCCGCGCTGGCGCTACGCAATTGCCAATCTGCCGAATCCGCTGCTTGGGCAGGGGCTGGTGGTGATCGATACCCCGGGCCTGAACGCGCTTGGCACCGAGCCCGAGCTGACATTGCGGCTGCTGCCCGACGCACATGTGGTGGTGTTCGTGCTGGCCGCCGACACCGGCGTGACGCAAAGCGACCTCGAACTGTGGCAGACGCATGTGGCCCATGCGCAGCGTGCGCGTTGCCTGGTCGTGCTCAACAAGATCGACGGACTGTGGGATCCGCTCAAGCCGCATGACGAAGCCGAGGCTGAGCTGCGCGCCCAGGTGGAAGCCACGGCCCAGGCGCTGGGCGTGGATGTGGCACAGGTGTATCCGGTGTCCGCGCAAAAAGGGCTGGTTGCCCGGGTGTCGGGGGATGCGGCGCTGCATGCAGCAAGTCGCCTGGCCGTCTTGGAAGAGGCCATGTCCGAGCGACTACTGGCCCGCCGTCATGCAATCCTGGCGGACCAGGTGAGGGTGGCTGTCGAGGTGCTGACACGCAACACCCGGCAGCTGCTGCAACTGCGCCATCGCGACCTCGTCGAACAGCTGTTCGAGCTACGTAGCCTGCGCGGCAAAAAACAGGCGATGGTCAAGCATATGCTGCAACGCGTCCAGAGCGAGAAATCCGAGTTCGAGCAGAGCATCGGCAAGTTCAAGGCCTTGCGCATGGTGTTTGGCCGCCATGCGGCGGAGATCGTGAAGACGCTGCAAGGCCGCGAAGTCCGGCGCCGCATGCGCAGTGCGCGCGAAGCGATGTCAGGCCATCTCTTGTCGAGTGCCATTCGTAACGACATGGATGCGCTGTTCAACGACCTGCAGATGCGTATCGACAGCGCCAGCGACAAGATCGAACAACTGCACCAGATGGTCGATGCCATGTACAAGCGCTTCAATGCCGAACATGCCTTTACGCTGGTGGCGCCGCTACAGTTCGATACCGTCCGGTATCGCGATGCACTGGCGGCCCAGGCCGCGCTGGCGCAGAGCCAGGTGCGTGGCGTCAATGCCTGGCTCCGGCTGCAGCCGGGTCTGGTCGCGCGCATCTTCGGTGTGGTGGCCGAGAATGTGCAGGAGGTGTTCAGTTCGCTCAATCGCGATCTGGATGTCTGGTTCAAATCGGTTATGACACCGCTCGAGGCGCAGGTGCGCGAGCACCAGAAGCAACTGCGTCGCCGCGTCGATTCCATCGAGCGCGTGCATGAAGCGACCGACACGCTGGAAGGCCGCATCGGCGAGCTGGAGGCCGCACTTGCCGAACTCGATGCGCTGAATGCCACCATCGCCGAACATGGCCGGCAGATCCTCGAGAGTGCGACGCCGGAGGGCAGCCGCGCGGTGGCCTGAAAGGCAATATCACGCCCACGCTCATATCCCGGCATGCAGGGGTATGAACGCCCCCGATCATGCATCGCAGGCGCTGCGCTAATTCGCGCGATAATGCAGTCCCCGCCATCGGATCATCTGCATGCAGCCGCGCCGTCGTATTCCTGCTTCTACTCCTGCCCTGCCGGCTGGTGCCGTGCCCGCCGATTTCGCAGCGCGCGTCGTCGCCTGGCAACGGACCCACGGACGCCACGGCCTGCCATGGCAGGGGACGCGCGACGCCTACCGGATCTGGCTGTCCGAGATCATGCTGCAGCAGACCCAGGTCTCTGCCGTGCTGGCGTACTACGCGCGCTTTCTCGAGCGCTTTCCCACCGTGCAGGATCTGGCCGCCGCAGCGCCGGATGATGTCATGGCCGCCTGGGCTGGCCTGGGCTATTACTCCCGCGCCCGCAACCTGCATCGCTGCGCGCAGATCGTTGTCGCCGAGCATGGTGGCATGTTCCCGCGTGAGGCCGAGCAACTGGCCGCGTTGCCCGGCATTGGCCGCTCCACGGCAGCTGCCATCGCAGCCTTTAGCGCCGGCGCGCGGGCGGCGATTCTGGATGGCAACGTCAAGCGCGTATTCGCGCGCGCATTCGGTATCGAGGGATTTCCCGGCGACAAGCGCGTGGAAGACCTGATGTGGCGGCACGCCGAGGCGGCGCTGCCAGACAGCGGGATCGAAGCGTATACCCAGGGCTTGATGGATCTCGGTGCGATGGTATGCGTGCGTGGCCGCCCCGCGTGTCTCGCGACGCCGGCAGTCTGTCCGCTACACGACATCTGCCGTGCCCGCGCGGAAGGCATCACCGATCGGCTGCCGGCGCCGCGCCCGCGCAAGGCGCTGCCGGAGCGGGCCGTTACCGTGCTGGTGCTGCTGCATGCGGGCCGGGTGCTGCTCGAGCGCCGGCCGGAACGCGGCATCTGGGGTGGCCTATGGAGCTTGCCGGAGATTGCCGCCGGACCGGCCGAGGAAGGGGCGCATCCCGTCGCGGAAACACTCGCACGCACGCATGCCCAGCCCTATGGGGAAGCCGGACGTGCCCTGCCGGGCGCGAGCCTGTCGCACACATTCACGCATTTCCGGCTGCAGATTCATGCGCGCTGCTTCGCGATGACGCACATCGACGATGCCCCCGCGCCGCAAGGCGCGGCGACGCAGGCGCAGTGGCACGCGGTGGAGGCATTGCACGGGGTCGGCCTGCCAGCGCCGATCCGCACGCTGCTCGATGGCATGGTGCGACCGACGCTGCTCTAGGGTGGTCAAGGCGCCGGGCATACCGCTATGACGGGCGGTACGCGCTGCCGGATGACGGGCGCTACAGGATGGCGTGCTGTTTCATGAAGCGGTGCACGATCTCGATACGCATGCCTGCGTCCTCGAGCGCCATCAGCTTCTGCTTGGCTTTCAGCGGGATCGGCAGGATCTCGCACAGCCGGTTGCTGATCCACACCGGATCATCCCACTGATACGGTTCGAGAAACGGCGATTCGATATCGCTCTTGGTGCTTAGCGCGGCCACGATGCGACGCAGGGCCGCGATGCATTCGAGCAGCAGATCGGGATTGCAGTCGGGCAGGTCTTCGCTCAGCAGCGCGACATCGGCGCGTATCAGACCACTGCTCTGCGTGCGGGTGGACAGAGTCTGGAAGCGCTGTCCGCCGCGCGTGCGCAGCAGCAAGAGCCCCAGCTGTTCCATGTCGCAATCGAGAATGGTCGCCAGGCAGCCGATCTCAGCGGTGACGGTGGACGCGGCCGGCGCCTGCTCGCTGGCCACTTCATGTCCGCTTTCGATCAGGCACACCCCGAAGGGCAGGTCCTGGCGCAGGCAGTCGCGCACCATGTCCAGGTAACGCGCCTCGAAGACGCGCAGGGGCAGCAGGCCGCCCGGGAACAGGACAGTGTGCAGCGGAAACAGCGGAATATCACGGATGACGTTGGAATCGGACATACGCGCGCTGAAAAGGTTGGAGCGTATCCGGCACGTCAGGGTGCCGCACGCCCTAAGCGCCGCCCGGAAGCTCCCGGTGGCGTATCAACACAGTACCATGGGCTCGGAAATATGTCGCCAGCCGCTCGGCGATGTACACCGAGCGATGCTGCCCGCCGGTACAGCCGATGGCAACCGTGAGGTAGCTGCGGTTATCGGCGACGAAACTGGGCAGCCATTTTTCCACGTACGCGCGGATATCCTCGGCCATGGCCTGCACCATCGGCTGGCTTTGCAGATAATCGATGACCGGCTGGTCGCGGCCGGTGAGCGGGCGCAGCTGCAGGTCGTAATAAGGGTTGGGCAGAGAGCGCACGTCGAACACCATGTCGGCATCCGTCGGCACGCCGTGCTTGAAACCGAACGACTGGAACATCAGCGTCAGGCGCTCCTGTTCGTCGCTGAGCAGATCCTTGATCCAGCTGCGCAGCGTGCTGCTGCGCAGATTGCTGGTATCGATGCGATGGCCGGTTTCCGCCAGGGGGCTCAGCAGTTCACGCTCCATCTCGATAGCCTCGACCAGCGAGGCGCTGCCCGGTTCAGCCGGCAGGGTATCGGAGTTGATGGCGCCTGCCTGCCGGATCGACAGCGGATGGCGTCGCCGCGTTTCCGAGTAGCGCTGCACCAGCGTATCGGTATTGGCGGTCAGGAACAGGACGCGCACTGCATGGCGCGTCTTCAGGTCTTCCACGATCTCGGGCACCACGCGCAGCGTCTCGCGGCTGCGGATATCGGTTGCCACGGCAAGATGGGTATAACCCTGCGTGGAGAGATACTGGGCCAGTTCCGGAATGAACTGCGCAGGCAGGTTATCGACGCAGTAATACCCTGCGTCCTCGAGTACATTCAGTACGACGGATTTGCCGGAGCCGGATATCCCGGTAATGAGAAATATACGCATGACACACCGAGCATAGCATTATCGTGTGTCAAAAGCATATGGTTGAGGTCGCTGTCGCCCTGGCGCGGCCAAGCACGCCGCGGCACAGCCGGTAGCGATGCGCGGGCCAGTCGGCGCGGCGGCAAGTGCAGTGCGATGTATGGGGGAAGGAGGCTGCTGCTGCGGGTCAAGCGGGTGAGGCAGGGGGTGTGGAGCGCGACAGCCTGCGCGAGGCGGTGCCCCGCACTGGCTGTCGGGGTGCGGCTTACTTGCTGCTCAGGCATTCCTTCATGAAGGCCTTGCGGGCATCGCCAGTCTTGCCTTCGGCCTGCTTGTTGCAGGTCTTCATGCGCTCCTGCTGGGCCAGTTGCTTTTCGCTGGCCTTCGGTTTGGCGGACAGGCATTTCGACATGAAGGCCTTGCGTTCGTCGCCTTTCTTGCCTTCGGCGGACTTGTTGCACTCGGCCATCTTGGATTGCTGCGAGTTCGGCTGAGCGGGTTGCGCTGGCTGGGCCGGCTGCGCGGATTGCGCCCACACCGGCGCGGCAGACAGCGAAGCGATCACGGTACACAGGGCAAGCAGGGATTTCATGGGAAGCTCTCCATTCAGGGTAGCGAGGCGAAAGGCGCGTGCGCACGGCGCATGCACAGGCTGGGCGCGCAGTGCGAGCCCATTACAGCACACAACGGACCGTCCGCCAATCTGGTTGACGCTGCAGCCAGTCGATCAGAGCAATCTGCCCTGGGTGATGGCGTGCGATTCCGCCTGCATGGCGGCACGCTGGCGGTCCATGAAATCACGCAGCGTATCGATACCGCGCAGCCGCAGGATGGTGTTGCGCACGGCGGCCTCGACCAGCACGGCCAGGTTGCGGCCGGCGGCCACCTGGATCTTGACCTGGTGGATCGGCAGGCCGAGCACATCCACGTATTGCGAATCGAGCGGCAGGCGTTCGAACTCGCCATCGTTGCGGCGCACCAACTGGACGATCAGCTTGATCTTCATCTTCCGGCGTACGGCCGTTTCGCCAAAGATGGTCTTGATGTCGAGCAGGCCCAGGCCGCGTACCTCGAGCAGGTTCTGCAGCAGCGGCGGACAGCGGCCTTCGACGAAGTCAGGACCGAGGCGCACGAAGTCGACCGCATCGTCCGCCACCAGGCCATGGCCGCGCGAGATGAGTTCGAGGCCCAGTTCGCTCTTGCCGAGCCCCGATTCGCCCATGATCAGCACACCCATGCCCAGAATGTCGAGGAACACACCGTGCATGGTGACGCGTGGCGCCGAGATGCGCGACAGGTACAGGCGCAGGTGGTCGATGACTGCGGCCGACGAAACCGGCGTGGTGAACAGCGGCGTGGATGAGCGCGTGCAACGCAGTTCCAGGTCCGGATGGGGATCGACGCCATCGGCGATCACCAGGAAGGGCGGCTCGAGCAGGATCAGCTCGCCCATCTGACGCTTGCGGTTTTCTTCGTCGAGGCGCTGGTAGTAGGTGATCTCCGGCTTGCCCAGCACCTGGATGCGATTCGGATGGATCAGGTTGAGGTGACCGACGAGGTCCGCGGCGGACGTTGCTTCACGCGCAAATTCGAGCTCGAAGGAACGGTCAGCGCCTTCCAGTCCGGCAATCCAGGACAGCCGGAGATCGGCTGCGTTGTCATCAAAGATCGATTGTGCGGTGACGCCAGTCAGTTCCATAACGTGCGGCAAATTGGGGTCTGCGCACGCGGCAGCGCGCGGCAGACAGATCTCAGGGCTGCCAGTCGGACAACATCTGGTGGACTGCTTCCGGGGTCGGCAGGGTGTTGAGCGCTTCGCGGATGTCGCGGTCAGACAGCAACTGGGCGATTTCCGACAGAATTTCGAGGTGCTGTTGCGTGGCCTGCTCGGGCACCAGCAGGAAGATCAGCAGGGAGACCGGCTTGCCATCAGGCGATTCGAACGGAATCGGTTCCGCCAGCCGCATGAACGCCGCGAGCGGTTGCTTGAGGCCCTTGATGCGACCATGCGGAATGGCCACGCCCGCGCCCAGGCCGGTCGAGCCGAGCGACTCGCGGGCGAAGAGGTTGTCCGTCACGGTCGCCCGTGCCAGGCCGTGGTTATTTTCGAACAGCAGTCCGGCCTGCTCGAACACACGTTTCTTGCTAGTGACGCTGATATCCAGCGCGATGTTGCCCGGGGGCAGCAGTTTGGCCAAACGATTCATGAAGGACAGTGGAACAGTAGTGATCTTCGCCGTGGCGGGGAACAGCCTGACCGGACATTATAGACGAGCCGTGGCGCAGGATTGTGCGCCGCAGCAGGTCCGGCCGGGCGAGAGGATCATGCCTGAGGACAATACCATGCTCTCGGTGGGGAAAGCATACACTGCTGGCGCCGCTGCGGGCCCTCCGGCACAAAAAAAGCCGCACATGGGCGGCTTTGTGTTGGTTGCGCGGAACGCTCAGAGTCGGGCTTCGTCCGCTGTGGCCTGATACTTCAGCGCCACACGGTCATGGTTCTGCACTTTGTCCTTGTGCTTGATCACCTGGCGGTCGAGCTTGTCCACCAGTGCATCGATGGCTGCGTACAGGTCTTCGTGATGCGATTCGACGAAGATATCCTTGCCCTTCAGGTGCAGATTGATTTCCGCACGTTGTCGCTTGTCCTTTTCTGTCTGGTTGTCCACCGTCAGCAGTACGCTCACCCCAATGACCTGATCGAAATGCCTGATGACCCGCTCCAGCTTGGTTTCCACGTACTCACGCAGGGGCTGGGTGATTTCGAGGTGGTGTCCACTGAGTTTGAAATTCATAGCGACTCTCCTTTCACAGACATCGCATCCAGGACGATGCGATTACTACAGGGATTTGCGAAGGTTGACTGCCGGGATTCGAAGGGCCTCGCGATATTTCGCCACGGTGCGGCGCGCCACCACGAACCCTTGCTCGCCGAGCAGTTCGGCTATCCGGCTGTCGGACAGAGGGGTTTTGGGGTCTTCAGCTCCTATCAGTTGCTTGATGAGCGCACGGATCGCGGTAGATGATGCCGCGCCGCCGGTCTCGGTTGACACATGGCTGCCGAAGAAATACTTCAGCTCGAACGTTCCCATTGGGGTGGCCATGTATTTGTTGGTTGTGACACGAGAGATAGTCGACTCGTGTAAACCCAGTGTATCGGCTATCTCGCGCAAAACCAAGGGGCGCATCGCAATTTCGCCGTGCGTGAAAAAATTCTTCTGCCGGTCCACGATCGCCTGCGATACTCGCAGGATGGTATCGAAGCGCTGCTGGATATTCTTGATCAGCCAGCGTGCCTCCTGCAGCTTCTGCTGCAGGCCCGCGGCGCCACTGTCACCCTTGCTGTTGCGCAGGATCTGCGCATACATGTCATTGATGCGCAGGCGCGGCATCACTTCGGCATTGAGCTGCGCGACCCACCCGGCCGGCGTCTTGCGGACTACCACGTCGGGCACCACATAGTCGGCATCGGGACGGCTGAAGGCAAAGCCCGGAAACGGCGTGAGCGAGCGGATCAGCGTGTGCGCTTCCTTCAACTCCGCGTCATTGACCTGCAAGGCTTTCTTCAGGCGCGTGTAGTCGCGCGTCGCCAGCAGTTCGAGATGCCCGGCAACGATGGCCTGGGCAAGCGGCTTGGCCGGGTGCTCGATACGCCGCAACTGCAGGCCCAGGCATTCGGACGCGTTGCGCGCGCCGACCCCGGGCGGATCGAAGCTCTGCAGCATGCTGAGTGCCGATTGCACCTCATCTGCCTCCACTTCGAGTTCCGCGGGCAGTTCTTCCAGAATTTCGTCAATGGAAGCGGGCAGGTAGCCATCGTCGTCGAGCGATTCGATCAGGAAGATCACCAGGCCCTTGTCGCGCATCGACAGTTTCAGCGGCGCCAGCTGGTCCATCAGGTGATCGCGCAAGGTCGGGCCGCCACAACCCAATTGCATGGGCGCGCGGTCATCCTCGTCCGCCTGCGGGCGACGCGCAAAGTCGTCCAGGCTCCAGTCGTTGCCATAGTCGTTGGCACCGTCGTCCAGGTCCCCGCTGGCGGCCTCGCCTGCGGTGTCACCTGGGGCGGCGCTGCGTTCCTCCCCATTTGCGGCGGACGGTACGGAAGCGGTCTCGGCCGGTGCATTCTGGACGCTCATGGAGCCATCCGCGCCGATCCGCACGGGGCTTTCCAGCCAATCGTTTTCACGCTCGAGCAGGGGGTTCTCTGTCAGGGCCTGCTCGACTTCCTGCTGCAGTTCGAGCGTGGAAAGCTGCAACAGCCGGATGGACTGCTGCAACTGGGGCGTCAGCGCGAGATGCTGTGAAAGGCGAAGTTGGAGGGACGGTTTCATTCGACCTATTGTAAGTCGAACCTCCGCGCGATGGAACGATAGTTGCTAGGAGATCGCGGCCGAATCGGAACAAAAGTGGCAACCGTTCGGCAAACCGCGCCGGACGGCCTCGGCCGCGCGCTGCGCAGCGGGCGTCGGGGCAGAGACAGGACTGCCGCCGCTCTTCCCGCCGGCCAGATTTACATGCGGAAGTTTTCGCCGAGATAGACCTTGCGCACCGCGTCATTGGCGATGATGTCTTTCGGCTGACCTGCTGCCAGCACCGTGCCCTCGCTGATGATGTAGGCGTGGTCGCAGATGCCCAGCGTTTCGCGCACGTTATGGTCGGTGATCAGCACGCCGATATTGCGTGCCTTGAGGAAGGCCACGATGCGCTGGATTTCGCCGACGGCGATCGGATCCACGCCGGCAAACGGCTCATCGAGCAGGATGAACCGCGGGGACGACGCCAGCGCCCGGGCGATTTCCACGCGGCGGCGCTCGCCACCGGACAGCGACAGCGCCGGATTGTCACGCAGGTGCGTGATCTGCAGGTCATCGAGCAGGGTATCGAGCCGTTGCGCAATGGCCTCTTTCGACAGTGGCTTGCCGTTCTCGGTCTGCAGTTCCAGCACGGCCTGGATGTTTTCCTGTACGTTCAGCTTGCGGAATACCGAGGCTTCCTGGGGCAGGTACGACAAGCCCATGCGCGCCCGCTGGTGGATCGGCAGGGTGCTGATCGGCGCGCCATCCAGCATGATCTCGCCTTCGTCGAGCGCCACCAGGCCGACGATCATGTAGAACGACGTCGTCTTGCCTGCACCGTTTGGCCCCAGCAGGCCGACCACCTCGCCGCTCTTCACATCCAGCGAGACATCGCGCACCACGGTGCGCGTGCCATAGCGCTTCTGCAAATGCCGGACCTCCAGCGTGCTGGAAGCGGGGGCGGCGGTGGGCGTGGAGCGGGCGGTATCTGTCGTCATGCGCGTGGTGTCGGGGCCGAAGCGATAAGTGGCGGGATCAGCGTGGCTGGGCAGGCGGCGGCGCTGGCTGTAGCGTCACGCCCGGTGCGGGGTTTGAGGCTGGTGCGCTGGCGGCATTTGAGCCACGCGGCGCGAGGACCGCGCGCACCCGGCCATTGCTGCTGCCCGAGGACGCCGCGCCCGCGGTGTCACCCCCCGAGGCCGTGTAGAAAGCGTTGCGGCTGTCGTAGGTGATCAGCGCGCCGCGAATCTCATCGGCCACGGTCGACCCTTCCAGACGGGCCATGCGCGCGCGCCGGATCAGCTTCGACACTTCCTGCTTGCCGTCGTACTCGATGCGCTCGGCCCAGCCTTCCATGTATTCGTTCGGCGTGTCGCGCTTTTGCTTGATGTAGGCCAGTTCACCCGGCTTGGCGATCGCCACGGCGTACTGGTAGCCCTCCGGATCGGTGCGGACTTCGGCGGTGTGCGAACGCAATACCATGGTGCCTTTGGTCAGCACCACGTTGCCTGTCAGCACGTAGATCTGCTTCAGGTCATCGTAGCTGGCATTGTCGGCTTCCAGCACCAGCGGCTTGGTCTGGTCGGCCCGTTCCGCATGCGCTGGCGTGGCTGTGAGCGTGATGGTCAATGCGGCGCCAAGCAGCAGGGCTGCTAGCGGAAAGCGCCGGGAGGCGGCCAGGGCCAGTGAGTGGGCCGGGCGGGTGCGGTCGAAGGCGGGGGCAGAAGTCGTCACGGGCGGATTCGGGTAAGTTGGGACGGCAGGCCAGGATCAGGGTTTGGACACGATTGTGCCGCGTACATTACCCAGCAATTGTACTTCGCGGGTGACATTATTGAAGATCAGGCCATTGGCATGCATGATCGACTGCCCATGGCGCAACTCGACCGGCTTGTCAGTGCGCACCACATCATCGTTCAGCAGCAGTTCGAAGCGTTCGGAGCGCGCCGACATGACCGGATCGCGCTCCGCGTCCGTGCCCTGGTCGCGCAGCACGCGCGCATTGCTGCGCAGGTCGATGATGGTACCTTCGGCATTCATCGTCCCCCGGTCGGACATGGCCGTCACCTGCGGACGCCCCGGTTCGTAGGCGCGCACGGCGGGGTGGGTCACCGCGTACGTCTGGTCGTCCTCATACTGCACCATGCGGCTTGCATTGAAACGGTACTTGGTGGTGCCCTTGTCATCGAGTTCGGTCGCCGCCAGCTGGTCCATGTAATACGCCGGCTCGTGGCGCTTGGCCTGTTCCTGGTCGTCCTTGCGGACCGGCGAGTTCACCTGCACCAGCCAGAATGTGATGCCGGCCACGATGGCCATCAGCACCAGCGGCAGGAACCGCAGGAGCATCTGGATCAGCTGGGAGAGCAGGTTACGCAGCACGATGGGCCTTTATCGGGATCAGCGGGTCGGTACGGACGGCAACGCGATGCGTCAGGTCGGGGCCGCACCGCCTGCGAGAATATCGTTCAGCAGCGCGTCGTAGGCGCCGTGCGCCCGCAACAGCAGGTCGCACACCTCGCGCGCCGCGCCGCGGCCGCCTTCGGCCTGTGCCACGTAATGGCAGCGGGCGCGGACCTCGCGGTGGGCCTGTGCCGGGCAGGCGGCAAAGCCGACCTGCAGCAGCACTGGCAGGTCCGGCCAGTCGTCGCCCATGTAGCCGCACGCATCCGCTGTCACGCCTGTTTTGGCCAGCACATCGGCGAACGCCGTGCGCTTGTCCTGCACGCCTTGGTACACGTGCGCGATGCCAAGTTCACGCATGCGCCAGGCGACGATGCCTGAGCGGCGGCCGGTGATGATCGCCGGTGTGATGCCGGACTGCGCCAGCAGCTTAATGCCATGGCCATCGAGTGTATCGAACGCCTTGATCACCTCGCCTTCCGGGCCGGCCAGCAGGCGGCCGTCGGTCAGTACGCCATCGACATCGAAGATCATCAGCCGCACGCGGCTGGCGCGCTCCAGCGCCTGTGGATGGCGCGCGTCGCTGTTGGCATGGAGCGGCGCGCCGTCGGCGCCAGCAGGCGTGGGTTCGGCCATGATCAGATCACCTTGGCGCGGGTCAGGTCGTGGATGTGGACCGCGCCGACCAGCAGGCCGGTGTCATCGGTCACCAGCAACTGGTTGATGCGGTGCTCTTCCATCAGTTCGACTGCTTCCACGGCCAATTGGTCCGGGCCGATGTGAAGAGGATTTGCATGCATTACCTCGCTGATCGGCAGGTTCTTCCAGTCGACCGTGGTCTCCAGCAGGCGGCGCAGGTCGCCATCGGTAAACACGCCGACAGCGCGTCCCTGTGGGTCGACCACGGCAGTCATCGCCATGCCCTTGCGCGTGATTTCCATCAGCGCATGGGCCAGCGGCGTGGTTTCGCGCACCTGGGGCACGGCATTGCCGGTGCGCATCACGTCGCGGACATGGGTGAGCAGCTTGCGGCCCAGCGCGCCGCCGGGATGCGAGCGGGCAAAATCTTCCTCGCCGAAACCGCGTGCGTCGAGCACCGACACGGCCAGCGCATCGGCCAGCGCCAGCGCCGCGGTAGTGCTCGCGGTGGGCGCCAGGTTGAGCGGGCAGGCTTCCTTGTCGACGCGCGCATCGAGGTGGGCGTCGGACAGTTCGGCCAGGCTGGAATGGGCATTGCCCGTCACGGCGATCAGAGAGGCGCCGATGCGCTTGATGATCGGCACGATGGTCAGCAGTTCGCGCGTTTCACCCGAGTTCGAAAAGGCCACGAATACATCATCGCGCGTCACCATGCCCAAGTCGCCGTGGCTCGCTTCGGCAGGATGCACGAAAAAGGCCGGCGTACCGGTCGAGGCCAGGGTCGCGGCTGTCTTGCGCGCCACATGACCCGATTTACCGATGCCGGAAACGACGACGCGGCCGGTGCAGTTGAGCAGCAGGGCGACAGCCACGGCAAAATCCGGCGTGAGCCGGTCGCGCAGCGCGAGCACGGCTTCTCCCTCGATCTGCAGCGTTTCCCGGGCGAGAGAAAGCGCTCGTTCTGGATTGAAATTGGCTATCATGGCGACGGAGTATAACAATGAATGCCTCGACGGGTGACCGCCCATCCGCCGCAGACTGACCTTTTTCCTGTCCTGCAAAAACCGCCTCCACCCGTCGGCATCCCATGCATTCACCGCTTGAACTGACGCTCGTCCTTCTCGCCGCGGCGGTGATCGGCGTGGTCGCGTTCCGTATGCTCCAGTTGCCGCCGATGTTAGGCTACCTGGCCGTCGGCATTCTCATTGGTCCGCATGCGCTCGGCCTCGCCAGTGACTCCGAACAGACCCGCTATCTCGCGGAGTTCGGCGTCGTCTTCCTGATGTTCTCCATCGGCCTCGAATTCAGCCTTGCCAAGTTGCGCGCCATGCGCCGGCTGGTGTTCGGGCTGGGCGGCATGCAGGTACTGTGTACCATCGCGCTGACTGCGCCGGCGGCGGTGCTGCTGTCCGGCCGCTACCACCTCTCCTGGCAGGCAGCGCTGGCGCTCGGCGGCGCGCTAGCCATGTCTTCCACGGCCATCGTCTCCAAGCTGCTGGCCGAGCGCATGGAGCTGGAAACTGCCCAGGGCCGCAATATCATCAGTGTCTTGCTGTTCCAGGATATCGCCGTGGTGTTCCTGCTGATCGTCGTCCCGGCGCTCGGCCGCGACCCTGGCGACGTGATGTTCGCCCTGGCGCTGGCCGCCGCCAAGATCGTCGGCGCCTTCGCGTTGTTGCTGTTCGTCGGCCAGAAACTGATGAGCCGCTGGTTCCATATGGTGGCGGCGCGGCGTTCGCAGGAGCTGTTCATGCTCAACCTCCTGCTCATCACGCTCGGCATGGCGGCACTGACCTCCCGCCTTGGCCTGTCGATGGCGCTGGGCGCATTCCTCGCCGGCATGCTGGTGTCCGAAACGCCGTACCGGCATCAGGTGGAAGACGACATCAAGCCGTTTCGCGACGTGCTGCTCGGCCTGTTCTTCATCACCATCGGCATGCAGCTCGACCTCGAGGTGGTGTTCGACCATATCGTGCTGGTGCTGACGCTCCTGCTCGTGTCGCTGGTTTTCAAGTTCCTGGTGGTGACGGTCCTGGCGCGCCTGTTCGGCTCGTCCTCCGGCGTGGCCATCCGCACCGGCCTCGGTCTTGCGCAGGCTGGCGAGTTCGGACTGGTGCTGCTCAACCAGATCGGCGCGCTGAAGCTGGCTGATCCGGCGCTGGTGCAGTCAATTCTCGCGGCCATGCTGCTGTCGATGCTGGTGGCGCCATTCCTGATCCAGTGGAGCGACCGCATCGCCATGCGTTTCGCCGCCAGCGAATGGATGCTGCAGTCGCTGGCCATGACGCAGATCGCCGCGCGCAGCATCCAGACCGAGCAGCACATCATCATCTGCGGCTTCGGCCGCAGCGGACAGAACCTCGCCCGCATGCTGGAGCGCGAACACATTCCTTACATCGCGCTCGACCTCGACCCCGAGCGGGTACGCGAGGCGGCGGCGTCTGGCGATACCGTGGTCTATGGCGATGCGGGCCGCAGCGAGGCACTGGTCGCCGCCGGCATCCACCGTGCTGCGGCCGTGGTTGTCACCTATGCCAACACCCCTTCTGCGCTCCGTGCCCTGTATCACATCCACGCGCTGGCGCCGCGCCTGCCAGTGATCGTCCGTACCGTCGACGACAGCGACCTCGAAAGGCTGCAACAGGCCGGCGCGACCGAAGTCGTGCCCGAGATCATCGAAGGCAGCCTGATGCTCGCCTCGCACGCGCTCGTCCTGATGGGCGTGCCGATGCGACGCGTGGTGCGCCATGTGCAGGACGCGCGCGATGCGCGCTATAGCCTGCTGCGCGGCTACTTCCACGGCATCGACGATGACGACGACATGTTCGAGGGCGACGGCGTGCGCCTGCATTCCGTGCCGCTCGAACCCGGCTCCGTCGGGGTCGGGCGCGTGCTCGGCTCGCTCGGCCTCGAGCAGATGGGCGTGTCGGTGCCGGTGGTACGCCGGCAGGGCGTGCGCACGCTCGACCCGACGCCGGACATGGTGCTGCAGGAGAACGACATCCTCGTGCTGCGCGGCCGTCCCGAGGCGCTTGAAGGCGCGGTGCGGCGGTTGGGCGAGCGTTGAGGTTGAGAACAGGCGGGAGGTCAACGCCTATGCCGGAACGTAAAGTTCAAATGCCGACTCCGGAAGAGGATGCGGCCATCAATTGCGCGATCGCCGCGGACCCGGATACGTTCAAGTTGAATGAATTCCAGATCAAGCAACTGAAGCTGCTTGCTGTTAAAGGTCACGCAGGTCGGTTCTGTAATGACAATGTCGTTACGCCTGTGCTATGATCGTCCTTGACGATTGGAGGGCCAATACCATGACTACATCAAGCACATCGCCCGTTAAACGTGAAACGCTGAATCTTCGCATCAAGCCAGAAGAGCGGAGCTTGATCGACCGCGCAGCAAAGGTTCGCGGAAAAAATCGTACAGATTTTGTGCTTGATGCGGCACGCATGGCCGCCGAAGAAGCGTTGCTGGAACAAACCATCATTGCCGTGTCCCCCAAGGCCTATGCGGCCTTTGTCGCGCGCCTAGACCTGCCGCCACAGCCGAACGAGCGTCTGCGAAAGATGTTGCAGACAGCAGCGCCGTGGGATGAGGCATGAAGCTTCGTGCCCCTGAGCCGTTGGCACCACATCACGAATTGGAACAGTTCGACTCAGGCGTGGAAAGCTTGAATCAGTGGTTAAAGCGACGCGCACTGAAAAATCAGGGTACGGGCGCTTCCCGCACATTTGTCCTCACGGATGGCCATCATGTGCTGGCCTACTACGCACTGGCATCAAGCGCCGTCGCGGTGGACATAGCTCCCGGTCACTTTCGCCGCAATATGCCGGACCCCATTCCGGTCGTTGTTCTTGGCCGGCTGGCCGTGGATCAATCGCTGCAGGGTCAAGGGATCGGAAGAGCACTGGTCCGCGACGCCTGCCTGCGCGTTGTTCAGGCAGCTGATGCGATAGGAATCCGAGGCATGCTTGTGCACGCCTTATCAGACGAAGCTAGAGTTTTCTATGAACGTCTGGGTTTTGGGGGGTCATCACTTGATCCGATGATCTTGATGGTCACCCTCTCTGACTTGAAAGCGGGCTTGTAAAGCTACGATGACCCCGTTAGCCATAGCGGGATCGAGGCTGTGACAGAGGGCGCAGAAAAAATGCTCGGGGAGCCTGCTATCGTACGGTTTTTCTTATGCAGGAGAGCGCCATGGCGCACGCTTCCATGTCATTGCCGGATGTCGGCAACGTTGCCGACTATCTGCGCGACCACATCCGTACCGTGCCTGACTGGCCGCAGCCGGGGGTGATGTTTCGCGATATCACGCCCCTGCTGCACAACCCGCGCACGCTGCGCGTGCTGATCGACGTGTTTGTGCATCGCTACATGGAAGCCAAGCTCGATCTGGTGGCAGGCATCGATGCGCGCGGCTTCATTCTGGGCGCCATCGTCGCGTACGAACTGAACCTCGGTTTCGTGCCGATCCGCAAGAAGGGCAAGCTGCCGTATCAGACGGTCACCGAGGAATATGAACTCGAGTATGGTAGCGCTACGGTCGAGATCCACGCCGATGCCTGCAAGGCAGGCGACCGTGTGCTGCTGATCGATGACTTGATCGCCACGGGCGGCACGATGATGGCGGGGCGCCGGCTGCTAGAACGCCTCGGGGCGGAGGTTGTAGAAGGCGCGGCCATCGTCGATCTGCCCGAACTGGGTGGTTCGGCGCAATTGCTCGCCAGCGGCCTGCCGCTATTTACAGTGTGCCGCTTCGACGGTCATTGAGCGCCGCAGCGCGCATGGACAGTCTCCGTTGTAGTTGCACGGAGCTGGCGCCTACCTGGCCGGCCTGGCCGGCCGGTCAGCGCATCGGCGGGTCGTCCTTGCCGGAGCTCTCGCCCGGGACATCGCCAGCCACATCACGCGAGGCATCGCCCGAGCGCAACGGCGGCGGAGGCGACATGCCCATCGACACATAGATGCTGGTGAGCTTGTCCACGCCAATATTCGCTGGCCTGACCCATTCCGCCGGCACATACAGCAGCCCCCCGCCAATCGGTACCGGCGCGGTCGGCACCAGCACGGCATAGTAGTCGCGGCCGTCGAGATTCACCGGCTCGGGATTGGGCATCAACGCCAGCACCGCCACGCCGTCGCCACCGAAGAAGCACCACACCGGGCTCATGGTGCCGATGTCGCGATCCTGGTTCTGGTCGAGCACGCGCACGAAGCGGTCGGCGAGGTTGTACAGGCTGCCGATCAGCGGAATGCGGCGCAGCGTCAGGTTGATCAGCTGCGCCAGCGGGCGCTTGAGGCGGGACTGCACTGCCACGCCCAGCGGATAGATGCCGATCAGCAGCAGGACTGTGCCAAGGAAGTACGCCAGCTTTGGATTACTGACGAACGGCTGACCCAGCGCGCCGAACAGCTGGCCGATGACGCTGTCCGGGCCGATGAACTGGTTGAGCAGGCCCACCAGCCAGCCGATGATGGTGACCGTGACGAACAGCGGCAGCAGGGCGATTGCCCCGGCCAGCCAGGTGGTGATGATCGGGCGCAGGCGGGTTTTGAACTTGGCGAACATGGAGGAAGACAAGGCAATGGTGGTCCCGCATTGTAGCGAGGCATGGTGACGCGTGGTCGCGCAAGTTCTTGCGTGTGCCCGGTTCCTGCGCTCAGCGTGCTGCAGCGGGTTGCTCGAGCACGCGCTGAAGCTGTTCCAGGTCGCGCGCCACCCAGGCTGCATCGGCTTCGAAGCGGGCCGCGTCCATGTCCGGCAGCCGGAACAGCGTCAGCGAGACCAGCGTGTCTGTCGCATCCGCGCCATGCGCCATGGCGCGCAAGGGCACGTACACCGTGGAACCATCGGGCAACGTAACCCAGTGATCCGCCACGCCGAAAGGGTTGGGCGGGGAAAAGCGCACATGCAACGGCCCGGCTTCGCTGGCCGCTTCCCATACCAGCGGATCGGCCGCCGTCAGCGTCAGTCCGCCGGCCAGGCCGGACGCCCACTGCCGGAAATTCGCCGGGGTACCGAGGAAGGCGGCCACGTCCGCCCAAGGGCGGGTAATCCTGACTGAAATAGTGCGTGAATCGGCAGGCATCGAAAGTCTCCGTCAAGGGGGCGTACCGGTCGCACATGTATGGCACAGGCCCCGTGCGAGGTCCGCGCCGTGGCGATATGCGGTCCATGGTACGCCATCCGGCCGGCCGGTTCTGGGAGCTGCAGGCCCTCAGACGCAGCGCGGCGGCTGTTTCCCGGCTAGAATCGGTGTCTTATGCGCCCAGCAGAGGCGCCTGCTTCTCTTCCTGTGATTGATGCCAATTCCACTTCCGCCTGAGCCGAACAAGGACGCATCTGCGCCCACCGACGAGAAGCCGCGCGGACTCGCGGCCATCCCGGCACTCGCCCCGCTGACCCAGCGCGCCTTCGCCATGTTGTGGACCACCTGGCTGGTCGCCAACATCTGCATGTGGATGAACGACGTCGCGGCGGCGTGGATGATGACCTCGCTGACGCACTCGCCGCTGTGGGTGGCGCTGGTGCAGACCGCCGCAACCCTGCCGGTGTTCCTGCTGGGCCTGCCGAGCGGCGCGCTGGCCGACATCCTCGACCGGCGGCGCTACTTCATTGCCACGCAGTTCTGGGTGGCCGGCGTGGCGCTGCTGCTTTGCGTGATGGTGCTGGGCGGCTGGATGACGCCGCCGATCCTGCTGGTCCTGGTGTTTGCCAACGGCATCGGGCTGGCGATGCGCTGGCCGGGGTTCTCCGCGCTGATCCCCGAACTCGTGCCGCGTGCGCAACTGCCCGCCGCCGTGGCGCTCAACAGCGTGTCGATGAACACCTCGCGCATCGTCGGCCCGCTTACCGCCGGGGCGCTGATCGCCAGCTTCGGCAGCGCTTATGTGTTCGTACTGAACGCGGTACTGTCACTGATTTCCGCCTTCATCATCATGCGCTGGCGGCGTGAGCATGTGCCCGATCCGCTTGGCCGCGAGCGGCTGCAAAGCGCCATCCGCGTCGGCCTGCAGTTCGTCGGCCAGTCCGCGCGCCTGAAGACGGTGTTCCTGCTGATCTTCCTGTTCTTCTTCCATTCCACCGCCATCATGGCGCTGATGCCATTGATTGCCCAGGGTCTCAAGGGCGGTGGCGCGGGCCTGTTCACCCTGATGCTGGCGGCAATGGGCGCGGGTGCGATCTGTGCGGCAATGGTGTTGCCACGCCTGCGGGCGATGATGTCCCCGCAGCAGCTGGTGGGGCGTGGCGTGACGCTGCAGGCGCTGTCGATGGCGGTCGTGGCGGTGGCACCAAACGCCTATGTGGCGGTGCCGGCCATGATCATTGGCGGCGGGGCGTGGATCACCGCCGCCAATACGCTCAGCGTGTCCGCCCAGCTGGGCTTGCCCAACTGGGTGCGCGCACGCGGCATGTCGATGTTCCAGATGGCGCTGATGGGTGCCAGCGCGTCCGGTGCGGCCGTGTGGGGGCAGATCGCCACGGTCGGTTCGCTGCGTATGAGCCTGCTGATCGCCTCGGCCAGTGCCATCATCACCGTCACCGTTGCACTGCGCGTGACCCGCGACCGCATGATCGAAGAAGACATGACGCCTTCGCATGTCTTCAAGGCTCCGCAGACTGAAGCACCGCCGCAGCCCGGCCACGTCGTGGTGCAGATCGAATACCACATCGATCCGGCGCGCGGCGCAGATTTCCGCAAGCTGATGCAGGACAGCCGCCGCAGCCGGCTGCGGCAGGGCGCCTTGTCATGGGAATTGCTCCACGATCTTTCCGATCCCGGTCGCTATGTCGAGCAGATCGTCGACGAATCGTGGGTCGATCACCTGCGCCGCTTCGACCGCGTGACGGCCGCCGACGTGGCGCTGCGCGACCGCAAGCTGGCCTTCCATATCGGCGAACAGCCGCCCGCCGTGGCGCGCTGGGTCAGCGTCGCGCGCTGATCGTTATGGGTGGCCTGCCAGTCTGGCGGCCTCCGGCAACCATCAGCCGAGCCGGCGAATCATGAGCTGTGCCGCTGCGTCATAGCTGCGCAGCTTGGCCGCCAGCGCGGGTTCATGATGGACCGCGAAACCGTTTCGCTCCCAAAAACCGGTCGAGGCATTGACCGCCACCAGCGACATGTTGGACATGCCGCTGGCCAGCGCATGCTCGGCCAGTGCCTGCACTACGGCGCGCGCGGCGCCGGAGCCGCGTGTCTGCGGCAGCAGGGCGAGATCGTGGATGTAGTACGTGCTCGGCAAATCGGGAAGGGCGCCCAGCAGGCTGTCGAGGGGCGGCGGCTGGAGCAGGTGCCATGGGTGGCTGACGAGATACGCCAGCACCGCCGCGCCATCCGGCGCGAACACGCGGCAGCCGGGCGGGTAGAGCCGCAGCCGTTCCGCGAAGATTGCCGCTTCCTCCGGATAACCGGGGTGCACCTGTGCCGCGATCGCTTCCACTGCAGGCAGGTCGGCGGCCGTCATCAGCCGCCAGTGCTGCGCCGCTGCCTTGCCAAAGGTCATAGCTGACGCGCCGACAGTGCATCGCACTGGTTCACGTCACCGGTCTGCAGGCCGCGCCGGAACCAAGCCAGGCGCTGCGCGCTGGTGCCATGCGTAAACGACTCCGGCACCACCGTGCCCTGGCTCTGCCGCTGCAGCGTATCGTCGCCGATCTGCGAGGCAGCGTTCATCGCCTCTTCGATATCGCCGGGTTCGAGCCAGTTCTTGGTGCGCTGCGAATGATGCGCCCATACGCCTGCAAAGCAGTCCGCCTGCAGTTCCACGCGCACCGAGACGGCGTTGGCCTGTGCTTCCGGCAAGCGGCGGCGCGCATTCTCCGCCTTCTCGGACACGCCGATCAGGTTCTGCAGGTGATGGCCCACCTCGTGCGCGATCACATAGGCCTGCGCAAAATCGCCGGGTGCGCCGAGCTGGCGGTCCAGCGTGTCGAAGAAATCGAGGTCGATGTACACCTTGCGGTCACCCGGGCAATAGAACGGGCCCATGGCCGCGCTGCCCTGTCCGCATGCCGTGGCGGTTGCGCCGCGGAACAGCACCAGCTTGGGCGCCGCATACTGGCCGCCGGCGCGCTGCACCAGGCCGCCCCATACATCTTCGGTATCGGCGAGAATGGTAGAGACGAAGGCCGCGCGCTTGTCATCGGCCGGCGGGCGTTCCGCCGGCTGCTGCTGTGTCACCATGCCACCGCCGCCGCCCGACAGCATGTCGAGTACCGTAAGCGGATTGACGCCGAAGATCAGGCTCGCCACCACGGCGACGGCGATCGTGCCCAGGCCAATGCCGCGTCCGCCGATCCCGAAGCCACCGCCACCCTGGCCACGGCGGTCTTCCACATTGTCACTTTGACGGTTGCCTTCCCATTTCATCGGTTTCTCCTTCAGCCCGAATATTAGAGCATGGCCGTCCAGCCCGCGCCAGCACCGGCATCGCGCGGTATGGCGGGCCGCCGCTGCGCGTTTGCCCTCGTGTGCCTTGCGGGGCATAATGGACCGACGATCCATCCGCGTTGCCGCGCCCGTTGCGTTGAGGTGCCATGTCCGTTCTCCTGAATCTCCTGTCCGGCGTTGCCCTGCTCATCTGGGGCACCAACCTGGTCCAGGTAGGGATCCTGCGGGTGTATGGCGCGAACCTGCGCAAGATCCTGGCGGTCAGCGTCACCAACCGCTTCACCGCGTTTCTGGCCGGCGTCGGCGTGACCGGGCTGGTCCAGAGCAGCAATGCCACCGCCGTGATCGTCAGCTCCTTCGTCGCGCGTGGCCTCATCGCTCTCACGCCCGCCCTTGCCATCATGCTTGGGGCCAACGTCGGCACCGCCGTCATGGTGCAGGTGTTCGCGCTCGACCTGTCGTGGCTCTCGCCCTTCCTGATCTTCATCGGTGTGATCCTGCACCTGTCGCGCAAGGGCTCGCGTGTCGGCCATGTCGGCCGTGTCCTCACCGGTCTTGGCCTCATCACGCTGGCGCTCGAGCTGATCTCGGTCGCCTCGCGGCCGGTGGTCGAGGCGGCCGGCGTCAAGGTGCTGTTCGCCTCGCTGACCGGCGACATCATGCTCGATATGCTGATTGGCGCGCTGTTCACGCTGCTGTGCTATTCGAGTCTTGCCGTGGTGCTGTTCTGCGGCACGCTCGCCTCGGCCGGCGTCGTCTCCATTCCGGTGGCGCTCGGCCTGGTCCTGGGCGCCAACCTCGGCAGCGGAGTCTCGGCGCTCATGTCCACCGCCGGCAGCAACCAGCCCGGCAAGCGCGTGGCGCTCGGCAACCTGCTGTCACGCGTGATCGGTTGCGCCGTGGCACTGCCGGTCGTCCATCTGGCCGCCGGCTGGCTATCGCAGCTCGACTGGCCGGCCCATCATGTGGTGGTTGGTTTTCACCTGTTGTTCAACATCGTTCTGGCGGTGCTGCTGATCGGTTTCACCGGGCAGGTCGCGCACCTGTGCGAGCGGCTGCTGCCCGGCAACTCCAGCAATGACGCGCAGGTCAGCCAGCGCCATCTCGATCCCGCCGCGCTGTCGACGCCGGCACTGGCGCTCAGCAACGCCGCGCGGGAGGTGCTGCGCATCGGCGACCGGGTCGAGCAGATGCTCGTCAACCTGCTGCAGATCCTGAAGACCGACGATGCGCGGCTGGTCGGCATCACGCGCCGCATGGATGATGAGATCGACACGCTCTATACCGACATCAAGCTGTACCTGACCCGCCTGAGCCACGAGGAACTCGACGACAAGGACAGCCGCCGCTGGACCGAGATCATCACGCTCACCATCAACCTGGAGCATGCCGGTGACATCATCGACCGCATGCTGCAGGACATCAAGGACAAAAAGATCGCCCACCATCTCAAGTTCGCCGATGCCGGCATGGCCGAGCTGACGGAGATGCATGGCCGGCTTATCGCCAACCTGCGCCTGGGTCTTTCGGTGTTCCTGACCGAGGACCAGCGCAGCGCCCAGCGCCTGATGGAAGAGAAAATGAGTTTCCGTGAACTCGAGCGGCGGCTCGAACTCAACCATCTGGCGCGCATTGCCAGCCAGACCCCGGACAGCATCGAGACCAGCTCGCTGCATCTCGACCTGATCGGCGACATGAAGCGCCTCAACTCACTGTTCTGCACCATGGCCTATCCGGCGCTCGATGAGTCGGCGGGCAACGCGGCCGCAGCGCCGGAGCCATCGGCTCCGGCCAACATCACTTCGTCCTGACACGGTAAAGCCTGCATCAGCGCGCACGTCTGGCGCAGGAAACGCATGGTCTGAAGGGCTGGGCCCGTTCATTGCTGTCGTGTCCGCTCCGAGCCCGGACGCAATCACTACACTGCGGCTTTTTCGTCTGTGCCGTCGTCATGCTGAAAACCCCGCCGCCCCTTTTCGCAGCGGTTGCTTCCCCCATCAAGTGTTCCACTGCTGTGGCACCGCTCACCGATTCCCGGGATATGGCGTTGATGCTGTGCGCGGAGCGCTTGTACCGTTTTCTTGCCGCGACCTTCGCCGGCCCCAAGGATCAGGCAAGCATCAAGCATTACCTGTACGCATGCTTCGGCATCCCCATGCTGCATGGCGACCTGGAGATGGCGTATCAGGTGTCTCCGGAATTTGCTGCGGAACTGGATCGTTTCGAGGCCTTCAGAATTCGTTCGGCAGTGCCTGCGGAAATCTGGCTGCAGGCCCGGACACATTGGCCCCAGCCCTGCATCGTTCCGCATGAAATTCAGCTCGCCATGGCCGGCGTGCTGTTCGCAGCGCACGCAGGGACAGCCGCATTTCGCGACACGGCCGAACTGGATCTGGCGCAATTCCGCGATTTCCTGGTGACGCATCTCGGGCCGCTGGACGCCGCGCTGGCAGGCGTTCCGCTGACTGCGACCGAGCAACGTCTCTTCATGGACGACATGCCGCCTGGCGACGCCACTCCACGGGCTGAAGATGCTACCGCGATGGCGCAGCGCATGCAGGCGTGCCTTGTCTCCATGCCCGCACTGTCCCGGTATGCACTGTACGGCCAGTCCTTCGATGTTCTGGTCCGTCATGCATCGCAAGCGTGGATTGCCGTCAACATTCCGCTGCCCGCGCCGCACATGCCTGTGCAGCTGCCCGGGGATACGAACGTGCACGCGTTCCTGAGGGCGTGTTCACCATCCGACATGGCCGGCCTGCCGCTACTATCGCCGCCGATGCCGCCTGCACAAGTCCCCGCCGAAGCATCTCCGGAAGAAGCGCCTCCAGAAGAAGCATCTTCCTTGGCAGCACGCAGTGCCATGGATCCACGGCAGCAGTTCGAGCACTGGTATGCGTCCATCCCCGAGCCGCGTCCATTGCTGGAGGACTTTGCGCGTTGCGTACGCGATGGCAGCATCTGCCGTGGCGATCTTCTCGCTACAGCTATGTTGATACATGCTCCGCCGTCGCGCCTCTCGGCCGGGCATGTGCGGCAGACTGGACTGCTGCCGCCGGAGGTGGTCGAGAACCTGGAGCGACATGGCGCGTTGCATCGCCTGACTCCGGGTGCATTGTTCGCGCTGGCATCCGGCTTCGTGCTGTCGCCATCCGAAGTCGAAAGGCTCGATGACCGTGATTTGCGGGGCAATGTGGCGTGCCTGAGATTGCTGTGGAATCTCGCGGCCGAGGGCGATCTTGTTATCCAGCGTGTGCGCGCGGTTGGGCGGCTCAGTGGCCTGCCGCTGGCCAATGCTGTCGTTACACGCACCACGGGACTGGAAGCGCCACACAGCGACAGTTATCACTGGCTCTGGCGGATCATTGAAGAACGCATGCTGTCCCGGCTCGATGCCTTCCTTGCCGCGCTGGAACGCGTACTGCCGCGCACGCTGGTGTTCGAGGCCCTGGCAGCCGTTTTCAAGGCGGTGGTCGATCTGCCAGACCAGCGGCATGCATGTGAGATCCTGGAGTGCTTCCATCGCCATCAGCTTCTGGCCAGTGATATCTGCAAGCCTGCCGACGCCATGGCACTTGCAGAGAACGTACCGCTATTACCTTATGTCATGGCCGCCGGCCGATTCGAGCTGGCCCGGTGGCTGCTGCGCCTGTCGCCCGACATCCACCGCGCCGGTCAGGCCGGGTGTACTGCCTTGCACTATGCCGCCGGCGCCGGCCACGCCGGGATCGTCCGATATCTGCTCGATCAGGGCGCGCGGCTCCATATAGTCGATGATCACGGCCGTACGCCGTTGCATCACGCCGCGCGGGAGTGTCATGTGCAGGCCATGGAAGCCATGCTGATGTCGCGCGACCCCGTCGTGGACACGCTTTTGCAGACCCGCGACCGGGATGGACGCTCGCCGGTCGAGCTTGCGCTGTTGTACGCGCAGGCGACACATGGTTCCCGCCTGCCGCGCGAGGCTCAGGCAGTCGCGTTCTGCGCCACATTCGTGAACTACAGCGCGGCAGCGTCCCGCGCCCTGATCGAGGCAGCCCACTGCGTGGGGATCTCGCTGTTCCGGCGTCTGTACGTGGTGTGCCTGAGCACAAGCCGCGTTGGTCAGACCCCGTACCTGCATGTCACCGACACGGCTGGCCGCACGCCTCTGCTACGCGCACTGGCAGCGCGGCAGCTGGATATTGCCGAGTTTCTCTTGCGACAGAATGCGGATGTCATGCACATGTCGTCTTCTGGCAGCGCCCTGCATGTCTGGCTCTCCGCGTGGCGCGGGCAACATGATGCTGTGTCCAGGCGTTGCCTGAGAGCGGGGGTAAAGATGTTGCTGATCTATGCCGCGCGTCACTCGCGGGAACGATATGAGGCATGGGTCAACTGCCAGTCCCAGCTGGTACGGCGCGAGGACACCTGGAGCAATATTCCGCCCCCCTTGCACATGGCGTGCGAATACCAATTTGGCGAGACCGTGGCGCTGATGATCAGGCACGGCGTGGATCCCATGCGGCGTTCCCGTACTGGGCGGACCATACTGGAAGCGGTGGTCGCGGGTGTGCTTGAGAATCCCGAGGCAGGCAAGGATTGTCTCGCCAAGCTGTATCGTGCCCTTGGCGAGGCGCGCTGGCATCGGATTGTCAATGCGCCCAATTTCGAGGGCATCACGCCACTGCGTGCCCTGCTGCGGAGACTGGGCGAGGATGCAGCACCGCTGTCGCGGGCCGTCACCTCATTCCCGGGGTTTCTTCGCATGCTTGGTGCAACCGAATATCCGGATGCGCCAGGCCAGGAGCACGTCACGATGCACGCACGTTTGTCCGGAGGGTTATGGGGTGGTCTGCATACTGCGCTGGCCAACGGCGACATGGCCGTGGCCCGCGCGGTTCTCATGGCTGATCCGGACAGCCTCAACGATATCAACGAAACCGGTCAAACGCCGCTGATGCTGGCCATTGCCCGGATCAACGATAGCTTGCCCAGCCCGGCTGGCCAGACATCGCAGACGTCGGCCGCGGCCGGAAATGTCCGGGATCTCATCGGCACCATGCTGAGCACCGAAGTGCTGAACCTGCAGGCGCGCGACGCGCTGGGCAGGACCGCCATGCACTACGCCGCGCAATACGGCCATGCCGACATGGTCCGCATGTTGGCGGAAAAAGACTCTCGCCTGTGCCAGGGCAGGTGCGGCCCGCATCTGCAGATCGGCGAGACCGCCAACACCACGCCCCTCCACCTTGCTGCCCGGGGCGACCATCACCAGGCCGTCGATCTTCTGCTATGCAAAGGCGCCTTGACCATGACCATGGATGGCGAGGATGGCAATTTCCTGCATCAGGCCGTGCTGCACGGTGCGCTCCGGGTTGTCTCCATGCTGATCGCACGCCACCCGAAGACGCTTCATGAGCTGCTGGAGCAACGAACCGTGGGTCAGCAGCTTGCACCGATCGAATACGCAACGTATCACCGGGCATCCGCAACGCCCGAGGTCGCCATGCGGATCGACGAAGCATCCAGGATGCTGCGGGAGTTTGCGACAGCGCCACGTTTCCAGGTATGGAGGACGCCGCGCGGTCGGGGCATACGCGCCTGGGGTGGAGCGGGCGTGACGTGACCCGCACCGCCGGGCGCGTTATTTCTTGCGCCGCACCTTCAGCATCGGCGCCAGATACTTGCCGGTGAAGCTCGCCTTGCTTGCCGCCACATCTTCCGGCGTGCCTTTGGCGATGATCATGCCGCCGCCGGCGCCGCCTTCCGGGCCGAGATCAAGCAGCCAGTCCGCCGTCTTGATCACGTCGAGGTTGTGCTCGATGATCACCACCGTATTGCCCTGGTCGCGCAGCTTGTGGATCACCTTCAGCAGCAGCTCGATATCGTGGAAGTGCAGGCCGGTGGTCGGCTCGTCGAGGATGTACAGCGTGCGGCCGGTATCGCGCTTCGACAGCTCGAGCGACAGCTTGACGCGCTGTGCCTCGCCGCCCGACAGCGTCGTCGCCGACTGCCCCAGGCGGATATAGCCCAGGCCCACGTCGAGCAGCGTCTGCAGCTTGCGCCGCACCACCGGCACCGCGCCGAAGAACTCGTGCGCCTGCTCGACCGTCATGTCGAGCACCTCGTGGATGTTCTTGCCCTTGTAGAGGATCTCCAGCGTCTCGCGGTTGTAGCGCTTACCGTGGCACACGTCGCACGGCACGTACACGTCCGGCAGGAAGTGCATCTCCACCTTCAGCACGCCATCGCCCTGGCACGCCTCGCAGCGCCCGCCCTTGACGTTGAACGAGAAGCGGCCTGCCTCGTAGCCGCGCTCCTTGGAAGCCGGCACGCCCGAGAACAGCTCGCGGATCGGCGTGAACAGGCCCGTGTAGGTCGCCGGATTGGAGCGCGGCGTGCGGCCGATGGGGCTCTGGTCGACGTTGATGACCTTGTCGAAATGTTCCAGTCCTTCGATGGCATCGTGCTCCGCCGGCTCGGCCGTGGAGTTGTAGATATGCCGCGCCACCGCGTGGTACAGCGTATCGTTGATCAGCGTCGACTTGCCCGAGCCGGATACGCCCGTCACGCATGTCAGCAGCCCCACCGGAATCTCCGCCGTGACATTGCGGAGGTTGTTGCCGCGCGCATTGACGATGCGTAGCATGCGTTCCTCATCCGGCGCCACGCGCTCGGACGGCACCTCGATGCGCCGCGTGCCGGCCATGAACTGGCCGGTGGCCGAATGCGCCGCCTTCTGGATCTGCGCGGGTGTGCCCTGTGCCACGATCATGCCGCCGTGCACACCGGCGCCGGGGCCGATGTCCACGACGTAGTCCGACGCGCGGATCATGTCCTCGTCATGCTCCACCACCAGCACCGAGTTGCCGATGTCGCGCAGGTGCTTGAGCGTATCGATCAGCCGGTCGTTGTCGCGCTGGTGCAGGCCGATGGACGGCTCGTCGAGCACATACATCACACCCGTCAGGCCGGAACCAATCTGCGAGGCCAGGCGGATGCGCTGGGCTTCGCCGCCCGACAGCGTATCGGCGCTGCGCTCCAGCGACAGATAGTCGAGGCCCACATTGTTCAGGAAGTTCAGGCGGGCGCTGATCTCCTTGACGATCTTGTCCGCGATCTCGCGTTTCGCGCCGTGCAGTTCAAGCGTCAGGAAGTACGTCATCGCATCGCGCAGCGGCAGCGTGTTGATCTCGTAGATCGCACGCGCCTGCTCGCCTTCGCCCACCTTCACGTGGCGCGCCTCGCGCCGCAGGCGTGTACCCTCGCAGCTCGGGCACGGCCGGTTGTTCTGGTACTTGGCCAGTTCCTCGCGCACCGCGATGGAATCGGTCTCGCGATAGCGCCGCTCAAGATTCGGAATGATGCCTTCGAAGGCATGCTCGCGCACGGTCGTGCGGCCGCGCTCGTTGATATACGTGAACGGAATCACATCCTTGCCGGAGCCCTGCAGCACCACTTCCTGGATCTTGGCCGGCAGATCCTCGAACGGCGTGTCCAGGTCGAAGTCGTAATAGATCGACAGGCTCTGCAGCATCTGGAAGTAGAACTGGTTGCGCTTGTCCCAGCCCTTGATCGCGCCCGAGGCCAACGACAGGTTGGGAAACGCCACCACGCGCTTGGGATCGAAAAACGTGATCTGGCCCAGGCCGTCGCAGGTCGGGCACGCACCCATCGGGTTGTTGAAGGAGAACAGGCGCGGCTCGAGTTCCTGCAGCGAATACGAGCAGATCGGGCAGGCGAACTTCGAGCTGAACAGATGTTCCTTGCCGCCGTCCATCTCCACCGCGAGGGCGCGGCCTTCCGCCAGCCGCAGCGCGGTCTCGAACGATTCCGCCAGACGCTGCTTGATATCCGCCTTGACCTTCACGCGGTCGACCACCACATCGATGCTGTGCTTGTCGGTCTTTTTCAGCTTGGGCAGGGTGTCCACGTCATAGACCTTGGCCTCCGCCTCGTGCGCCGCGCCGCCACCCGAGCGGATGCGAAAGCGTACGAAGCCCTGGGCCTGCATTGCCTCGAACAGGTCGACATGCTCGCCCTTGCGGTTGGCCACCACCGGCGCCAGGATCATCAGCTTGGTGTCCTCCGGTAGCGCCAGCACCGCATCGACCATCTGCGCCACGCTCTGCGCCTCCAGCGGCTGGCCGTGGTCCGGGCAGTGCGGCGTGCCGGCGCGCGCGTACAGCAGGCGCAGGTAGTCGTGGATTTCCGTTACCGTGCCCACGGTCGAGCGCGGGTTGTGGCTGGTGGCCTTCTGCTCGATGGAAATCGCCGGGGACAGGCCTTCGATCAGGTCCACGTCCGGTTTTTCCATCAGCTGCAGGAACTGGCGCGCGTAGGCCGACAGCGATTCCACATAGCGGCGCTGGCCTTCGGCGTACAGCGTATCGAACGCCAGCGACGACTTGCCCGAACCGGACAGGCCGGTAATCACGATGAGCTGGTTGCGCGGCAGATCGAGGTTGATGTTCTTGAGGTTGTGGGTACGGGCCCCACGGATCTTGATTTCGTCCATTGTGTGCGATGCGTCGCCAGGCTGAGTTGCAGCGGAAAGAAGCAAAAAATGGCGTGGCAGGGCCCCAAAGGGCGGTGTCACACAGGCCACAGGTGGGGGCAGGGCGGTCCGCTTCAACCGCGCCGGTCCGAAATCGACCCATAGCAAACCTGCTAATATACCGAACTTCGGTTTTCGGAGTTCGACCACCCGGCGATCCGCGTGTGCTCGCCCTGGCTGTCAATGTGCTGCCGAGGCGTGGAACCGCGCTCCTCGGAGCGGCCAACCCACACATTGCACGGGCCATGTCCCCAGTTTCTTCTACCCCTGCTGCAGATTCCGCCACGCGCGACCGCATGTCGGCGCTCGAATGGCGCGCCGGCGGTTCGCTGGCGAGCATCTTCGCCCTGCGCATGCTGGGCCTGTTCCTCATCCTGCCGGTGTTTGCCGAATACGCACGCACCCTGCCGGACGGCCACGACGCCCAGCGCGTCGGCCTCGCCATGGGCATCTACGGCCTGATGCAGGCCTTTCTCCATATTCCGCTCGGCGCCCTGTCCGACCGCATCGGCCGCAAGCCGGTCATGCTCTTCGGCCTCGTCTGCTTCATTGTGGGCGGCATCGTCGCGGCCATGTCCGACACCCTGCTCGGCATCACCATCGGCCGTGCCATCCAGGGTACCGGCGCGATTTCCGCCGCCATCACCGCCTGCCTCGCCGACCTCACGCGCGAGCAGCACCGCACCAAGGTCATGGCCATGGTCGGCGGCAGCATCGGTCTCACCTTTGCGCTCTCGCTCGTCATCGCCTCGCCGCTGTACCGGCTGATGGGTATGTCCGGCATGTTCTGGTTGATGGCGGTGCTCGGTGCCATCGCTATCGTCGTGGTGCTGTTCGGCGTGCCCACGCCGCCCGCGCTGAGCCCCGCCGACCGCACGCCGTTCCGCGTGGTGCTCGCCAACCCGGATCTGCTGCGCCTCAATGTCGGCGTGCTCGCCCTGCATGCCGCCCAGGTCGCCATGTTCATGGTCGTGCCGTCCATGCTCACCGATGCCGGCATCGCGCTGACCGCGCACTGGAAGGTCTACCTGCCCGTGGTGCTGGTTTCCTTCGTGCTGATGGTGCCACCCATGATCTGGGCCGAACGCCATGGCAAGGTCCGGCAGGTGCTGCTGGCCGCCGTTGCCATGCTCACGCTGGCGCAACTGCTGTTCGCCCAGGTCCACGCCATGTGGCCCATCGTCGGCGCGCTGCTGCTGTTCTTCTTCGCCTTCAACATCCTCGAAGCCATGCAGCCGTCGCTCGTCACACGCTTCGCCCAGGCCTCGCGCGGCGCGGCCCTCGGCGTGTACAACACCACCCAGGCGCTCGGCATGTTCGTCGGCGGCGCCGTGGGCGGCCTGCTGCTCAAACAGGCCGGCCGGCCCGCCGTGTTCTACGGCTGTGCCGCCGTGCTCGGGCTCTGGCTTATAATCGCGTGGAACATGAAAGCACCCCCGTCGCGGGCCCGTTCGCAACCCGCGGCAGCCTGAGTCGTACGGACGATTGCATGTCGTATTCGCATCGCATGCGCCTGCCGGCTTCGCCGCATGGCAGGCACGGCGCGGCAAGGTACTTGGCAAGCAACCGCAGCAAGCACGTCAGCAGTCGAGTCCCACGCAGCAGGCAACCCACAACCCTATCCTGAACCCTTTACCGCGCCGGAGCAGGCGCGGCTCTCCGGGAGAACACCATGGCATCCGTCAATAAAGTCATTCTCGTCGGCAATCTCGGCGCCGACCCCGAAACCCGCTACATGCCCAGCGGCGATGCCGTGACCAACATCCGCCTGGCGACCACCGACCGCTACAAGGACAAAGCCAGCGGCGACATGAAAGAAGCCACCGAATGGCACCGCGTCGCCTTCTTCGGCCGCCTGGCTGAAATCGCCGGCGAATACCTCAAGAAAGGCTCCTCCTGCTACATCGAAGGCCGCATCCGCACCCGCAAATGGCAGGACAAGGACGGCAAGGACGTGTACAGCACCGAAATCGTCGCCGAACAGATGCAGATGCTCGGCGGCCGTGGCGGCAGCGGTGGTGGTGAAGGCGGCGGTGGCGGCGGCTACTCGCGCGAATCGTCGGGTGGCGGCGGTGGTGGCGGTGGCTACGGCGGCCGTTCCGGTGGCGGTGGCCAAGGTGGTGGCGAACGTGCCCCGGCACCGCGCCGCCAGCAGCAGGCGCCGTCGAATGGGTTTGAGGATATGGATGACGATATTCCGTTCTGATTTTGAACGGCTAAGTCATCATTGAAAAACCCGCGGTGCGAAAGTGCTGCGGGTTTTTTTGTGGGTGAGGAAACCTGGAGGACAGGTTCGCCTAGACCCGATAGCGGCCTTTCGACACAGCTAACAGCGTTCCAGCTACGCGAAACAGAATCGCCGAATGTAATATGTCATCGTAGAGTTCGCAATCGCCGACTGAGGCAAAATTGATGTCACAACCCATGCCACTTGCTAATGTGTTCGCCTTTCTGCGGAAGAACTAATTAAGGCAGCGAAAGCGACGTAACGCCTCATCTATCTGTCTTGGATTAACAAGACAGTTGCTGTGTACGGAGTTACTTGCATAGACAGCAGTTGTTGAATATCTGTTCTTGGTGGACCGCTGAGGCTTGCAGGTGCATGCTGTGTGAATAATTAGCCGACGGCTATTGGTCGAAAGTCGCTATTGGTTCCCGATAAGGTTGTCAGAACACGTGGATTCGTAACGATTCCTATCGAGAGTTGGCCGTTCGAAGGTCCCCGCTAGGCCTTAGGCTGCTTAGGCTTTACTCTTCGAGGGCGAGTGTTTTCTATCAGTTCATTTGCGACACCGCGCGGACTCTCCTTCATGCTTCAAATACCCAATCAACGCCTTCCTCTCCCCCGCATCCGCAATCCCCGCATACCCCATCGACGTCCCCGGTACCGCCGTCATGGGGCTCTTCAAAAAAACATCCAGCGTCTGTTCATTCCACACGATATTCGACTGCCGCATCGCCGCCGAGTACTGAAAACCCGGCACCGTGCCCGCACGCCGGCCGAACAGGCCGCAGTGGCGCGGGCCGGTGCGGTTGTATTCGAAGGCATGGCAGGCGACGCAGCGTTCGTAGATGGCGGCGCCGCGTTGCAGGTCGGCGGGTTTGTCGCCGCCGGCTGCGTGGCTGGTGGTGGACAGCAGCACGAGTGTGGTTGCCCATGCCGCTGTCTGCACGGCTACGCGCGGTGTCATGACACGAAGGCCGAGGGTACGGGGACTTCGCCGAGGGCGTTGCGCAGCACGGCCCAGTGCATGGCTTCATCGCCGAGGATGCTGGCGGCGGCCTTGGCGAGGTCGCGGTTGCCGAATACGGGGACGGCACCCAGGTAGGCGCTGACTGCGCCTTTTTCGAGCGAGGCGGCAAAGCGCAGCACGTCGGTCTGGTTCTTCAGCGTGTCGGTGGGGAACTGGTACTTGGCTTTGGCGTCGACCGGCTTGCCGCCGAGTTTCTGGATGGTCTTGGCGAGCACGTCGGCGTGTTCCTTGTGGTGGCCCTGGAAGGTCACGGCAAGATCGAGGGCAGGTTTTTGCAGCAGGCCGCTGTCGGCGCCGAGCTGGTAGGCGGCGATGGCTTCGAGTTCGGCGCCCAGCGCGGTGTTCAGGATGCCGACGTCATTGGCGGCGGTGTTGGCGCGGCCAGTCTTGGCGAGCGCATCGCGTCCGGCAAGCAGGGCGATGGCGGTGCCGGACAGCAGCAGTCCGGACTGGCCGAGAAAGGCGCGCCGTCCACCTTGCAGCAGCGGGGCATCCGCAAAATTCAGGAAAGACATGGTTATTCTCCAGTGTGGCGGGCAGCGGTTGCCGTGCTAGCGGGCTGCGCGCGATTCGATCCGGGCCAGCACGCCGGCAACGATGCGGTCGCAACGCGCGCCCGCACAGGCAAATGACTCTTCCAGGCCCACGCCGATGTCACGCATCAGCGCGGCGCGCAACAGGCCGCGCGCACGGAAGAAGCGCGAGCGCACCGTGGCGGCGGGAATACCGAGGCAGGCGGCGACGTCTTCCACGGGCATGTCGTCCACCGCGCGTAGCACGAACACCGTGCGGTAGACGGCGGGCAGGGCATCGATGCGCGACTCGAGGAGCTTGCGGGTCTGGACGCGAAAGATGGCTGCGTCCGGTTGCTCCGTGTGTTGCGCTGCGGGTGCCTCATCATCCATGCTCGGCTCCGGGGATTCGCCTGTGCGGTGGGGGCTGTCGTTCAGTACGATGACGGCGCTGTGCCGCTTGCGGCGGCGCAAGCGTCGCTTGGCTTCATTGGCGACGATGCGGACCAGCCAGGTCGAAAGCCGTGCCTCGCCGCGAAACGTGCCCATGGCGCGATACGCCAGGTAGAAGGCATCCTGCACGGCGTCTTCGGCATCGCGGTCTTCGTGCAGGATGCTGCGCGCCGTGCGGAACAGCCTGCGGTTGTAGCGGCGCATCAGTACCTGCAGCGCGTCGGTGTCGCCGTCCGCGATCCGGCAGGCCAGCGCCTCGTCTGGCAGGGTAGGGTCGGCGGTGCGTACAAGCGAGAGTGGCATGGTCCTGTCCGTGTGCGAAGCGCGGCGTGGCTGTCATCGTGCGGCATTGGATGCCGCCTCGAGCCGCTGCGTTCCAGGATTTTTGTGGGGCCGAGGGGGTGCCGAACCGGGTGCTGGATGGAGTGCCGAATCAGGGTCCAGATCGGGCACGGCCGGCACCGCATCTTCATGCACTATGGACGCCGGAAAACGTTCCGGCAAGGCGCCAGGGCGATGGGCGCGGGATGGGTGGAGCGGGCGGAATGGAGAAGCCACAGCCGCGCAATGCGGCAGGGCGGGGCGGAAAATGTGGAGCGACGTCGAGCTGGTTGCCGGGCGCACGGCCGCCAGGTGCGTTATCCGAAGCGCGCCAGCAGCGCCAGCACCACCGGCACGGTCACCAGCGCCATCGCCGTGGAAATGGCAATGCTGGTGGAGACTTCGTCCTCGGCGACCTTGTAGCGCTGCGTGAACAGGAACACGTTCGCGCCCACGGGCAGGGCGGCCAGCAGTTGCATGATGTTGATGGCCGGGCTGCGCTGGCCGAGCGCCCAGGCGCAGGCGAGGAACACCAGCGGGTGCACCACCACCTTGCAAAGGGCGATGCGCAGCGCGGGTTTCCACATGGAGCCCATGGGGGGGTAGGCGAGCGTGGCGCCGACCAGCAGCAGCGCGAGCGGGCCCATGGCGGCGCCGAGCATCTTGAGCGAGATGTCGACGACCTCGGGCAGCGGCAGTCCGAGCTGGCCGTACAGCAGGCCGATCAGGATGGGCAGCGGCACCGGGTGGAGAATGCTCTTGCGCACCGCCACCAGGACGGTACGCAGCAGGGAATGGTGCGCGCCGATGCCGGCCGCGCGCTGCTCTCGGGCAATCGCCAGCTCGAAGATCAGCGTCACGGTGGTGAGGATCACCAGCGAATGCACGGAGACGAGCGTAAACAGCGCGACCAGGCCCTGCTCGCCGAATGCCAGTCCGATCAGCGGCACGCCGATGAGCACGGTATTGCTGAAGATGTGCGCCAGGCCGCGTGCAGCGGAAAGCGTGTTGAAGCCAAAGCGCAGCATGGTCACGCCGAACACGATGCCGACGGAGAGGAAGTAGATGCCGATGGGCGCGAAGTCGAGTTCCGCCAGCTTGACACGCGCCATGGTGCGAAACAGCAGCGCGGGCAGCAGCACCAGGAACAGCAGGTTCGTAAAGTCCTTGAGCGAGGCCTTGCTGACCCAGTTCACGCGGGCCACGGTCCAGCCGAGTGCGATCAGCAGGATGACGGGCAGGAGGGCGGCAAGGGCGGGGGAGTTCACGAATACAGGTCCGGAAGTGGGCGGCTAGACGGGTGGGCTGCCGCCGATCCGCGCGCGACTCATCGCGCCGGCATGCCGATGGGGCAGCAGCGGAACAGGGCGGAGCGCAACGGAAGAGGGTGCGATGGCGGGCAACACAGGCCTCGAAAGCCAAACAGGCGCAGGCCGGCAGGCCCGCTGAAGTGATGCATTGTAAATGTCTCCTGCGCGGCGTGCAGCCCGGCGGCGGACCATGGTGTGGTAGCCGGTGGCGCGGCAGCTGCAGATGCTGCCGCGCCACGCCGCCCGGGGCGCGTCCTCACAGCCGGCCGCACAGCTCCATCAGGCTCTCGCGCAGCCAGCGGTGGCCCATGTCTTCCTCAGCCGATTTGTGCCAGACGAGGTAGATCGGAAAATCCGGCGTATCCACCGGCGGAATGTGCGTCTTGAGGCGGAACTGGTCGGCGTACAGCGTCGCCATGCGCTTGGGCAGCGTGCAGATCATGCTGGTGGTCTGCACCATGATCGGCATCGACTGGAAGTGCGGCACTTCCACCGCGATGTGGCGTTCCAGCCGGCGGCGTGCCAGCACCAGGTCGATCATCGGCTGTGCGCTGTTGCGCGGCAGCAGGGCCACATGGCGCAGTTGCAGATAGGTCTCGAGCGTGAGCTTGTCGCCCACGCCGGGATGGTCGGGGCGTGTCAGGCTGAGCAGCGAATCGGTCATCACGCGCTGGCTGACATATTCGGTGTGGCGCAGCACGAAATAGTCGATGGCGAGATCGACGCGTCCGCTCTTCAGTTCCTCGCGCAACTGGTTGGCCGGCTCGGGACGGATCTTGATGCGCACCTCCGGCGCGACCTGGGCGACCCAGTCCACGAAGCGCGGCAGGATCACGGCCTCGCCGTAGTCCTCCACGGCAATCACGAAGGTGCGCTTGGACTGGCGGTAGTCAAAGGCGTGCTTGCTCTGCAGGCCGCTGCCGATCAGGTCGAGCGCCTGCCGCACGGGCTCGGCCAGGGCGCGTGCCCGGGCCGTCGGCACCATGCCCTCGGCGGTGCGCTGGAACAGCGGGTCGTCGAGCCGGTCGCGCAGGCGGGCGAGCGAGTTGCTCACGGCCGGCTGCGACAGACTCAGCCGTTCCGCCGCCTTGGAAATGCTGCGTTCGGTGTAGATGGCATCGAAGATCAGCAGCAGGTTCAGGTCGAACGTGCGCAGGTTCAACGGCGTCTCCTCCGTTGGGTGTGAGCGTTATTTGTATGGTGAATATTCATCATCATAGATCAAAAAGATGTGAATAAAGGTTCTGGCCTAAGATCGACTCACGTTGTTGGAGGAGAGCTTATGTCGTCATCTGCGTCCATCCTGCTGCAAGACCGGCCCGCGCCGGGCGTGACGCGCCTGCGCCTGAACCGGCCCGAAGCGCGCAATGCCCTCAACACCCCGTTGCGGCAGGCGCTGGCGGCAGCCTTCGATGCCCTCGACATTGATGACGACACGCGCTGCATCCTGTTGTGTGGCGAGGGCCCGTGCTTTGCGGCCGGCGCCGACATCAAGGAAATGGCGCCGCTCGGCCCCACCGAGGTCAACCAGATCGGCGTGCCGCGCTACTGGCGCTCCATTGCGCAATGTTCCAAGCCGGTCATCGCGGCTGTGCATGGCGTGGCGCTGGGTGGCGGCTGCGAGCTGGCGCTGCATGCCGACATCATCCTCGCGGAAGCCAATGCGCGCTTCGGCCAGCCCGAGGTCACCGTCGGCATCATGCCCGGCGGCGGCGCCACGCAGCGGCTGATGCGCGCCATGGGCAAGTACCAGGCGATGGGCATGCTGCTCACCGGCGAGCCGCTCTCCGCGCAGCGCGCCTACCAGGCTGGCCTGGTCACCGAAGTGGTCGAGGAAGGGGCGCTGATGGAGCGTGCGCTCGCCATGGCCGCCACCATCGCCTCGCGTCCGCCGCAGGCCATCCGCTTTATCAAGGAAGTCGCCCTCGCCGGCGCGGACGCCTCGCTCGAGGCGGGTCTCATGCTCGAGCGGCGCGCTTTCGAAATGCTGTTCGATACGGCCGACCAGAAAGAAGGCATGCAGGCCTTCATGGAACGCCGCACCCCCACTTTTTCCGGAGCTTGAAACACATGACCGATGCGATTCGCAAAGTCGCCGTGGTCGGCGCGGGTGCAATGGGACTGGGCATTGCCCATGCCTTTGCCAGCGCCGGCTACCAGGTTGCCATGATCGATGCCAACGAAGGCGTGGCCGATCGCGCCCTCGTCAAGATTCGCGCGCTGATGGAGCAGGACGTCGCCAAGGGCCGGCTCGATGCTGCGCAGATGACCGCCACGCTGGCCCGCATCCAGCCCGCGCAGAAGCTTGCCGCGGTCGATGGCGCGGACCTCGTGGTCGAAGCCATCATCGAAGATCTCGATGCCAAGCGCACGCTGCTGGCCCAGCTCGAAGCACTGGTCGGGCCGCGCTGCATCATCGCCTCGAATACCTCGTCGCTGTCCATCACCACGCTCGCGGCGGCCTGCAAGCATCCGGAGCGCGTGGCGGGGCTGCACTTCTTCAATCCGGTCAACCGCATGCGCCTGGTCGAGGTGATCGATGGCCTGAAGACCGCGCCGCAGGTGGCCGAGACGCTGATGCAGGCGGCGCGTTCGATCAAGAAGGAAGTGGTGCGCGTGAAGGATACGCCGGGCTTCCTCGTCAACCAGGTCGGCCGCGGCTTCACGCTCGAAGCCGTGAACGTGGTGGCGGAAGGCGCCGCGACCTTCGCTGATGTGGATCGCGTGATGCGCGATACCGCCGGGTTCCGCATGGGCCCCTTCGAGCTGCTCGACCTGATCGGGCTCGATGTCAATCATCCGGCCACCGATGCGATCTACAACCAGTTTTACCAGGAGCCGCGCTATCGCCCGGCGCTGATGATGGAGATGCGCGTCAAGGGCGGCATGCTGGGCCGCAAGACCGGTGAAGGCTTCTATGGCTACGGCGAGGGCGCCGCACAGCCCGAAGAAGCGCCCGCGCCGGCCGCGCCCGATGTGCCCGTGTGGGTCAGCCATGCGCTGCCGCAAGAGCGGGCTGCCGTGGTGGAACTGCTGACGCGCCTCGGCGTGCGTGTGGAAGATGGTGCCGCGCCCTCGGCCCAGGCGCTGTGCGTGGTCACGCCGCTGGGCCGCGATGCCTCGCGCAGCGCTGCCGCCGAAGGGCTCGATCCGGAGCGCACGGTGGCTATCGACACGCTCTTCGGGCTGGCCACGCGCCGCACGGTGATGACCACCTGCGTCACTGCACCGCAATGGCGCGATGCCGCACACGGCATCTTTGCCAAGGACGGCGTGCCGGTGACGGTCATGCGGGATAGTCCGGGCTTTATCGCGCAGCGGATTGTGGCCATGATCGTGAGTATCGGTGCCGCACTCGCGCAATCGCGTACGGCTTCGGCGGAAGACATCGACCGCGCCGTTACGCTCGGACTCGCCTATCCGCACGGCCCGCTGGGCTTTGCGGACACACTTGGGGTCGGGCGTATGGCAGCGGTGCTCGACGGGCTGTACGACAGCTTCCGCGATCCCCGCTACCGCCCCAATGTGTGGTTCGCGCGGCGCGCCGCGCTGGGCCTCAGCATGAAGGCAGGCGAATAGAACGCCATGAGGATGTAACGCGATCCACATGGCGGCGCACTGCAGGCCACTGTCGATCGCGTCTCGATGAAGGAAGCCGAGGCTTCCGGCAAGGATACAAGACTGGAGAGACACCGATATGTTGAATGCTTACCTCTATGCAGGCCTGCGCACCCCCTTTGGCAAGAATGCCGGCGGCCTCGCGCCCGTGCGCCCCGATGACCTGCTGGCCTACACCTTCAAGGCGCTGATCGAACAGACCGGCGTCGATGCCAAGACGCTCGACGACGTGATCGTCGGCTGCGCCAACCAGGCCGGCGAAGACAGCCGCTGCGTGGCGCGTCATGCCGTGCTGCTGGCCGGCCTGCCGGTGGAGCTGGGCGGTACTGTGGTGCAGCGCAACTGCGGCAGCGGCCTGGGTGCGCTGATCTCGGCGGCGCATGCCATCACCGTGGGCGAGGGCGAGATGATGCTGTCCGGCGGCGTCGAGAGCATGAGCCGCTCGGCCTTCGTCATGGCCAAGGCTGACAAGCCGTACAGCCGCGACATGCGGGTCTTCGACTCGGCCGTGGGCGCACGCTTCCCCAATCCGAAGATCGAAAAGGAATTCGGCGCGGACTCCATGCCGCAGACCGCCGACAACCTGGCCCAGCAGTACGAGCTGTCGCGCGAAGCGGTGGATGCGTTCGCCAAGGCATCGCAGGACAAGTACCAGGCGGCGCTGGAAGCCGGCTTCTTCAAGGATGAGATCGTGCCGGTGACGATCCAGGCCAAGGGCGCGAAAGAACCCACGGTCGTGTCTCGTGACGAATTCCCGCGCGCGACCACCATGGAAGCGCTGGGCAAGCTGCCGGCGATTCACCAGGGCGGCGTCACCACCGCCGGCAATGCCTCGGGCCTCAACGATGGCGCGGTGGCGCTGCTGGTTGGCTCGCAGGCTGCCGGCGAGCGCGCCGGCCTCAAGCCGATGGCGCGTATCGTATCGAGCGCTGTGGTTGGTGTCGAGCCGCGCATTATGGGCATTGGCCCGGTGCCGGCGATCCACAAGGCGCTGGAGCGCGCCGGCCTGACGCTCGAGCAGATGGACGTGATCGAGATCAACGAAGCGTTTGCCGCGCAGGCCCTGGCTTGCACGCGTGCGCTCAAGCTGCGCGATGACGATCCGCGCGTCAACCCGAATGGCGGTGCGGTCGCACTGGGCCATCCGCTCGGCGCTTCGGGCGCGCGTCTCGCGCTCACGGCGGCGCGCCAGCTCGAGCGCACGCAGGGACGTTATGCCGTGGTTTCCATGTGCATCGGCGTCGGGCAGGGCATTGCCGTGGTGCTTGAAAACTGCGCCAGCCGATAAGCGGAGGCGACATGACCATGAATGCGCCAGCCACCAATCCTGAACTCACGCGCGCCGGCATGCACGGCGTGCCGTTCGACTGGCAGGACCCGTTTTGTCTCGATGCCGCGCTCACCGAGGAAGAGCGCATGATCCGCGACGCGGCGCGCGACTACGCCCAGGAGCGGCTCATGCCGCGCATCCTGATGGCCAACCGCAATGAGTCGTTCGACATCGAGATCATGCAGGAGATGGCCGATCTCGGTTTCCTGGGCGCGCCGCTCAAGGGCTATGGCTGCGCTGGCGTGGGCTACGTCGCCTACGGCCTGATCGCGCGCGAGTTCGAGCGCGTGGATACAGCCTACCGCTCGGCGCTCGGCGTACAGACCACGCTGTCGATGATGCCGATCTACCTGTTCGGTTCGGAAGAGCAGCGCGAGAAATCCCTGCCGCGCATGGCGCGCGCCGAGCTGCTCGGCTGCTTTGGGCTGACCGAGCCGGACCACGGTTCCGACCCCGGTCGCATGGGCTCGCGCGCGGTGCGTGTCGATGGCGGTTATCGCCTGACCGGGGCCAAGACGTGGATCACGCACGCGCCGATTGCCGACCTGATGGTGGTGTGGGCCAAGGACGAAGCAAACACCGTACGCGGCTTCATCCTCGAGCGCGGCATGCAGGGACTGGCGACGGCCAAGATCGAAGGCAAGTTCTCGGTGCGCGCCTCGCCCACCGGGCAGATTTTCATGGACGATGTGTTCGTGCCGGACGAGAACGTGCTGCCGAACGGCGTGGGTCTGAAAGCGCCGTTCGCGTGCCTGAACAACGCGCGCTTCGGCATCTGCTGGGGCGCGATGGGTGCGGCGGAGTTCTGCTGGCATGCGGCCCGCCAGTACACGCTGGAGCGCAAGCAGTTCGGCCGGCCTTTGGCGGCCAACCAGCTCATCCAGAAGAAGCTTGCCGACATGCAGACCGAAATTACGCTCGGCCTGCTCGGCTGCCTGCACCTGAGCCGCCTGCGCGATACCGGACAGGCCGCGCCGGAAGCCGTGTCGCTGCTCAAGCGCAACTGCGCGGGCAAGGCGCTCGACATTGCGCGCATGGCGCGCGACATGCACGGGGGCAACGGCATCAGCGACGAATACCATGTGATCCGTCACCTGATGAACCTGGAAACCGTCAACACGCTCGAAGGCACGCACGACGTGCACGCGCTGGTGCTGGGCCGCGCCCAGACCGGCATTCAGGCTTTCACATCCATGGAGGGCAATGCATGAACGGGCCGGCGCATCACGAGCCAACACACACCATGCGCAGCGCGCTGACCTGTCTCGTCAATCCGCAGTCGATTGCCATCGTCGGCGCCTCGTCGCAGTTCGGCAAGGTCAGCGGCCGGCCGCTCAAGCACCTGCTGGAGAAGGGCTATCGCGGCAAGATATGGCCGATCAATCCACGCTATACGGAAATGCACGGCCTGACCTGCTACACCAGCATCGCCGCGCTGCCCGATGCGCCCGACCTTGCCATCGTCGCGCTGCCCGCGCAGGACGTACTGGCCACCATTCGCGAACTGGGCCGGCGTGGTACGCGCTCGGTGGTGGTGTTCAGTTCCGGCTTCGGTGAAATGGGCGAAGCCGGCAAGGCCATGGAAGCGGAGATGGTGGCTGCGGCGCGCGAGTACGGCATGCCGCTGTGCGGCCCGAACTGCCTCGGCTTCATCAACGCGTTTGAAAACGTCTACGCCACCTTCAGCCAGTATGCCGACCGCGAAACGCAGTCCGGCCCAATCGCTTTCGTCACGCAGTCGGGCGCGTTCGGCACGGCGATTGCTGCGCTCGCGCGCCAGCGTGGCCTGGGTCTCGGCTATTTCATCAACACCGGCAATGAAGCGGATGTCGGCTTTGCCGACCTGATGCTGACGGTCATCGAGGATCCGCGCATCAAGGTCGCGGCGGGTTATCTCGAAGGCGTGCGCGATGGCGAGGCGCTGATCCGTCTCGCTAAACGCTGCCAGGAGCTCGGCAAGCCACTGGTGCTGACCAAGGTCGGCCGCATGGCCGCCGGCGCGCGCGCGGCTGCCTCGCATACCGGCTCGATGGCCGGCGAGGACGCGGTGTTCGATGCGGTCATCCGGCAGTACGGCGTGATCCGTGCACGCAACGAAGAACAGTTGCTCGACATGGCGCAGGCGCTGGCCGCCTGCCCGCTGCCGCACGGCAACGGCCTGGGTATCGCCACGCAGTCGGGAGGCGCAGGCGTGATGATGGCCGACCGTGCCGAAGAAGTCGGCCTCGCGGTGCCGCCGGTGACCGATGCGATCCGCAAGCGCCTGGTCGATCTGCTGCCGGCCTTCGGTGCGGCCGGCAATCCGGTCGACGTCACCGGCCAGTTCGTCGGCGAGCCGGAACTGCTGCGCGAGTCGGTGCTGACACTGCTCGACGATCCGAACATCCACGTCGGCATCGTCTGGCTGCAGCTGATGCATGCCTATGTCGACGTGCTCGTCGAGATTCTCACCGAGACCTGCCGCAAGGCCACCAAGCCGTGCCTGGTGTGCTGGGTGGCCGCGCCCGAAGAAGCGGTGCGCAAGCTGGCGGCGGTGGGCATTCCGGTGTTCCAGGCGGGCGAGCGCGCGGTCGATGCCGCTGCTGCGCTGGTGCGTCATGGTGAGGCTCAGCGTCGTTGGCAACAACGTGCACCGCAGGCCGCCCATGCCGTGCGGACGCTGCCGCGCCTGCCCGATGGCGTGGTGCCGAGTGTGCAGGGCGTGAGCCTGCTCAAGGATGCCGGCATCCCCATGGCGCCGGTGGCACTGGCGACCAGCGAGGATCATGCCGTCGCGCTGTGGCACAAGTTCGGCAAGGGCGTGGCGCTCAAGATCGAATCAACGGCCATCACACACAAGAGCGATATCGGCGGCGTGCTGCTCAACCTCAATGATGAAGCGGCGATCCGCACCGGTTATCGCAGCATCCTGGCGAATGCCGCGCGGCATTGTCCGGATGCCAAGGTCGATGGCGTACTGGTGCAGCCGCTGGCCAGTGGGCATGTGGAACTGGTGGTTGGCGTCAAGCGCGATCCGTCGTTCGGCATGATCGTCATGGTCGGCAGCGGCGGCGTGCTGGTGGAGGTGATGCGCGATGTAGCGTTCCGCCGTGCGCCATTCGCCGAGGATGAAGCGGCCCGCATGCTTGGTGAGCTGCGCATGGGAGCCTTGCTGGATGGGGTGCGCGGCAAGCCCGCTGTGGATCGCGCACAGATTTGCAACCTGCTGGCCAGCCTCTCGCGCTGGGCAGCCGAAATGGAGGATCAGTTAGAGGAGCTTGATCTCAATCCGGTTCTGGTGGGTCCGGACGGACCTGTCGGGGTGGATTGCGTGATGGTTATTCGACATGACGCCAGCCCCGCCAAGAGGTAGTTTCGACAACGCGGCGTCGATAACACGGCATGCCACATGGCATGCCGTACCCCGTAGAGGAGACAATATGATGCGCAGTAAACTCAGTGCTTTGCTCGTAGCATGCCTGGCCGCCGTTCCTGTGACCCAGGCGCTGGCCCAGGACAAGTATCCGTCCCGTCCCATTACCCTGATCGCGCCGTACAGCGCGGGCGGCGACTCCGACCTCGCCGCCCGCAACTTCGCGGCGGTCGCGCAGAGCTACCTCGGCCAGCCGGTGGTGGTGCAGAACAAGCCCGGCGCGAGCGGCATCATCGGCTCGCAACTGGTGCTGCAGTCGCCGTCCGACGGCTATACGCTGCTGCTGGCGCGGACAGGGTCCCAGGCGATTCTCCCTGCGGTGGCTCCGTCGAATACCAAGTACAAGTGGGATGACTTTACCTTCATCGGCATGCTCGAACTGAACCCGTACGGCTGCATGGTCAAGGCCAACTCACCGTACACCAATGCCGAGCAGTTCCTGAAGGGCCTGAAGGAAAAGGGCAAGGGCATGAACTTTGCCACGGCCGGCGTGGCGACCACCAACGACATGGGCCCGCGTCTGCTGTTCGACATCCTCAAGCTGGGCGCCAATTCGCCGCAGCAGATTCCATTCAAGGGCAATGGCGAGGCCACGGCCGCACTGATGGCCGGACAGGTGGATTTTGCGTGCGGCAGTATTGGACCGTTCATGCAGCTGATCAAGCACGGCGACCTGCGCGCCATGTTCATCACCACGCCGGAACGCATCAAGGATCTGCCGAATGTACCGACCGCTCGCGAAGCCGGCGTGCAGGACATGGAGAAGATCACCGGCTGGAGCGGCATCTTCGCTCCGTCCAAGATGCCGCCGGCAATGGTCGAGCAGTTGTGGAAGGCCGTGCAGGATGTGGGCAAGGATCCGAAATGGCGTCGCGCCACGGAGCAGGCCGGTTCGATTCCCTACATTATCGGTCCGGACGAGACCCGCAAGTTCATCAAGAACCAGTTTGATGTGTATGAGAGCATCGGCAAGTCGCTCAATATGATCGACAAGGTACTCTAAGCCCCTCCCTGTCCCCCACCGCCCCGTCCTGGCTGCATCCAGGCGGGGCGTTTTGTTTGCAGGGCGGCCAATGGTGTGGCATCCCGCACACACCTGCGCCGGCAGTCACAATCGTCCGTTACCATGGGGGATCGCCGTGACAGGACTCCCACATGCCGGACCGCCGTGATTTCCTCAAGCAGCTTGCGCTTGGCAGCAGCGTCGCGCTGGCAACGGTCGCCAGCCACGCCGCCGAACCGGTGACGGCTGCGGCATTTCCCTCCAATCCCTTCAGGCTTGGCGTCGCCTCCGGCTACCCGACGCATGAGGGCGTGGTGTTGTGGACGCGCCTCGCGCCACATCCGCTCGAAGCGCAGGGCGGCATGCCGCCAGTGGCGATGGATGTGCAATGGGAGATCGCCGAGGATGAAGGTTTCCGGCACATCGTGCAGCGCGGCGTGGCCCGTGCACGGCCGGAGGAGGCCCATGCCGTGCACGTTGAATTGCACGGGCTGGAAGCGGAGGCATGGTTCTTCTATCGCTTTCGCGCGGGCGGCTATACCAGCCGCATCGGCCGCACGCGCACCGCGCCAGCGCCGGAGGCCGATGCGCCGCGCCTGCGTTTCACGGTGGCCTCATGCCAGAACTACGAGCACGGCTACTACGGCGCCTACCAGCACATGCTGGCCGAAGAGCCGGATCTCGTGCTGTTCCTCGGCGACTACATCTACGAAACCAGCACGCGGCCGCCGCGCGTGCGCGAGCATGCCGGCCCGGTGCCGCGCACGCTGGCGGAGTACCGGCAGCGGCACGCGCAGTACAAGATGGATCCCGACCTGCAGGCCATGCATGCCGCAGCGCCATGGTTGCTGACCTGGGACGATCACGAGGTGGAGAACGACTACGCCGGCGATGCCTCGAGCCACGGCACGCCGGTCGACACCTTCCTGCGGCAACGTGCTGCCGCCTATCGCGCCTATTACGAGCATATGCCGTTGCCGCGCGCCATGCTGTTCGACGCAACCGCACTACGGCTGTATTCGACCTGGCACTGGGGCCGGCTTGCCGATTTCCATCTGCTCGACGACCGGCAGTACCGTTCGATGCAGGCCTGCGGATACCTTCGGACCGGCGCCCCGGCTGGTGCCTCGGCGGGCTGCCTGCCGCGCGAGGACGACACGCGCACCATGCTCAGCCCGGCGCAGGAAGCGTGGCTCGATGCCACGCTGGCGGCGACCAAGGCACGCTGGAACCTGCTGGCCCAGCAGACGCTGTTCTCACCGCTTGGAGAAGAGATCAATCACCAGATGCGTTATCGCCTGGATGGCTGGGATGGTTATCCGGCGGCACGGCAGCGCCTGATCGACACGCTGGTCGCGCGTCATCCTTCGAATCCGGTATTCCTGGGCGGCGATGTGCACAGTTTCATGGTGAGCACCGTGCGCAATCCCGCCGATGCGGAACGCAAGCCGGTCGCGACGGAATTCGTCACCGGCTCCATCACCTCGCGCGGCCCGGGCCAGGCGCGTATGGATGCGGCCGTGCGGCTGCATCCCCACCTGCTGTATGCCAACAGCCGCCGGCATGGCTATCTCCGCATCGATGTCACGCCGCAGCAGATGCTGGTGGAGTTGCGTGGCGTGGATTCCGTCGAGCGGATGCTGACCGATGTCTCGACACTGGCCCGCTTTGCCGTCACGGACGGCAAGGTTGGGGCGCGGAACCTGTAGCGCTCTGCACCAGCGCTGTGGCGATTACCAGCCCCACACGAGGCGCTGTGCCACCCACCCTTGCTGACCGTTGTTGCGCTTCACATGCACCCAGCCATTACGCTTGCCGACAGTTTTGAGGAGCTCGTACTGCTCCAGCTTGCCGACGAGCCGTGCACTGGTCTGCGGCGCGGCGCGCAGGTTTGCGACCTTGGCGCGCACCACGTGATGCGGGGTGTTGCCTGTGAGCGGGCGGTAGATCCACCCCAGGTCGCCTTCGAAGTCGCGCACCTTCAGCCAGCTTCCCTGACGCTTGGTCACGGCCAGCGGATAGCCACGGTTCAGTTCCCACAGTTTTTCGGAGCGTGTGGTCGGCTGGGCGCGCACATTGGCGACATTGTTGCTGATGCTGACAAACTGCTGGGCGTAGGCTGTGCCGGTGACGGCGCACAATGCGAGCGCAGCCACGGCGGCCGAGACATGGCGTGAGACGGATATAAGCAAGCGATTTCCCCCTGTTTTGATTGCAAAAAACACTTCTTCAGACTGCTCTCGTCCTGAAAGTTCCGATGGTATGCGGGGGTGGGGAGCATGCGCCGGATAGCGCTAGGGGGTGTGTGGAAGCAGGCGAGCGGCGGGGGGGGGAATGGGCGCGTGCCGATGAGCATCCCGTTTGATGGGATATCGCAGCCAATGTGATCTGTGGCAACGTCGTGCGTCGCCAGTCTACCGTTCAGGCGGTCAGCCGATCTCGATGCAGTTGCGGCCGGCCGCCTTGGCGCGATACAGCGCCTGGTCGCTGCGCGACAGCGCCAGTTCGGGCGTGCCGTCGCTTGCATACATGGCGGCGATGCCGATGCTCACCGTCAGCGCGATGGGCCCCTGGCCTTCCGGCTGCAGCGGAGTGGTCTCGAGGCTTTCCTGCAGGCGACGGGCGAAGGCCGCTGCGGCTGCCGTGTCGGCGCCATGCAGGATTACTGCGAACTCCTCGCCGCCCATGCGTCCGGCGACATCCGCCTGGCGCAACTGCCGGCGCAGCAGGCTGGCGAAGTGGCGCAGTGCGGCGTCACCGGTGGCATGTCCCCAGCGGTCATTGATCGACTTGAAGTAGTCAAGGTCCAGCATCAGCACTGCCGCCATGCGCGTGCTGTCGCGTTGCAGGCGGGCCAGTTCCGCCGCAAGGCTGGTCATGAAGGCGTGGCGGTTGGGCAGTTGCGTAAGGGAGTCGGTCGTTGCGAGGGCTTGCCACTGGGTTTCGATGCGCTTGCGCTCGGTGGCGTCGGTGATCAGGCCGTGCCACACCGTGGTCCCATCCTCGAGGCGTTGCGGACGTGCGTGGCCGTACCGCCAGCGCAATCCCTGGCGCGGCAGCATCACACGGTATTCGAGTTGCCATGGCTTTTGCTGTGTCGCCGAGGTCTCGAATGACGTCAGATAGGTTTGCAGATCATCGGGATGGATGCGCGCATGGATCGCCTCCGGCGCAATCGTATTGTCTTCCTCCGGATCCAGCTCATACATGTCGGCGATGCCCGCGCTCACATATGAATAGTGCGCCGTGCCATCGGCACGCTGCTGTCGCTGGAACATGAGGCCAGGGACTTCGCTGCTCAGATCGCTCAACAGTTTTGCGCTTTGCCGCAGCCGCTCGGAAATCGTGCGCATCGCGGTGATGTCCTGCGTGGTACCGACCATCCGCAGTGGTTTGCCATCTGGCGTACGGCTCACCACCTTGCCGCGGCTGGACACCCAAATATAGCTGCCATCCTTGCAGCGCAGCCGATGCTCCACCTCGTAGCTTTCCGTCTTCTGTTCGAAGTGTGCCTGTATGGTCGCGCGCACATAGTCGATATCGTCAGGATGTACACGCAGGTAGCTGTCCATCAGGCGGTTGGTCAGCTCATGCTCGCGATAGCCGAGCAAGGCCTTCCAGCTGCGCGAGTAGTGGATCTCGTCTGCTGCCACGTTGCGGTCCCAGATGCCCGTGCCGCTGCCCTCGATGGCCAGCAGCATGCGTCGCTCTTTTTCCATCAGCGTGGTGTTGCGGGCCGTCATGGAGGCCAGCGCACGGCTCTGTTGCACGGCACTGGCGGTGACGCCGGCCAGTTCATCGAGGCAGGTCCGATGCATGGCGCACAGCGCCTGGGGCCGATGGTCGAACAGGTAGAACGCGCCGAGCAAGGTACCGTCTTCCGCGAGCAGCGGCGATGCGGCATACATCCGGATGCCTGGCGCCTGTGCCACGAGCGGATGGTGGCGCATGCGCGGATCGGCCAGGGTGTCTTCTACCAGTATGGGTGTGCGTTGCAGCGCATGATAGAAAAATGACAGGGTGCGCGGCGTATCGGGAAAAACATGCCCTGCGCTGGCGGCGATCCATTGGTGGTCGCCTTCCACCAGCAGGATCGCCGAACTGTCTGTGCCGGTCAGGCGCTGCGCGGTACGCGTTAGCCGTTCGAGCTGGCGGTCGGCAGTGGTGTGAAGCGTCGTGCTGTTGCCGGGAGGCTCGGTGGACCGATCCTGATCGCTGGCATCGTCAAGTTTGGCGAAGGTCGGCATATGAAAAGCAGCGTACGGTCGGATGCGGTCTGTCTCAAACCCGGGGTGCCCCTGCAGGCAAGCCGGGGCTGGATGCTGGCATCTTATCAGAGCGTTTCGGCCGCGGCGAGTGATGCGGCGAGGGGGACGTTTCCGGCTACCGAAAAAATACCCGGATGGCGGTCCGAAATGTCGGGACACAGGCTGGACGCGGGGTCCGGCAGATCGGCGGGTCGGAGCAAGGAGAGAATGCCGCACTATATCAGTACGGCATTGGCGAACGATATCAGGCGGCCTTGGGGTCGGGCCCATAGGTGTTGGTCTGCGGCTCGCCATCCTGGACCATGAAGAAGATCAGGATCAGTCCACCGATCAGCGGAATGAGCGACAGCAGCAGCCACCATCCCGAGCGTCCCGTGTCATGCAGGCGGCGCGCGCCGACGGCAATCGATGGAATCAGCATGGCCAGCGAAAAAATGCCCGAAAGCAGGCCCACTTCCTTGCTCTCGCCCGCCGTACCCGTGGCGCCGTCGATCCCCCACAGCACGAAAAAGATCAGCATGTAGAACAGCACGAAATACCAATACTCCTTGCGACGCGCGCGGCCGCTGAAGGGGGCGTAGTTGCGTAAGGCTTGCAGGAACCATGACATGACGCACTCCCGAGTTGAAGACAGCGTTTGGCAGAAGGCGGTAACTGGCTCGTTACCGGTACAGCAGGTCGATTCTGCGATGCCGGGCCGCCAAGCGCAATCATCCGGAAGTGGCAAGGCAGTCCACATTGCGGATGCGTGCCCCGCTGCTTCGCGCCAGCATGCCGTCCGGATCGCCCGGATCGCCCGGATCGTCCGACAGCTGGGCCGCATGCGATCCGTCGATCTCCGGCTCAGGCGGTCCAGCCCAGCAGTCTTGGCAGCGCCGAGGCCAGCATCATTACGCCGGACGCCGTCAGCAAGCCAAGCACGATCTTGCGGAACGCCACCTCGCTGATGCCGGTATAGACCCGCGCCCCGAACAGCGCCGGCAGCAGCATGGCTGGCGCCACGATGGCGAACAGCGGCAGCATGTCGCGCGTGATCAGGCCCGTGGCCAGATAGATCGCCATCGTCACGGCGAGCATCGACAGATTGAAATTCTGGATGACCGTGCGCTGCGTATCCTTGTCGAAACCGCGCAGCGTGCACCACAGGGTCGGCAGCGATCCCGCAAAGCCGCCCAGGCCGCTCATCACGCCGCCGGCCATGCCCGCCAGGCCATCCGCGAAACGCCCGCCAGCCTTGAACGGCCGGCGTGGACGCGCCGCCATGATCAGCATCGCCGGGCACCACAGCACCAGCAGCGTACCGAGAATCACCTTGAACCAGTCCATGTCCAGGCGCGGCAGCAGCAGCACGCCGAGCGGAATACCGGCAAGCCCGCCCAGCACGAATGGCAGCAGGCAGCGCCAGTCGAAGCCGCGCCGCACCGTGACGGCCGCCACGACCTGCCCGAGCAGCGACCCGAACACCACCAGCGCCGCCGCGAGCCGCGGCTCAAGGGTCCACGCCCACAGCGACATGGCGGTGAGCCCGAAGGCAAAGCCGGACAAGCCCTGAACAAAGCCAGCCAACATCGCGCCAAGCGCGACGACGAGATAGAGGGAATCCATTGCGACCTTTGCGAACGTGTGGCGACCGTCAGCAACTCAGTGACAGACCTGCCGGTTGGCAGGCGCACGGGTATTGTCGTTGAAAATGGTGAGGCAGAGTATGGCGGATGGATGAATGGCGCACATCTCCAGCCGTGCCAAGAGCGTCCACACCCTTTATCGCCTCATTTTCCCAGCTACTCATTTTGCATTTGTTTGGTTGGATGAGGCCGTAACGAAAACTACGATGTGTGTTCCATCTCCTCGTCCCATTTTCACGGAACACGCTATGACAGGAAAAATCCCAGGGCAAGGCGGACTGTTGCCGCTTCCTCCGGCGCTGCCCAGCCCGGGCGCCACGGTGGTCTCGAAATCCACGCCCACGCCCCATACAAGGGCCTCGCTCGAGGTGCTGCCCCTGGAGGTCCTCAACCTGGTGACCGGGTATTTGGGAAAACAGGCACGCAGAGCATTGCGTCAGACCTCGCCGGTCATGAAGCAGCGGATCGATGTGCTCGAAGCCGACCACCACGAGCGCGCCGCACAAGTCGACACACTGCTGCGTATTCCCCATGCTCAACGGCGTCTGGACGATCTCGTGCGGATCGGCCTGTTGCCATCCAGCGCGCTCACCTATAACTTCAGTACGCGCAAGCGTGCAGTGCTGCTGTCTGATAACGTGATCCGGGGCTTGCTGCTGAATAGGGACAATCACGTTGGAGTCGATCTCGACGCGTTCTCGCGTATTTCAAGCGACCGCATGCCGAAGGTGATTGGCGGTATCGCCCAGATCACGGGTCTTCTCAAAAATATCGCCTCAGACCAAAAATCGAGAAGCGGGAAACAATCTACGACTCCGTCAAAATTCATCCAGAGCAATGTGTTTGCCAACGCATTGCACAATGAGTATCGATCGCCATTCCAGGAGTGCCTGCGTCAGTTCAATGCAGACCGGCGCCGAGGCGGAAAACCCAACCTCGCACTGGTCAAGCAATGGGCTCGGGCTATCCACCCCGATATCCATCGGATCAGCTCTCCACCACTGCCCCAGGAAGACGGGGCCAAGGCCATTGTCGGCGAAGGCGGGCTTACCAGCCTGTTTGACGCCGCTTGCTCGCATGTAGAGATCGTCGAGATCCTGATGGAAAGCGGAGCGGACTTCAATATTGCCAAGGCAGATGGACAGACACCCCTGATCTGCGCCACGCGGGAAAGCCATCGCGATACTGAGAAAGTCATGGTGGCACTTCTGCGGAAAAATCCAGAGGCAGTCGATCACGCGGACGAAGATGGCAGAACCGCCCTGCATTGGGCCGCCAGATGCCTGCGGCCACGCAAGGTGGAGATTTTGCTCGGCTATCACGCCGACGTGAATATTTGCGACGATCAGAAACGCAATGCACTCCATAACACCTTTGTGCGTGCGATCAAGCGCGATTACGAGAAAGACTGCGTCCAGACGGTCCGGTTACTGCTGAAAGCCGGCATCGATCTGTTCAAAGAGGACGACGCGGGGAAACTTCCCATCGACTACGTGCGGCAACATTCGCCGGACCGCACGGCGCTGATTCAAATGATTACTGACGAGATGAAGGCGCGCAGACACGACTTTGCCGACGGAACCTCGCGACCGTCCCTGCACACTCCGACATCCAGCGACATAGCAGGCACAATGGTCGAGCCACTCACATCATTCACAAGTGCGCCTGGCATTCCTCCAGGACAAGGCGATTCCACCCCCGCCGCCGAGACGGCGGCCGAGCTGGCACCCCGGACGCACTCCGAGCTGGAAAGCCTGCCTATCGAACTCAAGGGCATCATCGCCGCGTCTGTGGGTGGTGAGGGGCTGGCCGCCCTGGGGAGAACGTCCAGGTATATGCGGAGGTTCACACAGCTTCCAGCGAACCGGTCATTCATTCGTACTGCCAAGGTAGATGCCTATCTCAGGAGCACTCCGCACGCTGCGCGCAGGCTCAAAGACTTGGTCGCGATGGGCCTGTTGCCGCGTAGTGCACGGGACTACGATTTCGATGGCAGGCAACTGGCGGTACTGCTCGCGAGTAACGTCATCAAAGGCTTTGAGCTCAATTGCGACATCGGTGTCAACGTCGATCCCGAGGCATTTTTCCAGGCCGGGGGCGAGCGCATGCCGCCAGTCATAGACGGCATAGTTGATCCAACCTGGTCCGGCAACGCGATTTTCTCCAACGCGAATCTGGCCGAAATCCAGCTGGATACGGGCGAATCTGTCACCATCCTCTCCCGGCTCGTCAAGAGCAATGTGTTTGCCAATATATGGTGCGACAACAGCCGTTCGCTGTTCAACGAATGCCTGGAGGTCTTCGCCGCTGGAAAATCGACAGGTAACGACCTCGATCTCGAGCTCGCGAAACACTGGGCGCATGTCGTGCACCCCGACATCCTGGGAATCAAGCAGCGACCCGATGCCGCAGGCATGAGTGCGGTGATTGCGAAACGCGATGGAAACTGCTTGTGCACTGCTGTGCGTACCCACAAGGATATCGTGGCAATCCTGCTGGAGCGGGGCGTGGATTTCAATATTCCGAGCACGGATGGCCGGCTGCCGCTCACGGCCGCGATGCGGATGATCAACGACGGCACGCCCGCGCTGATGCATATGCTTTTGCAACAGGGTGTTCAGGTCGATGCGGTTGACAGCTCCATGTATACCGCCTTGCACACGGCGGCCATGTGTGGGCATGCTCAGATTGCCGCGCTGTTGATCGGGCATGGCGCCGACATCAGGAAACGCGATCCTGTTGGGAGAAATGCCCTGCACAATGCTTTTGCCATTGTCAGAGGACAGGCCACTGAAACCGAGCGCCTTGAGCTGACCCGTTGCCTGGCAGGTGCCGGCGTCGATCTTTTTGAAGAAGACGCCATGCACATGCGGCCCATCGACTATCTTCATCAGTTAAAGGCGACGCAATCCTGTGACCGGATCATCGCGTTTGTCGTCGCTGCCATGCGTGCCAAACGGCCGGGCTCTGTCTGAAATCACCTACAACAGTTCTCCGGTTGTCGGGCTGTCACGCCATTGCCTGATCGACCACGCACGCAAGAAGGCGGGGCAGGATGGTTGCGTGGTGGCATTGCCTATCAACCGGACCGCTACAGCTCGTTCAACGCCTCCGCCGCCCTGAACAACTCCGACAGCGGCGTCCCCAGCGCCTCCGACACCTTCATCAGCGTCACAAAACTTGGCGGCGATGCTCCTCGCTCCAGCCGGCTGATCACGGTCACATGGACGTCGAGTTGTTCCGCCAGTTCTTCCTGCGTCAAGCCGAGCGTCGTGCGTTTCTGGCGGATCACGCCGCCGAATGAAACCGCAAATTTCAATTTTTTCTGAGTAACCATCGCGCCAAGTTTGCCTAGGCGCAAACATCTGTTACAGAGATAAATTTCCGCTAATATAGACAATATTGTTTATATTTGGCGGGATTGATCCATGGACTTTTTGCCAGGCGAGGTAGCTGCCAACGATCCGAAAGCCAGGAAAGACGGGCGCAAGACGGCAACGCAGCAAAGAGCCGCGGCGGAACGGATCATCGGTTCATTGAACACGTTGTTTGTCGACTGCATGGTCTATCGCTGCAGTCTCTTGCCGAGCAACATGAGGTCAGCGTTTCTCAAACAGATAGAAGTGGAATGGAAGGGGCCAAGGCGAGATGAACTGTTCAAGCGCATACGGCATCGTCTTTCTCGCCTCTCCGCCGCGCCTTGCACAACGGACGAGGCCAAAGCCCACGTCGACACCCTGATCAAAAAAATTCGCCGCATCGACGGCCGCCTGCTACGCGACTGGGTGCGCTAGCGGGGACGTGCGGATGCGGCGTGCGTAGGGAGCGGGGCGGAGTTACTGCCGCGCATTGCGCGCATTATCCGGCCATGGCGTATTGAAGTTGGTGCGGAACGGGTTGATATCCAGTCCGCCGCGCCGCGTGTAGCGGGCGTACACGGCGAGCTTCACGGGTTTGCACTGGCGCTGCACGTCCATGAAGATGCGTTCGACGCATTGTTCGTGAAATTCGTTGTGGTTGCGAAACGAGATGAGGTACTTGAGCAGCCCTTCCTGGTCGATGGGTGCGCCGACGTAGCGGATCTGCACGCTGCCCCAGTCGGGCTGGCCGGTGACGAGGCAGTTGGATTTGAGCAGGTGCGAGATGAGCACTTCCTCGACGATGGTTTCGTCGTGGTTGGCGTGCAGCAGTTCGGGCGCGGGGCTGTAGATGTCGGTGTCGATGTCGAGCCGGTCGAGCAGCAGGCCGTCGAGTTCGCGCATCTTGAGGGTGCCGAACTGTTCGGGCAGGGTGAGGCGCACCTGCACGGGGCCGCCGCAGGCTTCGGAGAGGTCCTGGTGCAGCAGTTGCTGCATGGCTTCGACGGAGGCGATGCGGGTCTGGTTGAAGCTGTTGAGGTAGAGCTTGAACGATTTGGATTCGACGATGTTGGGCGTGTCGGCGGGCACGATGCACGTGGCCAGCGCCACTTGCGGCTTGCCTTTCATGTTGAGCCACGAGAGTTCGTAGGCGTTCCACATATCCACGCCAAAGAAGGGCAGGGCGCTGCCTTGGTGCAGGCCGAGTTCTTCGCGCTTGGCGAGGCGCGGAATGGGGAACAGCAGCGAGGCATCGTATTCGGTCTTGTAGGCCGAGGGTTTGCCAAGCGGCGAGTGTTCAGGCTGGGTCATGAAATGCAATACGTTGTAATTCGGTCCGGGTTCAGGCCAGGAACAATTTGTACACCGGGTTTTCGCTTTCGTCCACGTAGTGGTAGCCGAGCGAGCTGAGGAATTCGCGGAAGGCGCGCTTGTCGTTCTTGGGCACCTGGATGCCGACGAGGATGTTGCTGGTGTCGGCGCCCTGGTTGCGGTAGTGGAACAGGCTGATGTTCCAGTTGGGGTGCATGCTCGACAGAAAGCGCATGAGCGCGCCGGGCCGCTCGGGGAATTCAAAGCGGTACAGCAGTTCGTCCTGCGCGAGTGGGGAGTGGCCGCCGACCATGTAGCGGATGTGCTGCTTGGCGAGTTCGTCTTGCGAAAGGTCGAGTGTGGCGAAGCCCTGCTTGCGGAAGGCGGCGGCGATCTTGTCGCTTTCGGCGCGGCTGGCAATCTGCAGGCCGACGAAGATGTGCGCCTGCGCCTTGTCGGCGATGCGGTAGTTGAATTCGGTGACGGCGCGGTTGCCAACGAGTTCGCAGAAGCGCTTGAAGCTGCCGCGTTCCTCGGGGATGGTGACGGCGAACACCGCTTCGCGCGATTCGCCCACGTCGGCGCGTTCGGCGACGAAGCGCAGGCGGTCGAAGTTCATGTTGGCGCCGCTGGCGATGGCGACGAGCTGCTGGTTCTTGAGCTTCTCGCGTTCGGCGTAGGCCTTGAGGCCCGCCACAGCCAGCGCGCCGGCGGGTTCAAGAATGCTGCGCGTGTCCTGGAATACGTCCTTGATGGCGGCGCAGATGGCATCGGTGTCGACAAGGACGATCTCATCGACCAGTTCGCGCACGAGACGGAAGGTTTCCTTGCCGGCCAGCTTGACGGCGGTGCCGTCGGAGAACAGGCCGACGTCTTTCAGTTCCACGCGCTTGCCGGCGTCCTTGGAGCGCTTCATGGCGTCCGAATCGACGGTCTGCACGCCGATGACTTTCACCTCGGGACGCACGGCCTTGATGTAGGCCGCTACGCCGGCAATCAGGCCACCGCCGCCGATCGGTACGAACACGGCGTGCAGCGGACCGGCATGCTGGCGCAGGATTTCCATGCCGATGGTGCCTTGCCCGGCGATGACTTCGGGATCATCGAAGGGGTGCACGAAGCTGAGCTTGTGCTTGGCCTGCAGTTCGGCGGCGTGGTTATAGGCGTCGGAATAGGAGTCGCCATGCAGCACGGTTTCCACCCATTCGCCACCGAGTTCGCGCACGGCATTGATCTTCACCTGCGGCGTGGTCACCGGCATGGCGATCATGGCCTTGCACTGCAGCCTGGCGGCGGACAGCGCCACGCCCTGCGCGTGGTTGCCGGCCGAGGCAGTAATGACGCCGCGCTTGAGTTCGGCGGGCGTGAGCGAGGCCATCTTGTTGTACGCGCCGCGCAGCTTGAAAGAGAACACCGGCTGGGTGTCTTCGCGCTTGATCCAGACGCCGTTGCCGGTGCGGGCAGAGAGGTGTTCGGCGTAGGTCAGGTCCGACTCTTCCGCCACATCGTAGACCTTGGCGGTGAGGATTTTTTTAAGATAATCGACTGGCATGGCTGGGCGGCAGGAGCGGCGGGAAGCAGCAAAAAGGCGGCAGGAACCGGCGGCGCAGGCGCGAGGCTCATGGGCGTGCGGGGCCGGGACGATCAAAAATTCGGGAAGCCGATAGCGTAACACGTCGCGGGCCAGCGGGCTGAGGCGCTTGCGGGCGGTGCCTGCGCAGCACGCGAACCACGTAATATAGCGGCGATGGAAACCTGGATTGATTCCCTGCTGCAGACCCTGGCCTTGCCCGATGTGGGGCTGCCGACGGTGTTCGTTGTCAGCCTGCTGTCCGCCACGTTGCTGCCGTTGGGGTCGGAACCGGCGGTGTTCGGCTATATCAAGCTCAATCCAGACATGTTCTGGGCGACCATCGCGGTGGCCACGGCAGGCAATACCGTGGGCGGGGCCATCGACTGGTGGCTGGGCTACGCGGCCAAGCTCGCGCTGGTGCGCTACCGCCAGCAGCGACAGGCGCGGCTGCATGCGCGCGAGCATGCCCTCAACCAGCGCCATCCGCCGCGCCACAAGAAGCCGTCGCTGGACAAGCGTTATTTCCGCTGGATGCGGCGTATCGGACCGCCGGCGCTGCTGTTTTCGTGGTTGCCGGCCGTGGGCGATCCGCTGTGTGCGCTGGCCGGCTGGCTGCGCCTGCCGTTCTGGTCCAGCCTGATTTACATGGCGATTGGCAAGCTGCTGCGTTATCTGACGATGACGGCCGTGCTGCTCTGGATTCCCAACAGTTTCTGGGAAGCGCTGGCGGCGCCGTTTCGCCACTGGTTTTAATCCGTTGTTGTCCTGAAAGTCTTACCGCAGGCAGGTGGCTGTTGGTCGACATGTGCGCCACCGGTCCACCGTCCTGCGCGTCTTAGGTGTTCCCCGTCGTACGCATAGTCGTGCCTGCAATGCGCGGCAGTCCCCAGTGTGGACGGCCGAATGGTTGCCGACACTGTTCAGCCTTAGTTCAGCCGGGTAAGGGCCCACTAGGTCTACCGCGTGCGTGTCCACGCCCCGTGGATCGGGTTCCGCATGCGCAATTCAATGACAGGAGTTAAACCATGTTGGAGCGTTTGATGGCGCCGATGGTGGCGCTGACCCTCTGTTTTACGATGTGCCCGGCGACGTCTGCGCCGGGCACGTCGGTTGCCTCCCGCTGCCGGGAGGAGGCGCGGTAATGCGGATTCTGGTGGTGGAAGATGACCCCGTCCTGCGCAGCAACCTGTGCCAGACCCTGAAGGATGCTGCCTACGCAGTGGATGCCGCGGACAACGGCGAGGACGCATGGCAGGTGGGCGGCGTGCAGCCTTACGATCTGGTGGTGCTCGACCTGGGTCTGCCGCGCCTGGATGGCTTGACCGTCCTGCGGCGCTGGCGCAGCGAGGGGGTGAACACACCCGTGCTGATCATCACGGCGCGGGACCAGTGGCACGAAAAGGTGGCCGGCATCGACAGCGGTGCGGATGATTACCTGACCAAGCCGTTTCATGTGCAGGAACTGCTGGCGCGGGTGCGGGCCCTGATCCGCCGCACACAGGGGCTGGCTTCGCCAGTATTGACGTGCGGCCCGGTCAGCCTCGATACGCGCAGCCGCCGGGTGACGTGGAACGGCATGCCGGTGACGTTTACGAGCCACGAGTTCAAGGTGCTCGACTACCTGATGCACCGGCCCAATACCGTGGTGTCGCGCGCCGAGCTGATCGAACACATCTATGCCCAGGACTTCGAGCGCGATTCCAATGTGATCGAGGTGTTCATGGTGCGCCTGCGCCGCAAGCTGCCGCCTGGCATGATCGAGACAGTGCGTGGCCAGGGTTACCGGCTGGTGCCGCCGGAGCCGATCAACCCCTGGTCGTGACCATTGCCGGCGCGCCCGGCCCCTGCAGGTGCCGGCTGATAGACGAAGCCAGTCCCACCCCCTCCCGCTTGGGGGTGCGGTCTGTTGACAGCCTGCAGGGCGTGCAGTTGTGCGATTTCCCGAATACTCCTGAGTCTGGTAGGGTTTTAGCGGGCGCTGCATTCGTCGTATTGACAAGGGGCGGCGGGGTTGTGCGGCGCAGCGAAACTGTCCTTTGCAGTACAATTCCTTTTTAAGCGACAGACGCTTTCCTGCGTCCAGGACAAGTCTTCATGAATGCCCCACTAGTCATCGATGCTCGCCTTGCGGCCGACGATGCACCCGCCCGGGTGCGCGAAATTCCCTACAACTACACATCGTTCTCCGATCGGGAAATCGTCATCCGCCTGCTGGGCTCCGAGGCCTGGCAGATGCTCGACGAGCTGCGTACGGAACGCCGTACCGGCCGGTCGGCGCGCATGCTGTACGAGGTGTTGGGCGACATCTGGGTGGTGCGCCGCAATCCGTACCTGCAGGAAGACCTGCTGGATAACCCGCGCCGCCGCCAGATGCTGGTGGATGCGCTGAATCACCGCCTCAACGAGATCGAGAAGCGCCGGGTAGCCGATCATGCGCAGCAGCATGACGCGGGCGCCGAGGAGCGCGCGCGCCGGGTCGAGTACCTGGTGCAGCAGGCGCGGCAGGCGGTGGAAGAATTCAAGCGCGAGTTCAGCGATGCCTATGACCTGCGCAAGCGCACGCTCAAGGTGCTGGGCCGCTATACGGAGAAGGACAACATCAAGTTCGATGGGCTGTCGCGCGTCTCGCATGTGACTGATGCCACCGACTGGCGCGTCGAATATCCCTTCGTGGTACTCACGCCGGACACGGAGCGCGAGATCGCCGGACTGGTGAAGGGCTGCTTCGAACTGGGCCTGACCATTATCCCGCGCGGAGGCGGTACCGGCTATACCGGCGGCGCGATTCCGCTGACGCCGATGTCGGCCGTGATCAATACCGAAAAGCTCGAATACCTGGGCCCGGTCGAGCGCATCGACATGCCCGGCGTGGCCGAGCCCGTGCCGACGATCCTGTCGGGTGCAGGTGTGGTGACGCGCCGCGTGGCCGATGCCGCAGAAAAGGCTGGCCTCGTGTTCGCTGTGGACCCGACCTCGATCGACGCCTCGTGCATCGGCGGCAACGTCGCCATGAACGCCGGCGGCAAGAAGGCTGTGCTGTGGGGCACCGCGCTCGACAACCTCGCGTCGTGGCGCATGGTCGATCCCGACGGCAACTGGCTCGACGTGCAGCGCCTCGACCACAACCTCGGCAAGATCCACGATGCACCGATGGTCCGCTTCTCGCTGACCTGGTCGGATGGCAAGCGCGCGCCCGGCGAAGCCGTGCTGCGCACCGAGACGCTGGAAATCGAAGGCCGCCGCTTCCGCAAGGAAGGTCTCGGCAAGGACGTGACCGACAAGTTCCTGTCGGGCCTGCCGGGTGTGCAGAAGGAAGGCTGCGACGGCATCATCACCAGCGCGCGCTGGATCCTGCACCGTATGCCCAAGCAGACGCGCACGGTGTGCCTGGAGTTCTTCGGGCAGGCGCGCGATGCGATTCCGAGCATCGTCGAGATCAAGGATTACCTCGACGCCGAAACCCGCAAGGGCGGTGCCATCCTGGCCGGCCTGGAGCACCTGGACGAGCGTTACCTGCGTGCCGTGGGCTACGCCACCAAGAGCAAGCGCAACGCCTTCCCGAAGATGGTGCTGATCGGCGATATCGTCGGCGACGATGAAGACGCCGTGGCGCGCGCCACCTCGGAAGTGGTGCGCATGGCCAATGGCAAGAGCGGCGAAGGTTTCGTGGCGGTGAGCCCCGAGGCGCGCAAGAAGTTCTGGCTCGACCGCTCGCGTACCGCAGCCATCGCGCGCCATACCAACGCCTTCAAGATCAACGAAGACGTGGTGATTCCGCTCAACCGCATGGGCGAGTACACCGACGGCATCGAGCGCATCAATATCGAGCTGTCGATCAAGAACAAACTGAAGCTGGTGGATGCGCTCGAGGCTTTCTTTGCCAAGGGCGACCTGCCGCTGGGCCGCAGCGACGACGCCAATGAGATCCCCAGCGCCGAACTGCTGGAAGACCGTGTGCAGCAGGCGCTGGCGCTGGTCCAGGCGGTGCGCGGCCGCTGGCAGTATCTGCAGGGCCATCTCGATACGCCGCTGGTGCAGGCGCGTGCCGCGCTGGTCGGCCACGGCTTGGGCCTGCTGGGCCAGACCTTCGAGCAGCGCCAGCTGGAGCAGCCGGAGACCACGCTGTTCCACCTGCTGCAAGACCGCACCATCCGCGTGTCGTGGAAGAACGAGCTGCGCGCCGAGCTGCGCAAGATCTTCAACGGCGGCGAGTTCAAGCCAATCCTCGATGCGGCGCAGGCGATCCACAAGGACGTGTTGCGCGGCCGCGTGTTCGTGGCGCTGCACATGCACGCCGGCGACGGCAACGTGCACACCAACATTCCGGTGAACTCGGACGACTACGAGATGCTGCAGGATGCCCACAAGGCGGTGGACCGCATCATGGCGCTGGCACGTTCGCTGGACGGCGTGATCTCGGGCGAGCATGGCATCGGCATCACCAAGCTGGAATACCTGACCGATCAGGAGATCGGTGATTTCCGCGACTACAAGCAGCGCGTCGATCCGCACGGCCGCTTCAACAAGGGCAAGCTGCTGCGCGACGGCGGGATCGCCGCTGACCTGCGCAATGCCTATACGCCGTCGTTCGGGCTGATGGGGCACGAGTCGATCATCATGCAGCAGAGCGACATCGGCGCGATTTCGGACAGCATCAAGGACTGCCTGCGCTGCGGCAAGTGCAAGCCGGTGTGCGCCACGCACGTGCCGCGCGCCAACTTGCTGTACAGCCCGCGCAACAAGATCCTGGCGACCTCGCTGCTGATCGAGGCCTTCCTGTACGAAGAGCAGACGCGCCGCGGCGTGTCGATCAAACACTGGGACGAGTTCTCGGACGTGGCCGGCCACTGCACGGTGTGCCACAAGTGCGTGACGCCGTGCCCGGTGAAAATCGACTTCGGCGATGTCACCATGAACATGCGCAACCTGTTGCGCAAGATGGGCCAGCGCAAGTTCAACCCCGGCACGGCGGCGTCGATGTTCTTCCTGAATGCGACCAATCCGCAGACCATCAACTTCACCCGCAAGGTGATGATCGAGTGGGGCTACAAGGCGCAACGTATCGCTCATGACTTCATGAAGAAGCTGGCGAAGAAGCAGACGGCGCATCCACCCGCCACGGTCGGCAAGCCGCCGGTCCGCGAGCAGGTGATCCACTTCGTCAACAAGAAGATGCCGGGCAACCTGCCGAAGAAATCGGCTCGCGCGCTGCTCGACATCGAGGACAACGAGATCGTGCCGATCATCCGCAATCCGCAGACCACCACGGCGGATACGGAGGCGGTGTTCTACTTCCCGGGCTGTGGTTCGGAGCGCCTCTTCAGCCAGGTAGGGCTCGCCACGCAGGCGATGCTGTGGCACGCCGGCGTGCAGACCGTGATGCCGCCGGGCTACCTGTGCTGCGGCTATCCGCAGCGCGGCAGCGGTGACTTCGACAAGGCGGAGAAGATGATCACCGATAACCGGGTGCTCTTCCACCGCGTGGCGACCACGCTGAACTATCTCGACATCAAGACCGTGGTGGTGTCGTGCGGCACCTGCTACGACCAGCTCGCCGGGTACCAGTTCGACAAGATCTTCCCTGGCTGCCGCATCATCGACATCCACGAGTTCCTGCTCGAGAAGGGTTTGAAGCTTGATGGCGTGACGGGCACGCGCTACATGTACCACGACCCGTGCCACACGCCGATGAAGCTGCAGGATCCGCTCAAGACGGTGAACGCGCTGATGGGAGCGCAGAACGGCAGCGCCGGTGCGATCGAGAAGAACGACCGCTGCTGCGGCGAATCGGGCACGCTCGCGGTGACGCGTCCCGACGTGTCGACGCAGGTGCGCTTCCGCAAGGAAGAGGAAATGCGCAAGGGCGCGGACAAGCTGCGCGACGCCGATGCATTCAAGGGCGAGGTGAAGATCCTCACCAGCTGCCCGTCGTGCCTGCAAGGCCTGTCGCGCTACGACGACGATAGCGGCACCACGGCCGACTACATCGTGGTCGAAATGGCACGCCACGTGCTGGGCGAGAACTGGCTGGTCGACTTCGTGAACAAGGCCAACAACGGTGGTATTGAACGGGTGCTGGTATGAACGAACCGAAAGTCATCAACGAACCGACAGTCGTGAAAGGCTGCGAGCTGTGCGAACAGGATGGCGGCGAGGTAATCTGGCGCCATCCGCTGGCGCGCGTGATCCTGGTCGAGGAGGAGCATTTCCCCGGGTTCTGCCGCGTGGTGTGGAACGACCATGTGGCGGAGATCGGCGACCTCTCCGATGAGGATCGCGACTGGCTGATGCGCGTGGTGGTCACGGTGGAACGCGCGATCCGCGAGGTGCTGCAGCCGCAGAAGGTGAATATCGCCTCGCTCGGCAACCTGGTGCCGCATATCCACTGGCACGTGATTCCGCGCGATCCATGGGACAGCTACTTCCCCGATCCGCCGTGGGGCAAGACCCCGCGCCGCAATGCCGACATCGGCCTGCAGGCGGCGCGCCGGGCCCAGCTGCCGCAGCTCACCGCGCTACTGCAGGAGCGGCTGGCCGCGCTCTGAGTCGAGGATGCCCGGGGGCGCGCCTGGCGCCCCGGTGCTTCCCGATGTTTCCCAATGTGCCCCGCGCCTGCCTTCAGGCTTCCAGATGCGGGCGCATCAGCGTTTCAAACCAATCCACGAAAATGGCCAGTCGCCGCGAGCGTTGGCGCCGATGCGGGTAGACGATCGATACCGGCATGGGCGCGGCGCGGTACGCGGGCATGACTTCCACCAGTTGCCCGGCTTCCAGCAGGTGCGCGACATCGTAGCGCGGGATCTGGATCAGCCCCAGTCCGGCGATGCAGCAGGCAATATAGCTTTCGGCATTGTTGGCAATGACCCGGCTTGGCATGCCGAGTGTGTGCGTTTTGCCGTCAGGGCTGCCGCTGGCAGTCACGCTATATTCCCAGGGCACTTCGCGCCCGGTTCTGGGCGACGCGTAACCCACTGCCCAGTGCACGTCCGCGAGGTCGCGGGGATGTGCCGGCTTGCCGTGCGCGCGCAGATAGGCTGGGCTCGCGCAGTTGATCAAGGCGATCTGGCCGAGCGGCCGCACGACCAGGCTGCTCTCGTGCAGCGCGCCGATGCGTACCGCACAGTCCACGCCTTCGCCCACGAGATCGATGGCGCGGTCGGTCGACCCGAGCGCCAACTGCAGCCGCGGATGGCGCTGCAGCAGTCCGGGCAGGGCGGGGGCGATCAGGCGGCGGGCGATGCGGCTGGGGACATCGATGCTGAGCCGACCGGATACCTGGTGCTGGCTGGCCTGGAACAGATGGTCGATGTCTTCGGCCTCGGCCAGAAACGGCCGCACGCGTGCCAGTAACTGCTCACCATCGGCGGTCAGCCGCACGCGCCGCGTGGTCCGGTGCAGCAGCCGCACGCCGAGCCGTGTCTCCATCTGCTGGACGGCGGCGGATACTGACGCCCGAGGGACGTCGAGGGCCTGTGCGGCCCGGATGAAGCTGCCCATGTCCGCCACCTGGGCGAACACGCGGTACTGGTCGAGTCTATCCATGTGCGGGGCCTGCCTGCCGGACCTGCTGATTGTGTTGAGGCGCTCCTGGTCAGCCCGCGAATCCGCCCTGGTCCAGAAAGGCCTGCTCCTGTGCCGTCATGCTGCGTCCCAGCAGCGCATTGCGATGCGGAAAGCGGCCGAAACGTTTGATAATGGCTGCATGCGCTTGTGCATGGTCGAGCCATGGACGGCCCAGGCGGCGGTTCAGTGCCACGGACAGCTGCTGGTCGGCCATGTTCTCCGAATGTGCAAACGGCAGGTAGAAGAATAGCCGCAATTCCGGCTCGACCTGCAGATCGAATTCCATCTCGATGGCCTGCCCGGCAATCTGCCGGGCCTGTGCGTCGGTGGCATACATGCTGGCGGTGTGCCGGAAGGCATTGCGCGGAAATTGGTCCAGCAGGATCAACAGCGCGAGCGCGCCTTCTGCCGTATCGGCCCAAGCATCGAGCCTGCCGGCGGCAGCTGCGCCGTGCATATCCAGATAACGCGCGCGAAACCACAGGTCGAATTGCGGCCGCTGGCTGAACCAGTCGGCGCGGACGGCGTGCCACCAACCCACGACATCCGCAGCCGTTTGGTCGCTGGCGGGCGGGCCGGCAACAAGGCCGGCCCGGAAGCGATCGACAACGTGCATACTCACTTCGTGGTGTAGCCGCCGTTGATCAGGATCGTCTGGCCGGTGATCCACCAGCCGTCGCTGACCAGATGGCGGATGAAGGGCACCACATCTTCGATATCCGTCAGGCCTGTCTTGCTGAATGGCGACAGGGCTGCGGCAGTCTTGTGATAAGCCACGGCATCTGCGCCCTCGGCCGGATAAAAGAACGGCGTATCCATCGGGCCGGGGCCGACGGCGGTCACGGAGATGCCGCGCGCGCCGAATTCCTTGGCCGCTGCACGCGTGAAGTGTTCCACCGGCGCCTTGGTGCCGGCATACGACGCGTAGAACGGCGTGAACGCACCCAGCAGCGAAGTCACCAGCGTACAAATCTTGCCGTTGTCGTTCACATGCTTGCCCGCTTCGCGCAGGAAGAAGAACGCCGACTTGGCATTGACCGCGCTCATCTCGTCGTATTCGGCTTCGGTAATGTCCACGAACGGTTTCTTGAGCACCTTGCCGACGGTGTTGATGGCAATGTCGGGCCGGCCGACGGCTGCCGTGGCGTCGGTAAAGAGTTTCTCCATGGCGGCGGCGCTGGTCAGGTCGGCCTGCAGCGCCACGGCCCGGGCGCCGGCCCGCTCAATGGCCGCTACCGTCTTGTCGGCATCGGCCTGGCTGGCGGCGCTGTTGTAATGGATGACGACGGCCTTGGCGCCCTGTTCGGCCAGGTCGCGTGCGATCAGTCCTCCGAGATTCTTGGCGCCGCCGGCGATGAGAGCGGTCTTGCCGCGGATGGAATGGTCTGCCATGGTGCCTCTCCTGTGCGAGTGTCGATGCCTGAGCATAGGCGGACCGGCCGCATGGATAAACCGGCTTCTCCTGGATGGATTGTCCGGAATATCGATCCAATCGCAAAAGCCGGACAGGAGTGGTGGTAGATGGTGCGGGCAAAAAAAAACCGGGTCGCAGCCCGGTTTCTTGCCTGTCGATCCAGCCGGATCAGAACTTCCAGTTGGCCGTCAGCATGGCCGAGCGTCCCGGTGCGACGTTGGCGAACAGGCCGACGTGCGAGCCGTCGTAGATGGTCTTGTCGGCCAGGTTGTTGACGTTCAGGCGCACATCGAAATGCTTGTTGAAGCGATAGCTGGCCATCGCATCGAAGCGCCAGTACGACGGCAGCACCAGCGTGTTGGCATCGTTGGCGAAGCGGTTGGACATGTAGAACGCGCCGCCGCCAATGGTAAAGGCTGGCGTGATCTTGTACGTGGTCCACAGGCTGAAGCTTTGCTTGGCGACATACTTGAGCTGCTTGCCGGCATTGCCGCCCGCGCCGTCGGCCAGCAGTTTCGGGTTCAGGTAGGTATAGCCGCCAAACACGCCCCACTGCGGCGTCACCTGCCCGGAGAAGCCGAGTTCGATGCCGGTGGCGCGGCTCTTGCCAATCAGTTCGATGTCGCCGAGTGCGTTTTCGGCGCGCTGGTTTTTCTTCTCGGTGCGGAACACGGCGGCAGTCAGCGAGAGCTGTTCGTCGAGCACATCCCACTTGGTACCGAGTTCGATGCTGCGGTTGCGTTCCGGATCGAGGTTGGCGTTGCCTGCCGACAGGCCACCGCCGGCTGCGCCATCCGCGCCGCCCGACTGGCCGAGCGTTTCGCCCGACGGGTTGGAGGAGGTGCTGTAGGTCAGGTAGACGCTGCCGTTCGGCGCGGGTTTGTAGACCACGCCGGCCTGGTAGTTGAAGATGGTCGAGTCGTTGGTGAGCGTACCGTTGGTGACGTTGTAGTCATCGAGGCGCAGGCCGACATTAACATCCCACTTGTCCGACAGGTGCATGGTGTCGGTGGCATAGAGGGCGCGCGTCTTGGTGCGGTTGGCCAGCGTGTTGCGCGGGCCGAAACTGGTGACGCCGGTGTATGGGCCGTTCGGATCCGGGTTCTGCAGGTCGACGCGTGGAATCGCGCCAGCGGCCGCCGTGCCGGTCTTGATCTCCTCGCGGCTGAATTCGACGCCGGCGGCAAAGCTATGGCGGATCGTGCCGGTGGTGAAGCTGCCGCTCAGGTCTGTCTGGTTGATCAGCGAGGTGGTCACCGAGTTGCGGGTGCGGGCATCGCGGTTCACCATGCCGGTCGGCACGTGGATGGTCGGGCGTGTCATCACGTACTGGTTCAGCGTTGAACCGTAGCGCGTGATGTTGCGCAGTTTCAGGCCCTGGCTGAAGCTGTGCTCGATTTCGACGGTGGCGAGGTCGGCCTCATTCTTGCGGAAGTCCCGCGTGGTCGAGCCGTAGAAATTCTCGCCGTTCACCACGACCGGCCGGCCGGTGTTGTTGATCGTATCGAATGGATGGCCGAGATCCGGTGTTTCGTCGGAGCGCAGCGCGTAGTAGCTGAGCGTGGCGCGCGTCGGCCCGTTCAGGCCGAGCGTCAGTGATGGCGCGATGCCCCAGCGTTCGACATCGGGACCATTGCGACCGGCGACATCGGCCTTGTGGGCCATGGCGTTCAGGCGGAAGGCGGCGTTCTCGCCGGCCCAGTTGCCATCGACGGTGGTGCGGAAGGCATTGTCGGTGCCCACGCCGACGGAACCGGCGGCGAAGGTCTCGGCTTTCGGTGTCTTGGTCACCAGGTTGATGGAGCCGCCCGTGGCGCCGCGCCCACTGTAAGCCGAGCCCGGGCCTTTGACGATTTCCACGGACTCGAGGTTGAATGCCTCATGGGTGAACCGACCCACATCCCGCATGCCGTCGATCATGATGTCGGTACTGGCTTCATAGCCGCGGATGAACGGCCGGTCACCGACCGGCGTACCACCTTCGCCTGAACCCAATGTGACACCCGGGACGGTGCGCAGGATATCGGTGAGCGAGGCAGCGCCACGCTCTTCGATGATTTCCTGCGGGATCACCGTGACGGTCTTGGGCGTGTCGAGCAGCGGTGCCGTGAATTTGGGCGAAGAGGCGCGCGGGGTCTGGTAGGGAGTGTCACCAGGGGCGCGGACTTGCACTTCCGGCAGGGTTGTGGCGGCCTGGCTGCCTGCTGCCTGAGCGGGGGCAGCAGTCTGCGCGTGGGCGGCGCCGAAGACCAGTGCCGCGGCGGCGGCGAACAGGGTCGGTTGCACTTTGAAGGCCGCGCCCCCGCGCGGCGTGTTTCGACGAGACATGAGCTAATCCTTGGTTCTTTTTCGAAAGGGCTTCGGATAGCTTGTGCAATGAGCTCGCGAAAAGTGTTCACCTCATGAGAAGTTTTTGACCGGCAGGGGGCTGCTGGGCCGTTTGGGTTCGGCGGGGCGCGGCCGTGGCTGGGCAACGTGCAACTGTTCGAAGTAGATGGCCTCGCCCTGGTGGAGGATGGCGCGTTCGCCCTGGCGCGTGGTGACGGTGGCATCTTCGTCGAGCGCCTGCGCGAAACTGCGCTGCGCCTCCTGCCGCACGACCACGCCAGTGCCGCGCACGCGCACCTGGCCTTCATGGGTTTCCACGACGAAGGGATGCGCGGTGTCGGGTGCGACCGTGGCGATCAGCTCGCCGGCCCGCAGGCGCACGCGCCGCTCATGGCCGTCGAAGACGATGTCGGCGGCGGAGCGCGCGCCCAGGGTCACGGTGCTGCCGTCGGGCAGGGCAAAGACGCGTTCCTCTCCAGTGGCGGTATGCAGGTCGGCGGTCAGTTCGAGCAGCGGGGTGTATTGCTCGGCCAGCCATGCGCTGCACAGCAGGGTGGTGATGGCCAGCAGGCCGGTGCGGCCGCGCCGCCGGGCCGGGGGGCGTTTTGCTCCGGGCTGCAGCAGGGCGTGATGCGCGGCGCCGGCCTGTGCCTCGTTGCTGCGCAGCGGTTGGAAAGTGTCGTCGAGCCGGCCGGAAACATGGGCCCAGGCTGTGCGATGTTCGGCGTTTGCCGCGAGCCATTGCTCGAAGTCCGCATGTTCGTCGGCGCTGACGTCGCCCGAGCGCAGCAACACCATCCAGTCGATGGCTTCCTCCTGGGCACGTTCGGCCGGCGAGGCGGGTGCACCGGCTGCGGCGGACGCGCTGTCCATGTTCAGTGGATGGCGAGGCAGCAGGCCGTGAGCGCCTGTTTCATGTAGCGGCGCACGGTCATCACGGAAATGCCCAGTTGGTCGGCAATCGCGTGGTACGGCATTTCATAGAGCTGGCTGAGCAGGAATGCCTGCCGCGCCAGCGGCGGAACACCGCGCAGGGCGTGGTCGATGGTGGTCAGCGTGTCGATGATCAGCGCCCGCTCCTCCTCCGATGGGACGTATTGCGCAGGCGATGCCGACAGCGCTTCGAGATAGCTGTGCTCCAGGTCGCGCCGCCGCCAGAAATTGAACAGCACGCGCTTGGCGAGGGTGGTGAGGTAGGCGCGCGGTTCGATGATCGGTTCTGTGGGCTGCGAGGTCAGGTATTGCAGATACGTATCTTGGGCGAGATCCGCCGCCTGTTCCGTGCAGCCGAGGCGACGCCGCAACCAGCCTTGCAGCCAGGGATTGTGTTCGCGGTAGAAGGCGCGGAACGCGCCGTCGGTAAGGATCTGCGGAGTCATGGCCGTTGGCGGGCACCCGTGCCGCCAGAGTGGAATGAGATTGGTAATGAGAACTATTCGCATATTAACAGATGACTTCGGTGTCCGAAAAGCGGATTCATGCGTGATGTGTTGCATCAGCCACACGCGATGGTGATATCGTTGCGTCCATCGTGATTCTCCGGTGCCCGCCATGTCCTCGCGTTCCGCTGCCCCCACGCTTGAACCGCCCGTACCGCTGCCGGTGACGCCGGCTTCCGAGCTCGCCACCATCAGCCGGTTGCGGCCTCGCGAAACATGGGCCTTGCTCAAGCCGTACTGGGTGTCGTCGGCCAGCAAGGGCGGCTGGGGGCTGCTGCTGGTGATCGTGGCGCTGAGCCTGGGACTGGTGTATCTGAACGTGGTGTTCACCGACTGGAACCGGCTGTTCTACAACGCGCTGGAGCAACGCGACTTCGCCGAATTCCGCACACAGCTGTGGCGCTTCTGCTGGATCGCCGCGGCCATCATCATTGCCTCGATCTTCAAGCTGTACTACACGATGATGCTGCAGATGCGCTGGCGCACGTGGATGACGGAGCAGTTCCTCGACCGCTGGATGGCGCATCAGGCGTTCTACAGGATCGAGCAGACGCGTGCCACCGATAACCCCGACCAACGCATCGCCGACGACCTGCGCGTGTTTACCGACAGCGCATTGTCGCTCGGGCTCGGCCTGCTCAGTTCCGTGGTGACGCTGCTGTCCTTCGTGGGACTGCTGTGGGTGGTATCGGGTCCGGTGTCGTTTGCGCTGTTCGGCACGGAGATCACGATCCCCGGCTATATGGTGTGGTTCGCGGTGGCCTACGCGGTAATCGGCTCGCTCATCATGCACTTTGTCGGTCGTCCGTTGATTGGTCTCAACTTCCAGCAGGAGCGTTACGAGGCGGATTTCCGTTTCATGCTCGTGCGCCTGCGCGAGAATGCCGAGCCGGTCGCACTGTACCGTGGCGAGCCAGTCGAGCAGGCGGCGTTGACCGGGCGTTTCGGCCGCATCCGCGCCAACTGGGCGCAATTAATGGATTACACGCGACGCTTGACATTCGTGCGCTCGGGGTATGGGCAATTTGCCATCATCTTTCCGATCCTGGTGGCCGCGCCGCGCTACTTCAGCGGGCAGATGACGCTGGGTGGCCTGATGCAGGTCTCGTCGGCGTTCGGGCAGGTGCAGGGCGCGCTCTCCTGGTTCGTCGATAGCTATGGCGAACTGGTGGGATGGAAGGCAGCAGCCAACCGTCTGATCGAATTCCGCCATGCGATGGAATCGGCCGAGCGCGATGCCGCGCAGCGCGACGGAGTGCACCAGATTGCCGTCCGGTCCACGTCCGCGCCGGAGATCGCCGCACATGGCCTGGCGCTCAACGTGCCGGGCCGTCCGCTCGATCAGCCGCTGACCGAGCCATTCGATCTGCGCATCGCGCCGGGCGAGCGCTGGTTCGTGAGCGGACCGTCGGGGTGCGGTAAGAGCGTGCTGTTCCGCGCCATGGCAGGCATCTGGCCTTACGGCGCCGGCGACATCACCGTGCCCGACGCGACGCGGCCGATGTTCCTGCCGCAGCGCAGTTACCTGCCGGTCGGCACACTGGCGGAGGTGCTGTGCTATCCCGATGGCGCGGCCGCGCATCCGCGTGCACGGCTCGAAGAGGTGCTCACCGCCTGTCGCCTGGCGCATCTGGCCGACGTGCTCGATACCTTCGACAACTGGTCGTTGCGCCTCTCGCCCGGTGAACAGCAGCGCATCGCCTTTGCACGCGCCGTGCTGCAAGAGCCCGCTTATCTGTTCCTCGACGAGGCCACGAGCGCACTCGACGAGGAGACCGAGGCCGCGATGTACACACTGGTGCTGGAGCGGTTGCCTGGCGTGGCGCTGGTCAGCATTGCCCACCGCAGCACGGTGGCGCGTTTCCATACGCACCGCCTGCTGTACCGCCCGGTTGTGCCGGCCGGCACGGCCGGAAAAACCGGACAAGGCGGGGTGGGTGCGGTAAGCTACAGGGTTCAGGCAAGCGTTATTGCAGCGAATCCCGCAGCCGATCCGGGCCCGGAAGGGTAGGACGGAGCAGGGCAACAGATGCGGTGACGCCGGCGCAAGAATCATGAGCAGGGATCCAATCTGATGGCAGGACTCGAAAAAAATCTCCCCCGGCCGGTGTCGATCACCGTGCATTCCCAGTCGCGCGTGCTCGAAATCGGCTTTGACGATGGCGCGCAGTGGCGGCTGCCGTTCGAATTGCTGCGGGTCTACTCCCCCTCGGCGGAAGTGATGGGCCATGGCCCCGGGCAGGAAGTCCTGCAGACGGGCAAGCGCGACGTGACCATCACGCAGGTGCAGCCGGTGGGCAACTACGCGATCCAGCCGGTGTTCTCGGATGGGCACGAATCCGGCATTTATTCGTGGGATTACCTCTATCGCCTCGGCGCGGAGCAGGACACGCTGTGGCAGGCCTACCTCGACCGGCTGGCCGAGGCCGGCGTCGACCGTGACACGCCGATGGCGGCGGCTGGCGCCGCGCATGGTGGCTGCGGTCACCACTGAACGAGGCGTGGCATGAGCGAAACCCATTTCGGCTTCGAGAAGGTCGAGGAAAAAGACAAGGCCGGCAAGGTCGCCGGCGTGTTCCATTCGGTGGCCAGCAACTACGACGTCATGAACGATCTGATGTCGGCCGGCCTGCACCGCCTGTGGAAGACCTTCACCATCGCCCAGGCCGGCATCCGGCCCGGTTTCAAGGTGCTCGACATCGCCGGTGGCACGGGCGACCTGGCCAAGGCGTTCGCGCGGCAGGCCGGCCCCACGGGCGAGGTCTGGCTGACGGACATCAACGAATCGATGCTGCGCGTTGGCCGCGATCGGCTGCTGAACAAAGGCGTGCTGACCCCGGTGTGCCTGTGCGATGCCGAGCACATTCCATTTCCCGACAACCATTTCGACGTGGTGACGGTGGCCTTCGGCCTGCGCAACATGACGCACAAGGACGCCGCACTCAAGGAAATGCACCGCGTGGTCAAGCCGGGCGGCAAGGTCATGGTGCTGGAGTTCTCCAAGGTGTGGAAACCACTGGAGAAGGCCTACGACGTGTATTCCTTCAAGGTCTTGCCGTGGCTGGGCAGCAAGGTGGCTGGCGATGCCGACAGCTACCGCTACCTGGCCGAGTCGATTCGCATGCACCCCGGTCAGCAGGAACTTGCAAAAATGATGGAACAGGCGGGACTCGAGTCTGTCGAATACTTCAACTTGTCGGCAGGCGTCGTTGCCTTGCATACCGGCAGGAAATACTAAAACACTGGAGCAACGTACATGTTTTCATTTTTGCGTGGGAAATTCCTGGTCGGGTCGATGATTGGCGCACTGGCGCTGGGTATGGCGTTTGAGGCCGATGCCAAGCGCATGGGCGGTTCGCGCAGCATGGGCAAGCAGTCGTCGAGCGTGACCCAGCAACAGCAGCAGCGCCAGCAGGCGCCGACCCAGACGCAGCAGACCCAGCAAGGTACGCAGCAGGCCGCCGCGCCGACCGCGGGCGCCGCCGGCACGGCCGCTGCCACGCAGCGCCGCGGTTTCATGGGCGGCATGGGCGGGATCCTCGGCGGCCTGGCCGCCGGCCTCGGTATCGCATGGTTGCTGTCGCAGTTCGGCCTGGCCGGTGCGGCCGCGCAATTCCTGGCCAATGCCATCATCATTGCGCTGATCGCCTTTGCGGTGATCTGGCTGATCCGCAAGCTGCGTGGCGGCAGTGGTGCCAATGCCCGTCGCCAGGAACCGGCCTACGCCGGCATGGCGCGCCAGGCTGAGCCACAGTCCAACCCGTTTGCCGACCAGCGTCCGCAGCAGCCGGCTGCCTTCCAGCCGTCCGCAACCGTTGCGACGGCCGCTCCGGCTGCACAACAGGCCTGGGGCGTACCGGCTGACTTTGATACCGATGCCTTCCTGCGCAATGCCAAGGTGTATTTCGTCCGTCTGCAGGCCAGCTGGGACGCCGGCAACCTGAATGACATCCGCGAATTCACCACCCCGGAAATGTTCGCCGAGATCAAGATGGATCTGGCCGAGCGCGGTCAGACCACCAACCAGACCGACGTGGTGACGCTCGATGCAGAGCTGCTGGGCATCGAGAACCAGGCTGACGCCTATCTGGCCAGCGTGCGCTTCTCGGGCATGATTCGCGAGAACACTGGCGCAGCCGCCGAGCCGTTCAATGAGGTGTGGAACCTGAGCAAGCCGGCCCAGGGCGAAGGCGGCTGGGTGCTGGCCGGGATCCAGCAAGTGAACTGATTGCCGCCCGGGCGCGGACGCATCGGAACAACGTGATGCGTTCGTGACCTGGTAATGGCTTTAGAATGGAGGCCCGCAGAAGTGCGGGCCTTTTTTTGTTGGGCCATGGAGGGCGCCGGATCCGTCCGTCGCTTCCGTGGAAGTTGCGTATTTTGCCCATGTGTGCCGAGATTGTGCCGAGATGACCGCGTTTGCTTCCGCCTCTTCTGCTGCTTCGAGCGCTCCTGATCCAGCGGCCGCATCCGGTGCGGGACTGGACGCACGGGCGGGCGGGTTGCTCGCGGCCGCGCTGAACCACCTGCTGTCGCAGGAGCCGTGGGCCGCCAACAGCCTGCGCGGTTTTGCCGGCCGCACTGTACGCTTCGATCTGGCGCCGTTGCAGATCAATCTGCTGATCATGCCGGACGGCCAGGTGTCGCGGGCGCCGCCGGATGCCGAGGCAGCAGTGACCGTGGCCGTGCCGCTGTCCGCCATGCCAGCCATGGCGGCGGACTACGCCAACGCCGGTCAGGCTGGCGTGATGAAGCACGTGCGGCTGGAAGGCGATGCCGAGCTGGCCAATACGGTGTCGCAACTGGTGCGGCATCTGCGCTGGGAAGTGGCCGAGGATCTGTCGCGCGTGGTTGGCGATGTCGCCGCGCAGCGCATGGTGTCAGGTGCGGTGCGCCTGCATGGACATGCCTTGCAGACACTGCGTGGCCTGCGTGACAGCGTCGTCGAATACCTCACCGATGAACGCCCAACGCTGGTACGCCCGGCGGAACTGGAGCGGCTGAGCAGCGATGTGACCGACTTGCGCAATGCGCTCGCGCGTTTCGAAAAACGGCTGGAGCGCCTCGAGCGGACCGGACCGGCTGGACGTTCCCCAATTTCTTCTCAGAGTGGATCGGCATGACCCGTTTTCTGCGTCTCGGCAAGATCCTGTTCGTCGTGCTCTATTACGGGCTCGACCAGCTTGCGCTCTCCGGCTTCAAGAGCCGCCGCATGCAGTTCCTGCTGCGTGTGCTGTCCTTCGGGCGCAAGCTTGACCAGCCGCGCGGGGAGCGCCTGCGCCTGGCGCTGGAGCGCCTCGGTCCGATCTTCGTGAAATTCGGGCAGGTCCTGTCGACCAGGCGCGACCTGATGCCGGCGGATATCGCCGACGAACTCGCCAAGCTGCAGGACCGTGTGCCGCCGTTCGATTCCGCCGTGGCCGTGCGCATCATCGAACGTTCGCTGGGACGGCCGCTGATGGACCTGTTCGAAACCTTCGAGCAGGTGCCGGTCGCCAGCGCCTCCGTGGCGCAGGTCCACTTCGCGACGTTGCGTGGCGGTCCGCACCATGGCAAGGAAGTCGCGGTGAAGGTGCTGCGCCCCGGCATGTTGCCGGTGATCGACAGCGACCTGGCGCTGATGCGCGATGTGGCGGGATGGATCGAAAAGCTCTGGGCTGACGGCAAGCGCCTCAAGCCGCGCGAAGTGGTGGCCGAGTTCGACAAGTATCTGCATGACGAACTCGACCTGATGCGCGAGGCTGCCAACGCCAGCCAGCTGCGCCGCAACTTTGCCGACAGCGAGCTGCTGCTGGTGCCCGAGGTGTACTGGGACTGGTGCGCCAGCGAGGTGTTCGTGATGGAGCGCATGCACGGCATTCCCATCTCGCGCATCGACGAACTGCGTCGCGCCGGTGTTGACCTCCACGAACTGGCGACGGCAGGCGTCACCATCTTTTTTACCCAGGTGTTCCGCGATGGTTTTTTCCACGCCGACATGCACCCCGGCAACATCCTGGTGAGCGTCGCGCCGGAAACCTTCGGCCGCTATATTGCCCTCGACTTTGGCATCGTTGGCGCACTCTCCGAGTTTGATAAAAACTACCTGGCGCAGAACTTCATCGCCTTCTTCCGGCGCGATTACCATCGCGTGGCGGTGCTGCACGTAGAGTCGGGCTGGGTGCCGCAACAGACTCGCGTCGAGGAACTCGAAGGTGCGATCCGCGCCTGCTGCGAACCGTTCTTCGACAGGCCGCTGCGCGAGATTTCGCTGGGCATCGTGTTGATGCGATTGTTCCAGACCTCGCGCCGCTTCAACGTGGAAATCCAGCCGCAGCTCGTGTTGCTGCAAAAGACCCTGCTCAACGTGGAAGGCCTGGGCCGCCAGCTCGATCCGGACCTCGATCTCTGGAAGACTGCCAAGCCTTACCTCGAACGCTGGATGTACGAGCAGGTGGGCTGGCGTGGCTTCGTCGAACGGCTGAAGGTCGAGGCGCCGCAGTGGGCCAAGATGTTCCCGGATTTTCCGCGTCTCGTGCATCAGGCGCTCGAACTGCGCCAGTCGCGCGACGACGGCGCCGAGCCCCGGTTGCTGGCAGCCATGCTGCAGGAGCAGCGCCGTACCAACCGTATGTTGAGCACCGCGCTGATGTTCATGGGCGGTCTCGCGGCCGGCATGATCCTGACCCATCTGCTGGGATGGATCTACTACTGATCCAGTGAAATCGCGCCCGCCGGGCGGGGGGCATGCGCCCGGCCCATCGCCCGGGCAGCACCAGGCGCAGGGAAATTGCCGGGCACCGTCTGCCTGTCGTTATAATCGCGCCATTTGGCAGATCGGGGCGGCTCCGTTCCGCCTGTTTTCCACCCCGGCGCCGCCGGACTTTCCGAACGATTCTCGAACATCACAAGGGCAGCCACATGCTCCTCGGGTTTGTCATCACTTACTGGATCATTTCCATCGGTATCGGCCTGTGGGCGGCAATGCGCGTCAAGACGAGTGCAGACTTTGCGCTGGCGGGCCGCAGCCTGCCATTTCATATCGTGACCGCCACGGTATTTGCCACATGGTTCGGATCGGAGACCGTGCTCGGTGTTCCGGCGGTGTTCCTGGACGAAGGCCTGAAGGGCATCGTGGCCGATCCCTTCGGCTCCTCGCTGTGCCTGATCCTGGTGGGCCTGTTCTTTGCGCGTCCGCTGTACCGCATGAATCTGCTGACCATCGGCGATTACTATCACAACAAATACGGGCGCGAGGCCGAGATGCTGATCTCGCTGTGCATCGTGGTTTCGTACCTGGGCTGGGTGGCTGCGCAGATCAAGGCGCTCGGGCTGGTGTTCTTCGTACTTTCGGATGGTGCGATCACGCAGGAGGCCGGGATGATCCTCGGTGCGACCAGTGTGCTGATCTATACCCTGTATGGCGGCATGTGGTCGGTGGCCATCACGGACTTCATCCAGATGATCGTCATTGTCTGCGGCCTGCTGTATATCGGCCATACGCTGGGCGACCAGGTTGGTGGCGTGTCGACGGTCGTGGCGCATGCCGCCGCCGCTGGCAAGTTTGAATTCTGGCCCGGCTTCGACTGGGTCAAGATCATTGGCTTTGTCGCCGCGTTGTGCACCATGATGCTGGGTTCGATTCCGCAGCAGGACGTGTTCCAGCGCGTTTCGTCTTCGCGTACTGAACAGATCGCCGGCTGGGCCAGCGTGGCCGGCGGCGTGCTGTACTTCATGTTTGCCTTCGTCCCGATGTACCTGGCCTATTCGGCCACGCTGATCGATCCCGCACTGGTAGCCAGGTACAAGGACACCGATTCGCAGCTCATCCTGCCGCAGCTGGTTCTCCAGCATGCGCCGCTGTTTGCGCAGATCATGTTCTTCGGCGCACTGCTGTCAGCCATCAAGAGCTGCGCCAGTGCGACGTTGCTCGCGCCGTCCGTCACCTTCGCGGAGAATATCCTCCGTCCGATGATGCCGAAGCTCGATGACGCTCGCTTCCTCAAGCTGATGCGCTTTGTGGTGCTGTCCATGACGGTGCTGGTGACCGTCTTTGCGTTGAACTCCGAGCTGTCGATCTTCCATATGGTGGAAAGTGCCTATAAAGTCACGCTGGTCGGTGCCTTCGTGCCGCTGGCCTTCGGCTTGTTCTGGAAACACGCGACCCGCCAGGGTGGCCTGCTGTCCATTGGACTGGGCCTGACGTCGTGGCTGACGGCCGAGGTCCTGTTCGCCGACGCTGTCGTCCCGCCACAACTGGCCGGCTTGCTGTTCAGCCTTGGCGGCATGTTGCTTGGCTCGCTGCTGCCGCAGTGGATTCCCAATCGCACGCAGATCAAGCAGGTACACCTGTCCTGAGCCGGTTCGCCACCTGCGGTGGCGTACACCGGCAACCCGCAGCGGAGTGGGTCCCGGGCTCCGGTGGGGCGTCCCTGCCGATACGTCTGTTGCCCCCGATCGGCCTGCGTCAGGCCGCCCGCGTGCTGCGCGGCACAAAACACGCCGCAGGGCACAAGAAGGTTTATAATTCAAGGCTTTGCGCCGTCAGCGGGTTCTGTTCGGGAACGGGCGGCGCAGCGGATGATTCTGGGAGTGCTTCCATGCCCATTTATGCCTATCGTTGCGACCACTGTGGCTTTGCCAAGGATGTTCTGCAGAAGATCAGCGATGCCCAGCTGACGGACTGTCCGTCGTGCGGAACGGCGGGCGCGTTCAAGAAACAGCTGACGGCTGCCGGTTTCCAGCTCAAGGGTTCGGGCTGGTACGTCACCGATTTCCGCGGTGGCAATAGCGGCGCGGCAGCGAGCGCGCCGGCCAGCCAGCCAGCAGGCGGCACGACGGGTGGTACTGGCGGCGACGGAGCGGGCAGTGCGTCCAGCCCGGCCAAGGAAAGCGCCAGCGCACCTGCGCCTGCGGCCAGCGGCGCGGCTTCCAGCGGCAGCTGAACATCACGCGGCGGCACACGGCATACAGCTGACACATGATTCGATCCAACGCCCTCAAGACGTGGTTTCTCACCGGCCTGCTGGTGCTGATGCCGCTCGCCATCACGCTGTGGGTGTTGAGCCTGATCATCGGCACGATGGACCAGAGCCTGGCGCTGCTGCCGGCAGCATGGCAGCCAGTGCGGCTGTTCGGCCTATCGATTCCCGGTCTGGGCGCGATCCTCACGCTCATCTTCATCCTGCTGGTGGGCATGCTGGCCCACAACTTCATCGGCCAGCGGCTGGTGTCGTGGTGGGAAGCGCTGTTGCGCCACATCCCGGTCGTCGGCCCGATCTATTCGAGCGTCAAGCAGGTTTCGGATACGCTGCTATCGAGTAGCGGTAACGCCTTCCGCAAGGCCCTGCTGGTGCAGTATCCGCGCCAGGGTTCGTGGACCATCGCCTTCCTCACCGGCCGGCCGGGCGGTGATGTACAGAACCATCTGCAGGGCGACTATGTGAGCGTGTATGTGCCGACCACGCCCAACCCGACCTCCGGCTTCTTCCTGATGATGCCGCGGGCCGAGACAATCGAACTGGACATGAGCGTAGACACGGCGCTGAAATACATCGTGTCGATGGGGGTGGTCTCGCCGGCCGATCTGGCCGGCCAGGAGACCGCAACCCATGCCGCAGCCCAGGCCGCCGGAGCGGATGCCGGGGACGGCGGGCAGGATTCATTCAAAGCAAGCGGGCGCGGCCAGTGAGGCCGGGTCCAGAAAGAAAATCTAAGGAAAAGTCATGGCGATGCGTACGCAATACTGCGGTCTGGTGACCGAGGAACTGATGGGCCAGACAGTGGCCCTGACCGGCTGGGTGCACCGCCGGCGCGACCACGGCGGCGTGATCTTCATCGACCTGCGCGACCGCGAAGGCCTGGTCCAGGTGGTGTGCGATCCGGACCGCGCCGAGATGTTCAAGACCGCCGAAGGCATCCGCAACGAGTTCTGCATCCAGGTCAAAGGCCTTGTGCGTGCGCGCCCGGAAGGCACCACCAACGCTAACCTGACCAGCGGCAAGATCGAAGTGCTGTGCCATGAGCTGAACGTGCTCAACGCTTCCGTGACCCCGCCGTTCCAGCTCGATGACGACAATCTCTCCGAAACCACGCGCCTGATGCACCGCGTGCTCGACCTGCGCCGTCCGCAGATGCAGCAGAACCTGCGCCTGCGCTACAAGGTCGCCATGGAAGTGCGCAAGTTCCTCGACGCCGAGGGCTTCATCGACATCGAAACGCCGATGCTCACCAAGAGCACGCCAGAAGGCGCACGCGACTACCTCGTGCCGTCGCGCGTCAATGCGGGGCAGTTCTTTGCGCTGCCGCAGTCGCCGCAGCTGTTCAAACAGATGCTGATGGTGGCCGGTTTCGACCGCTACTACCAGATCACCAAGTGCTTCCGCGACGAAGACCTGCGCGCTGACCGCCAGCCCGAATTCACGCAGATCGATTGCGAGACCTCGTTCCTCAAGGAACAGGACATTCGCGACCTGTTCGAGCGCATGATCCGCACCGTCTTCAAGAACACCATGAACGTGGAACTGGCCGAGCAGTTCCCGGTTATGGAATTCCGCGAAGCCATGGCACGTTTCGGTTCGGACAAGCCCGACCTGCGCGTCAAGCTCGAATTCACCGAACTGACCGACGCCATGAAGGACGTCGACTTCAAGGTGTTCTCCGGTCCGGCCAATGACGAAGGCGGTCGCGTCGTCGCCTTGCGCGTGCCGCAAGGCGCGCAGATCAGCCGCAGCGAGATCGACAGCTACACCCAGTTCGTCAGCATCTACGGCGCCAAGGGCCTGGCGTGGATCAAGGTCAACGAAGTCGCCAAGGGCCGCGATGGTCTGCAATCGCCGATCGTCAAGAACCTGCACGACAACGCCATCGCCGAGATCCTCAAGCGTAGCGGCGCGCAGGATGGCGACATCCTGTTCTTCGGGGCCGACAAGGCCAAGGTCGTCAACGACGCCATGGGCGCACTGCGCCTGAAGATCGGCCACTCCGACTTCAGCAAGGAACACGGCCTGTTCGTCGATGCGTGGCATCCGCTGTGGGTCGTCGACTTCCCGATGTTCGAGTACGACGAGGAAAACGCCCGCTGGGTCGCCATGCACCACCCGTTCACCAGCCCGAAGGACGAGCATCTCGACTACCTCGAGACCGACCCGGGCAAGTGCATCGCCAAGGCCTACGATATGGTGCTCAACGGCTGGGAAATCGGCGGCGGCTCCGTGCGGATCTTCCAGGAAGAGGTGCAGAGCAAGGTATTCCGCGCCCTCAAGATCGACCATGAGGAAGCGCGCGCCAAGTTCGGCTTCCTGCTCGACGCGCTGCAGTATGGCGCGCCGCCGCACGGCGGTATCGCCTTTGGCCTCGATCGCATCGTCACGATGATGGCGGGCGCCGACTCGATCCGCGACGTCATCGCCTTCCCCAAGACGCAGCGTGCTCAGTGCCTGCTCACGCAGGCGCCGAGCGCGGTGGATGAAAAGCAGCTGCGCGAGCTGCATATCCGTCTGCGTCAGGCGGAGCCGAAGGCGGGATAAGCCGATTCAGCGATCATTCGCATCGCAACAGGGCGCCACAGTGTGGCGCCCTTTGTCATTGATGCCATGTTCCATGGCGTACCCATTACGCCGCTTTTTTTTTGTTCGCCCGAAGCGCTTGGCGACACGGGGCATCATCAGCTTATGGTTGCAGGAGTAGATTAATTTTTGGCCACCAATTTAAACTCAGTATGAATGCGCCGTTGAAGGAAAGTATGCACACCTCTTGTTTCATATCCGTACTTGCTGCCATGCACGCTCTGGGAAAGACGGTGGTGATGTAACCGATCAGCCAAAGGGGCCGCTGCATGGAGCATTTTTTCTACAATATTTAATACCTGAAGCTTTGTTTTTCGGTCCGTGTGCTTGGTCAGATGCGTGAGATAATTTGACCTCGAGAAATCTATGATCCATGCCAGGAAGTTAACCAGGGCGCGCTGGACCCTCTCATCTTGCGAAGAAAGCTTTGCTATAAATAACGGCCAGGCAGATGACCTCATAAGAGATTTTATGAATTTTGAGACATTTTCTTGTGTAATGCTCTTCGAGTTGTCCACGTCAAATTTTCGAGAAAACTCACTCAGCAACTGTGTGGCTGCAGTCCGAGATTCTTCGGAGAAATGCTGATTTGAGGCTTTTATGGAAAAATGATTGTGTGCAATAGAATGGGTGATAATACTGACGGAATATTCTTGGGAGGCGATTGTTCGCTTTTTAAAGCTCGGGTCGAAAACTTCTTTGTGAAAAAATTGCGTAAGTAGTTGTTTGTCAATAAACGACAATTTGTTGGATGGTATTCCAAATTTTTTTATGTCATCGAGAATCCATTCAAACAGCTCCGATTCCGCAGATATCTTGTTGTGATCGGGGAAATATTTTCGGCTGCTCTTGAATGTCTCGGACTTGATATAAATCTTCCGCATGATGTTATCAAATTCCCGGGCGATAGAATTTGAAAAAAAATTCAAGCGAGCTTTTTCTGTGACTGCTAAGGAATATTGGGACGTAAAGTCGAGATTCTGAAAAATAAGCTTCTGTACATCGCCAGGCAGCTGCGATATTAAATTGGACGGTGGCTGGCTGGAAAGATTTTTAGTCGCGCGAGCACTGGCCTGCGGGGCACTTATTGGTACATCTCCAGTCGTAGATGAATTTCGATTATGACCTATCACACTCAGTAAATTTTTTGTGATTTTCATGTCTTCTCACAGTTGTTAAGATATTTTTATATTTAATCATCAGGCTAATGAAAATCCAGTAAACAAAGGTAAAAGTGAGAATATTGTGGTGTGCACGGGGGCACAGGTATGCTCGTGTATGGAGAAACTCGATGCGCAGAACCATGGTGCCCCTGCTCGCATAGCAAAAGCTGCCCGAAAGCCATATTTGGAAGCCTTAAGATGGAACGACCACAGATCCAACCAGAAGAGGCAACCGCATGCCGCCATATATAAACGATAGCTAATGACTTGGACCCTGATCCAGTACGCGTAAGGGCGGCGGCATCGCCTTCGGCCTCGATCGCATCGTCACGATGATGGCGGGCGCCGACTCGATCCGCGACGTCATCGCCTTCCCCAAGACGCAGCGTGCTCAGTGCCTGCTCACGCAGGCGCCGAGCGCCGTGGACGAGAAGCAGCTGCGCGAGCTGCATATCC
>AKCV02000026.1 GCA_000272025.2 Imbroritus primus
CCGTCATCTCCAACGCCTCGTGCACCACCAACTGCCTGGCCCCGCTGGTCAAGCCGCTGCATGACAAGCTTGGCGTCGTAAGCGGCCTGATGACCACCATCCACGCCTACACCAACGACCAGGTGCTGACCGACGTCATGCACGAAGACCTGCGCCGCGCGCGCTCGGCCACGCAGTCGATGATCCCGACCAAGACTGGTGCGGCTGCTGCGGTTGGCCTGGTGCTGCCGGAACTGAACGGCAAGCTGGATGGTTTTGCGATTCGCGTGCCGACGATCAACGTGTCGATCGTCGACCTGACGTTCGTGGCCAAGCGCGACACCACGGTGGATGAAGTCAACAGCATCCTGAAGGACGCGTCGGAAGGTTCGCTCAAGGGCATCCTGGGTTACAACACGGCGCCGCTGGTGTCGGTGGACTTCAACCACAATCCGGCCTCGTCGACGTTCGATGCGACGCTGACGAAGGTGCAGGGCAACCTGGTGAAGGTCTCGAGCTGGTACGACAACGAGTGGGGTTTCTCCAACCGCATGCTCGATACCACCGTGGCTCTGATGGCTGCCAAGTAATTCACGTACGACAGGAGGAATGCTGCCGCGATCTGCGGCCATCCTCCCGCATCGCCGGCGGTCTCCCTTGCGGAACAGGCGCCGGCGATGCGCAGCTCCGGCAGGTACGCAGAGACGCGCGACACGTAATTTCCACATCACTCATGGGGTTGTTCGTATACCCTACTGAAGCAGGATATTTCCCCCCAAACTCTGCGAATTGTTGTCTGAAAGCCGCGTCAGACTGCAAAAAAGACGCCTGCAAAGGGTCAAATCATTTCCCAAGATCGTGAACAAGAGTAACCTTTTCGAGTAAACGCTCGGGCACCCGCAAATCCGCTTCTGTCCCGACTGATTTACTCGTACACTCGTTTTGAATGATCCGGATGTCGCAGGGCCGCCGATCATGTTGGATTGGCGTCGTTTCGAAACGACTGGGAATACGCGTACATGATGACCAACAATGTGGACACCAAGCTCCTTGGTATTTTCATGGAGCTGCTCAGCAAGCAGAACGCCACCTATGTGGCGGAGAAGCTGCACATCACCGGGCCGGCGGTGTCGCATTCGCTCAACCGTTTGCGCGAGATCTTCGGCGATCCGCTATTCATTCGCGTCCCGCATGGCCTGACGCCGACGCCACGCGCGCTCGAGCTGGGCCCCAAGATCCGCGATATCCTGATGCTCTGGGCGTCGATCAATGACGGCGACACCGGTAATTTCGATCCGGCCGAGGCCTCCGGCAGCCTGAGCTTTGGTTTTTCTCCGCTACTCGGCGACGCCATCTTCAACACCTTCGTGCTACGCCTGAAGCAGCTTGCGCCGAATTTGCATATCCGGCTGGCCGAATCGGTCTGCTGGGATACCGACATGGCCGCCATGCGTGCCAATGAGTTGGATCTCGTCTTTTCCCCGTTCCCGACCCGCCAGCAGGAAATCGTCGAGGAACCGGTAACCTCGTTCAACATGTGGGTGTGCGCACGTAACGGCCACCCCGAGATCCGCACCGGCTGCACGCTCGAGCAGTACATGCACTACGAGCACATTTTCCTGGCGCAGGGCAGCACTTCCGGTTCGGGACGGCAATCGGCCGGCATGTCGCTGATTCCGCTCGACTATGCGCTGCAGCAGCGTGGCCTCAAGCGCAACGCCACCATGACGGTCCATTCATGGCGTGCACAGGCCGAGATCGCGGCGCAGACGGACATGATCTTCACGGTCAATTCGCTGACCAAGGATCTGGTCTGCCAGGCCTACGACCTGAATGCGTTCCCCTTGCCGCCGGAGCTGGAAACGGTTCTTGGTCTCAATATGTACTGGCACCGCAGCCGCAGCGGCAATCCGCTGGTGCTGTGGGCGCGCAACGTGTTCCGCGAAGTGGTGGGTGAATATCTGGGTGTTCAGCTGGCCATTCGCCAAGTGGTGGAGGGCACGGCCGACACACCCGTCGCACCTGTCGCCGAGACGGTTGAGGCCGAAGGCGCGGCGCTTGACGCGCAGTCATCCGAGCGCTGATGGCCTATTGCCAGTATCTGCGGGGGGCAAGCGCTTCACTGATCATCCTGGCGGATCGGCCAAGGGCTTGCGCGATGCCTCGTGCATGACGGACAGGTCCACATATGACGAAAAAGGCCGCCCGAGGGCGGCCTTTTTACATTCCATGCGCGCTACCCGTGCAGTTATACGGTCCTGCGTGGCGGCGTCGCCGGCCGGCTGGGGCAGTCCTGTTTGGTGCAGTTGCCATACAGGGACAGTGCATGTTCCTGCAGCGAGAAACCACGGGCCTTTGCCACAGCTTGCTGGCGCTGCTCGATTTCCGCGTCGTAGAATTCTTCCACCTTGCCGCAATCGAGGCATACCAGGTGATCGTGGTGCTTGCCTTCGTTCAGTTCAAAGATTGCTTTGCCCGATTCGAAGTTGTTGCGCGACAGCAGGCCTGCCTGCTCGAACTGCGTGAGGACACGGTAGACCGTTGCCAGGCCAATGTCCATGTTGTCGGCCAGCAGGATACGATAAACGTCTTCTGCACTCAGATGACGTTCTTCGCTGGTTTGAAAAATTTCAAGAATCTTCAGCCGAGGCATGGTTGCCTTGAGACCGATGTTCTTGAGATCTGCCGGACTCGGCATGCGCAGAGACTCCCTAGAGTACAATGATCGAATACTGCAATCATAAGCGTTTTGCAGGCAAAAGTCGCCTGTTGGCATCCTGGCCGGAAGGCCGGGCAGACTGCCTGCCGCCAGTCTCAACCTTGAACAGGGCCCAATCGTTCATGACCGCTTCATCGAGAAAGCATCGACCGACTGTTGCCGCCACGGTGCGGCTGATCCTCGCCGGCGGGGCGTGTGCCCTGCTGCTGGGCGCATGCTCCACCTACAACAGCACCTCGCGCAGCATCGCCTCTTCCATCACGCCGTACCGCATCGATATCGTGCAGGGCAATTTCGTCTCGCGCGAAGCGGTATCGCAACTACGCGAAGGCATGACGCGCGAGCAAGTCCGCTTCCTGCTGGGCACGCCGCTGCTGAACGATGTCTTCCACGCTAACCAGTGGGACTATGTCTTCGCATTCCGTCGCGGCTCCTCCGAAGTGGTGCAGCAGCGTCGCTATACGGTGCAGTTCGATGGCGACCGGTTGGTGAAATTCGGTGGCGACGAGTTGCCGTCCGAGTATGAGTTGATTGCCGAGATCGATGGCATCAAGCGGGATCCGGACAAGGTCAAGGCGCGTCCGGCGACGCCGGCTGCGGATGCCGCTGCAGCGCCTGCTGTCGTCGCGACGCCTGTCGCCGAGTCTGCGTCCGTGCCGGCCGTACCGCTGGCTGACGGTGCGTCCGCCCCGTCGGCAGCGCCCGCCAACTGATTTCCACCTCTCTTGCCTTGCCGTACATGAAAATTGCTATTGCAGGAGCATCCGGGCGCATGGGCCGGATGCTCGTCGAATCCGTGCTTTCCACATCCGATGCCACGCTCGCTGGCGCACTCGATATTCCGGGCAGCCCCGCGCTGGGCCAGGATGCGGCAGGCTTCCTGGGCCGGCAGAGCGGCGTGCTCGTGACCGATGACGTGCGCGCTGCCTTGTCGGGCGCCGACGTGCTGATCGACTTTACGCGCCCCGACGGTACGCTCGCTCACCTCGCTGTGGCTCGCGAACTGGGCGTGCGCATGGTGATCGGTACGACCGGTTTCGACGACAGCCAGAAAGCCGCGCTCCGGCAGGCTGCGCAAACGATTCCCGTGGTGTTCGCCCCGAACATGAGCGTGGGCGTCAACGCCACGTTCAAGCTACTTGAAGTGGCGGCCAAGATCCTCAATTCAGGTTATGACATCGAAGTGATCGAGGCGCACCATCGCCACAAGGTCGATGCTCCCTCGGGCACCGCGCTGCGCATGGGCGAGGTTATTGCCGAGGCGCTCGGCAAGGATCTCAAGGATTGCGCCGTGTATGCCCGCGAGGGCCACACCGGCGAACGGGAGGAAGGCACGATCGGCTTCGCCACGATTCGTGGTGGCGATATCGTGGGTGACCACACCGTGATGTTCGCTGGTATTGGCGAGCGCATCGAGATCACGCACAAGTCGTCGAGCCGCGTCTCCTATGCGCAGGGTTCGGTACGTGCGGCGCGCTTCCTGATGGACAAGCCGGCCGGCCTGTATGACATGCAGGACGTGCTTGGCCTGAAGTGATTTGGCCTGCGCTGCTGCAAGGCGGCGCGTCATTGTCCCGCTGCGGGCAATCCTTGCGGTGCGGCGCGTTCAGTAGCGAATGCCGCTCCGCGCCATGCTTGGCACCATGTATCGAAGGAGTGCGTTGCATGGGGGCGGTGCAGGCGATGTCCTGACCTGACCCGGGCGGCCACCGCATCAGGTTTGCCGCGCCTGGCCGCATCGCCCCGGCCGCCTGCAACGGTATAATCTCCCTTTTCCCCAAATTTGCGCCGCGCCCTGTACGTTCCAGTACGCGCGGCCCTTCCGGACGTCCATCGCCGTCGCCATGCAAGAGAAATATTTTCCCACCGAAGTCGAAGCCGCTGCCCGCTCGCACTGGCAGTCCCAGGATGCCTACCGTGCTGTTGAACACCGCGTCGGCAAGGACGGCAAGGAACAGTCGAAGTTCTACGCCTGCTCGATGCTGCCGTATCCCTCGGGCAAGCTGCACATGGGTCATGTGCGCAACTACACCATCAACGATGTGATGGTGCGCTACCTGCGCATGAATGGCCACAACGTGCTGATGCCGATGGGCTGGGACGCCTTTGGCATGCCGGCGGAAAACGCCGCGCTCAACAATGGCGTGGCGCCGGCTGCCTGGACCTACGACAACATCGCCTACATGAAGAAGCAGATGCAGTCGATGGGCCTGGCCATCGACTGGTCGCGTGAAGTGGCGACGTGCAGTCCGGACTACTACAAGTGGAACCAGTGGCTGTTCCTCAAGATGCTGGAGAAGGGCATCGCCTACCGCAAGACCGGTACCGTCAATTGGGATCCGGTCGACCAGACCGTGCTTGCCAACGAACAGGTCATCGACGGACGCGGCTGGCGTTCGGGCGCGGTCGTGGAAAAGCGCGACATCCCGATGTACTACCTGCGCATCACCGATTATGCGGAAGAACTGCTCAGTGATCTCGATCCACTCGGTTGGCCCGAGCGCGTCAAGATCATGCAGCAGAACTGGATCGGTAAGAGCACCGGCGTGCGCTTTGCCTTCCCGCATGCCATCGTAGGCGACGACGGTAAGCTGATCGGCGACGGCAAACTGTATGTCTTCACCACGCGCGCCGACACCATCATGGGCGTAACCTTCTGCGCCGTGGCCGCCGAGCATCCGCTGGCGACGCATGCCGCGACGACCAATCCGGAACTGGCTGCTTTCATCGACGAATGCAAGCGCGGCAGCGTGGCCGAGGCCGACATGGCCACCATGGAAAAGAAAGGCATGCCGACCGGCTTGCGCGTGGTGCATCCGCTTACCGGTGAACCGGTCGATGTGTGGGTCGGCAACTATGTGCTGATGAGCTACGGGGATGGCGCGGTCATGGGCGTGCCGGCGCACGACGAACGCGACTTTGCCTTCGCGCTCAAGTACCGCTTGCCCATCAAGCAGGTCATTGCAGTCGACGGCAAGGATTTTTCCGCCGATGCCTGGCAGGAATGGTACGGCGACAAGGAGAAAGGCGTCTGCGTTCACTCGGGCAAGTATGACGGCCTGGGCTATGCTGACGCGGTCGATGCCGTCGCCGCCGATCTCGCCGCCAAGGGCATGGGCGAGAAGAAGACCACCTGGCGCCTGCGCGACTGGGGTATCTCGCGCCAGCGCTACTGGGGCACGCCGATCCCGCTGATCCACTGCGACAGCTGTGGCGTGGTGCCGGTGCCCGAGCAGGATCTGCCCGTGGTGCTGCCCGAAGACCTGGTGCCGGATGGTACTGGCAATCCGCTCGCCAAGGATCCGCGCTTCCTGAACTGCAGCTGCCCGTCGTGCGGCAAGCCGGCGCGGCGCGAGACCGACACGATGGATACCTTCATCGACTCGTGCTGGTACTACATGCGCTATACCTGTCCGGATGCCACCACCATGGTCGATGCGCGCAACGACTACTGGATGCCGATGGACCAGTACATCGGCGGCATCGAGCACGCGATCCTGCACCTGCTGTACGCGCGTTTCTGGACCAAGGTGATGCGTGACCTCGGCCTGGTCAAGTTCGACGAGCCGTTCACCAACCTGCTCACACAGGGCATGGTGCTCAACGAAACGTACTACCGTGAAGACGCAAGCGGCAAGAAGCAATGGTTCAACCCGGCCGACGTCGAGGTCTCGACCGACGACCGAGGCCGGCCGGTGGGTGCGGTGCTGCGCAGCGATGGGCAGCCGGTGGAGATCGGCGGCATCGAGAAGATGTCCAAGTCGAAGAACAACGGCATCGACCCGCAGGCCCTGATCGACCAGTATGGCGCCGACACCGCGCGCCTGTTCACCATGTTCGCCGCGCCGCCCGAGCAGCAGCTCGAGTGGAGCGACTCTGGCGTCGAGGGCGCGTCACGCTTCCTGCGCCGCGTCTGGCACTTTGGCGTGACGTATGCCGACGGCATCCGCACGGGCAGCAATGCTGCAGCGGATGCAGACCAGGACAAGGCGCTGCGTCGCGAGATCCATGTCGTGCTCAAGCAGGCCAACTTCGACTACCAGCGCCTGCAATACAACACCGTGGTCTCCGCCACCATGAAGATGCTGAACGCGCTCGAGACGGCCAAGGCCGCCTCGGACGCCACGCGTCGCGAATGCTTCGGCATCCTGCTGCGCGCCCTGTATCCCGTGGTGCCGCACATCACCCATGTGCTGTGGCAGGAACTGGGTTACACCGCCGCCTTTGGCGATCTGCTTGACGCACCGTGGCCGGAAGTCGATGAAGGTGCGCTGGTGCAAAGCGAGATCGAGCTTGTGCTGCAGATCAACGGCAAGGTGCGCGGCGCCGTCGTGGTGCCGGCCGATGCCGATCGCGTCGCCATCGAACAGGCGGCTGCAGCCAGCGAGACCGTGGCGAAATTTGCCGAAGGCAAGGCACCGAAGAAGATCATCGTGGTGCCCGGCCGGCTGGTGAACGTGGTGCTGTAAGCGTCTGCCTGCCGGCATGGCGACCGGCCCGGCATGTCCGGGCCCGTGTCTGGGTCCATGATCGGCCCGCGTTGTAGTATTGAGTTTGGTGCATCACCCGCCCTAACCATCAGGAAGCGATCCATGAACCGTCGTCTCGCTTTGTCCACGCTGCTTGCCATGCCGTTGCTGGCGTCGCTTCCGGCCTGCGGTTTTCGGCTGCGCGGCACGGCCAGCTTCCCATTTCGCCGTCTGTACATCGGCCTGCCTGCCAATTCGGCCATGGGCGCGGAGTTGCGCCGTGCGGTGCGCGGCGGCTCGACCACCGAAGTCGTCGATGACCAGAAGTCGGCCGACGCGATCCTCGAAGTGCTCAAGGACGCGCGCGAGAAGACCATCGTGGCCGTCACGCCGGCTGGCGTCGTGCGCGAATACAAGCTCACACAGCGCTTTGAGTTCCGCCTGCGCGACCAGCAGGGCAATGAGCTGATCGCTCCGTCCGAGATCGTGCTGACGCGCGACCTGACCTACAACGAAGTCAACGCGCTGGCCAAGGACTACGAAGAAGCCCAGTTGTACCGCGACATGCAGAAAGATATCGTGCAGCAGCTGATCCGCCGCATGTCCGCCGCCAAGGTGGTGTGAGCCGCGTATGCAGCTACGGCCCGAGGCGCTCGACGGACACCTGCGGCAGGCGCAAGGCAAGGGTCTCGCGCCGCTCTACGTGGTGCATGGCGACGAGCACCTGCTGGTACTCGAGGCTGTCGACAAGATCCGCCGCGCCGCGCGCGAGCTTGGCTTCAGCGAGCGCGAGGTGCTGACCAACGAGCGTGGCTTCCAATGGTCGAGTCTGCTCGAGTCGCAACAATCCATGTCCCTGTTCGGCGACCGCAAGATCGTCGAACTGCGCATTCCCACCGGCAAGCCTGGCAAGGAAGGCGGCGAAGCGTTGCGCCAGATGGCCGCGCAGCCGTCCGACGATGTCGTGATGCTGATCACGCTGCCGCGCGTCGATTTTGCCACCAGCAAGGCCGTCTGGTTCCAGGCGCTCGAACAGGCCGGCGTGTCGGTCAAGGTCGACAGCGTGGACCGTACGCGCCTGCCGGGCTGGATCGGCGAGCGCCTGGCCCTGCAACAGCAGCGCGTCGAACCCGGAGAAGCCGGGCGGCGCGCGCTGCAGTTCATCGCCGACAAGGTCGAGGGCAACCTGCTCGCCGCCCACCAGGAAATCCAGAAGCTGGGCCTGCTGTATCCGGAGGGTGTCCTGACCTTCGACCAGGTGCACGATGCCGTGATGAACGTGGCGCGCTACGACGTCTTCAAGCTCAACGAAGCCATGCTGGCCGGCGACGTGCCGCGCCTCGTGCGCATGCTCGAAGGGCTGCGTGGCGAGGGGGAGGCTACGGTCTTGGTGCTGTGGGCGCTGACCGAGGAAATTCGCGTATTATGTAAAGTCCGAACCGGACTCGACGCCGGTCGTCCGGTGGGTGCCCTGCTCAAGGAGCTGCGTGTCTGGGGCCCACGCGAGCGGCTGTTGCCCAACGCGGTGCAACGCCTGTCAATGCGCACGCTGGAGACGGCCCTGTCGATGGCGGCCGAGCTGGACCGCCAGACCAAGGGCTTGCGCGTCAAGACACTTCCGGCCGAGGTCTGGGATGGCCTGCAGCAGTTGGCGTTGCTGGTGGCGCGCCCCGCAGCGAAGCCAACAGCGAGTCCAACACGCTGACAGGCTCGCCACCCCGTCCCATCATTGTCATCCGGGTACGCCATGCTGTGCGGGCCCCAAAAAATCACGACCGAATCACTGCCGAACACTCATTGCTGTCACACCGATCATGAAAGAGCTGGATATCAAGCAATACATGCAGGGCGTAGGCCGTCAGGCGCGCGCAGCGTCGCGCGCCATGGCGCGGGCCTCGACCGCTGATAAGAACCGCGCACTGCTCACCATCGCCGCCGCCATCCGGCGCGATGCCGCCGCACTCAAGGCGGTGAATGCCGAGGACGTCGCACGGGCGCGCGAGCGTGGTCTCGATGCTGCCTTCATCGATCGCCTGACGCTGTCCGACAAGGCCCTCGAAACCATGGCGGCCGGCCTTGAGCAGATTGCGGCACTGCCCGATCCGATCGGTGAGATCAGCAACATGAAGTTCCGCCCGACCGGCATCCAGGTCGGACAAATGCGCGTGCCGCTCGGCGTCATTGGCATCATCTACGAGGCGCGTCCCAACGTGACCATCGACGCCGCCGGGCTGTGCCTGAAATCCGGCAACGCCACCATCCTGCGCGGCGGCTCGGAAGCCATCGGCACCAACACCGCGCTGGCCGCACTGGTGCGCGAAGGCCTGCAGGCCGCCGGCCTGCCGAACGAGGCCGTACAGGTGGTCTCGACCACCGACCGCGCCGCCGTGGGCGAGCTGATCACCATGACCGAGCATGTCGATGTGATCGTGCCGCGTGGCGGCAAGAGCCTGATCCAGCGCCTGATCGACGAAGGGCGCGTGCCCATGATCAAGCATCTCGATGGCATCTGCCATATCTATATCGACGAGGACGCCGACCTGCAGAAGGCCGTGGTCGTGGCCGACAACGCCAAGACGCAGCGCTATGCGCCGTGCAACACCATGGAAACGTTGCTGGTGTCCGAACGCGTGGCTGCCGAGGTGTTGCCGCCGCTGGGCAAGATCTACCAAGAGAAGGGCGTCGAGCTGCGCGTGTGCCCCGCCACGCGGCGTGTGCTGGAGGCCGCCGGCCTGAACGGCCTGGTCGATGCCACCGAGGACGACTGGCATACCGAATACCTCGCGCCGATCCTGTCGATCCGCATCGTTGCGAACGTGGACGAGGCCATCGCGCACATCAACACCTATGGCTCGGCGCATACCGATTCGATCATCACCGAGAACTACTCGACCGGCATGCGCTTCCTGCGCGAGGTCGACTCGGCCAGCGTCATGATCAACGCTTCCACCCGTTTTGCCGACGGCTTCGAGTATGGCCTCGGCGCGGAGATCGGCATCTCCAACGACAAGCTGCACGCGCGCGGCCCGGTCGGGCTGGAAGGGCTGACCTCGCTCAAGTACGTGGTGTTCGGCCACGGCGAGATCCGCACCTGATCAACCCTGGCGCATGCCGGGCACATCGCCGCCGGCCCGCGCCATTACGGAACATACGATGCTCTGGGTCAAATCGCTGCACATCATTTTCGTCGTCGCGTGGTTCGCGGGCCTGTTCTACCTGCCGCGCATCTTCGTCAATCTCGCCATGGAGACCGAGGCCGCGAGCCGCCAGCGCCTGCTGCTGATGGCGCGCAAGCTGTTCCGCTTCATGACGCTGCTGGCTGTTCCGGCCATCGTCTTCGGCCTCTGGCTATTCCTTGGTTACGGCATCGGCAAGGGGCCTGGGCAGGGCTGGATGCATGCCAAGCTGGCGCTCGTGCTGGTGCTGATCGGCTACCACCACGGCTGCGGCGTACTGCTGCGCAAATTCGAACGTGGCGTCAATACACGCTCGCATGTGTTCTACCGGTGGTTCAACGAACTGCCCGTGCTGGTGCTCGCGGCAGTCGTTATTCTGGTGGTCGTGAAACCTTTTTGATGGGCAGGCCCGTGCGGCCTGAGCAGCATGAGTCAAATCATCGAATACTATTTCTCGCCGCAATCGCCGTATGCCTATCTCGGGCATGACCGGCTGGTCGCCATTGCCGCGCGCCATGGCGCCCAGATCCGTCTCAAGCCGTGCGACATGGGCAAGGTCATGGCGGCTTCGGGCGGTGTGCCGGTGGGGCAGCGTCCGCCGCAGCGCCAGGCCTACCGCCTGACCGAAATGGCGCGCTGGCGTGATTTCCTACAGATGCCGCTGAACCTGCATCCGGCCTATTTCCCGGTGTCCGGCGACGCTGCCAGCCGCGTCATCCTGGCCGCGCAGCTGGCGCATGGCACGGCCCGCGCGCTCGAACTGACCGGCAACATCATGCGCGGCGTGTGGGCTGGCGAGCTGAATATCGCCGATCCGGCGACACTGCAGCAAATCGCCGAGCGCATGGGGCTGGACGGCGCGGCATTGATCAAGGCGGCCGATGCCAGCGCCGTGCAGGATGCCTATGCCGACTGCACCCAGCAGGCGATTGCTGCCAACGTGTTCGGCGCGCCGTGGTACGTTGTCAACGGCGAGCCCTTCTGGGGGCAGGATCGCCTCGATTTCGTCGACCGGGCGCTGGAAGCCTCCTCCCGGTCCTGATATTCCCCTGCCATGACATGGCCGGGCAGCGTCAGAACGCGATTCATCTGCCCTGCCGCGCGGGTTTGACGTACAGTGGCGCGAAGGCCGTGGCCGAGGCGTGCCGCATGGCCCAACCCGTGCCGCAGCGCCTCGGGTGCGCGGTCCGCGCGTGAACGAACAACTCCTGGAACACATATGTCCCACTCATTTTTCGTGCCGTGCCCGCGTGGGCTGGAAGAGGCGCTGGCCGCCGAGTTGCGCGAAATCGCCGCACGGCCCGAGGTGGTGCGCCATGCGCCGTTCGCCGTGCATGCCGGTCAGACGGGCGGGGTCGCCTTTTCCGGCGTGCCGGCTGCAGCCTATGCAGTGAACCTCCATGCGCGCATCGCCAACCGCGTGTTGCTGCGCCTCGCCGCGCAAGGTTATCGCAACGAAAACGATATCTACGGCCTGGCGCTGGCACAGCGCTGGGAAGACCACATCACGCCGGACCAGACCATCCGCGTCGATGTCACCGCGCACCAGTCGCCGCTGCGCAGCCTCAACTTCACCGCGCTGCGCATCAAGGACGGTATCTGCGACCGCATGCGCGACAAGCGCGGTGCACGCCCCAGCGTCGATACGGCCTCGCCCGATGCGCGCATCTTCGCGCACCTCACGGCCACCGACTGCACGTTGTATCTCGACACCTCCGGCGATCCGCTGTTCAAGCGTGGCTGGCGCCAGGAGAAGGGTGAGGCGCCGCTCAAGGAAACGCTTGCCGCCGGTATCCTGCGCCTCTCGGGCTGGCAGCCGGAGCAGCCGTTCTACGATCCGATGTGCGGCAGCGGTACGTTTCTGATCGAAGCCGCACAGATCGCACTCAACCATGCGCCGGGCGCGGCACGCAGCTTTGCCTTCGAATGGCTCGGCGGCTTCCAGCCGGCCCCGTGGCAGGCATTGCGCGAGGCCGAGGCAGCTGGCCGGTGCAAGCCGCAGCAACTGTTGATCGCCGGCAGCGATATTTCCACCGACATGCTCGCCATCACGCATGACAATTGGGCCCGAGCCGGGTTGCCGGGCGCAGCGCCGCTCAAGCAGGTCGATGCGCGGTTCGTGAAGCCGCCGTTCGAGACGCCGGGGGTGGTGCTGATGAATCCGCCGTATGGCACGCGCATTGCCGTGCGCGGCGCGCGCCGCGCGCGGCCCGATGAGCAATCGGATGAACGCGCCGATGTCGTGCCGATGAATCCGCGTGAAGAAGAGGCTGCCAACCAGTTCGCCAGCGCCTTCGCCACCACGCTCAAGCAGCATTTCGCCGGCTGGACGGCCTACATCTTCACTGGCGACCTGTCGATGCCGCGCCGCATGCGCCTCAAGGAATCGCGCCGCACGCCACTGTTCAACGGCCCGATCGAATGCCGGCTGTTCCGCTTCGAGATGGTGCGTGGCGGGATGCGCAATGGCGCTGCAGAAGCCCCGTCGGCGCGCTGAGCAGGGGTGAGTTCGGCCCGTGGTGCTCCGTGACGCCCAGCGCCATGCATGGCGATGGGGTTGCAGGCGGGGTCACGGCCGATTCGTTGCTTCTACGGCCCGTCGGCCAAGCGCGGGATCGTCGATGAACAGGCCATCGATGCCCGCCTCGAGCATGCCGCGCAACTCGGCCAGCAGGCCATCGGGATGGCGCGTGGCATCACTGCCCGGACCGCGCAGGGCGGCAGGCAGGAAAGCATTTTCAGGACGGAAGGTATAGGGATGGACCAGGAGGCCGGCGGCATGCGCGTCGCCGATCAGCGCCGGATGTGCCAGCAGGGCATGCTTGTCCGGTCCGATAGCGTCCGCGTAGTCCGCGATGGTGCGCAAGCCGTCCGCCGTCATCAGGTCCGCATAGCGGCCTGAGTCATGCTGCGAGGTCCAGTCGAACGGCTGTGCGGCGTCCATGCCCATCAGCTGCACCAGGCGTATCACCGGGTGGTGTGCACCGATCTGGTGGCGGAGCGCGCGCAGGTTGGCTGTCTCGAACGACTGGATGAATACGGGGCCGCAAGCCTCGGCATCTGACCAGTGCGCAGCGAGCGCCTCTAGCAGGGTTTCTTCCTCCGGCAGGCCGATGCCGCGGAAATAGCTTGGGTGCTTGGTCTCGGGATACAGGCCGATGGCGCGCCCGGTCTGCGTGGACATCTCGCGCGCCAGCGCCATCACTTCATCGAAGGTCGGAATCTCGAATTGATCGTTCCACGCCGTATTGTGCGGACGCAGCGCCGGAATGCGCTCGCGCGCGCGCAGCGTTTTCAGTTCGGCCAGCGTGAAGTCTTCGGTGAACCAGCCCGTCAGCGACTGTCCATCCACCACGCGGGTCGTCCGGCGATCGGCAAAGGCGGGCAGGTCCGCCACATTGGTCGTGCCCGAGATCTCGTTCTCGTGCCGCGCTACCAGCACGCCATCGCGCGTGCAGACGAGGTCAGGTTCGATGATGTCCGCACCATCCTCGATGGCCTTGCGGTAGGCGGCTAGCGTATGTTCGGGCCGCCAGGCGCTGGCGCCGCGATGGGCGATGACGAGAGCGCGTTGAGCGAGCGGTTCGCTCTGCGGCAGCACGCCCGCCATGGCTGCTTATCCGACCAGGCGGCCACGCCGCACGCGTAGCCCCTTGCGCGCCAGCTGCGGGGCGAGTTCGCCGAGCGCGGTCAGGCTGTCTCCGCCATGCGCGTGGCAGATCGCCATGCCGAGCGCGTCGGCCGCGTCGGGCCCCGGCTTGCCGGGCAGCGACAGCAGGCGCATGACCATTTCCTGCACCTGCTCCTTGTTGGCGCGGCCATAGCCGACCACGGCCTTCTTCAGCTGCAGCGCGGTGTACTCGAAGACCTGCAGGTCGCTCAGCACCAGCGCGCAGATCGCCGCACCGCGCGCCTGTCCGAGCAGCAGGGTGGACTGCGGGTTGACGTTGACAAAGACCTTCTCGATCGCTGCGCAGTCAGGCTGGTACAGCCGTGCCACTTCAGTGATGCCCTCGTACAGCGTCTTGAGGCGGGATGGCAGCGACGTTTCGCCGTCCGAGCGGATCGTACCCGAAGCCACGTACACCATGCGGTTGCCGTGCTTTTCCAGCACGCCGAAACCGGTGGTGCGCAGGCCCGGGTCGATGCCGAGAATCCGCATGGCGCGAGGCTGCGTCCCGATCAGTGGCGGAAGTGGCGGGTGCCGGTGAGCACCATCGCGATATTGCGTTCGTCCGCAGCGGCAATCACTTCATCGTCGCGCACCGAGCCGCCCGGCTGGATCACGCAGGTCGCGCCCGCATCGACTACCACATCGAGGCCGTCGCGGAACGGGAAGAAGGCATCCGACGCCACGGCCGAACCGGCCAGCGTGAGACCGGCGTTCTGTGCCTTGATGCTGGCGATGCGCGCCGAATCGACGCGGCTCATCTGGCCGGCGCCGACGCCAAGCGTCATGCCGCCGCCGCAGAACACGATGGCGTTCGACTTGACGAATTTGGCGACGCGCCAGGCGAACATCAGGTCGGTCATTTCGGCCGGGGTCGGCTGGCGCTTGGTGACGACACGCAGTTCACCGTGCTGCACGTTCTTGGCATCCGGGCTCTGCACCAGCAGGCCGCCGCCGACGCGCTTGAAGTCGTAGGCGTTCACGCCATTGCCGAGCGGGATTTCCAGCAGCCGCACGTTCTGCTTGGCGGCGAAGACGGCGCGTGCGCCATCCGAGAATGCCGGGGCGATCAGCACTTCTACGAACTGCTTGGCGACAGCCTGTGCAGCCGCTTCGTCGAGCGCCACGTTAAAGGCGATGATGCCGCCGAAAGCCGAGGTCGAATCGGTCTTGAAGGCCTTCTCGTACGCTTCGAGCGCATTCGCGCCAAGCGCCACGCCGCACGGATTGGCGTGCTTGATGATCACGCAGGCCGCGCCTTGCGACGGATCGAAGGTCTTCACGCATTCCCACGCCGCATCGGCGTCCGCGATGTTGTTGTACGACAGTTCCTTGCCTTGCAGCTGCGTGTAGCTGGCGAGGCCACCCGGCAGCGTGGTCAGGTCGCGGTAGAAGGCGGCCGACTGGTGCGGGTTTTCGCCGTAGCGCATTTCCTGCACCTTGGCGAAGGCCAGGTTCAGCGTCTCGGGATAGTCGCTGCGCGTCTGGTGCAGCTTGTCCGGACCGAGGCTGGTGAGATAGTTCGTGATCGCGCCATCGTACTGCGCGGTATGCGCGAACACCTTGGTGGCAAGGCGGAAGTTGGTGTCGTAACCAACCGTGTTCTGGTTGGCGCGCATTTCAGCGAGCACCGTGGCGTAGTCGGCCGGATCGACGATCACCGTCACGTCGCGGTGGTTCTTGGCTGCCGAGCGCAGCATGGTCGGGCCGCCGATGTCGATGTTCTCGATGGCGTCGGCCAGCTCGCACTCATCCTTGGCGACGGTCTGCTGGAACGGGTACAGGTTGACCACCAGCAGGTCGATGGTCGGAATGCCGTGCTGGTCGAGCGCTGCCATGTGCTCCGGCAGGTCGCGGCGCGCCAGGATGCCGCCGTGCACCTTCGGGTGCAGCGTCTTCACGCGGCCGTCGAGCATTTCCGGGAAGCCGGTGTAGTCGGCCACTTCGGTTACCGGCACGCCGTTGTCGGCGAGCAGCTTGGCGGTACCGCCGGTGGACAGGATGGTGACGCCGAGGGCGTGCAGATCGCGGGCGAAATCGAGGATGCCGGTCTTGTCCGACACGGAGAGCAGGGCTTGCTTGATCATGATGGGCAGGGGTCGTTAGATTAATCCGTGCTGCTGCAACTTCTTGCGCAGCGTATTGCGGTTGATGCCGAGGTACTCGGCAGCCAGTGACTGGTTGTACGCGGCGCGCTCCATGACGCTCATCAGCAGCGGCTTTTCTACTGCGGTGAGCACCATGTCGTACATCCCCGACGGCGATTCGCCGTCGAGGTCGCGGAAATAGGCTTTCAGGTTTTCCTGGATGCAGGATTCGATACTGTTGCGACTCATGCTGCGAGCAGCTCCCCGGTGTTGTCGGTGTTGTTATCGTTGCCGTCGGCCCCGGCCGGCTCGTCGATGTAGATGAGCCGGTCGGACAACTCGCGCTGCGCATCGAAGAAGCGGTTCACGGCTTCGAGTTGTGCTTCCGAGGTTTCCAGCGTGTTCATGGTATGGCGGAACAGGTTGGCGCCGGCCAGTCCCTTGGTGTACCAGGCAATGTGCTTGCGTGCCGTCCGTACGCCGGTGAACTCGCCGTAGAACGCGTAATGGTCCAGCAGGTGGTGATTCATGATGGCGCGGATCTCTTCCACCTCGGGCGATGGCAACAGTTCGCCGGTTGCGAGGAAGTGCTCGATCTCGCGGAACAGCCACGGCCGGCCTTGCGCGGCCCGGCCGATCATGATGGCGTCCGCGCCGGTATGCGCGAGCACCTCGCGGGCCTTGTGCGGCGTGGTGATGTCGCCGTTGGCCACCACCGGAATGCGGCACTGCGCCTTGACCGCGGCGATGGTGTCGTATTCGGCGGCGCCCTTGTACAGGTCGGCGCGCGTGCGGCCGTGCACGGTCAGCATGGCGATGCCGGCGTCTTCGGCGAGGCGCGCCACCGACAGCGCATTCTTGTTTTCGCGGTTCCAGCCGGTGCGGATCTTCAGCGTCACCGGCACTGGTGTGCGGCTTTCGTGCGCGACCGCATTCACGACTGCCTCAACGATGCGCGCCACCAGCGGTTCGTTCTGCAGCAGTGCCGAGCCGGCGGCCACATTGCACACCTTCTTGGCCGGGCAGCCCATGTTGATGTCGATGATCTGCGCGCCGCGGTCCACGTTGTAGCGCGCCGCCTCGGCCATCATCGCCGGCTCGGCGCCAGCGATCTGCACCGCGATCGGCTCGACCTCGCCCTCATGGTTGGCGCGCCGCATGGTTTTTTCGCTCTTCCACAACTGTGCGTTGGACGCCACCATCTCCGACACGGCATAGCCCGCGCCCAGGCGCTTGCAGAGCTGCCGGAACGGGCGGTCCGTCACACCCGCCATGGGGGCGACGAACAGGTTGTTGCGAAGAAGATGTGGTCCGATCTGCACGCGGTCTGTCGCTGGAAGCAGCACAAAAAAGAATGCCCCGCCGCGCGCTGCGCGGGCGGGGGATCGAATGTTATGGGTGAGGCGCTATTCTACCGCCAAAATCGACGGATGCCTAAATATTAGGCAAAAATTTGCGCGCGAAAGGGACACCAATGGAGGATTTCGATGATACAGTGCACCGTGGGCGCTGCATTGTCGGGTGCTTTCCCTAAAGGAACGCCGCGCATGCGATGCGGTGAGGCGTCAGGCATCCCGCCAGCAACGTGCCGCATGATCTCCTGTCCGGATGCCTTCACCGCGCTAGCGTTGCCCGATCATCATGTGCCGCGCCACCGAGCGCTTGAGCGGTGGCAGCAGGTCGAACAGCGCCAGCGCTGCCCCGCGCGCGTGGCCAGCGAGGCCGGACGGAATGGCAAACAGGCGCGGCAGCAGATCGGTTGCGCCAATGGTCAGGCGCCGATCGACGGCCCGCTGCCGGGCAAAGTGCCGCAGTGCCGCCGGGTCGAGACTGTCGCGCAGGCTGCTGGCTAGCACGAAGGCATCGCGCAGGCCGAGGTTCAGGCCCTGGCCGGCCACGGGATGCAGGGTCTGTGCCGCATTGCCGATAGCGGCGATGCGGCCCTGGACAAGTTCGCTTGCGGCGTTCAGGCCGAGGGGAAAATGATGACGGCGCGTGGTCGTGAGAAAGTGTCCCATGCGCTGGCCGAACGCCTCGCCAAGCGCCGCAAGGAACTCGGCATCCGTCATGGCCATGCGTTCGGCAGCGTGCGCGGCGGTGCAACACCAGACCAGTGCGAAACCGTCATCCTGCGGCAGCAGCGCGAGCGGACCTTCGGTGGTGAAACGCTCCCAAGCCCAGCCCGGCCTCGGCGCTTCGCATGTCACATGGGACACGATGGCGGTCTGCTGGTAGTCGTGCTGCCGGCTCTTGCCCGCCTGCTCGTGATACAGGCCGCCTTCAGCCTGGATCGCAAGCGTGGCGGTGGCGACTGTTCCTGTGGCGGTACCTTCAGCCGTGCGGATGACGACATGATCGTCAGCTTGCTCCAGCGCCGTGATCACCGTGCGCGGGATCAGGGTCAGGCGAGGATCACCAGCGTAGGCATCGAGCGCCTGGTGCAGACGGTGGCTGACCGCACCGTAGCGCGCCACATGGCCGAGCGCCGGCACGCCGTAGTCGGCGACATGCAGCGTGGTCTGGCCGAAGAAGCCGCGCTGCGAGACATGGATGTGTTCGATGCCCGTGGCATGCAGCGGCCAAGCGCCCACGCTCTGCAACAGGGTGGCGCTGCCATGCGACAGGGCGATGGTGCGCGGATCGGCATGCGCCAGTTCCGGGTCGCGCGCGTCGTACAGCGCAATGCGCCACTGCGTGGTACGCAGCAGCCACAGCGCCGCCGTGAGCCCGACCGGCCCGGCGCCGACGATGGCGATGTCGAAGGTGTCAGTTGCCACGGGCTTGCGCGGCTGAGGACTTGCCGCGTTCCCAGCACACGGTATCGGGACCCGGCGTGGCCAGGGTGCGCTCGCATGCTTCGGTGTCGAAGCCGGGAAGCGCCCGGACGCGTTCGAGCAGCGCCGCGAAGTTCTCGGCGTGGGCGGGCACCACGCAACCCTGGCGACTCTTCTTGGTACCGACGAGGATCAGCCAGCTCTCGTCAGCCCAGCTCCCTTCGTTCATATGGCGGACGACCACCGTTTCGAGCTTGTCCCACTCCACTTCCTCGCGTTTGCCGTTGGGCAGGTGGACGACCACGCGGTCGTCGTGCAACGAGGCAATGAAGGGTGCGTTTGGGTCGACCGCGGCATCGGCACTGCCGGCGGTGCCGGATGTGGTCTGGCTGTCGCGCCGGCCGGCGCCGAACAGCCGCTGAAGAAAACTCAACATAGGGTCTCCTGCTGGATCTGGATTGAGACACGCCGCTGGCGGCGCATCGTAGCGGGGCGATTTGCCCGGTCAGTGAGGCGCGTGGTCCCCGGGGATGGGCATCCCAACCGGTATCACTCGGATTTGGCCGGATCAGGCTGAGTTCTACCTCGCACCATCCTCCGACCCCGCGACCGCGCCGCCATCGCCCTTTTCAGGGCCGCGCGTCGCGCATCAGCGCTTCGATGGCATCGGCCTCCACCGGCACATCGCGCGTGATGAGTTCGCAGCCGCTGGCGGTGACGATCGCGTCGTCCTCGATACGGATGCCGATATGCCAGAATGGTTCCGGCACGCCCTCGGCCGGCCGCACGTAGATGCCGGGTTCCACGGTCAGCGCCATGCCGGGCTGCAGCGCGCGCCAAGGCCGCTCGCCGCCGTTGGCGGCTGCGGCGCGATACTCGCCGACGTCGTGCACGTCCATGCCGAGCCAGTGTCCGGTGCGGTGCATATAGAACTGCCGGTAATCGCCATTGGCGATCACGTCATCCAGCGTGCCGACCGCGTCGCGGTTCAGCAGGCCGGTATCGAGCATGCCTTGCGCCAGCACCCGGACCGCCGCATCGTGCGGTTCATTGTACGGGACGCCGGGGCGCGTGCGGTCGATGGCGGCCTGCTGCGCCGCCAGCACGATGTCGTACAGGGCGCGCTGCGGTCCGCTGAAGCGCCCGCTCACGGGGAAGGTGCGCGTGATGTCCGAGGCGTAGCCGTCGAGCTCGCAACCCGCGTCGATCAGGCACAGGTCGCCGTCCTGCAGCATGGTGTTGCCCGCACGGTAGTGCAGTACGCAGCTATTGGCCCCGGCGGCGACGATGGAATTGTAGGCGACGCTCTGCGCACCGGCATGGCGGAAGGCATACAGCAGCTCGGCTTCGAGATGGTATTCGCGCAGTCCGGGGCGTGCCGTCTGCATGGCACGCACGTGGCCGTGGGCGGCGATGCGCGCGGCACGGCGCATGATGTCCTGTTCATGCGCATCCTTGAACAGCCGCATCTCGTCGAGCAGCGCATGCACGTCGAGCAGCTGGGCCGGCACGCCGATGCCGGCACGGCCCCGGGCGCGCACGGCGCGCATCCAGCGGCGGATCTGCCGGTCGATATTGCCGGAGTCGGCCAGCGGTGCGGCCACCAGGGCATGGTTGGCGAGCATGTCGGGCAGGATCGAATCAAGGTTCTCGATGGCGTGCGTCTCGTCCATGCCGAACGCTTCCTTGGCGGCGGCCGGGCCGAAGCGGAAGCCATCCCAGATCTCGCGCTCTTCATGCTTGGGCCGGCAGAACAGCACGCTGCGCTGGCTGCCGTCGGCACCGGCGATCAGCGCCAGCACGGCCTCCGGCTCGGTGAAGCCGGTCAGGTAGTAGAAGTAGCTGTCGAAGCGATAGGGATAGTCGCTGTCGCGGTTGCGCATGACCTCGGGCGCGGTCGGCACGATGGCCACGCCGCCCCCGTGGGCGCGCAACTGCTGCATCAAGCGCTGGCGGCGTTCCTGGTAGACCGGGGGCAGGGCGATATCGATGGCAGTCATGGTCGGGCTCTGTGGGGATGCCGGACGCAACGCACCGCGCGTACATCCGGGGGAAATCGGTTGAGACATTCTAACGTGCCTGAAGGAGCGGGCGGCCCGGTGGGTCGTCAGCGGTCCGTCGCGGTCGCTCAGCGGCCAGGCATAGTCACCGCGCGCAGGCGGCGATCGAGCGCATCGAGCTGTGCGGGCGTGCCGACGTTTTCCCAAAGCCCGTCGTAACGCTCGCCCGTGGCGCGTCCGGCAGCGATGCATTCGCGGTACAGCGGCGACATGGCCATGCGCGTGCCGGGTGCGATGCCGGCGAACATGCGCAGGTCGTATAGCCCGATGTTGCCAAAGGTCAGGCGTTCACCGGAGCCATCATGCGCCAGTACACCGTGCGGATCGAGCACGAAATCGCCGGCTGGATGAAAGTCCGGGTTCGGGACCATCACGAGGTGCATGCCCGGCTGCGCCGCCTTGGCGAGGCGCGCCGCGGGGGCGGCCAGTTGTGCGTAGTCATACTGGCTGAGAATGTCGCCGCTGACGGCGAGAAAGATATTGCCCGCACCCTGCAGCAGCGGCGCAGCCTGCGCGATGCCGCCGGCGGTTTCCAGGGCCTCCGTTTCGGGCGAATACTGCAGGCGCACACCCCAGCGCGTGCCGTCGCCAAGTGTGTCTTCGATCTGCGCACCAAGCCATGCATGGTTGATGACGATGTCGCGGATGCCGGCTGTGGCCAGCGCTTCGATCTGCCGGACAATCAGCGGTTTGCCTGCGACCGGCAGCAGCGGTTTGGGGCAGCTGTCGGTCAGCGGCCGCATGCGTTCGCCGCGTCCGGCGGCAAAGATCATGGCTTTCATCACAACATTTCCAGAAGAATCAGGACGCCCATGCCGATGGCGATGGTCAGGCCCACACTGCGCGACCATGCTGCCACGACCACGGCGACGATGGCGGCGAGCAGACGATGGTTGTCGAAGCCGAGGGCCAGGGCGCCATTGCGCAGCAGCAGGTCGGGCGTGATCAGCGCGGTGAGAATGGCGGCGGGCACGAACTGCAGGGCGTGGCGAAACCATGCGGGCAGGCGCAGCTTGCCTTCCAGCGCGATGAACGACAGGCGGGTCAGGGAGGTCGCAGCGCCGGCCATGGCGAACACGCCGAGCAGCGTCAACGTATCGCTCATGCTCATGGCCGGACTCATGCTTGCGGCTCCGCCGGCACGGCCGAGGGGCGCCGCAACAGGCTGCCGGCGGCGATGCCGAGGCAGGCGGCCAGCATCAGGCCGAGCTTGTACGGCATTGTGGCAAAGACCACCGCGGCCGTGCCGCTGACCAGTGCGGCAGCCAGATGAGCGCGCGTATGCAGGGCTGGCACGATGATGGCGATAAAGGTCAGTGGCAGAAAGAAGTCGAGCGGCCAATTCATCGGTACCTGTTTGCCGATGATCACGCCGAGAATCGTCGACACTTGCCATCCGCACCACAGCGTCAGTCCCGCCCCGAGAAAGAACCAATGACGGGCCGGGCTGCGGTCTTCGAGGCGGCGCGCCATCGCGGCGAACGCCTCATCGGTGAGCAGGTAGGCCAGCAGCAGCTTCCAGCGGCGTGGCAGGTGCGCCAGCGCGGGGGCGATGGCGGCGGAATACAGCGCATGGCGCAGATTGACCATAGCCACCGTCGCGGCCATCAGCAGGGCCGGCGTGCCGGCTGCCCACAGTTGCGTCAGGATCATCTGCGATGCGCCGCCGAAGACGATCACGCTCATCAGCGCGGCCAGCCAGCCGGGCATGCCGGCGTTGACGGCCAGCACGCCGAAGATCAGGCCGAACGGCAGCACGCCCAGCATCATGGGCGTCAGGGCGCGAACACCGGCCCACCAGGCGGTCCATGCGGAATGCCGCTGGTCAGGCGCGTCCATGTTCAGAAGGTATAGCCGACGGCCTGTGCACGGCCTTCCAGGGCATCGAGCAGGCGTGCCAGGGCGCGCAGCTCGCTGTAGCGCTCCGCGACGGCGCGCGTGTACCGCATCACCAGCGGCATATCATCGAGGTAGCCGTGCTTGCCATCGCGGTGCGACAGGCGCGCGAAGATGCCGAGCACCTTCAGGTGGCGCTGCAGGCCCATCCATTCGAAGTCACGGTAGAAATCGCCGAAATCCGCGGTGAGCGGCAGGCCAGCCTTGCGCGCCTTTTCCCAGTAGCGCACCACCCAGTCGATCTGGCGTTCTTCATCCCAGCTGATATAGGCGTCACGCCACAGCGAGACGGCATCGTAGGTTACCGGGCCGATCACCGCATCCTGGAAATCGAGCACGCCGGGGTTGCCGGCCTCGGTGCGCATCAGGTTGCGCGAATGGTAGTCGCGGTGCACGTATACCTGCGGCTGCGCCAGGTTGTTGCGGATCAGCGCCTCGTTGATGCCGGCGAGCGTGGTCCGCTGGGTATCATCGAGCGTCACGCCGAGATGCTTGCCCACGTACCACTCAGGAAACAGATCGAGCTCGCGCTGCAGCAGCGCGCGGTCGTAAGGCGGCAGGGTGCCTGCCCGCGTGGCTAGCTGGATGCGCACCAGCGCGTCGGTGGCATCGGCGTAGAGTGCATCGGCGCTGTCCGCATCGAGCACCGACAGGTAGGTGGTATTGCCGAGGTCGGCCAGCAGCAGGAAGCCCTGCGCCAGATCCTCGGCCAGCACCGTTGGCACGGTGGCGCCAGCCGCGCCGAACAGCCGGGCGACATGGATGAACGGCCGGCAATCTTCATGGCTCGGCGGCGCGTCCATGACGATCAGCGTGGGGTGGTCCGGATGCGTGCTGGTCACGCGGAAGTAGCGCCGGAAACTGGCATCGCTCGATGCCGGCGCAAGTGAAGAGAGATCCACCGGCCATTGCGGACCGAGGGACTGCAGCCAGGAACGCAGCTGGGCCAGGCGCGGATCGTGTAACTGTTCTTGCATGCGGTGGGACTCGGGTTTGATGCCCGTATAATACCCGACCAATACCCTGGCTCAGCAGCCGGTCCGGCGCCCGTCCGCGGTAGCGTCCGGCAAGAAGCGGCGGGCGGGGCGGCGAGGGCGGTGGCGCAGTAATGCTGCCGTCCGCGGCGCGCTTTGGCATGTTGCCCGGCAGACATGCGGGACCAGGCACAGCAAACTTGCGGCACCAGGCACAGCAAACTTGCGGCACCAGGCACAGCAAACTTGCGGCACCAGGATTAACCAGACTTGATCGATGACAGTACTCAACCGTACCCGGAAACGACTGCCGCGCCATTCTGCCCGATTGTCCGGCACGTTCGGCAAGTCCGGCCACGTTCCGCTTGCGTTGCGGCTGCGCCCCCTCCTGTTGGCGATGGCCGGGCTGTCCATGCCGCTATTCGCTCAGACCGCGTCCACGCTGGCGCCTTTCCCGACGGAGCAGGACCAGCCCCGCAAGACGACGCCAGCCTTGCCCGCAGTCGACGCCGGTGGCCTCGTGCCGCGCCTGGCCGAGCCAAAAAGCTCGCGTAACGACGACAGCCAGCCAACCTTCGTTTCCGCGGACAAGATGACCGGGATCGGCGAGCAGGAAATCCAGCTCGAAGGCCATGGCGAAGTGCGGCGCGGCGGATCCGTCGTCAAGGGCGACCGGCTGATCTACAACCAGGACCGCGATGAAGCGACGGCGCATGGCAATGTTCGGCTCTCGCGCGACGGTGCGCTCTTCGTCGGGCCGCAGGCGCGATATCGTGTCGATGCCAGCGAAGGCACGATGCAGACGCCGAACTACTATTTCCAGCAGACCGGCGGCTCCGGCCGGGCCGACCGCATCGATTTCCTAGATGCCGACCATGCCAGCGTCCAGAACGCCACCTACACCACCTGCACGCCCGACAATGCCGACTGGTATTTCCGTGCCAGCCGGCTCGATTTCGATACCGGCCGGCAGGTCGGTACGGGCTACAACGGTTCGCTGCATTTCTTCGGGGTACCGATCCTCGCGGCACCGGTATTCAGCTTCCCGCTGTCAGACGAGCGTCGCAGCGGCGTGCTCGCGCCAGTCTTCGGCTTCGGCTCGCGCAATGGCATCGACCTGACCGTTCCGTACTACTTCAACCTCGCACCGAACCGCGACCTGACGCTCTATCCGCGCCTGATGTCACGGCGCGGGGCACAGCTGGGTGCCGAATTCCGCTATCTCGGCAATGACTATTCCGGCCAGTGGCGCGGCGAGTTCCTGCCCAACGACCGTCAGCTGGACCGCGACCGCTGGTCGTACTCGATCCAGCACCAGCACAACCTGCTGCCGGGCATGCAGGCCTATGTGAACCTGAACCGCGTGTCCGATGCGCGCTATCCGGACGACATGGGACGCACGCTGAGTATGGCGTCGCAGCGGCAGTACACGCAGGAAGGCGGGGTCCGCTACAACATCGGCGATGACTGGGCCGTTCTGGCTCGCGTCCAGAAATTCCAGGTCCTGCCGCCCAGCCAGCCGTCGTATGAGCGCGAACCGCAGCTGAATGTCCGCTATACCAAGTACGACCTCGGCGGCTTCGATATTTCGGTGGAAAGCGATTACACCCGCTTCACCAAGCCGCTCGACCTGAACCTGCTGCGCAGCCCGGAAGGCGAGCGCATGTTCATCCAGCCGTCGATCAGCTATCCGATCGTGCGCGCCGGCTGGTTCGTCACGCCCAAGGCCACTTTCAATGCCGCGAGCTACCGGCTCGACCACATGCCGGTTGGCGCGCCACGCGACATCACGCGGACCGTGCCGACCTTCAGCATTGACTCGGGCATGACCTTCGAGCGCGACGCACCGGTCGTGTCGCGGCTGTTCGGGCGGAATTTCATCCAGACCCTCGAGCCGCGCCTGTTCTACGTCTACACGCCGTTCCGCGAGCAATCCCAGATTCCGCTGTTCGATACGGCCGAGTCGGACTTCGGCATGGGGCAGATCTTCAGCGAGAACCCCTTCACCGGTTACGACCGCATCGCCGACAACAACAAGGTGACGGTTGGCGTGACCACCCGGCTGATCGAGGCCGAGACTGGCATCGAGCGGTTCCGCGGCACCATCGCCCAGCGCGTCGATCTGAACGGTCAGCGGGTGTCGATTGCCGGGACCGCCGTCCCATCTGACCAGAAGTATTCCGACCTGCTGCTCGGCGCCACGGTTCAGTTGTTCCGCAACTACTATTTCGATACCGGCATCCAGTACAACCGCGAGATCGAGCGGGTGATCCGCTCCAATATCGCGCTGGCATGGAAACCGGGTCCGCGCCAGGTGGTGAACGTCGGTTACCGCTATCGCCGTGGCACGACCGTCCTCGACAACAACGCGCTCGAGCAGTTCGAGCTGTCCGGACAATGGCCGATCACGCAGCGCCTGTATGGCATCGGTCGTGTCAACTACGACATGAACCAGCGCACCATGACCGATACGCTGGCCGGATTCGAGTACGATGCGGATTGCTGGGTCGGCCGCGTGGCCTATCAGCGCTACCGCAACACGGCCGGCAGCTCGACCTCGCAGATCTTCGCGCAGATCGAATTCAAGGGATTCTCCAAGATCGGCAATAATCCGATCGACGTGATCAAGCTGAACGTGCCCGGCTATCAGCCGGTGCCCGCCAGGCAGGTCACACCTTCCATCCTGGACCAATACGAGTAAGAGACGGTTTCGCGATGATGCTGGCATATTTACATGATCCTGCTGTCCCGCCCGTATGCTCGATGGCCCGGTGTGCAGCCAGAACCGCTATGCTCCGTCTTTGAACCGACTTCAAGTAACCGCTACGCAACGGATGTCTATGAAATCACAATCGACCGCGCTCTCGACCCTGATCAGTCTGCTGTGTGCCTGTGGCCTGGTGACCGGCGCCGTTGCCGCCGAGCGCAAGCCAGCCGCGCGTTCCGGGACCAAGGCGCCGGCTGCGGCGCCATCCGGTGCGGCGGCCGCCCCGGGCAGCCTATTTGGTGGCGCCAGCGCGCCGCGGCCCGGCTTCCTCAGCCAGGTGCCGCCACCAGCTACACCCGGAAGCGAACGCTCGCAACTGGTCGATGAAGTTGCTGCGGTGGTCAATACCAGCGTGGTCACCCGCAAGGAAATGTTCGACCGCGCCGCGCTCATCGAACAGCAGATGCGTTCCAGCGGCCGACCGGTGCCGGCGCGTCCCGACCTGCTCGGCAATGCGCTCGAGAGCCTCATCCTGGAGCGCGTGCAGCAGCAGGCCGCACAGGAAGGTGGCATCCGCGTAAACGACCAGGAACTCGACCGCACCATTGCGCAGATCGCCCAGCAGAATTCGGTAAGTGTCGACGAGATGCGCCGCCAGATCGAAGCCTCGGGCATGCCATTTGACAAGTACCGCGAGGAACTGCGCCGCGAGATCCAGGTCAGCCGCTTCCGCGACCGTGAGATTGAAGGGCAAGTGCAGGTCTACGACGGTGAGATCGATAACTTCCTGGCGGAACGCCGCGGCTCGCAGGCAACGGGTCCCGAGGAATACAACGTGGCGCATCTGCTCGTGCGCTTGCCCGAGAACGCATCGGAGTCGCAGAAGGCTGAAGCCCGCGCCAAGGCCGAGGGCCTTCTGCGGCAGGCCAAGGCTGGTACCGACTTTGCCCAACTGGCTGCGCAGTCCGATGCGCCCGAGGCGGCACAGGGCGGGGCGCTCGGCTTCCGGCAGATCGGCCGACTACCGGCGGTCTTTGCCAACGCGGTGCTCGATCTGACGCCGGGCCAGGTAAGCGACAAGATTCTCGAAACCTCGGCTGGCTTCCATATCGTCAAGCTGGTCGCCAAGCGGGCCGGCTCGAGCGATCTGGCCGGCATCAAGGTGCCACAGACGCATGCCCGCCACATCCTCATCCGCACTGGTCCCAACATGCCGGAAGCCGAGGCACGCCGCCAGTTGAGCACGATGCGCGACCGCATCACCATCGGCGGCGGGGATTTTGCCGCTGCTGCCCGCCAGTTCTCGCAGGATGGCTCCGCCCAGGCCGGGGGCGATCTCGGCTGGGTCTCGCCGGGCGAGCTGGTGCCCGCCTTCGAGCAGGCCATGGACAAGCTGCGTCCGGGTGAGGTCTCCGAACCGGTGGTCACGCAGTTCGGCGTGCACCTGATCCAGGTGCTGGAACGCCGCGAAGGCGAACTGTCGCCCGAGAAGCAGCGCGACTTTGCCCGCGCCACGATCCGCAGCAACAAGCTACGCACCGCGCAGGAAGACTGGCTGCGCCAGCTGCGCAGCAACGCCTACGTGGAGTACCGGGTCAACCGGCAGCAGTAATCATGGCTGCCACCGCCGCGTCGCTGCGCCTGGCTATTACCACTGGCGAACCCGCCGGGATTGGGCCCGACATCACCCTGCAGGCGCTGCTGGCGGAAATGGAGGCGCCAGGGTCCGCTCACCACGCCTGTACGTATACCGTCATTGGCGACCGCACCTTGCTGGCGGAACGCGCCGCCCTGCTCGGCATCGCGCCCGCATGGCAACGTGCGCTCGACAGCGGACGTGTCGCCATCGCCCATGTACCGCTGGGCGTCCCTTGCATTCCGGGCCAGCTCGATACGCAGAATGGCGCCTATGTGCTGGCAGTACTCGACGAAGCCATCGACGGCTGCCAGCATGGCCGCTACCACGGCATGGTCACCGCACCGCTGCAAAAGAGCGTGATCGCCGATACCGGCATTGCCTTTACCGGCCACACCGAATACCTGGCCGAGCGCACCGGCACGCCACACGTGGTGATGATGCTGGCCGGCCCGCAGCCCGCCCATGCCAACGCCATGCTGCGCGTGGCGCTGGCCACCACGCACCTGCCGCTGCGCGCGGTGGCCGATGCCATCACCACGCCGCTGCTGGTGGATGCGCTGCATATCATCGCCCACGATCTGCGCCGCCGTTTCGGGCTTCCGAAGCCTCGCATCCTGGTGACCGGCCTTAACCCGCATGCGGGCGAGCAGGGACACCTGGGCCGCGAGGAAATCGACGTCATCATCCCGGCACTGCAGCAGGCGGCCGCCGACGGCCTCGACGTGCGCGGTCCGTATCCGGCCGATACGCTGTTCCAGCCACGCTACCTGCAGGATGCCGACTGCGTGCTGGCGATGTACCACGACCAGGGCCTCGCACCGCTCAAGTACGGTACCTTTGGCCATGGCATCAACGTGACGCTCGGCTTGCCACTGATTCGTACCTCGGTCGATCACGGCACGGCGCTTGACCTCGCCGGCACAGGGCGCGCCGAATACGGCAGCATGCGCGCCGCCTTGCAGGCGGCCGTCGACATGGCGCGCTGCGAACTGAGCGCACGTGACGCTACGGCGTGAGTGAAGTGAAGGGGCCAGTGGTGCAGGGGGGCTCCCCGGGCGGTTCCACGGACGGTGCGCCAGCTGCCGGGAGTATCATGCGGTAGGCGGGAAGCAGGCGTTGCTACGGCCTGTGTCGCCATTCCATTTTTTTTATCCGGTGCTAGCCTGCCACATGGGCTAACACGGTTTTGCGGTTTTTCTGCAGCTTTATCTTTCATGCGCGCATCGACACATCAGGGGCACATCGCCCGCAAGCGCTTCGGCCAGAATTTTCTGGTGGACGAAGGCATCATCACGTCCATCGTCAATCTCATCGATCCGCAGCGCGACGATGTGCTTGTCGAGATCGGTCCCGGCCTCGGCGCCCTCACGGTGCCGCTGCTCGAGCGCATTCCCGCGATGCATGTGGTCGAACTTGACCGCGACCTGGTGGCGCGACTGCAGTCACGCCATGGCGAGCGCCTGCAGATTCATGCCGGCGATGCTCTCGATTTCGATTTCGGTACGCTCAAGCAAGCAGGGCGACCACTGCGCATCGTCGGCAACCTGCCCTACAACATCTCCAGTCCGTTGTTATTCCATCTCACGGCATTTGCGGACGTGGTGCATGACCAGCATTTCATGCTGCAGAAGGAAGTCGTCGAACGCATGGTGGCTGAACCTGGCTCCAAGGCCTTCGGCCGGTTGTCGGTGATGCTGCAGGTGCGCTATTACATGGAGATGGTGCTCGACGTGCCGCCAGGCTCGTTTAATCCACCGCCCAAGGTAGATTCAGCCGTGGTGCGCATGATTCCCTGGCCGACCACGCCGACCGCCGCCGGCCGTGGCTCGCCGTACCCGGCGTGCGACATGGCAGTGCTCGGCGAGATCGTGCACGCGGCCTTCTCGCAGCGGCGCAAGGTGTTACGCAATACGCTCTCCGCGTATCGCGAGCGCCTCGACTTCGACGCACTCGGCTTTGACCTCGGCCGCCGTGCGGAGGAAGTGCCGGTGGCGGAATATGTTGCCCTGGCAGGGGCACTCGATGGTACAGCCTGAGCTGATACGCGAACGGGTGCCTGGGTTCTCTCACTGTGGATTGTGTGGCACCTCTGCCGCAGTGAGCGGCGCATATCGCATCATGCCGAATGGTCGCGTACCTCGGAAACGAAATCCCTGACACCATCGAGCAGTGTTGCGGGCTGCTGCCGCACATAGGTCACGCTGACACCGGGACCCTCGTTATAGGCAGCGTGCCTGTCGTGACCGTCCGGGATATGCCCATGCCGGGCGCCGATGCTTTTCAGATATGCGCGCAGCAAAGGGGCGCGTTCCTTGGCGGGCTGGCTCCATGCAGCGTGCGTGGCCGGCATCTGATTTTGTAATTGGGGTTTGTCGGCGAGGGCGCAGCGAATGGCCAGGTAGTCGATGAACAGCTTCTGGTGCGCCATGAATTTCGGATCGTACATCCGGCATTCATCCTTGTACGCGCTACGGATGCTGAGGAGATTGTCTTGGCGGACCGGACCCATGGCGTCCAGAAAGGCCTCGATAAATCTAACCCCGCGTGCATGGAAGAATGGCGGCTGGCCCGGTATCTGCTGGAGCGTGCCGCTGATCCTGTAGAGCGTGACGCCGAATGGCATGCCGATGACCGTCGCTGCCAGATCCTGCAGCAGCATCGTCCGTCCGTAGAGTGGCAGGTGCGCCGAACATTCCATGCGCGAGCGCATGGAATGCTTCCAGAGCAGCCTGACCAGTTTCCGCTTCGCCTCTGGCGTGCGGCCCGAAAAAATGAGGTCGAGCGCCCCGGGGTGCCCTTGGCTCGCAATAAAGGCGCACAGGTCGGCCGTCATGGTGCGTTGCGCTGCGCTCGGCCGGTCCGTTTCCCCGCTCAGGTATGGGGCAATGCTGTCCATCCATGCATCGACGAAGTGGAGCACTCTTTCTTCCGAGAAGGCTGGGGTACGTTCGGGCCGGAAAAAATTCAGCGCGTGAGCGTAATGCTTCAGATAGGATAGGTCTACCGGCTTGCGGGGATCACGTGCGTCAACGATCTGTTCGCGGGTGATCCCCGGTATCTTCTTTTTCAGGAAGGACCTGCGCTCGGTGTAGCCAAAGAAGCGGAAGTCGGGAAGCTGGTGGTGCTGCCGCAGCAGCGTGTTGCTGATGATATTCGCGCAGTCGGTGGGGACGGCAAGGGCACTTCCTTTGATCTCAAGGGCCCGTTGGTAGCGTTCGCGCAAAGAGAGCGCATTGGTGGCGCGGCTCGCTTGTGAAAAACGGTTGACCGCTTCCGAGGGGAGAAAGCCGAGAATGTGTGCGCCGATATTCGGGTACCCTTGGAACAATGCGACGAGGTCTCGCGGCGCTGCATGATCCTGGTTGGCATCGCGTGGCGATGCGGTATGGAGCGCAAGCGCATGACCGGCGCCGGCGCCGATGTGTGTGAGATCGCGGTTCCCCATGGCGAATGTGAAATCCCGACGTTGAAACGTTCAGTGGGGGAGCGCTGTTATTGTCCGGGCATGATACGCCTTCTGTTACGCCCAAATGTAAAGTAGTGAAACGGGCGGCGTCCCACCCGTGCAGGAGGGATGATGCGATTTCAGCGGCGCCGGTTCACCAGCATGATCCCGGCCAGAATCAGCAGCGCACCGGCAATGAACTGCATGCTCACGGTCTCGTGTAGCAGCAGGACCCCGAAGGTTACGCTGAACAGCGGTGTCAGGAAGGAAAAGACCGACAGGCGCGAGGCGAGGTAGCGCCGCAACATCCAGAACCACACCAGATAGCTGGCAAAGGCGATGATCACGCCCTGGTACAGCAAGCTCGCGGCACTGAGCGGCGTCAGCGTCATGGCGCCTGCCTGTCCGGTGACAATGGCCATCGTCATCAGCAGCACACCCGACACCGCGAGCTGGTACAGCAGCGTCTTGCTGGGCGGCGCGTTCGACAGCCGCGTGGCGCGCACGACCAGGGTGGTGGCCGCCCACAACGCGCCGGCCAGCAGACCCAGCAGGTCGCCCCGGAGGGTGGACGCCGCGCCGGCGACAGGGGCGTGCGTGAAGCTGTCGCCAAACGCCACCAGCATGCCGCCGAAGGCTAGCGCCACGCCGGCCCATTGTCCTGACCGCAGGCGCTCGCCCGCGACGAACCAGTGCAGGCCAAGCGCCGTGAAGACCGGGGCGACATAGAGAAAGATGCCCATGCGCGAGGCTGTGGTGTAGCTAAGTCCCACGAAGATACAGAGAAACTCCAGGCCGAACAGCACACCGGCCAGCAGCCCTGGGCGCCACGTCCCGTCGCGCGCCAGCAGCGGTGCGCGCCGTACCAGGATGAACAGCAGGACCAGCACGCTGGCCAGGCACGAGCGCAGCGCCGCCTGCATGACCGGTCCGATCTGCGGGGCTGCCACCTTGATGGCGACTTGCTGCAGGCCCCACGCGGCGCACATCAGCACCATCACGCTGATGGCAAAGCCGTCGAGGGGTTTGCGGGTGGCATCAGACACGCTGGTCAGTCGAGCGGGATTTGGCTTCGATCAGCTCGACCTTGTAACCATCCGGATCTTCCACGAAGGCGATCACCGTGGTGCCGCCTTTCACTGGCCCGGCTTCGCGGGTGACCTTGCCGCCGGCCTGACGGATACGCGCGCAGGCAGCCGCGGCATCGTCCACCTCGATGGCGATATGGCCGTAGGCCGAGCCAAGGTCGTAGCTGTCCACGCCATGGTTGTAGGTCAGTTCGAGCACCGTGTGACTGGTCTCGGGGCCGTAGCCGATGAAGGCGAGCGAATACTTGTACTCGGGGTTCTCGCTGGTGCGCAGCAGTGTCATGCCCATGATCTTGGTATAGAAATCGATCGAGCGCTGCAGGTCGCCGACGCGCAGCATGGTATGGAGCAATCGCATGGGGAATTCCTTCGGGAAGTGCGGGAGGGGAGAACCGGAATGATAACGCGTCGGGGCGGATGTCGCTGAGGCGGCGGGCGGTGGCTGCTGACCTCGCCAACGCCGGAAAAAATCGTCAGAAGGTGGGCAGCAGGGTGGGCGGATGATTCTTCAGGCGCTCGCGGGCATCGCGGAATTCCGGGAAGATCGATTCCACGGTTTCCCAGAACTGCGGACCATGGTTCATCTCGCGCAGATGCGCCAGTTCGTGGGCCACCACATAATCGATCAGCGTGAGCGGAAAATGCATGAGCCGCCAGTTGAGGCGGATCACGCCGTCCGACGTGCAACTGCCCCAGCGCGTGGCGGCCGAGGAGAGCGCAAACGACTGGTGGCGGATGCCGAGCCGTTCACCGTAGAAATCGAGGCGTTCCGCGAATAGCCGCTTGGCCTGGTGCTGCAGCCAGCCCTGCACGCGGTCGCGGATCTGTTGCGTCGTGGCCTGGGCGGGCAACGCCAGTTGCAACATATTGCTGTCCGCATCGAACAGCAGGATGCCGGCAGGCGAATCGAGCCGCAGGGTGATGTGCCTGCCGAGAAACGGCATGGTCGCGCCGTCGCACCACTGCATCACCGGCAGGACCCGCGTGGCCTCGCGCTGCTGCCATTCCGCCAGCTTGCTGAAGATCCACTTCTGCTTTTCCGCAATCGCGGACTCGATGTCATGCATGCGCACCCAGCGTGGCGCCGTGACCGACAGGCCGCGATCATCGATGGTAAAGCCGATGGTGCGGCGGGACGAACGCTTGAGGATATAGGGCAGCGGCCGCTCGCCGAGCAGTAGCGTACGTTGCTGCGTGCCGGGGGGCGCCGGGGCGGTCGGCGATGGCGTGGGCGCGACCTCGGGGTCGAGCAGTGGCAGTTCGAGCTGCGCTTCCGCGCTGCTGGCGTCCGGACGGGCACGGCGCAGGCGCGGTAGCTTCATGTCAGCGGCCCGTCTCTTGGCTGGCGGCCTGTGCGTCACGGTAGCGCGGCGCATCGATCACGCGCATTTCGTCTTCGATCCAGTTGCGCACGGCGGTGTTGACCTGATCGGGCGTCTGGCCGGTGACATCCATCGGCTCGCCGATCGACACAGTGATTTCGCCGGGGTACTTGAGGAAGGAGTTGCGCGGCCACACATGCCCGGAATTGTGGGCGATGGGGATGACCCATGCACCGGTTTCCACGGCGAGCCGTGCGCCGCCTGACTTGTAGCGCGGATTCGGCGCGCCGGGACGGGTGCGCGTGCCTTCGGGAAAGATGATGATCCACGAGCCGTCAGCGAGACGCTCGCGGCCCTGCCGTACGACCGACTGGAAGGCATTGGTACCGTCGCGCCGGTTGATGTGGATCATCTTCAGCAGGCCGAGCGTCCAGCCGAAAAAAGGGACGAAGATCAGCTCGCGCTTGAACACGTAGCACAGCGGCCGCGGCATGGTCGCCACGAAGAAGATGGTTTCCCAGGCCGACTGGTGCTTCGACAGCAGGATCACCGGCAGGTCACGCGCCTGGTCCAGCCGCTCGCGGTGTTTGAAGGTATAGCGGATGCCGCACAGCACCTTGGCCATGTAGACCGTCATGCGCGTCCATCCGACCACCATGGTGAAACGCTTGTGCGCGCCCAGCAGCGGAAAGCTCAGCATGCAGGCAATGGCATAGGGCGGGGTGGCGACGATCAGGTACAGCAGGAACAGCGTGGAACGCAAGACAATCATGATCGCCCGTCGGGTGTGGAAGGTGGTGTCACGGCGGCCCGCTCGGCCAGGAAGGTTTCGACGAAGGCATGCAGGTCGTCATGCACGCGCGTGTCCGGCGGCAGTCCGCCTTTCTCGAGCGTGCGCAATCCCTTGCCGGTCTTGACGAGATGCGGCGCGCACCTGACCTCGACGCCGGCCTGCAGGTCGCGCAGTGAATCGCCCACGACCGGCACGCCGCGCAGGTCCACGTCGAAACGCTCGGCGATCTGGTGCAGCATGCCCGCCTTGGGTTTGCGGCATCCGCAGTTCTCGGCGGCGGGATGCGGACAGAAGAACACGGCGTCAACGCGTCCGCCGAGTGCCAGCAGCGCCTTGTGCATCTTCTGGTGCATGGCATTGAGCGCGCTCATCTCGAACAGGCCGCGGCCGATGCCTGACTGGTTGCTGGCAACTACCACGCGATAGCCCGCATGGTTGAGCATGGCGATGGCTTCGAGGCTGCCAGGAATCGGGATCCATTCGTCCGGCGACTTCACGAAGTAGTCGCTGTCGAGGTTGATGACCCCGTCGCGGTCCAGCACCACCAGCTTGGGAATATGGTGCGGCATGGTGTCAGCCCGCCAGCTTCGACAGGTCGGCCACGCGGTTCATCAGCGCGTGCAGCGACGATAGCAGGGCGATACGGTTGGCGCGTAGCGCCGGGTCCTCGGCCATGACCATCACGTCGTTGAAGAAACTGTCGACCGCGTCGCGCAGCTGTGCCAGTTCGAGCAATGCAGCCTTGAAATCGCCACGTGCGAGCGCGGCTTCCACGGTCGGTCGGACCTGCTCCACCGCGTCGTGGAGCGTGCGCTCGGCCGCTTCCTGCAACAGGGCAGGCTGGATCGCGCCGACGGCGGTTTCGTTCTTGCGCAGGATGTTGGTGATGCGCTTGTTGGCAGCGGCCAGCGCTTCGGCTTCCGGCAGGGTAGCGAAGGCCTGCACCGCGTCGAGACGTTGCACGACATCGTCGAGCGTCTCGAGCTGCAGGCTGACTACGGCTTCGACCTGTTGCGTGCTGTAGCCCTTGTCCTTCAGGTAGCCACGCAGGCGGTCATCGATGAAATCGCGCACTTCGGCGGACGACGATTTGTAGGCCGCAATGCCGTTGAACGTTGCTTCGGCATGCGCCAGCAACTGCGGCACCGACAGCGGCAGCGGCTTTTCCACCAGCATGCGGATCACGCCGAGCGCATGGCGACGCAGCGCGAACGGGTCCTTGTCACCGGTCGGCTGCAGGCCGATGCCCCAGATGCCGACAAGCGTTTCCAGCTTGTCCGCCAGTGCAACCACGGTACCCGTCACGGTGGACGGCAGGGCGTCGCCGGCAAAACGTGGTTGGTAGTGTTCCGAGCAGGCCAGCGCCACGTCCTCGGGCTCACCATCATGGCGCGCGTAGTACGTGCCCATGGTGCCCTGCAGTTCAGGGAACTCGCCGACCATGTCGGTCAGCAGGTCGGCCTTGGCCAGTTCGGCGCCGCGTGCTGCCAGCGTGGCATCCGCGCCGAGCAGGGCGGCGATGCCGGTTGCCAGTTGCTGCAGACGCGCCACGCGCTGGCCCTGGCTGCCGAGCTTGTTGTGGTACACCACCTTGTCGAGCAGTGGCACGCGCGCGGCCAGCGGTTTTTTCTTGTCCTGTTCGAAGAAGAATTGCGCGTCGGCCAGGCGCGGACGTACCACGCGCTCGTTGCCTTCGATGATGGCCTCGGGCGTCGCCGTCTCAATGTTGGAAACGATCAGGAAGCGGTTGCGCAGCTGGCCTGCGGCATCGGTCAGCGCAAAGTATTTCTGGTTGGTCTGCATGGTGAGGATCAGGCATTCCTGCGGCACGCGGAGGAAGGCTTCCTCGAAGTGGCAGGCATACACCACTGGATACTCGACCAGCGAGTTCACCTCATCGAGCAGGCTGTCGGGCATCACCACGGTGTCTGCACCGGCCTGGGCCAACAAGGCCGCGCGGATGGTGTCGCGGCGCTCGGCGTAGCTGGCGATGACCTTGCCTTCGGCACGCAGCACGTCCGCGTAGGCATTCGCCTGCGGAATGATGATGTCGCCTGACGACAGGAAGCGGTGGCCGCGCGTCACGTTTCCGGCTTGCAGGCCGAGCGCCGTGACCGGCACGACGCTCGCGCCATGCAGCGCAATGAGGCGATGCGCCGGACGCACGAAATTGACGCTCGCGCCGTCGGGGCGCTGGTAGGTCATGACCTTCGGAATCGGCAGCTTGCCGAGCGTGTCGTCAAGCGCCGCCTGCAGGCCATCGGCCAGCGCGGTGCCACGCGCAGTGTAGCGATAGAACAGCGCCTCCGCCTTGCCATCCTGCGCGCGTTCGAGCGTCTGCGGATCGATGGCGGCAACGCCGGTATTCGCGGCGAGCGCTGCCAGCTTCTTATGCAGCGGTGCGGTGGGCTGCCCATCGGCATCAAGCGCCACGCTCACCGGCAGCACCTTCTCGCGCATCGCCTTGTCGGGCGCCACGGCGCGTACGCCGTCGATCAGCACGGCCAGCCGGCGTGGCGTGGCGAATGGCGTGTGGCGTGCGCCCGGCTCGAGCAGATCGCGCGACTGCAGTCCCGCGACCAGTCCCTGTGCGAAAGCGTCGCCCAGTTTTGCCAGCGCTTTCGGCGGCAGTTCTTCAGTAAGCAGTTCGATCAGGAGCGAGTCAGACATAGGGGACGACAGTCAAATGTTGGGCGATGAGGGGCCGATATTGGGCAATCCGATGGCATGACGGGTCAGCCAAGCCGGCACGGCAGGCGCGGCAGCGGGTCGATACCGGACAGGAACCACGTGCCCTGCTGCTGGCGGAAACTCAAGCGCGTGCCGGTACAGCCGGCGCTGGGCGGATCCTGTGGATTGCGTGCGGCGGGAAAGCGTGCGGCCAGCGTATGGCGGCGGGCATCGTACTGCACCTCGTCGATATGCCCGCCGAGCCAGAATTCCAGCTTCTGCGGCATCTGGCTGCGCGCGCGGTAGTTGCGCACGATGCGCCGTTCCTTGCCGCCGCGCGTCTGGTACTCGACCCACGTCAGCGGGTAGGAGACCACCGTGGTGTAACTGCGCAGCGGCACGCGCCGCCAGCCGAGATCCTGCTTGCCGGCGAGATCGCAGGTCAGCGTGCGCAGCAGGCTGGTCCACTGGTCCAGCGCCTGGGGCTGTGGCTGCAGCTTGGTGGCCAGCACATGCTCGAGGCGCGTGGTGTCGGTGCACAGGCTGCCCAGCTCGGCAGGCACGGCGTAGGTGTTCTTGGTTGCCGGCGCGACTGCTGCGGCTGGCAGCATCGTGCAGGCTGCCAGTGCCGCCGCTGCCGTCCGGATGACGAGGCGGAAGGCGCGTGTCATGCGGCTGCCTCGGCGCAGGGCTCGGCCGGCGCGTGGCACATCGGAAAGCCGAGCCGCTCGCGCGATTCGTAGAAGGCTTGTGCCACCATGCGCGAAAGGTTACGGATGCGGCCGATATAGGCGGCCCGTTCTGTGACGGAGATGGCGCCACGGGCATCAAGCAGGTTGAAGGTATGTGCGGCCTTCAAGACCTGTTCGTAGGCCGGCAGCGCCAGTTTCGCGACAGCGGCAGCCTCTTCCGGCGCGGCATCGCCGCCCATCAGGCGACGCGCTTCCGACTCGTGCTCGGCAAAGTGGCGGAACAGGATGTCGGTGTTGCTCTGTTCGAAGTTGTAGGTCGACTGCTCGACTTCGTTCTGGTGGTACACGTCGCCATATGTCAGGCGGCGCTTGACCGGACCGTCCGGGCCCGGCTCTTCCCACTCCGACCAGACCAGGTCATACACATTCTCGACCTTCTGCAGGTACATGGCGAGCCGTTCGATGCCGTAGGTGATTTCGCCGGTCACGGGTTTGCAGTCGATGCCGCCGACCTGCTGGAAGTAGGTGAACTGCGTCACTTCCATGCCGTTCAGCCACACTTCCCAGCCGAGGCCCCAGGCGCCAAGCGTGGGGTTTTCCCAGTCGTCCTCGACGAAGCGCACGTCGTTCTGCTTGAGGTCGAAGCCGAGCGCCTCGAGCGAGCCGAGATACAGCTCCAGGATGTTTTCCGGCGCGGGCTTCATCACCACCTGGTACTGGTAGTAGTGCTGCATGCGGTTCGGGTTCTCGCCGTAGCGGCCATCCTTGGGGCGGCGCGAAGGCTGCACGTAGGCCGCGCGCCACGGTTCCGGGCCGATGGCGCGCAGGAAGGTGTGCACATGGGACGTGCCGGCGCCGACTTCCAGGTCGATCGGTTGCAGCAGGGCGCAGCCTTGCCGGTCCCAGTACGACTGGAGGGTAAGAATCATCTGTTGAAAAGTCAGCATACGCGATCGGCCAGGTAAGACAGTTGGAGCAGCAGGACGGCCCGACGCGCGGGCGGCGCGACGGAGCATGTTTTCAGCGGCTGCCACGCGGGGCGGGCAGCCTGAGCGGCCGGGATGCGGCCTAACCCGTGATTTTAACGGTTTTTGGCGCCGCCTCGGGAATTCCGCAGGGCATGGCCCAGGGCCCCCAGCAGAACCAGCAGCGCCACGCCGAGCACTACGCCGTTGCCGGTGCGCACATAGGGCGTGAGTCCCTGCATGCCTTGCACCTGCACCGTGAGCGCGTCACGCGTCAGGTGCGGCAGGCGTGCCGCGATCGTGCCGTCGGCGGTGACCAGCGCGGTAGCGCCGGTGTTGGTGGCGCGCAGCATCGGCCGGCCGGTCTCGAGCGCGCGCATCTGCGAGATCTGCAGGTGCTGGTCGAGGGCGATGGTGTCGCCGAACCAGGCGAGGTTGGTGACGTTGACCAGCACATTGGCCGGTTGCGGCTGATGGCGTAGCGACAGGGCGATTTCCTCGCCGAACAGGTCTTCGTAGCAGACGTTCGGTGCGACGCGTACCCCACGCACGTCCAGCGCTGGTTGCGCCGGCCCGCCACGACGGAAATCGCCGAGCGGCATGTGCATCATGTCCACGAACCAGCGGAAGCCGAAAGGGATGAACTCGCCGAAGGGCACCAGGTGGTGCTTGTCGTAGCGGTAGACACCGGCGACACCCGGCGATACGCCGAATACGCTATTGGTGAAATCCACCGGTGAGTCCGCCCCCGCCATGCCGAGCAGCAGCGTGCTGCCGGAGGTGTCCGCGAACGTACGCAGTTCATGCGCCAATGGCTCGGGCATCTGCTGCACGAGAATCGGAAAGGCGGTTTCCGGCGTGACGATCAGGTCGGCCGGCGCCGCAGTAATCATGTCGCGGTAGAGATCGAGCGAGGCTTCGACGCCCACGGGCTCGAACTTGATGTTCTGCGGCACGTTGCCCTGCAGCAGGCGGACGGCGATCGGCTTGCCGGCCGGTTCGGTCCAGGGAACCGCCCGCAGGCCCCAGCCCGCGCCCAGTACTACGGCGACCAGCAGCGCGCGGCGCACGACCGAGCCGGTGCGGTGCCAGGTCGCGCGTGCGATCACGGCCGCGATCAGCGCCGCGAGACCAGCAATGCCATACATCCCGACGAGCGGCGCATAGCCACCCAGTGGGCCGGTGGTATGCGGATATCCGCTTGCCAGCCACGGAAAACCGGTGAACACCACTCCGCGCAGCCACTCGCTCAGCAGCCATAGGGCGGCGAACAGCAGCGGCGTCCAGCGCGCGTCCGGCGCATGGCGCGTGAGACGGTACCAGGTGGCGCTGGCGAGCAGGGGATAGAGCGACAGGTAGAGCGAGAACAGCACCACCGCAAACGCGGCCATCCACGCGGGCATGCCGCCGTAGGTATGCATGCTGATGTAGAGCCACCAGATGCCGGAGAGAAACCACCCGAGGCCGAACATGGCGCCGGTGAGCGCGGCCATGCGGGTCGAGCGGCTGGCGCGCAGCAGGACCACCAGGCCGGTCAGCGCGAGGAGTTGCATCCACCACCAGCCGGTGGGGGCGAACGATTGCGTCTGCATCACCCCGAACACCGCAGCAAGCGGCAGGGCGCGCCGTGGATGCGTCAAGCCAAGCGCGGGCAGCGGTGCAGTCAGCGGCGTGGCGGTCATGCCACCGCGCTGTCGTGGAGGACGGGCGGGAGTTTGCGCGCGACCAGGACATGCACCTGGCGGGCGTCGGCGCGCACCACTTCGAACTGCACGCCTTCGATCTCGACTTTTTCGCCGCGCGTCGGCACGCGGCCCAGGGTGCTGGAAACCAGTCCCCCGACGGTATCCACCTCTTCGTCGGAGAACTGCGTGCCCAGCGTCTCGTTGAACTGTTCGATCTCGGTCAGGCCGCGTACGCGGAAGCTGCCATCCTGTGACGGGATGATGTTGTCGCCAGTGTCGTCGAAGTCGTATTCGTCCTCGATATCGCCCACGATCTGCTCAAGCACGTCCTCGATGGTCACGAGGCCCGCCACGCCACCGTATTCGTCGACCACGATGGCAATGTGGTTGCGGTTCACGCGGAACTCGCGCAGCAGGATGTTGAGGCGTTTCGACTCGGGAATAAACACCGCCGGACGCAGTAGCTGGCGCAGGTTGAAATCGGTATCGGTGAAGTAGCGCAGCAGGTCCTTGGCGAGCAGCACGCCGATGATGTTGTCACGGCTGTCTTCGTAGACGGGAAAGCGCGAGTGCGCCGTGAGCTGCACAAAGGGAATGAACGTTTCCGGCGTATCGGTCACGTTGATCGCATCCATCTGGGCGCGCGGCACCATGATGTCGCGGGCGCACAGATCGGAAACCTCGAACACGCCTTCGATCATGGAAAGCGATTCGGCGTCGATCAGGTGGCGGGCATGGGCGTCCTGGAGGATCTCGAGCAGTTCGTCCCGCGATTCGGGCTCCGGCGAGATCAGGTCGGTCAGGCGTTCCAGCAGGGTGCGGGGTTTATCAGCTAGTTTCGCGGAAAACTTCGGACTGGGATATGAGTCGTTCATGGCGCGCGTGCGCGTCGCGTCGTTGTTACACACATCACCAAGGATACACCAATTTCCTGACGCTTCCGGGACGCGGCAGAGCCTTGCCTGGTGGGGATTGTGACGGTGTGGAGGGCGGACCGGAGGGCGCCCGCGGACGGGCGGACCCTCCTGGTCGGCAATCAGGCCGTAAACTGCCCGGCCGCGTTCAGCAGGTTCTGCGCCTGGGCGCGCAGGCTGCCCAGGTCGCTGCCGATGCCGATGAATTGCGCGCCGGCTTGGGCATAAACACCAGCAGCCTCGAGGTTGGGGGCCAGTACGCCGGCCATCTTGCCGTGTGTCCTGACCTGCTCGATGCCGCGGACGATCTGGGCCCGTACCTCCGGATGATCGGCCTGCCCCAGCATGCCCATATCGGCCGAGAGGTCGGCCGGGCCGAAGAACAGCATGTCGACTTCCGGCAGCGCCGCGATACCGGGGATGGCGCCGAAAGCTTCCAGCGTCTCGATCTGGATGCCGATGGCGATCTCGTCACCGGCTTCCTGCAGGTAGTTCGGACGTGTGCCATGCCAGGCGGCACGGCCCGCGACAGACACGCCGCGCACGCCGGCCGGCGGGTAACGCGTGGCGCGCACGATCTCGCGTGCTTCTTCCACGCTTTGCACATACGGGAACAGGAAGTTCTTCACCCCGGCGTCGAGCATGCGCTTGATCAGCACCCGGTCATTGCACGGCGGACGCACCATGGGCGCGACGCTGCTGGAGTCCAGCACGCGCATCTGGTCGATGATGTCGCCCAGCTCGTTGGGCGAATGTTCCATGTCGAGCAGGAACCAGTCGTAGGGAATCGTCGACAGGGCTTCCACCGCCGTCGCCGAGCCGAGCGAGCACCACAGCCCGATCAGGCGCTGGTTGGCGCGCATGCGCGCGCGCAGGTCACTGATTTTGCAGACCATGGTTGCCTCAGTCGATCTTGACGTTGGCCGAGGTGGCGATCTTGCTCCACTGCTCGTCGCTCTTCGCCACGAAGGAGGTGAAGGCAGCCACCGAGCCGGTGGCGACTTCGTCACCCTGTTCGACCAGGCGCTTCTTCAGTTCCGGATCCTGCATGGCCTTCACATAAGCGGCGTTCAGCTTTTCGACGATGGCTGCCGGCGTGCCGGCCGGCGCGAAGATACCGATCCAGCCGGTCAGGTCGAATTGCGGGTAGCCCGACTCGCGCATGGTCGGCAGGTTGGGGAAGGCGCTCGAGCGCTTTGCGGCAGTGGTCGCCAGGCCACGCAGCTTGCCGGCCTCGATGTGGCTGCGCACGTTCGGGATGTTGGTGATCGAGAACAGCGTTTCGCCGGCCAGCAGCGAGGTTGCGACCTGCGCGCCACCGCCGAACGGAATGTGCACGGCGTCGGTCTTGGTCTGCGTCTTGAAGTATTCGCCGGCCAGGTGGACGATCGTGCCGTTACCCGAGGAGGCGTAGTTGTACTTGCCCGGAGAGGCCTTCAGCTGGGCCACGAAGTCCTGCACCGTCTTGCCCTTGAACTTGTCCGACGCGGCCAGGATCAGCGGCGACGAGGTCAGCTGCACCACCGGCGCCAATGCCTTGGCTGGACTGTAGCCGAGGTTCTTGTACACGGCCGGCGCAATCGAGATCGGGCCGGTACCTGAGAACAGCAGGGTGTAGCCGTCGGCCTTGGCGTTGGCCACCAGCTTGCCGCCGAGCGTGCCGCCTGCGCCGGGTTTGTTTTCCACCACGATCGACTGCTTGATTTCCTCCCCGACTTCTTTGGCTGTCATGCGGGCCACCACGTCGAAGGCGCCGCCCGCGCCGAACGGCACGATCAGGGTAATGGGGCGGGACGGATAAGCCGGATCGGCAGCCACGTTGAAGGTGGCGGCGCTGAGCAGGGTGGCGGCGAGCAGTTTGTATTGTTGTTTCACGTCTGGATCTCCACGAACGACAGAACTTCTTGGTACGGAAGGGGAGATTATATTGAAAAACGGGATTAAATGTTCCGTTTTCTTTTATTTATGCTGTTTCAATGATGAAAAACAGAAAAAATAATATTTGAAAGGCAGAAAAATGATACGAAATGGCTTGAGAGATGGCGGAGGGCGCCTTGGTCATCGGTTTCCGTCCAGAGGGTCATACCGTGTTCACGCAAGGCAATGCCTGGCGTACCGTTTTGATGATGGTGGCGGGTGGGAGTAACTGGCCCGGACGCCTTTCACCGGGGCGCGGTGTGGGTATCGGCCGGATATGGGCGAGGGCGGAGTGTGACGTAGGGTTCTGGACGCGCGATGGGGCTGAGCCCTTCGCTGTCAGGCGCCGGTTTTGGGATGGTTCGCTGGAGCGCGTGAAAACCGGCAAGGAGATGGATGGCGGCAGCTTTTGCATGGGCCGCCGCCATGGGTTCAGGCACTGGCGTGCCAGTCCCCCGACTTCCCACCATGTTTCTCCAGCAACCGCACGTCGCTGATCACCATGCCGCGATCGACGGCCTTGCACATATCGTAGATTGTCAGCAGGCCGACCTGCACGGCCGTCAGCGCTTCCATTTCCACACCGGTCTGGCCGCGCGTCTCGGCTTGCACGGTGCAGGTCACGGTGGCGTTGCCTTCGTCGAGCGCAAACTCGGCGGTCACGCGCGTGAGCGCCAGCGGATGGCACAGGGGAATCAGTTCCGAAGTGCGCTTGGCGCCCTGGATGGCAGCGATGCGGGCGATGCCGAGTACGTCGCCTTTCTTGGCGGTGCCGTCGCGCACCAGGGCAAAGGTGGACGGCAACATGCGGATCGTGCCGCTGGCCACGGCCACGCGATGCGTGACATCCTTGGCGCCGACATCCACCATATGGGCTTGTCCGGCGTGGTCAAAATGGGTCAATCCGGTCATGTGCTTGAGTCGCTTCGAGTCGGGTTCCACGGGCTGCTGCAAGCCGTCGGATATGCGGTTACACCTGCAGCCGGGAACGGTTGGCAGAGAACGCTATCATAGCAACATGCGCGTCTTCCGATCTCCTTTTCCTGCCCTGTCCATGCCGCGCCGGCCACTGGCGACGGCACTGCTGATGGTTCTGTGCACCACCTCGCACGCCCAGGGTGCGCCCTTGCCGATGAGCGAGGACGCTGCCCGTGCCGCCGACCGTGTGCAGGGCAACCTGGAACGCAGCGTGCGGGCTGGCCAGGTTTCCGAGTTCGGATTGCGCAACAGTACCGTCATCGAGCCCGGCAACCAGTTGCCGGATCTGGGCGATCCGTCGACTGCCTCGTTGTCGCCCGACATGGAACGCCGCCTTGGCGACCGCATCATGCGGCAGATCCGGCGCGATCCTGCCTATATGTCGGATCCGCTGCTGGCGGATTACCTCAACGAAATCGGCTACCGGTTGATCGAAGCCGCGCGCAAGCAGCACGTGGCCGGCTCGGGCGGCGGCGGTTCGTTTGCCTCGGGCTTCGAGATTTTCGGTGTGCGTGACCGTTCCATCAATGCCTTCGCCTTGCCGGGCGGCTATATCGGCGTGCATTCCGGATTGCTGACGGCCGCCGATACGGAATCGGAACTGGCTGCCGTGCTTGGCCATGAAATCGGCCACGTCACACAGCGCCATATCGCGCGCGGCATTGGCAAGTCGGAACAGTCGATGTGGATCGCCCTGGGCAGCCTGCTGCTCGCCGGGCTGGCTGCTTCGGCCAGTCCCGATGCGGCGCAGGCGCTGGCCCTGGGCGGGCAGGCGGCGGCCGTGCAGAATCAGTTGTCATTCTCGCGTGATGCCGAGCGCGAGGCCGACCGCGTCGGCTTCCAGATCATGCTCGCGGCCGGTTTCGATCCGCAGGGCACGGCCGATTTCTTCCGGCGCATGCAGCGCGCCACCAGCATCAGCGAATCGTCGGTGCCGTCGTATGTGCGCACGCACCCGGTAACGACCGAGCGGATCGCCGACATGGAGAACCGTATCCGTGGCCTGAACTCCCGCCGCCAGCCGACGCCATCGGAGTTCATGTTCGCCAAGGCGCGCGCGCGGGTGCTGCAGGAGACCGCGCCGAACGGGCAGGCCAGCGTGCGCGACAGCATGCGTACGGCGCTGCAGGGTGCGCGTCCCGAACAGGTGGCCGGCCTGTGGTACGGCATCGCCGTCGCCGAACAGCAGCTGGGCCGCTACGATGCCGCCGAGGCGGCGCTCCAGGAAGCGCGGCGCGCCTATGGCAACCTGCCGGCGCAGACCTCGGGCAGCCTCAGCCTCGATCTGCTCGCCATCGAGCTGATGCGTGCACGCGGTCGCATGGACGAGGCGCTGACGCAGTCGGCTGCGGTGGTCAAGGTGTATCCGCTGTCGCGGGCTGCGGCGGTGACGTATGGCGAGACGCTGCTGGGCGCGCAGCGGCTGGACCGGGCGGTGACGTTCCTGCGCGGCAAGACGCGTGACGACCGCAGCCAGGCCATCTGGTGGAACCTGCTGGCGCGCGCGTATGCCGCGCAAGGCAAGCGGGTGCAGCAGCATCAGGCGCTGGCCGAGCGCTATGCGCTCGAAGGTTCGCTGAACGAGGCGGTGCAGCAGTTGCGCATCGCCCGGCAGGCGGGCGATGGCGATTTCTATCTGCTCTCGGAAGTGGATGCGCGGCTCACGCAACTGGAACGCCAGTTCCGCGAGGAGCAGCGCGACAACAAGGCGCTACCCAACTGATGGTCTGCTGCGGGTGGCGAGTGACAGTCACGCGCATCCAGCGGATACGGCTGGACGATGCACCGCGGTGGCGCTCACGCTGGCGGCCCTGACAGCCATGGTATAGCGCCCTCACTGGCGGCCGAATTCCTCACCCATCTCGCGCCCCCGCGCTGCGGCGGCCTGCATGGCGCGCACGAACGCATCGCCCATGCCGGCATCGGCCATGGCGGTAAGCGCGGCGTAGGTCGTGCCGCCCTTCGACGTAACGCGCTCGCGCAGCGTGCTCACGGCTTCCGGCGATTCACCGGCCAGCGTGGCCGCACCCACGAAGGTTTCCACTGCCAGTGCACGGCCCTGTTCGGCGCTCAGTCCGAGTTCCGTGGCGGCGCGCTGCATGGCTTCGATGAAATAGAACACATAGGCCGGACCACTGCCGGAGATGGCCGTCACCGCATCGATCTGCGCATCGTCAGCCACCCACAGGCTCTTGCCGACGGCATTGGCCACGGCGCTGGCCATGTCGCGGTCTGCAGCCGGCAACCCGGTCGGCCCGGCCAGGCCCGTCATGCCCATGCCGGCGAGGGCCGGCGTGTTCGGCATAGCGCGTACCACGCGGCTGTGGCCGTTGAGCCAGCGCGACAGGTCGGTCAGGCGAATGCCGGCGGCGACGCTGATCACCAGGCTGTCACCGAGATGCGGCGCGAGCGCTGCACAGGCCTCGCGGAACTGCTGCGGCTTGACTGCCAGTACTAGCACATCAGCTGCGCGCAGTCCGGCGTGCGGTGCATCGGCGGTAGCGATGCCGAAGTCGGCGGACAGCCGCTGGCGCGCGTCCGCGAACGGGTCGACGGCCTGGATAGCGCTTGCCGGCACGCCGCGCTTGCGCAGGCCGCCGATGAGCGCGGTGGCCATGTTGCCGCCGCCGATGAAAGCAAAGGTCGATTGTGTCAGCATGATGGTGTCATTCCGTGCGTGATCAGTGAGCGGCGCGTGGGCGCGCGCCGAAGATGGCTGTGCCGATGCGGACGATGGTCGCGCCCTCGGCAATGGCGGATTCGAGATCGGCCGACATGCCCATCGAGAGAGTGTCGACTGCGAGACCCCCCGTTCGCAGGGTATCCAGGGTGTGGCGTAGCGCCGCAAAGGCGCGGCGTTGCTCAGCGGGATCGTCGGATGGTGCCGGTACTGCCATCAGGCCGCGCAAGCGCAGGTTCGGCAGTGGCGCAATTGCCTGTGCCAGGGGCAGGACCTCGGCCGGCTCGACACCGCCCTTGGTAGCTTCCCCACTGATATTGACCTGGATACAGACTTGCAGCGGCTGCAGCCCGGCGGGGCGCTGCTCGGAGAGCCGTTGCGCCAGCTTCAGGCGGTCGATGGAATGCACCCAGTCGAAGTGCTCGGCGACCTGCCGGGTCTTGTTGCTTTGTAGCGGACCAATGAAATGCCATTCGAGCTGCGGACGCAGATCGGCCAACGCAGCCATCTTGCCCAGCGCTTCCTGCACATAGTTCTCACCGAAGCAGGACTGGCCGGCCGCCACCGCCTCCCGGACCGATTCCGCAGAAAAGGTCTTGGAGACCGCCATCAGCGTGACCGGATCGGCCCGGCTGCACGCTTGTTGCGCCGTGGCAATGCGTTGGCGCACGGCTTGCAAGTTGGCGAGAATGTCGGACATAATCCAGCGATATAAAGAGATAATCGAACCCGGGGGCATTATAGATGGACATCGCGCAACTGCTTGCCTTCGCTGTCAAGAGCAAGGCCTCCGACCTCCATCTGTCGGCCGGCCTGCCACCGATGATCCGGATTCACGGCGATATGCGCCGCATCAATGTCCCGCCGTTCGAGCACAAGGATGTGCACGCCATGGTGTACGACATCATGAGCGACAGCCAGCGCAAGGTCTACGAAGAGCACCTCGAGGTCGACTTCTCGTTCGAGATCACCGGCCTCGCGCGTTTCCGGGTCAATGCCTTCAACCAGTCGCGTGGCGCGTCCGCGGTGTTCCGGACGATTCCCTCCGAAGTGCTGACGCTCGAGACCCTCAAGGCGCCGGCGATCTTCTCGGAACTGAGCATGAAGCCGCGCGGCCTTGTGCTGGTGACGGGCCCGACCGGTTCGGGCAAGTCGACCACGCTGGCGGCCATGGTCAACCACCGCAACGAAAACGACATGGGTCACATCCTGACGGTGGAAGACCCGATCGAATTCGTGCACAGTTCCAAGAAGAGCCTGATCAACCAGCGCGAACTCGGGCCGCATACGCACTCGTTTGCCAATGCCCTGCGCTCGGCGCTGCGCGAGGACCCCGACGTGATCCTGGTCGGCGAGCTGCGCGACCTGGAGACCATCCGCCTGGCGCTGACGGCGGCGGAAACCGGCCACCTCGTCTTTGCCACGCTGCACACCAGCTCGGCAGCCAAGACCATCGACCGGGTGGTCGACGTGTTTCCGCCAGCCGAGAAGGAGATGGTGCGTACCATGCTGTCGGAGTCGCTGGAAGCAGTGATTTCGCAGACGCTGCTCAAGACGCGCGACGGTAACGGCCGGGTCGCGGCGCATGAGATCATGATCGCCACGCCGGCCATCCGCAACCTGATCCGCGAGAACAAGATCGCGCAGATGTATTCCATGATGCAGACGAGCTCCGCCATGGGTATGCAGACGCTCGACCAATGCCTGGTCGATCTGGTGAAGCGCAGTGTTGTCGGGTTCGACAGCGCGCGGGCCGTCGCAAAGAATCCTGACGTCTTCATGAACCGCTGACCACAGCGGTTCGCAGCCGGGTCCGCCCGGCCGTTTTACGGGTGGACCCCATCATGCTCGATCAGCAATCTGCCGAAAAGTACATCCATGACCTGCTGCAGATGATGGCAGCCAATCGCGGGTCGGACCTGTTCATCACCGCCGATTTTCCGCCGGCCATCAAGGTCGATGGCAAGATCGCGCCGGTGTCGCCGCAACCGCTGACGGCTGCCCAGGTCACGATCCTGGTGCGCTCGATCATGAACGAGCGCCAGGCCGCCGAATTCGATGCCACGCACGAGTGCAACTTCGCCCTGCAGTCGCGCGAGACCGGGCGTTTCCGTGTCTCGGCCTTCATGCAGCAAGGCCGGCCCGGCATGGTGGCGCGGACCATCAATACGCGCATTCCGTCGGTGGCCGATCTTGCCTTGCCGCCGCAGTTGCACGATATCGTCATGGCCAAGCGCGGCCTGGTGATCGTCACCGGGGCCACCGGCTCGGGCAAATCGACCACGCTGGCAGCCATGCTGTCGCACCGCAATGCGCACTCGCATGGCCACATCATTACCATCGAGGATCCGATCGAGTACGTACATGCGCACCAGAACTGCATCGTCACGCAGCGCGAGGTCGGTATCGACACGGAGTCGTGGCACATTGCCCTGAAGAACACGCTGCGCCAGGCGCCCGATGTCATCCTGATCGGCGAAATCCGGGACCGCGACACCATGGAATACGCAATGCAGTATGCCGAGACCGGGCACCTGTGCCTCGCCACGCTGCACGCCAACAACGCCAACCAGGCCATCGACCGTATCGTCAACTTCTTCCCGGAAGACAAGCGCCAGCAGGTGCTGATCGACCTCTCGCTGAACCTCAAGGCAATGGTGTCGCAGCGGTTGCTGCCGCGCCTTGGGCAAAAGGGCCGCGTGCCTGCCGTGGAAATCATGCTGGGCACGCCGCTGGTCGCCGACCTGATCTTCAACGGCAAGATCCACGAGCTCAAGGAAGTCATCAAGAAATCGCGCGAACAGGGCATGATCTCGTTCGATCAGGCGCTGTATGACCTCTACGAAAGCGATCTCATTTCCTACGAAGATGCGCTGCGCAATGCCGATTCGCTCAATGACCTGCGGCTGAACATCAAGCTCAACAGCCGCAAGGACGGCAAGCGCGACCTGACGGCCGGGACCGAGCATATCAATGTGATGTGACACGCTTCATGATTCTGCTCTCATGACCTCGATCTACGATTTTGATGTCCGTACCCTGGCTGGTGAAACTGTTTCGCTTGGTCAGTTTCGCGGCAAGGTGCTGCTCATCGTCAATACCGCCAGCGAATGTGGTTTCACGCCACAGTATCGTGGCCTGCAGGCGCTCTACGACACTTACCGGGAGCGGGGGCTGGAGGTGCTGGGTTTTCCGTGCAACCAGTTCGGCAAGCAGGAGCCGGGCGGTTCGGCCAATATCGCCGCCTTCTGCGAAATGAACTACGGCGTGACGTTTCCGATGTTCGAGAAGATCGAGGTCAACGGCGCCGGCGCGCATCCGCTGTATCGCTGGCTGACGCATGAGATTCCGGGCGTGCTCGGTCTCGAGGCCATCAAGTGGAACTTCACCAAGTTCCTGGTCGGCCGCGAAGGCACGGTGGCCAAGCGTTATGCGCCAACCACCAAGCCGGAGCAACTGGCCGGCGACATCGAACTGCTGCTCGCGACCCGTCCCGCCTGACGCCATACCCGAACCGAAGACGGCCGCGCCGTGCGGGCACGGCCGCGCCTGTCTTCAGCGCGGTATCCACTGCGCCAGCAGCGGCACCAGGATCGCCGTCAAGACGCCGTTCAGTCCCATGCCGAGCGCCGCGAACGCGCCGGCTTCCTCGCTGACCTGAAACGCGCGCGCGGTGCCGATGCCGTGGGCGGCCAGCCCCGCAGAAAAACCGCGCACACTGTAGTCGCGCATGCGCAGCAGATTGAGTAGCGGCGTCGCGCAGACGGCGCCGATCACTCCGGTGCACATCACGAATACCGCAGTGAGGGAGGGCAGCCCGCCGATTTTTTCGGCCACGCCCATGGCGATCGGAATGGTGACGGACTTGGGCGCGAGCGAACGCAGCGTCTCGCCGGATGCGCCCAGCAGCCAGGCCACCAGCACCACCGACACGATGGCGACGAGCGAGCCTGCCAGCAGGCCGCCGAGTAGCGGCAACAGGTTGCGGCGCAATTTGGGCAACTGCTGGTACAACGGCACGGCCAGCGCAACCGTCGCCGGACCGAGCAGGAAATGGACGAACTGCGCTCCATCGAAGTACGCATGGTAGGGCGTGTCGGTCACCAGCAGCAGGGTCACCAGGATCGCCACGGAGACCATCACCGGGTTGGCCAGCGGATTGGCGCGCAGCCGTTCGAACAAGGCAACGGCGGCGATGTATGCAAGCAGCGTGGCCGTCAGCCACAGCAGCGGGCTGGCGGCGAGATAGACCCAGACATCGGTGAGGCGTGGCGCGATCATGATGGATTCTCCTCCGTCGTGCGGGGGGAGCGCCAGCGCATCAGGGCGCGCGTCACCCAGGCTGTGGTGGCGATGGCGAGAATTGTGCTGACCAGCAGCGCAACGCCGATGGCGAACCATTCGCCGCCGATGCGCTGGGCATGCACCATGACACCGACACCGGCCGGCACGAACAGCAGCGAGAAGTGCTTGAGGATGGTGCTGGTGGTGCCCTGGATGACGCGCAGCAGACGGTCATCCACCGCCAGCCAGGTAAACAGCAGGATCATGCCGATCACCGGGCCGGGTACGGGCAGCTTGAGGGTGTAGCTGATGATCTCGCCGATCAGCTGAAACACCAGCAGGATGGCAAAGGCTTGCGGCATGGGGCAACTCCGGAAAACGCGCTGCAGCCATTATCGGGCGCGCCCGCCGCGGCCGACAAGCATCAGTTGCGGCGCTGTCCGTCATACCAGACGCACAGCGATGCCACCACAGTAGTGCGTCAGCGTATCCGCAGCAGGTCGTCCACCAGTTCGATCCAGTGCGCCACCGGTGTTGCGGTACCGCTCTGCAGATGTGTCAGGCAACCGATATTGGCCGAGACGATCATCTCCGCGCCGGTCGCCTGCAGGTTGGCGAGTTTTTCGTCGCGCAGCTGCTTCGATAGCGCCGGCTGCAGGATCGAATAGGTCCCCGCCGAGCCGCAGCACAGATGACTGTCGGCACACAGGCGGACATCGACGCCGAGCCCGGCGAGCAGCATCTCGACCGCCCCGCGGATCTGCTGGCCATGCTGGAGCGTGCACGGCGGATGCCAGGCCACGCGCGGAGCATCCTGCGCGCGCCGCACGAGTGCCGCCAGTTCGGCCTGGTAGGCCGGCAGCAGCTCGCTCAGGTCCTTGGTCAGCGCGGACACGCGTCGGGCCTTGTCCGCATACATGGGATCGTGGCGCAGCAGGTGGCCATAGTCCTTGACCATCACGCCACAGCCGGAGGCGGTCATGACGATGGCTTCGGCGCCTGCCTCGATGGCCGGCCACCACGCATCGATATTGGCGCGCATATTGTCGAGTGCGCCAGCGTGGTCGTTCATGTGATGGCGGATCGCGCCGCAGCAGCCGGCCTCGGGCGCGGCGACGAGCGAGATGCCAAGACGGTCGAAGACACGCGCCGTGGCGGCATTGATATTGGGCGACATGGAAGGTTGCACGCAGCCTTCCAGCACCAGCATGCGGCGTGCGTGGCGCGGGGCAGGTCGCTGGCCAGGCGCGCGCGTCACCGGCACCTTGTCACGCAGCACGCCGGGCAGCAGCGGACGCAGCGCGCGCCCGATCTTCAAGGCCGGACCGAACAGCGCCGGCCGCGAGACGCCTTCGCGCAACGCCCAGCGCACCGCACGTTCACCGAGCGGACGCTGCACGCCCTTGGCCTCGAGTTGGTCTTCTACTACCTTGCGGCCGATGTCCACGAGGCGGCCGTAGGTGACGCCCGAGGGGCAGGGCGATTCGCAGTTACGGCAGGGGGGGGGGCGGGCCGGGGGCAGGCGCGTGCTTTCCGTGACTTCCGCGCCTTCCATCATCTGCTTCATCAGGTAGATGCGTCCGCGCGGCCCATCCAGTTCGTCGCCGAGCAGCTGGTAGGTCGGGCAGGTGGCCGTGCAAAAGCCGCAGTGCACGCACTTCTGCACAATGGCGGCGGCTTCCTCGCCTTCGGGCGTGTTGCGGATGAACTCGGCAAAATTGGTTTGCATGGGCGTCAGAACTCCGGATACATGCGGCCGCGATTGAAGATGCGGGCGGGGTCGAAGGCATCCTTGAGGCGGGTGTGGATGGCCGCGATAGGGGCGCTGAGTGGCGTGAATACGCCATCCGCCTTGTTGCCGTTGCGGAACAGCGTGGCGTGCCCGCCGGCCGCCTGCGCGGCAGCGCGTACCGTGGCGGCGGGTGCATCGGTCAGCCACCAGCGTTGGCCGCCGCCCCATTCGATCAGTTGCGTGCCCGGCAGAGAGAGGACCGGCGCAGTCGACGGCACCGCGATACGCCACAGGGTCTGGCCTTGCAGCGCAGGCGCAAACCACGGGTGGGACTGTTCACGCAAGCTGCTCCACAAGACGTGCGCTTCGGTTTCATCGATGGGCGTGCCGCCAAGCCTGCCGATGGCCGCGCTCACCGCCGCGGCAGCGCCGGCCAGGCGTACATGCAGCACGTTGTCCGTCCACGCGGTCGCCGTGATCGGCAGCGGCTGGCCGCCCCAGCGATTGACCTGGAGCAACGCCTGCGCCTCGTCGAGTTCGAAGCGCAGGGTCTGATGCGCCACGGGCAGTGGCAGCACCTTCATCGACACTTCCAGCACCAGGCCAAGCGTGCCGAGCGAGCCTGCCAGCAGGCGCGAGACATCGTAGCCGGCAACGTTCTTCATCACCTGACCGCCGAAGTGCATGATGTCGCCGCGTCCATCCATCACCACGGCGCCGAGCACGAAGTCCCGCAACGCGCCCACGGCCTGCCGGCGCGGGCCGGACAGGCCTGCCGCCACGGTACCGCCGAACGTGGCGGCGGGGCCGAAGGCAGGCGGCTCGAAAGGCAGCATCTGGCGCTGCTCGGCCAGCGCGGTGGCCACATCGGCAAGCGGCGTGCCGCAACGCGCCGTGATCACCAGTTCAGCGGGATCGTAGGCGACGATGCCGGCATGGGCGCGCGTGTCGAGAATCTCACCGACCGGATCCTGGCCGTAGAAATCCTTGGTGCCGCTGCCGCGCAGGCGCAGGGGCGTGCCGCTGGCGGTCGCGGCCCGGATGCGGTCGCGAAAGGTGTCGAGAATGGCAGTCATTGGAGCGGGCGGGTAAGAATGGCTGGCATGGCTAGCGGACCTCCGGGGAGGAGGGCGGAAGGGACGGAAGTTCAGCGCCGCAGCGCCGGCAGTAGAGGGCGTCGGTCTCGTGGCCTTCGGTCAGGCAAGCCGCGCAGCGGCGCGCCGTGACGTGCCGGCGCAGCATGGTCGCAGCCAGTTCCGCACCGAGGATGCCGGTGGGAAAGGCGATGATGCCGTAGCCCAGCATGATGGTGACCGAGGTGATGAACTGGCCGACCGCAGTGCGCGGCACGAGGTCCCCGAAGCCTGTGGTGCTGAGTGTGACCACAGCCCAGTAGATACTCACCGGGATATTGCGGAAGCCATGTTCCGGGCCTTCCACCACATACATGATGGTGCCGAGGATGACCACGATAATGCCGACCGCGGCGAGAAACACGAGGATCTTGCGATGCGCGGCGGCAAGCGCGCGCATCAGGACCTGGGCTTCGTCGAAGTACAGGGGGATCTTCATGATGCGGAAGATGCGCAGCAGCCGCAGCAGGCGCACGTCGATCAGCGCATACAGCTCCGGGAAGAAGAACGCGAGATAGGTCGGCAGCACGGCCAGCAGGTCGACGACGCCATACAGGCTCAATGCATAGCGCAAGGGGCGCTGCACCACCATCAGCCGCACCACGTATTCCAGCGTGAACAGCAGCGTGAAGCACCACTCCAGGATGCGCAGCGGCAGGCCGATGACGGCACGCACCTCTGCCACGCTGTCGAGTATCACCACGGCGACACTCGCTGCGATGGCGGCCAGCAGCCACAGGTCGAAATTCCGGCCGGCCGGCGTGTCGGCCTCGAAGATGATCGTATACCAGTGCTGCCGCCAGCCTTCGCGTTCGGACATGCCGAACGTCGCGCGCGGTGTCATGGCTTTCGGTTGCTTCATGCTCATGCTCAGAAGCGCGGCAGGTCCGGGTGCGGCAGCAGGCCGTTGCGCACATGCAGCTTGCCGTACTCGGCGCAACGGGCCAGCGTGGGAATGGCCTTGTCCGGGTTGAGCAGCTTGGCGGGGTCGAAGGCGGCCTTCACGCGGAAAAACATTTCCAGTTCCTGCGGCGAAAACTGGACGCAGGCGGAGTTGAGTTTCTCCACGCCCACACCATGTTCGCCGGTGACCGTGCCGCCGAGTTCGACGCAGGTCTCGAGGATGTCCGCACCGAACAATTCCGCGCGATGCCATTCATCCTGATCCGCGCCGTTGAACAGGATGAGCGGATGCATATTGCCGTCGCCGGCATGGAACACGTTGATGCAGCGCAGGCGATACTTGGCTTCCATCTCCTGAATGCGGCGCAGCAGCGTGCCGATATGCTTGCGCGGGATCGTGCCATCCATGCAGTAGTAGTCGGCGGAAATACGGCCGGCAGCAGGGAAGGCGTTTTTGCGTCCGCTCCAGAAACGCAGCCGTTCGGCCTCGCTCTGCGACACCTGGATCCGCGTGGCGCCACAGCCGCGCAGGACCTCGCTCATGCGCTCGATTTCCTCGGCCACTTCCTCGGGCGTGCCGTCCGACTCGCACAGCAGAATTGCTTCCGCCTCCAGGTCGTAACCGGCTTTGACGAATTCCTCGACGGCTGCGGTCGCGGGTTTGTCCATCATCTCCAGCCCGGCGGGAATGATGCCGGCGGCGATCACGGCGGCCACTGCATTGCCGCCCGCTTCCACATCGTTGAAGCTCGCCATGATGACCTGTGCCAGTTGCGGCTTGGGGACGAGCCGCACGGTGATTTCGGTGACCACGGCCAACATACCTTCCGAGCCGATCAGTGCGGCCAGCAGGTCGAGACCCGGGGCATCCGGCGCTTCGGAGCCGAATTCCACGACCTCGCCCTGCATCGTCACCGCGCGTACGCGCAGCACGTTGTGCACGGTCAGTCCGTACTTGAGGCAATGCACGCCGCCCGAGTTCTCGCTGACATTGCCGCCGATGGTGCAGGCGATCTGCGAAGACGGATCGGGGGCGTAGTACAGTCCGTGCGGCGCGGCGGCTTCGGAGATGGCGAGGTTGCGCACGCCCGGCTGTACGATGGCCGTGCGCGACAGTGGATCAACCTTGATGATCTTCTTGAACCGCGCCAGCGACAGCACCAGGCCGTTGCCGATCGGCATCGCGCCGCCCGACAGGCTGGGGCCGGCGCCGCGCGGCACGATCGGCACGCCGAGTGCATGGCAGGCGGCGAGAATCTGGCAGACCTGCGCTTCGTTCTCGGGCAGCACCACGGCCAGCGGCACTTGCCGGTAGGCGGCCAGGCCGTCGCATTCGTAGGGGATGGTGTCTTCCTGCTTCCACAGCAGGCAATGGTCGGGCACGATGCCGGCGAGGGCCGCGAGCAGTGCGGCCTGGGCCGCATCGCGGGTCGGGGCGGAAGTCGGTTCGAGCGGGGCGTTCATGCGGTGTCTCCCTGTCATGGCCGGCGGCGCTGCACAACAGGCGGCCGCGGCACGGGCTGGGATGACTATAACGCACGCCACCGGCCGGCGCATCGCCGTACAGGCGATCTCAGGCATGAAATTGTCGGGGGACGGGGACGAAAATTTCTCATCCCCGGCGTGTGGGCGCCGATGCCTTACCAGTCGAGCCCGAGCAGCCAGTCGACGAAATACTGCGCTTCCGGCTTGAGCGGCATCTGGCGGCGCTCGACGATGTAATAGGCGTGCGGCGACATGGATTCCACATCGAGCAGCCGCACCATCTGGCCGAGCCGCAGCCATTGCTGGGCCATGCGCTGGCGCACCAGCGCCACGCCCTGATTGGAGGTGACGGCCTCAAGCATCAGGCCCACATCGTTGAATTGCGGACCGACTTGCGGCTCTTCCCAGTCGAGGCCGGCGCGTTCGAACCATGGCTTCCACGGTTCGAGCGGGCTGCGCAGCAGCACCAGGTTGTGCAGGTCCGACGGCTGCGTGATGCGGCGGCCATTGACCGCCTCGTAGTAGTCGCGCCCGCAGGCCGGGAACACCGGCTCGTTGAGCAGCAGCGTGGTCTTGAACTCCGGGTAGTGGCCGGTGCCGAAGCGGATCTCGACATCACTTTCCTCCGCCTTCACGTCGAGGAATGGAATCGCCAGATGCAGTTCGATGTCGATATGCGGATACAGCGCGACGAACTCTGGCAGGCGCGGTACGAGATGCTGGCGGCCGAAGGTCGGCGGAATGGCCACGCGCAGCCGTACGCGCGTGTTGCTGAACTCGGGGCGTGCCAGACCGTTCAGCGCCTTGAGCGCGGCCTGCACGCTGCGCAGGTTGCGCGCACCGCTGGCCGTGAGCCGTAGCGACGAGCTGGCGCGCACGAACAGTTCCTCGCCCCACAGCTCTTCCAGGTTCTTGATGCGGTGCGAGACCGCGCTCGGCGTGACCGACAGCTCCTCGGCCGCGCGCGCAAAGCTGGCATGACGCGCCGCCGCTTCGAAGGCGACGAGCAGATGCAGCGGCGGAATACGGTTGAACAGGGACGAGGACATGCGACGTGGGTCAATCGGTCGAATTGGCGCGACGCGCGCGTCGCAGTGTGCGCCATTGTACGCCCGTCGCGCCGGCATTCCCGAAGGCCGGTAACCCGTGCCCTGCGACCATGTGGACCCTTGCCGCTGCGCTCAAGCTTCACGGGTTGGGCAGGTCGGAGCGGAAGGCGGGCATCGCAGCCGTTGCCGCTGTAGCGAGCCTCGCAGCGTTCCGGCGATAATGCGGCCTTGTCATTTTGCATTTCACAGGACGCACGCATGGGAAACCGCCTCAGCAAGATCGCCACGCGTACCGGCGACGATGGCACAACAGGACTTGGCGACGGCACGCGCACTGGCAAGGACAGCCTGCGCATCCACGCCCTGGGCGAGGTCGACGAACTGAATTCGCACATCGGCGTACTGTTGACGGAAACGCTGCCAGACGGCATCCGCACCGCTCTGCTGGAGATCCAGCACGACCTGTTCGATCTCGGCGGGGAGTTGTGCATTCCCGGCTATACGCTGCTCAAGACCGAGCGCGTGGCGCAGCTCGATGCATGGCTGGCCGAACACAACGCCACTCTGCCGCGCCTGAAGGAATTCATTCTCCCTGGGGGTAGCCGCGCCGCGGCGCAGGCGCACGTGTGCCGCACGGTATGCCGCCGCGCCGAGCGCGCGGTGGTGGCGCTGGAGCGCGCCGAAACCGTGAACGACAGCGCGCGTCAGTATCTGAACCGGCTGTCGGACCTGATGTTCGTGCTGGCGCGTGTATTGAATCGTGCGGATGGCGGCACGGACGTGCTGTGGCAGCACGAGCGGACCTAGCGAGGGCGCAACCGCCGCGTCGGATAGCCTTGCACGCCGCTGATCGCTGCCCGTGCCGGAAAGAAAAAATGGCGTGTCGATGGACACGCCATTTTTTCATCTGCCGGTGCGGGCGCTGTTGCTGGCCCAGTGCCGCTTTCGTGCCGCGTGATGACTGTCGCAGTGCCGCAGGCGTGCAGATCAGTTGCCGCCATTCCCGGCCAGACGCCGCTGGCGTACGCCGGCGGCAAGCGACTCCAGCGCCTTCAGGGTGTCATCCCAGTTGATGCAGGCATCCGTCACGCTCTGGCCATAAGTGAGGTTCTCGACCGGCGTCCCCTGCACGTGGTCCTGGCGGCCGGCCACGAGGTGCGATTCGATCATCACGCCGATGATGCGCTGATCGCCGGCGCCAAGCTGGCGGGCAATGTCGTCGCACACTGGCAGCTGGTTCTCGTGCTTCTTGCTGCTGTTGGCATGGGAGGCATCAATCATCAGACGCGCCGCGAGGCCCGACTTGGCAATCGCATCGCAGGCTTCCTGCACGCTTGCCGCATCGTAGTTCGGTGCTTTGCCGCCGCGCAGGATGACGTGGCAGTCCTCGTTGCCGCTGGTCGAGACGATGGCCGAGTGGCCGCCCTTGGTGACCGACAGGAAATGGTGCGGCTGGCTCGCGGCCTTGATGGCGTCGACGGCAATCTTCACGTTGCCGTCGGTGCCGTTCTTGAAGCCCACCGGGCACGACAGGCCGGAGGCCAGTTCACGGTGCACCTGGCTCTCCGTGGTGCGCGCGCCGATGGCGCCCCAGCTGACGAGGTCCGCCACGTACTGCGGGCTGATCATGTCGAGGAATTCCGTGCCGGCCGGCAGGCCCAGCTCGTTGATATTGAGGAGCAGTTCCCGGGCGATGCGCAGACCGTCGTTGATCTTGAAGCTGCCGTCCATGTACGGGTCGTTGATCAGGCCTTTCCAACCCACCGTGGTACGCGGCTTTTCGAAGTACACGCGCATGACGATTTCCAGTTCGCCGGCGAAGCGGTCGCGCTGCTCGCGCAGCAGGCGCGCATATTCCATGGCTGCCTTGGTGTCATGGATCGAGCATGGTCCGACGATGACGATCAGCCGGTCGTCCATGCCGTGCAGGATGCGGTGCATGGCTTGACGGGCGTCGTAGATCACATCCGAGGCATTTTCGGAGCACTTGAACTCGCGGATCAGATGCGCGGGCGGTTGTAGCTCTTTCAGTTCACGAATGCGTAAGTCGTCGGTGTTCTTCGGCATGATGGGCTCCGGGGGATGTCTCTGGGTGGTGTGTTCAGTGCAAATCAGATTGGGCGAGGTCAAAAAAAAACCGCCAGCGCGTTGGCTGGCGGTTTTTTCGAATTCGTCGCGTACTACCGATCCTCTCTTTCCGCCAGCGGTGTGAGATAGCCAAAAAAGTAAAAGTAAAACTTGGCGGACATGGTTGTGTCGGGTTGCGGTTTTCAGTACGAAGCTGCTTTATAGCACCCTTTGTCGGGGTTTGGCAAGGCCGGGCTCGCCGGGCGGCGCGGTCTTGCACTGTAAAATGACCGTCACATTCCGTCAGATGGTCTGCCTTGGCATGACAAGCATCCCCCATTCGCCGACACCCGGGCCGGCCCTTCCCGATAGCTTTTTCGACCGCGATGCGAGCCAGCTCGCCCGCGAATTGCTGGGCAAGGTCATCCGGCGCCGTCTCGACGGCCTGTGGCTGTCAGCGCGTATCATCGAGACCGAAGCCTATTACCTGGACGAGAAGGGCAGTCACGCATCGCTAGGCTATACGCACAAGCGCCGCGCGCTGTTCATGGATGGCGGCACGGTGTACATGTACTACGCACGTGGTGGCGATTCGCTCAATTTCAGCGCGGGCGGACCGGGTAATGCAGTGCTGATCAAGTCCGCGCATCCGTGGGTCGATGCGGTATCCGGGCCCGAGGCGCTGGCCCGCATGCTGGCGCTCAATCCCGATGCCGCGGGCAGGCCACGACCCGTGGCACGGCTGTGCGCGGGGCAGACGCTGCTATGCCGCGCGCTCGGACTCAAGGTGCCCGAGTGGGATGCGCGCCGCTTCGACCCGGCGGAACTCTTCGTGGAAGATGTCGGCGAGTCGCCCAAGCGGCTGCTGTGCACGGCGCGCCTGGGTATTCCGGACGGACGCGACGAGCATCTGCGCTATCGTTATGTGGACCCGGCCTATGCTGCGTACTGCACGCGCAACCCGCTACGGCGCGGGCAGCAGGTTGGGCGTGATTATGACTGGGTAGACCGCGACGGGATGGTACTGGGCTGAGGGCGTCCTGCGTGCATGACGCCCCTTCACACTGTTCAGGCCGTTCCACCTACCGTCAGGTTTTCCATGCGCAGCGTCGGTTGCCCGACGCCTACCGGCACGCTCTGGCCATCCTTGCCGCACACGCCGATGCCCGGATCGAGGCGCATGTCGTTGCCGATCATGGTGACGTGCTTGAGCGATTCAGGCCCGCTGCCGACCAGTGTGGCGCCACGCACCGGCGCGGTGATCTTGCCGTCTTCGATCAGGTAGGCCTCGCTGGCCGAGAACACGAACTTGCCATTGGTGATGTCGACCTGGCCGCCACCGAAGTTGGCGGCATACAGGCCTTTCTTCACGCTGGCGATGATTTCCTGCGGATCCTTGTCGCCGTTCAGCATGTAGGTATTGGTCATGCGCGGCATTGGCAGGGCGGCGTAGCTTTCGCGGCGCGCGTTGCCAGTCACCGGCATCTTCATCAGCCGGGCATTCATGGTGTCCTGGATGTAGCCGCGCAGGATGCCGTCCTCGATCAGCGTGGTGCATTGCGTCGGGTTGCCTTCGTCGTCGAGGTTCAGTGAACCGCGGCGATTGGCGAGCGTGCCGTCGTCCACCACGGTCACGCCCTTGGCGGCCACGCGCTCGCCGAGCATGCCGGCAAAGGCCGAGGAACCCTTGCGGTTGAAGTCGCCTTCCAGGCCGTGGCCCACCGCCTCGTGCAGCAGGATGCCCGGCCAGCCCGCACCGAGCACCACGGTCATGGCACCAGCGGGGGCAGGAATCGATTCCAGGTTGACGAGCGCCGAAGCCACGGCTTCGTCCACATACTGCTGCATTCGCTCGTCAGTGAAATAGCTGTAGGCATAACGGCCGCCGCCGCCTGACGAGCCGGTTTCGCGCCGGCCGTTCTGCTCGGCGATCACCGTCACGGATACGCGTACCAGCGGCCGCACATCCGCCGCGAGCACGCCATCGCTGCGCGCCACCAGCACAACATCGTATTCGCCGGCGAGGCCGGCCATCACCTGCACCACGCGCGGGTCCTTGGCACGCGCCATCTTTTCCACGCGTTCAAGCAGCGCTACCTTATCGCTGGCGCCCAGCGAGTCAAGCGGATCGTTCGGCAGATACAGGTCGCGGCCTGGCTGGGCTGCCAGCGTGCCGGCTACCTTGACCCGGCCCGAGCCGCTCTTGCCGATGGTGCGCGTGGCCGCGGCGGCCTGCTGCAGCGCCGGCAGGCTGAGGTCGTCGGAGTAGGCGAAGGCGGTGCGGTCGCCGGACACGGCGCGCACGCCCACGCCCTGGTCGATGCTGAAGCTGCCCGACTTGACGATGCCTTCCTCGAGGCTCCACGCTTCATTGCGCGTGCTCTGGAAGTACAGATCGGCGTAATCGACCTTGTGCGTGAAGATATCCGCCAGCACGCGTTGCAACTGGCTCTCGTCGAGTCCGTAAGGAGTCAGCAGCAGGTCTCTGGCGGTCGCGAGGTTACGGATGCCGAGGTCGCTCGGGGTCATGATGTTCCTTGTATTCAATGAATCAGGCTCGGGGCCGTCTCTACAGTACGCGATGGCGCAGCGCCGGCAGATTCTGGCGCACTTCGGCGAGGCGGGCGGCATCGATGTCGCCGACGACCACGCCTTCGCCTTCCGGCAATACCGCAACGATATCACCCCATGGGTCGACAAGCATCGAGTGGCCCCAGGTGCGGCGTCCATTCTCATGCTTGCCGCCCTGGGCGGCCGCCAGCACATAGCACTGGTTCTCGATGGCGCGGGCGCGCAGCAGGATCTCCCAGTGCGCCTTGCCAGTGGTATAGGTGAAGGCGGCCGGCATGAGAATCAAGGCCAGGTCGCCGTCGGCCGCCATGCGCCGGTACAGTTCGGGAAAACGCAGGTCGTAGCACACCGACATGCCGACCTTGCCGAACGGTGCGTCGAACGTGGTCGGCGTGGCGCCGGCGAGGATGGTGCGCGATTCGTCGTAGAACTCCTCGCCGCGCGCGAAGCTGAACAAGTGGATCTTGTCGTAGCGTGCCACGCGTTTGCCTTGCGGATCGAAGGCCAGCGAGCTGTTGTGCACGCGCTGGTCGTCCGGGCACCACATCGGCAGCGTGCCGCCCACCAGCCAGATACCGTGGCGGCGCGCGGCGTCGGCCAGCGCGCGCTGGATGGGGCCATCGTCGTCGGCCTCGCGGATGGCGACCTTGTCGGCATCCTGGCGGCCCATCATGCAGAAATACTCGGGCAGCAGTACCAGCTGCGCGCCTTGGCGGGCGGCCTCGGCGATCAGTTCGGTCGCGCGTGCGAGATTGTCCTGCAGGTCGAGGCGGGTCACCGTCTGGATGGCGGCGACACGGAATGTTTGGGGCGTCGACATGACGGAGCTCCAGTTCAGAGTGCAGACCAGTCGCGGCGCTTGCGCCGCTGGCCGCACGTGCCGCAAACGGCTCAGTTGCTGGCGGGGCTGTGCTGGCTGGTGTCCGCAGTATTGCTTGAACCGCTATTGTCGCCCACTTTGCGGATGTCCGGGGCACTCCAGCTGCCCGAGATCCGATACTGCTGGCGGAAAGCGCTTGAAACCTGGTCGGCAAACAGCAACTGGGCGGCCAGCGTACCGAGGCCAATGGCCGGGTTGATGAAGGTGGTGGCAAGCGACGCCGTGGTAGCGTTGATCTTGGGCAGCACGGTGACTTCCAGCTGCTGCGTCTCGGCCGGGATATTGGTCGAGCCCTTCATTTCCATGGTGAACTGCGGGCTGCGCATGCGGAAGTCATTGGTCGTGGCGATGCCGTTGCGCACCTCGGCGCTGGCGGTGGTCGCGTCGAAGACAGTGCCGCTCGAGGCGACGCCGCGGAAATCGAGCGTCACCAGCCGTGCCAGTCCCTGCAGGCTGAGAATGCCGAGCAGGCGCGCTGCACCTGGCTCGACATTGAGCAGCACGCCATCTTTCACATCGAGCATCAGGCGTCCGGTCAGCGACGGGTAGTCGATGGCCATCGGTGAACCTTGCCAGGCCAGTCGGCCTTCGAGCGTGCCATCGCCACCGCGCAGCATACGCTGCAGGCCGAGCCGGTCGAGCATTGCGCCGGCATCGCGCATGGTCAGTGTGAACGACAGGATGGTGCGCCGTTCGGGATCCGGTTCGCTGCGCAGGCGGCGCGGAATGCGCCAGCTGCCGCGCGCCTCGAAGGTGGCGGCTGCTTGTTCGAGCGCGAGGCGGTCGAGCGTCCAGACCGGATGCCCATCCTGTTTTTCACTGCGGGCGACGATAGTGAGCTTGCCCAGCGCCTTGCCGCCGATGTCGAGCGTGTTGCTGACCAGGTCGAGCGAGGGCAGACTTTCCGCGCGCCGTGCAAAGGCTTCGTCCACCACGTTCGCTTCCGGCACTTGCGGGATCAGCAGGCGCTTCAATCGCAATGTCAGCTTGCCATCCGGGGTTTGTGGCGTGGCGTCGTTCCAGATCGCAGTGCCCTCGATCTGGCGCGAGTGGATCTGCATGCGCCAGTCGCGGTCGCGTGTCGCCTGGACCGCAACGTCATCGATGCGGCGGTCGAACATGCGCACCGCCGTGGCACGCAACTGGATGCGCGTGGGCATGTAGTCATTGTCGGCGGAGTCATCCGGCGTCTCGGCAAGCGTCGCGCTGAAATCACGCCAGGCATCGAGGTCGAGTTCGGGCAGGTTGATGTCAGCGTATACGCCGCTGGCAGGCGCTGGTACTGGTTGGTTGACGCCAATGCCGCCGCGCACGACCTTGAGGTTGCCAGCTGCGCGCTGCAGTTCGTAGCGGGCCTGGATGGCCTGGCCGAGCTGCACGCTGAGCGTGTCCGGACTGCTGGCGCCAGCGTTGCCAGGTTTCAGCTCGACCCGCAGCGGCATCGCCTGGACGGCGCTCTTGCCGACCGGTGCCGGCAGGGCGATCGCCAGGCCTTCGAGTGTACTGTCCACGTTGACTGCCACGCGCCCGCCCTGGAAGCTGACCGCAGCTGTATAGGGCGCGCTGCCGCTCAGCCGTGCGCCGAGCGGCCCTAGCGGATCGCCGCGCAGCGCCTGCAGGCCACGGGCCGAGATCTGGCCCTTGCCCTCGAAACGGGTCGAACCGTCGCGCTGTGTGCCGCCCGTGGGCAGCAGTTCACCGCCAGCGAACATGGTGCGCATGCCCTCCAGCGTCAGGCCGCGTTCCGTGATCAGGATGGCTCCGTTGGTGCGCATGAAGGCCGGCAGGTCGGGCAGCAAGGTGAGATCGCTGTTGACCAGGCGCAGCTTGCCATTTGCCTTGGTCTGGGCGACATGATGCAGCGGCATGTCGAGCGAGAGCGCAAGATCGCCCGTGCCGGTGGCGCGCGACTGCGCGGTGATCTGTCCAGACCATGCGCCAAGCCGGCTGCGGTTCACGTACTGGATGAATCCCTGCATCGTGCCGCTGGCCTGACCGGTGATGCGCAATGCGGAGTCGGCGGCATCCATATCGTCGATCTGTCCCTGGACATTGGCGACCGACACACCAGAGACACCAACAATGTTGGCGCGCTCGACCACGAAATGCATGCCGCGCCGTTCGAACACGACCTGACCGGAGCCGCCCTCGAATGAGGGCCAGGCGGGCTGCCCGTTCTCGAGTTCCGCAGGGGCAGGCTGGTAGGTGAGACCTTCGACGGGCACCTTGACGTGGAATTCGCCCTGCTTGCTGTCATGGAACGGGAAGTCGGCCAAGTCGCCGCGCGCAACGAACGTGACGTTGCGGGCCTCGCCGCCAAGCAGCGCGCCCGTGAGGTAGTGACGCACATGGGCAGAGATCGCCGAAGGCAGGTAGCGCGGCACCTGCTGCACATGGGCGTGGTCGAGACGTCCCTTGATATCGAGCGTACCGGCCGGACTCTTGCCGCTGCTGCGCCATGCGCCGCTGACCGAGCCGGCAGCGTCCGCGTTGGCAAAGCTCATGCGCTCGCTGCGCACTTCCAGCTTGTCGCCATGCCATTGCCACTGCAGGCGTCCCTGCAATGTGTCAAGGGCCAGTTGGGGTTCGTCGAAGACGCCGGGGAGCGTCAGCGTCAGTTGCTGGCTGTCGAACGTTGCCACGCCACCGCGTTCGGTGGCTTCGAAATGCCCGGTGAGGCCGGCTGCGCCGGGCGTGCGTAGCGTTTCGGCCTGGCGCGGATCGTTGCCTGGCAGTTGCGGTAGCGCATCGAAACGGACGTTGCGCAAGGCCCCGCGGGCCGAGTAACGCAGCCCCGTACGCGTGCCTTCGGTGGCGTGGCCGGCCTCGCGTCGCCATGACAGATCGAGGTTCTCCACGCGGCCCCCCATTTGCAGGCGGCGCATGGTATCGAGTGCGGCCGGCGCGACGGGCAGGCGAATGGCCAGGTTGCGGACAGCGTCGAGATCGATCTCGGCTGCCTTCAGGGACAACTGCCGGAAGCGCTGGTCCGGCCCGAGAGCCCAGCCGAAGGTGACATTGCGCAGGCCATTGCGGGGCGGCAGCAGTTCGGCCTGCTCTTCGCGCGTTGCCGCGTCCGTGCGGCGTGCCGGTACGCCTTCCTCGTGCGCGGCGCGCCAGAGCAGGTGGTCGAGTACGACCGAATGCTCGCCCTTGCTGTTGCCGTGATGAACCAGGAAGGCCTGGCCGCTCTGCAGATGGATCGGATCGGTATCGGCGCGCCATTGCATGTCGAGATCCTGCACGCGCATGCGCAGCTGGCTGCGGATGATCGTGCCGTCGTTGAACTCGGCACTGCCGCTACTGGTGAGGCTGCCGCTGCGCATGGTGGCGGGCCGCAGGCTGGGCGGCAGGTAACGCGTAAGGGCTGCCATGCGCAGGCCCTGGACATCCCAACTGCTCTGGCCATGCCAGGTACGCCAGTCGCCGGCGCTGCCCAGCAGCGCGCTGCGGAAATCGGCCGAGATGCTAATGGGTGCCGGCGACAGCGGTTGCGCATGCGCGCGCAGCTGGACCTTGTGGTACAGCGTACGGCGCGAGGTTTCGAGCGTGATGTCGCCGATCTCGAGGGTTGGCTGGTTGGCGTATTCATCGAGCCAGCGGACCTTGGCACCATGCACGGTCAGCTTTCCCTGCTGCAGCAGCCAGCCGAGCGCCGGGTTGTTGTCCGAGGCCGGGCCAGGGCTGACAGGTACGCCCGCCACATGCAGCTGGTCCTGCTTGTCGCGGCGTACGAGCACATCCGCCTGGTCGATGCGCAGCGTGTGGAACAGCAGCGTGAAATGCGATACGGAACGCCATGACACCGCGCCTTCCAGCATGCCGGCGGCCAGTACATCACGCCGGCCGGCATCGATGCCGCGCAGCGTGCGCACGCGGAAGGCCGGCCGCCAGCCATCCCAGAAGGTTTCCAGCTGGCCGATGGTCAACTGGATCTGCAGGCGCTGGGAGAGTTCGCGCTCCAGCCAGGCGTGCGAGACATTGGCCTGCGGCCAGACCACGAAGCGCAGCGCCGCGATGCCGGCCACCGCCAGCAGCACGAGCACGAGCGCTACCCGCACGGCGATGCGTGCCATCCGCCGCAGCAGGCTGCGGGGCGGTGCGGACGTCGGCGGAGTGGCGGGAGCGGGCGGTGCCGCGCGGCTGGACATGGGCAGATTATCCGTCAATACTGTAGTGCCTGACTAAGGGCGCGATCAAAATGAAGCGAAGCGGTTCCGGCCAGCGGTACGGATTCCGGCAGCGCAACCCATTCGGCAGGGCCGCACGGCATCGGCATCATCTTGTGCGTGGCCCGCATTGATCCTGTTGACCGAAGTGCGGGGCAAACGATGTGCTTTCCCGGCGCATGCGCACCGGGATGGATGAACAGACCGCCAGCCGGCATTGCCGGTTCCTCCGATTTCCGCTCATGTCAGAACCCTTGTTTTCCCGACTCCCCGCGCGCCCGGTGCCATCCGGTGACGCTGGCGGCGCATTGCTGGCGCCGCGTTTCTCGCGCTATCTGCACCGCATTGTATCGGCTCGCCCAGCCTGCGCGGCGTCCCTGGCCGAAGCAGCGCAGTCTGGCCAGCCGCTCGATGCGGCGTGGCTGGAAGCACGGCTCATCCCTCTGCGAGAACGTGCCGAAACTGCCGTGGGACCAGGCGATGCCGCGTTGGGCAAGGCGCTGCGCTGGTTGCGGCAGGACACCATGGCGCTGATCATGGAGCGCGACCTGCGCGGCCTGATGACCCTCGCCGAGGTGACCGAAGCCATGACACTGCTGGCCGAGTGCGCGGTGCGCACGGCGCTGGCGCAACTCACGGCGGATATGGCGGCGCAGGTGGGTTACCCGGTTGGTGAGCAGAGCGGCGAACGCCAGGAACTGATTGTCGTCGGCATGGGCAAGCTGGGCGGGCGCGAACTGAATGTCTCGTCGGATATTGATCTGATCTTTCTCTATGACGAGGAGGGCGAGACCGCCGGCGGCAAGCGCAGTCTGTCCAACCATGAGTATTTCATCCGTCTTGGGCGACGCCTGATCCAGATGCTTGCGGATGTCACCGAAGACGGTTTCGTGTTTCGCGTGGACATGCGCCTGCGGCCCAATGGTGACGCAGGTCCGCTGGCCTGCAGCCTGGCGATGCTGGAAGAGTACTTCATGGTGCAGGGGCGCGAGTGGGAGCGCTATGCCTGGATCAAGGGGCGTGTGGTGTCCGCCGTGGAAAGCGCGCACAGCCGCAACGCGGTGGGTTTGCTCGAGCAGCTGACCACGCCATTTGTGTTCCGTCGCTACCTCGACTATGGCGTGATCTCGGCGATCCGCTCGCTGCATGCGCAGATCCGTGCCGAGGCCGGCAAGCGCGAGGCCGGGCTGGCCGGGCATGCGCTCAACCAGCGGGCTTTCGATATCAAGCTGGGGCGCGGCGGTATCCGCGAGATCGAATTCACCGCCCAGGTGTTCCAGCTGATCCGCGGCGGCCAGGACCCGTCGCTGCGCGTGCGGCCCACGCTGCAGGTGCTGGCGCTTGCCGAAGCGCGTGGCCTGCTCGCGCCCGAGGCGGTCGTGGAACTGTCCACGGCGTACCGTTTCCTGCGCCAGCTGGAGCATCGCCTGCAGTATCTCGACGACGCCCAGACGCATCACCTGCCGACCTCCGCCGCTGACCAGCAGGCTATCGCCGCGATGATGGGCATGGACAGCTATGACGATCTGCTGGCCGCATTGCAGCCGCATCTTGACTGCGTCGAGCAGCAGTTCGAAGCCACCTTTGCCGCGCGCCAGGAAGGCGGGCAGTGCGGCAGCATCTGGCAGCAATGCCTCCAGGGCGAGGCCAGCGCCGAAACCTGCCGCGCCGCCCTGCAGAACCTCGGCTACGACGACGCCGAAGCGCTGGTGGCGCGCCTGCGTGCCACCAGCGAGGCGTCGCGCTACCGCGCCATGCCGGATAGCAGCCGGCTGCGGTTCGACCAGCTGGTCGAGCGTGCGCTCGAACTTTCCGCCAAGCAGGATCATCCCGATCGCACCATGGGGCGCTTCCTTGATTTTCTCGAAGCAATCAGCCGGCGTGCTTCCTATCTGTCCCTGTTGTCGGAGTATCCGCAGGCCATGGCGCGCGTCGCCGATACCCTGCATGCGTCCCGTTGGGCGGCGGATTACCTGACACGGCATCCACAACTGCTCGACGAGCTGCTCGATACCGATGCGCTGATGGCACTGCCCGACTGGGCGGCCTTCCGCCAGCGGCTGACCAGCCAGCTGGCGATGTCCGACGGGCAGGTCGAGACGCAGATGGATATCCTGCGTCGCGAGCATCATGCCGAGACCTTCCGTATCCTGCTGCAGGACCTGCAGGGCGTGCTCACCGTCGAACAGATCGGCGACCGGCTCTCCGACCTCGCCGATGCCATGCTCGATGTGGTGCTCGAGACGGTCTGGCAGCAGCTGCCGAAACGCCATCGCGATACACCACGCTTTGCCGTGGTGGCCTATGGACGGCTGGGCGGCAAGGAGCTGGGCTATGCCTCCGACCTCGACATCATCTTCCTGTACGACGACGAAGACGAGCGCGCGCCCGACGTGTATGCCACCTTCGCGCGCCGCGTCATCACCTGGATGACCAGCCACACGGCGGCTGGCATCCTCTTCGACATTGATACGCGCCTGCGTCCTAACGGTGCGGCTGGCCTGCTGGTCACCAGTTTTCCGTCATTCCGCCGCTATCAGCTGCGCGAAGGTGATAACGCTGCCTGGGTGTGGGAACACCAGGCGCTGACGCGGGCGCGCTATTGTGCCGGCGACCGCGAGATCGGCGCGCGTTTCGAGGAGGTGCGCAACGAGGTGCTGGCACAGCCGCGCGACGCCGCCACGCTGCGCGAGGAGATCGTCGCCATGCGCGCCAAGGTAGCGGAAGGCCATGCGCATGCGAGCGACATGTTCGACCTCAAGCATGACACCGGCGGCATGGTCGACATCGAGTTCACTGTGCAGTATCTGGTCCTGCTGCACAGCCGTACGCATCCCGTCCTGCGGCGCAATGCCGGCAATATCGCGCTGCTGCACATGTCCGGTGCGCTTGGCCTGATCGATGCCACGCTGGCGCGTCGCGTGGCCGATGCGTACCGGCAGTTCCGTGCACGCCAGCACCAGTTGCGGCTTGACGATGGCCAGTCCCCCGCACGCGTGCCGCTCGAGGAATTCGCCGAGGCCGCGGGTCATGTGCGTGCGCTCTGGCACGCGGTATTCGAAGGATGACGCGATTCGCTTGCGCGCTGGCGCTGGCCGGTGGCGTGGCCGCGCTGGCTGCAGTCTTCACGCTGCCAGCCTTCGCCGAATGGGGGACCTACCGGCGCGAGCTGGTGCTGGGTGGTGAAGTCTGGCGGCTCGCCACGGCCATGTGGGTGCATCTCACCTGGGCGCACTGGGCGGCCAACAGCATGGCGGCTGCGGGACTGATTTTGCTGGGAACGGCTGCGGCATTATCGCTGCGCCAACTGATGCTGACCTTGCTGGTGTGTGGGCTGGCCGTCACGGTAGCGTTGCTGCGCGTGCCGGAAGTTGGGTGGTATGCCGGCCTGTCGGGCGCGTTGCACGGCCTGGCGCTATGGCTTGGCATCACGCTGGCGACGCGTCCAGGTCCGGCCGTATCCGCTGAAAAGGGTGGACCGTCTTCCGAAGCGATTGGCGCAAGCATCACGTCACAGCGCTTGCTCCTCCTCGGGGTGGTGCTGTGCGCGGGCGTCCTGGTCAAGCTGTGGTTCGAGCAGTCGTGGCTCTCGCCCGTGGCACACGACCCCGCCTGGGGATTCGGCGTGGTACGTGTGGCGCACGGCCTCGGTACGGTCAGCGGCGCGCTGTGGTGGTGCTTCGGGCAATGGCGCATGCGCCGGCGCCAAGCAGCAACAGCAGCGCGCTGAGCCACAGCGGTACGGACCCGCCGCCACCACCGCCGCCGCCACCGGTATTGCCGCTGCCGCCCGATCCACCACCCGAGCCGGCCGGATTCTGTGCGTAGGCGAGGGCTGCATTCGCGTCGAGCAGGCCCGCACCGCATTTGCCAGCGCCGGCTGCCGAGCTGCAGTAGGTATTGGCGGGATGCGGGCGTGCGCTCTGGCGCAGGCCGTCGATGATCTGCGCGGGCGTCAGGCTGGGCCGCAGCGCTAGCATCATCGAAACCACGCCAGAGGTCAGCGGCGCGGCGAAGCTGGTGCCGAGCGAATTCACCACGGTATAGCTGCCGGGAGTATTCCCGTTGTTGCTGAGGGTGCGGATGAAGGAAGGCGTCGCGCACGATGCCGTGCCGTTGGTGTAGGTCGTCTGCAGGGTCGGGCAACCGCCGCCCGGCGCGCTGATGGTGACCTCGGGGCCGACGCTGGCGTAGTGCGCGTTGTCGCCGTTGTCGACATGCGCGGTCACGCTGACCACGCGCGCGCAGTTGCCCGGCGCTTCCGGCGCCCCGGCCGTGTTGCCGGCAGCTGCGACCACCACGGTGCCCCCCGCGGCCACATCGTCGATGGCCTGCTGCTCGAACGACGAACAGCTGCCGCCGCCCAGGCTAATATTGAGCACGCGTGCCGGCGTCGGATTGTTTGGCACGTTGGTGACTGCGAGGCCGGCAGACCAGCGCATGGCATCGAGGACGTCGGACAGGCGCGCGCCGCACTTGCCCGATACGCGCACCGGCAGCAGGCGCGCGTTCCAGTCCGCGCCGGCGATACCGCTGCCGTTGTTGGTGATGGCGCCGACTACGCTGGCCACGCGCGTGCCGTGCCAGCTGTTGCCATTGGCGCCGATCCCTGGCGAGCCGCTCCCGCATTCCGCGGCGGGGGCGCTGTCGCCGGCATCCGTCGGGTCACTGTCGCGGCCATCGCCATCGTTGGCGCGCGCGGTTTCGGCAATGAAGTCATAGCCGGGCAGCAGTCGGCCCTGCAGGTCCGGGTGCGGCAGGACGCCGGTGTCGATCACTGCTACCACGATCGCCGTGGAACCGATCGAACGATCCCATGCAGCCGGCAGATTGGCGCCGCCGAGGTTCGCCCCGGCCGGTGCATGCAGATTGGTCTGTGCATTGAATTCCGGGTCGCTGGGCAGCCGCATCGGCTGCAGCCAGCGGTCGGGCTCGGCCGCCGCGACGCGTGGATCGCGGGCCAGTGCCTCGGCCACGCGCGGCGCTTCGGCAGGGTTCATGCCCTTGATCGAGACCAACGCGTTCTGGCCGGACAGCGGGCGCTTGAGCGCCAGCGGCAAGCCGGTGGCAGAAGCGACGGTCAGCAGCTTGTCACTGGTGCCGGCAGTGTTGCTCCCCGTCGCGCTGGCGCCCGCCTCGTCGCGCCACTTGACCATGATGTCGCCCGTGTAGCGCACGGGTTCGGCCAAGGGACGCTTGGCCTGCGCGAGTGCCGGCAGGGGTAGCAGCAGGGCGGCCGCTGCGCTGGTGATGATGATGCCTGCGCACAGGCGCGCAGTGGGGGAGAGCGACCGACGGTTCTGATTGGCTTTCATCGTGGTTCCGCGCAAGGAGAGTGGCTGAAGGTTATTTGGCCGCTGGGGTCCGGGGCGTGCCGGGGGATGGCTGCAGCGGTTGCACCAGGCGGTCCGGCTCGGCGGCCTGGATTTCCGGCAGGGCGCGCACGATGGCCAGCGCGCGTTCGGCCGTCAGGTCTGCGGTGGCGGCGCTCATGGCAATACGCCAGTTGCCGCCGGAGACGGCATCGAGCACGCGCAGCTGCAGCGCCGGCTCATCGCGGTGGATGGTGCGGTTCAGGCGCGCGACCAGGGCGTTGGCGCCAGCCTTGTCGGTCACCGGCATGGCAAAACGGACCAGCAGCTCGCCGAGCGGCCGGCCAGTGGGCGGGCCGGGATCAGGCATCACCATCTTGGCGAGTTCGGGGTCGAGCGGCTGTGCCGACTGGGTCTGCGAGCAGCCGGCAAGCAACGTGGCGGCCAGCAGCGGGCCGGCGATCCAGCGGGTGTTGGCGATGATCATGATGTTGTCCTCGAAATAGGGCTGGGCGGCATGGCGTGGGCAGGGAGGGCCGCGGCATGGTTCAGCCGGTGCGTCGGCGCGTGCCGCGCGTATTGTTTGCCCGCTGTGTGTCCCCCGCTGCCGCGCCAGGCGGGGTAGAGGGTCCTGCCAGCATTTCGTGGGCATGCTGGCGCGTGGCTTCGGTCACGGTCAGCCCGCCCAGCATGCGCGCCACTTCACCGACACGGCCGTCGCGGTCCAGTACGGCGATATGCGAGCGGGTGGCGCCGTGAGCAGTTTCCTTGCTGACCAGAAAATGGTGATTGGCTCGTGCCGCGACTTGCGGCAGATGTGTGACGCACAGGACCTGCCGCGCCCCGCCAAGTTCATGCAAACGCTGGCCAACGACCTCGGCGACCGCGCCGCCGATGCCGGTGTCGACTTCGTCGAAGATCAGCGTGGGTGTCGGCGAGGCTTCGCTGGTGATCACGGAAATGGCCAAGCTGATGCGCGCCAGCTCACCGCCGGACGCCACCTTGGCCAGTGGCCGCGGCGTGACGCCGGCATGGCCGGCCACCAGGAATTCGATCTGCTCGAGGCCGTAGGCCTGGCCTTCCTCGAGTGCCTGCAAGGCAATCTCGAAGCGGCCGCCCGCCATGCTCAGGCCCTGCATCGCATCGGTCACGGCGCTGGCGAGGGCTTGCGCAGCTTGCTGGCGTTTCTGGCTGAGTTGCCGGGCAATTTTCAGATAGACGTTTTTTGCTTCGTGTTCACGTGCGGCCAGCGCCTCCAGGTCCTGGGCCGCATCGAGTTCGGCCAGCCGGGCCTGGCGTTCGGCCAGCTCGGCCGGCAACTGCTCGGGGTCGACGCGATACTTGCGTGCAGCGGCATGCAGCGCCTGCATGCGTGCATCGACTTCGCCGAGTCGCGCCGGATCGAGATCGAGCCGGTCGACGTAGCGGGCCAGCGAATGGGCGGCTTCGTCGACCTGCACCTGGGCCGGTTCGAGTGCGGCGAGGATGTCCTGCAGCGCGGGATCGACGTCGGCCAGTTGCTGCACGCGGTGGACGATGGCGGCGAGCCGTGAGCGCAGCGCATCGTCGGCTTCCGAGAGGGCTTCGAGGGCAGCGCTCGCGCCGTCGATCAGGCTCGCGGCGTGGGACAGGCGATGGTGCTCCTGCTGGATCTCCGTCCACTCGCCGGCTTGCGGCGCGAGTTTCTCCAGCTCGCCGACCTGCCACTCGACGCGTTCGCGCTCGAGCTGCAACTCGCGTGACTGCTGCTCGGCCTGCTGGCGCAGGCGTACCACGGTGCGCCAGTCGCGATAGGCCTGGGCGACATCGGCGGCCAGGGGATCAAGGCCGGCATGGGTGTCGAGCAGGCGACGCTGCATCTCGGGTTTGAGCAGCAGCTGGTGTGCGTGCTGGCCGTGGATGTCTACCAGTTGTTCGCCGAGTTCGCGCAGTTGCGCCAGCGTGGCGCTGACGCCGTTGACGAAGGCCTTGCTGCGGCCGTTGCTGTCGATGACACGGCGCAGCAGCAGGGTACCGGAGTCGTCGGCGTCCAGGGCTGCATTGAGCGCTGCGTCTGCCAGCCAGGCATCAACAGCAGGTGTGGTCGAGAACGTGGCGCTGACGTCGGCGCGTGCCGCGCCTTCGCGCACCACGCCTGCATCGCCGCGCGCACCCAGTGCCAGGGCCAGGGCATCGATCAGGATCGACTTGCCGGCGCCGGTCTCGCCGGTGAACACGGTAAAGCCGGCCGCGAAATCGAGGTCCAGTGCCTGCACGATGACGAAGTCGCGGATGGAAAGGCTGCGCAGCATCGGTGTCGGGGTCGTGAAGCGGTTGGTTGGGCGCGTTCGGGTTACAACATCAAGTCAGAAGGTCGGATCGGTACTCAACACTTCAGGTCAGCATTGCGGGATACCCGGCTCAGAGGCGATTGTCCTCGGCCGACGGGAATTCGTGCCAGTGCAGCTTCTGCCGCAGCGTGGCGTAATAGTTATAGCCGACCGGGTGCAGCAGGGTGACGGACTGCACCGCACGGCGCACCACGATCTGGTCGCCCGGCAGCAGCGAGGTCAGCGACTGCATGTCGAAGTTGACGCTGGCGTCGCGTCCGCTCGACACCTCGATCAGCACTTCCGCTTCATGCGGCAGCACGATCGGGCGATTCGACAGCGAGTGCGGGGCGATCGGCACCAGCACCAGCCCGGACAGGGTCGGGTGCAGGATCGGTCCGCCCGCCGACAGCGCGTAGGCCGTCGAGCCGGTCGGCGTTGCCACGATCAGGCCGTCCGAACGCTGGTTGTACATGAAGTTGCCGTCCACCGAGACCGCCAGTTCCACCATGCCGGAAATGCCGGAACGGTTGACCACCACGTCGTTGAAGGCCAGGGCCGAGAATATCGTCTCGCCGTCGCGTTGCACATGGGCTTGCAGCAGGGTGCGCTGCTCGGTGTCGTAGTGGCCGGCGAGCATCTCCGGTACGACCTTGTGCATGTCCGACAGGGGAATGTCTGTCATGAAACCGAGCCGGCCGTGGTTCACCCCGATGAGGGGCACGTCGTGCCCGGCCAGTTGCCGGCCGATACCCAGCAGGGTGCCGTCGCCGCCGAGCACCACCGCGACGTCGGCCTGCTGGCCGATTTCCTGCGGGGTGAGGGTCGGGTAGGCCTGCAGGCCGATGTTCAGGGCGGTTTCGCGCTCGAACACCACCTCGTGCCCGGCGCTGGCAATGCACGCAGCCAGCTCCTGCAGCGGGGCGGCGATGCCCGCGGCGTAATACTTGCCGACAAGCGCGACGGTATGAAAGGAAAGCCGGTTGGATGCCATGCCCGGCATTAGACCACACGCCCATGAAGATTGTCAGCACGGTGGGCCTCCGCAGGAACTCGCTACACGCACCAGCCGCACGAACCCGGGAATTTTGCGTAAAATCAAGAATCATGGATCAGCGCGCTCACACTCTTCTCAAAACCCTGATCGAACGGTATATCGCCGAGGGGCAGCCGGTGGGGTCACGCACCCTCTCGAAGTACTCGGGGCTGGACCTGTCGCCGGCCACGATCCGCAACGTGATGGCGGACCTGGAAGAAATGGGTTTCATCGTCAGCCCGCATACCTCGGCCGGCCGCGTGCCGACCCCGCGCGGCTATCGCCTGTTCGTGGACACCATGCTGTCGGTACGTCCGCTCGATGACGTGGACCTCGCGCGCATGATCAGCGGCGAGATCCAGGGACAGCGCCAGGCCCACCAGCTGGAACCGCATCGCACCGCCGCGTCGGCCGCGCAAGTGCTGTCCAACCTGTCGCAGTTCGCCGGCATCGTCATGACGCCGCGCCGCTCACAGGCGTTCAAGCAGATCGAATTCATCCGCCTGTCGGACGACCGTATCCTTCTGATCGTCGTGACGCCCGAGGGTGATGTGCAGAACCGCATCCTGCAGACTGATATTCATTACTCGCCGTCCCAGCTGGTGGAGGCGGCGAATTTCCTGAACGGCCATTACGCCGGCATGCGCTTCGACGAGGTGCGCGACCATCTGCGCGGCGAACTCAACGCCTTGCGCGCCGACATGAGCACGCTGATGCAGGCGGCCGTGGAGGCCGGCAGCCGGGCGGTCTCCGACAGCGATGACGACGTGGTGATTTCCGGTGAGCGCAACCTGCTGGGCGTGGAAGACCTGTCTTCCAGCATGGACAAGCTGCGCCGCCTGTTCGACGTGTTCGAGCGCAAGACCGGCCTGCTGCAGTTGCTCGATGTCTCCAGCAAGGCCGAGGGCGTGCAGATCTTCATTGGCGGCGAAAGCGAACTGGTGCCGCACGAGGACATGGCCATCATCACGGCACCGTACGAGGTCGATGGCCAGATCGTCGGTACGCTTGGTGTCATCGGTCCGACGCGCATGGCCTACGAGCGTGTCATTCCGATTGTCGACATCACCGCACGGCTGCTCAGCAGCGCCCTCAGCCATCCCTAGAGCGCACTGCGCCGCATCCGGCGCAGGTGCCTGTGGTTACCGTCCATCCTTTGTGGTCCTGTATCGCGCCCGGAACGGCTGTGTTCATGTCGAGTGTGGTTCTTCCGGCGTTTTTTCGGCCGTGCGTCCTCACGATCACGGGCTAGAATAATGGTTTGACTGAACCAGGAATCCGGACGCGCATGCCGTTTCTTCCCGAACCGCCATTCCAGCACGGCCAGGTCAGCAAGACTGCGGTCCTGCTGATCAATCTGGGTACGCCCGACGCACCCACGCCACAGGCGGTCCGTCGCTATCTCAAGCAATTCCTGTCGGATCCACGGGTGGTGGAGATTCCGCGCGCGCTCTGGTCGGTGATTCTCAATGTGATCATCCTGCCGTTCCGCTCGCGAGCCTCGGCAGAGAAGTATGAGAGCGTCTGGCTGCGCGAGGCCAACATGACCGGCTCGCCGCTGCTGGTGCATACCGAGCGCCAGGCGCATGCGCTGCAACAGCACCTTACGGCTGCAGGGCACGAGGTGACCGTGGCCTGTGCCATGCGCTATGGCAATCCGTCGATTCCTTCGGTGATCCACGCGCTGCGCCGCCAGGGCGCGGAGCGTATTCTGGTGCTGCCGCTGTACCCGCAGTACTCGGGCACCACCACGGCCACGGCCTTCGATGCGGTAACGGAAGTATTCAGCGCCATGCGCAATCAGCCGGAGCTGCGGGCCGTCAAGCATTTCCACGATCATCCGGGCTACATCGAAGCGTTGCGCGACCGCGTCCTCGAGTACTGGAAGCGGCACGGCCGGCCTGACTTTGGCGCTGGCGGCAAGCTGTTGCTGTCGTTCCATGGCGTACCGCGCCGTACGCTGGAGCTCGGCGATCCCTACCACTGCGAATGCCTGAAGACCGGCCGCCTGCTGGGCGAGGCGCTTGGCCTGGAGCCGGGGCAATACCTGATCACGTTCCAGTCGCGTTTCGGCAAGGCCGAGTGGCTGCAGCCCTATACCGCGCCGACCCTCGTCGAGCTGGGGCGCGTTGGTACGGGGCGCGTCGACGTGTTCTGCCCGGGCTTCGTGGCCGATTGCCTGGAAACGCTCGAAGAGATCGCCATGGAAGGCCGCGAGGAATTCCGCCATGCCGGCGGGGGCGACTTCCATTTCATTCCGTGCCTGAACGATGCGCCGTCCTGGATCGCCGCCTTGGCCGACCTGACCCTGACGCACCTACAGGGCTGGCCGTTGTCCGAGCCGCATCCGCATGCCCTGGAGGCCCAGCGCAGCCGTGCCCAGGCGCGGGGTGCGGCGGCCTGACCATGCAGATCGGCACCAACCCCGAGAACCGCTTGCGCGTTGACAAGTGGCTGTGGTGTGCGCGCTTTTTCAAGACACGTTCGCTCGCCACCGAGGCGGTCGACAAAGGGCATGTCCAGTTGAACGGCCAGGCCTGCAAGCCCGCCAAGGAAGTGCATCCCGGCGATCGCCTGGTGATCGTGGCACATCAGCAGCGTTGGGAGATTGAGGTGCTCGGGATTCCAGCGGCCCGGGGTTCGGCGCCGGTGGCGCAGACGCTGTATCAGGAAAGCGAGGCGAGCCGCGCAGCCCGCGCCGTCGAAGCGGAGCGGCGCAAGCTGTACCGCGAGCCGGCCGAGCAGTTGCAGGGCCGACCGACCAAACGCGACCGGCGGCGGATGACACAGTTGCGCGATTGAGCCGTGTCGGGCATTACCATGTGATGCTGAGCAGGTGACGGGCGGCGATCCGGCCGATGCCGTATTCCGAGTGCTGCGGCGTAACGGTGTCCGACATCACGACCACCAGCGTGGCGGCAACCACGATGGCCAGGAGGGCGAGGGATAGCAAGGGCAGTTTCATGGCTCGTTTTTTTCTGTTGAACTGTCCTGCCCATGTTAAAAATTGGACGAATCCCGCACAACGCAGGACGGGTAAGGGTTGTAAGGGGATGTTTCGAGCATCACTTTTGCCTACCCTTGCGGGTTTTCTGCGGACACTCTGTCGGCGCCGTGCCGATCATATGCCCGAGCTCTTGAAATTCCCGGTGCCGTAGCCATCTAGGGTGGCAACGTCATCATTTTTTACCTGTGAATGCCCATGGAAGACCAGAAACCCACCGCTTCTCCCGACGATCAACAGAACGCCGCCGCGGCGGGCGATGCCCAGCAGACCGTGCCGCAGGACGACGGCAATCACGTCGGTTCCGCTCAGGCCGCCGATCTGGCTACGCAGCTCGAAGCTGCCCAGATCAAGGCGCAGGAGCACTACGAAATGTTCCTGCGCGCCAAGGCCGAAAGCGAGAACATCCGTCGCCGGGCCCAGGAGGATGTAGCCAAGGCCCACAAGTTCGCCATCGAGAGTTTTGCGGAATACCTGCTGCCCGTCATGGACAGCCTCCACGCGGCGCTGGCCGATACCTCTGGCGATCTGGCCAAGCTGCATGAAGGCGTGGAGCTGACGCAGCGTCAGCTGGTGGCGGCGCTGGAGAAAGGGCGCATCGTCGAGCTGAATCCGGTCGGTGAGAAGTTCGATCCGCACCTGCACCAGGCCATTTCGATGGTGCCCTCCGAGCAGGAACCCAACACCGTCGTAGCCGTATTGCAGCGTGGTTACACCATCGCCGAGCGTGTCCTGCGTCCGGCACTCGTGACCGTCTCGGCACCACGCTGATCTGCAGACCCGGCCGCGGGTCCGCAACGGACCTGGCAGGATGGATCATGCCCATGGCCCGCACGCCTTGCGTGCCGGCCATGGGCATCTCGTGCATGCCGCTGGGCGCGGCATGCCGTCAGCGCGAAATGCTGTAGCCGATGCGCACCTGCGAGGCGCGCTTGCGGTTGTAGTCCAGCAGGCTTTCCCCGTATCCCGTGAAGTAGCTGAGGACCAGGTATCCCGCCGTGCCCGGCAGCAACTGGGCCAGCGGATACGACACCTGGGTGTCCGCGCTGTAGTGCGAGCCCTTCATCCCCTTGCGCAGCGTGGTTGCGAGTTCCCATGAATCGGGCTTGCCCCACGCCAGGCGCAGGTCGGCGTAGCCACGGTAATCGGCGATATCGCGGTTGTCGGACTTGCTCAGGTAGTAGTACAGCTTGGGCGTCACGGTCGCGTGCCAGCTGTTCAGGTCACCCAGATAGAACGTGGGCTTGATGAACACCGTATTGATACTGCGCGACTCGGTCCCGGAGCGGCCGTTTGACTCGTGCTCAAGGCCACCGGCGAATGCCAGACGGCTCAGCAGGCCGCCTTTTACGCCCGTGTCGGGCAGGTAGTAAAACACGCTGGGCCGGTAGTTGGTGTCATAGAACGGCTTCGATTCCGACGACAGGTCCCAGAGCGAGAACTGCGTGTAGCCGAAATACAGGTTGTCGATCGGCCCTTTGGATGTCGGCGTGGCCGCCTGGAAGATCCGGTACTTGAAGCTGAGCTGGAACTTGGCGTTGGTGCCGCCACGCTGGCCGAAGGCCAGGTACATCGGGTCAAAGAATGACAGCCGGCCTTCGTCCTGCAGGTCGCTGGCCACAGGGACATTGGGCGGTGCCACGGCAACCGGCGTGACCGGCACATGGGCCAGATTGTCCGCGGTGTCGTGGCCTGTGCCCTGGTTCGCTTCGTGACTGATTTCATGGCCCGGGACGATGACTGGATCGACGGAGGTATTGCGCGCGGCCGAAGCCGTATCCGGCGGGGTTTCCGAAGCCCGGTTGGCAGCGCGCACGTTGGCGGCCGCAGCTGGATCGACATTCAGCGTCACCAGTACCGGCGCGGCATTGAGCGTCGTTGGTTCGATCCTCACCACGCCGCGCAGCGTCGGCGGCAGGAGCCCGGTGTAGGCGATCTGCCGGTACTCCCCACGCCGCAGCCGGATCACCGAAGGGCCTGCCGTCTGACGGCGCATGATCACCTGCACAGGCGCCTGCAGGGCGGCCGACGCAGTAATTTCGAGGGTTTCCGGGATGTCGTAGGCGCGTACCCCGGCATCGGCGGTCACCAGCAGGTTCAGGACAAGCGGCTGCGTGCCGTCGACCATGCGTGGCGGCGCCAGCAACGCGACGGCGGCGTGGGCCGGCGTCAGGGCCGCAAGCGCAAGGGAGGCTGCAGCCAGCGGGGCAAGGACGTGGCGCACTAGGCGGACCTGCCGCACTGGCGAAACGTGACGGGCATTAGACATGAAGAACGCTGTCTTAAGTGGTTTATGTGCCACTTATTTAACAGATTGATAAAGATGGCTAGAGCCTAGCACGGACTTTTCCCCGTCCCGGGTGCCGCCTTCCTCCAGGAAAGCGAAGATTTTGCGGGTGAGCCTGCAAAAAAACGCCCTTTTTTCGCGAGAAAGCCCTTGAAAAGCGGTTTGCCCGGCCACATTTCCAGTCCAGACCAATTTTTTGCAACATTTCCGAACAAAGATTCAGGAGCACATCACATGGGCAAGATCATCGGTATCGACCTGGGTACCACGAACAGCTGCGTTGCGGTCATGGAAGGCAAGACGCCCAAAGTGATCGAAAACGCCGAGGGTGCCCGCACCACCCCCTCCATCATCGCCTACATGGAAGACGGCGAGATCCTGGTGGGCGCGCCGGCCAAGCGCCAGGCCGTCACCAACCCGCACAACACCCTGTTCGCCGTGAAGCGCCTTATCGGCCGCAAGTTCGACGAGAAGGAAGTGCAGAAAGACATCGGCCTGATGCCCTACAAGATCGTCAAGGCCGACAATGGCGATGCCTGGGTGCAGGTGCGCGACCAGAAGCTCGCGGCCCAGCAGGTGTCCGCCGAAACGCTGCGCAAGATGAAGAAGACGGCCGAGGACTACCTCGGCGAGCCGGTCACGGAAGCCGTGATCACGGTGCCGGCCTACTTCAACGATGCCCAGCGCCAGGCCACCAAGGACGCCGGCCGCATCGCCGGCCTCGAAGTCAAGCGCATCATCAACGAGCCGACCGCGGCTGCGCTGGCCTTTGGCATGGACAAGAACGAGAAGGGTGACCGCAAGATCGCCGTGTATGACCTCGGCGGCGGTACCTTCGACGTGTCGATCATCGAAATCGCCGACGTGGACGGCGAAAAGCAGTTCGAAGTGCTGTCGACCAACGGCGACACCTTCCTCGGTGGCGAGGATTTCGACCAGCGCGTGATCGATTACATCATCGGCGAATTCAAGAAGGACCAGGGTGTCGACCTGTCCAAGGACGTGCTCGCCCTGCAGCGCCTCAAGGAAGCTGCCGAAAAGGCCAAGATCGAGCTGTCGTCGTCTGCTGCGACCGACATCAACCTGCCGTACATCACGGCCGATGCCTCGGGTCCGAAGCACTTGAACCTGAAGATGACGCGCGCCAAGCTGGAATCGCTGGTCGACGAACTGATCGAACGTACCATCGAACCGTGCCGCACGGCCATCAAGGACGCCGGTGTCAAGGTCAGCGACATCGACGACGTGATCCTGGTCGGCGGTATGACGCGCATGCCCAAGGTGCAGGAGAAGGTCAAGGAATTCTTTGGCCGGGAACCGCGCAAGGACGTGAACCCGGATGAAGCTGTTGCCGTGGGCGCCGCGATTCAGGGCTCGGTGCTCTCGGGCGACCGGACCGACGTGCTGCTGCTTGATGTGACGCCGCTGTCGCTGGGCATTGAAACACTCGGCGGCGTGATGACCAAGATGATCGCCAAGAACACCACGATCCCGACCAAGCACTCGCAGGTCTTCTCGACCGCCGAGGACAACCAGCCGGCCGTGACCATCAAGGTGTACCAGGGCGAGCGTGAAATGGCTTCGGCCAACAAGAGTCTGGGTGAGTTCAACCTGGAAGGTATCGCGCCGGCCGCACGCGGCACGCCGCAGATCGAGGTGACCTTCGACATCGACGCCAACGGCATCCTGCACGTCGGTGCCAAGGACAAGGCCACCGGCAAGGAAAACAAGATCACCATCAAGGCAAACTCGGGTCTGTCGGAAGAAGAGATCCAGCGCATGGTGAAGGATGCCGAGGCGAATGCCGAGGAAGACCGCAAGCTGCGTGAGCTGGCCGATGCCCGCAACCAGGCTGACGCGCTGGTCCACTCGACGCGCAAGGCGCTGACCGAGCATGGCGACAAGCTCGAGGCTGGCGAGAAGGAGAAGATCGAAGCCGCTGCCAAGGAACTGGAAGACGCCGTCCGCGGTGGTGACAAGGCCGACATCGAAGCCAAGATCGAAGCCCTCAGCACGGCAGCGCAGACGCTGGGCGAAAAAGTCTACGCCGACATGCAGGCGCAAGCCGGCGCGGCGGGGGCCGCAGGTGGTGCCGCGGGTGGCGCAAGCGCCGGTCAGGGCCAGCCGCAGGACGACAATGTCGTCGATGCGGAATTCAAGGACGTGACCGACAAGAAGTAAATCGGTCCGCGGCGATGGCTGTCACTCTTGGCCATCCCGCGCCATGCCGGGCGATGAGGCGCAATGTGGACGCATTGCAATTCACCGCTCGGCTTTTTGTTAGAGACGCTATCAAAATGATTCTGGCGTCGTTGCGTGGCCTTGCCGTACTCCGTGTACTGTCTGCGGCCACGCGCCTGGCCAGGACCGCTTCGCTTCATTCTGATAGCGTCCCTTGGTTTTTTAATGAGCGACATGGATAGATGAGCCACCATGGCAAAACGTGATTTCTACGAAGTGCTCGGGGTGGGCAAGAACGCCAGCGACGACGAGATCAAGAAGGCGTATCGCAAGCTCGCGATGAAGTACCACCCGGACCGCAACCCGGACAGCAAGGAAGCCGAGGACAAATTCAAGGAGGCCAAGGAGGCCTACGAGATCCTGTCCGAGCCTGAAAAGCGCGCGGCCTATGATCAGTATGGCCATGCCGGTGTCGACCCGAACATGGCCGGCGGCTTTGGCGGCGGGCAGGGCTTCGGCGGTTTCGCTGATGCTTTTGGCGACATCTTTGGCGACATTTTTGGCCAGGGCGGCGCCGGCGGCGGCCGCCGGGGCGGCCCGCAAGTCTACCGCGGCGCCGATCTGCGCTACAGCATGGAGATCAGCCTCGAGCAGGCTGCCAACGGCTACGACACGCAGATCCGCGTGCCGCACTGGGACGAATGCGATCATTGCCACGGCAATGGCGCGGAGCCCGGTTCCTCGGTGGAGACCTGCCCGACCTGTAATGGCGTGGGTCAGGTGCGTGTCGCTCAGGGTTTCTTCACGATGCAGCAGACCTGCCCGAAGTGCCACGGCACCGGCAAGTTCATTCCCAAGCCGTGTACCAAGTGCCATGGCCAGGGCAAGCTGAAGTCGCAGAAAACGCTCGAAGTGAAGGTGCCGGCAGGCATCGACGAAGGCATGCGTATTCGCTCGACCGGCAACGGCGAGCCGGGCATCAACGGCGGGCCGCCGGGCGACCTGTACGTTGAAGTCCACATCAAGCCGCATCCAGTGTTCGAACGCGATGGCGACGACCTGCATTGCCAGATGCCGATCTCGTTTGCCACGGCGGCGCTGGGCGGCGAGATCGAAGTCCCCACGCTCGGCGGCAAGGCCAGCTTCTCGGTGCCCGAAGGCACGCAGGGCGGCAAAACCTTTCGCCTGCGCGGCAAGGGCATCAAGGGTGTGCGATCGGGTTATCCGGGGGACCTCTACGTGCACGTCGTCGTTGAGACGCCGGTCAAGCTGACCGAAGAACAGAAGAACCTGCTGCGCCAGTTCGATACCTCGGTGCACGCCGGCGGCTCGCGTCACTCGCCGCAGGAACAGTCGTGGCTGGACAAGGTGAAGAAGTTCTTCAGTTGATGCGCCCATGGCCAGCGCAATAGCGTTGCGCTGGCCTCTCTGCTATGTCGTCATATGGCGGGACGCTCTGCAGGGCCTGTTCTGTTCCTCTCGTCGCATATCGGGCCGAGCGTTGAGATCTGTCCGTTTGCGTTTGCCTGCCGCAACGCCCGCGTTACTCCGTATGGCCCCGGCCTGAGCATTTTTTCGAACGTGTCCATGTGCCGGGTCCATGCGTGATCGATTGCGTAGTGCGCCTGATGCGCGATACTCCGCCGCCGGGGCACTCGCACGTCGATGGATTCAGATAGGTGCGCGGCGTTCTCGCCACGCGTCTCCATATTTTCAGGGCTGGTCGATCTCGTCCCGCTTGCGTTTGCCGGATGCCGCCATCTGAGGGGCTGGTGGCGTAGAGGGACGCAAGAGCTCTTCCAGCGTATCGATGCGCGCTTTCCAGGGCAGGTAGTTCGTCAGGCACCGGGCCTGAAGCGGCGCCGGCATGCGGGCGAAGTCGCTAAGCCAGCTGCTCATGAAGACCTGTTGGCGCACGACATGATCATGTGCAGATTCTCCTTGGATGTTGCGTATCTCCAGGTCGGCCCCCCATGCCTTGAAGAGCCGTACCGCCTCGATTCGTCGATCCAGCGTACGGAAATCGAGATCGGCGTACTCGCACAGGGTTGCATGCAACTGTTCGTTGTAGAGCCGTAGATAACGGTGCAACGATGTTTCGCCATGCTCTCCGCGTCGCTGGATCAACTGTTGGAAACGTTCGGCGCGCTCAGGGGTGTCGCATGCATCGTGCAGCGCCTGGATGAAATCGAGATGTGCGAGGCGTCTCGGACCGGTCTGGGGGGTGAGCCATGCGTCCAGCAAGCTTCTACCGCTTCTGTTGATAATGCCGATATCTGCCCCTTGCGCTACGAGTAGTGTGATGATTCCCGGATCGCACGCGCTGAATAGAGGGGATTCACGGTGCCGGTCGAGTGCATCGACTGCGGCATCTGCTTCAACCAATAGCCGGGCGGCTTCTGGATGAGTGGCTAGATGCAGGGGCGTCTCGCCGTCCGCGTTCGTGGCGTTGACTGCCGCGCCTGCGTTGATCAGCGCACGCACGACGGCTGGGTGTCGCTGAACATGCAGGGGGCGATTGCCCTTGGCATCTTCGGCATTCACATCCGCGCGAGGATCCGCTGCAATGAGAGCGTCCACGGCATCAGCATTGTTCACACAATGCAAGGGTGTGCGCTGAAGATTGTTGCGCGCGTTGACTTCTGCTTTCGCATTGATCAGCATTCGCACGATCGCCGGATCGGTCTGCAGATGCAAAGGCCTGTTCTGTTCATCATCTGTGGCATTCACTTTGGCTTCTGCTTCGATCAGCATCTGCACGATCTCCGGGGAGCGTTGGGTGTGCAGTGGTCGCCGGCCTTGCTGATCGCATGCGTTCATATCCACCTTGGCTTCGATGAGTGCCAAGGCGATCGCAGGGTTTCTCGCGATATGCATCAGCGTTGTCTGCGTGGCATCGCAGGCATGCGGGGATGCACCATGTTTTATCAAGCAATTGAAGGCATCCAGCTGATCCGCTTCCACCGCACAGAACAGCGCGGTCCGTTCATCGCGTTCTTCGTAGTCGATGGAGACGCGGGCAGCCTGCAACTTGCCATGCAGATAGTCGAGCATGCCGACATCCCCCTGCCTTGCAGCGATATGCAGCAAGCCAGTTTCCTGGTCAGAGTCATCGCGGATCCGTTGGGTCATTGCCAGAAGCGGATATTCAGCTAGTGAGAAATCGCTGAGATACGTGCAGGCCAGTGCGCCAGCTTGTGAGCGTTTATGTTCCAGCAGTAGCTGCACACTTTTCCAGGCGCCTGACTGCGCTGCATTGAGCATGAGCTTGTCGTACCAGAAGGAATCGGTGCTGGGAACGTTCAGGGTAAAACGCTGGGCGAGGTCATCGAGCTTGCCTAGATGGTGATCCCCCTCTGCGAGGTAGCAAAAGAAGGCATGCGTGAACTGGAGGATCGCGTTTGCCAGCTCGATGCACCGGCAGAGCGCACTGTCTTGCGCCTGCGCCGCAAACGTTCGTGGAGAGGGAGGTGTGTCGTAGACCGCATTCAGGAAGCACTGTACCGCGTGCTTGACCTGGCGACGTATCTCTTTGCTCCGCGCCTCGACGACCATGCGTGCGAGCAGGCCGTTGATGAGTTGCGCCGACAAGACTTCGCGTTGGCCAGTGTGTGCGGGATAGGCTGCCGGCAGATAAGCACGAGCCAGCCGTAGATGAAACTCCGAAAACAGGCTTTCCAGTGTCACCCTGCCATGTTCCAGTGCTTCCAAGGCCAGAAGCGTATAACTGGGAACGGTGCTCCGGAAGGTCTGGTTGATACTGCCCAGCGCCGCTGTCGTCCGTGCTTTCTCCAGATGCCATGCACTGGTTGGCATTGCGCTGGCGCTTGGCAGGGCCCGCATGGCACGGCGGCTGATCTTGCGGGTCAGGAGCGGATTATCGAAAACGGCTGCCGCCGGGTCGCGGGGCGGAGATGTCGTTTCCGTTGTGGTTTCTGGTGTCGTTTGAGTGGAGGCGTCGCGGAATGTTTTTAAGGCAACCGGTCCGGGCATGATCGTTGGCGGGCATGTTGGAGATGCCCGCACGTTAACGCCGATCCGAACACGGCGCCAGAAAACGAGTGCCAAATCAGGCGGCGTTTATCTTATTTTACAGTTGTGATGGCGCCGGGCGATGGGGGGCGGCTCGACTGTCTGGCCATGCGCAGCGCTTGACGCTGGGCCGAGCCGCCCGCCAGGCGGACGTCGATCCCGCCCGGCGTCGCAGGGGACATGGTTGGGGAGCCGCTCAAACCACCTGCGTCTGCGCCTCATCCCCCACGCGTGCCCGGATCTCGCCGATCTGCCAGACGGTTTCGCCGGCGGCCTGCAGCTGCTGCATCGCTGCGGCGGCGTTGTCCTTCGACACGACCACCACCATGCCGATGCCGCAGTTGAACACGCGGTGCATCTCGGCGTCGGCTACGCCGCCGTTTTGCTGGAGCCAGGTGAACAGCGGCGGCATGGTCCAGGCATCCTTGTGCAGGATGGCGGTGACATTGTCCTGCAACACGCGCGGCACGTTTTCCACGAGACCGCCGCCGGTGATGTGGGCCATGCCTTTGACCATGCCGGTCTCGATCAGTGCGAGTAGCGGCTTGACGTAGATGCGCGTGGGTGCCATCAGGGCATCCTGCAGGCGCTGGCCGTGGAAGTCGGCATTCAGGTCGGGCTGGCTCACTTCGATGATCTTGCGCACCAGCGAGTAGCCGTTGGAGTGCGCGCCGCTCGAGGCCAGGCCGAGCACCACGTCGCCAGCCGCGATGGTGGTGCCGTCGATGATCTTGCTCTTTTCCACCGCGCCGACGGCGAAGCCGGCCAGGTCGTATTCGCCTTCCGGATACATGCTCGGCATTTCGGCGGTTTCGCCGCCGATCAGCGCGCAGCCGGCCAGTTCACAACCGTGGGCAATACCTTTCACGACGGTAGCAGCGGTCTGCACATCGAGCTTGCCGCAGGCAAAGTAGTCGAGGAAGAACAGCGGCTCGGCGCCTTGCACGAGGATGTCGTTGACGCTCATGGCGACCAGGTCCTGGCCGACCGTGTCGTGGCGGTTCAGTTCGAAGGCGAGGCGCAGCTTGGTGCCGACGCCGTCGGTGCCGGACACCAGCACCGGTTCCTTGTACTTCTTGGAAATCTCGAACAGGGCGCCGAATCCGCCGATGCCGCCGAGCACGCCTTCGCGCATGGTACGTTTGGCAAAGGGCTTGATCGCATCGACCAGCGCATCGCCGGCTTCGATATCGACGCCGGCATCACGGTAAGAGAGGCCGGTCGTGCCTTGCGGGGTATGGGAAGCGCTCATGAAAACCTACGGATTGGTGAGTGAATGCGAGGAACCGCCAGCTGGGCGCGGTTCCGCCGCCAATGTGCAGTGGGCGACGGGAAATGCGGCCAGACCCGGCATGTCCAGTAGAATCGGGATTTTAACGGATTTGGGACCATTCCTCCCCAATTTGGCCGCCAGGATGCGGAATCCCGTGGGGATGCGGGCGTCGCCTGAACGCCGGATGGCTTTCCGATGGCTCCCCAGCCGCCTCTGAACCTTACTGCAAGCACTTCATGAATGCTCCTGTCCTGACGCCGGAAGTCAAGCGCATCGCCCTGTGGCTAGCGCTCACGGTCGGCCTGCTATGGCTGTTCAGTGCCTTGTCGTCGATTCTCACGCCATTCCTGCTGGCGTTCATCCTGGCCTATATCCTCAATCCCGGCGTGGAGTGGCTCTACCGCAAGCGGGTACCGCGCGCGCTCGGTGTGACACTGATGCTCTTGCTGTTGATGCTGGTCATGGTGCTGATGGTGCTGCTGCTGGTTATCGTGGTGCAGCGCGAGGTGCCGTTGCTGCGTGAGCAGCTGCCCGGGCTCGTGGACAAGGTCAATGCCGTGGTCGCGCCGTTGCTGAACGAGCTGGGTATCCGCGTGACGTTCGATTTCGCGGGGCTGCGCAGCTTCCTGACCGAGCATCTGGCGTCCAGCCCGGACGAAATCCTCGGCACACTGTTCGGCTACCTGAAAACTTCCGGCTCGGCGGCGCTCAGCGCCATCGGCATCTTGTTCATCGTGCCGATCCTGATGTTCTACCTGCTGATGGACTGGAACATGCTGGTGCGCCGGCTCGAAGGCTTCGTACCGCGCCGCTGGGTGGACACCACGCAGTCGCTGATGCGCGAGACCGACGAACTGCTGTCGCAGTACCTGCGCGGGCAATTGCTGGTGATGATCATCCTGGCGGTGTTCTATTCGGCCGGGCTAGCGATCGCCGGCTTTGACATTGCCATTCCGGTGGGCGTGTTTACCGGGCTTGCCGTCTTCATTCCCTACATTGGGTTTGCACTGGGCCTCATCATGGCGCTGGTGGCAGCCGTCCTGCAGTTCGGCGACTGGTACGGGCTGGCCGCGGTCGCCGTGGTCTATGGCCTGGGCCAGTTCGTGGAGAGTTTCTACCTCACGCCGCGGCTGGTGGGCGAGCGTATCGGCCTGCACCCGCTGGTGGTGATTTTCGCCTTGCTGGCGTTTGGGCAGTTCTTCGGCTTTTTCGGTATCCTGCTGGCCCTGCCCACCTGCGCCATCCTGCTGGTGGCGGCGCGTCGGGTGAAGCAGGCTTATCTGGCGAGCGATCTCTACCGGAAATGACCAGGCCCTCTGCTGTGCGCGCAAAGCAACTTCCTCTCGATCTCGGCGGCCCGCCGCCGCCCACGTTCGACAATTTCTACGCCGATGCCAACCGCGAGGCGGTCGTTCGGCTGCGTGGCCTGCCGGAGGCGGTGCACAACGAGCAGGCGGGCGACCGTCTGATCTACCTGTGGGGCGAGCCTGGCAGCGGCAGGTCGCACCTGCTGCATGCAGTCTGCGATGCCGCGGCAAGGCATGGCCTGGGCTGTCTGGCGCTGACGCCGCATCACGCACTGCAGGCGTTCGCCTTCGATCCGGCCCTTACCTTGTATACGGTGGATGACGTGGACAGCATGAACCCGGCCCAGCAGATTGCTGTCTTTAATCTGATCAATGAGGTCCGTGCCCATACGCGCAGCGCCATTATCAGCGCCGGCGCCGCCGCGCCGCTGGCCACGGGGGTGCGCGAGGACCTGCGTACTCGGCTGGGCTGGGGGCTGGTGTACCAGTTGCATCCGCTGTCCGACACCGACAAGATGGCCGCGCTGACCCAGGCGGCCCGCGAGCGCGGCCTGCAGCTGTCGCCGGAGGTCCCGCAGTGGCTCGTGACCCACTATTACCGCGACATGCCGAGCCTCATGGCGCTGCTCGATGCGCTCGACACCTATTCGCTGGAGCGCAAGCGTGCCGTGACGCTGCCGCTGGTGCGTGAAATGCTGGCGGAGATGCAGGGCTAACGGGCTGCCGCTGTCCGACCTCCTTTGCTCCTATCAGGTAGAATCGCGCTCCATGAATCTGGCTTTATTTGACCTCGACCACACCCTGATCCCGACCGACAGCGACCATGAATGGGGGCGCTTCCTGGTCGGCCTTGGCATTGTCGATGCCGAGGAGTATCAGCGCGAGAACGATCGCTTCTATGCCGACTACAAGGCCGGCACACTCGACAACGACAAGTTCCTCCGCTTCGCCCTGGCGCCGCTGGCGCAGCGGCCGCGCGAGGAGCTGGCACGCTGGCACGCGGAGTTCATGCGCACGGTGATCGTGCCGGTGATCACACCACAGGCGCGTACTCTGGTGCAGTCGCATCTCGACGCCGGCGATCTGTGCGGCGTGGTCACCGCCACCAATAGCTTTGTCACCCGACCCATCGTGCAGGCCTTCGGCATTCCACACCTGATCGCCACCGAGCCGGCGACCGTCGATGGCCATCCGGACAGCATGTTCAACGGCGCGGTGTCGGGTATTCCCAGCTTCCGCGAGGGCAAGATCGCGCGGACCGAGGCGTGGCTCGCCTCGCTCGGCCACGACTGGTCGTCGTTCGGCAGCACGACCTTCTATAGCGACTCGTTCAACGACATCCCGCTGCTTGAAAAAGTCAGCGTGCCAGTTGCCACCAATCCGGACGAGCGCCTGCGTTACCACGCTGAAGAGCGCGGGTGGCGCATCATGGATCTGTTCTGACACCATGATCAAGAAACTCATCAACCGTTTGCTGGGCAAACCAGCGGCCCGCGCGGGCGCGCCCCGCAAGCGCAAGGTCAATATCGTGCCGGTGTCCGAACATGGCATCGATCCCACGCTGCTGTCGAAGAATGCCGTAAAGGTGACGTCGACCCTGCAGGAAGCAGGCTACGAGGCTTTCATCGTCGGCGGCGCCGTGCGCGACCTGTTGCTTGGCATCAAGCCCAAGGACTTCGACGTGGCCACCAATGCCACGCCGGACCAGGTGCAGGCGCTGTTCCGCCGCTCGCGCATCATTGGCCGCCGCTTCCAGATCGTGCACGTTACTTTCTACGGCGGACGCGAGCAGGAGATCATTGAGGTCTCCACCTTCCGTGCGATGGTAGATGCCGCGGATAGCGAGCAGGTCGCCAGCGACCGCCGCCTCAAGCGCAATGAACTCGATACGCGCACCCATGCCACCGACGCGAGCGGCCGCGTGCTGCGCGACAACGTCTGGGGCTCGCAGGCCGAGGACGCGGCGCGGCGCGATTTCACCATCAACGCGATGTACTACGACCCGGCCGCGCAGACCGTGCACGATTACCACGGCGGCATGAAGGACATCCGAGCCCGCGTGCTGCGCATGATCGGTGATCCGACGTTGCGCTACCGTGAGGATCCGGTACGCATGCTGCGCGTGGTGCGTTTTGCGGCCAAGACCGGCTTTGCCATCGACGAGGCCACACGTGCCCCGATCAATGAGCTGGCGACGCTGATCCACAACGTGCCGACCGCGCGCGTGTTCGACGAGATGCTCAAGCTGCTGCTGTCGGGTCACGCCTGGGCCTCGCTGCAGGAACTGCGCAAGGCCGGCCTGCATCGTGGCCTGCTGCCGCTGCTCGACGTGGCGCTGGAACAGCCGATGGGCCAGCGCTTCGTGCAACTGGCGCTCGACAACACAGATGCGCGCGTGCGCGCCGGCAAGCCAGTGTCGCCGGGTTTCCTGTTCGCGGCCCTGCTCTGGCATCATGTGCTGGAACGCTGGACGGCACTGCGCGACGGCGGCGAATCGCCGGTGATGGCACTCAATCTCGCCATGGATGATGTGCTGCATCGCCAGACCGGCCTGGCCATCCAGCGCCGCTTCGTGGCAGACATGAAAGAAATCTGGGGCATGCAGCCGCGCTTCGAGCGGCGCGTCGGCAAGATGCCGTTCCGCCTGCTGGAGTCGCCGCGTTTCCGCGCCGGCTACGACTTCCTCGCGCTGCGCTGCGCTTCGGGTGAATTGCCGGAGGAAGTGGCGAGCTGGTGGGAATCCTTCCAGCACGCCGGCGAGGCCGAACGCGACCAGTTGCTGGCCGATGTGCGCCAGCACGCGCCAGCTGCGGGCAGCACGCCCGCGCCCAAGCGTCGGCGCCGTCGGCGCGGTGGCGCGAAATCGGATACAGTATCTTCCCGGAGCGACGCACCGGAGGGCAAGGAATGACGTTGGCGTATATCGGCCTGGGCGCCAACCTGGGCGACGCGCGGCAGACGCTGAAAGATGCGGTGGTCTGCATTGCGCAGCATGCGGGTGTCATGATCGTGGCGCGCTCGTCGCTATATCGCACGGCGCCTGTCGATGCGCAGGGCGATGATTATTTCAATGCCGTCGTGGCAGTCGAGACGACGTTCTCGGCGCAGCAGCTGCTGCGTGTCTGCCAGCACATCGAACAGCAGTTCGGCCGCGAGCGGCCGTTCCGCAACGCACCGCGCACGCTCGATCTCGATCTGCTGCTGTATGGTGATCTCCAGCACAACGACGAAACGCTGACCGTGCCGCATCCGCGCATGACCCAGCGAGCCTTCGTACTCGTGCCGCTGGCCGAACTGTGTCCGGATCTCGAGATCCCCGGCCAGGGGCGCGTGGCCGATCATCTGCCGGCTGTCGCCGGACAACGGATCGAGAAGGTCTCCACCTGCAAGTGTCCGCCATGTCCCTCGCAATCCCCACCTACGCGCTGACCGGAGGTCTGCTGGTCCTGTCGAACATCTTCATGACAGTGGCCTGGTACGGACATCTCAAGAATCTTTCCAGCAAGCCCTGGTACGTGGCGGCGCTCGTCAGCTGGGGCATCGCCTTGCTCGAATACCTGTTCCAGGTGCCGGCCAACCGCATCGGCTATGCGGGCGGGCTGTCGCTGTCGCAACTGAAGATCATGCAGGAAGTGATCACGCTGAGCGTGTTCGTGCCGTTTGCTGTGTTATACATGCATGAACCGCTCAAGCTGGACTACCTGTGGGCTGGCCTTTGCCTGGTCGGCGCGGTCTACTTTATTTTCAGAAGCTGAACCGATGGCACTCGATCACCTGCGCCGTATTGTTGTCGAAGGCCCCATTGCCGTGGGCAAGACCTCGCTGGCGCAGCGCCTGGCACCGCATCTGCATGCCCGGCTGATGCTCGAGCAGCCCGAGGCCAATCCCTTCCTTGAACGCTTCTACCGTGACCCGGGGCGCTATGCCTTGCCGGTCCAGCTGGCTTTTCTCGCCCAGCGCCGTCTGCAGATGCAGCAATGGCAGGCTGGCGTGCAGGGCGGCGAGCGGCTCGTCGGTGATTTTCTGTTCCAGAAAGACCGCCTGTTCGCGAACCTGACGTTGCCCGAGGACGAGGCCGCGCTGTACCACGCCATGGCCGATGCCGCGCCGGTTGCACCGCAGCGCGTCGACCTGGTGATCGGCCTGCAGGCCAAACCGGCTGATCTGCTGGCGCGCCTCGCCAAACGCGGCCATGCTTACGAGGCCAGTGTCGATATCGCCTATCTCGAACGGGTGTGCGACGCCTATGGCGAACTCTTCCACCGGTACGACGAAGCGCCTTTGCTGCTCGTCGAATCGACCCATTTCAATCCCGTCGAGCGCGATGCCGATTTCCAGTTACTGCTGGCGCGTATCGAAGCCATGCGCGGCCGCCGGGAATTTCTCAATCTCGCGGCATCGTAAGTTCAGCTCTGCCGCTTACCCGCCGGCTATTCCGACCAACTATTCCGGCCAATGAGTTCCGATCATGAGTTACCTGCAAGAACCTACCCGTAAAGCCGTGACCATTCCCGCGCTGCAGGCGATGCGCGACGCAGGCGAGAAGATCGCCATGCTGACCTGCTACGACGCCAGCTTTGCCGCGCTGCTCGACCGCTGCGGCGTCGACGTGCTGCTGATCGGCGATTCGCTCGGCAACGTGCTCCAGGGCCAGACCACCACGCTGCCGGTGACGCTCGATCACATGGTTTATCACACCGAGTGCGTGGCGCGTGGCAACCACAGTGCGATGGTCATGGCCGACATGTCGTTCGGCACGCTGGCCTCTCCGGAGCATGCGTTCAACTGCGCCGTGCGGCTGATGCAGGCTGGCGCGCAGATGGTCAAGGTGGAAGGCGGCGCGTGGGTAGCCGACACGGTGCGCTACCTCGTCGAGCGTTCGGTGCCGGTGTGCGCCCACGTCGGCCTGACGCCGCAGTCCGTGCATGCCTTTGGCGGCTTCAAGGTGCAGGGCAAGTCGAACGCCGCAGCGGAGCAGCTCAAGGCCGATGCCCTGGCCTTGCAGGATGCCGGCGCGCAGATGTTGCTGATGGAAGCCGTGCCTGCCGCGCTGGCGACAGAGATCACGAACATGCTCCACGTCCCGACCATCGGCATTGGCGCGAGCGCGGCCTGTACGGGGCAGGTGCTGGTGCTGCACGACATGCTCGGCATCTTCCCGGGTCGCAAGGCCAAGTTCGTGAAGGATTTCATGGACGGCCAGAGCTCCATCGAAGGCGCTGTCCGCGCGTATGTGCAGGCTGTCAAGGATGGCAGCTTCCCGGCGGCGGAACATACGTTCTCCGCCTGATGCGTCATGGACATCTCCAGCGCCATCGCTGAAGCGTTCCGCCTGCTCTTGGCCGGAGATCCCGATCTCTGGCTCATCGTGTGGGTGTCGCTTAAGGTCGGCGTGCTGGGCTTGCTGCTCGCCACGTTGCCGGCGGTGCCGCTAGCCTATCTGATCGCCTCGCACGACTTTCCCGGCCGCCGCGTGGTGGTGGTGATTGCGCAGGCCTTCCTGTCGTTTCCCACGGTGCTGGTGGGCCTGATCCTTTATCTGCTGCTGTCACGCCAGGGTCCGCTCGGCCCGCTTGGGCTGCTGTTCACGCAGGGCGGCATGATTCTCGGACAGGCAGCTATCGGGTTTCCGGTGGTTCTTGCATTTTCGCTGGCTGCACTGCAGGCCGCCGACGTGCGGTTGCGCGAAACGGCGCTCGTGCTTGGCGCGGGACGATTGGGCACGATGTGGACCGTTCTGCGCGAACTGCGCTTTGGATTGTTTGCGGCCGTGGTCGCCGGGTTTGGGCGCGTGATCGCCGAGGTTGGTTCGGCCCTGATGATCGGCGGTAACATCGAAGGCATCACGCGTACCATCACTACCGCCATCGCCCTCGAAACCAGCAAAGGCGAGTTCGCGCAAGGCATTGCACTCGGCATCGTGCTGGTGGCACTGGCGCTCATCATCAACGTCATCTTGGCCTGGCTACAGGGCGCGGGAGGATTTCGGCGATGAGTGGCGGACCGAAGCAGCCCTTGCAGCTTCCTTTGCAGCCCCCGTTTATCCATGTACACACCGTGATGCTGGCCGTACATGGCCTGCGCAAGGCGTTCGGCGAGCGCGTGCTCTTCGATGTTCCCGAACTGCATATCGGTCGCGGCCAGGCCGTGGTCCTGACCGGTATCAACGGTGCCGGCAAGAGCACGCTGATGCGCATGCTCGCCGGGCTAGAGCCGGCTCCCGGCGCACAGGTGACGCTCGATGGTACGGCCATGCCGCTGACGCCATATCCGGCGGCGCTGCGTGCCCGTATCGCCTATGTGCACCAGCATCCCTACCTGTTCCGCACATCGGTGCGCGCCAACATCGCGTACGGGCTGAAGGCAAGCGGCCTCAAGGCGCATGATGTGGCGGCCCGTGTCGATGCGGCGCTGGCCTGGGCCGGCATCGAAGGCATCTGTGAGACGCCGCCGCATCGCCTGTCCGGCGGTGAGATCCAGCGCGTGGCGCTGGCACGTGCGTGGGCGCTGGATCCTGATCTGTTATTGCTCGATGAACCGACGTCGAATCTTGATGGTGCGGCGCGCGAGCAGGTCATTGCACTGGTGGGCGATCTCGTCACCAAAGGCAAATCCCTGCTAATGATCTGCCATGACCGCGACCTGATCGCCCTGCCGGGGATTACGCGCTGGAAGCTGTCGGAGGGCCGGCTGACGGTACGCGCGCCGCAGGCGAAGGCGGAGGCGGAACCAGCCGGGCGGGCATGACGCCGCGCAGCGCGTTGCACAGCACGATGGCTTCGGCGGCCAGCAGGTCTTCCAGAAACAGCACGCGTTCCGCCGTCGGCGCATCGAGATAGCGCGCGGCATCGTCGAGGATGGCGGCGCGCATCACGCCGGGCAGCAGGCCGCAGTCCAGTGGCGGCGTCCACCAGTGGCCATTGCGTTTCAGGAAGACGCTCGTCCGCCCGCCTTCGGTCAGTTCACCCCGTTCGTTGAAACACAGCGCATCGAAAGCGCCATGCGCCTCGGCGTCACGCCAGATGGCATCGTAGGCCTGGCGGTGGCTGGTCTTGTGCCGGAGGAACAGATCGGCTGCCGTGGTGCGCAGCCCGGCGACATGGACGTCCACCGGCGTGGCGATCGGCTGCAGCGGCCCATGTGTCAGCGAGAACGTGCCATCGCCTTGCAGTGCCATGCGCATGCGATGCGCGCCGTCGGGCAGGGTCGTGCAGCTGCGCATGACCGCAGCCTGTGCGGCATCGCGGTCGAATGGTATGCCGAATGCCGCCGCCGATGCGCCCAGCCGGGCGAGGTGGCGGGGCAGCAGAGGGCAGCCGGCCCGCGTGGCCTGCATGGTCTCGAACAATTCGAAAGGCGCTTCGAGATCGGTCAGAAAGCGCGCCTTGAGCAGGCACTCTGCATATTCGTCGGCGGGTACGCTGTCGATGACGATGCCTGCGCCGACACCCATCTCGCCACGGCGTGTGCCATCCTCTTGCGGCGCACCGAGTACCAGCGTGCGGATCGCTACCGACAGGCAGCAGCCATCCGGCGCCAGCCAGCCGATCGCACCTGTGTACAGGCCGCGCCGCGTGCCTTCGGTCTCGCGGATGATTTCCATGGTGCGGCGCTTGGGCGCACCGGTGATCGAACCGCAGGGAAACAGCGCGCGCAGCGTATCGGCCAGCGTCGTGCCGGGCCGCATGCGCGCCCGGATGGTCGATGTCATCTGCAGCACGCGCCCAAATGGCGTGACCTCGAACAGGGCCGGCACGGTCACGCTGCCGGGCACGGCGACACGGCCCAGGTCGTTGCGCAGCAGGTCGACGATCATCACGTTCTCGGCGCGGCTCTTGGTGTCCGCCGCGAGCCGCAGACTCGCCTCGCGATCCGCCTGCGCATCGGCGCCGCGCGGCGCCGTGCCTTTCATCGGCTGGGCTTCGAGCTGGCCATCCGCATCTTGCCGGAAGAACAGCTCCGGTGAGCACGACAGCACGGCCGTACCATCCGCACACACGATGCACGCGCCATACGGGACCGGCTGGCGCGCCCGCAGGCGCCGGTAGAGGGCGATAGGCGAGCCGTAGCTGTCGAAAGTCAGGCGGAAGGTGGCGTTGACCTGATAGTTGTCACCGGCCCGCAGATACGCCTGGATGCGCGCGAGCCGCGCGATGTAGGCATCCGCATCGACGGTCGCATGGACGTTGCGGATCCCGGCGGGTGTGCGGTCCTGTTCAGCCTGTTCGAGCCAGGCATCCACCCCGGCCGCCGGCAACACGGTGAGCGTGCGGTACAGGGCCACGCGCAGCACGCCATCGCCAAAAGGCTGGCCAGGGATGGCTTCTGCCATGGGGACACCGACAATCTCCGCACCGAATTCGTAAGGTGCCAGCAGCACCGCGTGCAGCCCTTCCTGCCATGCGGTATGCAATTGGGCTTCCAGCTGGTCGAGCGCTGCCGCATGGGTACAGGTCAGGTCACGCACCCAGCCGGTGTACAGGCGGGCGCCGGCATGGGCATCGTCGAGCAGGGCAAAAGGGGCAATCGCGGACATGGTGAGATGGTAGCCGAGTGTGGTGCGGAATGGCAGGGACGGAGGGCGGATCTCAGGCTGGAGATCGACTGGAGTTGCCGGGCGCGTGGGGTCTGTGCGCCGGCCAGCCGCGTAGACGGATCGTGCTGTCAGGATGGATCGGCAGGGATCGCGTCAGCGCGGCTTGTGTCAACTTCCCCAGGCCTGATCCACCAGCGCAGCAACTTGCGCAACATAGTCCGCCGCGAGGCAGTCGATGGTCCGCCGTTCGGGCGTGCTACGCAGCCAGGTGAGCTGGCGCTTGCACAACTGGCGCGTGGCGGCGATACCGCGCTCGCGCATGGTGGCCGCATCGCAAGCGCCGTCGAGGAATTCCCACGCTTGCCGGTAGCCGACGCAACGCATCGATGGCAGGCCAAGGTGCAGATCGCCGCGTGCGCGCAGGGCCAGGACTTCGTCGAGCAGGCCTGCTGCCAGCATGGCGTCGAAGCGTGCGGCGATGCGTTCGTGCAGCACACTGCGATCCGACGGCTCGAGCGCGATGACGAGCATGTCGTCCGGCGCCTGGCCTGGAAACGTGCTGCTGTCGGCGGCTGGCGGGCGCTTCAGCAGCGTGGACATGGGCACGCCGGTCAGGCGGAAGATTTCGAGCGCACGCTGGATACGCTGTGCATCGTTGGCTGGCAGGCGCGCGGCCGTGACCGGATCGACGGCCGCAAGTTCGGCATGCAGCGCCGGCCAGCCGCGCGCCGCGGCATCGGCATCGAGTTGGGCGCGCACCGCTGCATCGGCGTGGGGCAGGTCATTCAGACCTTGCGTCAGCGCCTTGTAGTAGAGCATCGTGCCGCCGGCGATCAGCGGCATGCGGCCCCGGCGGCGGATTGCCGTGATCAGGTCGTGGGCGTCGCGCACGAATTGTGCAGCCGAATAGCTGTCGGCCGGATCGATGATGTCGATCAGGTGGTGCGGTACGCGTGCCTGTTCCTCTGCGCTGGGCTTGGCGGTGCCGATGTCCATGCCGCGATACACCAGCGCCGAGTCGAGGCTGATGATTTCCAGCGGAAAGCGCTCCGCCAGCGCCAGCGTGGCGGCGGGCTTGCCGGAAGCTGTGGGCCCGAGCAGGCAGACCACGGGCGGAGTGGTGGCGGGTGGGCATGACATGATCACTGCCCCCGCAGGAAAAGGCGGTCGAGATCGGCGAGCGGCAGTTGCACCCACGTGGGGCGGCCATGATTGCACTGATCGGCGCGTTCGGTGGCTTCCATCTGGCGCAGCAGGGCGTTCATTTCCTCAAGCGTCAGCTTGCGGTTGGCGCGTACGGCGCTATGGCAGGCCAGTGTCGCCAGCAGTTCATTGCGGCGTTCGGCCAGCACGCGTGAGCCGCCGTAGGCATGCAGGTCGCGCAGCACGTCGCGCGCCAGCGCTTCCACGTCGGCGTCTTGCAGCAGCGCCGGCACGGCGCGCACGGCGAGTACGGTGGGCGAGACTGCGGCAATGTCGAAGCCGAGCAACGTCAGCGTTTCGCGGTGTTCTTCCGCCGTGCCGGTTTCCACCGGGCTGGCGGGGAACGTGAGCGGAATCAGCAGCGGCTGGACGGTGAGGTCCCGCGCATCGAGCGCGTGCTTGATCTGCTCGTAGAGAATCCGTTCGTGGGCCGCGTGCATGTCGACGAGCACCAGACCGCGCGCGTTCTGCGCCAGCACATAGATGCCATGCAGCTGCGCCAGGGCGAAGCCGAGCGGGTGCGCTTCACCAGTCATGGCAGCGTTCTGCGGGAGGGTGGCCTCGAAGGCTGCCGGCGGCGTGTCCGCCATCGGTGACATGCCCGGTTGCGTCGGCAGGGATGACGACGGCATGGCCACCGGCGCATCGAGCCACGCCGGCCGACTCGTCGCCGGCAGCGGATCGCCGCGCATCATCGCCAGGTATTCCTGGCGGGGCTGGGCGATGCCGAGGCTGGTTTGGCGCGCGGCATCGCTGCGGATCCAGGTGAGCGCATCCGAGGGCGGCAGCACCGGCGCGGGCGTGGTCCGCAGGCTGTCGCCCTGTTCACCTGCCTGCTTGGCGAGCACGCGCTGCACGGCGTGGTACACCAGTTGGTGGATGGCGCGCGATTCGCGGAAGCGCACTTCGATCTTGGAGGGATGGACGTTCACATCCACCGCTTCGGGCGGCAGGTCGAGGCACAGGACATAGGCCGGGAAGCGATCACCGTGCAAGACATCCTGGTAGGCGCTGCGCACGGCATGCGTGAGCAGCTTGTCGCGCACGAAGCGGCCGTTCACGAAGAAATACTGCTGGTCTGGCCGCCCGCGCGAGGCAGTGGGCAGGCCGACGAATCCATAGAGGTGGACGGTATCGGCGCTTTCGTCGAGTGGCAGGCGCGCCTGCGCGAAGTCGTTGCCGAGTACCTGGGCCGTGCGAACCGCGGCATCGCTGGCGTTCCAGTGCTCGAGCGGCTTGCCATTGTGGTGCACCGAGATGGCAATGTCGGGCCGTGCCAGCGCCACGCGACGGATCATGTCGAGGCAGTGGCCAAGCTCGGTCTGTTCGGTCTTGAGAAATTTGCGGCGCGCCGGTGTATTGAAGTACAGATGCTGCACGTCCACCGTGGTACCGGCACCGCCTGCAGCCGGCTGCATGGCGCCGTTGTCGGCGTCGATCTGCGTGGCATGCGCGGCGTCTGCGGTGCGGCTGGTGAGCGTCAGGCGCGAGACCGAGGCGATCGAGGCCAGCGCCTCGCCGCGAAAACCGAGCGTCAGCACCGACTCCAGCTCGCCGAGCGTGGCGATCTTGCTGGTGGCATGGCGCATCAGCGCGAACGGTAGTTCGTCGGCCGGGATGCCGCCGCCGTTGTCGGCGATCAGGATGCGCCGCACGCCGCCTTCTTCGAGGCGTACCTGCAGTTGCGTTGCGCCGGAATCGACGGCGTTCTCGAGCAGTTCCTTCACCACCGAGGCGGGACGTTCCACCACCTCGCCGGCGGCGATCTGGCTGACGAGCTGGTCCGGCAACGGCCGGATGGCGCGGCGGGAGGAAAGGGCGGAACGGGTTTCGGCGGACATCGCCGAATTATACGGTGGTTGGCGTCTGGCAGCGGCCCGGGGAGGGCACGGCGGGTCGCTGCGGCCCGCAGCGGCTTGTGGTGATCTGCCGTGGTCAGAGCGCGGCACGATCAGGAGGCCGGATGGCCGGGCGCGGTATCATGCCTGCCTTTGGAACACGGCGTGCGCGCCGGCCAGGACGGGAACACCATGGAACACTTGACAGAACTGCTGGGCATGCTGCTGCACCTCGACAAATCGCTGGGCGTGGTGATCGCGCAATACGGCAACTGGGTGTATGTAATTCTCGCGGCCATCGTGTTCTGCGAAACGGGATTGGTGGTACTGCCGTTCCTGCCCGGCGATTCGCTGCTGTTCATCGCCGGCGCCTTCTCGGCGGGCGGCGCGATCCATCCTGTCTTGCTGGTGGCCCTACTGGTCGCGGCGGCGGTGATCGGCAACACGGTCAACTATACGATTGGTCGCTGGACGGGCTTCAAGATCTACGAGCATCCATCGCGCTGGATCGACCGGCAGGCACTGCGCCGCACGCACGATTTCTACGAGCGCCACGGCGGCAAGATGCTGGTCGCGGCGCGCTTCATCCCGGTGGTGCGGACGTTCGCGCCCTTTGTGGCGGGCGTGTCGCAGATGGACATGCGGCGTTTCCAGCTCTTCAATATCGCCGGCGCACTGCTGTGGGTTGTTGGACTGGTGAGCCTGGGATACTTCTTCGGTAATCTGCCGTTCGTGCGTGAACACCTGAGCACGATCGCTCTGGTGGGCGTGTGCGCGGCCGTGGGTCCGCTGCTGCTGGCAGGCCTCTGGAAGCTCGTGCGGCGCGCGTGAGCGCGTATGTCATGCCGGCGCGCTGCCGGCAGTGAAGGCTGGCAGGGAGGACGCCGTAGCGGGCAGGGGTCTGGCAACAGGCCGGCAACCCGCCGGTTTCAGCTGGTGTTGCGGCTCATCATGCGCAGCGTCGGCAGGCGCTCGCGCAGTTGTTCGGCATCGCTCGCGTCCGGACGGGCTTCGAGATAGGCTTCGAGGTCTTCGACCGCAGGCCGGAAGCATTCCAGATTGGCATACGCCAGCCCACGGTCGCGGATCTCCTCGATGGAGTTCGGCAGCAGGATGACAAGCCGCTCCTGTACGCCGAGCATACGTTGCCAGCGCGCTTCCTGCAGGTAAATGGCTTTCAGATTGCGCAGCATGCGCGCGATGATGTCGCGGTGCGAGGCCACCTGCAGGAACAGGCCCAGCGGGATGCCGTCACCGTTGTCTTCCAGGCTGCTGCGGCCCTCGTTCTCGAGAAACGGTTCGAGCATCTCCTGCAGTTCTTCCTTCGACAGCGTATGGCCGCTGAGCGGGTCGATGATCACCTCGCCCGCCGGAATCGACATGCGCAGCAGGAAGTGATTGGGAAACGCCACGCCTTTCAGCGGCAGGCCGACCTGCTGGCCGATTTCCATGTACAGCACGGCCAGTGAGATCGGGATGCCCCGGCGCGAGCGCAGCACGGCGTTCAGGTAGGAATTGTCCGGATCGTAGTAATCGTTCGGATTCTGGCCGAACCCCAGGTCGCGGTAGAAGAACTGGTTGAGCAGGCGCAGCCGGTCGATGGCCGGCGTGCCGCCGGGAATCTGCTTGCGCAGCCGCTCGGCGAGCATGTCGATGCTGGCCAGCTCCGCCTGCAGGTCGAGGTCGGGGTACGCATCCAGCGCAATCGCCAGCGCGGTTTCCGTGAGCGGAATGCTGTCGTCATCCGCGACGAGGCTGGTGAAATAATCGAGAACCTTGGTACTGGGCATGCGAAAGGCGGCGTCCAAATGATTCTGGCATCGTCGAGCGGCGTGCCGTACACCGTGTACGGCCTGCGCTTGCCGGGTCAGAACCGCTGCGCTTCATGCTGCGGCTACGCTGCCATCACTCAGATGGCCTTGCGCCGGAACATGGAGAACGGGAATTTCATTACCCACAGTGTACCGAAGTACACGACGGCTGACAGTGCCAGGCAACCGGCCAGCATCGCGATGCGCAGCAGCGGCTGCCCGCGCAGCGCCAGCCAGTCGATGTGTTCGGCCAGCCACAGGAGCACCCCGGCGAGGATCAGGATCGCGCCCAGCACCTGCATGGTGAATAGCCCCCAGCCCCTGGCGGGATGGTAGATGCCTTTCATGCGCAGGCCGATGAACAGCAGCAGGGCGTTGACGCATGCGCCGAAGCTGACTGACAGCGCCAGTCCGGCATGCTGGAACTGCGGCACGAACAGCAGGTTCGACAACTGCGTGACCACCAGCACCACCAGCGCGATCTTGACCGGCGTGCGGATATCCTGGCGCGCATAAAAGCCGGGCGCGAGGATCTTGATCAGGATCAGGCCGAGCAGACCGACGCCGTAGAACACGAGCGCCTGGCGCGTCATCTCCACATCGAGTGCGCTGAATTTGCCGTAATGGAACAGCGTGGCGGTCAGCGGCGTGCCGAACACGAACAGACCGACGGCCGCTGGCGCGGCCAGCAGGCAGGTCAGGCGCAGGCCCCAGTCGAGCAGGCCTGAGTATTCCGCCACATTGTTTTCCGCATTGGCCTTGGACAGGCTGGGCAGCAGTACCGTGCCGAGGGCCACGCCGAGCAGCGCAGTCGGGAACTCCATCAGGCGGTCGGCGTAGGTCAGCCACGAGACGCTGCCGGCCTCGAGCCGCGAGGCGATATTGGTATTGATGATCAGGCTGATCTGCGCCACCGAGACGGCCAGGGTGGCGGGCAGCATCTGCCGCAGGATGCGGCGCACGCCCGGATTGCGCCACGCTGTGAGGAAATGGAACGACAGGCGCGGCAGCATGCCGAGCTTGAGCAGCGCCGGCACCTGCAGGGCCAGTTGCAGGACCCCGCCGACCAGCACGGCAAAGGCCTGCGCATAAATCGGCGTATCGAGGTGCGGCGCGACGAACAACGTGGCGACGATAAAGCTGAGGTTCAGCAGTACCGGCGTGAAGGCCGGCACGGCAAATTTGCGCCACGTGTTGAGAATGCCAGAGGCCAGCGCCACCAGTGAAATGAGGCCGATGTACGGGAACATGACGCGCGTCATGAACACGGCCGACAGATAGGCATCATTTTCCTGCCCGCGGAAGCCGGTGGCGACCAGGGTGACGATGAGCGGCGCGGCGATCACGCCGAGCAGCGAGACGGCCACCAGTACCCAGGCCATCACTACCGTTACGGCGTCGATCAGCTCGCGCGCCGCCGGTTCGCCGTGGCGGTTACGGTACTCGCCCAGGATCGGCACGAAGGCCTGAGAGAACGCGCCTTCGGCGAACAGCCGGCGCAGCAGGTTCGGAATGCGGAAGGCGACATTGAAGGCGTCGGTGAATTCCGAGGCGCCGAACGCCCGGGCGATCAGCGTTTCGCGGATCAGGCCGGTGATGCGCGAGAGCATCGTCAGGCTGCTGATCGTGGCGACGGCTTTGAGTAGATTCACAGTAGCGGGAGGCCTGTCGGCGGATGGGCGAGGCCAACATGCGGCGTGGGCGCCACAGGGTTGGGCGGGTCAGTGTTGGGCGTATTATACGGATTCCACTTGCTTTGCCGCCGCGCCCGTCAACGGGTTTGCGTTCAGTGCGAAAAACGTCGTATAATTGCCGATTCTAGGAATTCTTGCGCTCCGGCTTTGTTGATCAAACGTGATCAGGCGGTGAGCGACAGTCACCGAATTTAGCGAATTAGGAACAAAAATGGCCAATACCGCACAAGCCCGCAAGCGCGCCCGCCAGGCAGTTCAGCAGAACCTGCACAACTCCAGCCTGCGCTCGCGTCTGCGTACCGCTGTGAAGAGCGTGCGCAAGGCAATCGATGCCGGCGACAAGGCGGCTGCCGCTGCTGTGTTCAAGGATGCACAAGGCACCATCGACAGCATCGCCGACAAGAAAATCATCCACAAGAACAAGGCTGCCCGTCACAAGGCTCGCCTGAGCGCCGCCATCAAGAGCATGGCCGCCGCCGCTTAAGCGGTCAGGCAGGCGCAGCGGATCTCCGCTGTTCGGCTCCCGCACTGCCGGGAGTATGAAAAACCCGCCATTGGCGGGTTTTTGTCGTCTCTCTCACCGGCGTTGCCCCGGCAAGGCTGCCAGCGGCAATGGTCTGCTGCGCAGGCGGCGGGTTGTCCGGTGTTTTCGGCCGTGCCGGGCGGCTCAGTCAGGCATCGAGCACGCTTCCACCAGCTGCAGATCGTTGTCGCGCGCAAAGTTGAGCACGAAGTCGAGCGCTTTCGGCTCGATGTCGCGCAGGCGTACATCTACCACCACGCATTTCACCCCCCCAGACATCACCGGGCGCACATACGGCGAAAACGTAAAACGCGGGTCTCCGGTATCTTCCGGCGGCCGGAACTGCGACATGACGCCGCACAGGCGTTCGGCCCAGTCGCTAGGGCGAAACGGTTTGCCGGCCTTGGTAACGCCTTGGATGAAATACTCGCGCGGTGAGGGTGTCATATCGGCTCTGATGTGCGGGTTCGCTCATCCACCGGCCCGCTGCGCGGTGACGCAACGGACGCGGGTGGCCGGCGATGGAGGCTGGCGCAGGGCGCCGGCCCGCCTGCCCGGCGTTGCGCAGGGGTACACGCAGCCACCGGAAAGTCGGCAAGTATTATATCTTATATAAGACTTGATGCTGCTCCCCGAGGGGGTAGCCGGAGAGGTACGACGGTCGGTGAAGCTGGGGTTGGAGCGGTCTTCCAAGCGTGATACCTCCGTGTGACAGGGCGATGTGTATCAGGTGTCCGGGCATGGGGCCTGATCGTACGCCTGGGTGCCCGGATGGCATGGAGCCCCGTCAGCATCCCGCACTGGGAATGCCGATTGCAAGCGCTGTCTGCGCGTGACCGCGCGACGCGGTATGGCCAGCAACCCCGCGGGTGATGCAAGCCTTACCTGTGATTTGGCTTGTCGCTGTCGGGTGTGCGTATGCCATCTTCCCGGGGCGGCATCGGTGCGCGGAATGACGCGCGTGCTTGCCGGCGCACCCCAAGCCTCGCCATTCTTGCGGAAATCCCTTATGATTCAAGACTTAATCAATCCAAGGCGGCTCAGCCCAGGCTTCGGTCCATGGGCCACACGGCCGCCTGTTTCGTTTTATGTCGCAAGCACCCATCAAGCACTATCTGAAGTTTGACGATCTGACGCGCGACGAAGTGGTCTATGTGCTCGAGCGCGCGGGCATTCTCAAAGCCAAGTTCAAGAACTACGAGAAATGGCACCCGCTGCATGACCGCACGCTGGCCATGATCTTCGAGAAGAGCTCCACGCGTACGCGACTGTCGTTCGAAGCAGGCGTGCACCAGCTGGGCGGCCACGCCGTGTTTCTGAACACGCGCGATTCGCAGCTCGGTCGCGGTGAGCCGATCGAGGACTCGGCGGAAGTGATTTCGCGCATGGTGGACATCATCATGATCCGCACCTTCGGCCAGGACATCATCGAGCGCTTCGCCAAACATTCGCGCGTGCCGGTGATCAACGGATTGACCAACGAATACCATCCGTGCCAGGTGCTGGCCGACATCTTCACCTACATCGAGCATCGCGGCCCCATCGCCGGCAAGATCGTGGCGTGGATCGGCGATGCCAACAACATGTCGTACACCTGGATCCAGGCGGCCGAGAGCCTCGGCTTCACCTTCCATTTTTCCGCACCGGTCGGGTACCAGCTTGATCCGGCCATGGTCTCGCCGTCGGCGCAGCCGTATGTGAAAGTGTTCGAAGATCCAATGCAGGCTGCTGCCGGCGCGCATCTGGTGACCACCGACGTGTGGACGAGCATGGGCTTCGAGGCCGAGAACGAAGCCCGCCTGCGGGCCTTCAAGAACTGGATGGTGACCACCGACATGATGGCGCTGGCCGATCCGCAGGCCCTGTTCATGCATTGCCTGCCCGCGCATCGCGGCGAGGAAGTCCAGGCCGAAGTGATCGACGGCCCGCAAAGCGTGGTGTGGGACGAGGCGGAGAACCGCCTGCATGTGCAGAAGGCATTGATGGAATACCTGCTCTGCGGCCGTTTCTGAGCTGCACCGGGTCCCTGCACTGTCCGGGCCTGCCTGATCGGCCTGCAATCGTGGCAAAATACGGGTTTCCCCGGGATTTGCGGGCTTGAGGTTCAGGTCCCGCAAATCCAGAATCTACGCGCAATCGAGTTCACCATGAGCGATATCAAGAAAGTCGTGCTCGCCTATTCCGGCGGCCTGGACACTTCAGTGATCCTGAAGTGGCTGCAAGATACCTACCACTGCGAAGTCGTTACCTTCACCGCGGATATCGGCCAGGGTGAAGAGCTCGAGCCCGCACGCCAGAAAGCGCTCAAGTTTGGCATCAAGCCGGAAAACATCTTCATCGATGACTTGCGCGAAGAGTTCGTGCGTGACTTCGTCTTTCCGATGTTCCGCGCCAATACCGTCTACGAAGGCGAATACCTTCTCGGCACGTCGATCGCCCGTCCGCTGATCGCCAAGCGCCAGATCGAAATCCTGCGCAGCACCAATGCCGATGCAGTGTCGCACGGCGCGACCGGCAAGGGTAACGATCAGGTGCGTTTCGAACTCGGTTACTACGGTCTCGAGCCGGGCGTGAAGGTCATCGCCCCGTGGCGCGAGTGGGACCTGCTGTCGCGCGAGAAGCTGCTGGCCTACGCCGAGAAGGCCGGCATCGAAATCGACATGAAGCACAAGAAGGGCGGCGCGCCGTACTCGATGGACGCCAACCTGCTGCACATCTCCTACGAAGGCCGCCACCTCGAGGACCCGAAAGCGGAAGCCGAAGAAGACATGTGGCGCTGGACGGTATCGCCGGAAGCGGCGCCGGATGCCGCCGAATACCTCGACATCGAATACGAGAAGGGCGACATCGTAGCCTTGAACGGCAAGCGCATGTCGCCTGCCGAAGTGCTGACCGAGCTGAACCGCCTGGGCGGCAAGCATGGCATCGGCCGCCTCGACCTGGTTGAAAACCGCTATGTCGGCATGAAGAGCCGCGGCTGCTACGAAACCCCGGGCGGCACCATCATGCTCAAGGGTCACCGCGCCATCGAATCGATCACGCTCGACCGTGAAGTCGCCCACCTCAAGGACGACCTCATGCCACGCTACGCCAGCCTGATCTATAACGGCTACTGGTGGAGCCCGGAGCGCCGCGCGCTGCAGGTCCTGATCGACCACACCCAGGCCAACGTCAACGGCTGGGTGCGCGTGAAGCTGTACAAGGGCAACGTCATCGTCGTAGCGCGCGATTCGAAGGACACGCTGTTCGACCAGACCATCGCGACGTTCGACGACGATGGCGGTGCGTACAACCAGGCGGATGCGGGCGGGTTCATCAAGCTGAATGCGCTCCGCATGCGGATTCAAGAAAATGCTAGACGCAAACGCGGCTAGCATTTCGGTGCAGGCTAACTTTGCGCAGCAAAGTTAAGTGCCGCAGGCACGGCCGGAGCCACAATGCGTGTCGCAAGCGTGGCTGAGGTTCTGCAGCATAACCATTGACACAAGGCTCCCACGCGGAGCCTTGTTTTTATCCTTGGAAATACACCATGAGCCAATTCAACGAAGTTTCCGTCGTCAAGAAAGCCAACGTCTATTTCGATGGCAAGTGCGTAAGCCATACCGTGATCTTCGCCGACGGCACGCGCAAGACGCTGGGCGTGATTTTCCCGTCGTCGCTGACCTTCAATGTCGGCGCGCCGGAAGTCATGGAAATCACCGGCGGCAGCTGCCGTGTGCGTCTTGCCGGCGCATCGGAGTGGACGACCTATGCGGCAGGCCAGTCGTTCTCGGTGCCGGGTGACAGCAGCTTCGACATCGAAGTGACCGAGATGGTGGACTACGTCTGCCACTACGGCTGATCGCCCGGTCGGCTCGCGCCGGCGCGCGGCGAGGCGTAGCGGGGTCGCAGCCCGGATGGCCCGGGATGGTCGGATAGCCGCGCGGTGAGCCCCTGCCTGCACACCCTGTAGTGCATGTTGCCCGCCGTGCCGATTGGCCAGAGTGATGGGCCACGCTGATCGGCGCGCCATTCTGATTCCACGCATTGCCTGCAATCGGATGAACGCATGACGAAAACCCCTTCGCCGTCCAGCAAACCAATCAACCTCGCGCTGCAGGGCGGCGGTGCACATGGTGCGTTTACCTGGGGCGTGCTTGATGCCTTGCTCGAGGATGGGCGTTGCCATTTCGAAGGCATCAGCGGCACCAGCGCCGGCTCGATGAATGCCGTGGTGATGCTGGGCGGTTTGCTCGAGGGCGGAACAGAGATGGCGCGTGAGCGCCTGGCGCAATTCTGGTTCGGCGTCTCGCAGGCCGGCTCCCCCATGAGCACGGTCGGCCAGGGGCCGCTCGGCATGCTGCCCGGCAGTGCATTTGGCGCTGTCTGGCCGGTGCAGGACTGGATGCGCGTCTGGGGCACATGGTGGCAGGCTGCGACGCAGGGTTCTTCCTATCACCCGCTGCGGGATCTGCTCGAGCAGCACGTCGATTTCGAGCGCCTGCGGGCCTGCCGCGATGTCCATGTATTCATCGCCGCCACGGACGTCAACAACGGCAATGTGCGCGTGTTCCGCACGGGCGAGCTGTCATCCAGCGTGGTCCTGGCGTCAGCGTGCCTGCCCTACCTGTTTCCTGCAGTGGAGGTCGGTGGCCGCCATTTCTGGGATGGTGGCTACATGGGCAATCCGGTGCTGTATCCGTTTTTCTACGAGACGGCGACGTGCGACATCCTGATCGTGCACGTCAATCCTATCGAGCGGAAAGACGTGCCGGACCAGCCGCAGGAAGTGATGGAGCGTCTCAACGAGATCACCTTCAACGCGTCGTTGCTGCGTGAAATGCGGGCCATTGCCTTTGTGCAGAAATTGCTCGAGGAAGACTGGCTCAAGCCGGAGTATCGCGACCGGCTCAAGTACATCCTGCTGCATTCGATCCGGGCCGACGAGGCGCTGGGGGACCTGTCTTCCTCGTCGAAGCTGATGACGGACTGGAACTTCATCCAGATGCTCAAGGAGCGCGGGCGCAAGGCCGGCAAGGCATGGCTGAAGCGGCACCATGCCGATATCGGGGTGCGCGGGACGGTCGATATCCGGCGCGAGTTCCTGCGCGACGATCCCAATATGTGAGGGCGCGCAACGATCCGTCGTTACAGCACCACGGGCTCCGGTTCGATCGCTACGCCAAAGCGTGCCTGCACCGCTGCCTGGATCTCGGCGGCCAGTGCCATCAGCTCAGCCCCGGTCCCGCCGCCATGGTTGACCAGTACGAGCGCCTGGCGCTCGTATACGCCGACCTGGCCTATGCGCCGCCCCTTGAAGCCGCACTGATCAATGAGCCAGCCCGCGGCGAGCTTGACGCTGCCGTCCGCTTGCGCATAATGGACCAGTGTCGGAAAGCGCACGAGCAACGCCGCAGCGGTTTCAGCCGGGACGACGGGATTCTTGAAAAAGCTGCCGGCGTTGCCGACCTGGCGCGGATCGGGCAGCTTGCGGGTGCGCACGGCCACCACGGCATTGAAGATCTCGCGGGCAGTCGGCGCCTCGATGCCATGGCTGGCCAGTTCGGCGGTCAGGTCTGCATAGGCGGTGTGCGGTTGCCACGCGCGCGGCAGGCGGAAGGTCACGGCGGTGATGATGTAACGCTCGCGGCCGGCCCGCTTGAACAGGCTGTCGCGATAACCGAAGGCGCAGTCGGCCGCGTCCAGCGTGACGAAGGTCCGGGTGGCGAGGTCCAGCGCGCGCAGCGTGTGGAAGCGGTCCTTCAGTTCGACGCCATAAGCGCCGATGTTCTGGATGGGCGCGGCGCCGACGGTGCCGGGGATCAGGGCGAGGTTTTCGAGGCCGGGCATGCCATGCGCCAGCGTGTATTCGACGAAGCCGTGCCACGATTCGCCTGCGCCTGCCATGACGAGCCATGCATCCGGCGTTTCGGTGACGGTAATGCCGCGCATGGCCATCAGCAGGACGGTGCCGGGCAGGTCGCGGGTCAGCACGATATTGCTGCCGCCCCCGAACACGTGCACCGGCCCGGTAGCGACCCGCGGGTCATCCAGCGCTGCCAGCAGCGCGGCTTCGGATTGGATATGCGCTGCATAGCGCGCCGTGGCCGCGAAGCCGAAGGTGTTGTACCCGGCCAGGGCAACTTGCCCTTGCAAGTCGGGTAGGGAGGATTCGGCGGAAGGCGTGGTCATGGTTGGATAAGTCAGTACTGACTGAATTATACGGATGTTGGGCGCCGCGACCCGATGAGCGGGATGTATGCGAATGCGCATGCAGACGCGGTGGAGTGCATGATTTTGATGAAGGAGAACAGGAATGCCGTCGTTTGACGTGGTGTGTGAAGCCAATATGGTCGAACTGAAGAATGCCGTCGAGCAGGCCAACAAGGAAATCTCGACACGCTTCGATTTCAAGGGTTCGGATGCGCGGATCGAACAGAAGGATGTCGAACTGACCGCCTACGCGGATGATGATTTCAAAATGGGTCAACTGCGCGACGTGCTTGTCGGCAAGCTGGCCAAGCGGGGTGTCGATGTCCGCTTCCTGGAAGACGGCAAGCTCGAGAAAATCGGCGGTGACAAGCTCAAGCAAACCATCAAGATCAAGAAGGGCGTGTCGGGTGATCTCGCCAAGAAGATCGTGCGCCAGATCAAGGATAGCAAGATGAAGGTGCAGGCCAGTATCCAGGGCGATGCCGTGCGCGTCACTGGCGCCAAGCGCGACGACCTGCAGGCGGTGATGGCCATGCTACGCAAGGACGTGTCCGACGCGCCGCTGGATTTCAACAATTTCCGCGATTGAGCGGGCCTCAGTGCGCGTCTGCGAGCTCAGGTATCAGGCTCGAGCGGTAAGTGATGCGCCGCTTGGACTGGTAGCATGACAACGGGCGCCTTGGGCGCCCGTTGTCATTGTTCATCCCGCAGATGGTGCAGGCTATTTCTTCTTGTCGCCGATGCGGCTCTCGGTACCGGCCAGCAGCTTGGTGATATTGCTGCGGTGGCGCAGCACCAGCAGGGCAGCCATCACGGAGATTGCCAGCGCGATGGGTGTGGTGCCGAACAGCAGCACGTAGAAGAACGGTGCGAACACGGCCGAGACCAGCGCCGCGAGCGAGGAGTAGCGCAGGAACAAGGCGATGATCAGCCAGGTTGCCAGCGTCGCCAGTCCCAGCCACGGATGTACGGCGAACAGGATGCCGGCAGCCGTGGCCACACCCTTGCCTCCCGCAAAGCGGTGGAAGATCGGGAACAGGTGGCCAAGGAACACGGCCACGATGACAATGGCGACGCCGGTCTGGTCGAGGCCGTAATCCGGCCCGAAGAGGCTGGCCAGCCACACGGCGAGCCAGCCCTTGAACGCGTCGCCCAGCAGTGTCAGCACCGCGGCTTTGCGATTGCCGGTGCGCAGTACGTTGGTCGCGCCGGGGTTGCCCGAGCCGTACGAGTGCGGGTCCGGTAGCCCCATGGCCTTGCTGACCACGACAGCGAAGGAAATGGAGCCGATCAGGTAGGCCGCGAGCGCAAAGAAAGCAGTTGTCGTTTGCATGGGATGAAGCGGTAAGACGATGCGCGATTGTAGCGCAGCGCGGCATTCGTATCGCGCGGCGGGGAATCAGGGCTAATCATCGAGTGCACAGTGCACCGGCGTCGCATTCAGTAGTTGCGTGAGCAAGGCCGGTGCGATGCCGACCAGGTAGCCGCGCTTGCCGCCATTCAGATAGATCCGCTCGAGCGCCAGCACGGACGCTTCCACATAGACGGGCATCGCCTTGCGCAAGCCGAAGGGTGAGGTTCCGCCAACCAGAAAGCCGCTGTGCCGTTGAGCGACCTCCGGCTTGCAAGGCTGAATCGACTTGCGGCCGGTCTGGCGCGCCAGGTTCTTGGTGGACACCGAGCAATCGCCATGCATCAGCACGATGAGCGGCTTGGCCTGCTCATCCTCCATCACCAGCGTCTTCACCACATGATGTTCCTCGACGCCGAGCTGCCGTGCGGACTCGCCCGTGCCGCCATGCTCGACGTAGGTGTAGGGATGTTCGCTGAAGGCGGCGCCGTGCTTGCGCAGGAACTGCGTCGCTGGGGTTTCGGAGATGTGTTTCTGCTTGCTGCTCATGGGACAACGATGAAAGAGAAGAGGCGCGGGTTTAGCCGCGTGGGTGATGCTGTTGGTGGAGGTCGCGCAGCCGTTCGCGCGCCACGTGCGTATAGATCTGCGTGGTCGAGATGTCGGCATGGCCGAGCAGCATCTGCACCACGCGCAGGTCCGCGCCATGGTTCAGCAGGTGCGTGGCGAAGGCGTGCCGCAGCGTGTGCGGTGACAGGTGAGCCTGGATATCCGCGTGGCGCGCATAGCGCTTGACTGCATGCCAGAAGGTTTGCCGCGTCATGCCGCCGCCGCGGGCAGTGACGAACAGCGCGTCGCAGCTGCGCGCGCCGAGCAGGGCCGGGCGGCTTTCCTTGAGATAGCGCGCCAGCCATTCGCCAGCCTCGCCGCCGAACGGCACCAACCGTTCCTTGCCGCCCTTGCCATTGGCGATGCGCACCACGCCTTCGTTCAGGCCGATTTCCATGGTCTTGAGCGCCACCAGTTCGGAGACGCGCAGGCCGCTCGCGTACATCAGTTCGAGCATGGCGCGGTCGCGCAGGCCGAGCGGTGTGTCGATGGCAGGGGCCGCAAGCAGCGCTTCCACCTGCTGCTCAGACAGCGTTTTCGGGATGCGCGCCGTCTGGCGTGCGGTGGGCAGCAACTGGCATGGATCGCCGGCGACGAGGCGCTCGCGGATCGCCCAGCGGTAGAAACGCTTGAACACGGTCAGCCGCCGGTTGGCGGACGAGGCGCGGGTCTGCGCGTGGCGCGCGGCGAAGTACTGGTTGAGTTCGGTTGGCGTGACCGAGCAGAGTGCGGTGCTCGTGTGTTCGGCGAGCCAGGCGTCGAGCGCGCGCAGGTCACGGCGGTAGGCGTCGAGCGTGTTGCGCGACAGTCCGTCCTCCAGCCACAGGGCGTCACAGAAAGTATCGATCACGGTGCTGCCACTCATGTCAGCATCACGCCTTCATGGCGCAGCAGCCAGCGCTTCACGTCGAGGAAGAAGCCGTCCGCATCGTGATTGGCGAAGCCGCCGATGCCCGCAGCAGACACGACCCGATGGCACGGAATCACGATGGGATACCAGTTCGCGCCACAGGCCTGCCCCACCGCGCGCGGCGCGCTGCCGATGTTGCGGGCGATGGCGCCGTAGGTGGTCACGGCGCCCCGCGGCACCGCGCTGATGCGGTTCCATACCTGTTGCTGGAATGCCGTGCCGGCCGGGGCGAGCGGCAGCGTAAAGACCGCATCCGGGTTGGCGTAGTAGGCATCGAGCTGGCGCGCCACCTTGCGCGTCAGTGCGCAGCTGGGCGCCTGGTCCGGCATGCTGTCCGGCAGGTACACGAGCTCGCGCACCATGCCTTCGGCGATCCGCACACCCACCTTGCCGAATGGGGCAGGCAGCACAGCATCGAAATGACGGTTCATGATGAAAAAGAGGCATCCGAAGATGCCTCCAATCTAGCACAGCCGGTCTCCGGCCGCGCGTGGCGGATCTGTGTGCTTACTGCTCGAGCTTGATGTTCTGCACCTTCACGAGGCGCTGCATCTTCTCGTACTCTTTCTTGATTTCCGCAGCGTGTTCTGCCGGACTGTTGCCGGACGGTTCTGCCCCTGCCTGGCGCAGGCGGTCGGCCAGGCCCTTGTCATGCAGCGCCTTGACGGCAGCCTCGTTCAGCACCTTGATGATTTCGTCAGGTGTACCGGCCGGTGCCACCAGGCCATACCAGGCCGGGTCGTTCGGTTCTTTCAGGCCAAGTTCGGCGAAGGTCGGCACATCGGGCAGCGAATCGATGCGCTTGTTCCAGGCGACCACGATCGGGCGCAGTTTGCCGGCCTTGATGTGCGGCATGGAGGCTGGCAGGTTGTCGGCCATGATCGGTACCTGTCCGGCAAGCACGTCATTCAGCGCCGGGCCCGCGCCACGATACGGGATGTGGACCATGAAGGTCTTGGTGGCGACCTTGAACTGCTCGCCCAGCATATGGCCGAAGCCGCAGGTGCCGGACGTGGCGTACGAATATTTGCCCGGATTGGCCTTGAGCAGCGCGAGGAATTCCTTGTAGTTCTTGGCCGGGAAATTGGGGTTGACGGTAATCACGTTGGCCACGTTGGCCATGTTGGTGATCGGCTTGAAGTCCTTGACCGGGTTGTACGGCAGCTTGGGGTTGCAGGCGGGGTTGACCGCATGGGTCGAGACCGTGGAGACCCCGATGGTGTAGCCATCGGGTGGGGCCTTGGCGACGACATCCGCACCGATCGAGCCGCCGCCACCGCCACGGTTTTCGACCACCACGGCCTGACCGAGTACCTTGCTCATCTGGTCGGCGACGCCACGGCCCACGATATCGGTCGCGCCACCCGGCGGGAACGGGATGATCAGTTTGATGGGACGGGTCGGATAGCTTTGCGCCTGCGCCGCTGTCGCGGCGGCCGCCAATGCGATGGCCAGTGCCAGTTTTTTCATTGTCATGAGCGGGTTTCTCCGTCAAAGGTTAAACAGTCTGCCGCGCGCGGCAGATGTCGAGAGGGCGTGCTGGCGGGGCAGGAGAATCAGTTGCCCAGCAGGCCACGCTTGAGGTCCCGGTCCACCGGCTGGTCGCCGATGAAGATCCGCAGGACCGCCTGGTAGAAATCTTCGCCTGGGATCGGTTTGCCCTTGGCCGCGCCATTGATCGTAATCAGCGTGCCGGACTCCGGGGCAAAATCGAAATTGATTGTATCGCCCTTCTGCGCCTTGCCGAGCGTGCGCAGCGTTTCGCTGAGCTGATCGAGGCGACTGTTCAGCTTGCTGATCTGTGCTTCGGAATGGTTCTTGTGGATGCCCTCGTTGAGCGCCTTGATGAAGGTGTCGGCCTCAACCTCGCGCAAGGGGCGGATCTGCAGGCGCTTTGCCCCGCCCATACCCAGTACCACGGCGGCATTGCGCGCTTTTTCCGGCAGATACAATCCGGCAGCGTAGGCCTTGATCAGGAACACCGTGCGCATGCCCACGCCATTCAGCTGCAGATCTTTTGACGCCAGTTGTACCGTCTCGTCAAAACGTTGTCCTTCGATCTCGGCCGCCATCCCTGGGGCGGCCAATGCCATCCCCCCCAGAAGGATGGTCAGCGCCGCCAATCGGCGGAGTAGCGCGGGCACGCGGGACAATGGATCGGGACGCGGCATCTGGGATTCCTGGAAACTTTGGTCCATGGTTGCGGAATTCTGGGAAAATACCAATCAGTATTCGCCCCTAGCGTATGTATCCGCGCTTTGCGGACTATCGCATTTCTTCCTTTTCCTTCGCGCGCATGCAATCCGCCCTCCTGCTCGTCCCGGATCTCAGCCTGATTTTGATCGGCTGGCTGCTGGTCCGCTACACTTCCTTCGACCGCCAGTTCTGGTCCGGTGTTGAAAAACTTGCCTACTACGTCCTGTTCCCTGCAATGCTGTTCTATGCGACCAGTCGCGCAGCATTCGACTTCTCCAGTACCCCGGCCATGCTCGGCCTGGCGCTGCTGACCACAGGGATTGGCGTGATCCTGGGGTATGCGGGGCGATGGATGTTTCGTCCCGATCCGCTGGACTTCGCGTCGGGGCTGCAGACCGCGTTTCGTTTCAATGGCTACATCGCGCTCGCCGTCGCGGCCCGCGTGGGCGGTGAGCAGGGCGTTGCGCTGATGGCGCTGATCCAGGGTTGCGTCGTGCCGCTCGTCAATGTCATCGCCGTGTGGCAGCTGTCCCGCACCTCGAGCGTGAGCGTGTGGCGCGAACTCCTGCGCAACCCGCTGATCCTGGCGACGGTGCTGGGCACGGCCGCCAACCTGCTCGGCCTGCAAATGCCGGAGGTGCTTGCCATGGTGCTCGGCCGTCTTGGCTCCGCTTCCACGGCGCTCGGGTTGATGGCGGTGGGCGCCGGGCTGCAGCTGACGGGCGCGAGCGTGCCGTACGGCATCGTCGCCTGGTGGACCGCTGTCAAGCTGCTTGCCATGCCTGCCTTTGCCTACTTCGCGGCGCGCTACTTCCCGCTGACGCAGTTGCAATTGCAGATCGCGGTCCTGTTTGCGTCGCTGCCGACCGCGACCAACGCCTATATCCTGGCGGTGCGGCTTGGTGGCAACGGTGTGCTGGTGGCAACGGTGGTCTCGATCATGACGTTGTGTGCAGTCATCACGATGCCGCTCTGGCTGGCGCTGATTATGTGATGGGCGACTGATCCAGCGCCCATTGCACATGTTCGCGCACCAGCGGAGAGGGATGCGTCAAGCGGGCCTGCAGCGCAGCGCGCATGGCTGCTGCATGCGCCGAATCTGTCTCGCTCCGCAATGCATTGCCCAATGCAACGGCAAGATTGCGCAACCAGCGTTCGTGACCGATACGCCGGATCGGGCTGCCTTCGAGGTGACGCGAGAACGCGTCCGCATCCCAGGCAAAAAGTTCGAGCAGCGTGCTGCTGTCGAGTGCATGCCGCACATCGAAATCGGGCAGCGTCGCGCAACGGGCAAACTTGTTCCAGGGGCACACCGTCTGGCAGTCGTCACAACCGTAGATGCGGTTGCCCAGCGGGGCGCGCAGTGCTTCGGGAATACTGCCGGTATGTTCGATGGTCAGGTAGGAGATGCAGCGCCGCGCATCGAGGACGTATGGTGCGACGATGGCCTGTGTCGGGCAGACATCCAGGCAGCGCGTACACGTCCCGCAATGCGGCTCGGACGGCGGGTCTGCGGGCAGTGGCAGGTCGATGAGGATTTCGCCAAGGAAGAACATCGAGCCAGCATCGCGGTCCAGCAGCAGCGTATGCTTGCCGCGCCAGCCCAGGCCGCCGCGCGTGGCAAGCGCCACTTCCATGACCGGCGCCGAGTCCGTGAACACGCGGTAGCCGAAGGGGCCGATAGCGTCGGCGATGCGATCCGCCAGTTGCTGCAGGCGACTGCGCAGCACCTTGTGATAGTCGCGTCCGCGCGCATACAGCGAGACGACGGCTTCGCCCGGTTGCATCAGGCGTCGCTGTTCACGGTCGCGCCAGTCGGGTGGCGTGTCGATGGGTAGATAGGGCATGCGCGCGACGATGGCGCGTACCGTGCCGGGTACCAGTTCGGCGGGCCGGGCGCGCTTCAGGCCATGGTTCGCCATATAATCCATGCTGCCATGAAATCCTTTTTCCAGCCACGCCAGCAGGCCCGCTTCCGCATCGCCGAGGTCGATGTCGGCGATCTGCACACGGTCGAAGCCCAGCGCCTGACCCCAGTCGCGGATTTGCGCGACCAGGACGATCGGGTCGTAGCGGGGCGGTTCGGTGGCGTGAGGCATGCCGGAATTGTACGCAATGACTGAGCCCTGTTCCGTTGTCCGTCAATGGTCGCTAGCCGATATGGCTGCTACCGATGCCTGGGGCGCCCGGCTGGCCGCGGCGCTGCGTGCACTACCGCCACGGCCGGGGCAGATCCAGTTGTCCGGCGACCTGGGCGCGGGCAAGACCACCCTGAGCCGAGCCATCTTGCGCGCGCTCGGCCATGCCGGGCGCGTACGCAGCCCGACCTATACGCTGTGCGAACCCTATGCGTTGCAGCGCGATGACGGCACGCCGCTCACGGTGTACCACTTCGACCTGTATCGTTTCGCCGAGGCAGAGGAGTGGATCGATGCCGGATTCGGCGACCTGCTGGCCGAGCCGGCCGTGTGCCTGATCGAGTGGCCCGAGAAGGCTGCGGGCCTGTTGGGGGAACCAGACCTGCATCTCTGGCTCCAAGTGCAGGACCAGGGCGGCGGAGCCGAGGATGGCACGGAAATGCGCGCATTGCGCGCATGCGCCTATACTTCAACCGGGACTGAACTGTTGCACGCATGCTGATCAAGCGCTCGAACCTGACCTATCCTGATGCGCCCGACCTGATGCGACGCCGCTTACTGGCGCGCGGCATGAAGGTCGGCGCTGGCGCCGTGGTGCTCACGCTCACCGGCCCGCAACTGGCATTCGGCGCCTCCATCGTCGCGGTGCGCATGTGGCCCGCCGAGGAATACACCCGCGTCACCATTGAATCCGACACACCGCTCAAGGCCACACATACGCTCGTGACGGGGCCGGATCGGCTGGTCATCGATGTCGATGGCCTGGAGCTCAATCCCACGCTGCGCGAACTGGTCGCCAAGGTCACGCCCAACGATCCGTATATCCGCACCGTGCGCGTCGGCCAGAATAGTCCGCGCGTGGTGCGGCTGGTGTTCGACCTCAAGGAAGGCGTCGCGCCGCAGGTCTTTACGCTCCTGCCGATCGCCGGCTACCAGCATCGCCTGGTGTTTGACCTGTATCCCGTCAATCCGCCCGACCCTTTGTGGAAGCTGGTGCAGGCCACGGAAGAAAAGCAGCGTCGCCTGACCTCGAGTCTGACCGAGCCGGCCGACGGAGAAGACCTGATCGCCGAACTGGCGCGCAAGCATGCCGGCGAGCCGCTGCCCGGCCACAAGGGTACGCCGCCGCTGGCTGCGGTGACGCCACCGGCCGTGGTGCCGACGCCCCGCACTGTCCCTGAGCCCAAGCCGTCCACGCCGCCAGTGGCGCGTAACACACCCGCGCCGGCTCCGCTCAAGGTGCGCCGGCTGCTGACCGTGGCGCTCGATCCGGGCCATGGTGGCGAAGATCCAGGCGCCATCGGGCGCGGCGGATCGTACGAGAAAAACATCGTGCTGGCGATTGCCAAGCGCCTGCGCCAGAAGATCGATGCCCAGCCGGACATGCGCTCCATGCTGACGCGCGACGGCGACTACTTCGTGCCGCTCAATGTGCGTGTGCAGAAGGCCCGGCGCGTGCAGGCTGACCTGTTCGTATCGATCCACGCTGACGCCTTCATGTCGCCGGAGGCGCGTGGCGCCTCGGTATTCGCCCTGTCCGAGCGCGGCGCATCGAGCGCCGCAGCGCGCTGGATGGCGAACCGCGAGAACGCGTCCGACCAGATCGGCGGCGCCAATGTGGGCTCCAAGGACGTGCAAGTCGCCAAGGTGCTGCTCGATCTTTCCACCACCGCGCAGATCAACGACAGCCTCAAGGTCGGCCGCGCCGTGCTCGACCAGATCGGTGGCATGCACCGGCTGCACAAACGCAATGTCGAGCAGGCCGGCTTTGCCGTGCTAAAGGCGCCGGACATTCCGTCGATCCTGATCGAGACGGCCTTCATCAGCAATCCCGAGGAAGAGGCCAAGCTCAACGACAGCGCCCACCAGGAGGCGCTGGCCGATGCCATCCTGCGCGGCATCCGCGCCTATTTCGCCAAGAACCCGCCGCTGGCGCGCAGCCCGTCTGTTTAACCGAGATTAACCGGCTAAGCGTTTAACGCGACGACGGGACGCTTGCGCTGCTCATGTCGTTACCCGCCGCGATCCCCTCGCGGCGCGGGTCGGCCGCGCCGAACCAGCGAACCTCGTCTCCCTGCGTGGTACGTGCGATGCCATGCACGCCAGAGACCAGCTGCGCGATGCGCAGCGTATGGCCGCGCATGCGCAGGGCTTCCTGCAGATCGGCCGGAAAGCGGTCGGCCTCGAGTTCGGTCGGGCCGTTGCGCGAACCGAAATTGGGCAGGGCAATCGCGCTTTGCAGGTCGAGGCCCCAGTCCAGCGTCCCGACCAGCGTCTTTACCACATACGGAATGATGGCCGAGCCGCCGGGCGAGCCGAGCGCGAGGACGAGCCGGTTGCTGTCGCGCTCGAACACCAGCGTCGGCGCCATCGACGAACGTGGTCGCTTGCCGCCCTCCACGCGGTTGGCGACAGGTCTGCCATTCTGCGTCGCGCTGAAGGCGAAGTCCGTCAACTGGTTGTTGAGCAGGAAGCCGCGCACCATCAGGCGGGCGCCGAACTGGTTCTCGATCGACGTGGTCATCGACACGCTGTTGCCGTACTGGTCCACGACGACCAGATGGGTGGTCGAGGGCAATTCGAGACTGTCGTCAGGCAGCCCGGCAGGCACTGGTGGCGTACCATCCGGCATGCCCGCCATGGCCTGGCCCATGCTGCGTTCCGTGATGGCTGTGGCACGCTGCTTCAGGTAGTCCGGCGCGATCAGGCTCGACCAGGTTCCGCCCGGTGGTGCGGTACGTGCCGGGTCGCCGACATAGCGTGCCCGGTCAGCGTAAGCGAGTCGCTCGGCTTCGGAAATGAGATGGACTGCCATCGGGTCCGGCACCAGACGGCCGACTTCGCGCTGCGGCGGATAGCGGTCGATCTGCCATTCGGGCGGCAGGGCTTCCAGCATGCCGAGGATCTGCGCGATGGCCAATCCGCCAGATGATGGCGGCGGCATGCCGCATACGCGCCACTGCCGGTATGGCGCGCAGATCGGCATGCGGCGGACGGCCTGGTAGCGCGCCATGTCCTCGGTGCTCAGCATGCCAGGATTGCGTGGATGATTGCGGACCTTGCGCACGATATCGCGCGCAATGTTGCCGGTATAGAAGACATCGGCACCGCCTGCGGCGATGGCCCGTAGCGTATGCGCCAGCGCCGGATTGCGCAGCACCGTGCCGGCTGCGCGCGGCGTGCCGTCGGGGCTAAAAAAATAGGCGCGTGCCTCTGGGTCGTCGGCCAGGTAGCGTTCCTGCCGCAGCAGCGTCGCGAGCCGCTGCCCCACAGGAAAACCCTGCTCAGCCAGGCGGATGGCCGGCTGGAAAAGCGTTTTCCAGGGCAGTCGCCCATGTTCGCGGTGCGCTTGCTCGAGCATGCGCAACAGGCCGGGCACGCCGACGGACCGGCCACCGACCACGGCGGCAAAGAAGCGCATCGGTTGCCCGCTGGTTTCCTGGAACAGGGCCGGCGTTGCGGCCGCAGGCGCGGTCTCGCGGCCGTCGTAGGCCTGGACCGATGCGCCATGGGCATGTAGCAGGAAGCCGCCACCACCGAGCCCCGAGGATTGCGGTTCGACCAGCGCGAGGACCAGTTGCGCGGCAATCGCTGCGTCGATCGCGCTGCCGCCATCCTGCAGGATCTGCTGGCCGGCGGCCGTTGCCAGCGGATGCGCCGCAACGATCATGTCGCGGGTATGGTACCAACCTGGCTTGTCGGTCCAGCCAGAGAATCCTTCGGGGTCGACAGCAGGCTGGGCCGATGCGCTGGCGCTCATCGCGCAGCAGGCGGCCAGCAGCACGGATCGCAGTTGCCTGATCAAGGCCGGCACGCGGAACAGGGATGCAGTGTGCGAGGGGGCGGGCGTGGCGCGCATGGCGTGGATTACTTCGGCGGCATGCGAATCGCGCCATCGAGGCGGATGGTTTCGCCATTCAGCATGGCATTCGCGAGAATCGATTGCACCAGCTGCGCATACTCCGCCGGCTTGCCGGCACGGGGCGGGAACGGGACGGCTGCGCCGAGCGCGGCCTGCACTTCTTCGGGCATGCCGAGCAGCATCGGCGTCTCGAAGATGCCCGGGGCGATGGTCACGCAGCGGATGCCATCCCGCGCCAGATCGCGGGCGATGGCCAGCGTCATGCCGACGATGCCGCCCTTGGAGGCCGCGTAGGCTGCCTGGCCGATCTGCCCGTCGAAGGCGGCGACGGACGCCGTGTTGACGATCACGCCACGCTCACCTTGCGCATTCGGTGTATTGGCGGCCATGGCTGCGGCCGCGAGCCGGATCATATTGAACGTGCCAGTCAGATTCACGGCGATCACGCGTTCGAACAGATCCAGTGTATGCGGTCCCTGCTTGCCGACCGTGCGCATGGCCGGGGCGATGCCCGCGCAGTTGATCAGGCCGCCCAGCGTGCCGGCGGAAATCGCGGCATCGACGGCGCGCTGCGCGTCGTCGGCGGAGGTGACATCGCAGGTGACGAAGCGTCCGCCGAGTTCGCGTGCCAGGTGCCGGCCGGCATCCTGCCGGAGATCGGCAATCAAGGGAAGCCCGCCTTGCGCGGCGATCATGCGGGCCGTGGCTTCACCGAGGCCCGATGCGCCGCCGGTGACGATGAACACATGGTTGCCGATTTCCATGCCAGTCCTCGCAAGACATTCGTGGATCCTGTGATTGTAGCGGCATGGCGGGCGCGCCGGTATGTTGCGAAGCTACAGCGGCAATATGCTCCTGGCAGTGCGTGGAGCTGACAGGGAAAGCAGGTACAACGTGGGCACAAACAGCGGGCACAAAAAAAGCGGCCTGGATAGCCGCTTTTTCAGGGATGCCGGTTAGAGCCGGCATCGCAGGTAGCTTACTTGAGCGCCTCGAACACGCGTCCGGTGATTTCCTCGACCGAACCCATGCCGCTGATCTTGCGATACTGCGGGGCCTGCACGCTACCGGCCGGGCTGCCTTCCTTGGCCCAGTTGGAGTAGTAGTCCACCAGCGGGCGGGTTTGCTGCGCATACACGTCGAGACGCTTGCGCACAGTCTCTTCCTTGTCGTCGTCGCGCTGGATCAGGGCTTCGCCGGTCGCGTCGTCCAGGCCGGCCTGCTTGGGCGGGTTGTACTTGACGTGATAGGTGCGGCCCGAGGCCACGTGCACGCGGCGGCCGCTCATGCGTTCGATGATGGCGTCGAACGGCACGTCGATCTCCAGCACGTAGTCGATGGCCACGCCGGCATCCTTCATGGCCTGAGCCTGCGGGATGGTGCGCGGGAAGCCGTCGAACAGGTAGCCTTTCTGGCAGTCGGGCTGCTGCAGGCGATCCTTGACCAGGCCGATGATGATGTCGTCGGACACCAGGCCGCCCGCGTCCATGACTTTCTTGGCTTCCACGCCGAGCGGGGTGCCGGCCTTGACCGCGGCGCGCAGCATGTCGCCGGTGGAAATCTGCGGGATGCCGAATTTTTCGCAAATGAATTGGGCTTGCGTGCCTTTGCCGGCGCCGGGTGCGCCCAACAGGATCAAACGCATGATGAACAGTCCTCAGGGTTTTTTGAATTCGGGTATTGCCTACGGGGAGCGGTCAGAGGGTAGCGCACGAACTTGACGTGATCCTTACCGGCGCATGCGTCTGTGGATCGGCACAGTGACGCAATGCCTGCTTTCCCGTTGAAACACGTGCTGAACGATGCGGGTGTCGCAGGGCGCCATGGGCTCGCTCGGAGTCGTTTGCGACGACATCCGATCAGGCTGCCCGGCAGCATGCATTCCGCGCGCGCTTCCAGGAGCGCCCGGTGGGGGCGCTGTCATTTGCCGACATTATGCCACGACCGGCTCGTTTTTCCGCCGAATCTCGCGGTACGGCGCCCTGCCGCAAACCGTCACGGCGCCGCGCCGCGGGTGCTGCGTTCCGGTTTCAGCGTGCCGACAGTTCCGCCCAGTGGGCCCGCACATAGGCGAGATCGTCCGGCGTATCGATGCCCGGCGCGGGCGGGGCATCCGAGATCATCACGGCGATGCGCTCCCCATGCCACATGGCGCGCAGCTGTTCGAGCGACTCGGCGGCTTCCGTGGGCGCCACGGCAAGCGTCGGATAACGCCGCAGGAAACCGCAGCGATAGGCGTAGATGCCGATGTGCCGGTACACAGGGGTGGGCGGCAGCGGGCGCGCCGCCGGCCTGGCGTCAGCTGCCCAGCCGTCGCGGTACCACGGAATGGGCGCGCGGGAAAAATAGTGGGCGCGGCCGGCCTGGTCGAGCACGACCTTGACCACGTTCGGATTGAAGATGTCTTCTGGAGACGTGATTGCATGGGCGGCGGTCGAGATCGCGCATTCCCCGCGTTGCGCCAGTTGCTGGGCGACGGCGTCGATGAGCGCGGGTGCGATGAGCGGCTCGTCGCCCTGCACATTCACGACCAGTTCGTCGTCGGGCAGGGCCAGGCGCTCGACCACTTCAGCCAGCCGGTCGGTACCGGACGGATGGTCGGCACGCGTCATCACGACTTCGATGGCGTTGGCGCGGCAGGCGGTGACGACATCGTCGTCATCGGTGGCGACCACCACGCGCGTGGCGGAAGCCAGGTGTGCGCGTTCAGCCACGCGCACGACCATTGGCTTGCCGGCGATGTCGGCGAGTGGCTTGCCCGGCAGGCGGGTCGAGGCCATGCGCGCCGGGATGATGACGGAGAACGGAACATGCGCCATGGCAGTTGGCATTACGCGGCGGGCGGGGCCGGATCGACGGGATCGACCGGGGTCACCACGCGGCCTGGCACCGTCTGGCGGGCCTCGTCGGCCAGCATGACGGGAATGCCATCACGGATCGGGTAGGCGAGCTTGTCGGCATGACAGATCAGTTCCTGGGCGTTACGGTCATATTCGAGCTTGCTCTTGCAGAGCGGGCAGACGAGGATTTCGAGCAGCCGGTTATCCATGGTGGGTTCCTTGAGCGGGGTCGCGGGCAGCGCCATGGGCTGCCACGCGGTCGCGCACCAGATCGATCAGGCCGGCATCGATGACCGGCGTCGTCGGGACGACCCAGATGCGCGGATCAGTCAGATGCTCGCATTTTACGGCATCCTTTTCGGTGATCAGGATGACGTCGGCCTGTTCGGCCGCCGGCGTGACAAAAGGGTCGGCCGAAAAATCGTAATGATCCGGGAGGGCGAGCGTGGCCGGCTGCAGGCCGGCGCTGCGTATGGTGGCGAAGAAGCGTTCCGGATGGCCAATGCCCGCCGCAGCGAAGACGCGCTGCCCGGCAAAGGCAGGCAGCGGTTTGCGCAGCAGCGGATCGCTGAGCTGCCAGGCGTCGTCGGGCAGCAGACGCATACCGAATGTACCGGGCCGGTCAGGTGTAGCAATGAAGTGCGGGTCATTCATCAGCGTGGCATCGCGCGGGCGGTCCAGCGGTTCGCGCAGCGGTCCGGCCGGCAGTGGCAAGCCGTTGCCGCCGAGGCGGCTGTCGAACACCACGATTTCCACATCGCGCTGCAACCGGTAATGCTGCAGGCCGTCATCGCACACCAGCACATTGCAACTGGCGTGGCAGGCCAGCAGGGTCTGTGCGCAGACCACGCGGTCGGGAAACACCCACACTGGCACACCCGTGGCGCGGGCGATCAGCAACGGTTCGTCGCCGACCTCGCCGGCTGGCGTGGCGGGCTTGACCTGGCGCGGGCGTTCGAGTGTCACGCCGTAGCCGCGTGAAATCACCCCCGGCCGCAGTCCGGCGGCCAGCAGGCCCTGCACGAGCGCGATCACGGCCGGCGTCTTGCCTGCTCCGCCGACCGTCACGTTACCAACGATCACCACGGGCACCGGGACACGTATCGACCTCAGCCAGCCACGCCGGTACGCCACGCGGCGCATGCTGGCGATCAGGCGAAACAGCAGGCCGAGCGGCAGCAGGGACCAGGCCAGGACGCCGCGTCGCTGCCATTGCCGCGTAATGAAGGTGCTGATGCGCGTACCCAGCGTGGTGCGGAAGGCCGGGCGCGATGTCGGCTGGGCGTTGGGCATGATCAGCGGGCTGTTTGCGTTTGCGCGGCAAAGGTCAGCCGGTCGAGCCCCGCTTCACGCGCGGCCTGCATGGCAGTGACTACCATCTGGTGGGCGGCCTGCGCATCCGCACTGATGATCAGTACGGGCTCGCCGCTAGCCGCCTGCCGGGCGGCACCGAGGGCAGACGCCAGGGTCGCGACGGAAGGGTTGTCGATGCGCTTGCGGTCGATGGAGTAATCGCCGCCTGCACTGATGCCCATGACAATCTCGCGCGGACGTTCCTGCGCGCGCTCCGTGTCGGCAGTCGGCAGCTGGATCTGCAGTTCGGTGTATTTCGAATAAGTGGTGGTGACCATCAGGAAGATCAGGATCACCAGCAGCACGTCGATCAGCGGAATCAGATTGATTTCCGGTTCTTCGCGCCGGGCATGTGGACGGAATCGCATGCGGTCCGTCCGTTCAGCCGTGCCGGACCGGCAGGATCGCGTCGAGATACATGGTGGCGCGATGCTCCAGCTCTGCCACGTAGTCGTCCACCGTACGGCGGAAGTGACGCCACGCGATCAGGGCGGGAATCGCCACGATCAGGCCGAAGGCGGTGTTGTACAAGGCGATCGAGATACCGTGCGCCAGTTGTTGCGGATTGGTACTGCCGCCTGCCGACTGGCTGCCGAAGATCTCGATCATGCCGATGACCGTGCCAAGCAGGCCCAGCAATGGTGCGACGGCGGCGATGGTGCCGAGGGCATTGAGATACCGTTCGAGCTGATGCGCCACGCGACGGCCGGCTTCTTCCACCGCTTCCTTCGCGGCGTCGCGCGTGGTGTGTGGATGCAGAACCACATGGCGCAGGCCGGCAGCCAGCACGCGGCCAAGCGGGGAATTCTGTTCCAGCGTATTCACGACTTCCGGCGTTGCGCGGCGCTGATGCGCGACCTGCAAGGCTTCTTCATACAGGCGGGCGGGCAGGATCTTCTTGCGTTGCAGCGAGACAAAGCGCTCGACGATCAACGCCAGGGCAATGACGGAGGCCAGGAGCAGCGGCCAGATGGGCCAGCCGGCGGCTTGGATGATGGCGAACACGGGAACCTCGGTCGGATGGTGAGCGGACGCGTCGGATTACGCTCGCGGAACGCCATCCGGCACGGGCACGCATGACACGGTTGACACGCGCCTGCGGTGCACAAAACAGGGTGCACTCTACCGCGCGGTGTGCATCGGGGCAAGACAGCAGCGGTCCCGGCTTTCCACAAGTGTGGCGGACAGCACTGTGGACGGCATGTGGACAAGTCCCGGACAAGTGACCTAACCCGATGATTTTAAAAGATGCGCAGAGGTGCGCCTATTTTTTGGGCAGGTGTGTGGCAGGCATGACGGTGCAGGCAGGCGCGTGGGCAGGTCTTCGCCTCTGGCCCCGGCATGTGGCTCCATGCCGGGGTGGCGGTCCTCCTACTCTTCCTGGAAGGCGACTTCGCGGGTCTGCCGCACGGCGGGCAGCGCGACGATGGCCACCAGCAATGCCGCGCCGATCAGCAGCGACACCGAGATGGGCCGTGTTACGAAGACCGAGAAATCACCGCGCGACAGCAGCATCGCACGCCGGAAGTTCTCCTCCATCATCGGCCCGAGCACGAAACCGAGCAGCAGGGGCGCCGGTTCCAGTGCGAGCTTGACGAATACGTAGCCGATGAGGCCGAATGCCGCCGCCTGGAACACATCGAAGGTATTGTTGTTGACCGAGTACACGCCAATCGAACAGAACACCAGGATCGCCGGATACAGGTAGCGGTACGGAACCTTGAGCAGCTTGACCCACAGGCCGATCATCGGCAGGTTCAGCACGATAAGCATCAGGTTGCCGATCCACATCGATGCGATCAGGCCCCAGAACAGCGCGGGGTCGCTCGTCATCACCTGCGGGCCGGGCTGGATGTTGTGGATCGTCATGGCGCCTACCATCAGCGCCATCACCACATTCGACGGGATGCCGAGCGTCAGCAGCGGAATGAACGAGGTCTGCGAGCCGGCATTGTTGGCGGCCTCCGGACCTGCCACCCCTTCGATGGCGCCCTTGCCGAATTCCTCCGGATACTTCGACAGCTTCTTCTCCACCGTATAGGCCGCAAACGACGAGAGCGTCGCGCCGCCGCCGGGCAGGATGCCGAGCAGGGTGCCGATGGTCGTGCCGCGGACCACCGCCGGCCACATGCGCCGGAAATCGCGTGCTGCCGGAAAGAGGTTGGTGATGCGGTTGGTAAACGTCTCGCGCTTCTCGCGCTGCTCGAGGTTGATGATGATTTCGGCAAAACCGAACAGGCCCATGGCCAGCGCCACGAAATTCAGGCCGTCCGTGAGTTCCGGAATATCGAAGGAGAAGCGTGCCGCGCCCGAGTTTACATCGGTACCAACCAGGCCAAAGATCAGTCCGAGGATGATCATGCCGACGGCCTTGATCAGCGAACCGGATGCCAGCACGACCGCGCCGATCAGGCCCAGCACCATCAGCGAAAAATATTCGGCGGGACCGAATTTGAACGCCAGTTCCGACATCGGTGTCGCAAAGGCAGCCAGCACCAGCGTGGCCACGCAGCCGGCTGCGAAGGAGCTGATTCCGGCGGTGGCCAATGCGACACCGGCACGTCCCTTGCGCGCCATCTGGTATCCGTCGATGGCGGTGACGACAGACGACGATTCCCCGGGCAGGTTCACCAGAATCGCCGTTGTCGATCCGCCGTACTGCGCGCCGTAGTAAATGCCGGCCAGCATGATGAGCGCAGCCACCGGGGGCAAGGCGTACGTGGCCGGCAGCAGCATGGCGATGGTCGCCGACGGACCGAGCCCGGGCAGCACACCGATGAGTGTGCCGAGCAGGCATCCGACAAAGGCATAGGTGATGTTCTGCAAGCTGAGCGCGGTCGAGAAACCGAGCATGAGGTGGTCAATCAGTTCCATGTCTCACCTCACTCGATAAACGACGGCCAGACTGGCAGTTGGAGGTTGAGGCCATAGATGAACGCCCCGAGCGAGATGGACAGCAGCAGCAACGCGTTCAGCACCGCGCCTTTCCAGCCGAACTCATGGCTGGCCATGCTGGCGAGAATCACCATCAGCACCAGCGAGAGCGCCAGGCCGAGAGGCCGCAGTAGCAGGCCGAACAGCACTACCGAACCGAGCACCCAGACCGTGGTGCGCATATCGAGATGCGGAATGGTGTCGCGCTCCGCACTGATCCGTAGCGATTGAAGCAGCACGATCACGCCGATCACGGCAAGGATGATCCCCAGCCAGAAGGGAAAATACCCCGGCCCCATGCGGGCTGCAGTGCCCATCGTGTAGCCGGTTGAGACATACGACACGTTTGCGCCGACGACCATGTAAAGCAGGCCGGCAGCGAAGCCTTTCTGGCTGCGAATTTTTAACGAACGACGCATCACACCTCCATCTTGAGTTGACGTATGGGCACAGCGGATCAGGGTTCTTGGCGGCAAGATGTGCCGCCAGGGCGTGCATAGGCCGCCATGTGGACACCATGCGCATCGCGCACGGCATTCGCCTCGAGAGCAACGCTCTGAGGAAATCAGGTCTTCAGAAGATTTAAGTCATGGTATGACATAAATTACATCACAGCATGAGGTATTACCCTAGGCGCCGGGTAATCCCGATCTGGAGGCGCACTGCACGAAGAGCGTCGCGGACCCAGGTGAGGTAAGCGCGTGCCGCCGGGCATGTGATAGATTCGTTACGCGCTACATCCGGATCGACCAGCCCTGTTTTGATGCCATGCCACGTAAAACCGCACCCGTCATGCCGAAGGAAACGCTCGAGCTCCTCTCCGAGTTCCGTTACCGACTGCGGCACTTCCTGCGTTTTAGCGAAGAAGCAGCCAAGGAGGCTGGCATTACCGTCTTGCAGTACCAGGTCCTCGTCCATCTCGGAGGATTTCCAGGGCGGGACTGGGCCACGATCAGTGAACTGGCGGAGCGCCTGCAGTCCCAGCCGCACGGGGTCGTTGCGCTGATCACGCGTTGTGAAGATCTCGGGCTGGTGCGGCGCGTGCACAGCGTGACCGACCGCCGGCAGGTCGAGGTGCACATGACAGCCCGCGGCCGGAAGTGTCTTGACATGCTGGCGGCCCGCCATTGGGAAATGCTTCCCGCGTTGGCGCAGGCGCTTCATGCGCTGGGCGATGATCTGGGCGGCAAGCGTTAATTCGCACGCTGCGGCGGCTGACTGTGCGTCGGGGCACGTGCCTGGAAAGGAGTTCGCCTGGATGTCCACAGCGTTACCGGACAGAACTGTGGATGTTCTGTGGAAAACTGCCGGACAACAGCGATAAGCCTTTGATTTTAAATATTTTGTGAGGTGATGCTCACTTTTTGTGCAGGCAGGGTGTTCGAGGTATTCTCTCGTGGTGGTCAGTCTGGCAAGTCTCCTGCAGGTCGCGTCAGAGGGGCGGAAAGTGATGTCCCGGCAATATGCGAGCCGTGCTTCGATCGACTCCCCCTAAAAGTGTGGATAACTCTGTGAATATCGTTGTGCAGATGCGCCAATCCATCGCGACATGCCCGCGAGAGCATGCGCTAGAGGGACCTGGATTCATGAAAATTTCCTTAATAAACAAGGTATTGATGCGTGTATGCGCGGCTTCCCGCGAGGGAGTATTGGCCGGGAATGTTGGCCTACACACAACTTTTGGCTGTGGACATGTCTGAGCCGTTCGAGACCAACGGATCTTCTTCCAGCGGCGATGCTGGCGGCAGTCTTGCGCGCGAAGTAATTTCTGTGGGCGAACTCAACCGTGCCATTGGTGGAGTCTTGCAGCGCAGCTTCCCGCTGGCGTGGATCCGCGGCGAAATCTCCAACTTCACGCGTGCGGCCAGCGGGCACTGGTATTTTTCGCTCAAGGACAAGCAGGCGCAGATCCGCTGCGTGATGTTCCGGGGACGCAACCAGCACGTGGATTTCACGCCGCGCGAGGGCGAGGCCGTGGAGGTACGCGCCCTGGTGTCGCTCTATGAACCGCGTGGTGAACTGCAGTTGAGCGTGGAAGCGGTGCGCCGGGCCGGGCTGGGCAATCTGTATGAAGCTTTTTTGCGCCTCAAGGCCAAGCTGGAGGCGGAAGGACTGTTCGACGCCAGCCGCAAACGGCCACTCCCGCAGCCGCCGCGCGCCATCGGCGTGATTACTTCGCTGCAGGCGGCTGCCTTGCGCGATGTGCTGACGACGCTGGCGCGCCGTGCGCCGCATATTCCGGTGGTGGTTTATCCGGTACCCGTGCAGGGCGTGGGCGCGGCTGACCGCATCGCCGCCATGCTCGACACCGCCGGGCGGCGTGGCGAAGTGGATGTTCTGCTACTGTGCCGTGGCGGCGGGAGCATCGAGGACTTGTGGAGTTTCAACGAAGAAGCAGTCGCCGCGGCCATCTGCCGCTCGCCCATCCCCGTGGTATGCGGTGTCGGTCACGAGACGGATATCACCATCGCAGATTTTGTCGCCGACGTGCGTGCGCCCACGCCCACGGCCGCAGCCGAACTAGTCAGCCCGGATCGCGCCCAGAAGCTGCGAGAACTGGCCGGCGGCTGGACTGCGCTGGCCGCCGCCATGCGCCGTGGGCTGGAACGGCGCCAGCAGGCGACCGACTGGCTGGCGCGCCGCGTGCGTAGCCCGCAGGCCGAACTGCGTGCCCGGCGCGTGCGCGTGGACGAGTGTGCACGACGTCTGGCCGATGCCATGCAGCGTCGGCTAGCCAGCCAACAGCACCGGCATGGTCTCCAGGCCATGCGGTTGCGGGCAGTCCGCCCAGATCCGGCACGCTTGCGCAGCCGGTTGGAACAGATCGGCTGGCGCTTGCGCCAGCGGATGCAGGCCGAAACCCGGCAGGCCGCCGCCGCCGTCCAGCAGGCTCAAGCCGCGCTCGAACTGCTCAATCCGCAACGGACCCTCGAGCGCGGATATGCCGTGTTGCTCGATCCGCGCGGCCGCGCCATACGCCATCCCGAAGCACTGCGTCCGCGCATGCGGCTCGAGGTGCGGCTGGCCGAAGGCGCTGCCGATGTCGAGCTCGCGCAGGTACAGCCTAAGCTGCTGGATCAGTAGGGGAATGGGGCCGCGCGTTTGCGTGCACCCCGCAAGTCCCCTACAATCAAAGCCCCACGCTACTTACCCACAGGGAACACAAGAATGGAACATACTCTCCCGGCACTGCCGTACGCGCTCGATGCACTCGCCCCCACGATCTCGAAGGAAACCCTCGAGTTCCACTATGGCAAGCATCACCAGACCTATGTCACCAACCTGAACAACCTGATCAAGGGCACCGAGTTCGAGAACCTGTCGCTCGAAGACATCGTCAAGAAATCGTCGGGCGGCGTGTTCAACAATGCCGCGCAAGTGTGGAACCACACCTTCTACTGGAATGGCCTGTCGCCCAAGGGCGGCGGTGAGCCGACCGGCGCGCTGGCCGACGCCATCAACGCCAAGTGGGGTTCGTTCGCCAAGTTCCAGGAAGAGTTCACCAAGGTCGCCGTCGGCACCTTCGGTTCCGGCTGGGCCTGGCTCGTGAAGAAGGCCGACGGCTCGCTCGACCTCGTCTCCACCTCCAACGCCGCCACGCCGCTGACCACCGACGCCAAGCCGCTGCTGACCTGCGACGTGTGGGAACACGCCTACTACATCGACTACCGCAACGCCCGTCCGAAGTACGTCGAAGGCTTCTGGAAGCTGGTCAACTGGGAATTCGTGGGCAAGAATTTCGCCGGCTGAGTTCGCTGTAGTGTGAGGGGAGGCGAGCTTCTTGGGCTACTTGCCTCACCTTGCATGGTGCCTCGGACCTTGGCGTTGCCCAGGTCCGAGTCTGGCTCCAGATGGTTGCCATGTCCCTGGCGCCTGCATTTCCCCTTTTCCAATCGTCATCATCCGCGCCATGGCGGATGCCCTGTTTCTTCCCTGGTCTTGGCCGCATTGTCCGCGGCATCCGCGCATGCGCCGTGCCCGGCGAGTCGGTTGAATTGATGCCGCATGCCATCATCTGCCCGACATATTTCTCCCTCTCCTGCCTCAAGTTTCCCGATCGGCGTCCGTTAAGAGTGGCAGCACTGCTTACTACTACTTTAACAAGCCGCACCGCGCTGTCGGCAGCAGGAGATATCACTTGAGTAACCTCACTATCAGGGCGCGACTCATCGCTCTCATGCTGCTCAGCAGCGTTTTATTGATCATCGTAGCTGGCGCTGGCCTCGTCGGTATGAACGCCGGCAACGATGCCCTGCAGGAAATGCAGTCCAATCAGCTGGCCTCAATGACCGAACTGGCAGGGGCCGATATCAACCTGCAGCGCGGCCGCCTCACGCTCGACCGGGGCGTGATGACGGTCGGCGAGTCGGGTGACATGAACAGTGTGCTCGACCGCGCCCGCATGTTCTTCAAGGACGCGGACAAGAACTGGCTGAACTACATGAAGCTGCCCCAGGCGGCGACAGAGAAGGCGCTGGCTGAAGATGTCACGCGCCTGCGTGCGGTGTTTCTGGAGCAGGGCGCCAACGCTCTGATGACGGCACTGGCGGCCGGCGACCGGGAACAGTCGCTGCGTCTGGCGGTCGAGACCATGCCGGTGCTGTATCGCCCGGTGAATGCGGCATTGGAGAAGCTCAATAAGCACCAGATGGACCTGGCGGTGGCGGCATTCCAGGCGTCGCAGTCGCGCTATGAGCAGCTGCGCCTGCTCAACCTTGGTCTGCTGGCGTTTGGCCTGGTGGTCAGTGTCATCAGCTCCATTTTTCTGCTGCGGGCCATTGGCCGTCCGCTCGATGCTGCGATTGGTCATTTCGACCGGATCGCGGCGGGTGACCTGACGACCAACATCGTCGTCGAAGCCGGGCCGCGCACGGAGATGGGTCGCCTGCTCGGTGCGCTGTCACGTACCCAGCAGAGTCTTGCGGGGATTGTCGAACAGGTGCGCGATGGAACGGCATCGATCGGTGTGGCGACACAACAGATCGTCGCGGGCAATACCGACCTGTCACAGCGTACCGAAGAACAGGCGTCGTCGCTCGAGGAAACGGCATCGAGCATGGAAGAGCTGACAAGCATCGTGCGTCAGAACGCCGACAATGCACGCCAGGCCAGCACGCTGGCTGCCAGTGCGTCGGGCATTGCCAGCAAGGGCGGTGACGTGGTGCAGCAAGTCGTCGGTACCATGGCTGAGATCAATGACAGTAGCCGCAAGATCGTGGACATCATCGGCGTAATCGAAGGTATTGCCTTCCAGACCAACATCCTGGCGCTGAATGCTGCCGTGGAGGCGGCACGCGCTGGCGAGCAAGGCCGAGGCTTCGCGGTGGTGGCGGGCGAGGTGCGCAGCCTGGCGCAGCGCAGCGCGGAAGCGGCCAAGGAAATCAAGGCCTTGATTACCGATTCCGTGGACCGCGTCGAAAATGGTAGCGAGCTGGTCGATCAGGCGGGCCGTACGATGGGCGAGATCGTCGAGGCGGTGAAGCGTGTGGCCGACATCATGGGCGAGATCAGCGCGGCGTCCGAAGAACAGAGTTCGGGCATCGAGCAGGTCAATCAGGCCGTGTCGCAGATGGACGAGGTGACGCAGCAGAACGCGGCGCTGGTCGAAGAGGCCGCGGCGGCCGCGGAATCGCTTGAAGAACAGGCGCAGCGTCTGACAGAGGTGGTGTCGGTGTTCCGTGTCAGGAGCACGGTAACTGGCGCACGTGCCTCGGGAGCGGGGAAACATGCCGCGCATCGCAGCCCGCAAGTGCCGGGTCAGGTGACCGAGGCCGCAGCGTCAGTTCCGCTGTTGCCCGCATCCGCCGGCACTGCGGCTGCTGCCTGATTCAGCGTTCGGTGCAGGGAGGCTGCAGGCCGCTCAACGCGGCTGGGGCGGGCCGCCGATGGTCGCGCCCGCAGTAATGCCGCGCTCGCGGAACCAGCCCTGCGGCATCTCTAGCGCATAGCGGACGGCTGCGCGCGGGCAGTGGTTCTGTTCCGAGCGCGGTTGCATGTCGGCCAGATTGACGATGGTGCCGTGATCGGCGAGGAAGGCAATTGTCAGCGGCAGCGGCGTGTTCTTCATCCAGAAACAGTGGCCGGCTTTTTCCTCGAAGACGAACAGCATGCCGCTGTTCGGGCGTAGCGATTCGCGATGCATCAGGCCCTGTTGGCGCGTGTCCGGCGTATCGGCCAGTTCAGCGTGGATCAGGTGCATGCCGGCGTTAAGCTGCACGACCCGCGTGGGCGGGGCGGCATGCGCTGGTGCCGGCAGGACGGCGTTTGCCGCACAGGCGGCCAGCGTCGCAAGGACTACCGAGAGGCCGGTAGCGCGGAGTATCTGGCGGAAAGAAAAAACGTGTGGCATGCGGGACTCGCTAGAGGGTGAACAGCCCGGACGAAAGACCATGCACCGCATTATGCCGCATGCCCGGACATGCCCGGCCGACGATAGGCCGGCGCGGGATGTCCTCGGGCGGCACATGACTGTGCCAGCCCTGCGATGAGGTCAGCTTGCGAGGAAGAGCAACGGGTTACGATGCTGCTTTCTGCATTTCCTTCGACATCTTCTTGTGTGCCTTCTTCGCGTGCTTCTTGTGGGTCGTTGCCTTCTTCGTGGCATGCGTTCCGGAGGTCATGGTCTTGCCGGCAGGCATGGCCGGGGTAGCCGCGACAGCGGGGGTTGCCGGAGTGACTTTCACGGTCGGCGCGCCGGCCACCGGCGGCGTCACGTGAACGGCGGGAGCAGCGGGTGTCGCAGGGGTAGCCGGCGTTGCCTGCGCATAGGCGCCTGCCGAGAAAAGGCCAGCAATCAACACAGTCAGCAACTTGTTCATGTCAGATCCTTTGAGGTAAGAGACGCTCGCACATGGAGCATCTGCCTCCAAGAACGGATAGCGCGCCAGCCCGTTGACAGATTTCTTTCGGAATACGGGTAGCTAGCGATATTTGCGCGTACGAGACTGTCGCCCACCCAGGCACACCGGGTCCACTTCACACCATGCACCGGGCGCAAGACCCAGTGCCAGCAAGTCGATCGGGCCGATCTGCGTGCGGACCAGGCGCAGGGTGGGGTGGCCCACGGCCGCCGTCATGCGCCGGACCTGCCGGTTCTTGCCTTCGCTGATGATCAGTTCCACCCATTGGGTGGGGATAGCGGCGCGATGGCGGATGGGCGGCGTCCTTGGCCATAGCCAGGCGGGTTCGTCTATCGCTCGCGCATGTGCAGGCTGCGTCACGAAATCCCCAAGATCCACACCGCGCCGCAGGATCGCCAGCGCTTCCGGCCCCGGCAGATGCTCGACCTGCGCCAGGTAGGTCTTGGGCAGCTTGTGGCGCGGTTCGCTGACGCGCGCCTGCAGTGCCCCATCGTCCGTCAGCAGGACCAGGCCTTCGCTGTCGGCATCGAGGCGGCCGGCCGGGTAAACGGCCGGTACCGGCACATAGTCGGCCAGCGTAGGACGGGACGGATGTGCCGAAAACTGGCACATCACGCCAAACGGTTTGTTGAGCGCGATCAAACGCATGGGAGGGGATCACTGGCAGGATAACAACGGTTGGAATGCACCAGGCTTTCCGGGCTGGCCGGGACGCGGAACGCGCCTGGCGTGCGCGAGGCCTGCAGTATCGCCGCCAGCCCCTGGAAAACGCAAATTCGCCAACGATGCGGAATGCAAGAGAGATGGCGAATCATGAAATTTTGCTGCATAATGTGAAATTACTCTTGTGTCTTATATAAGAGTGAGGCGAAAGCGGCCTGCGGATGTTTTAGGAACCCGGCCGCCTCGCTACAATGCATACCTGTCATGCCAATCGCCCGGTCACGAACCGCGGCGATCGTTTAACCCCCCGTTCCGCACTGGAGACGTCATGTATCAGCACATCAAGGTACCGGCCGGCGAAAAGATCACGGTCAATCCGGATTTCTCGCTCAATGTTCCCGACAATCCCATCATCCCCTACATCGAGGGTGACGGTACCGGGTTCGACATCACGCCGGTCATGATCAAGGTCGTCGACGCCGCAGTGCAAAAAGCCTACGCTGGCAAGCGCAAGATCAGCTGGATGGAAATCTACGCCGGCGAAAAGTCGACCAAGGTCTACGGCCCGGACGTGTGGCTGCCGGAAGAAACCCTGCAAGTGCTGAAGGACTACGTCGTCTCGATCAAGGGTCCGCTCACGACCCCGGTCGGCGGTGGCATCCGCTCGCTGAACGTGGCCCTGCGCCAGGAACTCGACCTGTACGTCTGCCTGCGCCCCGTGCGTTACTTCAAGGGCGTGCCTTCGCCGGTGCGTGAGCCGGAGAAGACCGACATGGTCATCTTCCGCGAAAACTCGGAAGACATCTACGCCGGCATCGAATGGGAAGCCGAGTCGGAGCAGGCCAAGAAACTGATCAACTTCCTGCAGACCGAAATGGGCGTCAAGAAGATCCGTTTCCCGGGCACCTCGGGCATCGGCGTCAAGCCGGTTTCGAAGGAAGGCACCACCCGTCTCGTGCGCAAGGCCATCCAGTACGCCATCGACAACGACAAGCCGTCGGTGACGCTGGTGCACAAGGGCAACATCATGAAGTTCACCGAAGGTGGCTTCCGTGACTGGGGCTACGAACTGGCCCAGAAGGAGTTCGGCGCCGAGCTGATCGACGGCGGCCCGTGGTGCAAATTCAAGAACCCGAAGACCGGCAAGGACATCATCGTCAAGGACGCCATCGCTGACGCGTTCCTGCAGCAGATCCTGCTGCGCCCGGCCGAATACTCGGTGATCGCCACGCTGAACCTGAACGGCGACTACGTCTCCGACGCCCTGGCCGCACAGGTCGGCGGTATCGGCATCGCCCCGGGCGCCAACCTGTCCGACTCCGTGGCCATGTTCGAAGCCACGCACGGCACGGCACCGAAGTACGCCGGCAAGGACTACGTGAACCCGGGTTCGGAAATCCTCTCGGCCGAAATGATGCTCCGCCACATGGGCTGGACCGAAGCCGCCGACGTCATCATCGCGTCGATGGAAAAGTCGATCCTGTCGAAGAAGGTCACGTATGACTTCGCCCGCCTGCTGGAAGGCGCGACGCAAGTGTCGTGCTCGGGCTTCGGTCAGGTGATGATCGACAATATGTAATACTGCTGCGTCACGTCCCGTGACAAAGCTGTGAACCCCGGTAGATCAAAGATCTCCGGGGTTTTTCTTTGATGGGTTCAGGAGATCGAAAAACCTGTTCCCCGTTTTGAGAGAAGTCTTCGCGCTACATCAATTGCCGGCTTGGAGTAGTGGCTCAGCGTAGGAGTCTTAACGGGATCCATGCCCCAGGAAACAGCCGTACCTGGTTGCGAACGAAGGTGATCATCATCGCTCGCCAGACAGCGCGTGGTGGCGGTAGCGGTCGTGCCCGAAGGCGTTTTGGTGGCATAAAGCTTTGGGGAATGGATTCGATACCATCGAACAGGGATGGTTGAATCTCTACAGATCGTCGGGCGCGTCGCATACGTTCTTGTAATGTGCAGTCTGCGATGGCTAGGTGAAGCGCCATCAAAGCCCAGTCTCGTCTGAAGTGGTCCGCTACGCGCACATACGCGACGGCTTCGGCAAATTGTCCCTGTAGGCGGGTTTCCTCATTTGTCTCTAGTAGTGCCTCTCTGGCCATTAGTATCTCTTCTGGCTCGAGGCTTGTCGGTGCTTGTAGAGAAGCAGCGATTCTGTTTTCCATAACGCCATCCTCGGTTTCATGCTGATCATCTAGCCGATATGCGAGCTTGAGATGTCGATCAGCAAAGCGTCCGAATTTCTTCCATAACCGCCGCAAAATTTGGTTGCGAAATCCTTCATCAGTGGGTTCTGGAGTCTGCGTCTGGTTGTTGGACAACTCAGTAGCCGCAATCCATGTTTCGGTCTGAAGTTCCTCAAAAGAGATTTCTCCATTCGAACTGTTGGCTATTCTGTGGAGGTCAGACCGTACAGCGTCAATAAGGTGTTTGAAAAAATCTCCAGCTGAGCGAAGCGACATGGCGATGCGCGGGGTGGTGGGCACCGCCGGTACTCTACGGTATATTGTGTTGTACGTATTCAATTAGGCGCACTCATCCCGGCATGGGATGAGGTCCCACACAAAAATCATCATGACCTCGAGTCTGAGAAAAGTTAGGGATGAATGTTGAACTCGATACGACTCTCGATGCTTCTTTGGCTGACATTCCCAATGAGCGCACAGGCCCAAACTATCTACCAGTGCCGTACGCCAGCCGGGAAGGTAACGCTGCAGGACGCACCGTGCGCCGAAGGGCAGGTTACTGAGAGGGCTGTAGTCTCAGGCCAGCAGATTGCGAAGGAACGATACTTACGGGATTCGCATCCGCATGTCACGCCGCAAATCAAATCCGCACTGCACAGCATGGAGTGCCGCGCGCATAAGCAGTCCTATGATAGTGCCCGGAAGTGGGCTGATTCCGCGGTAAGGGGAAAGGACGTGCGGCAAATGGAGCGTGCCAATGCAGCGGTGCATAGGGCGGGGCAAAAGATAGCGGAGTTAGGGTGTTAGGTGAAGGCGGCGCTTAGACACGGGCATATTGCCAGCTGAAAACAAAATAGAAATCGAGAGGCTGATCTCCGCCAGTGGTGAATTTGCTATCGTTCCTTGATGCTCTTGCGGGTTGAACAAAAGCAGAATTTAGAGGGAGCTGTGGGCGGCTGCAAGACTGTCAATGTGCATGAAGGCCTAAAGAGAGTTGGCGCAACTTTCAAAGCAATCGGCGTGCTCTGGTTAATCGGCTGGCTGGCGGCATATATGGCGCGCTCACTGAGTCTAGCGGCAAGCTACGTTTTTGATATTCATGGGCGCGATTGGGCTCTGTGGCTACGCTACCGGGGCTTTGCCAAGTCACGCTAACCCATGCGGCGCTACTGCGTGACCTGTTGCACACTTCTCTCTGCGTGAATCATTGTCACATGTCGCATTGCTAGCGGTATTTGATTGCCCTGTCATGTACAATTTACGCACAAACGCATCAAACGCGGTTAAGAAAAGTAAGGCGTAAGGAAGCTCTACCTTACTGGGGAGAAGAAATGAGCAAGGTGCTGCACAAACTTCGAATCATTGCTGGTTTCGCATTGCTTGGATCCGTACTCACCGGTCTCTTCTTTGGTGGGCTCGATCTGAGCTTCGACCCACGTACGCTCGGCGCTAGCGCTGGCGCTCTTCTTGCTGTAGTCAAGGTACTCCATATCATCTAAGCAGGATGGGATACACGATTCTCGGTATTCCCATTGATGGGAACTGGGTAGACATTGGCTCCTGCGTAACAGGAGCCATTTTTGTTGTCTACCGCTGGCTTCTGAAGCCGCATGAAGGCCCTTGCAAGCTGCTATCAAAGCATTCTTGCTTAGACTTCGCGAATGGGGCTTCGCTCTTCCCACTGTTGATCATGGTCTTTTCAGTTGCGTCCACGACCCTCCTCAACGGTTTGCTTACATCTAGCAAGCTCACGCTTACGACCGCTGGTTTATTCGCTATCATTGCAATCCTTGAAGACGCGCAACCGCAAGAAAAGCGCATGTTCCATTGACCCGTGCCTTTCTCTGTCCTGCTTGTAGCGATAGTCATCGGTCTGCGTCACGTCCCGTGACAAGCTGTGAACCCCGGTAGATCACAGATCTCCGGGGTTTTTTCTTTGATGTGGCCCATGGCTGCATGCACAGGCCACTGTCCGTTCTTCCTCCATGACGATTACCGCTGCTCTTCTCGCCACCGTCATCGCCATCAGCGATGGCGATACGCTTACCGCCCTGACCTCCAATCATCAGCAGCTCAAGGTGCGCATCGCCGCCATCGATGCGCCGGAGCGTCGGCAGCCGTATGGGGCGCGTTCGCGGCAGGCGCTGGCGACGCTGTGTTTCCGGCAGCAGGCGGAGATCCTGGTGTTGTCGCGGGATCGGTATGGTCGCAGCGTGGGCGTGGTGCGCTGCCAGGGCAAGGATGCCGGTAGCAGCCAGCTGGAGGCGGGCATGGCGTGGGTGTATCCGCAGTATGCGCGGGACTTCCCGGGGTATCCGGCGCTGCAGGCGGAGGCGCAGGCGAGCCGGCGTGGTCTATGGTCCGCGCCCGATCCGGTTGCGCCATGGGAGTGGCGGCGTGCCCCGCGGGACTGATGCCTGATCCTGGTGGGCCAAGCGCGCAGACTGTGCAGGCGCGCGCTTTATAATACGGCCCTTGCGCGCAGGTGGGCGCGCTGCGCTGGTGGCCGGCATGGTGGCCAGTGCCTTGTTTTTTGGTGATGCATCTCGTGGCATCACTGTCTGGAGAACGATCTTGATCAAGACCCTGTTGACTCTTTTGACGGCGTTGTGTGCCGTTGCGGCCGGCCCGGTGCAGGCCCAGGCGGCGTGGCCGGAAAAGCCGATCCGCCTGATCGTGCCGTTTCCGCCAGGCGGCGGCACGGATATTCTGTCGCGCCTGATCGGTAACGAGCTGTCGCAGGCTACCAAGTGGACCCTGGTGCCGGATAACCGTCCGGGTGCGGGCGGCACGATCGGCATCGCCGAGGCGGTGCGTGCCGCGCCGACCGGCTACGACCTGGTGATGGGGCAGAAGGACAACCTCGTGGTTGGTCCGTGGTTGTACAAGTCGGTGAGCTACGATCCCACGCGCGATCTGGTGGCGATTGCGCATGTTGCCTACACGCCGGTGGTGATCGTGACGCGCACGGACTCGCGCTTCAAGACGATGAAGGAAGTGATCGCCGCCGCGCGCAAGGCGCCGGATACGATTACGTATGGTTCGCCCGGCAATGGCACCACGATTCACCTCGCGGCGGAGATCCTCAGCAAGGCGGCGGGCATCAAGCTGCGCCACGTGCCGTACAAGGGATCGAATGCGGCGATGATGGATGCGCTGTCGGGCAACGTCGATCTGCTGGTGGCATCGGTGCCGTCGGCGCTGGCGCAGATCAAGGCGGGCAAGATGCGCGCGCTGGCGGTGACCTCGGCCAAGCGCAGTTCTTCGCTGCCCGATGTGCCGGCGGTTGCCGAGCTGGGTTACAAGCAGGTGGATGTCAGCACCTGGTATGGCCTGTTTGCGCCGGCCAAGACGCCGCAGGCCATCGTCACGCGCATCAATGGCGAGGTGAACAAGCTGCTGGCCAGCCCGGCGGTCGCCAAGGCGATCCAGGAGCAGGGTGCGGAGCCCAAGGCGATGAAGCCTGAGCAGTTCGCGGCGTTGGTCAAGACCGAATACCACCAGTGGAAGTCGATCGTCGAGCAATCGGGTGCCACGGTGGAGTGAATCGATCCGTACGGTCACACCGGCACGTCGGCGTGACCACGCAGAATAACCCCGGCCGATGCATGGCACCGCCGGGGTTTTTTCATGTCGAGCCAGTCAGTGGAAATCGCGGCTCATGACGGTGATCCTGCCGAGCAGCGGTGACAGGTCGACCAGATACTGGGCTACGAGATGGCGTACATTGTCGTGGCTCTGCCATTTGCCATAGATGCCGACCAGGCCCGCGCCCAGTACTTCCTGACGCTGGCGTTCGAGCACCTTCGGCCAGATCACTACATTCACCGAACCGGTCTCGTCCTCGAGCGTCATGAAGATGACGCCCTTGGCGGTCTGCGGGCGCTGGCGCATCGTCACCATGCCGCAGGCCCGCGCCAGCTGCCCGTCGCGATAGCCGGCCAGCGTCGCGGCCGTGGCGAAGCGCCGCTGCGTGAGCAAGGGACGCAACAGGGCGAGCGGATGACGGCGCAGTGTGAGATGCATCGTGTGGTAATCGTCGATGATCTCATCGGCTTCCGTCGGGGTGGCGAGTTGCGGCGTTTCTTCGCGCAGGTCGGTGACGTGCAGCAGATCGGTATCGGGCATGGCACCGGACGCTTCCCACAGTGCGCTGCGGCGATGGCCGGCCAGCGGTTCCAGCGCATTGCCGGCAGCCAGCACACGCAGGTCGTGGCTGTCGAGCCTGGCGCGGCGCGCGAGATCGCGTGCGTTGTCAAAGGCGCGGACGGCACGTGCAGAGACGATGCGTTCAGCACTGTCCTGCCGCATGCCTTGCAGGCGCGAGAAGCCGAGGCGGACCGCGGGGCGCGAGGTGCCGGCCAGAGGTTCGAGCGTGCTGTCCCAGTCACTGTGGCGGATATCGACACCATGCACGATCACGTCGTGGTGCCTTGCATCCTGGATCAGTTGCGACGGACTATAGAACCCCATCGGCTGGCTGTTGAGCAGGGCGCAGAGAAAGGCCTCCGGCTCATGGCGCTTGATCCAGGCGCTGCTGTAGACCAGCAGGGCAAAGCTGGCAGCGTGGCTCTCCGGGAAACCGTAGTCGCCGAAGCCCTGGATCTGGCGGTAGAGGTTCTCGGCGAATTCTTGCGGATATCCGTTGTTGAGCATGCCCGAGATCAGTCGCTCGCGATGCGGATCCATGCCGCCCTTGCGTTTCCACGCAGCCATGGCGCGGCGCAGCTCGTCGGCTTCGCCCGCCGAGTAGCCGGCCGCCACCATGGCAATCTGCATGGCCTGTTCCTGGAAGATCGGGACGCCCTTGGTGCGCGTCAGGATTTCCGCGATTTCCGGACGCGGGTAAGAGATCGGCTCGAGTCCTTGCCGCCGCCGCAGATACGGATGCACCATGCCGCCCTGGATCGGACCAGGGCGCACGATGGCCACTTCGATGACCAGGTCGTAGAAGCGTTCGGGCCTCAGGCGCGGCAGCATCGTCATCTGCGCGCGCGATTCGATCTGGAACACGCCGATGGTGTCGGCCTTGCTGATCATGGTGTAGGTGGCGGGATCTTCCTTCGGAATATCCTGCATGCCGAACGGCTGGCCACGCCAGGCCGAGATGAGATGCAGCGCACGCCGCAAGGCTGTGAGCATGCCCAGCGCGAGCACATCGACCTTGAGCAGGCCGAGTGCTTCGAGATCGTCCTTGTCCCACTGGATCACGCTGCGGTCCGGCATGGCCGCATTCTCGATGGGCACGAGTCGGGAGAGCTGGTCGCGTGCGATGACAAAGCCGCCGGAATGCTGCGACAGGTGGCGCGGAAACCGCACCAGTTGCGCCGCCATCTGGGCCCAGCGCTGGATCAGTGGGCTGTCGATGTCAAGGCCGCTTTCTGCAAAGCGTTGCAACAGGTCGGTACGGCTGTCGAACCAGTGATGGCTGCGCGCTACGCGGTCGATGATCGATGCATCCACGCCGAGCGCCTTGCCGGTTTCACGCAAGGCCCCGCGTGGACGGAAAGTGGAGATGGCGGCGGCAAGCGCCGCGCGGTGGCGGCCGTATCTTGTGTAGATGTACTGAATCACCTCTTCACGACGCTGGTGTTCGAAATCGACGTCGATGTCCGGCGGTTCGCCGCGCTCCTTGGAGAGGAAGCGGCCGAACAGCAGGTTCTCGCGTGCCGGATCGACTTCGGTGACACCGAGGCAGTAGCACACGGCGGAGTTGGCGGCCGAGCCGCGGCCCTGGCAGAGAATGTTTTCCTGACGGGCAAACCGCACCAGTTCGTACACCGTCAGGAAGTACGCCTCATATTGCATCTCTTCGATCAGTGCCAGTTCTGCGTCGAGCTGCTTGCGGACCTTCTCAGGGATGCCATCGGGAAAGCGCCGGGCTGCGCCGGCATAGGTTTCCTGGCGCAGGTACTGTGCGGCGGTCATGCCGGCTGGTACATCTTCCTCCGGGTAGCGATAGTGCATGCGGATCTCGTCCATCGAGAACGTGCATAGGTTGGCAATATGCGTCGACTCAGCCATCAGCCGCGCGCTGTAGAGATTGGCCAGCCGCAGGCGCGTGCGCAGATGCTGCTCGGCATTGGCGGCGAGCGCATAGCCGCACTCGGCCACGGGCTTGCCGATGCGCATGGCCGTCATAACATCGAGCAGGGGTTTGCGCGAGCGCGCATGCATCAGCACATCGCCCGTGGCGACCACGCGCAGCCGATGTGCCTGGGCTGCAGCTTCCACCTGGGCGCGATGCAGGTCATCGGTAGCGTTTAGCAGTAGTGTCAGTCCGATCCAGGCACGGCCGGGAAAGGTGGCGGACATCCATGCGGCATGGGCCTGCAGCACGTCTTCCGGCGAGGCATGTTCGGGCTGGTAGATCACCAGGCAATCGGGCAGACCGCGCAGATGGGCATGGGATGCGGCAGGGCTGTCGAGGTCGCGCGCCGTCAGGTGATACTCGCCTTTCGGCGCACGGCCGCGCGCCAAGGTAATCAATTCACAGAGATGACCATAGCCTGCGAAATTGCGGGCCAGCACGACGAAGGCGGCGCCGGCTGCGGCGCCATCGCTGCTCAAGCGGAAGCGCGCACCGACCAGCAGCTTGAGCCCGTGTTCCTTGGCGGCGGCGTGGGCACGCACGATGCCGGAAAGCGAGCACTCGTCGGCAATCGCCAGTGCGCTGTAGCCAAGGCGGCTGGCGCGTGCGACCAGCTCGTCGGCATGCGAGGCGCCATGCAGAAAAGAAAAGTTCGAACGGCAGACCAGTTCGGCATACGGTGGCAGGGCAGGTGCTGCCGTCGACGTGTTCGATGGAATCGGTGGTGGAAGGACGTCCATGGCATTTATCCGAACAGGCCATGCAGATACCAGCGTGCCGGCGCATGGTCCTGGCTGCTGCGGCGTTCGCGGTAGATCCAGTAGCACGCGTGGCCGTCATCCATGGCGACGTAGTAGTCGCGCATCACGGTATCGCCATCCCACCAGCCGCTTTCGATGCGCTCGGGCGGCGACATCAGGCGCAAGGGCGTGCCGTAGTGCGGCGCATGGCCGTGGACTGCCAGGGGGATTGGCGCATCGAGCAGCCATGCCGGGCGAGGCAAGGGTGGCGCTGTGGTTGGATGCGAGGCTGGACGTGCGGAACGTGGCACAGCCAGGGTAGCCGGCTCCCAATGATTGGCGCGCTCGGGACGGTGATCGGCTTGCGGCCGGGCGCGCAGCACATGCTCAGGACCGAGGCGGGCGGCCAGCAGTTCGAGCAGCCGCGCATGATCCTGCGCGGTGCCGCCGGGCTCGGGGAACAGCGTTTCGCTAAGCGGCGCGCGGGCCTGGACCTGCGTGACCGAGAGGCCGACGGCCAGGATGGGCGCTGTCAGCACGAGCTTGGCCAGCCGCTCGCGCAGCAGCCGTGTCAGGTGGGCATGCTGCCATGTCGGCTCGGCCAGCGCGATCTCGAGCGCGGTCGGCGCAATGGCCTGCCGGCCGCGTTCGTGCTCGAGGTACAGGGTGTAATGCGTGACGGCATACTGGTGAACCTGCAACCACCCGAGCATCTGGGCCAGCAGGCCGTCGGCTGCATGCTGGGCATGTTCGGCGTGGGTCATGCGATCGGGCAATTCGGCGCGGGCATGGAATGTCGGCGGGGCTTCCAGCCAGTCGAGCAGGGCCGGCGTATCGCCATAGGCGCGATCGAGTGCGTCCAGCATGGCAGGTCCGCAGCGCCGCCGCAGGCCTGCGCGCGGCAGGCGGCGCAGCGCGCCGAGCGTGCGGCAGCCGAGTCCGGCCAGCCATGCCTGTTCCGGCCCGGCTTCGGGCAAGACGCCGGTCGGCAAGGTATCCAGCCGGGCGTGGAGTCGCGTCAGCCGCACGGTGCGGCGTGTGCCATGCCCGCCGCGTGCCAGCAGCCAGGCGCCATGCGCGGTCGGTGCGCAGCTCAGCACGGTGCTGCAGCCAAGTTGCTGCGCAGTCTGGCGGACGAGGCGGCACAGCGCGCGCATCCCGCCGAACAGGCGCAGGCTGCCCGAAACCTCCAGCAGCACGGCCTCGTCCAGCGCCGTGGCGACGCATGGCGTGAATTGCAGCAGCGCCATCGCCACGCGTTCGCGCAGTGCTTCCTCCTGCTCGGGCGCACGCGTGTAGAGCAGCGTCCGGGGTGCGACCGCGAGCACGCCGCCGCGACGCATGTGCGGCTGTACGCCCGCCTGGTGTGCAGATGCGGAAGCCACGCAGACCTGTCCGCCATCCAGCACGGCCACAGGCAGTTCAGGACACCAGCGCGGCCGGAAGACTTCCAGCGGCAAGCGGGGCAGGCGCAGGCAGATCCACAGGGGTGACATGGCGGTGACGCAGGATGGGCAGCGGCTGCAGGGCCAGCGACAGCGGCGTGTCGCGTGGCGGCCCGCGCCGCTTGAGAAAAAGGATGGCAAGTCCCTGCGCCGTGCTATCGAGCTGCAGGCGCAGCGGGGCAGGGGAGGCGGTGCGCGCGGCATCGGCGGGGCGCATCAGGCAGAACAGGGTCTCGCCCGACTGGGCGGCCAGATGCAGCCGGCGCAACTGGTCGCTGCGCATGCGGGTGTGCCAGAAGAGCAGTGCGCCGCAAGTGCCGGCACGCAGGATCTGTTCGGCGGCCCAGCAGGCGTGAGCAGGATGCTGGGGGCGTAGCCACAGCAGCCGTTCTGGGGGCAGTCCCCAGCCGGCCAGGGCCGTGGCATGCGGCAGATGTGGCGGCGCCAGGAAGACGACCGGCCGGCTAGCCGCTGCGAGCAGGGCGGGGCGCAACAGACGCAGTTCGCCGAGCCCGGGGCGGACCGCCAACAGCTCGATCAATTGCCCGATGGGCCAGCCCTGGCCGGGCAGTTCCGCCGACAGCGCCGGGTAGCCTGTATCGAGGGTACGTACGCTGCCCCGCGCCAGTTGGGAGGCGCGCCACAGCGCTGGATGCAGCGTTTCGGGAGCGGTCGGAAGGGAAGTCACGAGGGGCAGTTCGGGGATCTTAATCCTGTATGAATATACAGTATTTCGGACAGGATCATCTGTGTCCGTCAATATTTTCCTGACGTCTTCGTTGCCGGTGGTTGCGGTGAGCGCGAGGTTTTTCTAGCGTTATATCGTCTTGTATATTACGATGTGCGCATCGCAAGGAGGAGTCTGCATGTCGATCGTATCCCGCAAGCTGCTGGTGTCCCTGGGCTTCATGGCCCTGAGCTGTTCGGTTGCTGCCGCCGAGCTCACCGTGTCGGCTGCCGCCAGCCTGACCAACGCGTTCAAGGACATTGCCCAGCAGTATGAAGCGAAGCATCCACAAACCAAGGTGCTGCTGAACTTTGGTGCGTCGGGTGCGCTGCTGCAGCAGATGGCCAAGGGTGCGCCGGTCGACGTGTTTGCCTCGGCCGACCAGGAAACCATGGATCGGGCCGTGAAGGAAAAACTGGTTGCGGCTGCGGACCGCCGCGATTTCGTGCGCAACGCGCTGGTGCTGATCGTGCCGACGGACAGCAAGTACGCGATCACCAGACTCGAGGACCTGAACCGGCCCGAGGTGCAGAAAGTGGCCATTGGCGTGCCGGCGAGCGTGCCGGTGGGCCGCTATGCCCAGCAGGCGCTGGAAGCCGCCAATCTGTGGACAGCCATGCAGCCCAAGACTGTGAATACGCAGAACGTGCGCCAGTCTCTCGATTACGTGGCGCGTGGCGAAGTGGATGCGGGTTTCGTCTACAACACCGACGCCGCCCTGATGAAGGACAAGGTCAAGGTTGCCTTTACAGTGCCGCTCAAGGCCGTGATCAGCTATCCGATCGCCAGGACGGCCAGCAGCGCCAATGCACAGGAAGCCGCCCGCTTCATCGACTACGTGATGTCGGCCGATGGCCAGGCCGTGCTGGCCCGCTACGGCTTCCTGAAACCCTGAACCTGCGCGTGCCCTGACGTATGGATGCAACCTGGACGGCGCTGCTGCTCTCGCTGAAAGTGGCCGGCAGCGCCACCGCGATTTCCCTGGTAACCGGCGTGGCGCTGGGCTTTCTGCTCGCGCGCGTGCGTTTCCCGGGCCGGGAGTTGCTCGATACCGTCATGACGCTGCCGATGGTGTTGCCGCCCACGGTCCTTGGCTACTATCTGCTGGTCCTGCTGGGTAGCCGCAGCACCTTTGGCATGTGGCTGAACGAAACCTTTGGCATCCGCCTCATCTTCACGTGGCAGGGTGCGGCGATTGCCGCGGCGGTGGTCACGTTTCCGCTGGTGCTCAAGTCGGCGCGCGCGGCGTTCGAAACCGTCGACGCGCAACTGGAGCAGGCGGCCCGCGTGCTCGGCACGGGCGAGCTGGCGATCTTCTGCCGCGTGACCTTGCCGCTTGCCTGGCGCGGCATCATGGCCGGCGTGCTGCTGGCCTTTGCGCGTGCGCTCGGCGAATTCGGCGCGACGCTGATGGTGGCCGGCAGCATTCCGGGCAAGACGCAGACGCTGTCGGTGGCTGTCTATGAAGCCGTGCAGGCCGGGCAGGACGATCTGGCCAATATGCTGGTGCTGGTCACCTCGGCCGTGTGCATCGTGCTGCTGCTCGGCGCGGGCCGTCTGGCGCCGGGGCGGATCGCGCATCAAACCGCGCATTCCTCGTAGGGCGACGCATGCATCTCGATATCGATATCCGCAAGACCCTGCGCTCCGGCAAGCGGACATTCCATCTGGACGTGCGTTTCCGTTCCACTAGCCAGCGCATCGTGCTGCTGGGGGCCTCCGGATCGGGCAAGAGCTTGACGCTCAAGGCGATTGCCGGACTCATGCGCCCCGATGCCGGGCACGTCAGGCTGAATGACACGACATTGTTCGACGCTGCGGCGGGGATCGACCTCAAGCCGCAATTGCGCAACGTGGCTTATGTGTTCCAGGACTACGCCCTGTTTCCGCACCTGAGCGTACGCCAGAACATTGCCTTCGGCCTCAAGCGCGGACTGTTCAATCCGCGTGCCAGTGACCACCGCGATGCGGTGGACTATTGGCTCGCGGCTTTTCAACTCGAGCCGACAGCCCATCAACTGCCAGATGAGCTTTCCGGCGGGCAGCGCCAGCGCGTGGCCCTGGCGCGCGCGCTGATTGCCCGGCCCGCCGCGCTGTTACTGGACGAACCCTTTGCCGCGCTCGATCCGGAGCTGCGCACCGTGATGCGCGGCGAACTCGACGACCTGCAGCGCCGCCTGCAGGTGCCGATGGTGCTCATCACGCATGATCCGGCGGATGCCGAGATCTTTGGCGAGAAAGTGCTGCGCATGCGCGATGGCCGTATTGCCGATGACGCGGCAGGCAACATCGATCCGGCCGGTGCGGCAGCGCTTCCTGAAACGAGTGCGAGCCCTCTGCATGTCACGGGGGCGGCGGGCTTCGCATGACCGGTTCCAGATCCCCACGCGCGCACGATGCTCCTGTTCCAAACGAGGCGCTGCTCGTGCGGGCACTGCAGGGTGTCGTGCGCCGTGGTGGAGATGGACAGTTGCCGGCATTTGCCGCCACGCTGGGTTTGCCGGCGCCGGCCGTTGCAGCCATGCGCCGGCGTTACTGGCCGCAGGTGATGCAGGAGCCTGCGGAAGCGCCTGCCGACGCTACATCTGCGAGCATCACCGTGCTGCCCAAGGATTTTCCGGCACTGATTGGCCTGCTCTTGCAGCATCGTGCGGCTGGCGTGGAAGCGCAGGCCGCCGACTGGCTGGCCCATGCCATGGCCGCCGCGTGTTTTGGCGAGCATCACCTGTGGGAAGAGCTCGGCCTGCAGGGGCGAGAAGACGTTTCTTGCCTGCTGCACGCTTATTTTCCCGACCTGTACCACAAGAACACTCAAAACCTGCGCTGGAAGCGTTTCTTCTTTGCCGAGCTCGGTGCGGCGCGTGGAGATGCGGCGTTGCGTCCGCCCGGCTGCTCGGCCTGCGATCATTTCGCGTTATGCTTTGCGGATGATGACAAGGCACGAGATGACTGACAGATGACTGCGCAAGACAAACTGGTCGAGCTGCACGGCTCCGTGTGGATGACCGTGGGTGGCGAAAATTTCGGGGGCAGGGGGCGCATCGGCCTGCTCGCGCTGGTGGCGGAAACTGGCTCTATCACGGGCGCGGCCAAGGCCATGAAGATGAGCTACAAGGCCGCCTGGGATGCCATCGACGCCATGAACTCGCTCGCTGGCGAGGCGCTGGTCGAGCGGGTGACCGGCGGTAAGGGCGGCGGTGGCACGGTCCTCACCGCGCGCGGCAAGCAGCTGGTGGAAAACTTCAGGCTGATCGAACAGGAGCACCGCCGCTTCGTGACACAGCTCAGCGGCCAGGCAGCCGGTATCACGGAGGACTACCTGCTTCTCAGGAGAATGAGCATGAAAACCAGTGCGCGCAACCAGTTTTTCGGCAAGGTTGTCACGGTGAAGACCGGTGCAGTGAATGATGAGATCGAACTCGAGGTGCTGGGCGGGCATCGCATCATCGCCATCGTCACCTGCGGCAGCACGCAGTCGCTCGGGTTGAAGCCGGGCGTGGAAGCCTTCGCGCTGATCAAGTCGTCGTCCATCATTGTCGTCACCGACGAAGCAGGCGCGCGCTTCTCCGCTCGCAACAAGCTGGCCGGCAAAGTCACCCGCGTGCAGCCGGGCGCCGTGAATACCGAGGTGGTGATCGAGCTGCCGGGCGGCGCGGCAGTCGCTGCCATCATCACCAACGACAGCTGCACCGCGCTCGGCCTCGCCGAGGGCAAGCCGGCTTCAGCCATGTTCAAGGCCTCGAGCGTCATTCTCGGCGTACCTGCCTGAACATCGTGCTGCACGGACGGGCGGGCCTTCGCCGTCCCTGCTTTATCGATACGGGATCGCGCGCCGCCTCATCGTTTCCTGTACTGCTGTCTCCAGCGGCTTCCCGCCCATGTCCTGCTTCTTCCGCTATCCGGAGCGTTGCCGCGCCTCACACAACCTGCGCAATGTGAGCAGGCACGGCTGCCATGGCGCCCTGCAGGACCGTTCCTGTCTTTTTGACTGTCGTTTACCCTAGGAACGGCCCCGGAATTGTTCGTGTGCATCTAATATATTATGAGTATATAAAAAGTAGATGACTACATGAGTGAGGAGGCAGGGCAATGCAACAGGAACGGAGAAGAGTACTGAGTTGTCTCGGCGCTGGCGCCGCCTGGCTGGCCATTCCGGGGGCGCGGGCCGATGTGTGGCCCGCCAAGCCCGTGAAGCTGATCCTCGGGTACGCGACCGGCGGGGCCACGGATGCCACTGCGCGCATCGTCGGCCGCCGCCTCGAAGCCGCACTGAAGCAACCGGTCGTCTATGAGTACAAGCCGGGCGCCGGCGCCTCCATCGGCGCAGACTCGGTAGCACGCTCGACCAACGACGGCTACACCATCGGCCTGACCGATACTGGTCCGATGACGATCATGCCGCACCTGCGCACCCTCAATTACGATCCGCTCAAGGACTTCACGCCGCTCTCCTACGTCTGCTCGACGGGGCTGGCGCTGGTGGTCAATCCGAATGTTCCCGCCAAGACGCTCGACGAACTGATCGCATTGCTCAAGAAGGCCAAGCCGGGCGAGTACAACTACGCCAGCTCGGGTGTCGGCTCGGTGCATCATCTGGCCGGCGAAATGTTCAAGCGCAAGGCGGGCGTCACGATGGGCCACGTTCCCTATCGCGGTGCGGGGCCGGCGCTGACCGACCTGATGGGTGGACAGATCCCGATCATGATGGCGACCATCGGCCCGGCACTGCCCCTGATTGCGTCAGGCAAGATGCGTGTGCTCGGCGTGACCTCCGAAAAACGTTCGGCGGCGTTGCCCAATGTACCGACGCTGGCGGAGCAGGGCTTGACGGGTTACGAGGCTTCGCTGCGTTTCACGCTCGTCGCGCCGGCCGGTATTCCCGCGGCGGCAGCTAGCCGCATGCAGGCCGAGCTGCAGAAGATCATGCGTGATCCACAGGTCATTGAAGAACTGGCGAAGCTCGGCAATGACGAGATCGGCCCGCGCACCCCCAAGGAAGTCGCGGACATCACGCGCGACGACCTGAAGAAGTGGGGTACAGTCATCCGCGAATCCAACATCACACTGGAATCCTGACGCATAGGGCATGACCTTGACGATCCCATCCATGTCCCGCCAGTGGAACACCCTGGCGGATGACCGCCGGCAACGCCTGGCGCGCGTGGGCGCGCTGGCCTCCGGCAAACATGTCACGGCCGGTGAGGTCGTGCCGTTGCTGGAAGCGCTGCTGCAACCAGGCGACCGTGTCTGCATCGAGGGCAATAACCAGAAGCATGCCGACTTCCTGTCGGCCTGCCTGGCCCAGGTGGATCCGGCGCGTGTACATGACCTGCATATCGTGCAGTCCAATCTCGCGCTGGCCTCGCACCTTGATGTGTTCGAGCGCGGCATCGCCCGCAAGCTCGACTTTTGCTATTCGGGCGAGCAAGGTGTGCGCATGGCGCGCCTCATCAAGGACGGCCGGATCGAAGTCGGGGCGATCCACACCTACCTCGAGCTCTACAGCCGCTACTTTGTCGACCTGACGCCGCGCGTCGCCTTCGTGGCGGCGCAGAGCGCCGATGCCGAGGGTAACCTGTACACCGGACCGAACACGGAAGATACGCCAGCCGTGGTCGAGGGCACCGCGTTCAAGAGCGGTATCGTGATTGCCCAGGTGAACGAAATCGTGGAGCGCGTACCGCGCGTCGACGTACCGGCCGACTGGGTGTCGTTCGTGGTAAAGGCGCCGAAGCCGCATTACATCGAGCCCATCTTCACGCGCGATCCGGCACAGATCAGCGAGATCCAGATCCTGATGGCCATGATGGTCATCAAGGGCATCTATGATCCCTACGAGGTGCGACGCCTGAACCATGGCATCGGCTTCGACACGGCGGCCATCGAACTGATCCTGCCGACCTATGCCGAGTCGCTTGGACTGCGCGGCAAGATCTGCGAATACATGAGCGTCAATCCATGCCCGACGCTGATTCCCGCCATCGAGTCGGGTTTCGTCAAGAGCATTCACTGCGCTGGTTCCGAGCTTGGCATGGAGCGCTATGTCGAGCAGCGCTCCGATGTGTTCTTCAATGGTCCGGATGGCTCGATGCGCTCGAACCGCGCGTTCTGCCAGCTGGCGGGGCACTATGCCGACCTGTTCATCGGCTCGACGCTGCAGATCGACCTTGAAGGCAACTCGTCCACCGCCACGCTCAACCGCATCGCCGGCTTTGGCGGCGCGCCGAATTTCGGCAGCGAATCGCGCGGCCGCCGGCATTCGAGCCATGCGTGGCTGAAGGCTGGCGCGGAGAGTGCGAGCGGCATCTCGCGCATGCCGCGCGGGCGCAAACTGGTCGTGCAGATGGTCGAGACGTTCCGCGAAAAGATGCAGCCCACGTTCGTGGAGCAACTGGACGCATTGCAGTTGCAGCAGGATTTCAATCTCGATCTGCCGCCGGTGATGATCTACGGCGATGACCTGACGCACCTCGTGACCGAGGAAGGCATCGCCCACCTGCATCGCTGCGCGACTCTGCGCGAGCGCGAGCAGGCGATTCGCGGCGTGGCCGGCTATACCCCGGCCGGTCTCGCGCGCGACCGCAGAGCGGTGGAGAACTTGCGCGACCAAGGCATCATCCAGCGGCCCGAGGATCTTGGCATCGACGCCCGGCTGGCCACGCGCGACCTGCTGGCGGCGAAGTCCATCAAGGATCTGGTGCGCTGGTCTGGCGGACTGTACGACCCGCCCAAACGCTTTCGTCACTGGTAACGACCATGGAACATCTGGAATACGAATTCGGGCCATTCGCACCAGCTCGGACCATCGCACCGACGCTGGTCGGCGTGGTCGGATCCGGCAACATGGAGGCCCTGATCGAGCCGCGTCCGCTTGGCGGCATGGTGCGCTTTATCGTGGATACGTCGATCAGCGGCTTTGGCGCGACCTGGCAGGCAGTGTTGCGCGATTTTGCCGAGCAGCGTCGGGTCGGCGACCTGCTCGTGACGATCAACGATGCAGGTGCCACGCCGTCCGTGGTATCGCTGCGGCTGGCGCAGGCCGCCGAAGACCTGGGAATCTGACATGCAGGCAAGTACAACCAAGCCTGGCATTGGTGCGGGCAGTTACTACGAGGCGACGGCGCGCCAGCGTGTCGCCGGTCTTTTCGATGCAGGCTCGGTGCAGGAGATTCTGCCGCCGCAGGCACGCGTCGTCAGCCCGCATCTCGGCACGCTGGGTTTGCCGGTCGCGTTCGATGACGGCGTGATGATCGGCAGCGCGCGGCTGAATGGCCGCACGGTGCTGTTCGCGGCGCAGGAGCCGGCATTCATGGGCGGCTCCGTCGGCGAGGTCCATGGCGCCAAGCTGACTGGCCTGCTCAAGCGCGCCGCGCAGCGCAAGCCAGACGCCGTGGTGCTGCTGTGGGATACGGGCGGCGTGCGGCTCCATGAAGCCAATGCAGGACTGGTCGCCATCTCCGAAATCCAGCGCGCAGTGTTTGAAGCCCGTGCCGCTGGCGTGCCGGTGATCGTGGTGTGCGCCGGTGGCAATGGCTGCTATGGTGGCCTGGGTATCGTCGCACGATGTTGCGACCATATCGTGATGACGGAAGAAGGACGGCATTCGGTGTCAGGGCCTGAGGTCATCGAATCGCAGAAGGGCGTGGAAGAATTCGATGCCATGGATCGGGCGCTGGTGTGGCGCACCATGGGTGGCAAGCATCGCTACCTGCTCGGCGAGGCCGGCAGTTTCGCCGCGGACACGATGGGTGAACTGCGCCAGGCCGTCGCGGCGCTGCTCGACCAGCCGGTGGCGCTGACGCTCGAGGCGGTGCAGCGCGAGCATCAGGCGCTGGCGCGTCGTCTGCAACGTTTCGGTGCGGCACAGGACGCCATCGAGATCTGGTCTGCCCTTGGCGTAGAACAACCGGCCGACGTGCCGATGCTGGATACTGCGGCATTTGTCGCAATGGCCGATGCGATCCGGGAGCGTGTCGATGCATGATGTTCTGAGTCTCTGCAACCTGCTTTTCCCGGCGGGCCATGCCGTCCGTGTGGAAGGTGACCTCGTGCACGGCACGGGCGATACGGCGCGCGGCCCGGTCGCCGTCGTCGGCACGTGCAACCGCGCCGGCATTGGTGTTGACCTCGCCTTCGCGCTGGCTGGCCACGTGCTGGAGATTGTCGAGCACCATCCGGAGCGGCCGATCCTGATGCTGGTCGATACCCAGGGCCAGCAACTGGCGCGGCGCGATGAATTGCTGGGCAACGCCGGCTACCTGGCGCATCTCGCGAAGTGTTTCGAGGTCGCGCGCATGCGCGGGCACCGGCTGCTGTGCCTGGTCTATGGCGAGGCGGTCAGCGGCGGTTTTCTGTCGCTCGGTATGATTGCCGATCGGACTTATGCTGCCACCGATGCGCAGATCCGCGTAATGGCCTTGCCGGCCATGTCGCGCATCACGCAGATTCCCATCGAAGACTTGCAGGACTTGTGCCGTACTTCGGCCATCTTCGGTCCTGGGGTTGGCAACTATGTGCGACTGGGGGCGGTCGAGGCGGCCTGGGAAGGCGACCTCGCCATGCAGCTGCAGCAGGCGCTCGCGGTACCGCCCGCAGGCGATCTGCGCGCCACGCTTGGTGCACAGCGCGGCGGGCGGACACATGCCGCGCAGGTTATTGCGGATGTGCTGGCCGCGCCGTGATGCTGCCCACGGACTCCGGTACCCGACGACATAGCCGCATCTGGCTCGAGACTACGCTCGAGGTACCGGAGATCGGCAACTGTCCGGATGCCCGGGCAGTGCAGGCGGTGCTGGACTGGGTAAATGCCGGACGCCCTCTCGTCGGACGCAGCCGCATGGCCGGTGATGCCTTGACCGGCATGCCACTCGGGCTGGCGCTGCCTCCCGTCGCCGGCACGCGTCCACGGATCGCATGTTGCGTCCCCATGACCGCCGTGCAGCGCGTGGCGCCGCCGTTGTCCCTGGGCGAGGTGCTTCCGGTATTGCCCATGTCGATGCAGCCAGTCGCCCGTGAACTGGTCCACTATGCTACCGGCATGGGGATGCCGCTGGGCGTGTATGGTTCGGCGTTCTGGCAACACACGGCTGGCGATGGTTATCTGCACGCTGATTCCGACCTCGATTTACTGGCGGCGCCGTGCGATGGTATCCAGGCGTGCCAATGGCTCGCGCAACTAGTCCACTGCGAGACCGTGGCGCCATTCCGGCTCGATGGTGAAATCCGCTTGCCGGATGGCGCCACGGTCAATTGGCGTGAACTGGCCGGGGAGGCGTCCAGGCTGCTCGTGCGCACGGACGCGGGGCCGGTCTTGCGGTCGCGTGCCGAAGTGTGGGCCACGTGGGATACGGCGGCGCAAGCGGAGCTACGGCCATGACGTCATCGGCCGTGACCTCTGAAGTGTTGCCACGGTCGCGGAGTTCGGCCTCCGTGCCGGGGGAGGCGCCTCCAGCCTATGCGCGAACAATCCGCAACGCTGCCGTGCGGGCGCTGCAGGAGGAAGTCATTACCTATCCCAAGCCCGGGTTGGTCAGCCTCGTCGATACTGGCAGCCATGTCGATATGGATGCGACGACTTTCGCGCGCAGTACGCTGGCCTTGCGGCACTACTTCAGCCGCATCGCCGTGGCCGGAGCGGAACGCGCACCGTTCGGCGTGCTCCGGCGTTTGGGTATCGAGGCCGAGATTGACATGTTACGGGCCACACATGGCATTAATACGCACCGCGGCGCCATCTTCAATCTCGGGCTGCTGGCAGCCGCGGCGGGTTTTCGCGCACAGCATGGGGCCGGCACTGGTACCGACACCGTTGCGCTGGGCGCAATCGTGCAGGCGTGCTGGGGCGATGATCTGGCTCGTCACCGGCGCGACGCCGCTAGCCATGGCAGCCGGGCCAGTGCGATGCATGGTGTCGGTGGTGCCAAGGCGGAGGCGCTTGGCGGCTTTCCGTCACTCTATGAGGTCGCCTTGCCCGCATACCGCTCGGTGCTCGCTGCGGGCTTGTCCGCCAACCAAGCGCGCGTGCAGGCATTCTTCGCCCTGCTAGCCCGGCTCGACGATACCAATCTTCTGCACCGCGGGGGCGGGGCGGGTCTGGCATTTGCCCAGACCGAAGCACGCGCGTTCCTCGCCGCTGGAGGCGTTCATGTGCCAGCATGGCGAACACGCGCCATCGCGCTGCATCGGGCCTTCTGCGCCCGCCGCCTGAGTCCCGGCGGCAGCGCCGATCTGCTGGCGGCCTGCCTGCTGGTTCATCGCATCGAGGGTTGAACAGTTATGCCGGATTTCGCCGTCATCTGTCCGGGGCAGGGGAGCCAGTTTCCGGACATGTTCGAACTGGCAGTTGCCGATGTACGGGCGCGGGAGGTGCTGGAGCGGTTCAGTGATGCCCTGTCGGTCGACCTGGTCGCACATGCGCGGCGCGGTGACGACCTGTTCGGCAATGCCTATGCACAGCCTGCACTGGTTGCCCTGGCGAGTGCCACCTGGGCCGCGCTTGCACCCGACGTACCCGAACCCGTGGCATTTGCCGGCTACAGCGTCGGTGAAGTGTCCGCCTGGAGCTGTGCCGGTGCGTGGAGTCCGGAGCAGGCCGCACAGGTTGTCCAGTCGCGCGCAGCCTGCATGGACCGGTACGCTCCGCCGGACTGCGGCATGCTGGCTGTGCGGGGTGTATTGCTGGAACAGATGCAGGCAGGCCGGGACGTCTTTGTCGCCATCGTGAACGATGCCGATCACGCCGTCCTGGCAGGGTCACGTCCCGCGTTGCTGCAGGCCGAGCAGGCACTCAAGGCGGCGGGTGCGTGGACACGCCTGCTGGATGTTCATGTGCCATCACATACGCCATTGCTCCAGCCAGCCGCGGAAGCCTTTCGGCTCGACTTGGCGAGGGTGCCGCTGCAGCGTCTGTCGATCCCGGTGCTGCGCGGTCTGGATGGCGCCCGGTGCTGGGATCAGGCGGCTTGCCTTGAGGCCCTGCCGCGCGCCGTGGCTGAACCGATTCGCTGGGTGGACTGCATGCACGGCCTTGTGGAATCAGGGGCGCGTGTGGTGCTGGAACTGGGGCCGGGGCGCTCACTGACCAAACTCTGCGGCGACAGCGGTTTGTCGCTCAAGGCTCGCTCCGTCAACGATTTCCGCTCATTCGGCGCGGCGACCGACTGGCTGCGCCGGCAGCTGGACGACTGAGCCGGCAGCCGGGCACGGCGTGTTGGCTGTCCGCAGGCAAAAAAAACCCGGCATGCTGCCGGGTTTCTGGCGGGTCGCCATCGTCAGGCCGCATTGCTGAGGGCGCGAATGCCCGTGGCCTGCTTGCCTTTTGGTCCTTGAATGACGTCGAATTCGACGGCCTGGCCTTCCTTCAGGGTCTTGAACCCTTCCATGACGATTGCCGAAAAGTGCGCGAAGATTTCCTCGCCGCCATCCGCCGGGCTGATGAAGCCAAATCCCTTGGCGTCGTTGAACCATTTGACCACACCGCGTGCCATACCAAAACTCCTACAGAGAAGCGAAACACGAGCGAACCGGACATGTGAACCAGACCGCTTGCCATGCGACTCACACAGTGAGGTGCACGGGGCGGCCTGATGCGGGCACCTGCCGGGGACCGGTCCGCTCACCTGAACATCTTTCCGCTGGAGCGCCCGCAAGCCTCCGGGTGAAAAATGTGGACATGATTTTCGGCGATCCAAAAACAGAGTCAATCGGCCAAATCGGCGATTTGTGGCGCTTTTACGCCAGATTTTGGGGGTGTTTTTCGAGATTTAACAAATTTCTGAAGTTCGTGGCGGCCACCGCGAGAGGATGCATCGGGTGCCGCCATGGAGTACTCTGTGAACATGACGGGGCGACATCGCAAAATTTGTGAGGGTCCGGCGCGGAAGGGCTTGAAGATCCGCGCTTTTCCCCAAATTGCAGAACACCGGTTAGGGGGTAGAATAAAGCCATGGCAACCCGAATGGCGAATCTACCGAGACACGACGCGGACACCGTACTGGAGCGCAAGACGCAGGCCGTCAAGCCGCCCTCCATGTACAAGGTGCTGCTGTTGAATGACGACTTCACTCCCATGGAGTTTGTCGTCCTGATATTGCAGGAGTACTTCGGCAAGGATCGCGAAGCCGCGACCCAGATCATGCTGACGGTGCATCGCGAGGGCAAGGGAGTATGCGGTATCTTCACCAGGGATATCGCGGCGACGAAAGTTGAATTGGTGTCAACCCACGCGCGGCAGGCGGGTCACCCGCTGCAGTGCGTGATGGAGGAAGCATGATTGCGCAAGAGTTGGAAGTCAGCCTGCACATGGCCTTTGTGGAGGCACGTCAGGCGCGGCACGAGTTCATTACCGTCGAGCACCTGTTGCAGGCGCTGCTGGACAATCCCACCGCTGCCGAAGTGCTGCGCGCCTGCGCGGCCAATATCGAAGACTTGCGCACCAGCCTGAAGAATTTCATTGTCGACAACACCCCGGTGGTGTCCGGCACGGATGAGGTCGATACGCAACCCACGCTGGGCTTCCAGCGTGTGATCCAGCGCGCCATCATGCATGTGCAGTCGACCTCCAACGGCAAGAAGGAAGTGACCGGCGCGAATGTGCTGGTGGCGATCTTCGGTGAGAAGGATTCGCACGCGGTGTACTACCTGCAGCAGCAGGGCGTGACGCGTCTGGACGTGGTCAACTTCATCAGCCACGGTATCCGCAAGGACCAGGCCGAGGCCGCCAAGCAGGGCGAAGGCAGCGCCGAGACGGAAGCCGGCGATGGCAAGGAAAGCCCGCTCGAGCAATACACCCAGAACCTGAATGCCCTGGCCAAGGCCGGCAAGATCGACCCGCTGATCGGCCGCGAGCAGGAAGTGGAGCGCGTGGTACAGATCCTGTGCCGCCGCCGCAAGAACAATCCCTTGCTGGTCGGCGAGGCCGGCGTGGGCAAGACGGCTATCGCGGAAGGCCTGGCATGGCGCATCACCAAGGGTGAAGTCCCGGAAATCCTGGAAAAGGCGAGTGTGTACTCACTCGACATGGGTGCGCTGCTGGCCGGTACCAAGTACCGTGGCGATTTCGAGCAGCGCCTGAAAGGCGTGCTGAAGTCCCTCAAGGACAATCCCAACGCCATCCTGTTCATCGACGAAATCCATACGCTGATCGGCGCAGGCGCCGCATCGGGCGGAACGCTTGACGCCAGCAACCTGCTCAAGCCTGCGCTGTCGAGCGGTCAGCTGAAATGCATCGGGGCGACGACGTTCACTGAATATCGCGGTATTTTCGAGAAAGATGCTGCGTTATCGCGTCGATTCCAGAAAGTTGATGTGGTCGAACCCTCGGTCGAGCAGACCGTGCAGATCCTGCGCGGGCTGAAGTCGCGCTTCGAGGAGCACCATGGCGTCAAGTACGCGGCTGCGGCGCTCACGGCCGCTGCCGAACTGTCGGCGCGCTTCATTACCGACCGCCACCTGCCAGATAAGGCTATCGACGTGATCGACGAGGCAGGCGCCGCACAGCGCATCCTGCCCAAGTCCAAGCAGAAGAAGACGATCGGCAAGGACGAGATCGAAGACATCGTCTCGCGTATCGCGCGCATCCCGCCGCAAAGCGTGAGCCAGGATGACCGCAGCAAGCTGCAGACGCTCGACCGCGACCTGAAATCCGTGGTGTTCGGCCAGGACCCGGCCATCGAGGCGCTGGCCGCCGCGATCAAGATGTCGCGCGCGGGGCTCGGCAAGACCGACAAGCCGATCGGCTCGTTCCTGTTCTCGGGCCCGACCGGCGTTGGCAAGACCGAAGTGGCCAAGCAACTGGCCTTCATCCTCGGCATTGAGTTGCTGCGTTTCGACATGTCCGAGTACATGGAGCGTCACGCCGTGAGCCGCCTGATCGGCGCGCCGCCCGGATACGTCGGCTTCGACCAGGGCGGACTGCTGACCGAGGCTGTGACGAAGAAGCCGCATTGCGTGCTGCTGCTCGACGAGATCGAGAAGGCGCATCCAGATATCTTCAACATCCTGCTGCAGGTCATGGACCATGGCTCGCTGACGGACAACAACGGCCGCAAGGCGGATTTCCGCAACGTCATCATCATCATGACGACCAATGCGGGTGCCGAGACCATGAACAAGGCAGTGATCGGCTTTACGGCGGCGCGCGAGGCTGGCGACGAGATGGCCGACATCAAGCGCATGTTCACGCCGGAGTTCCGCAACCGCCTCGATGCCATGATCAGCTTCCGTGCGCTCGACGAGGAAATCATCCTGCGCGTGGTCGACAAGTTCCTGATGCAGCTCGAGGAGCAGTTGCACGAGAAGAAAGTCGATGCGACCTTCTCCGAGGCGCTGCGCAAGTATCTGGCGAAGAAGGGCTTCGATCCGCTGATGGGCGCTCGCCCGATGCAGCGCCTGATCCAGGACCTGATCCGCAAGGCGCTGGCCGACGAACTGCTGTTCGGACGCCTGGTAAAAGGCGGCAAGGTGCACGTCGATCTCGACGAGCACGAGGCGATCCAGCTGGCCTTCGAGGAGCCCGCCTCCGCGCCGCCTACTCAGGAAGCGGCCGAGGCCTGACCGGCTTGGCAAGGAAGCGCTCCCTGAGGCGCTTCCGTTGGACGGACGACCTTCGGGTCGTCTTTTTTTTGCCGCGTGATACCTTCAATTCCTGCTGGTGTCGTGCCAGGGCTCCGGGCGGGCATGCGTTCTGCATGTGCGCCTTGTCAGCCGGTCTTGATATCGTCTCCGGCCCTACCGGCTATCGAGCCACAGATGGTCCGCAAAGGGCCCCGGCGACCATCCGCCTGCGGTCGGCGGTTCAGTGGCGTCCCGTACTGCCGAACCCGCCGTCGCCACGATCGCTGGCGTCGAAGTCATCCACCACGTTGAACGTGGCCTGCACCACGGGCACGATGACGAGTTGCGCGAGCCGCTCCATCGGGTTCAGAACGAAGGCGCTCTGCCCCCGGTTCCAGGTGCTGATCATCAGCTGGCCCTGATAATCCGAGTCGATCAGTCCCACCAGGTTGCCGAGCACGATGCCGTGCTTGTGGCCCATGCCCGAGCGCGGCAGGATCATGGCGGCATAGCCGGGGTCGGCCAGGTGAATGGCGAGGCCGGTTGGCACGAGTACCGTGGCACCCGGTTCGATGGTCAGTGGCGCGTCGAGGCAGGCGCGCAGGTCGAGGCCGGCGCTGCCGGGCGTGGCGTAGGCGGGCAGTTGCGTACGCATGCGCTCATCGAGGATCTTGATATCGAGTTTCATGGCTGGAAGCAGTGATGGAAGAATGAATCGGTGCGCTGGAGTGCTGGCATGGATGTCGTTGTCATACGCAGTCGGTGCGGAGACTTCATCCGTTGAGCGCAGAGCGTCTCTGAGGGTGGCATGCCCGGTCGGGCATCGCATACCCGGATACGTGATATCCCGGATCCGTGCGCACGTCAGCGACCACTCTGCTGAGCCATGGGCACGGCAAGCGGCTCTCAGCCCGGCAGGCGTGCGGCAATGGCGGCCACGAGCTGGCGGGCTAGCGCGAGCTTGTCGGCGCGTGGCAGGCGGGTCATGCCCTGCGCATCGAACAAGATGATCTCGTTATCGTCCTGGCCGAATGTCGACGGCCCAAGGTTACCAGCCAGCAGGGGAATGTTCTTGCGCTGCCGTTTGGCTTCGCCGAAGCTCTCGAGCTGCTCGCTCTCGGCGGCAAAGCCCACGCAGTAGGGCCGGTTGGGCAGGCGCGCCACGGTCGCGAGGATGTCAGGATTCTGCACGAACGACAGGCTGGGCACATCGCTGTCGCCCGTTTTCTTGAGCTTCTGATCTGCAACGCCATCCACGCGCCAGTCGGCGACCGCGGCCACGGCAATGAATACGTCGCTGCCCGGCACGCTGGACTGCACGGCGTCGAGCATCTGCTGTGCCGTACCGACATCGGTGCGCAGCACGCCACGCGGTGTCGGCAGCGCGACCGGGCCGGCAACCAGATGAACGTCGGCGCCAGCTTCACGGGCGGCGCGCGCGATGGCGAAACCCATCTTGCCGCTGGAGCGGTTGGTGATGCCGCGCACCGGGTCGATGGGCTCGAAGGTCGGCCCGGCGGTGATGACGATGCGCTTGCCGCGCAGCACCTTGGGCTGGAAGAACGCGATGACGTCCTCGAGCAGGTCTTCCGGCTCGAGCATGCGCCCGTCGCCGGTTTCGCCGCAAGCTTGCGCGCCGCTGTCGGGGCCCAGCAGGGTCACGCCATCGGCGCGCAACTGTGCGGCATTGCGCTGCGTGGCGGGCGCTTGCCACATCTGGCGGTTCATGGCCGGCGCCACCAGCAGCGGACAGTCGCGGGCGATGCACAGCGTGGACAGCAGGTCGTCGCACAGCCCGTGCGCCAGCTTGGCAAGGAAATCGGTGGAGGCAGGCGCGACGAGAATCGCATCGGCTTCGCGCGACAGGTCGATATGCGCCATGTTGTTGGGCATGCGCGCATCCCACTGGCTCAGGTACACCGGACGGCCCGACAGGGCCTGCATGGTCACGGGCGTGATGAACTGCGTGGCGGCATCGGTCATGACGACCTGCACCGTTGCTCCCGCCTTGGTCAGCAGACGTACCAGTTCGGCGGATTTGTAGCAGGCGATGCCGCCCGTCAGGCCCAGTACGAGATGTTTGCCTTGCAGGTCCATGGCGTTCGAAGCCCTGAAAAGCGGCGCGGAGCGCGCCGGTTAGTTGCTAGTGTAAACCACGCCCTGAGGGGTGCAGGGTGAGTGCCGGCAGGCACCGTCGCCGATGCCTGCCGGTACGTGCTACACCTCAGGACTGGCGTCGCACGCGGCGGATCTCATCGACGATCAGCAGTGCTGCGCCCAGAAAGATGGCGGAGTCAGCCAGGTTGAACGCTGGCCAGTGATAGCGGCCCGCGTAGAAATCGAGGAAGTCGATGACATGGCCGTAGGCGACGCGGTCGATCACATTGCCGAGCGCGCCGCCCATGATTAGCGCCAGCGCCAGGCAGAACATCCGTTGTCCGGCATGACGCTTCATCAGCCACACGATGAACACGGTCGCCACGATGCCGATGGCCGTGAACAGCCAGCGCTGCCAGCCGCCGGCCTGGGCCAGGAACGAGAAGGCCGCGCCGCGGTTGTAGACCAGCACCAGGTTGAAGAAGTCCGTGACCGGCCGCGCCTCGCCATAGGCGAAGGTGCGCAGCACGGCGATCTTGCTCAACTGGTCGAGCAGGATAACCAGGGCGGACAGCCCCAGCCACAGCCCGAGGCCGCCCGTGCCCTTGGATGCGGAACGTTTGGCCATCAGGCAGCGCTCCTCGATTCACCGGCGCCGAACAGGTTGCTGGTGCAACGGCCGCACAGCGTCGGGTGGGCTGCATCGTGGCCGACATCGGCGCGATAGTGCCAGCAGCGCTCGCATTTCTCGTGCGTCGAGGGCGTGACCGTGACCAGCAGGTCGCCGCCTTCCGGCGCACGCGCCACCGTGGCAGCGGAGGTGATCAGCACGAAGCGCAGGTCGTCGCCGAGGCTGGCGAGGGCGTCGTAGGTCGGGCCCCCGGCCAGGATCGATACTTCAGCCTGCAGCGACGAGCCGATCCCGCCGGCCGTGCGCACGTCTTCCAGCTGGCGCGTGACTTCGCCGCGCGCGTCGCGGATCAGTTGCCACTTCACCTGCAGGTCGTCGGCGTTGTCGATGCCGGGCAGCGTGTAGTAGGTGCTGGTGAAGATCGTGTCCGTGTGCTCGGTACCGTGCGCCAGCACCTGCCAGGCTTCCTCGGCGGTAAAGCTGAGGAACGGCGCCATCCAGTGCAGCATGGCCTGCGTGATGTGGAACAGTGCATTCTGCGCGGCGCGGCGGGCGGGCGAATCCGCCGCCGTGGTGTACAAGCGGTCCTTCAGCACATCCAAGTAGAAGCCGCCGAGATCCTCCGAGCAGAAGGTCTGCAGCTTGGCGACCACCGGATGGAACTCGTACACGTCGTAGTGCGACAGCACTTCCTTCTGCAGCGAGGCTGTCATTGCCACGGCGTAGCGGTCCATTTCCAGCCATTGCTCCGGCGGCAGCGCATGCTTGCTGTGGTCGTAGTCGGCCAGGTTGGCGAGCAGGAAGCGCAGCGTGTTGCGGATGCGGCGGTAGCCTTCGACCACACGCTTGAGAATCTCGTCGGAGATCGACAGCTCGCCAGAATAGTCCGTGCTGGCGACCCACAGGCGAATGATTTCCGCGCCCATCTTGTTGGCCACGTCCTGCGGCGACACCGTGTTGCCGACCGACTTGGACATCTTGCGGCCTTCGCCGTCGACCGTGAAGCCGTGCGTGAGCAGCGCCTTGTACGGCGGCTTGCCGTACAGCATGGAGGCTGTCAGCAGCGAGGAGTGGAACCAGCCGCGATGCTGGTCCGACCCTTCGAGATAGAGATCGGCGGTGCGGCCTTCGGGCGTATCGGCGGACGGGTCGAACAGCGCGTCGCGGTGCGAGCCGCGAATCACGTGCCAGTGCGTGGTGCCGGAGTCGAACCACACATCGAGCGTGTCGCGGTTCTTTTCGTATTGTGCGGCCTCGTCGCCGAGCAGTTCCTTCGGATCGAGCGTCTGCCAGGCTTCGATGCCGTGCTGTTCAACGCGCTTGGCCACGGCTTCCAGCAGTTCCGGCGTGCGCGGATGCAGCGCACCGGTTTCGCGGTGTACGAAGAAAGCCATCGGTACCCCCCACTGCCGCTGGCGCGACAGTGTCCAGTCGGGGCGGTGAGCGATCATGTTGTGCAGGCGCTGCTTGCCCCACGCCGGATAGAACTCGGTTTCCTCGATGCCGGCCAGCGCGGTTTCGCGCAGCGTCGGCTTGCCATCGTTGGGCTTGACGTCCATACCGGCGAACCACTGCGAGGTCGCGCGGTAGATGATCGGTGTCTTGTGGCGCCAGCAGTGCATGTAGCTGTGGGCGTATTTCTCGGCATGCATCAGCGTGCCGGCGGCGCGCAGCGTCTCGACGATCTTCGGATTGGCATCCCAGATCGACAGGCCGCCAAACAGTGGCAGCGACGCCGCGTACACGCCATCGCCCATCACCGGGCTGATGATGTCGGCATCGCTCAGGTCATGCGCCTTGCATGATTGGAAGTCTTCGATACCGTAGGCGGGCGCGGAGTGCACGATGCCGGTACCGCTTTCGGTGGTCACATAGTCACCGAGGTAGATCGGCGAGGTGCGCGCATAGCCCGCGTCCACGTCCGCCAGCGGATGATGGAAGCGCAGACCGGCCAGTGCGGCGCCATCGGCGACGGCGATGACCGTGCCTTCGAGGCCGTAAGTCTTGAGGCAGTCGGCCACGCGCTCTTCCGCCAGGATCAGCAGGCGTGCATCAGTCTCGACCAGCGCGTAACGGATCTCCGGGTGGACGTTCAACGCCTGGTTCGATGGAATGGTCCACGGCGTGGTGGTCCAGATCACGATGCTGCCCGGCTTGGCCGGCAGGGCGGGCAAACCGAAGGCGGCTCCGACCTTTTCAGGCTCGGCGAACGGAAAGGCCACGTCGATCGACAGGTCGGTCTTGTCGCGGTACTCGACTTCAGCTTCCGCCAGTGCGGAGCCGCAGTCGAAACACCAGTTCACCGGCTTGAGGCCGCGGAACACATAGCCTTTCTCAAGGATCTTGCCGAGCGCGCGGATCTCATCCGCTTCGTTGCGGAAGTTCATCGTCAGGTAAGGATCGTCCCAGTCGCCCAGCACGCCGAGGCGCTTGAAGTCCTCGCGCTGGCGGTCGATCTGCTCCTTGGCATAGGCACGGGCCTTGGCCTGGACTTCCTGCACGGGCAGTCCCTTGCCGAACTGCTTCTCGATCTGGATCTCGATCGGCATGCCATGGCAGTCCCAGCCCGGTACGTACACCGCGTCGAGGCCGGAGAGGCCGCGCGCCTTGACGATCATGTCCTTGAGAATCTTGTTGACTGCATGGCCGATGTGGATATCGCCATTGGCATACGGCGGGCCATCGTGCAGCACGAACTTCTTCGCGCCTGCGCGGGCCTGGCGGATCTTCTGGTACAGCTTCTTCTCTTGCCACTGCTTGACCCATTGCGGCTCGCGCTTGGGCAGGTCGCCGCGCATCGGGAAGGGTGTATCGAGAAGGTTGACTGGGTACTTGCTCGGTTGCTTGCTGTTTTTGGTCTGGGACATGTGGATTCTCGTAAAGTCGATCAGGGCGGCGCGGTGCATGGCCGGCCGCGCTTCAGGCGGATCGACTAGGGAATTCGGTCGGTGGCCGAAGTGGCAAAGACCCGTGAGCCGGTCTCCGGCAGGGCGCCATTCTGCAGGTTCAGGAAGAAGTTACGGGCGTCGGCGCAGTCCTGGGCGATAGCGACCTGCAGTTCGTCGAGCGAGTCATAGCGCATTTCATCGCGCAGTTTCTTCATGAACTCGACGCGGATCAGGCGGCCGTAGATTTCGGCATCGAAATCGAACAGATGCACTTCCAGCAGCACGCGTCCGGCGTCCTCGACCGTCGGGCGCACGCCGATGCTGGCGACGCCGGGGAGCGGATGGTCACCCAGGCCATGTACCTGTACGACAAAAATGCCGGACACCGCCGGGCGCTTGTGCGAGATGCGGAGATTCAGCGTGGGAAAGCCGAGCTGCCGGCCGAGCTTTTTGCCGTGCACCACATGGCCGCTGATGGCGTAGCCATGTCCCAGCAGGCGCCGGGCGTGCTGCAGGTTGCCGTCGGCCAGCGCCTCGCGCACGGCGGAGCTGGAAATGCGCACGCCGCCCTCGGAGATTACGCCCATCTGTTCGACTTCGAAGCCATACTGGCCGGCGGCTGCCCGCAACGTCGCGAAATCGCCGGCGCGGCGCGCCCCGTAGCAGAAGTCGTCGCCTACCAGCACCCATTTGGCGTGCAGCCCTTCCACGAGGACATGCCGGACAAACTCATCGGGCGTTTGGGCGGCGAAATGGGCGTTGAAATGCTCGACCACCACCCGGTCCACGCCATTGCTTCGCAGCGCCTCGAGCTTGTCGCGCAGCAGCGTGATGCGTGTGGGCGCGCGCTCCGGCATGAAGAATTCACGCGGATGCGGTTCGAAGGTCATTACGCACAGGGGGAGGCCGCGTGCGTCGGCGGCCGCGCGGGCGAGCGCCAGCAGCGACTGGTGGCCACGGTGGACACCATCGAAATTGCCGATGGTCAGGGCACAGGGTGCCTTGCTTTCGGCATTGGGCAGGCCGCGGAAAACTTTCACCGGATGGGGGCGCTGGGCCGATTGGGGAAAACGAGCATTATAAAACGGATTGCGGCATTCCCTGCGCATCCGGCTAATGCCGATGGACCGGCTCGACGTGCGGATCAAAGACCAGACCAAAGTATGGGCCAAAGCACATGCGGAGCCGGTGGGAATGGTTGGCGGGACTTGCAAAAACCGGCATGATGGATTTTTTCGTTCGGCGCATGCCCTCCGCTTGCCGTTTTTGCTGCACTTCACCCACGCGTGTCCCGATCATGGGCCTTCTGACTGACCTGTCTGCCGCACTGTCGCCGCGCCCGCTTGATCGACGTACGCGCGGGAAGCTGCTGGCCGCCAGCCAGCGCATGATCCCGCTTGCCGCACTGGCCGGGGTTGCCGTGCCAGTCCTGATCACGCTCGGGTTTCAGGAGAGCGTCGCACTTGATGCCTTGTGGATCTGGACAGTGGAGATGCTAGTCTTGTCAGCGCTGACCTTCCTGGTACACATGCGCTACCGCAAGGAGCGGCGCCATATGCCGCCTGCCGAGCATACGGCCCGGTGGTGGCCGCGCATGCGCTTGCTGGCTGCCGCCATTGGCCTGGGGTGGGCGAGTGCCGGCCTGCTCCATGCTCATGCCGTCTCGTCCGAATTCACTGTCGTACTGTTCGTGCTGATGCTCGCCGTGCTGGCGGTAGCGTCCTCCACATATGCGGCTGTGCCGGGCAGTCTGGTGTTGTGCGCCGCGCCTGTGCTGCTGGCGGCGTTCCTGGTGGCCCGGCTGACGTTTCCCGAGCAGATCGCGTATGTCACCGTGCTGGTGTTCTTCTACGCGGGGCTACTGGCCTATCACGCTCTCAGCATCCACCGCACGCTGTGCCGGGAAATCGCCCTGGAGCGCGGCAGCCGGCGGCTGGCCCGCCGCTTCTATGAGGAGCGTCAGCGCGCTCTGGAAGCCAGCGAGGAGAAATCACGCTTCCTGGCGGCTGCCAGCCATGACTTGCGCCAGCCAGTGCACGCGCTGGTCATGCTGGTGGAGGCGCTGCGTGCCCGCAACCGGTCCGACGACCTGCATCCGCTGGTCGAGCAGGTCGCCGCCGGTACGCAGACCATCGACCTTCTGTTCAGTTCGCTGCTCGACCTGTCCAAACTCGAAGGGCGCAAGCAATTACCCCAGTTGGTACCGTGCGATATCACGGCGCTGATCGACGAGGTCGTGAACCAGTTCGCCGCGGATGCGCGGGTCAACGGCCTGACACTGCGCGGTAACCGTCCAGCCCAACTGATTGCGCTGGCGGAGCCGGTGATGTTACGGCGCGCGCTGTACAACCTCGTGCAGAACGCCCTGCGGTATACGCCCGACGGTGGCGTGATCGTACGGGGCCGGCTGCGTGCCGATGAGGTGCGCATCGAAGTATGGGATACCGGTGTGGGCATTGCATCGACGCATACGGCAGAAATATTCTCGCCATACTTCCAGGTGGAGAACGCCCATCGCGATCTTTCACAGGGCCTGGGCCTGGGGCTTGCGATCTTCCGAGAATGCGTGCGGCTGATGCAGGGCCAGTATGGCGTGCGGTCGGTGCCAGGCCGGGGCTCGGTGTTCTGGTTCAGCCTGAAGCTGGCGCCCGCGGCGCTGAGCGAGGCTGCCCGCCAGCACGGCAAGGCGCCCGACACCCCGGTATTCGCGGGCACCATCCTGGTGGTCGACGATGACCGCCAGGTACGCGATGCCTGGTTGGCGCTGCTCAAGGCATGGGGCGTTACCGTGCAGTGCGTGGACGATGGGACGGGTGCCGACGCTGCGCTTGCCGGGGGCTTGCGGCCACATGTAATCCTGTGCGATTTGCGTTTGCCGGGACAGGAGAATGGCCTGCAATTGATGGAGCGGCTGCATGCCGCATATCCGGCCGCCCATGTGGCGTTGTTGAGCGGGGATCCCAAATCGCGCGCTTTCCTGGAGGCAGAAGAAGCGGGTTATGTGGTGTTGACCAAGCCGATCGACATGGATGGCTTGCGTGTGTTGCTGCGCCGCTGGTTGCCCTCGCCCGAAGGGCAGGCGACAGTGCGCTGAAGGGCGGCAGCACAGTTCCGGCTGCGACCCGGTGAATCAAGCCAGGACGCGGAAACGCTCCAGGCGCGACATGATCTGCAGCCGGGTCCGCACGCCAAGGCGTTGCAGGATGGCCGAGACGTGTTCTTTCACGGTGTTTTCCGTGAGGCCGAGGCGGCGGGCGATGGATTTGTTCGGCAGGCCCTCGAGGATTAGCATCAGCACGGAGCCCTGGCGCGGTGTGAGCCCGAGCTCCGCCGGGGTGACAGGAATGCCGTCGTGCGGCGAGCGGGTTTGTTCCAGCGTGTCAGCATTGGGAAACGACACTTCGCCTTGGCGCACTGCACGGATGGCCCGCGCAAATGCGGCGCCATCGAGATGCTTGCCGACGAAGCCTGCTGCACCCAGCGCCCTGGCTTTGGCCACGATGTCCGGCGTGGCCTCGGCTGACATGAACATGAAGCGCGCGTCGGGCAGCAGGGCGCGTAGCGAGGGCAGGGCATCGAAGCCGGTGCCGTCGCGCAGCCAGATGTCCAGCAGGACGATTTCAGGCTTGATGCCGCGGTTGATGATCGAGAGCGCCTCGTGCGTGCCTGCTGCCGCGTGCACACTGACATCCGGCAGCATCTCCGCCAGGAAGGCCGTCGTGCCAGACAACGCCATGGGGTGATCGTCGACCACCAGCAGGGTGGAAGGTGTGGACTGCATGATTGGCTGATTTCCCGCTTCGTTATTGCCATGTCCGTATTGTTGTCATGGCGGGCAGCTTTCCATCTGCCCCCTGGCATGGCCTTTGTTACGAACTGTAACAGAGGGGGCGGAGCACTTCAATGCACCACGGTCGGATCGCAATAAAACATCGGTCCCGAGGGAGAGCGGCTTGGTAGAATGCGCCGATGAAAAACATTGTGATACTTATTTCCGGCGTAGGCTCCAATATGGAAGCCATCGCCCGGGCTTGTGAAACCGAGCGCTGGCCGGCGCGCATCGCGGCGGTGATCTCGAACCGCGCCGAGGCCGGTGGCCTTGCGACGGCCGCCGCCCGTGGCATTCCCGTGGCCGTGCTGAGCCACCGCGACCATGCTACACGTGAGGCTTTCGATGCCGCGCTGGCCGACCTGATCGACGGCTATGCGCCTGACCTCGTGGTGTTGGCCGGCTTCATGCGCATCCTGACTCCCGGCTTTGTCGAACGCTACGCGGGGCGCATGATCAATATCCATCCTTCGCTGCTGCCGGGCTTTCCGGGACTGCACACGCATGCGCGCGCACTCGAGGCTGGTGTCAAGGTGCATGGCGCCTCGGTGCATTTCGTCACGCCAGAGCTGGATCATGGCCCGATCGTGATCCAGGGCGCGCTCGACGTGTTGCCGTCCGATACCGAAGAGTCGCTGGCCGGCCGCGTGCTGGCGCTTGAACATCGTATCTATCCGCGTGCCGTCCGCTGGGCCATCGAGGATCGTCTGCAGGTGGTGGCCGGCGTGGTGCAAGTGACACCGCCGGAGCCGCAGTTGCTTGTCATGGCCGGGGAGGGCGCAGCATGAGTCAGCATCGAAAGAAATCGCCGGTCAGCCGTCGTCCGGGCAGCGACCGTGGCCGCCAGGTGCGGCAGGCGGCGGGCCCCGCGACCCTGCTGCAGCATGTCGAACGCCTGATCGGTAAGGTCATGCGCTTCGTTTCGCCGGCGGATGCCGTGGTCAGCCACTATTTCCGCGAAAACCCGAAACTCGGGCATCGCGAGCGCGGCATCATTGCCGAAGCAGTGTTCGCGGTGCTGCGCCGCCGCGCCGAGTTCGCGCAGTACGCCACCGGCGGGAGCGGCAGTACCGAGCATCGTCTCGCGCTGCTCGGCCTGTGGGTCACGCGCGGTCCGGAGGGCATCAAGGCTTATCTGGCCGGTGATGAGGCAGCATGGCTCGAGCGCATCGGCATGATCGAACGGGCTAGCCTGCCGGCACGGGTGCGTAGCAATCTGCCCGACTGGCTGTTTGAAGCGCTGCTCGGCCAGTACGGCGAAGCGTTCACGGAAGCGCTGGCGCGCGCCAGCATCGACAGTGCGCCGCTTGATCTGCGCGTCAATACGCTCAAGAGCGACCGTGACGCCGTCATGGCCGCACTGGCGGAAGCTGGCTTCGGCGCGGAGGCCACGCCGCTGGCGCCGCTCGGGATCCGCATGCAGGGCAAGCCAGCGCTACAGGCCCTGCCGCTGTTCAAGGATGGCTTCGTCGAGGTACAAGATGAGGGCAGCCAGTTGCTGTGCCATCTGCTGGCTCCGCGCCGTGGCGAGATGGTGGTCGACTTCTGCGCGGGTGCGGGCGGCAAGACGCTTGGCATTGGCGCCCTGATGCGTTCGACGGGCCGGCTCTATGCCTTCGATGTTTCCGAGAAGCGTCTGGCCAACCTCAAGCCGCGCCTCGCACGTAGCGGGCTGTCGAACGTCCATCCCGTACTGATTGACAGCGAGCAGGATGCCAAGATCAAGCGCCTGGCCGGCAAGATCGACCGCGTGCTGGTGGACGCGCCCTGCAGCGGCCTTGGCACGCTGCGCCGCAATCCGGATCTGAAATGGCGCCAGACGCCGCAGAGTATTACTGAGCTCAATGCCAAGCAGGCCGCCATCCTGGCGTCCGCGGCGCGCCTGGTGAAGCCGGGCGGACGGCTGGTGTACGCCACCTGCAGCGTGCTGGTGCGTGAGAACCAGCAGATCGTGCAGGATTTCCTGGCGCAGCATCCGCAGTTCGTTCTGAAGCCGGCCGGCGCGGTGCTGGCCGAGCAGAAGATCGCGCTGGAGATGGGCGACTGGCTCGAGCTGTACCCCAATGTGCATGGCACCGATGGGTTCTTTGCCGCGGTGCTGGAACGCGTGCCGCAGACGGCTGGCGAGGCTGTGGGGCCGGCAACCGAGGTGGTGGAGGCGGGGGCAGGTGCCGTCGATGAAGCAGCCGAGAGCCGGTAACCGGCTCAAGGTGCCTGTCTGACGAGGGAATACCAGGGGATGGATGCAACTGACGCGACAAACCTCATTTTCGGGCAGATGGTTCGTGACCTCCTGACCGACTTCAAGGGGCCGGGCTTCATCTGGCAACTCGTTGTACTGGCGGCCTGCCTGCTGGTCGCCTGGGGGTTGTCGCGCCCGGTGGCGGGGCGCCTGCGCACCGCGTTCGAGTCGCGCGGGTTTGCCCTGCGCTTCGCCATGGCCAGCCTGCAGAAGTCGATCTTCCCCTTGCTGGGCGGGTTGCTGGTGCTGGCGGCGCGGTTCGGGCTCGAATGGGTCATGCCCGTCAGCGTGCTGCGCCTGGCCCTGGTGCCGTTGTTCGGCATCGCCTTCCTGTACGGCGTGTTCTATGTGCTGCGGCGGGGCCTGTCGGCCAACGGGAAGCTCTCGCACATGCTCGGCTTCCTCGAAAAGGTGGTGACGACGCTGGTGTGGGTCGGCATGATCCTCTACGTCTTCGGCGTGCTGAATGAAGTCGTGGCGTGGATGCAGGCGGTCCAGTTCTCGATCGGTGCCAGCAAGGTCAATCTCGCCAGTATGCTGGCCGGATTCGTGTGGATTCTGGTCACGGTGCTCGTGGCGATGTGGTTCGGCTCCTTCCTCGAAGAGCGCCTGACCGGCGCGCGCTCGCTCGACAATAATCTCAAGGTAGTGCTGATTCGCCTCAGCAAGGCGTTGCTGCTGCTGGTGTCGGTACTGCTCAGTCTGTCACTCGTGGGCATCGACCTGACTGTGCTGTCGGTGTTTGGCGGGGCGCTCGGTGTCGGCCTCGGGCTGGGCTTGCAGAAGATCGCCAGCAACTACGTGTCGGGCTTCATCCTGCTGCTTGACCGTTCGCTGCGTCTTGGCGACATGATCACCGTGGACAAGTTCACCGGCTCGGTGGCGCAGATCCGCACACGCTATACCGTGGTGCGCCATGGCGACGGCGAGACGCTGGTGCCCAACGAGCTGCTGGTGTCCCAGGTGGTGCAGAACCACTCCTTCAGCAATACCAACGTGCGGGTCGCGGTGCGGGTCCAGGCCGCCTACAGTGCGGATCCGGAGCGCGTGCTGGAGGTGCTGCTGAGTTGCGTAAAGGACGTGCCGCGTGTGCTGGCGGAACCCGCACCTGCGGCATTCCTGGTGAGTTTCGCGGACAGCGGCATCGAATATGAGCTGGGCTGCTCGATTGGCGATCCGCAGAACGGCAAGCTTGGCGTGCAGTCGGCGCTCAACCGGGCAATCTGGCGCCGGTTCCGGGACGAAGGCATAGATATTCCCTATCCGCAGCGCGAATTGCGCATGCTGGAACCTGTTGCTCAAAATGTGCAGCCTGAGCCGCCTTCGGGCGTGTTACCGCGGCAGGCGCCAGACCCTGTAGAATAACGGGTTGCAAGGATGCAACGGCCGGAACCACTCTTGGGAACGATCGGCCTTGATTCCCGTCAAAATCGGGACAAAAACGGATGGTATCGGCCTGTGGGTCGGGTACAATCCGCCCAGCCGGGATCATGCGGCTGGCCCGCCTTGCGGGGCTGGTTGCCTCTTACAGGGGAACGCTTGATTGCAGCGTTTCCGGCAGGCGCGGTTCACGCGCCGCCTGTTACCCCGCTGATCGCGCCATACCGGTTGACCGGGCCTGGCGCCAGAACGAGCGCGCAATGAAGCGCAGCGGAAAATCGTGGCAATCATTGATTGGGCCATTCTTTTGGGCCCGCTGATGCCGGTTCCGCGGGGTGACATCCCGGAACCACCTTTGATCTGATTGAACGGAGAACGTATTGTTCGACGCTATGCTGAACTGGATGGCCAACGGTCTGCTTGACTGGAGCTGGTGGCAGATTCTGATTTACACCCTGGTGATGACCCATATCACCATCCTCGGGGTCACGATTTACCTGCATCGCTGCCAGGCACACCGTGCGCTGGACCTGCATCCCATTCCCGCGCACTTCTTCCGCGCCTGGCTGTGGCTGACCACGGGCATGGTCACCAAGGAGTGGGCCTCGATTCACCGCAAGCACCACGCCAAGTGCGAGACCGAGGACGATCCGCACAGCCCGCAGACCCGCGGCATCCGCAAGGTGCTGCTGGAAGGCGCCGAGCTGTACCGCGAGGAAGCCAAGAATGCCGAGACGCTCGCGAAGTTCGGTCACGGTACGCCGGATGACTGGGTCGAGCGGAACGTCTACAGTCGCTTCGGCTGGCAAGGCGTCGGCCTCATGCTGATCGTCGACGTGGCGCTGTTCGGCGTCATCGGCCTGACGGTCTGGGCCGTGCAGATGCTGTGGATCCCCATCCATGCCGCCGGCGTCATCAACGGCATTGGTCACTACTGGGGCTATCGCAACTACGATTGCGAGGACGCGTCGACCAACGTCCTGCCGTGGGGCATCATCATCGGCGGCGAGGAACTGCATAACAACCACCACACCTACGCCACGTCGGCCAAGTTCTCGATCAAGTGGTACGAGTTCGACATCGGCTGGGGTTATATCCGCGGCCTCGAGATGCTCGGCCTCGCCAAGGTCAAGAAGCTGCCGCCCAAGGCCAAGCTGCTGGCTGACAAGCGTGCAGTGGATCACAACACACTGGAAGCGATCATCGCCAACCGCTACGACGTGATGGCCCGGTATACCAAGGCTCTGAAGACCGTCTATCGCGACGAGCTGTCCAAGCTGAAGGAAGCCAAGGTCGTGGAATACCGCGCCCTCAAGCCAGCGCGCAAATGGTTCCACCGCGACGAGGCCAAGCTGGCGCCGCCGCAGCGCGAGCAGTTGAGCCAGATCGTGTCGCACAGCAAGGCGCTGGAAACGTTCATCGAAATGCGCCGCGAGCTGGCTGCCATCTGGGGCCGCTCCAACCTGACGCGAGAGCAGTTGCTGCAGAAACTGCAGGCCTGGTGCCATCGCGCCGAAGCCAGCGGCATCCACGCGCTGCAGGAATTCTCGTTCCGCCTGCGCCGGTACGCCTGACGTTCCCAGCGGGATGCGGCTGCCGATCTAAAAAGCCCCGCAGCAGCGGGGCTTTTCTTTTGGCACAATGTCCCCATCTTGCATTGCACCAGAATGCAGGCGCGGTACGGAGACTGACATGACCCCACAATCCATCAAAACTGTAACTTTCGACAAGCCCGACCAGGGCGGTGCAGCCTGCGTAGCGCATGCCTGGGCCAAGGTGCCGCCGGCGTTGACCCGCGATGAGCGCGAGGCGCTCAAGGCCCGTATCCGCACGCTGCTGAAGGAGCGCAATGCGGTGCTCGTAGCCCACTATTACGTGGATGCCGACCTGCAGGACCTGGCCGAGGAAACCGGCGGCTGTGTCTCCGATTCCCTCGAAATGGCGCGCTTCGGCCGCGACCATCCGGCGCAGACCTTGGTGGTTGCGGGGGTGCGCTTCATGGGCGAGACCGCCAAGATCCTGAGCCCGGAAAAGACCATCCTGATGCCCGACCTCGATGCGACCTGTTCGCTCGACCTCGGTTGCCCGGCCGATGAGTTCGCGGCTTTCTGTGACGCCCACCCGGACCGTACCGTGGTGGTCTACGCCAACACGAGTGCCGCCGTGAAGGCGCGCGCGGACTGGATGGTGACATCGAGCATCGGCTTGCAGATCGTGCAGCACCTGCATGAGCGCGGCGAAAAAATCCTGTGGGCGCCTGACCGTCATCTGGGCAGTTATATCCAGAAGCAGACCGGTGCCGACATGCTGTTGTGGCAGGGCTCGTGCCTGGTGCATGATGAATTCAAGAGTGTCGAACTCGATATCCTGCGTGCCGAGCATCCCGGCGCCAAGGTGCTGGTCCATCCGGAATCGCCGGAAGCCGTGGTGGCGCAAGCAGACGTGGTTGGCTCGACCTCGCAACTGATCGCTGCTGCCCAGACTCTCGATGCGAGGGAGTTTATCGTCGCCACCGACAACGGCATCCTGCACAAGATGCGCATGGCGGCGCCGGGCAAGACATTCATTGATGCTCCGACCGCCGGGAATGGCGCCACCTGCAAGAGCTGCGCACATTGCCCGTGGATGGCGATGAATGCGCTCACCAATCTGGCCGAGGTGCTGGAAACCGGCAGAAACGAGATCCATGTCGATCCGGAGATCGGCCGTCAGGCCCACACCTGCATCGACCGCATGCTGACCTTCGCGGCGGCGCAAAAGGCCAATATGCGTCCGGTCAGTGACCTCGCCAAGGCGCAGGAGAATTTCCAGGGAATCGGCCCGGCATGAGCACAGCAGACACCATCTTTGCATCCTATGGTCCGGCCCTGCAGGCCGCTTTGGCCGGCAACGTCGCCGCGGCAATTGCCGAGGACGTAGGTACCGGCGATGTCACAGGCTTGCTGGTCCCTGCGGACAGCATCGTGCAGGCACGCGTACTGGTGCGCGAAGCTGCTGTGCTGTGCGGCCGGCCCTGGTTCGATGCGTGCATGCGCGCGGTCGATCAGGCCCTCGAAGTACGCTGGTTGCAAGAAGAGGGTGCCGCCCTCCAGCCGGATACCGTGGTCTGCGAAATCAGCGGGCCTGCGCGTTCATTGCTCACGGCCGAACGGCCTTCGCTGAATTTCCTGCAGCTGCTGTCCGGCGTGGCGACGGCGACTCATCGCTATGCCCAGGTCATTGCCGGCACGCGGGCGCGCGTGCTCGATACGCGCAAGACCCTGCCAGGCCTGCGGCTGGCGCAGAAGTATGCGGTACGGATCGGTGGCGGTGACAATCAGCGTCTGGCGCTGTATGACGGCATCCTGATCAAGGAAAACCATATTGCCGCGGCTGGCGGCGTCACGGCAGCCGTGCGCGCGGCCTATGCGCTGGGGCGCGACGTGCCGGTCCAGGTCGAGGTCGAGACGCTGGAGCAGCTCGACGAGGCCCTGGCCGCCGGTGCGACCTCGGTGCTGATCGACAATTTCACGCGCGAGCAGATGGTCGAAGCCGTACGGCGCAACGCTGGCCGGGCCCTGCTGGAAGTCTCGGGCGGGGTAAATATCGACACCATTCGTGGCTTTGCCGAAACCGGTGTCGACCGGATCTCGGTCGGCAGCCTGACGAAAGACATCAAGGCCACCGACTATTCGCTGCGCGTTGTCGGTTAATACGCCAGTTAACTCGTCGGTGCATTCATCGGCCAACGCTGTCGCCAATTCGCAGGCTACCGTGCCCGCCAGTGGCTAGTGCTTGATCGTCGACCGCCCGGCCTTGCGATGACTGGGCTGCCGCACGGTCGGCAGCGCCTTGGGCAAGGTATCGGGATAGTCGCGGCTGAAGTGCAACCCGCGGCTTTCGTGGCGTGACAGCGCGCTGTCGACGATCAGCGACGCGACTTCCACCAGATTGCGCAACTCCAGCAGATCGCGGCTGACCCGGAAGTTGGCGTAGTACTCGGCAATCTCTTCGCGCAGCAGATGGATGCGGTGCTGTGCCCGTTCCAGGCGCTTGTTGGTGCGTACGATGCCGACGTAGTTCCACATCATGCGGCGCAACTCGTCCCAGTTGTGCGAGACCACCACCTCTTCATCCGGATCGCTGACACGGCTTTCATCCCACGCCGGCAACGTGATGTCGGGGCACGCCTCGGGCGGATGCGCAAGGATATCGTGGGCTGCGGCGCGGCCGATCACCATGCATTCCAGCAATGAGTTGCTGGCGAGGCGATTGGCGCCATGCAGCCCGGTATAGGCGGTTTCGCCCACCGCGTAGAGGTGGCCGATGTCGGTGCGGCCCAGTGTGTCGGTAATGATGCCGCCGCAGGTGTAGTGCGCTGCCGGTACCACCGGGATAGGCTGGCGCGTGATGTCGATGCCCAGTTCCAGGCAGCGGGCGTAGATCGTGGGGAAGTGTTCCTTCAGGAACTCCGGCGGCTGGTGGGTGATATCCAGCAACACACAGTCCAGGCCGCGCTTCTTGATCTCGAAGTCGATGGCGCGGGCGACGATGTCGCGCGGCGCCAGCTCCGCGCGCGGATCATGCGCCGGCATGAAGCGCGTGCCGTCCGGCAGCTTCAGCAGGCCACCTTCGCCGCGTACTGCTTCCGAAATCAGGAACGACTTGGCAAACGGGTGATAGAGACAGGTCGGGTGGAACTGGATGAATTCCATGTTGGCCACGCGGCAGCCGGCGCGCCACGCCATTGCCGTGCCATCGCCGGTCGCGGTGTCCGGGTTGGTGGTGTACAGGTACACCTTGCCCGCGCCGCCCGTGGCGAGCACCGTCTGGCTGGCCGTGATGGTGATCACTTCCTCGTTTGCATCGTCCAGCACGTACAGCCCGTAGCACTGGTTGCCCGGCAGGCCTAGCTTGGCGGAGGTGATCAGGTCGACTGCGAAATGCTGCTCCAGCAATGTGATGTTCGGGTGCTGGCGTACCTTCTCGATGAGGGTCGATACCACGGCATGCCCGGTGGCATCGGCTGCGTGGATGATGCGGCGGTGGCTATGTCCACCTTCCCGCGTGAGATGGAAGCCCAGTTCCGCCTGGGTATCGGGCGTGAAGGGCACGCCCAGTTCGATCAGCCACTCGATGGCCTCGCGTGCGTGCTCCACGATGTAGCGCGTGGCGGCTTCATCGCACAGCCCGGCGCCGGCCGTCAAGGTGTCGTCGATATGGTTGGCGTGGCTGTCGCTGGAATCGAGCACGGCGGCGATCCCGCCCTGGGCCCAGTCGCTAGCCCCTTCCGACAACGTACGCTTGCTGATGATGGCAACCTTGCGGGTCGCGGCGAGTTGCAGGGCAACGGTCAGTCCGGCCAGGCCGCTGCCGACGATGGCCACATCGAAATTCATCATGTCTGGATGGGCCGTGTGCGCAGGCCCGTATTAGGCGGGTTGATTCAGTCTCCAGGCCGCACTGTGGCTGGCCAGCGGGGTTCAGTGTAACTCAGGATGGGCCGGTTGCGCATCTGCGCGGTGTCTGCAGGTCGCACGTCCTCACGGATGAACCCGATCATTTCCCGGCATGCGACGTAGAAGGGGTCGCCGCTCAATCGCAGTTCTGCAGCTCGAAGATCGCAAAGCCAATGCGGTTGATTTCCGCCTCGACCGAGGGCGAGGCAAATCCCGCATGGCAGAAGCGGCACTCCTGGGCCTGCAGGGTATCGGCGGGGATGCCTTTCGCCCTGAGGTAGCGGTGTGCATGCGTGAGCACGGCATCCTTGTTCCGGTCCGGCTCCTGGTCGCGCACGACGATGTCGAAATGCATCATGCGTCCGTCGGGCCGCAGAACATGGGTGTCAAAGACGGCAATGTTCATCTGGCGTTTCCTCTACAGCAGACCTGTAGATGGTATGCGATGTGCGGGGGGCTTGCCTCGCGACGGCCGGGATGCCTGGTGTGACTTTCCGGCGGGCGGGTTGGTCGGCCTCCGGTTTGGTGCCCACGAGAGCCGTGGCATTAAAGGGGTCGTGCGATTGGCAGCAGAGTGGCCTGCTACCGGTTAGCAAACAGGGGCAACAAGCGGTTGCTAACAAACAGCGGTCACAAAACGGTGGTGACAAACAGCAGGCAACAAAAAAGTGCCGGCGTCAAGTCTTTCGTGCAAACCACGCGAGGCTTGAAACCGTATATGGGTCAATAGGTTAGCTCTTTTCGGGGCTGCGGCGCAGGATTGCGGCTTGGTGGGCTAGGTGCCACATAAGAGCGTCGAGAGGGAAAGCCGGATCGCACTTGGTCGTGCTGGATTGCCGAGTAACGGCGGGCTTGTTTTTTCATCATAGCCCAAGTGGCTTCGCAGCATCCAGAATGAAGAACGCGCAGCTCAGGGGCTGCGCGTTCGATGGATGCCGTTGGATGGTGTGCAACGTCATCATGTCGGCTTCAATGGCGTGCCGCCCCGTGTCTCAGTGCCCTTCCTGAATCCCCGATCCCCCGCCATGAACGCCTCCAGCATGTGCGGGATCAGCGTCGAGGCGTCGACCGCCTCGCCGTAGGTCTGCGCATGTAGCGCGGCATAGCGGTCAAGGTCAGCTTTGAGGCTGGCCGGACATGCGAAGGTCAGCTTCGTGGACTCCAGTTTGGGAAGCGGCCCCAGCCGCAATTTCTTCGCCGTGCTCATCGCATCGCTCCCCGGTTGAAAAACATCGGCTGGTACGGACGCAGCACCAGATCGCGGTTGACGATGATCCGCACCGGCAAGCCCGGCCGCTCGGTCAGCGTCGGCTGGATGTTCATGTTGCGCCGGGTCATTTCCTGGCCCACCTGATTCACGCTGTCCTGCAGACTGCCTTGCCCGGCGATGATGACCCGGTTGCCGTCTTGCCGGTTCTGCGGCGCGGCCAACTCGGCGCCCACGCCCAGCAGCGTGGTCAGCGCCGCACCCGCAAAGGCACGATCCCAGTGCCAATCGACGCCATCTTCCAGTCCGGCGTAACCGGCAGGGTCAGTGCCCGCGAGGTTGTCGAGCTTCAGCGAAGACGTGTCCGGTAGGATGATGCGGTTCCACACCACCTGCACGCGGCTCTGCCCGTAGCTCACCTGGCTGTTGTACTTGCCCAGGATGCGCGAGCCCTGCGGGATCAGCAGGAACTTGCCCGTGGCCGTGTCGTAGACCGGCTCCGTTACCGTGGCGATCACGTCGCCCGGCAAGTCCGACTTGATGCCCGTCACCAGCGCTCCGGCGATCACCGTTCCCGCCATGACCTGATACGGCGAGGACGGCATTTGCAGATTGCCGGAATTGCGGGTTTCCGTAGAGCCGCCTTTCAGGAAAGCCTCTTTCTGGTCTTGCCGGTTCTGCACGGCGGTCGGGTCGGAAGGCTGCGCTGCTGTCGAGGCCGGCCCGGCGGCCAGCGGGTCGAAGCCGGCCAAGGCGCTGCCAGGTGCAGCCGCAGCGGCTTGCGCCGTGACCGGCGCGGTGGCCTTGCCTTGGTTGCCCGAGCGGAAGAACACCGATGAACCCGCCGCCGCGTCAGCCTCCTTGCGTCGCGCATCCTCCGGGTCGTGGCCCGGTGGCGCATACGTCGGCGTCACCGGCTGCTGCGACTTCACGATGGCCGGGCCGAGATCGCCCGGCAGCGGTGGCCCCAGCTCGGGCACCTTCGGCGGCAGCTTGGAATAGTCCGAAGGCAGGCCGTCCAGCCCTTCGGACTTCGAGACGCGATCCACGTTGTACAGCTCGGTCTGCTCGCCCGCTCCGCGCCGATGCGGCTGCAACGACCAGATCGTGGCCCCGAGCACGGCGACCGACAGGCCGCCCGTGAGGATGGCCAAGGTGCGCCGATTCAGGCGCGTGACCGGGCGCGGCTGGGCGCGCAGCGCCACCGCTTCGGGCGCCACCTTGCCCGTCTGCGGTGCAAGATCAGGGGAATCGTCCTGGCTCATGGTCAGTTCCTTCGCGTGCCGTCCGTGCGCTCGATCCGCACCACGTCGCCCTTGTCCCCGCCCAGGCGCAGCTCGGCCGCGCCGAACAGCCGATCCACGATGTAGTACGGCGAGCGAAAACGGTAGTTCACCAGTTGCCCGTCGCCCTGCACACCGATCACGAACAGTGGCGGCAGCTCGCCCTGGGCGATGCCCGGCGGAAACTGGATGTAGACCTTCTCGCCGTCATCGAAGGCGCGCAGCGGCTTCCACGGCGGATTGCTGCCGCTGACCGCGTAGCGAAAGCGGATCTTCTCCAGCGACAGGCCCGCATCGACCGGCGCGGCGGCACTGGCCGCCTGCGACTCGCGCTGCAAAGCCAGCATCTTGTCCTTCGGGTACTCCCAGGACACCGATGCCATCCAGGTCTTCTCGGTCGAGGTCAATTCCAGCAGGTACGTCCTGCGGCTGGTCGTGATGACCAGATTGGTCTTGAGGCCCGAGCGGATCGGCTTGACCATCACATTGACGCGCAAGGCATCACCGCTGCCGCTCGATGCGTCTCCGACGATCCAGCGCACCGTATCGCCCGCCGCCACCGTCACCAGTTCCTCGCCCGGCTGGAGCGCGATCACGGTCACACGGCCCACGGCCGCATAGACCTGGTACAGCGCGCCATCGGTGAAGGGCCACACCTGAATCGCGTTGACGTAGCCTTCGCGCGTGGGCGCAATGCGCGCCTCGGCATTGGCGCGCGAAACGCGCACGGTTTCATCGGCGGGCTCTGCGGCGGGCTTGGCGTCCGGGATGGGTTTCATCTGCGCCGGCATTGGCAGCACCTCGGGCAGAGCCACGACTTCGACCGGCTTCGGCGCCTCGGGCAGCGGCTGGGCCTGCACCGGCTCATCGAGCGAGATCGACGGCGGCGGCTTGCCCTGCGTGGCGCAGCCGGAGAACAGCACGGTCGAAGCCAACAACATCACCGGCAAGGCGGATTTACGGAAAAGATCATTCATGGTTTTGCTCCTTCATTCGCTTCCAGTTCGCGGCTCCACGACAGCCCGTTGACGTAGATGCCCAGGGGGTTCTTGCGCACGCGCTGCTCGGTGCGCGGCGTCTGCTGCACGATGGACACCACGGCGTTCCAGCGTTCAGTGCGATCCAGCGCACCGTTGACGAAGCGCGTCTCCGTCCAGCGCACGTTGAAAGACGTGTCGCTGGCGCGGGTCACGCTGGACACCTGCACCGTCACTGACTCCTTGCCGATGCGCGCGAACGGATCGTTCACGCGGGCGTACTCGTTGAGCACCACGGCGCCCTTGTCAGTGGTGTAGTCGTAGGCATCCAGCCAGTTCTGCCGCACCACGATGGGGTCGATGGACAGCGAGCGCACCAGGCCGATGAAGCGGCCCAGGTGATAGGCCACCTGGGCATCGCTGGGCCGATACGGCGTAGCGGCTTCACCGACCGCGCGCACCTGGCCCGCGTTGTCCACCTCGATAACGTAGGGCGTGACGATGGACTGCGCCGAGCGCCAGACCAGCCCGCCCGCCATCAGCACGGCCAACGTGAGGCAGCCAAAGGCCATGAAGCGCCAGTTCTTGGCCTGCACGCGGGCCGAGCCGATACGGTCGTCCCAGACCTGCGCGGCGGATTGGTAGGGGGTGGCAGGCTGCGGCGTATCGGCGTAGCGCACCTGCGGTCTTTTGAATCGCATGAGGGTTCTCCTTGAAGATCAGGAATCGGAATCACGCAGGCTTGGCCCCTGGCTGGAGCTGCCGCCGTCGCCGCCGCGCAGCGTGTGGGCGGCGGTCGTGGCGGCATGGGTGAGCTGCTGCCTGCGGTGCAGGCGCTTGGCCCAAGCGGGTTGTGCGGTGGATGGGGCTGTGACGGGAGATTCGCTCGCAGCCCGTGCGGCACTGTCCCCCGACGCCGATCCGGCGTCATCAGGCCGGAAGGCGGCGGCGACGCGCTCCTTCATCGAGCGTGCGCCTTGGGCCACCTTCTGCCCGGCTACCTGCGCGCCAGTCTTGGCGACATTGCCCACACCGGCGGCGGCGCCCTGGAGGCCGCCACCGGCCGAAGCGGAGCCCGCCTGATAGGCCGACTTGGCGCTGCTGGCGGTCGATGCCATCGAACGGGCGCCACTGACCCCTGCTTTGGCGGCTGCGGGCGCCATACGCGCTCCGGCCGCCACGGCGCCGCCGACACCCGTAGCAGCAGCGCCGACCGCAACGGCGGTTCCGGCTGCGCCGATGGCAGCACCGGCCATCGCGCCCGCGCCAAGCTGCGGGCCGCCGGACACCAGCCCGGTCGCAATGCCCGGCCCGAAGATGCCCAGGGCCAGCATGGACAGCGAGACCAGCATGATGACCAGCGCCCGGTCGATCGAAGGCTCCGAACCTGCCGGGATGTTGAACTCGGAGAACAGCCCCGAGCCGATACCGACGATGACGGCCAGTACCAGCACCTTGATGCCCGACGACACCACGTTGCCCAAGACCTTCTCGGCCAGGAATGCCGTCTTGTTCCAGAGGGCGAACGGCACCAGCACGAAGCCCGCCAGCGTGGTCAGCTTGAACTCGATCAGCGTCACGAAAAGCTGCACCGCCAGCACGAAGAAGCTGACGATGACCACCATCCATGCGAAGAACAGCACGACGATGGGCATGATGTGAATGAACACCTCGGGGAAGCCCGCCATCTCCTTGATCTGCTCAAGAATGGGCGCCCCGGCGTCGATGCCCACTTTGGCGAGCCGTCCCGGCTGCAAGAAGTTACCCATGCTCAGGGTCGAGCCGCTGGCCGTCAGGCCCAGCCCGGCGAACGAGCGGAACACGATGCTCGCCAAGGTGTTGAAGTTGCCGATGATGTAGGCGAAGGCACCGACGTACAGCACCTTGCGGATCAGCTTGGCGATCACGTCCTCGCCCTGGCCGCTGGCATGGCTCATGGCCCAGAACAGCCCGGCGAGCGTCATGTCGATGACGATCAGCGTGGCTGTGAGGAACGCCACCTCCCCGTGCAGCAGGCCGAAGCCCGAGTCGATGTAGCGCGAGAACACATCGAGGAAGCGATCAATGATCGAAATGTCATTCATGGCGAGTCCTCCTGCCCCGGCAAGGCCGCTGCCACCGCCTCGCCGTCTTCGGTGGGTTCATCGAAGCTGGCCGGAATCGGCGGCAATTCGGCCAGCGTCCGGTACTCATCAGGCCCGGCCTTGCCGGAGAAAAAGCGGCGCAGGTCGGCCTTGACCACCTGCGCGCATAACGCGCCGTCGAGCTGACCCGCGCGGCATTGCTCCTTGAGCAAGCGCAGCCGCGCCGGATGGGCCGAGAGTGCATCGACCGAAGGCACCTCCTGCTGGCCGCAACCGGCCAGCAAGAGCACGAGACCGCAGAAAGCAGGCGCGCGGGTCATGGCAACACCTGTCACCGGCCGTAGAAATCGACGGTCTGCGGCGTGTACGGCGTACCTTCACCCAGGAAACGCCGGTTCACCTCGCGGCCTCGCTCCACGGCGGCAGCCTGCCGCGCCAACTCCAGCGACGCGGCGCGATCCTGGGTGATGCTCAGGCGTTGCGTTTGGATGGACTGCTTGGCCTGCAAAGCCAGAAGCTGATTGGTGGCTTGCATGGCCTGCAAGGCGCCCACGGCCGATTGGCTCTTGCCCACGAGGTCGGCCAGCACGCCTTCGTCGTCGCTCAGGTTCTGCGACGCCTGGGCCTGCATCTGCATGGTGGTCTGCAAGCCGTTGAGCGTGTTCTTCCAGCGCTCCTGCGCGTCGCGGTACATCTGGTTGCCGCTGACGGTGGCGGCATATTGCTCGGGATACAGGCGCTGGAACTCCCGATCCAGATTCGTCACGTCGTAGGCCAGTCCTCTGGCCTGGGCGATCAGCCGCTGTGTGGTCGCCAGATTGGCGCGCAACTGGCCGACCACGCTGGACGGCAGGCTGGCGAGGTTGCGCGCCTGGTTCATCAGCATCTGCGCTTCGTTCTGGAGCTGCTGGATCTGGTTGTTGATCTGCTCCAGCGTGCGGATCGCGGTCAGCGTGTTCTGCACGAGGTTCGTGGGGTCGATCACGACCCATTGCGCATGGGCGGTGGCGGTGCAAAGCATGGCCGCGATGGCGGCGGCGATGAGACGTTTCTTCATGGCTGGTTCTCCAGGGGTTGGTCAGCGAGGGAACCCGGCGCGAGGCCGGGGAACGAGGGCAGCAGGTCGGCCGCCCAATCGAGGCCGCGATGGCGCAGCCAGGCGCCCGCGAAGCCGGGCACGCCGGCGTCGGCCAGCACCGCGTCCATGTCGCGCTGGTCTTGCGGCGTGGACGCGCCCGCGAAGGCCAGCGCCGCCGGCCCCAGGTCGAGGTCGAACAGGCGATTGCCGAGGCGCGATTGGTAGTAGTAGTCGCGCTTGGGCTGCGCGGTGGCGACGATCTCGATCTGCCGCCTGTTGAGGCCGAAGCCCTCGTAGATCGTGCGAATCTGCGGCTCGGTGGCCTGCGGGTTCGGCAGGAAGATGCGACTCGCGCAGCTCTCGATGATCGCGGGCGCGATGCTCGAATCCTTGATGTCGGCAAGGCTCTGCGTGGCGAAGATGACGCTGACGTTCTTTTTCCTGAGCGTCTTGAGCCACTGGCGGATACGCGCGGCAAACACCGGGTCATCGAGGAACAGCCACGCTTCATCGAGGATCAGCAGCGTGGGCGCCCCGTCGAAGCGTTCATCGAAGCGTGCAAAGAGGTAATGCAGCACCGCCATGACGGCGGCCTTGCTGTGCATCAGCTCCTCCATCTCGAAGCACTGCACGTCGGCCATGCCGAGCCGGTCATGGTCGGCGTCCAGCAGCTTGCCGTGGGCACCGCCCAGCACATAAGGCGACAACGCCTGCCGCAGCGTGTTCGATTGCAGCAGCACGGACAGCCCCGTCATCGTGCGCTGCTCCACCGGCGCACCGGCGAGGCTGCCGAGCGCCGACCAGATGGCGGCCTTCTCTTCGGGGCCGACGACCACGCCCTCATGCCGCAAGCGGCCTTCGATCCACTCTGCCACCCAGGTGCGGTAGCCCTCGCGGTCGATACGAGCCAAGGGCTGGAAAGCGATTTCGCCATCCATCCCGAGGTCGTAGTGCTCGCCGCCCAGGCCCAGGATGGTGGCGCGCATCGAGCGGCCCATGTCGAAGGCGAAGATGCGCGAGCCGCGATAGCGACGGAATTGCATCGCCAGGGTGGCGAGCAAGACCGACTTGCCCATGCCGGTCGGGCCTGCGACCAACGTGTGGCCCACGTCGCCGATGTGCGTCACCAGCCGGAACGGCGTGGCGCCATCGGTGCGCGTGACGATCAGCGGCGGGCCGTCAAGATGGGCATTGCGTTCGGGGCCGGCCCATACCGCCGACACCGGCATCATGTGCGCCAGGTTCAGCGTCGAGACGATGGGCTGGCGCACATTGGCGTAGGCATTGCCGGGGAGCGAGGACAGCCACGCATCCACGGCGTTCAAGGTTTCAGGGATCGTCACGAACCCGCGCCCTTGGATGGCCCGCTCCACCATCCGCAACTTCTCGTCGGCCACGGCCGGGTCGGCATCGAGCACTGTAACCGTGGCGGTGAGATAGCCGAAGGCGACTTGATCGCTGCCCAGCTCCTGCAAGGCGGCATCGGCGTCGGTGGCCTTGTTGCTCGCGTCGGTATCGACCAGCGGGCTTTCTTGCTGTAAGATCGTTTCGCGCAGCAGCGCGATGACGTTCTTCCTTTTCGCAAACCACTGGCGACGCAGGCGGACGAGTTCCTTTTCCGCTTCGGCTTTGTCGAGGCACAGGAACCGGGTTGACCAGCGATAGGCAAATCCAAGCCGGTTGAGGTCGTCCAGAATCCCCGGCCAGGTCGAGGGCGGAAATCCCCGCACCGACACCACGCGCAGGTGCCGGTCGCCCAGCATGGGCGCCAAGCCACCGACAAGTGCGGAGTCGGTCAGCAGCGCGTCGATGTGGAACGGCACTTCGGGCACGCCGACGCGGTAGCGCCGCGTCGAAATGGTGGCGTGCAGGTAGGTCAGCGTCTGGCTGTCATCCAGCCAGGCGATTTCCGGCATCACGCCGTCGAGCAGGTCAAAGATGCGATCCGTTTCTGCGGCGAAAGCTTGCAGCCGCTCGCGCCAGTCCACGCCGTCGGTAGGCCGGTTCTCGTACAGCATCCCCGCCGCGCGGGCGTGCGATTCCTCGGGCGGCAGGTACACCAGCGTCAGGTGATAGCCGCTCTCGAAGTGATTGCCCGAGTCCTCGAATGTGGCCCGGCGTTCCTCGTCCCCCAGCCACGACAGCGGCTCGGGGAACGCCGAGTGCGGATAGTCGGCGGCGGCGCGGCGCTCGGCCTCGATGAACAGTGCCCAGCCCGAACCCAGGCGGCGCAGCGCGTTGTTCAAGCGCGCCGACGTGGCGATCAACTCGCCTTGCGTCGCGCTGTCGAGGTCAGGCCCGCGAAACCGGGCCGTGCGCTGGAAACTGCCGTCCTTGTTCAAGACGACGCCCGGTGCGATCAGCCCGGCCCAGGGCAACCAGTCAGCCAGCAAGGCCGGGCGCTGGCGATATTCGGCAAGGTTCAGCATGGCATTCCCCTCACACGTCCAGCAGCGGCCGGTGCTTGATATGGCGCGCGAACACGGCCATGAACTGCGGATCGACACGCGCACCCCAGACCGCCAGCGAATGGCCGACGATCCAGAGCACCACGCCTGGAATCCACATCTGTAAGCCCAGCCCGACAGCAGCGGCCAAGGTGCCGTTAGTGATGGCCACGGTGCGCGGCGCACCGCCCATCAGGATCGGCTCGGTCAACGACCGATGCAGCGGCACCTCGAAGCCGGGTATTCCATCGTGTGGGCCGTTCATACGACGGCCCCACCGGAGAAGCTGAAGAACGACAGGAAGAAGCTCGAAGCGGCGAACGCGATGGACAGGCCAAACACGATCTGGATCAGCTTGCGGAACCCGCCCGAGGTATCACCGAAGGCCAGCGCCAAGCCCGTAGCGATGATGATGATGACCGCGACGATGCGCGCCACCGGCCCCTGGATGGATTCGAGGATGGATTGCAGCGGCCCTTCCCAGGGCATCGAGGAACCGGCGGCCTGCGCAGTACCTGCGAGCAGCAGCATGAAGGCAGCGAGCATCAAGCCCTGCATGGCCGGGCGAGCCAGGCCATCCAGCCGTGCGGGCCGAGGAAGCGGATTTGCGGAAATACGGAAAGCATCAGCGTGCGTCATGGAAGTTCTCCAGAGTGGTCAGGGGACGGGGAGGAAAGGTCGGACTGCGACAGCAGCTCCGGGAATGGAGCCTCCAGCGCATCCGCCAGGTGGTAGCCCACGCCATCGAAGCCGATGACGCGGACGATGCTCTCGATGCGGCGCTTGCGCCCGCGCCCAGCGATGTGGATGACCACATTGACCGCTTCCGCGATCAGCGCACGGGGCGGGTTCACCGCCACTTCGAGGATCAGTTGCTCCAAACGCAGCAGCGCGCCCAGCGCGGAGCCGGCATGGATCGTGGCAATGCCGCCCGGATGGCCTGTACCCCACACCTTGATGAGATCCAGCGCTTCGGCGCCGCGTACCTCGCCGACGACGACGCGATCCGGGCGCAGGCGCATGGACGAGCGCACCAGCTCGGTCATCGACACCACGCCTGCGCGCGTGCGCAGCGGTACGTGGTCGCAGGCCGCGCATTGCTGCAGCTCCACCGTGTCTTCAAGCACCAGCACGCGGTCGCCAGTGGCGGCGATCTCGGCGAGCAAGGCATTGGCGAGCGTGGTCTTGCCCGTGCTGGTGCCACCGGCAATCAGGATGTTCTGGCGCTCGCGCACGGCGCGCACCAGCAAGCCCGCCTGCGCGGCGGTCATCATTTCGTCCTCGATGTAGCGCGACAGCGGGATCACGCCAAAGGCGCGCTTGCGCAAAGCGAAGGCCGGCCCCGGCGCAGCGGGCGGCAGGATGCCCTCGAAGCGCTCGCCCGTCTCGGGCAGCTCCGCCGTCAGGAGCGGCTGGCCGCGATGCACCTCGGCGCCGACGTGGGCCGCGACCAGCCGGATGATTCGTTCGCCGTCGGCCTCGGACAGCTCCACACCCATCGGCGCGCGGCCCGACGAAAGCCGGTCGATCCACAAGGTGCGATCCGGGTTCAGCATGACTTCCACTACGTCGGGGTCTTCCAGCGCGGCGGCGATCAGTGGCCCCATCGCCGTGCGCAGCATCTGGATGCGGCGATCCAGTGAAACGGCGGTGAAGGAAGGAACGGCGCTCATGACGCGCGCTCCTGCGCGTCGTCCATGCGTGCCGGGTCTGGATGCAGTTCTTCCACCACGTCTCGCACCAGACTGCGACCGCGCAGCAAATGCCGCCCGAGTTGTTCGACGAACTGCTCGAAGCGCGCCTTGCCCTGGGCGCGCGCTGCGTCCTGATGCGCTTCGGGCACGGGCGTGCTCACCGTGAGGAAGTAGCGGATGAACAGTGCCAGCGTCTCGATCTGGATGTTCTGGTCGCGCTCCATGCGTTCGGCCTGCCGCGACAGGCGATCAAGCCGCTTGGCAATGGCCGCCTCGCGCTGGTCGGCGGCATCGGGCGACAGCCACGATGCGAGCGCCGCCGCGACGATGGACGACTTGGACACGCCCTTCTTGGCGGCCAGCTCATCGAGCCGCTTGGCGTGCTCCGGCTGGATGAACACGTTGAGGCGGTGTTGGGTCATAGGTCGATTCCGTCATCAGGGTCGAGGGATGCCAGCCGGGCCGTGCGTTGCAGGGCAGGGTCGAGCTGGCGAGGAAGGGGAAGCGGCAGGTCGTCGTCATCGAGCAACCCAAGGTCGGCCGCAGGCGCGGCCAGCTCGGGGTCGTAGGCGGCGATTTCGGAGAGTTCGGGCTGGCGACGCGGGCCGCCGTCATCGGCGCTGCCAAGGTCGCCAACGGTCTCCGCGACGAGAGGTGCCGGCACCGCAGGAATTGCCAGCCCGCTCCAGTCATCGGCGCGGGCCGGCGGCGCGTCGGCGTACTGCCCGTCCGCCAGCGTGGGCGGCGGCAGCACGCGGCGCTTGAAATTGGCGTCCGCGTAGTAGCGCAGCTTCTTCGCCTTGATGGGCGCCACGCTGGACACCATTACCACGGCCTCATCAGGCGGAAGCTGCATGACTTCGCCCGGCGTCAGCAGCGGACGCGCGGTTTCCTGGCGCGACACCATGAGGTGGCCCAGCCACGGCGCGAGCCGGTGGCCCGCGTAGTTGCGCTGCGCGCGCAGCTCGGTGGCGGTGCCCAGCGTCTCGGAGATCCGTTTGGCGGTGCGCTCGTCGTTCGTGGCGAACGTCACGCGCACATGGCAGTTGTCGAGGATGGAGTGGTTTTGCCCATACGCCTTGTCGATCTGGTTGAGCGACTGCGCGATGAGGAAGCTGCGGATGCCATAGCCCGCCATGAAGGCCAGCGCCGTCTCGAAGAAGTCCAGGCGCCCCAGCGCAGGGAACTCATCGAGCATCAGCAGCAGCTTGTGGCGGCGCTCGATGCCATCGGAGCCATCGAGCGACTCGGTGAGGCGCCGCCCGATCTGGTTGAGGATCAGGCGAATGAGCGGCTTCGTCCGCGATATGTCCGAAGGCGGCACCACCAGATACAGCGATACCGGATGCTCGGCCGCGATCAGGTCGGCGATGCGCCAATCGCACCGCGACGTGACTTGGGCCACCGTGGGATCGCGGTACAGGCCGAGGAACGACATGGCGGTGCTCAACACGCCGGAACGCTCGTTGTCCGATTTGTTGAGCACTTCGCGCGCAGCCGAGGCCACCACCGGATGAGGCCCATCGCCGAGGTGCGGCGTGGTCATCATCCGGTGCAGCGTCAACTCGAAGGGGCTGGCCGGGTCGGAGAGGAAGTTGGCGACGCCGCGCAGCGTCTTGTCTTCGCCCGCGTAGAGCACATGCAGGATGGCCCCGACCAGCAGCGCGTGCGAAGTCTTTTCCCAGTGATTGCGCTTCTCCAGCGCACCTTCGGGATCAACCAGAATGTCCGCGATGTTCTGCACGTCGCGCACCTCATGCGCGCCGTGTCGTACCTCCAGCAGCGGGTTGTAGGCCGCTGACTTCGCATCGGTGGGGTTGAACAGCAGGCAATGCGAGAAGCGCGAGCGCCAACCGGCGGTGATCTGCCAGTTCTCGCCTTTGATGTCGTGGATGACGGCGGATGCAGGCCAGGAAAGCAGCGTCGGCACCACGAGGCCCACGCCCTTGCCCGAGCGCGTAGGCGCGAAGGTCAGGACGTGTTCCGGGCCTTCATGCCGCAGGTACTGTTGGCGATGCAGGCCGAGGAACACGCCCGCAGGGTGGTCAAGGCCCGCCTTGTGAATGTCCTCCACATTGGCCCAGCGGGCCGAGCCATAGGTCGTGACCAGGCGCGACTGGCGCGAGCGCCAGATCGACATGCCGATGGCGACCACAACCGCCAGTAGGCCACTGCCGCCCGCGATGGCGCCGCCGGTATCGAACACGCGCGGCGCGTAGGCATCGAAGAAGAACCACCACTCGAACAACCGCCACGGGTGATAGACCGGTGTGTCCAGGAAATCGAACCACGGCGAGCCCAGGCGTAGTTGGTAGCCCAGGGCCGCCGCTGTCCATTGCGTGGCGCTCCACACCCCAGCGATCACGATGCCGAACACCACGGCAATCTGACCGAACAGCACGTTCGTTCCCTGCATCATCCAGCCTCCGATCGCAGCACAGGCATGTGCCGCCCTCGTGAGGATCAGTGCCGCTGGGCGTGCCGGTCAAAGACCGTTATCGGCAGGGTGATGCCGCAAAAAACATGGTTTCCGGCAGGGAAGAACTGGGGCGAAAGACCGCCACAATGAGCGCGCTGCTGCGCAGCGCGCAAAAAGGCGCAGGCACGCGCAGGTGCGTTGCGGCAAGCCGACCATCAGAACTTCGGCGGTTCCTTCGGTGGCGTATAAGGCACCTTGCCGTCGCCCAGGAAACGTCGGTTCGTCGCCTCGGCCACTCGGTTGCACAGCACGTCGCCCATCGTCGGACGATCCGTCTTGCACTGCTGGCGCAGTTCTCGCAAACGCACGGGGTCAGCAGCCAGTTCCTCCACGCTGGGCACGGCAGCGGGCTTGGACGGCTCAGACTTGCCGCAGGCGACCAGCAGAACTGCTAGCGACGACATAGCGATGATCTTGGATAGGTTCATGGCTTGAATCCTCCGAAGTGAAACGGGGCCAATGGCTAAGCGTCTCCCGGTCCCAGGGCTTCGACCCGCTCGATAAAGCGGGCTAGCGCCTGCGACGGCTCGGCGTCGCGGCGCAGCAGATAGGTAGTGAGCATGGGCGACTTTCCCGCGAGCGGTCGGCCCACCACGCCCGGCTCGCGGCTGGAAGCGATGTGCGCGGCGCCTGCGAGCCCTAGCGCCAAGCCGGCCGACACGAAAGTCATCATCACGTCGAACGTGGCGACGTACTGTTCGATCAAGGGCTCCCGGTCCTGCTTGCGCAGGATGCGGTCGATCTGCTTGGCATGGCCTTCGCAAACTGCCGGGTCGCCCAGCACCAGGGGATGTTGCAGCACTTCATCCAGCGGTACCCGCTTGTGGGCCAGTAGTTCATGGCGCGCGGGCATGGCGACCATCAGCTCATCCTCCCAGGCGGGTTCGATGATGATGCCGTCGCCCACCTCGTCGGCCATCGAGAAGCCCACGTCGTATAGATCGTCACGCAGGCCGCTGAGCTGCTGGGCCAGCGGCACCTCGAACAGGCGGATCTCGATCTCCGGGTCTTCCTCGCGGCAGCGCGCCAGCAGCGCCGGCAAGCGCGAGGGGGTGATGCCGTCGGACAGCGCCACGCGCAACCGGCCGTGAAAGCCATTGGCCGCTGCCTTCACGCTCTCACGCGCCTGGTCCAGCGCCAACAGCACGCGAGGCGCGTTCTCCATCAGCAGCTTGCCCGCAAGCGTCAGGCGCGTGCTGCGGCTGGTACGCACGAACAGTTGTGCGCCCAACTCTTCTTCCAATTCCCTGATGGCGCGCGACAGTGGTGACTGTTCGATATGCAGCCGCTCCGCAGCGCGGGCGAAGTGCAGCTCCTCGGCAACGGCCAGAAAGTACCGAAGGTGACGAAATTCCATGAGTCGATGTCCCTGTAAAGCTCGAAGGAGTCTGTCGTGGTGCCGTAACGGCGTTCATCGTTGTTCCTTTCAAGCGGTTACGCCCTCATGTGCGGGCTCTGCCGTGACATCCTCTTCTTGCTCGTCCGGGCGATGAGCCAGCCGATACAGAATTGGCAACACGAGCAGCGTCAGTACGGTGGACGACAAGATGCCGCCGATAACCACGGTGGCCAGAGGCCGTTGGACTTCCGCGCCCGTTCCCGTGGCGATGGCCATCGGGATGAAGCCCAGCGACGCCACCAAGGCCGTCATCAACACGGGGCGCAAGCGGGTCAGCGCGCCCTCGCGGATGGCTGCGTCCAGCGGCGTTCCGCCCTCTCGCAGGCTGCGGATGTAGGAAATCATCACCAGGCCATTGAGCACGGCAACGCCCGATAGCGCGATGAAGCCCACGGCGGCCGAGATGGACATGGGAATGTCGCGCAGCCACAGCGCCAGGATGCCGCCGGTCAGTGCGAACGGAATGCCGGTAAAAACCAGCAAGCCATCCTTGACATTGCCGAACATGGCAAACAGCAGCACGAAGACCAGCAGCAGCGACACCGGAACGACGATCTGCAAGCGCTGGGTGGCGGATTGCAGGTTCTCGAAAGTGCCGCCCCAGCTCGTCCAGTAGCCTGTGGGAATCTTGACCTGCGCCAGCGCAGCCTCGGCGTCGGCCACGAAGGAGCCGACGTCGCGGCCACGCACGTTGGCGCTCACCACGATGCGGCGCTTGCCGTTTTCCCGGCTGACCTGGTTGGGGCCGGGTGCCAGCTCGAAGCTCGCCACCTCGGCCAGTTGGATGAAGTTGGTTCGTCCTTCGCCGCCACCTGTGCCGCGTGGCAACGGAATCGGCAGGCGCTTCATGCTTTCAAGGTCGTTGCGCAGGGACTCCGGCAGCCGAACCAGGATGTCAAATCGACGGTCCCCTTCAAACAGCGTACCGGCCTCGCGCCCGCCGATGGCCGTGGCCACTGCATCTTGGATGTCGGCCACGTTCAGCCCGTAGCGCGCGGACTTCTGACGATCAATGTTGACCGTGAGCATCGGCAATCCTGTGGTCTGTTCAACTTTGACCTCAGACGCACCGGGGATCTTCTGCAACATGGACGAGACTTCTTCGGCTGTCTTGTTCAATACGTCCATGTCGTCGCCGAAGATCTTCACCGCCACATCGCTGCGGACCCCTGAAATGAGTTCGTTGAAGCGCAATTGGATAGGCTGCGAGAACTCGTAGTTGTTGCCCGGCACCTTGCCCACGACCTCCTGAATGGCCGCCAGCAATTCGTCGCGCGACTTGCGCGGCTCCGGCCACTCGGACACCGGCTTGAGCATGATGTAGCCGTCGGAAATGTTCGGCGGCATGGGGTCGGACGCGATTTCCGCCGTGCCGGTGCGCGCGAAAACGCGGTCGATCTCGGGGAACTTGGCCTTCAGCGTGGCTTCCAGTTGCTGCTGCATCGCAACCGATTGCGAAAGGCTGGTGCCCGGAATGCGCAGCGCCTGGATGGCGAAATCGCCTTCGTTCAGGCTGGGCACGAACTCGCTGCCCATTCGGGTGGCGATCAGGCCGCACAGCACCACTGCCACGGCGGCTGCCGCCAGCATCACTGCTTTGGCCGCCATCACGCGATCCAGCAGCGGGCCATACCAGCGCTTGGCCTGCACGACCAGGAAGTTTTCCGTCTCGCTGACCCGATGGCCGATGAACAGGGCGACCGCTGCCGGGATGAAAGTCACCGACAGGATCATGGCCCCCACGAGTGCAGCCACCACCGTGAACGCCATCGGGTGGAACATCTTCCCTTCCACCCCCGTCAGGGCGAAGATGGGCAGGTAGACCACCATGATGATGAGCTGCCCGAACAGCAGCGCGCGGCGTGATTCCTTCGATGCCAGGAACACCTCGTGAAAGCGTTCCGCCCGCGTCAACGGCCTGCCGTAGTGCGCCTGTGCATGGGCCAGGCGTCGCACGCAGTTCTCGACGATCACCACCGCTCCGTCGATGATGATGCCGAAGTCCAGCGCCCCGAGGCTCATCAGGTTGGCGCTCACCTTGTAATGCACCATGCCAGTGAAGGTGAACAGCATCGACAAAGGAATCACCGTCGCCGTGATGATGGCCGCGCGGATGTTGCCCAGGAACAGAAACAGGATCACGATCACCAGGATCGCGCCTTCCAGCAGATTCTTCTTCACCGTGGCGATAGCCTTGTCCACCAGCACGGTGCGGTCGTAGACCGTCACCGCATGCACGCCCTCGGGCAAGCTGCGGTTGATCTCCACCATCTTCTTGTCCACGGCCTGCGAAACCGTACGGCTGTTCTGACCGATGAGCATGAACACAGTGCCCAGCACCACCTCGCGACCGTTATCCGTGGCCGCGCCGGTGCGCAGTTCACGCCCCAGCCCCACGTCCGCCACGTCACGCACCCGTATCGGCACGCCGCCCGCACTGCTGAGGATAACGTTGCCAATGTCTTCCAGGGTCTTGACTTGTCCGGGCGCACGGATCAGGTACTGTTCGCCGCGCTTCTCGATATAGCCCGCACCCACGTTGCCGTTATTGCGATCCAGTGCCGTCACGATGTCTTGCAGGGTAACGCCGAGCGAAGCCAGGCGAGCGGGTATAGGTGCGATCTGATACTCCTTGGCATAACCGCCAATCGAGTTGATTTCCGTCACGCCGGGCACATTGCGCAACTGCGGTTTGATGATCCAGTCCTGAATCTCGCGCAGATCGGTGGCCGTGTAGGGCTGGCCATCCGGTTTTTTCGCACCATCCTTGGCCTCGACTGTCCAGAGGTAAATCTCACCCAAGCCTGTCGATATGGGCCCCATCGCAGGAGTGATTCCGGGAGGCAGTTTGTCGCGGGCCTCCTGGATGCGTTCATTGACCAACTGGCGCGCGAAGTAGATGTCGGTGCCATCCTTGAAGATCACAGTCACTTGCGACAGCCCGTAGCGGGACAAGGAACGGGTCTGCTCCAGATTGGGAAGACCCGCCATCACGGTTTCAATCGGGTAAGTCACCCGCTGCTCGGTTTCCAGAGGGGAATATCCCGGCGCTTGGGTGTTAATCTGCACTTGGACATTGGTGATGTCCGGGACGGCATCGATAGGTAGCTTTTGGTAGTTGAACACGCCGATGGCAGCCATACCAAAGACCGCCAGCAACACCAACCATCGGTGCTCGATGGCTGCGCGAATGAGTTTTTCAAACATGTGTGTCGCTCCGGTATCAATGGGTGTGTTCGGCAGAGGCTTTGCCAAGCTCTGACTTCACGACAAAGCTGCCAGCCGACGCATACGGAGCCCCCGCCTTCAGCCCTTGAACCACCTCGACGCGCTTGCCATCACTACGGCCCAACTGCACGGGCTGGGCAATGAAGCCACCATTCACTTTCAAAAACACGACGGGCTTGCCGCCCACGGTCTGAATGGCATCACCGGCCACCGTCACGGGCACGTCGGCCTCAGATGAGGTCACTTCCACGTTGACAAACAGTCCGGGACGCCAAGCGCCTTGGGGGTTGGACAAGACCACGCGGGCCTTGGCCATGCGGGTTTGTTCGCCAATCAGCGCGCCAACAAAGGTGATGGTGCCTTGCGCGCTGGCATCGAATGCCGTTGCCTTGATGGTGACCTTTTCGCCGACCCTGACCAGTGGCAAGTCCTTGGCAGGTATGTTGATTTCAGCCCAGACCTGTCCCAGATCGGACACGGTGAACACGGCGGCGTCTTCCTTGACGGCCTCACCCAGGCTGAGATGCTTTTCAATCACCAGGCCATCGAACGGGGCGCGCAACTCAAAGCGATTCAGCCCTCCCGAAGATCCCGCGCTCAACCCCAAGGCCGACAGCTTCTGCTGAGCATTGGCCACAGCGACTTGCGCCTCGTTTAACGCCTGCCCTGCTTGTAGGTAGTCCTGCTCGGCGGAAATTTTCTGCTCCCAGAGCCGCTTTTCACGCTCGAACGTGGTCTTGGCCAAGGCCAGACGCTTTTGTGCTGTCTGCAACTCGCTGCGCTGCTCAGACGCAGCCGGGCTGGCAATGACTGCGAGAACCTGTCCCTTCTTGACTGCTTGACCCAGACTGGCCTGAACGCTCTCGACCACTCCTGCAATGCGTGGGACAACGTGCGAAGTCCGGTCTTCGTTCAAGCGAATTTCCCCGGGCAATTGCAAGGCTGACTTGATTCGTGCCGCGCCAGCCGTGTCGATGCTAATGGATGCCGCTTTGATTTGTGCATCACTGAGTTCGACTTTCCCCTCCTCTTGGTTGAGGACGAACATGAAGGGTTCGTTGGCTGTCTGGGCAACGATGCTGATCTCGAACGCGTGCGGCTCCGGCACGACCTCGCGGCTCAGCAGGCTGTCCTTGTCAGGCGCGAAGTTGAGCGCCTGCTTCTCGCCGGTCAAGCGCGTGACGGTGGCGCTGACCTTTGCAGTGTTGCTGGCAAGTGGTTTGCCCTTGTCATAGAGCCAGATTCGCAAACGAGGCTCACCGCCTTCCTCCGCGAGCAACGCCTCCAATCCGAAATCCCCTTCATTGAACAGTTTGCCGCCATGCACCCCCTTGCTCGGCCCTTCGTGGTGCTCACCGTCCGCATGGCCCTTGTCGTGGTCGTGCTGGTCACCACTTGCCTTGTCGTGATGCTCACCATCACTGTGCGCCTTGGACTCAACGTGGCTGCCGTGACCGTGGCCATCACCTTCGGCTGTCTTGGTTGCTTTGCCGCCGAGAATGGCGCTGCCCAGTACGACGCCCGTCGCAGCGATCACGGCGATGGCGATCAACTGCTTCTTGCTGACGCTCAGTTTGTTCGTGTCGATTTTCATGTTTATTCCTTGTTCGCTGGCGGGGTGGCACTTGCGGCGGATTCGCCGAGCACTCGGTCAATGTCCGCCGCTGCGCGATGCGCTTCAGCCAGTGCTTTGAGGTATTGGGATTGGGCGGCGAAGTAGGTGCGCTGTGCGTCCAGCACTTCCAGGAAGTTGAACTTGCCGTTTTCAAACCCGACGGTGGCCGCGTCGTAGGCGCTCTTGGCCCCAGGCAACACCTCCCGCTGCAACACGTCGATTTCTCCGCGAACCGACGCCAGCCGCTCGCGGGCTTGCAGAACCTCCGTGTCAAGGCGCACATTCAACGCTTGGAGTTCGTCCCGCGCCTTGTCTTCACGCTTCAACGCCTCCAGCAAGTTGCCCTGATTGCGATCAAACAAAGGCAGCGGCACGGAAACGCCGAGCATCAATTGATTGCGCTGAAGCTCGTTCGGGCGTTTCACACCCAGGCTGACCGTGATGTCGGGGGTTTGCTTGCTGCGCTCCACATCGGCCAGCGACCTACGGCGTTCGACCTCCAATTGCGCCCGGCGCAGTGCCGACGAGGCCGACAGGCGCTGCTGAATGTCATCCAAAGAAGGGATAACCGGAAGATCGTCCACGCTGCCTGCCACCTGGGTAAATCGCGGTGGATTGGCTCCCAGTAAGCTCGCCAAACGCGCCCGCGCACTGCGTTGCTCGCTCTGGGCCTGCGCCAGTTCAACCCGTACTCCCGCCTCGGCCACCCGAGCCTTGGTTTCTTCGACTGGAGAAACCTTGCCCGCCGCCACGCGTTTGGCAACAGCATCGGTGGCTCGTCTTGCCAGATCGGCGCTGGCTTGGGCCAGTGCTGCGCGTTCCTGTGCCGCCAAAGTCTCGAAGAAGGCCGCGACTACGGCGGCGCGAACTTCGACGCGGCGCACGTTCAGTTCTTCGGCTGCAATGTCGCGTCCTCGCTCTGCCGCCGTGATACGGGCAGCGCGCTTGCCACCCATTTCGATGGGCAGATTGATCTGCACGCTTTGTGTGCGGGTCTGCGCCCGCTGGTCTTCCAGTAAGTACGCCAGTTCTGGATTTGGGCGAGCTTGCCCCTGGATCACCTGACCTTGCGTCGCCTCGATTTCCCGCCTTGCGATAGCCAGATCTAGATTGCCATCCAGGGCTAGCGCGATGGCCTTTTGCAGAGTCAGGGGCGTTGCTGCTTCAATCTGCTCTACGCCGTTGGCGCTCTGCCCAAGAGCTGGTGCCGTCGGCAATAACTGAGCGAAAGCCGTCCCCGTCATGAGCGCAAGGAGCAAGCCTGCCGCAACCGCCCTCGCGTTGTAATTGTGAATATCCTTCAGCATCCGATTCTCCAGTGATTTGAAATACACAAGGGAATCGGCGGGGGGCGATCCAGATGATCGCCAGCAACGTCATCACATCAGCCGCGCGAAGCCGGCTGGATACCGTAGCGCGCCATGCGCGACGGCAGGGGTGAGGACGAAGGGAAAGGAACGCGCTCCCCGCCGATCAGGCGAGGACACGCCACTGAGGGCGCTCTAAACGTTCAGGTGGAGGCGCAGCAAGGTGCTCCGGGGGATACCCCGTATCCAGGGACGGGCTGACCGGCGACGCCAGCTTGACATCCCCTGACAAGACCGAGAAGCACCCGGCATGACAGGACGCGCAATCAGGATCGCCACCCAGGGTCTTGGCCGGATCAGGGCTGGCATCCTGGCCGTCGGCCGCCTTGTGCTGATGCGCATGGTGGCCGAAGTGCTTGGCCGCAGCTCCGGTTTCATGCTGGCAATAACTGGCCACTGCCGCCCAACTGAATTGAAGCGGCAAGAACACCAGCAAGACGATGGCCAGCCATTTGCGCATAGGGGTAACAGTGTAGCAGCTACAGGCTTTACTTTGCCACTCCTCGCTGCTTGGGTTTTCTCAGAGCCCCGTGCGCGTAGCGTGCCTCCTCTCAGGTTCATCCTGCATCAAATCAGAGCCGCTTCGATATTCGGCGAGTTGTGGCCGCTTTGACGACTGAGGCGACACGAGGGGGCGCCACAGCGCAGGGTACGGGCAGCAGCAGGTCAACCGCCGGAATACATTTCGAGCCGCGCACGCCGCGCTTCTGGTGATTCGCTGCGCATCTCATCGACAACCTGCTGGCGCGTCTTCGGCGCTTCGGAACTCTTGATGGGCAACGGTGCTCCACGTTGCAGGATTGCCAGCGTACCGTCCTTGCGGGCTGCCTCGACTTCGGCCATCACCTGGGCGCGTGTCTTGGTACTCTGGAAGTGATCCGGGTGGTACGTGAAGCCCTCCTCGGTGGGGGCCGGATGCCAAATCGAACTGGCCTGGGCCGTCAGGGGGAGTGCCGTAGCCAGGACGATGGCCTTCAAGGCAGCAATATGGGTCAGTTTCATTTCATGGTCCTTTCCATTGCTAAGTACAGATAATCGATATGCCCGAAGGCATGAGGACAATGTAAGAACCGGCACCGAACGGGAGTAAAACGTGCAGATGACAATTTGGACAGGTTGCGAGAGACCGCGGCAGGAACGCTGCGCATGAAGCTGCTGCTCGTGGAAGACGAAGCCAAGCTCGCGGACTATCTTCGCAAGGGACTCTCTGAAGAAGGCTATGTGATCGATGTGGCTGTCAACGGCATCGATGGCCTCCACATGGCTTCTGACGGCCACTACGACCTGATCGTTCTCGACACCATGCTGCCGGGCATCGACGGCTTTGGCTTGCTGGCCGCGCTGCGGCAGAACAAGCAGACGCCGGTGATCATGTTGACGGCCCGTCATCGTATCGAGGATCGCGTGCGCGGACTGAAGACGGGAGCGGACGACTACCTCGTTAAGCCGTTCGCCTTTTCCGAACTGGTGGCACGCATCGAGGTGCTGCTGCGCCGCGCTGCTGGTACTGCACCCGCGCCTGATGCGCTGGTGCTGTGCCTTGGGGATTTGCAAGTGGACCTGGCGAGGCGGCGCGCTACTCGGGCCGGCCAGCGCATCGACCTGTCCGCAAAGGAGTTCCAACTGCTGACGCTGCTCTTGCGCCGCAAGGGCGAGGTTCTGTCACGTACCGAAATCGCGGAGCAAGTATGGGACGTGAACTTCGATCACGGTACCAACGTGATCGACGTCGCTGTGCGTCGCCTTCGGAGCAAGCTCGACCTGCCCTTCGAGCGCCCACTGCTGCACACCGTCCGTGGCATGGGCTACGTACTCGAAGATCGGCAGTCGTGAGACCCAGGCGTACCGGATCGCTGGGACGGCGGCTTGCCCGTTGGCTCGCACTTCTCACACTGGTCGGGCTGGCCTTAACCTGCCTGGGCATTTACACCGTCACCGCGCTGAGCTTCAAGGAGCGGCAGATGGACACGCTGCGGCAACAGCAGACCCAGGTGAACCATCTTATTGCCGAGGCAGCAGAGTTAGACAACGGCACGCTCGCACACAAGCTCGACGATGGCATGGTCGGCCGACAGGACATGAAATTGATCCTGACCCGTGCCGACGGCAGCGTCATCTATGCCAGCGCCGGCATTCCAGTGCATCACCGCGTGATCGACATGCGATTCGAGGCTACGACCGGCATCCCCCCCATCCAGGCGGTGCTGAGTCTTGATGTCAGCGAGGACGATCGTGTGCTAGAACGCCTAGCCCGCACGCTCGTCGCCGCCGCACTCGCTGGCGCAGTGGTGATTGCTGCTGGCGGATTTACGCTGGTGCAAATCGGGCTGCGTCCCGTGCGCGACCTCTCGGCTCAGATCCAGGCACTGGAGGCCGATACTCTACACCGGCTTCTGGATGGCTCCGCTCAACCCGACGAACTGGCTCCGCTGGTGGCTCACGTCAACGAGTTGCTGAAGCGTCTGCACAAAGCCTACGAACAACTGGAAGCCTTCAATGCTGATGTTGCGCATGAACTGTTCACGCCGTTGGCGACGTTGATGGGGGGCACTGAAGTTGCTTTGCGCAAAGCACGCGATGCCGACACGTTGCGAGATGTGTTGGGCTCGCACCTCGAAGATCTCCAGCGCATGTCGATGATCGTGCAGGACATGCTCTTTCTGTCGCAAGCCGACCGTGGGGCTGAGGCCCGCCGCGAGCATGTCGCCAGTCTGGCCGGCGTTGCGCGCGCGGTGGTGGAATTGCACGAGGCGGCCATTGAAGAGGCCGGGCTGAAGGTTCGTATCGACGGCGATGCCACCGGCTTGGCCGATGTGCGCCTGTTGCAGCGCGCGCTATCCAACCTGATCGGCAACGCAACCCGACACGCGCATCCGCACAGCACCGTTGTCGTGCAAATCGACCGGCTGGACGGCGAGATCGCCCTGCGGGTGGTGAACGAGGGGCAGACGATTTCAGCCGAGCATTTGCCCAATCTGTTCAACCGCTTCTACCGGGCAGATGCGGCGCGGTCGGATGCCGCCCGCAATCATGGACTGGGCTTGGCCATCGTGGCTGCCATCGCCCGCATGCACGGAGGGCGGACGATGGTCGATTCGAGCAACGGCATCACGTCTATCGGGCTCATGGTGCCCACCCCGCGCGCGCAATAGTCAACGGATCGGGCACCACCAACAGACTGGCTCCACTAGCCAATTACTTCTTCCAGCAGGAGAAGCGCCAGAAAGCCGACAAAGAACATCGCCGTCACCCAGGGGCGATCTGGCGTTTCGTGTGCTTCGATCAGCAGTTCTTCGGTCACGAGGTAGAGCAACGCAATCAGACCAAACGCGAAGAAGCCAGTCAGAAGAGGGTTGGGCAACAGCGCCACCGGCGCTCCAAGCAAGGCCCCGATCGGCAGCAAGAGCACGAGCGCGGCCGTGATCCAGACGACCCTGGCACGGGAGCGAACGCTCTCGCCGAGTTCCGTGGCCACTGTCAATCCCAGGAACAGAACCTCGATGGTCAGGGCGATGGTCAGAAGCAAGCCGACCTTTGGGCCAGCCGCAAACCCGATACCAAGCACCAAGCCATCAATCAGGATGTCGATGCCGATCACGGTCAGGAGACCGGCCGGCCCCTTCGCCAACGCTTCCAGATGCTTCACCAGCAGCATGGTGGCGACGCCGATTCCGCCGCCGATCATCGTCGCCCAAGGCGAGGCCCGGTGCATGATGTCGGGCAAGATTTCGCCGGCCGCCGCCGCGAACACGACGCCAGCGGCGAAATGCTGAATCGCGCTGACCAGTGTTGGCCCCGGCCGCACGTTCACCGCGACCGCAGCTCCGATGATGGCGGCCGCTGCCGGGATCAAGGTGTAGATCCAGGCCGAGATCACCATGACTTAAGTTACCGCGTTGCCGCACTGAGCACAGAATTTCGCGCCGATCGGAATGACGCTACTGCACTTCGTGCACGACGCTGGCACCAGCGATGTCCCGCACTGGCCGCAAAAGCGAGCGCCGTTCGGATTGATCGCTTTGCATTGCGGGCAAGTGATGCCGCTGGCCGAAGGCGCCGGATTGCGCCCCCAGTCGTGACTGCTGGGGCCACCGTGGCCATGGCTACTGCCATGCCCGTGGGAGCCGCCATGCCCCCCGCCGTGGCCGCCGCCATGCCCACCAAAAATTCGATCCAGGATTCCCATTTTCAACACTCCATATTCGGTTTTACTGACCCGCCTGCTGCCTGAGCAGCCTCAGCCCGTTGAAGACCACCAGCAAGCTCGCCCCCATGTCGGCGAACACGGCCATCCACATGGAGGCATCGTCGAAGATCGCCAGCAGCAGGAACACTAGCTTGATGCCCAGCGCGAGCGCGATGTTCTGCCATAGCACGGCGTGGGTGCGCCTGGACAGCCGGATCGTTTCGGGCAGGCGGCGTAGGTCGTCGTTCATGACCACCACGTCGGCGGCCTCCATCGCGGTGTGGGTGCCCGCGCCGCCCATAGCGAAGCCGATGTCAGCCTTCGCCAGCGCGGGGGCGTCGTTGATGCCGTCGCCGGTCATCGCCGTGACGCCCATGCGCTGCTGAAGCTCGCCGATGGCCTGCAACTTGTCCTCGGGCAGCAGGTTGCCACGCACCTCGGCGATGCCCGCCTGGGTGCCGACGGTTTGCGCCGTCGCCAGGTTATCGCCCGTCAACATCACCGGCGTCACGCCCAATGCCTTCAGGTCGGCCACGGCCTGCGCGGATGAGGATTTGATGGTGTCGGCTACTGCACAGATGGCCATGACCCGTTCGCTGCTGGCCAACAACGTGACGGTGCGGCCAGCTTGCTCATGCACTGCAAGGCGGGCTTCGAGGTCAGCCGAACACTGCCCGCGCTCTTCAATCCAGCGGTGGTTAGCCAGCACATAGGTATGGCCGTCGATCACCCCCTGCACGCCGCGCCCGGCAACAGCCTGAAACTCATCCACTTCTTGCGTGGCGGACGACACGCCATCTGCGATGGCCTTGGACACTGGATGATCCGACCGCGCTGCGAGGCTCTTGGCCAGCCCCTCCAGGGCTTGTTGGCCGAGTCCTGTGTCCACGGGCTCGAAGGCCACCAGCTTGGGCTTGCCTTCGGTGATGGTGCCGGTCTTGTCCAGCGCCACGGCCTTGATCTTGCGCGCCTCTTCCAGGTACACACCACCTTTGATCAGGATGCCTCGCCGCGCCCCAGCGGCCAAACCGCTGACGACGGTGACGGGCGTGGAAATCACCAAGGCGCAAGGGCAGGCGATGACCAGCAGCACCAGGGCCTTGTAGGCGGCCTGCATCCAGGTCAGCCCCATGAGCCAGGGCGCCAACAACGCAACGGCAACGGCCAGGACGAACACCGCAGGCGTGTAGACGGCGGCAAAGCGATCCACGAAACGCTGCGTGGGCGCACGGGAAGACTGGGCCTGCTCAACGGCGTGGATGATGCGCGCCAGCGTGCTGTCGGACGCGGGGGCCGTGACACGGATTTCCAACGCCGCAGCCTGATTGACGGTGCCGGCGAAGACTTCATCGCCGGGGCTCTTGTCCACCGGCAAGCTTTCGCCGGTCACGGGGGACTGGTCAATAGCGCTCTGACCTAGGCTCACGATGCCATCCAGCGGAACGCGCTCGCCAGGGCGAATACGCACGGTCATGCCCACAGTGACTTCCTTGACTCCCATGCGCACCCAATTGCCATCGTCTTGACGCACTTCAGCTTGCTCCGGCGCGAGCGCCAGCAGGCTCTTGATGGCGCCGCGCGCCCGATCCACGGCGCGGGCCTCGATGGCTTCCGCAATCGCATATAGGGCCATCACCATCGCCGCTTCGGGCCACTGGCCGATCAGGAAAGCGCCGGTCACGGCCACGGTCATCAGGGCATTGATGTTCAAGCGGCCCTGCCGCAGTGCAGCCAGCCCCTTGCCGTAAACCGAGAAACCCGACAGCGCGATGGCCGCCGCGGCCAGCGCCATTCCCAGCGCCTTGACAGGTACGCTGTCTGGAAAGGCGAATGCCAAGCCCTCGGCCGCCACAGCCAACCCCAGGGCGCCCAGCGACTTGCCCCATGTCGTCCAGAAGCCCGTTGGCGAGGCAACCGCAGCAGCCGACGAGCCTGTGTCGCCAAGAGGTTCCGGCTTGAAGCCTGCCTTGCGGATTGCGTCTAGCGCCTGCTGCAAGACAGGATCATCGGCGGCAATGGCCAACTCGCGTTCGCCCAGATTGAATTGCAGGCTACGAATTCCCGCCATGCCGTCCAACGCCCGGCGGATTTCCGACTCCTCCGAGGCACAGTCCATATTCGCAATGCGGAAGCGCTGGACATTCTTCGCGCCGAGGGGTTCTGGCTTGAAACCCGCTTTGCGGATCGCTTCTAGGGCCTCGGGCAGCGCGTGGTCATCGGCGGCAATGGCAAGCTCTCGATCCCCCAGGTTGAATCGCAGGCTGCGAATCCCCGCCATGCCTTCCAGCGCCCGGCGGATTTCCGACTCCTCTGAGGCACAGTCCATGTTTTCTATGCGAAAGCGTTGCGGCCCAATAGTCGTTGCATCAGACGCTGTTGGCTCGGGCGCCACAGGCACTGTTGCACAGCCACTCCCGCAGCAGGCAGCGTCGGCGTGTTGGCGTTGGTGGGCAGAGTTCATGAAATTCTCCTTTTCAGTCAGATTGGAAACCCTGTACCCACTACAGAGTCAAGCGCCTACAATGAGCCTTGGAGAAAAACCCGCGACCGCTGAAGATGAACTCATGAAAATCGGCGAACTGGCTAAGGCCGCACATACCCAGGTAGAGACGATCCGGTACTACGAGCGTGAAGGCTTGCTACCCGAAACGGCCCGTACGGATGGCAACTACCGCATGTACGCAGAAGAACACGTTGACCGGCTGTCCTTCATCCGGCACTGCCGGGGGTTGGACATGACGCTGGATGAAATCCGGGTTCTGTTGCGCTTCAAGGATGCACCGCACGAGAACTGCGCCCAGGTGAACGACCTGCTCGACGAGCACATCGACCATGTGGCTACCCGCATCAAGGAATTGAAAGCGTTGGAACGACAGCTCAAGACCTTGCGGGAACGCTGCCGTGAATCCCAGCAGGCCAGCCAGTGCGGCATCTTGACCGAGCTGTCCTCAGCATCGCGCCATCTGCACGAACCGGCGACGCGCAGGGGCCATGTTCATGGGGCACATAGCCTCAAGTGACTAGCCCAAAGAAACCCCAAGCCGACGCCCGATTTCCCATGAGGTCGTTCCGCCACGCACTGTCGCCGCAAGCGGCTGCCCCAACCGCTGCTCGATCACTGGCCTCCACGGTACCAGGCTGAAGCCCATGCCGTCGTCCAGCATCGCATACCGACCGCTGGCGAGCATGACGCTGCGCCGGTAGATGCCGGCCACGCGCTGCCCATCGGCCACCGGGCGGTGCTCCAGGCCGGTTTCGGCGGCGATGTCCTTGGCGGCCTGCGCCAGCTCGCGGCTGCGCAGCGTGCCCAGCAGGTTTCGGGCGAGGATCACGCGCTGCCCGCGCCGCTCGGCCAGCCCCTGTTCGGCAAGGAAGTCGGCGCGTTTCTGCAATGCCTCCTTGACCTCGCCGCCAAAGCCCAGGTCCCCCAGGCCCGAGCCGCCGCCGATCAACTGCTGGTCGAGCCAGGTGGCCCCGATCACGCGCGCCTGCCGCTCGATGGGCAGGTGCGATTTCAGCTCTACAGCCACGCCGCCCAGGCGCTGCGCGTCGTACTGATGGCCACGCTCGGGCAGATCGTCCGGCACCTTCCATAGCCCTTCGGCCACGCGCTCCACGATGCCGGCGCGGCGCAGGGCTTCGAGTCGGCGGATGTGGGCCGCGACGACTTCCTGCGGATCACGGCCCGGCACGGCCTGACCCTGCGCGACGGCCAGGTGATGGTCGGTGCGGTATAGACCGCCGCTCGCCAGTGCGGTGATGTTCCTGTCGGCCGCGCGCACGTCGGCCGATCCCTTCACCTCCACTACGGCGCCGGCCGGATAGTTCGCCAGTTCATCGTGTGCGTTGAGCGCGACGTAGTGGGCCTTGCCGTCCACGCCGTCGATGACCAGATAGCCCCGGTCGCGCAGCTCGTCGGCCAGCCCCTTCGCTGCCACGCGGCCGAGAATGGTTCGGCCACCTCCATCAGCATCTTGGCCCGGCTCGAACACCGCCAGCTCGCGCGGCTCGCCGCGCATGGCCCGCTGCATGGTGCGGATGATGTCGCCACGCTCGCCCAGGGCGCGCAGGGTCTTTTCGGCATCGGCATGGACAGCCCAGGTGCCCGGCTGCATCTCGTCAGCCAGGCCCAGGCGCTGCAAGCGTTGCAGGCGGCCGATCAGCAGCAGGCGCTGGCGTTGCAGCCGCGGTTCGTTGAACCGTTCGACATGCACCAGGCCATCGTCGCCCAGTTCGCGTTTGAGCGTGCGATCCAGGCTCGTCCATCGCTCCTGATCCACTTCACGCTGCAAGGTCTGCTGGATCTCCCGCTCGGTGCGTGGCCCCAGCCATTCGGTCGCCAGCTCGGACGCGCGATGCCGGAAGCCATCGGCGATGTAGTCGCCCGCGATGATGAGGTCTTTGCCCGTGTCGTCGCGTCCGCGCACGATCAAGTGGGTGTGCGGGTTGTCGGTGTTCCAGTGATCGACCGCCACCCATTCCAGCCGTGTGCCCAGGTCGGCTTCCATGCGGCCCATGAGATGCCGCGTGTAGGTGCGCAGGTCGTCCAGTTCCGCGCCATCCTCCGGCGAGAGGATGAAGCGGAAATGGTGCCGGTCGTCGGCGCAGCGTTCCTTGAAGGCGTCGAGGTCGGCAGCATCGGTCTGCGGCCCATAGGCTTGGCCTGGCTCGCCATCGCGGCCGGCGCCGTCGCGCTCGATGTAGCGCAGGTGCTTGGCGAGTGATTGCGGGCTGGCCCGTTGCTGGTTGACCAGCAACGTCTTGATGGTCACGCGCCGCGACATGGGCGTGAGCTTCGCGCCCGCGAAGCGCGCCGCCGTGTGGCCGCGTCCCAGCCGCGAGCCGGGCCGCTGGCCGATGCCGGCGCCCTTGCCACTGCCGCCAGGACGGCGCACCGCCGACTTGCCGCTGCTGGCCTTTCCTGCCTGCTTGAGCACCTTGGAAACGAAGCCCTGGCCCCGGTTCTTCGGGGCGCTGGGGCGGATGCGGAAATCGTCATCGCGGCGGTCGGTCATGGCTGCGCTCCCTGCAAGCTCTGGCGTGTCCGGGCGTGCGAAGCACGTGGACATGACTGCATCGGCGCGGGCTTCGCGCCCCAAGCGGCACGGCGGCAAAGCCGCTCCGTGCCGCGCCACCCCCACGTGCAGACAGGCTTTCGACGCGGCCCGGTGCCGCGTCCTTTTGTCTTGCCTTCCGCCTTTGCCCTTCGCTGTCGCCCCGGGCGTCGGCGGCCCGGCGGCGCTGCGCTGCTTGCAGCCAGCCCGCCGGCGAACGCGCAGATGGACGCGATGGGGGCCACAGGCCGGGCGCGTTCGAGGCAAGACGCCTGCACGTTGGACGGCTGCGCCGAAGGCAGCGCGAAGTGCGGTGCCCAATGCGCAGGATTGGCGCCCGCACTGCACGCCCGACGACACAGCGACGGCCAGCAGCACGACACGCCCGATAGCACGATGAGATGCACGGCAACGTGCAGCGAATCGGCGGCCATCATGGGCGGGACTCCAGCCAGATGGGGGGCGCGACGCCGATCACGGCGGCGGCGCTGACCGGCCCGAAATACCGGCTGTCGAATGACGCCGGGTTAGTCGCACTGAGCAAAAACAGCTCGCCAGGCCGAAGGCGGCGGCACTGCGGCCAGGATGGCAGCGGCCGGCCCCAGCGATCGGCAGACAGCACGGCGGCCGAAGGCACGCCGTCGATGCGGACTTTGCCGTCAGCGATGCACACCTCCTGCGGCGCGACCGCGCCCACGCGCTTGAGCAGCGGCACGCGCGCCGGCAGGTAGCCACGCTGCGCGGCCAGCGCGGCGGCGTCTGGCGGCAGCGTGGTCAGGACGATGCTGCCCACGGACAAAGAACGTGGCAGCGAGCCGGTTCCGTGGCGCTGCGGATCGACGCGATACCAGCCCACGGGAACGCTGTCGGACGGGTTGTAGATCAGGCGTGGCAGCGGATGCACGAAGGACGCCCAGGCCAGCGCAGCGAGGCCGCAGGCGGACAGGCCCGCCAGCACGAGGCGAGCGCGCAAACGTGCGCGGGGCGAGCGAGGACGCGGTGCGGTGCCAGCAGTCGAAACGGTGGTCATGGCAGCGCCCTCCCGATGAGCCAGGCGGCGTGCCGCTCGGCGGTGTATTCGGGCAGTGGCAGGCGCGCAGCGAGCCGGTTGGCGAGCGTGCGCCAGTAGGCGGGCGAAGCGGCGACAGGCGCGATGCCCAGCGCCTCGATGGCGTCGATGCGCTCCAACACCGCACGCACTTGGTTCTCCCCTTCGGCGTGGAGTAGCAGGCGCGCACCCGGCTGCACGCCGGGGATGCGCTGCGCCGCGTCGAGCGGCGTGCAAGCTTGCATGACCATGAGCTGCCAGCGAACGGTGCCGTAGTCGTTGGCCTGCCAGCGGATGCGGCAGAACATGGTGCCCGGCAGGAACACCGCGCAGCGCCGCCAGCGGTCGAGCTGGTGCGTGCGCGCCGGTTCGCCGAAGCGCAGGTAGAGTTTGAAGCGCAGTTCGATGTAAGCCAGCGCCACGCGCGTCAGCGGCGCACTGACAGGCCGACCGGCGAGTGCGGCCGGTGATGGTTGTGGCGCATCCGTAGCCGCGCCAGCGGCAGGCGAAGCGGATGCGGTCATGGGGTGTTCTCCCTGCGGTGTTCTGGAAACTCCCGCTCCAGCAGGCCGCGCAGCAGGTCGGCCACGGTCACGCCTTGCGTGAAGGCCGACACCTTGATGCGCGCCCGCATCGCGGGCGTGATGTCGAGGGTCAAGCGAGCCGTGTAGAGGTCGCCCTTGCCCAGCGCATCGGCGTCGCCCTGGCGAATCCACGCCTCGGCGTGCGGATTCGCGGGCGGACGCGCGCCGATGCCGACGCGCTTTACCGTGCGTTTGCTGTTCGGTGGCGGCTTCGCAGTCATGTCGGCCACCGCAGCAGTTCGTCCAACAGCGCAGTGATTTCGCGCGCGGCGGCGCTGTCCGGTGCCGTCTCGCGTGCCAGCCGGCCAGCGGCCACGCTGTCGGCGAACACGATGCGCTGATGCACTTCCGCGCGCAGCGCAGGAAGCGGTTGGTCGGCCAGCGCCTGGCGCGCTTCGCGCCCGATCACGGTGGTACTGACGCGCCGGTTGATGACGAAGGCCGCGCGCAGCGCAGGCCGAAACACCTGCGCCTCACGGATCAGCGCCACCATCTCGGCGCTGGCCCACAGGTCGTAGGGGCTGGGCTGCACGGGGATCAGCACGCGCTCGGCCGCCAGCAGCGCGGAGCGCGCCAGTGCCGCGATGCGTGGCGGGCCGTCGATGATGACATGATCGGCCCGCCTGGCGAGTTCTGGCGCCTCTTGGTGCAGCGTTTCGCGTGCGAGGCCCACGGCGCTGAACAGCCTAGGCAAACCTTGCTGGCTGCGGCGCTGTGTCCAGTCCAGCGCGGAGCCCTGCGGGTCGGCATCCAGCAGGATGACCGACTGCCCGCGCATCGCCAGCTCGCCGGCGACGTGGGTGGCGAGCGTGGTCTTGCCCACGCCGCCTTTTTGATTGAGCAACGCGACGATCATGGCCTGGCCCTCCGTGTTGGAAAGCCCGGCTGTTGCTGCTGCTTTTCGTGCCGCGTGGTGGTTGTCCACCGTGGCGCGGCGCTTCTACTAAAAGTTAGAGAATTTAAGTTAGGGAAGTTAGGAGAGGCCGAAACCCGCGCCAGCATTGGCTTTGCGGCCGATTTTGTTGCCTGATAGCACGAGGATTCATTGCCTGATAGCACGATACCTCTGTTGCCTGATAGCACGAGTCCGTCCACAGGCTGCGCAGCAGTTATCCCCGTGCCGTGGACGGCACGGGCCGGAACGTCAACAGCGGCGAGGCAATGCCCGAGACGTGCTCTATGCCCAACTGGTAGCCCGGCAAGGCTTGCCGCGCCACCAGCGCCCGCAGGTCGGCGGCGAAGTCGTAGTACCGCGCCACGCTGCCCGATTTGCGGTACAGATGCTGGAAGTCGAATTGCCACCCGCCAGGCTGTCGCCCGCCGTGCTTGCGCACCAGCCGGTACAGCCAGCGCTCGATCCCGCCCGTGAGCCGGAAATACGCCGGGTCGATGGTTAGCACCAGGGCGGCGTCGAGCACGCCCGCATAGAACCAGTCCGGCAGGATCAGTTCGAGGCCCAGCGGTGTGCCGCTGGCATCGGCCATCTCTTTCCATTCGTTGACCCACGAGAAGCGGTGTAAGCGCCTGCCCGTGGTTTCCCGGATGGACGTGGCCACCGTCGTGGACTGCAAGCGATCCAAGGCCGCTTTGAGGCGCTGATAGTCGCGCAGCGACGTGCCGCGCCCGATGAAGCGCAGGATCTCGTAGGGCGTTGCCTGCATCAGTCGCGAGGGGCGCAGTCCTGCATCGCGGGCTTCCACGATCTGGCTGGCGGCCCAGATCAACACGTCCGCATCCCAGATCGTGGCAATGCCATGCTCTTGCGTTCCCTCCACGCGGATCGTGATGCCGCTGGCGCGGAAGTCGATCGGCGCCGTGCGCCGCGACTTCGCCAGCGAGAAGAACGGAAAGGCCATCAGGTCCTGGCTGTCGCGCGGCGCCATGTCGCCTGGCAAGGCGCGGAACAGGTCGAGCTGTTCGCGCTCCTGCGACGGTCGCCGCCGCGATGGCAGCGATGGGCTGGTCATGGCGAAGGCCACCCGCGCGCCAGCGATCAGCGCGCACGACTGTCCGCCGAATGCTGCTCGGCGTACTCAGGGTCGGACGTGCTCTCGAAGCTACGTTCCGCGGCCCAGGCATCGAGGTCGGCCACGGCGTACATGACGCGGCGGCCGAACTTGCGGAATTTCGGACCACCACCGAACACGCGCTGTTTCTCCAATGTGCGCGGCGACAGCCGCAGGTAGTCGGCGGCTTCGTCGTTGGTCAGATAGCGTTGGGGTTGTGCCGTCGTGGCGACGGAAGCGGCGGCAGGCCGCAAGGGAGCAGGACGCATGGTGTGAACCTCCATCGGTGTCAAAGCTCCGGCCACACAGCGCAACCGGATGGAGGCAGTCTCAGAAAACGAAGCTCTCCTGCTCAGGGTCGTTTTGCGTGGCCTTCAAAACGACCCTTCTCAAGCGGAGCAAGCTGTGCTAGGCGGCGATAGCCGCCGCGCATCAGCGCATCGCCGCGCCGCGTCAGGCGGCGCACCTTGGAGCGCAGGCCGCCGTCGCTGTACCAACCAGCCGCGGCATCCACGCCGAACAAACCTTCGGCCACGTCGCGCAAGGACGCGCCCGTCAGGGCCGCGTCGAGCGCCTGCAAGGTGTGCAGTTCCAGCAAGGCCGAATGCGATGGCCGGGGCCGCGCATCGGCCAGCGCCGCACCGGGCGCATGGCCGCGTGCAGGTGCGGCAGCACCGCCGTGATGGGCATAGGCGACAGCCATGCCGTCCTCCAGGCCGGGCGCCAGCGCGAAGCGCAGGCACTGGCCGGGGCTGCGCGCGATCAGCGCCAGTCGCTTGCCGTCGTGGAGCAGGTGTTTGTGGCCGGGGATGTTCCAGAAGTCGAATGCGGCGGCGTCGGGCGGCGGATCAGCATCAGGGTAGAGCTGCACCACACCAGTGTGGCCGGGCAGCCAGGCCGGGTGCGCGTCACGCGCATCCAGCGCCGGGTCTTCCAGCAGGCGCAAGCCCCAGCGATGCCCAGCATCAGAGCGACGCGCACGGCGCAGCCAGTCGAGCCGGTAATCAGGATGGCGGCGCAGGTACTCCCAGGCCAGTGCGAGCGTGTCCAGCCCCAGGACGTAGAGGTAAGCGGCCGTGGGATACCAGTGCGCGAAATGGTGAGGGCTGACCATGACGAAAGCTCCTGTCGAACAGCAGGAACGTCGCCACGGCGGCGAACATGCGGGAGCCTCAAATCAAGGTGGAAATCCGGTTAAGCTGTAACTTCTGGTGTCAAGACCGATAGGCTCCGGCGAGTTGCGAAATCCGTCTGAATGCGACGGCCGCCTGACCCAAAAATGTCACGCGGCATAAAACACCGTGCCGCAAGCCGCGCGAAAGATCGTGACTGTTTCAGTCACAGATATTCGGGTTTGAAGCAGAGTGCGAATTCAGATCGAAAAGGTCTGGAGCAAGACCGAAATAGTCTGAATGCGCCCGGCTTGGCCGGAGCGCGAACGGTTCAATCAACGATGGAACCGTTCTCCTGGGCCAGCCGCAGGTATTCCGACAACGGGCGCACTGCCTGGAAATACAAATCCCGCATCACGGGCTGTTTGTTCGGGCCGACGATGGAGGCCAGGTCGGACAGCTTGATGCGGCCCAGCTCTGGCATACCAATGCCCACGTCCATGATGCCGGTCGCCGTATCGTCATCGGCAGGATCGAGCGAGGCCAGCAGCCAGATGGCGTGCGCGTCGGGGGTGAACAGCCGCACGACCGGCAACGGGTCGTGCGGTTCACCGGCGGCGGCCCGCCGCCCGTTCTCCAGCAGCGCGGCGCGCTGCGCATCGGTGACGAGGGGAGCGTTCATCGTGGTGCTCCTGTTCCAACATGGATTGCCGGTTTTGCGCTTCCGCGCCGAAGCACGGATGCGTGTTCCACCAAAGCCTTGGAAACACGAAAGCGCAAAAACAGAATTGTAGAAATCTGGAAAGGCACGTAGGCGGTTCTCCGGTTCTGTCGGAATCCGCAAAAGCGGATTTCCGTAAAAGCACGAATAAGGCCAGAGCCGTGAAAGAGTTAAAGATAACGTGGTTTTAATTGTGCTGCGACTTGACGCTTCTGTCCATGCAGAAGCGATCCATCCAGCGCGGCCGGCCAGCGGGCGCCACCACCTTCGATGCCGAACTGGCGCAAGCCTTCGGCGCGGCGGTGCGCGCGTTGCGGACGGAGCGCGGCATCGCGCAGGAGTCGCTGGCGCACCTCGCGGGCATCGAGCGTTCGCACATGGGCAAGGTCGAGCGTGGCGAGCACATGCCCACGCTGGCGATCATCTTCAAGATCGCCAGCGCACTCGAATGCAGCACGGCAGTGCTGATGAGCAAGGCCGAAGAACTGCTGGCGGTAGCCCAGGCATAGCCGCCGAAGCCCCGCCATCATGGCGGGGCGTGCCAGGCCGATCCGGTGCCAGCCGGTTCGGCGGTATCGAGGGGCGCCAAGCACCGCGCGGCGGGGATGGGCCTGGCGCCGATCCCTTGGAGGCAAGCGAAGCGCGCAGCGCCGCAGGCGCGAAGGCGGCAGGGATTGGAGCCGAATGGCCGTGACGGCGTAGTCGGCACGGGGCGGAGCCCGCAAAGCCCGGTGGTGCGCAGCACCGACCCGCCCCGCATGTACCTCTACCAATTCAAGCCATTGCTTGGTAGCCAGGCAAGACACATCCCGCACACTGCCAAGCCATTCTGCTTGCCGATACAGCGCAGCATTCGCAACACAGCGCCCCGCCGCGTGGGCGGGGCGCTGGCGGCCGTCAGGCCGCCTGGGGCTTGCTGCGCGACCAGATCAGGTCGTGCGTGCCGTCCTCGTCTTCGATCAGGCGGGCGTAGACCGTGGCCGGGAACGAAGGATCGTCGAGGGTCACGGAGATGTACTCCCGCCCGGCCTCGCTGGTCTTCTTCCACGCCGCGCCGATGTCGTGGCTGGCGGCCTGCAGGCGGAAGTCAGGGGCCTTCTCGTTGTCGCCCTTGTCGTTGGGCACCAGCTTGACCTTGACGTTGAGCGTCAGGGTGCGAAGCGTGCCGGTGAAGCCGTCTTTGTCTGCGGTGAAGGTGCCGATGTTGGCCATGATGGATCTCCTTTTGGTGGAACAAGGTTCGCGCCCATCGCGTCCTTGTTGTGATCCGGCCGGCGGAGGAAGGGCTGGCTGCACCGCTTGCGGGCGCAACGCAGTGAAGCACCTGGAAGACCAAATAATTTGCCCCGCGAGGAATGCGCGCAGCGCAGGGGAAATTATTTGGGCTGGAAGGTTGCAGACATGAAGCCCGCGCCACCGCCAGGATTCACAACAACACAAGGACGCCTTGGGCCGAACCACCCCAATCCGAAAGGAGTCATGGCCACCACGGCATCCCCGCACGAAGGTTTTACCGGCACGCTCTCTGACACAGGCAAGGCCATTCCCCAACGACCAGCAGGAACACGCCCCTGCCCATGCGGGCGGCCCTGCTTGCAGCGCGGCATGGAACCCAAAAGCACGGCCGGGCGGCGTATTCGTGAACCATCCTTCGTGACACACAGGCAACGAGCCGCCAGCGTCGCGGACGGCACGCATTCGCACAACCTGCCGCAGCAAGCCCCGGCGCACCCACCGAGCACTGCCCAGCGGCGGGGCGTTGACCTTGGCCGATCCGGCGCTGCCGGTTCGGTGGTATCGAGGGGCGCCAAGCCACGCGCGGCGGGGATGGCCCGCAGGGCTTTCCCCTGGAGACAAGCGCAGCGCGCAGTGCCGCAGGCGCGAAGGCAGTTGGATGAGGAATCGGGCGTGCCGCCCGCATATTGCAACGCCGCCGCCTGAGTGCCAGCGAAGGCGGCGGCGTGATGTTCGGCTTCAACACCGGGCGCGGCCACCGCCGCGCCCGGATTTTTGAAGTTCACCGCGCCCAGGGCGGAACGGCCTGGGCGCGGTGCTGACGATGGCTATTCCTTCGTCTCGATGATCCACCATACGGCACGCGGCAAGGCGCGGCCCGTGACGGGGTGAATGTCGGTGAGGTCGGCGCGGGCCGTCCAGCCCGAAGGCGGACGGTAGCCGCGCACATCGCCATCGCCGTGCCAGCGGCGGGCGCGCACTGTGCCGGGTGCGTAGATTGCCGCCATGCGCGGGCGGCTGGTGGTGTTGATGGTGGGCATCATTCGGCTCCCTGCGGCGAAGCGCCCCGGTCTGAACCGGGGCGCTTCGCTGCGGTGAGGGTCAAGCAGCCAATGCCTCGGCGGGTTCATCCGCCACGGCGGCGGCGTCCTCCGCCCCGTCTTCGGGCACGTCCTCCGGTGTCACCTCCTGCGGCCCTGCGGCCTTGAATATGGCGGGCATCCATCCCGTGCCATCGGCCAGTCGCTCCGCTTCGCTGGCAATGTCGGCCTTCTTCAACTTTGCCAGCCGCGTGACGTGCTCGGGCGCGTATTCGCCCACAGCCTCCAGAATCACGGCCTTCGGCACATGCCGGAAATACCCCTCGGCGGTCGGCTGCCACCATGCGGCCATGTCGAGGCCCACGGCCTGCGCCAGTTTCGCGCCCGGCTGGTGCGGCGTGGCGCGAGGCGTCACCACGTCCACCGTGGACGCCACGCACACAGCCAGCAGGGCCATCAGTTCGGCTTGGCGCATCGCCAGCAACGCGGGGAACAATTCAGCATCGTCCTGTGGCAGCCTTTCGGCCCATGCCTGCTGCATTTCGCGCAGGGCCACGGCGGCGGGTGATTCGGGCAAGTCCGGGGCCATGCCTTCCAGCCGGTCTTGCACCGTGAGGCGCACGCCCAGCGGCAGGTCATGCCCATAGCGGCGATCAAACAAAACAGTCTGCACCATGCCATGCACCAGCGCGGCCAGCGCCACCTGCGGACGGCAGGCCACCCCGATTTGCAGCGCGGCGGTGCGATGGGCGCTCAGGCGCTGGGCCAGCCGGTCGGACATGGATGCGGCCTTGGGTGCTTCGTCTTCCTCGCCTTTGCCATCGTTCTCGGCGTCCTCGCTGCCGAACCCCTGGCGCAGCCGCTCCAGCGTGCGCAGCGCTTTGGCCTCGGCTTCCCGCAGCAGCCCGCGATGAATCACGGCTTCGCCGTTGCGGTCGATGCTGACGATGGCACCGGCTGCGGCCTTCACGGTCGCGCCATAGTCCTGCAAGCCATCTTCCAGCGCCTGCAACTGATCGCCCAAGGCTTCGCCTTCCTCCTGCAAGGCGTTAGCCTTGTCCTCGTCGTCGGCGTCCATCGCGGCATCCACCGCTTCGGCGACATCCTGCATCTTGGCTTGCAGCTTCTCGATGCGCTGCGCTTCGCGCTTGTTCGGCTCGCGCCGCTCCCTCGGCGCACGCTGGAAGGCGTGCAGATCGGCGTGGGTCACGCCCGGCGTGGCATCCACCCACGCCCAGCCCTCGGTGCGGACAGTGGCGGCGATGCCTGCCAGCCTGTCTTGCACCAGCCGTTCCAACAGCGCGGCGTCGGTCAGATACACGCCCGCATCGCCTTCCGCGAACAGGTCGCGGCGGATGCCACCGCCTGCAGCCTCGTAGGTGTCCAGCCCGACGAAGCGCACCAGCGGATGCCGGTAGGCGTCAATCTCGCGCTCGGTAAGGCGTTCGCGCAGCGCGGACGGTTGGCGCTGCCACTGCGGCGCATCGTAGAACGCGGCTTCCTGCGCGGCGTGGTCGTCGGTGATGGACAAGGCCATCAACTGATCGAGCGTAACGGCATCGGCGCGATAGTCGCCCATCAGGCGCGGCGAGACATTCGCCAGCTTCAAACGGCGCTGTACCACCAGCGGCGTGACGGAAAAATCCGCTGCAATGTCTTCGATGGGACGGCCTTCGGCCACCAGCGCCGCGAAGGCTTCAAACTGGTCTGCCGGGTGCATGGCTTCGCGCTGCACGTTCTCGGTGAGGCTGGCCGTGCGGGCCGTGCCATCGGCCACCAGCAGGCAAGGCACCTCCCATTCCTTGCTGATACGGTGCTTCTTCACCAGCAGCTTCAACGCGGCGAGGCGACGGCCACCGGCGACCACCTCGTAATGCTCGCCATCGGCGGATGCAATCACGATCAGGTTTTGCAGCAGGCCCACGCGCTGGATGCTCGCGGCCAGTTCGGGGATGGACATGCGCGGGGTCTTGCGCACATTGCGGCCCGTGGGGCGCAGCACCAGTTGCGACAGCGGAACCAGAATCAGGTTCTTGGTCGGGTCGGCCGCTTCCAGCGCAGGGGCTTGGATGGCGCGGGCTCCGGTTTGGGTGATGGCGTTCATGGTGAATCTCCAATCGAGTGAAACAAGGGAATGGAGGGGAACCGCCCCTCCGGCGGGGGAACGGTTCAGGCTTTCAACTGGCGCAGGCCATCGGCCAGCATCCAGAGGGCGCGATTCAGGCGCACATCGGAATCAATGCCCTGCACGGGTCGGGTTTGCTGGCGGCGTCCGTTGGCGCTGCGGCCATGCAATCCGCCCTTGGTCAAGTTCTCCTGCGTGCGGTTGAACACGCTCCACAGGTCGGGGCGGCGGTCGTCGAAGCGGCGCGGCATCAGGACTTGCGATTCGGTGATGGGCGCGGGCTTGTTGTCCGTGGGGTCGTACTTGAGGGCCAGCGCGGAACGGGCGAACACTTCGGCCTCGCCTTCGTCTAGCGTGATCGCGCGCATGGCATCGCGGGATTCCTTCACTCGGTCGAAGCCGTGCAAGACTTCGTAAGCGCCTTCGATGACATGCCCGGAAACATCGCCTTTGTGGGGCACGCGCACATCGGCCACGGTGTCGCCGCACACCAGCCCATTGCTGCAAACGAAACGGAACAGTCCGGCCAGCATCTGATAGCTGCTCGTACCGTCGTGCGAATTCAGCAGCACGATTTCGTTGGCTTCCGCGCCGTTGATCTGGCTGGCGTGGCGCAGGCGCAGCATGTGTTTGGTGTACTCGCGCTTGCCTTCATCGCGCACGCGGGTCTGCGTCACCATGAAGGGTTGAAACCCCTCCTTGCGAAGCTCGGTCAGTACGGCAGCCGTGGGGATATAGGCGTACCGCTCCGAACGGCTCTCATGCGGAGCGTCCGCAAAGATGGACGGGGCTACGCGGTGAATCTGGTCATCGGACAGCGGGTAATCGCTGCGCAGCGAGGGGGAACGGGAAGCGAAACGGGATGCGAGTTGCATGGTCTTTCTCCTGACAAAAGAGGTTTGCTGTTCACACCGCACACCGGATTCCTAGATTCGGAGCCCAGCCTTTCGGCTGTTCGGTGCGGTCGGCACGAGGAACCCGGTTGGCCCTGTTGCCACCGTCTTTCCTGAGTTCATCGCCCGCGACGAAAGGGGGCCCGTGGACGGGGGCCGTCAAGGAAACAAGCGCCAGGTTGGTGCGGCCCGCAGCGCAGCGAGGACACGGCCTGGCGCGCCTTGACGGCACATGGCCGCGGGCTACAGTCGCGGACAAGGTGATGAAGTCAGGGAAGACGGCTGGACATGGCAACGGCCATCCCTGTGTGCCGAACCGCACGGCAAGCGAAGCGCGCAGGCCCGAAGCTGGAAGCCGGGCCGGAGGCGTCAGCCGAGCGGAGCGAGGGAACGATGGAAGCCCGACAGGGGCGAGACGCCGCAGGCGGCTCGATGCGAAGCACGACAGCGCGACCGGCCATCTCCCAGGTGGCCGGGGACGCCCAGACTTCAAAGCCGAATTAGCAACAGGGTCAGGACGAGCGCACGTAAGGCACCGCGAATCTGTTACGAATGCGGTCTGGTCGATCCGGCGCAGCCGGGTCGGCGGTGTTCAGGGGCGCCAAGCCTGCGCGGCAGGGATAGCCCGCAGGGCTTTCCCCTGGAGGCAAGCGCAGCGCGCAGCGCCGCAGGCGTGACGGCATCGGCACCGGGCGCAGCAAGAAGAAAGGTGCGCCGCTCCCGAAGGAACGACGCACCGAAGGCAGCGCGGCGCGATCAGCTCGCCGCCGGCGCCGTCATCGACTGCAACTGTCCGATCACGCCAGGCTCAACGAACACGCAAGCCTGCTTGTCCGTGATCGGCACGTTGAACATCTGTGCGAACACCGTGCGCCGCAGATGAGCCAGTCGGCCCGTCCGGTACGCCTGCTCGGGCTTCATGCGACCACTGGCCTGCGAACCGCTGTGCTGCGGATCGCATTCGACCAGCGCGACAAAGCCATCGTCGGCCAGCTTCTGATGCTCGGGGCACAGGCCCCAGCCGGTCGCCGTATGGCGCCCCATGCTCGCGCGCAGGCGCTTGTCCAGCAGGACGGCGCCGGTATCGAACGCCGTGCCGCAAACAAGGCAAACATGCTGTTCGAGGGAAACGTGTGATTTGTCGCTCATGACGATCTCCGGTTGCACGGGCGGAATTGCCCGGAACCGTCGCCCTCACGGCGCAGCGCAAGCAGTCAAAGATCGAAGACGGCCGCCAGGCCGCAAGCGTGCTTGCACGCGCAGTCATTGACGGCGAGAACGCCGTGATACGGTGAAGGGGACAGCAAGACCGCCTCCCTCCCACCTCCACGTACCCCGGTTTTCGGCAAGCGCAGCGCGCAGGCCCAGATCGACGGGCCGGGCCACAGGCATCAGGGGTCAAAGCCGGATGGCCGCGATTCGGCACGAAGCGCGGGGTGCAGCCCGCGAACCCGACGGCGGCACGCCGAGATGCACGCATGGATGACTTGGCTGCGCTCAATGATTCAATAAATGTTGTATTATCGAAACATGAACGAGACCCAAGCCGTTTCCGCCCTCGGTGCCCTGGCCCACACCCAGCGTCTGCGCGTGTTCCGCGCCCTGGTCGTCGCCGGCCCCGAAGGATTGACGCCCAGCGTGCTGGCCGATCAGCTCGACGTGGCCCGCAACTCCCTGTCCTTCCACCTGAAGGAGCTGGCCCATGCGGGCCTGGTCACCATCGAGCAGCAGGGCCGCAACCTGATCTACCGCGCCGAGTACGGCCACATGAATGGCCTCATCGGCTACCTGACCGAGCACTGCTGCCAGGGCGGCGTGTGCGAGGCCAATGATTCCTCCTCCGCCTGTACCTCCTGCTGAAAGGATCACTCCATGAAGCGCTTCCACGTCCACCTGCACGTCGATGACCTGAACCGCAGCATCGGCTTCTATTCCCAACTATTCGCCGCGCAGCCCGCGCGCATCGAAGGCGACTACGCCAAATGGATGCTCGAAGACCCGCCGGTCAACTTCGCCATTTCCACGCGCGGCAACAAGCCGGGCATCGACCACCTGGGCATCCAGACCGACGATGCCGAGGAATTGGCCGTGCTGAAGGCCCGCGCCGAGGCGGCCGACATGGCGCTGCTGGACGAAGGCACCACCACCTGCTGCTACGCGCGCAGCGAGAAGCACTGGATCACCGACCCGCAGGGTGTGGCCTGGGAGCATTTCCACACGCTGGGCAACATCCCGGTCTTCAACGAAGCAGCGCCTGCAGCGAATTCCACCGCTGCCTGCTGCGCCCCGACGCGCGGCAAGCCGGTAGGCGTTGCGGTGAAGTCGGCTTCCTCCTGCTGCTGATACGAGGCCCCCATGACCACAGACAAAACCTACAACGCCCTGTTCATCTGCACGGGCAATTCGGCCCGCTCCATCCTGGCCGAAGGCATTCTCAACCAACTGGGCCAAGGGCGTTTCCGCGCCTACTCGGCGGGCAGCCACCCCAAGGGCGAAATCCACCCGCTGGCACTCGCCACGCTGGAGCGGCTGCACATGCCGGCCACCGGCTACCGCAGCAAGAACTGGGACGAGTTCGCGGCGCCCGGTGCGCCGGAGCTGGATTTCATCTTCACGGTCTGCGACAACGCCGCCGGCGAGGTCTGCCCGGTCTGGCCGGGACGGCCCATGTCGGCGCATTGGGGCGTGCCCGATCCCGCAGCCGTCGAAGGCACCGACGAGCAAAAGCGCAGGGCATTCACGGATGCGGCGCTGACCTTGCGCCGGCGCATCGAACTGTTCCTGTCGCTGCCGATTCAGCGCCTGGATGCCATGTCGCTGCAGCACGAGCTGCGCGGCATCGGTACGAAGTGAGGCCGACGCGATGAGCGCAACCCCTGAAGCGCTGCGGCCCGCGCAGGCACCGCAGCCCATGAGCCTGTTCGAGCGCTACCTGAGCGTCTGGGTGCTGCTGTGCATCGCCGCCGGTATCGCATTCGGCCAGTTCGCGCCGGGCGTGTTCCAGTCCATCGGCCGCATGGAGATCGCCCAGGTCAACCTGCCCGTGGGCCTCTTGATCTGGGTGATGGTGGTTCCAATGCTGCTCAAGGTGGACTTCGGCGCGCTGGGCCAAGTCAAGCAGCACTGGCGCGGCATCGGCGTCACGCTGTTCGTGAACTGGGCGGTCAAGCCCTTCTCGATGGCGCTGCTGGCCTGGATCTTCATCCGCCAGGTCTTCGCGCAATGGCTGCCCGCCGACCAGCTCGACAGCTACGTTGCGGGCTTGATCCTGCTCGCCGCCGCGCCCTGCACGGCGATGGTGTTCGTCTGGAGCCGGCTGACCGGCGGCGACCCCGTGTTCACGCTGTCGCAGGTGGCCTTGAACGACACGATCATGGTGTTCGCCTTCGCCCCCATCGTCGGCCTGCTGCTCGGGCTGTCGTCCATCACCGTGCCGTGGGCGACATTGCTGGTGTCGGTGGCTCTGTACATCGTCATCCCGGTGATCCTCGCGCAGCTCTGGCGACGCGCGCTGCTGCGCCGGGGTCAAGCGGCCTTCGATGCCGCGCTGGAGCGCATCGGGCCGCTGTCGATCGCCGCACTGCTGCTCACGCTGGTGCTGCTGTTCGCCTTCCAGGGCGAGGCCATCCTGCGCCAGCCGCTGGTGATCGCCATGCTGGCGGTGCCGATCCTGATCCAGGTGTTCTTCAATTCCGGCCTGGCCTACTGGCTCAACCGCAAGGCGGGCGAGCAGCACAGCATCGCCTGCCCGTCGGCACTGATCGGCGCCAGCAACTTCTTCGAGCTGGCCGTGGCCGCCGCCATCAGCCTGTTCGGCTTCCAGTCCGGCGCGGCGCTGGCCACCGTGGTCGGCGTGCTGATCGAGGTGCCGGTGATGCTGCTGGTGGTTCGGATCGTCAACCAAAGCAAGGGCTGGTACGAGTGCGGCCCGAACCCTGTCCAGAGATAACCAAGAATTTTCCATGAGCAACATCACGATCTATCACAACCCCGACTGCGGCACGTCGCGCAACGTGCTGGCCCTGATCCGCAACAGCGGCGAAGAGCCCACGGTCATCGAGTACCTGAAGACACCGCCTGACCGCGAAACGCTAACGGCGTTGATCGCCGCGATGAACGTGCCGGTGCGCACGGTGCTGCGCGAGAAGGGCACGCCCTATGCGGAACTGGGCCTCGATGCCCCGAAGTGGAGCGACGAGCAACTGATCGACTTCATGCTCCAGCACCCCATCCTCATCAATCGCCCCATCGTGGTCACGCCGCTGGGCACGCGCCTGTGCCGCCCCTCGGAGGCCGTGCTGGACATCCTGCCGCAGCCGCAGCGCGGCGCGTTCAACAAGGAGGACGGCGAAGCGGTCGTGGACGCGGAAGGTCGCCGTGTCTGAAATCAGAATCGACCTGCCCAATATCGACACCGCGCTGTTCCAACAGCCCGATACCCAGCGACTGCTGACACCCGAGCGCGCAACGCACGCGCCGCGCTTCCTGCTGCTCTACGGCTCGCTGCGCGAGCGTTCGTTCAGCCGCCTGGCCGCCGAGGAAGCGGCGCGCATCCTGCGCGCGCTCGGCGGCGAGACGCGCATGTTCAATCCCTCGGGCTTGCCGCTGGTGGACGACGCACCGGCCGATCACCCCAAGGTCAAGGAACTGCACGAATTGGCGCAGTGGGCCGAAGGCATGGTGTGGAGTTCGCCCGAGCGCCACGGCGCGATGACCGGATTGATGAAGACGCAGATCGACTGGATTCCGCTGTCCGTCGGCGCGGTGCGCCCGACGCAGGGCAAGACGCTGGCGGTGATGCAGGTTTCGGGCGGCTCGCAGTCCTTCAATGCCGTGAACCAGATGCGCGTGCTGGGCCGCTGGATGCGCATGCTGACCATCCCCAACCAGTCCTCGGTCGCCAAGGCGTACCAGGAGTTCGACGAGGCCGGGCGCATGAAGCCCTCGGCCTACTACGACCGCATCGTGGACGTGATGGAGGAGTTGATGAAGTTCACGCTGCTCACGCGCGACGTGGCGCCGTACCTCGTGGACAGGTACAGCGAGCGCAAGGAAAGCGCCGAGGCACTGAGCCGGCGCGTCAATCAAGCGGCGATCTGACCACCGTCGCAGCAAAAAGGGGGCCGAAGCCCCCAAGGATCAAAGTAGGCCGCGTTCGGCGAATGACGCGGTGCGGCTCCCGGCCACGATGATGTGATCGAGCACGCGCACGTCCACCAGCGTCAGCGCCTCCTTGAGCCGTTGGGTCAGCGCCTCATCGGCCCTGCTCGGCTGGGGGTTGCCGCTCGGATGGTTGTGCGAAACGATGACCGCCGCCGCATTGAGCCGCAGCGCCTCCTTGACCACTTCGCGCGGATGCACCGATGCGCTGTCGATGGTGCCGCGGAACATCTCGACGTATTCGATCAGGCGATGCTGCGTATCGAGGAACAGCACGGCGAACACCTCATGCTCGAAGCCCGCCAGCTTGGCGCACAGGTACTCCTTGACCGCCGCCGGCGAACTGAACGCTTCACCGCGCTGCATCTTGTGCTCAATGGCCTGGCGCGCAGCCTCCAGAATCTGGTCAGTCGTCGCCAGCAGGTAGCGGCCCTGCGCATCGCGCACCATCAGCGAGACATCGAACGAGGAAAAGGACAGTTGCGACATAATCGTGCTCCGGTTGCTCGGGCGGAATTGCCCGGAACCGTCGGGAGCACGGCGCAGCGCAAGCAGTCAGGGGTCGCAGACGGCCGCCAGGACGCAAGCGCGCCAAAGCGCGCGCTGCCCTTGACGGCGAGAACGCCGTGATACGGTGAAGGGAACAGCAAGACCGCCCACACCCCGCCCACTGCACACACCTGCCTTTGAGCAAGCGCAGCGCGCAGGCCCGCAAGGGCCGAAGGCGTCAGGGATCAAAGCCGGATGGCCGCGATTTGGCACGAAGCGCGGGGCGCAGCCCGCGAGCCCGACGGCGGCACGCCGAGACGCCCGGTTATTGCTTGCGCTTCTTGGGAAGCATGGTCACGCGAGATTCGATCAGCCGCCGCGTGTTCTCCAGTTCCTTTTGCAGCACTTCGGCATCCGGCAGCACCATCTTGTAGTTCGCCGCCATCACCTTATTGGGCAAGCCTTCCAGCGCGTACCGCGCCAAGGCGTGTCCCTTGTCGGCGCAGAGGATCAGGCCCACGGGCGGATTTTCCTCGGGGAACGTCCAGTGTTCCTTCGCATAGTTGCAATACAAGTGCATCTGGCCCACATCGGCATGCGTCAGCGCACCGAGCTTCAAGTCGATGATGACCAGGCAGCGCAAGCGCCGATGGAAAAACAGCAGATCGACGCGATACCACGTCTGGTCAATGCGCAAGCGACGCTGCCGCCCGACGAAGGTGAAGCCGTCGCCAAGCTCCAGCAGGAAATCCTCCAGCCGTCGAATCAAGGCTTGTTCGAGGTCGGATTCCGAATACTCGTCCTTGAGGTCGAGGAACTCCAGCACATACGGATCTTTGATCGCATCACCGACCGTCACGGCATCGTCCGGCTTCGGCACGGCGCCCTTGACCAGCATCGCCGCCTTGTTCTTCGACAGCGCCGTGCGTTCGTAGAACTGGCTACCGATCTGCCGGTCGAGCTGGCGCACGCTCCAGCCGCCGCGCAGGGCCTCGGCTTCGTAGAATTGGCGCGCGTGGTCGTCCTTGACCATCAGCAGCCGCACATAGGCCGACCACGGCAAGGGGAAGACATGGGCCAGTTCGTCCAGCCGCCCAGGGCGCCCCTGCGCCAGCAGGAAATGCCCTTGCGACGGCGCTAGAGAAGATTCGCTAGACACTGTCTGGCGAATTGGCCAGGTCAGGAAGAACGACCGCATCTGCTGCAAGTTCGGGCGGCTGAACCCACGCCCGAACTGCGCAGTCAAGTCGGCAGACAGCCGTTCGATCAACTGCTCGCCGTACCCTGCGCGGCGTTTGCCCTGCTGCTCGGCCTCCACGATGCGGCGGCCGATTTCCCAATAGCTGGCGGTCATCAGCGCATTGACGCTGCGCGCCGTTGCACGGCGTGCAGCGTCGAGCAGTTCCACGATGCCGCCGTGGATGCCGGCGTAGCCGGCAGGCAAGGCGGCAGGCTTGACCGCCACTGCGGCCGATTTCTTGCTGTTCATGCTGTTGCCTCCTGCGGCTGACTCTGCCGCGCACCCGTGATGGCCTGCCGCCGGCTGGCTACCAGCTCGGCCGCATCGCGGACGGGCTTGTCCTCGGTGTGGACGTAGTGCATGAACTGCGCGACGGTCTTGTGCTGGGTCAGCTCCATGCCGACCTTGATGGGGACGCCGGAATTGGCAATGTCCGTCGCCGAGCGGTGGCGGATGCCGTGCGTGCCAACGTGCGGCACGCCAGCGGCCTTGAGCACTCGGCACCAGCCGCCGTAGTGCTCGCCGAAGGTCAGGTGCTTGTCCGGGTCGTTGGGCGAAGGCAGGACATAGGGGCAGCCCTCCCGACGCGGAGCCGTCGAAAGCAGCCGATAGGCTTCCGCGCTCATGGGCTTGGACATGCCGCCGGTCTTGCTGTCAGGCCACTTCACTCGCCGCCCCTCGAAATCCAGCCAATCCCATTCGAGCGGGCAGATTTCGGAGCGACGCGCAGCGAACTCGAATTGCAGCCGGATCGCCAGCAGGATGACGTAGTTCTCCAGTCCCTCCACTTCCAGCTTCTCCAACTGGCGGAAGACGCGCACCAGTTCATCGTCCACGATGAGCCGGGTTTCCTTGCCAGGCGGGTACATCGGAACGTGGCGGCACGGATTCGTGCCGTCCGGGCGGAAGCCCCACACTTCGGCCAGGTTGAACATCTTGCGCAGCACGCCGAAAGCCTTGTTCGCTTCGGTCGGCTTGTAGGCCAGCTTCTCCATCAGGCCGGCAATGTCGGGCCGCTTCACGTCTTGCACCTTCTTGCGGCCCAGCAGCGGGACGATGCAGCGGTCGATGACGCCCTGGTAGCCGTCCTGCGTGCTGGGCTTGTTGCGCTTCTTGGAGTAGTCCTCCATGAACTTCTTGCACAACTCGGCCATCGTAGGCGCCTTGCGCGCCTCGGCCTTGGCGCCGCCGGGGTCGCCGCCCCGGCGAACCTCGGCCAGCCAGTCTTGGGCCATGACGCGGGCCTGTTCAACAGTCAGTTCCCCGAACAAACCCAAGGCGGGCTTGCGGCGTTCCCCGGCGTTCGTGCGGTACTGGAGCATGAACACCCGACGGCCCGCCGGGGTGATCTTGCAGAGGAATCCAGGCACCACGGTATCCCGCAGTTCGATGGCCGTGGCCTGGGGTTGTGCCGCCTCTACGGCGGTCTTCGTGAGCTTGATCTTTGCCATGATGACTCCTTGGAACGACCCGATTCCAGGAGCCAGATAGGAGCGGCGCGAGGGGAAAGCGGGTCAGGTTTCAGAAAGCACCGGCATATGATGGACGCGCGTAAGTTATTGATAAACCTGCTGTATCGGGCTACAGCGCAGTCCAGCGAAATGTCGGGCTGGAGTCATCGTGAAACAAAAAACCCCGCCGTGGCGAGGTTCTTGTGTTGCAACCCGGAAGATCGACCGGGTGCCGGCGCAGCAAAACCCAAGATTACTTGATCTTGGTTTCCTTGTACTCCACATGCTTACGAGCGACGGGATCGAACTTCTTGATCGCCATCTTTTCCGGCATGGTGCGCTTGTTCTTGTCGGTGGTGTAGAAATGACCCGTGCCTGCGGTCGATTCCAGCTTGATTTTGTCGCGTCCGCCTTTGGCCATGGGGAACTCCTAGAATGTGTTGAACCGGATCAGGCCGAGGCGATGCCGTAGCCTTGCTTTTCGAGCGTGCGCAGGCCGGCGGCCGTGATGCGCATCGACACGAAGCAGCCGCGCTCTTCGTTCCACACCTTCTTGTTCTGCAGGTTCGGCAGGAAGCGGCGCTTGGTCTTGTTGTTGGCGTGGGAAACGTTGTTGCCCACCATCGGGCCTTTGCCCGTCACTTTGCAGCGTCGTGCCATTTGAGCACTCCTAAACTCTTGAATTCGTTGACAACGGTAGCGGCAGCCTGGGGTGGAGCACGGGGTTTCCGGCGTCGACACGAGAAAGCTGCGGCGGTTGGACTGCGGTAAAACGAGGATTATAAACCAGAAATTGTTCCGCTATCAACGGACAAGGGACTTTTTTTGAGGTTCCGGGTGTCCGGCCCGGGGCGTGGGGCCCGTATCCGGCAGGCGACCGTGCTCGGCGAAGGAGTATATCGCATGGGCGCTAATGATGAGGTGATCGAGCACGCGGATATCGATGAGCGCGAGGCCCCGGGCCAATGTGGCGGTCAGCGCGTCATCCGCGGCGCTCGGTTGCGGATCGCCGCCCGGATGGTTGTGGGCCAGGATCACGCCGGCGGCGTTGTGCGAAAGTGCTGTACGAATAACTTCTCGCGGGTAGACGGCAGCCTGGTCGATTGTGCCCTGGAACAGTTCGACATCGGCGATCAGGCGGTTCTGGGTATCCAGGAACAGGCAGCGGAATACTTCGCGTGTCTGCGCGCCGAGTGTCAGCCGCAGGTAGTCGCCGACTGCGGTCGGGGAGGTCATGACCGGCGTGGCGGTCAGTTCCTCCGCGAGCGCGCGCCGGGCCATTTCCATGACGGCCTGCAACTGTGTGTATTTGGCCACGCCAATGCCGGGCACGGCAGACAGCTCTTCCAGCGTGGCGCGGCACAGGCGGGTCAGCGAGCCAAAATGGACGAGCAGGTGGCGCCCGAGCTCGACGGCATTCATGCCGGTCGTTCCCACGCGCAGGAACAGGGCCAGCAGTTCCGCATCGCCGAGAACGGCGGCGCCGTGCTTGAGCAGGCGTTCACGGGGCCGAAGGTTCTCCGGCCATTCACGAATTGGCATGGGCAGGGACATAGCATAGGCAAGTGGGTTGGGATGGCCCGAGCGTACGGGTGGAATGGCGGATTGTGATGCCGGCACGCAACGCCTATCAGGCGGCATGTCCGGTATCACCCCGGTGCCGGCGCTGACGGGCGGGGCGCTGTCAGGACTGCGCCAGTGGCTTACAATACAAGGCTTGATCCGATTGGTGCAGCATGACTTCGCAAACTTCTGTTTCTCCGGCAGGTGGCGCGCCCACCGTCCAGCCCGATTCCTTCCTGACCCTGCACTACCGCATCGCGCTGGAGGATGGCACGACCGTCGTCAGCACGTTCGAAGACAAGCCCGCCACGCTGCTGCTCGGCCAGGGGCAGCTCGCGCCAACATTGGAGCAGGCCCTGCTCGGCATGTCGGCCGGCCAGCGCATGACTTACCGCCTCAGTCCGGAACATGCCTTCGGGCCGCGTAATCCGGACCTGCTGCAACAGGTGTCGCTCAACCTGCTGCGGGAAAACAGTTCGTTCGAGGAATCGTACGAGCCCGGCGACCTGGTGGAGTTCAATGCGCCCGGCGGCGGCAAGTATGCCGGCGTGCTGAAGGAATTGGGTGCCACCTCGGCGCTGTTCGACTTCAACCATCCGCTCGCTGGCCAGACCATCCTGTTCGACGTGCAACTGATTGGCGTAATGTAAGGCTTTGCGATGACCACTTCCGGATCGATCACTCTCCAGACCTCGGCCAACACGGTGACGGCTCCCGATGCCGAAGTCGTGCTGGCCCAGCCGCGCGGCTTCTGCGCCGGCGTTGACCGTGCCATCGAGATCGTCGAGCAGGCGCTGAAACGTTTTGGTGCGCCGATCTACGTGCGCCACGAAATCGTGCATAACGCCTATGTCGTGAACGATCTGCGTCAGAAAGGTGCGGTGTTCGTCCAGGAACTGGACGAAGTGCCGACCGGCGGCACCGTCATCTTCAGTGCCCACGGCGTGTCGCGCGCCGTGCGCGAGGCAGCCGAAGCGCGCGGCTTGCGTGTATTCGATGCGACGTGCCCGCTGGTGACCAAGGTGCACGTCGAAGTCTCGAAGATGCGCGCACAGGATTGCGAGATCGTCATGATCGGCCACAAAGGCCACCCCGAAGTCGAGGGCACCATGGGCCAGGCCGACGGTGGGATGCTGCTGGTGGAGTCGGTCGCCGACGTGGCCAGGCTCCAGGTGGCCAATCCCGAGCGCCTTGCCTATGTCACGCAAACGACCCTGTCGGTGGACGAGACGCGCGAGATCGTGGCGGCACTCAAGGCGCGCTTTCCGGCGATCAGCGAGCCGAAAAAGCAGGACATCTGCTACGCCACGCAAAACCGACAGGATGCCGTCAAGTTCATGGCGCCGCAGGTCGATGCGGTCATCGTGGTCGGCAGCCCGAATAGCTCGAATTCCAATCGCCTGCGTGAAGTGGCCGAGCGCCTTGGCGTGCCCGCCTATCTGGCCGACGCGCCGGAACAGATCCGCGATGAATGGATCGCCGGCAAGCGGCGTATCGGCGTGACCGCCGGCGCGTCCGCGCCGGAAGTGCTGGCCCAGTCCATCGTGACCGAGCTGCAGCGGCGTGGCGTGCAACGCGTGCGTGCCCTCGACGGCATCGAAGAAAACATGTCCTTTCCCCTGCCGAAAGGACTGACGGCCAGCAACTGACCGTTTTTCCGCTACGCCCACCTGTGCCCGAGCGGTGGGCAGGCGTGCGGATTATCCGAAGTTTCCCTCTAGATTTCCGACGCTCCGCATGGCGGGGTGCATGGCTTCGCGTTAAGCCTCCGTTCACCGCTCGCATGGCGGCGGGCGGGCCCTGCCATTGCGCCCGAGAGTCTGCTGGCATGAATGTTGAATGCGCCTTGCGGCGCCATGGTGCCTTGCAGGAAATCCCCGTGGAAGGGCATCGGGAGAATCCCTGACAGCCCCGTCGCTGCGTGGATTGAAGTTGTTGCGACGCATATTGCATCTGCAAAAAAAAGGGAATAGATTTTGCGCGTTTCCATTTGAAACAATGTTGGTATGGGAAGAGGATTTAGAAGTACGTTGGTTTCGTCCAGTGAGTTCTAGGAGATCACTCATGCACATCCCGTTTTCCAAGCTGTTGCCGTTGGCTGCCGCCATGACGCTCGTCGCGGCCTGCGGCAAGAAAGAAGAAGCCCCTGCTGCACCGGCAGCTTCCGAGCCTGCGGCCGCTGCCCCTGCTGCCTCCGGTGGCGAAGTGGTGGTCAAGATCGGCCACGCCGCGCCGCTGACGGGCGGTATCGCCCACCTCGGCAAGGACAATGAGAACGGCGCCCGCCTCGCTGTCGAAGAACTCAACAAGTCGGGTCTCGAGATCGGTGGCAAGAAGGTCAAGCTGGAACTCGTGGGCGAGGATGATGCGGGTGATCCGAAAACGGGTACCGCCGTGGCCCAGAAGCTTGTCGACGCCAAGGTCGTTGCCGTGGTGGGCCACCTGAATTCCGGTGTCTCGATTCCCGCCTCGAAGATCTACAGCGATGCCGGCATTGCCCAGGTATCGCCGTCGTCCACCAATCCTGACTACACCAAACAAGGCTTCAAGACCACCTTCCGCGTCGTGGCGACCGATGCCCAGCAAGGTCCGGCGCTGGCCAACTACGCCAGCAAGAGCCTGCATGCCAAGAACGTGGCGATCGTCGACGATGCCACCGCCTACGGCAAGGGTCTCGCGGACGAATTCGAGAAGACCATCAAGACCTCCGGTGCAAACGTGGTGGCCCGTGAAGCCACCAACGACAAGGCCACGGATTTCAAGGCCATTCTGACCAAGATCAAGGGCAAGAAGCCTGACGTCATCATGTACGGCGGCATGGACGCCACCGGCGGCCCGTTCGCCAAGCAGGCGAAGGAGCTGGGCATCACCGCCAAGATCGTCAGCGGTGACGGCATGTGTACCGACAAGGTGGCCGAGCTGGCGGGCGACGCCGTCTCCAACATCGTCTGCTCGGAAGCCGGGCTGGCGCTGTCGAAGATGGAGAACGGCGCGGACTTCCAGAAACGCTATCAGGACCGTTTCAACGCCCCGGTCCAGATCTACGCCCCGTTCACTTACGACGCCGTGATGGTCATCGCCGACGCCATGAAGCGGGCCGGTTCCACCGAGCCGGCCAAGATCCTCGCCGAACTGCCCAAGACCAACTACAAGGGCGTGATCGGCAATATCGCTTTCGACGAGAAGGGCGACATGAAGGAGGGAGTGATTACCCTCTACGACTACAAGGACAAGAAAAAGTCCGTGCTTGACGTCGTCAAGATGTAAACCCGGCCATCAGCCACTGAAAACGGCACCGTCACTCATCGCGGTGCCGTTTTTTCAACCTCGCCAAGCCATGCATTTCCTCATCCCGGAATCGCAGACACCGGCTGGCAGGCCATTATCCGCTCTCCGCTCTTACCCAACCGCATTCAGTTCCAGCCGGTCGGGGCGATACCGCGCCCGCGCCATGGCTTGAACGGCAGGAAGGAGGTCTCATGGATATCTTTATCCAGCAGGTCGTGAATGGCCTGGTGCTCGGCAGCATCTATGCGCTGATCGCCCTTGGCTACACCATGGTCTACGGCATTCTGGGCATCATCAATTTTGCCCATGGCGATATCCTCATGGTCGGGGCAATGACCGCGTTGTCGTCGATCGGCCTGATCCAGGGCATCGCACCCGGATTGCCCAACTGGCTGACGCTCGTGCTCGCCACCTGCATCGCCATGCCGGTCTGCGCCATCGTCAGCTTCACCATCGAAAAGGTCGCCTACCGCCCACTGCGCAATGCGCCACGGCTGGCGCCGCTGATCACAGCGATTGGCGTCTCCATCGTCCTGCAGACCATCGGCATGATGATCTGGTCGCGCAACCCGCTCACCTTCCCGCAACTGCTGCCCACAACCCCGGTGGAGATCGGTTCGACCGGCGCTACCATCACCGGCAAGGAAATGGTGATCCTCGGTATGGCGGTGATCGTCATGAGCGGACTGACCCTGCTGGTCAACAAGACACGTCTTGGCCGCGCGATGCGGGCCACGGCGGAGAACCAGCGTGTGGCCGGGCTGATGGGCGTGAATCCCAATTTCGTCATCTCCGCCACCTTCATGATCGGCGCTGCGCTGGCCGCCGTGGCCGGCGTGATGATGGCCACCAACTACGGCAACGCGCACTTCTACATGGGCTTTATCCCGGGTCTCAAGGCCTTCACGGCCGCGGTGCTCGGTGGCATCGGCAACCTCGCCGGCGCCATGCTGGGCGGCATGCTGCTGGGCCTCATCGAGGCGCTCGGCGCGGGCTATGTGGGCGACCTGACCGGCGGCGTGTTCGGTTCCAACTACCAGGACGTGTTCGCGTTCATCGTGCTGATCGGCGTGCTGCTGTTCCGTCCCTCCGGCATCATGGGCGAACGCGTGTCCGACCGGGCCTGACAGGAGACCATCATGACCGAATTCTTCTCCAAGAAAACACCGGCGCGGTCGATCGCGGGCCTGATCGTGTTTGCTGCCATCGGCCTCGTGGCCCCGTTCCTCGTCAATGCGCTTGGTGGCAACTACTGGGTACGCGTGCTCGATTTCGCGCTGCTCTACATCATGCTGGCGCTGGGCCTGAACATCGTGGTCGGCTTTGCTGGCCTGCTCGACCTGGGCTATATCGCCTTCTACGGCGTGGGCGCCTACATGATGGCGCTACTTGGATCGCCGCACCTCGGCAACCAGTTCGAATGGATCGGGCAACTGTTCCCGTCGGGCCTGCACCTGCCGGTCTGGATCATCATTCCGCTCGGGGCGTTGCTGGCCGGCATATTCGGCATCCTGCTCGGTGCGCCGACGCTCAAGCTGCGCGGTGACTACCTCGCCATCGTCACGCTCGGCTTCGGTGAAATCATCCGTATCTTCCTCAACAATCTCGACCGTCCACTCAACCTGACTAACGGCCCGAAGGGCATCACGGGTGTCGATCCGGTGACCATCTTCGGTTTCAACTTTGCCAAGACACACGAGTTTTTCGGCCTCAAGTTCACGCCGGTCTTCATGTACTACTACCTGTTCATTGCGCTGGTGGTGGTGATCGTCGTCATCACGCTGCGCCTGCAGCATTCACGTATCGGCCGCGCCTGGGTGGCGATCCGCGAAGACGAGATCGCCGCCAAGGCCATGGGCATCAACACGCGCAACATCAAGCTGCTGGCCTTCGCACTTGGCGCGTCGTTCGGTGGCGTCTCCGGCGCGATGTTCGGTGCATTCCAGGGTTTTGTCTCGCCGGAGTCGTTCGTGCTGTGGGAGTCGATCTACATCCTCGCGATCGTCGTGCTTGGCGGCATGGGGCACGTGCCTGGCGTGATCCTCGGCGGTATCCTGCTGATCGGGTTTCAGGAGTTGCTGCGTGCGTCGGCCGAGCCGGTGCAGCGCATGCTCTTCGACCATGTGATCATCGAGGCCGAGGTTCTGCGCCAGCTGCTGTTCGGCCTGGCGCTCGTGCTGGTCATGCTTTACCGGCCGTCCGGCATCTGGCCGTCGCCGCGCAAGGAAGACCGGCCGGTACAACGACGCGCCGCCCCGGTGCGGACCGTCTGAGGAGACCGGCATGAGTAAACCGATTCTGTTATCTGTCAAAGGCGTCAACAAGCGCTTCGGCGGCCTGCAGGCCCTGTCGGAGGTGGGCATCGAGATCGAGCAAGGCGAGATCTACGGGCTCATCGGACCGAACGGCGCCGGCAAGACGACCTTCTTCAATGTGCTCACCGGCCTGTACACACCGGATAGTGGCGAGTTCATGCTGGGTGGCGCGCCCTACAAGCCAACGGCAGTGCATGAAGTGGCGAAGGCCGGCATCGCGCGCACCTTCCAGAACATTCGGCTGTTCGGCGACATGACCGCACACGAGAATGTCATGGTCGGCCGGCATGTACGCACCAAGGCGGGCGTGCTCGGCGCGGTCTTCCGCACCAGGGCGACGCTGCGCGAGGAAGAGGCGATCGAGGACATGGCGCACGACCTGCTCGAGTACGTCGGCATTGGCCAGTACGCCAATTTCACCGCGCGCAATCTCTCGTACGGGCATCAGCGCCGCCTCGAGATCGCCCGCGCCCTCGCCACGGAGCCGAAGCTACTCGCGCTCGACGAGCCGGCCGCCGGCATGAACGCGACCGAAAAAGTCGAACTGCGCGCGCTGCTCGACAAGATACGCAACGACGGCCGTACCATCCTGCTGATCGAGCATGACGTGAAACTGGTGATGGGGCTGTGCAACCGCCTGACGGTGCTCGACTACGGCAAGGTGATCGCCACTGGCTCGCCGCATGACGTCCAGCACAACCCGGCAGTGATCGAGGCCTACCTGGGCACGTCGGCGCATTGATCGGCATGCCTGATCTGTGCGCATCGAATTGCGGGCGCGACCCGGCAAAGGACATGCAATGAGTCAAACCATACTGAAGATCTCGGGCCTGAAGGTCGCGTATGGCGGCATCCAGGCCGTCAAGGGCGTCGACCTCGAGATTCGCGAAGGGGAGCTGGTCACGCTGATCGGCGCCAACGGCGCAGGCAAGACTACCACCATGAAGGCCATCACGGGGCTGCAAGGCTGGGCAGCGGGCGAGGTAGAGTACCTCGGCAAGTCCATCAAGGGCATGCCGAGCTATGAACTCCTCAAGCGCGGGCTGGTGATGGTGCCGGAAGGCCGTGGCGTGTTCGCGCGCATGACCATCACCGAAAATCTCAAGATGGGCGCCTATGTGCGCAACGACGAGGCGGGCATCCAGCGCGACATCGACCGGATGTTCACGATCTTTCCGCGTCTCAAGGAGCGCGCCAACCAGCTGGCCGGCACCATGTCCGGCGGCGAGCAGCAAATGCTGGCGATGGGGCGCGCGTTGATGAGTCAACCCAAACTGTTGCTGCTCGACGAGCCGTCGATGGGGCTGTCGCCGATCATGGTCGACAAGATCTTCGAGGTCGTGCGCGACATTTCCGCGCAGGGCGTGACGGTACTGCTGGTCGAGCAGAACGCGCGGCTCGCGCTGCATGCCGCTGATCGCGGCTATGTCATGGATTCCGGGCTCATCACCATGTCGGGCAATGCCAAGGACATGCTGAACGATCCGAAGGTGCGGGCGGCGTACCTGGGCGAGTGAGGCGTCGCGCGCGGCGCAGCCGGGCAGGCCCCATGTTTGCTGACGCCGGGTTGCAATGCCGCCGATCCGTCGCAAGCACGGCAAGCCCTGCTGGTGCGGATTGCCCGACTTGGTTCGGGACGACGCCACCTCAAAGAAAAAGCCACGCTCGTTCTGGCGTGGCTTTTTACGAGGCTTCGCAGACCGGCGTGACGGGATCATGCCGGCCTATGCTCAGGCATGTTTTTTCAGCAGACCGCGCAGCATCTCGGTCATCTCGTCGATTTCCTCGAAGCTGATGTTGAGTGCCGGCATGAAACGGAGCAGGGCGGGGCGCGGCGAGTTGAGCAGCAGGCCCTGCGGGTTTAGTTCGCGCGCAGCCTCGACCAGTTGCGGGCCGATGTCGCGGCCGAGCTGCAGGGCGCGCAGCAGGCCCTCACCGCGCTCGCCCTCCAGGCCGAACTCACTGCACAGCGCCAGCATACGTGTGCGCAGATGTTCGCCGCGCGCCAGCACGCCCGGCAGGAACTCCGGTTCGAGCAGCGTGCTCATCACGGCATGGCCGACGGCCGTCATCAGCGGATTGCCGTTGTAGGTGCCGCCCTGGTCGCCCGGCTCGAAGCAGGCCACGGCTTCCGTGCTGAGCAGCGCGGCGAGCGGCACGCCGCCACCAATGCCCTTGCCGAGCGTCATGATGTCCGGCTGGATGCCCGAGAGCTGGTAGGCGAATAGCGAGCCGCAACGGCCACAGCCAGTCTGCACTTCATCGACGATCAGCAGGATGTTCTTTGCCTTGGTCAGCGCGCGCAACTGCTGCATGAACTCGCGCGTGGCGGGAATGACGCCGCCTTCGCCCTGCACCGGCTCCAGCATCACGGCCACGGTTTCGTCCGTGATCAGCGCCTCGACCGACGCAATGTCGTTCAGGATGGCTTTCGGAAAGCCCGGTACCTGCGGGGCGAAGATCGTGTCCCAGCCAGCCTTGCCCGATGCGCTCATGGTCGCCAGCGTGCGACCGTGGAAGCTGTGGTCGAAGGTGATGATCTGGTAGGCGCCGCTCTTGTTCTTGCGGCCCCATTTGCGTGCCAGCTTAATTGCGCCTTCGTTGGCTTCCGCGCCGCTGTTGGCGAAGAAGACCTTGTCGAAGCAGCTGTTCTGCGTCAGCAGTTCGGCCAGCTTGACCATCGGCTCGTTGTAGAACGCCGGGCTCGGGTTGATGATCTTGCGGGCCTGGGCGTTGAGCGCGTCGATCATCACTGGAGCCGAATGGCCGAGGCAGTTCACCGCCCAGCCCTGCAGAAAATCCAGATAGCGCTTGCCGTTCTGGTCCGTCATCCAGGAGCCTTGACCCTCCACAAAGACGAGGTCCGGCCGCGTGGTGATGGTCATCAATGTATGAACGGGGTAGTCGGCAAATGCCATGGTGCACTCCAGTCAGGTTCGGGTTACGGCAGAAGCGGGATGAGCGGACTCAGCAAATTGATCGGCGAACCGATCCGGCAAATAAAAAAGCCACGGAGCTTGCCCCGTGGCTCATCGACCTGCTTGATCTACAACACGCAAGAAACGGTCAGCCGCGCGGCGCCCGGAAGGGCAACGTGGAGCGGCGGCGTCGGATCGTCAGCGTATTCATGGGGGCAAGAATATAGTCGTTTTCCCCAAGTGTCAAAAGTTTTGCGGCGGCCCTGTCAGGCGGGTTGCGTAGAGGCGACATGGAGGTCCGCTTCGGAGGTGAACGCGTCCGCATGGAAGGCGGTCTCGGGCAAGCCGCACTGGGCGTGGAAGTCGCGTCGCGCCGAGTCAACCATGACCGGCGCGCCGCAGGCGTACACCTCGTGGCCCGAGAGGTCGGGGTGATCTGCCATCACGGCCAGGTGGACGAAGCCGGTCCGGCCCGTCCAGGCGTCTTCCGGCAGTCCATCCGAGATGACCGGCACGAACTTGAAGTTCGGCAGCGTGGCCGCCCACTGTTCGCACAGCTCGCGCATATACAGGTCGGCCGGACGGCGGCCGCCCCAGTACAGCGTCATCGGCCGTTCGATCTTCTGGTAGGCGGCATGCTCGACGATTGCCTTGATGGGCGCAAAGCCGGTGCCCGAAGCAAGGAGGATGATCGGCTTGTCGCTGTCCTCGCGCAGGAAGAAGCTGCCGAGTGGGCCTTCGAAACGGAGGATATCGCGCTCCTTCATGGCCGGCTGGCCTTCACGCGCGCCGAATACGAAATCGGTGAACGTGCCGCCGGGCATATGGCGGATGTGCAGTTCGATCGGGCCTTCTTCATGCGGTGCCGAGGCGATCGAGTAACTGCGCCGCTTGCCGTCGCGCAGCAGGAATTCCACATACTGCCCGGCGAGGAACTGCATGCGTTCCGTGGCAGGCAACTGCAGGCGGATCACCATCACGTCGGAAGTCAGCTGGGTCAGCGATGCGACACGCACCGGCATCTTGCGTACTGGAATATCGCCCGCACCCTGGACCTCGCGGCATTCGATGATCATGTCGCTGCGCGCGGTGGCGCAGCAGAACAGCGCCTTGCCCTCTGCAGCTTCCTGACGGGACAGCGCGCGCTCGGCATGTTCACCCTGCACGAAATCACCTTCCGCCACCGCACCCTTGCATGAGCCACAAGCGCCGTTTTTGCAGCCATAGGGCATGCCAATGCCCTGGCGCAGCGCTGCCGCGAGGATCGACTCGTCTGCGTCGACCTGAAATGTATGGCCGCTCGGGCGCACAGTCACTTGAAAAGACATACTACAATCCATCTATGAAAAAACTAACGGTTGCCCGTCTCCGCACGCGCCGTCTTGGCCTGCCTCGCGTGTTGATCGTCGGTTGCGGAGATGTCGGGATGCGCGCCGTGCCGTTACTGCAGGGGCGTTACCGTATCTTCGCCGTGACCTCTGATCCGCAGCGCGTGGCGTCATTGCGTGAAGCCGGGGTGGTGCCGCTGGTGGCGAATCTCGATCAGCCCGCGTCATTGCGCCGGCTGGCATCGCTGGCGCCGCGCGTGCTGCATCTGGCGCCGCCGCAGAACACCGGCTCGCGCGATAGGCGCACCCGTGCGTTGCTCCATGTATTGAGCCGGGCGACGCCCGCGCGCCATGCGCATGCTGCAGGACTAGGCCACCCGCGCCAAGCATACATCGACTCCATTTTACCCGACCGCGATGTCCGTGCCAGGCGCGTACTGATCTATGCAAGCACGTCCGGTGTCTATGGCGACCAGCGCGGCGCACTGGTATACGAGCACACGATGCCGCGACCCACGACGGACCGAGCAGTGCGACGGGTGGATGCCGAAACCGCGATCCGCCGGTTTGGGAACTGCATGCGGTGGCGGACCACCATCCTGCGGATCCCTGGCATCTACGCGGACAACCGCCTGCCGCTGGAGAGGTTGGCGCGGGGGACGCCTGCGTTGCAGCCCGCCGACGATGTCTACACCAACCATATCCATGCCGATGACCTTGCCCGTATCGTCGTGACCGCAATGACGCGCGGACGTCCGCAGCGCATCGTACATGCCAGCGACGACTCTCGCCTGCTGATGGGCGACTATCTCGATCTGGTAGCCGAGCGCACCGGATTGCCAAAGCCGCCACGGCTCAGCCGTGACGCTGTGCGCAGTGGTGTGTCGCCGGTGCAGTTCAGTTTCATGAGCGAGTCACGGCAACTCGACAATCGCCGGCTCCGGAACGAACTGCGTATTCGCCTGCGGTATCCAAGCGTCCAGCGTTACTTCGACAGCCGGCCACAGCTTCGCGCGCACGCATTGATGACCGATAGCCGGTAAGCGTCCTGACGCCGCAGCGGCGGGTCGGGCACAAGAACACTGGAGACACCTCAAGCATGAAAGGTCCGACAGAGATCAACCTCCACCGGTTCGATATCAACCTGCTCGTGGTGTTTCTCGAGCTATGGGAGCTCAAGAGCGTCACCCTGGCGAGCGAGAAGATGGCGCTTACGCAGTCGGCCGTCAGCCATGCGCTCAAGCGTCTGCGCGTGGCACTGGATGACGAGTTGTTCGTGAGCACGCGCGCGGGCCTGCAGCCGACCCCGCTGGCCAACGAGCTGGCCGGCCCGATCCGCAAGGCGCTCGACGATATTCGTGCGGCACTGAGCCTTGGCGCGCATTTCGATCCGGGTACGGCGCGCCTCAACTTCAAGATCGCCATGAGCGAGATCATCGAGCTGGCCGTGGCGCCAGCCCTGGTCGCCAGGATTGCCCAGGAGGCGCCAGGCATCGTGCTCGAACTCGATAGCATCGCCAGCAACCGTACCGCGCACGCATTGCTCGAGAGCGGTGCGCTGCAACTGGTGATCAGCACGCGCGACATTCCTGGTGCGGGGACCGAGCATGAGATGCTGGCCGACATGCCGGTGGTCGTCATGGCGCCGGGCCACGTGCCTATCGAGGGATCTGTGATCCCGATGGAGACCTATCTCGCCATTCCCCATGTGGTGTTCCGCCCGCCGGACAATCGCGGCTGGATGGTCGACCAGACGCTGACGAGCATGGGGTTGAGCCGCAAGATCGGCGCCGTGGTGCAGAACTACATGGTGATGGCTGCGGTCGCCGCCGAGGCCGGCTATCTTTGCCATGTGCCACGCCTGCTGGTCGATAAGATTGCCCCGGTGCTCGACCTCGTACCGTACGAAGCGCCCGTGCCGATCAAGTCGTCGCACCTGATCGTTTCCTCGCACGCCACATTCAAGGCGGACCCCGCCGTGAACTGGCTCAAGACGCAATTGCGTGAAGTCGTCGAGGCGCGCCGTAACGGTCCATTCCGCTGAAAATCCAGGTGGCGATTAATTGCCCCAATATCGGATATGGGATTATCCAGATAATTAATTCCGTTCATATCTGGAATGAGAAAACGTCATTCCAGCCAGTTTTCCCGATGCTAACATTTCCATGAAATCGATGCCGCACCGGCCTCGTCATCGAAACAGCAGACGTCGGAGAGCAACAGTATGGGGAAAAATTCGCAGGTCCGCGTGGGATGGTTTTGCCCAACCAACGGCGATCGCTCGGCATTTGGCGATCCGGAGAAAATGATTCCGCGTAGCCTGGATAATTTCCTCGACGTCACGGCCGCCGCCGAGCAGGCCGGCATGGAATACATGCTCATTCCCGTCGGCCCGACATGCTGGGATGCCTGGACTGCGGCTTCCTTCATTGCCGCACGCCAGCCAAAAATCAAGCCACTGGTTGCCATGAAACCCGGATTTATCCATCCGGTGGCGCAGGCGAAAATGATTGCGTCATTCAGTCAATTTACCGGCGGGCGCATTTACATTAATCTGATCGCCGGCATCAGCGAGAAAGAAGCTGCCTCCGAAGGCCAGCTCGCTTCCAAGGAAGCCCGTTACCGTCAGCTCGAAGAAGAGGTGGTACTCATCAAGCGGTTGCTGACCGAAAAGAATGTCAAGTTCGACGGCGAGTTCTACCACGTCGACGCGCCCGCGATCATCCCCGAACTGCCGGGCGGCGCTCCGGATTTTTTCCTTGGCGGCGGCTCCCAGCAGGCACTCGAGATCTCGGCCCGCCATTCCGCCGTCCACCTGTTCTGGGGCGATTACCCGGAAGTGATCGCTGGACAGATCAAGCAGATCAAGGAACTCGCACGCAGCTATGGCCGCGAACAGGCCATCGAATTTGCCATGCGGTTGCAGATCATTTGCCGGGAGACCGAAGAGGAAGCCTGGGAGTTCGCACACCAGCTGGTCGCGGGCGCCGATGAGCAGCGCGCAAGCAAATCCGTGCGCGACGGGCATGTGGATTCCGTGGCCAACCAGCGACAGAAGGAGCTTGCTGAAGTCGGTAGCAAACTCACACCGCATCTCTGGACCGGAATCAATGAGGTGCGACTGGGCGCCGGTGTGGCGGTGGTGGGCAATCCCCGGCAGGTGGCCGATCAGCTCAAGGAATTCCTCGCGGCCGGATGCAGCGGCTTTTGCCTGTCGGGCTATCCACATGCCAATGAAGCGGCGATCTTTGGGCGATTGGTGATGCCGCTGCTGCAATCGTAGCGAAGACCGCGGTTGCAGGGGCAGAGGCGACTGCAAGGCCGGGCTGCGTGCACGCCGGCGGTTGCCGTCCGGTCAGTGCAATCAAAGTACCCAGCGACCTGCTGGTGAATGACTCGCATGGAAACGTGTATGGATACCTTCGACAGCAAAGATTTTCGTGCCGCGCTGGGACAGTTCATTACCGGTGTGACAGTCGTCACCACGCTCGATCCGGCCGGCCAGCCGGTTGGACTCACGGCGAACAGTTTCAATGCGGTCTCGCTGACGCCGCCAATGGTGCTGTGGAGCCTCGACAAGAAATCGTCCAGCCTGCAGAGCTTCATGGAAGGCGATCGTTTTGCGATCAATATCCTGAGCGACGCCCAGCGCGATGTCGCCATGCGTTTTGCTACCCGTGGCGTGGATCGCTTCGCCGGCATCGATATCCTGGAGGGACGCACCGGACTGCCGCTCATCGAGCATTGCGCTGCACATTTCGAATGCCGCACAGTCCATCGTTACGAGGGCGGCGATCACATCATCTTCGTGGGTGAAGTACTGACCTGCAAGCGCTACGTCAACGAGCCGCTGGGCTTCCACGCAGGGCAGTTCGTGCAGCTCGAACGCGTGGCAGCCTGAGGGATGCCGCGCCGGGACAGGCCCGGCGCATAAGTCTACTTCGCAGCCGGCGACTCCACTGCCGGTTGCCTTGCCGATCCGCGTGTCATTGCCAGTGTGGCGAAAGCGATCAGCACCGGCGGGAACATCAGCCAGCACACCACTTCCCATCCATAGCGGTCCAGCAGGTCGCCCGAGGCGAACGAGCCGAGCGCCATGGTGCCGAACACGATGAAATCGTTCAGGCCCTGGACCCGCGTACGCTCCGCTGCGTTGTGGCATTCGAGCACGAGCGCCGAGGCACCCGCGAAGCCGAAGTTCCAGCCCACGCCGAGCAGGATGAGCGCAACCCAGAAGTTCATCAGTGCCACATCCATCAGGCCGGCGACGGCTGACATCGCGATCAGGGCCAGGCCGACCACCACCACCGGCTTCGCGCCAAAACGCGTGATCAGCTTGCCGGTATAGAAGCTGGGCGCATACATGGCAATGACATGCCACTGCAGTCCCAGGTTGGATGCTTCCTGCGAATGGCCATGCAGTTTCATCGCCAGCGGCGCGGAAGTCATCAGGAAATTCATCAGCGCATAGCTGACCACACCGCAGACCACCGCCCCGATAAAGCGCGGCTGCTGCACAATCATGCCGAGCGGGCGCCCGCCGACCGCATCTGCCTTGGCCGGGGTGTGCGGCAGCTGGATACCGGCGAGCACGAATGACGCGATCAGCGCCACGGCGCCGGCAAAGATATACGTCAGCATGAACGCGGCCGGCGGATACAGATACATCGTGTAGGTGACCAGTTGCGGCCCGATGACCCCCGCGACCACCCCGCCTGCCAGTACGGTCGACAGCGCCTTGGCCCGGTCAGCCGGCGCTACGCATTCGGCGGCGGCGAAGCGGAACGACAGCACCACCGACGCATACGCGCCGCCGAACACCATCGCCAGGCAGAACAGCGCGAACGAGTGCAGGTACAGCGCCAGACCCGCAATCACCCCCATGGCGATACCACACGCGGTGCCTACCTGAAAAGCTGTCTTGCGCCCGAAGCGTTCGGCAATCGCGCTGACTGGCAGGGTACCGGCTGCCATGCCAACCACGAAGATCGAGATCGGCAAGGTGGCCAGCGATTTGTTTGGCGCCAGCCCGTGGCCGATGACCGCGCCGGTGGCGAACACCACGGTCGAGTTTGCGCCAGCAAGCGCTTGTGCGATCGCCAGACGCCATACATTGTTCCTGGAATGGCTCAGATCCGTCACGCCGCTTCTCCTCTCTGCTGGACGGGTTATGGCTGGCGCGCTATGCGCTGCTGCCAGATACGATAGAGGTGGTCCTCATCCGGGACCTGCTGCGGTTCGTGACGCAGTGAAAGACCGGGCTGCTGATCGAGCGGTCTGGCCAGTTCCGCGGCGATGGCCGCGGTCGACAGGCCGAACGGTTCGGCCTGTGCATTCGAGTAAGCAAAGGTGATGTCGTGTATGCCCGCCATGCGCATGGCAGCGAGGCACATGGGGCATGGCTGGCCGCTGGCATAGACGGCGCAGCCGTCGAGCCGCGTACTGCGCAGCGCCTGCCCGGCGGCACGCAAGGCCAGCAGTTCCGCATGCGCGGTCGGGTCGTGATCCGCCTGCATGCGGTTGACACCGCGTGCGATGATGCGGCCTTCCTTGACCACCACGGCGCCGAAGGGCCGGCCTCCCTCTTGTACGTTTGCCAGCGCCAGCGCGATGGCTTCATCCAGGAAGAGGTTGTGCGTCGTCATCGGAATATCGGTGTTCTGGTATCAGATCCGGCGAGGCATACTGTCGACTGCGCGGGGGCCGGATGGAAATCAATCTTGAATGGTGGGACATTACGTGGGCCGCACCAGACCGCAGCATGCCGGCAATCACGGCGTCAGCATGCGCGTGCGCCCAGTATGCCACCAGATCGAACTTGCCGCTGAGACCACTCCAGACATGAATATCACCATCCGCCAGCTCAAGGTTTTTGTCGCGGCTTACCAGACACGCAGCTTCACGCTGGCGGGTGAGCGCATGCACATGACGCAATCGGCGGTCAGCAAGATCTGCCGCGAGCTCGAGGATGCGCTGGAGTTCCAGTTGTTCGAACGTTCCGCGCGCACCTTGACTCCGGTCGACGGCGCAGCGGAACTGTATGCGCTGGCGCTCGAGATCCTTGCGTCTGTCGATGTGGCCGAACGCAGTGTCCGCAGCCTCAAGTCGCTGGATCGTGGGCGCGTGCATATTGCCGCGTCGCCCCTCATCATGGCTAGCCTCATGGCGCCCGCCATCCAGGTCTTTCATGCCGAGAATCCCGCCGTGCATCTGGAGTTGTACGAGCTGACCACGGATGAGGGGATCGACCATGTCCTGAACGGCAAGGCCGATGTCGCGCTGGTTTCGATGGCCGAGCCGCATCCCAAGCTGCAGCGGCGGGAGGGGTACCGCAGCAGCATGTGGGTTGCCTGCCGTCCCGAACATGCCCTGGCGGCAGCCCCCAGCGCCACGCTGGCGGCGCTCGCAGCCTATCCGCATATCGGCCTGCGCGCAGGCTATGGCTTCGGCCGCATCGTCAACCAGGTGCTGGCGGGCGAGGGCCTGGAATTCACCTCGGTGATCGGCGGCGGATCGCTGATGTCGAGCCTCGCGCTGTGCCGGTACGGCGCGGGTATTGCGCTGATTCCCGGCTACGTCACCGAGCTCGCGCAATCGCTCGGGCTGGCCGTGGTGCCGATCGAAGGCGATGCGATTGCCCACAAGCTGTATCTCGTCAGCCGCATCAACACACGCCTGTCGCTCGCCGCAGCGCGCTTCCTGGCGATTGCGGAGGAGACGATCCTGGGCATTTCACATGCAGCGGATGGCGTAGTCGCAGATCAACCATCGTAGCGGCATTCCCGCCGCCAGCGGCTATGCCCGTATCGAAACGTACTCGACCTGATATTGCTGGAGCTTGTGCGGATCCACCATCGCACCCCAGCCAATGTGCCTTGGCACCTGCAGCGTACCGCCGGACAGGTCGAGCGGACTGACGCAGATATCGTCACGCATTTTCAACGGGCCTACGGCTTCGAGTCCGTCCATCACGGCGTGCGTGCTCGCGGCCACTGCCACTTCTGCGAGGGTGCTGATGCCCAGACCAAAACCGTGGCCGATCACGACAGGCATGCCTGCCGCCGCGGCCGTGTCGATCATGGCGCGCGTGCGCAGCAGGCCACCCTGCTTCATGACCTTGAGCTTGATGATGTCTGCCGCACCTGCACGGATGACATCGATCAGGCTCGCATGGTCCGTGATGGCCTCGTCCGCCATGATGGGCATCGGCACGGCACGGCGCACCTCTGCAAGCCCTGTCAGATCATCGGCTGCGACCGGCTGTTCGAGCAGTTGCAGTTCCGCCGGCGCGAGCGCACGGCCGAGCGCAATACTGTCAGCCACGGAATAGGCTGCGTTGGCATCGGCACGCAAGGCCATGCTATCACCCACGGCCGCACGCACTGCCATGACGCGCGCGCGATCTTCCTCCACCCCACTGCCCAGCTTGATTTTGGCCGAGCGAAACCCGCGTGCCTGCCATTCCTTTGCTTCCTGCGCCGCTTGAGACGGGGCGACTAATCCGATCCATGCGTTGAAGTGAACAGTGTCGCGTACGCGCCCGCCCAGAAGCGCGCTAACGGGTAGCGCGCTTGCCTGTGCCACAGCATCGAAGCATGCCATCTCTAATGCCGCCTTGGCTTCGAAGTCTTGTGCGGATTGCGCATCAAGTTTGGCCAAAATAGCATTGGGTTGACGTGCATCCATGCCAAGCAGACACGGCCCGAGTTGGGCATGTAATGCCGTGAGTGTGTCCTCGACCGAAGCTGCGGAGTATCCCGGGATTGGATCGACATTGCCATAGCCACTGCCACCATCCGTATCGACTCTTACGATGATGCTGTGCTGTTCCGTAGTATGGGCATACGCATTGCGAAAGCCTTCACCTCGGAGTGGTACAGCAACACGGAAAATTTCGATGCAACGGATGGTGAGCTGAGTCATATGGGGCACCCGTGCGGACACGGGTGTCAAATTTGCAGATGTTGTCACGCGGTCAATCCACCTTGGCCCCAGATTCCTTAATAATAGCGGCGTATTTACTGATTTCAGCCTTCCAGAATGCCGAGAATTCATCGCGACTGTTGCCTACTGGGTCTGCACCCGCCTCGGTAATGCGAGCCCGCACTTCCGGTAGATGCAGAATCGCGGTGGCGTCACGATTAATTTGGTCCAGAATCGCAGCAGGCGTTCCTTTGGGCGCGAACAATCCGTACCAGTTGAGAACTTCAAAGTCTTTGGTTCCCAACGCTTCGTTCATCGTTGGAATATCAGGCAGTGCTGCCATACGTTTGGTTGACGTCACCGCCAGACCAGTCAGGCGTTTATCGCGTACATATTGCACCACCAACGGAGCCGAGGAAAACGAGGTGTCAACGTGTCCTGCCAGCACGTCGGCAACAGCAGGAGAGCCGCCACGATAAGGAATGTGCGACAGGCCCATTTTCAGTTTGGTTTCCACCAGGGCGCCAGTCCACTCCGGAATGTACGGCTTTGCTCCGTTCAGCTTTCTGGCAAGATAATGGCTCGCCCTCGATGGAGATGCCCATGCGCCTGCTCGATTTTTCCTCCTGGCAGACATTGCTCACCACGATCGTAGGTCTTGCGCTGATTACCTTGATTGGCGTTGGCATTCGTTTGGTCGTCATGCAAACGATTCAACAGCGCCGCGAGCGCGAGAACCGTCAGATTAACGAACGATTGCGCACGCTCATTGCTGCATACAAAGTTCTAGGCGGATCATTCACTGGTGACCTCTCGGTGGATCCGACCCACCTACGCGATATCCGCATGCGACAGGTTCAACTGCAGCGTACGGAGCCCGACTCAGATGGCTTGGAGGATGAAGACCTACCGTTACCGCTCGGGTCTGATCGCGCTCGCCGTGTTCGTGACGCGGTTGAGGCTGCGTTATCTGACATCATGCTCTTGGGCACAGAGGAGCAGGTGCGCCTCGCTGCAACAGCCGCTCATGATCTCGTTGCTGGGCGCAGCATTCGCACGGCAGAGCTCGTCGTGTCGCTCCGTACCTTCATACGCGGGGTGCTTGATCTAGAGCCCGTGCCTGAGTCGCTGACCATACCGAGCCAAGGACCCACGCGTCCTGCCAGCGCGGGAATGCGTGGCGGTGGATCTGGTGCGGGTGGAAGAGGCGGGCCAGATGGTCCTGGCGGCGGACGTGGCGGCGGTCGAGGTGGCGGTGGTCGAGGTGGCGGTGGTGGCGCTGCAGGAGGCGGCGCGGCCATGGGCCTTGGCATGGGTGCTGGCTTGGGCGCTACGGGTGGTGCGGAAGCGGCGGAGTCACCAGGCGATCGCTAGTTCCATCAGCGCGTTCCAGCCCAAGAAAGTCGGGAGCACTCTTTATATAGAGAGGAGCCATCATCCCCGCATCGGGCGCGGCCTGTTCGTCCACCTAGGGGTGATCCCTGACTAGGCAATCAGACAGCTTCGCTCTATACTGGTCCGACCAATTTAATCGTGCCAGTTGGCGCATGGGTGCATCCGGTGGCTGGTTGGTCGCCCACCCTGTTCCACGGTTGGGGACACAAACAGTATGAAGGATCAACAAAGCAGGCCTATCGTCTTGTTGACGGGGTCCGTTGAGCGAGACGCGTTGGAACGTATCCAGGCGCACGCCGACATTCGCATGACCACGGCGACGACCCTCGACGATTTTGTCGCCGCCGCACGCGACGTAGATATCATCGTGGTGCGTGCTCCGCTACCCCCAGGTTTGTTTGCGCACACCCCGCGCTTGCTCGCGACGGTGCGACATGGGGTGGGTGTCGATTTGATTCCCGTCGAGGAGGCCAGTGCGCATGGGATTGCCGTTACCAACGTGCCAGGCTCCAATGCGCGCGGCGTCGCCGAGTACGTCGTCGGCCAGGTGCTGGCATTGACGCATCAGATATTTCAGGCGGATCGTCTCGTACGCACCACGGGGTGGTCAGCCGCGCGCGAACGTTCTGATTTCAGCGTCGAGGCAGGTGGCCGCACCGTCGGCTTGATCGGCGTCGGCCAGATCGGGCTCGAAGTTGCCAGAATGTGCCACGACGGATTGAACATGCGCGTCGTGGGCGCACGCCGCGGCGATGCGCCATTGCCGCCCTACATCGAAAAAGTTTCCACTGACGAAGTTTTTGAGCGCGCAGATGTGGTGGTCTTGGCGTGTCCATTGACACCTGAGACGCGCGGTCTTGCCAACGCCGATCGCTTGGGCCGCATGCGCCCGGGTTCCTATCTGATTAATGTGGCACGCGGCGCTGTTCTCGATGAAGTCGCTCTATTGCGTGAACTGCACGGTGGCCGACTCGCAGGTGCCGCTCTCGATGTATTTGGCACTCAGCCTTTGCCTGCAGACTCGCCCTTGTTGCAACACCCGAACGTCGTCGCGACGCCGCATTTTGCCGGCGCCACGTACGAAAGTCTGCGTGTGATGGGCATGACTTGTGCTGAGCAAATTATCGACCTCTTGCAAGGGCGAGTACCGCGCAACCTCGTGAACCAAGACGCGCTCGCAGCCATTGAAGCGCGGCTGACGCGCTTACGGGCAGGTTTTGCGCGCGTCAATATCGCCCCATGAAATGGGTTCGCATCCGAGGCACATCGATGTCTCCGGAGCGAGACCCACAGGGGAGCGCGCGCCATAGGCAGGCGGAGGTAGTCAATGCGTAATGTCTCTCTCGCTCATAGCATTGATACGCTGCGGGACATTGCTCGCCGGCGTTTGCCTCAGGCAATCTTTGATTACTTTGATGGCGGCGCCGATGACGAGTTCACGCTCAACGGCAATCGTTCCGCCTTTGATTCCACCTGGATCGTACCGCGCGCCCTGGTCGATGTATCCAGCGTCTCGCTAGCCTGCGAGCTGGTCGGTGGAGCGGCCTCAATGCCGCTCGCCATTGCACCAACCGGAGGCATTGGCTTCGGGCGCAAAGGCGCGGATATCGACATTGCGCGCGCCGCAGTCGCCGCCGGTATTCCCTACACTCTATCCAGCTCGGCCACGGCATCCATCGAACAAATTGCAGAGGAGGCGCCTGGCCGTCTCTGGTTTCAAGCCTACATGTTGCGCGACAAAGCGTGGCAGGCGCACTTAATAGAACGTGCCCTAGCGGCCGGATACGAGGCACTGGTCATTACGGTGGATCTCCCTGTCGGGGGTAAGCGCGAGCGCGATTTTCGTAACCATCTTTCGTTTCCCATTCACTTCACACCACGCAATCTATTCGACTTTGCAATGCACCCGTGCTGGGCCTATGGCTTGTTGCGCCACGGTCTGCCCGTCGCGGAAAACCTGCGCGGCATGCGTCCGCCTGAGCCAGACGTAGCGCGCATCACGCCAACGTTGGGGCGCATGTGCGATCCCTCGTTCGACTGGCACGCATTGCAGGTCATACGTGACACGTGGCCACGCACGCTCATCGTCAAAGGCATTCTGCACGCGGCCGACGCAGAACGGGTCTGTGAGCTTGGTGCGCAGGCAGTGGTGGTTTCCAATCACGGTGGGCGACAACTGGATGGCGCGCTGCCAGCACTGCGCGCACTCCCTGCCGTGGTGCGAGCGGTGCGTGGGCGTATTCCCGTGTTGGTGGATGGCGGTGTACGCCGGGGAACGGACATTCTCAAGGCGCGAGCACTGGGTGCCCAAGGCGTGCTGACTGGGCGTGCCGCCTTGTGGGGTGCCATGGCGGACGGGCAAGACGGTGCGACGCATGCCCTCGCCATTCTGCGTTCCGAGCTGGAGCGGGCGATGCAACTCAGCGGTGTGAGAGCGGTTGCGGACATTTCACCAGCGCTTCTCCATGGAAACGCCAACGACATCGCGATAGATGGATGCTCGGCATGTCTACCGCCGAAGCATTAAAGGGTTTCTCCGTATTTGCAGGGGGTCATTAGCTGGGTAAATTGGTATGACCAATTTGGTTCAACAATCAGGGCAATAGGGAAAGGGAGCAAGAGCATCATGGATGAACAGCAACTGCGTCGTGATCTGGCCGCGGTTTTTCGCGTATGCGCTCGGCGCGACTGGAATGAGAATCTTGGCAATCACCTCAGCGTGTCGTTGCCCAACGAGGACGGTCACTTTCTCGTCAACCCACGCGGTAAGCACTTTCGGCAGGTGCGCGCGAGCGATCTGATCGTGTGCGATCTCGACGGGAACACCGTGCGCGGCGAAGGAAAAATCCGCCCGGTGGCCTTTCACATTCATGCACGCATTCACAAAGCCCACCCGAACGCAGCCGTGCTGTTGCACGTGCATTCCCCCTATGCCACCGCCTTGTCTGGCATTGATATGTTCCGTTTCGGGCGCGTATTCAATGCCAACCTGTTGCTGAACGATCGCATTGTTTATGACGACGCCAAGAACGGCTCCGTCAGTGGCGTTGAAGAGGGTGACCGCCTCGCCAGTTTACTCGGCAACAAATCCATTCTCTTTATGGCCAGTCATGGCGTACTCGTCGCTGGCGGCGACATCGCCACGGCTTTTTACGAGTTGTGCATGTTCGAACGTCTGTGCATGAACACCCTGCAGGCCATGAGCACAGGCGCCAAATTGCGCGATCTACCGGAGTCGCTGCTGATTCCTTCGCATGTCCCAATTCAGAAGTACGTTGATCCCGAAATGCATATGACGGCTTGGCACGACATGTTGTCGCGCGAAGAACCCGACTACTGCCATTGAATCGCTGGAACTTAAAAACGAGTGGAGGAGACAATGACGATGTTAAAAAAACTCAAAAAGCATGCCATCCTGGGTGCAATGATCGGTGCGTGTGTGGGTTTGTTCAGCAGTGTGGCACAAGCTGCTTACCCGGAGCGTGAAGTTCGCTATATCGTGCCTTGGTCCCCAGGCGGCGTTTCCGACGCCATTGCGCGCATTGTCGCTGCCGAAGCCGCCAAAGAAGGCATGACGATTATCGTGGAGCATGCGCCTGGTGCTTCCGGCACCATTGGTCTGGCCAAACTGGCGGCTGCCAAGCCCGATGGCTACACCATTGGTAGTGCAACGTCTTCGCAACTCGCCATGGTGGCGCAGGGGCTCACCAAAACCAAGAATGATGAATTCACTTACCTCAATCTGACTTCGGTTGAGTACTTCGTTCTTGCGGTACCTGGAACCTCATCCTTTGATTCAATCAAAGGCTTCATGGAGCATGCCAAAAAACGCGACGGCAAACTGTCGATTGGCACCGCTGGTTCCAACAACATTCCTCACATCCTGGCAGCCAACACGGCCGCAGCCGCAGGCACACCTTACATTCATACGCCGTATCCGGGCGCTACCAAAGCATTGACCGATCTCGCCGGTGGTCAGATTGATGCAGTGATCGCTAAGCCTTCAGAAAGCCGCGCTTTGATTGAGGCTGGCAAGATCAAAGCGATTGCGCTCTATGCTGACAAACGCGTTGGCATGCTGCCCAACACGCCAACGTTTGCAGAGCATGGGCTGAACATGTTCCCGCAGGGTCCGCTCACGCAAATGTCATGGCTCGCCGGTCCCGCTGGCATGCCGGCTGATGTCACCAACAAACTGATCAGCGTGTTCGAAAAGGCAGTTCAAAGCCCTGCCTTTAAAGAATACGCAGAGAACGGTGGATTCTCGGCCCTGAACGTCAAGGGTGCTGAACTCCGTAAGCAGGTAGACGCCGTGCAAGCGACCATGGATCGAGTCGCGCCACAGCTCTTCAAAGCCAAACCAGCCAACTAAAAGTGAAATGCCGTACCGTGCGGCGCGCATGAGGATGTTATGTCGAAAATTATCAGTGTTCGGGCAATCCCGCTGTCCTTCAAGCTTCCGGAAGATCGCCAAATTACAGTTGGAATTGGCACCACCACCAAACGCGATGCCATCATCGTTCGAGTGGAAACGGAAGACGGTGTGGTGGGCTATGGTGAAGCCCACCCAGGACGCAGCCCGGGCGCCGTCTGTTCACTGATCGACAGCACCCTCGCGCCCGCCGTGGTCGGCATGGACGCATTTGATAGCACCGGTATCTGGGACAAGCTTTATAAGATGCAAATCGCCAGCCATGGCTTGGGCACCGGTGCTGCCCTCGCCATCTCCGGCATCGACATGGCGGTATGGGATGCACGCGGCAAACTATGCAACGTGCCGCTCTACAAATTGCTTGGCGGCAGCAACAAGCCAATCAAAGCTTATGCGGGTGGCATCTCCATGGGCTTTCAGCCGCCGGAGTCGCTTGCCGAAGAGGTGATGCGCTACGTTGCGCGCGGCTACAAGGCAGTGAAGCTGCGCTTTGGTGACACCGTCGCCAAAGACGTCGCGCGCATGCGGCTCGTGCGGCAAACGGTGGGTGAAGAACTCGAAGTGCTGGCCGATATCAACGCAGCTTACGATCTTGAACAAGTGCGTCGTCTGGTACCAGCTATTGAAGAATGCAGATTAGGCTGGCTGGAAGAGCCGTTCGGTTGTAATAACCACGGAGCGTATCGCTCGTTGAAGTCCATCATGGGACTCGTGCCGATTGCCGCAGGTGAAAATCACTACACGCGCTACGCCTTTGCCCAACTGTTGGAAGCGGGGGCGGTGCAAATCTTCCAGCCCGACGTTTCCAAAACCGGCGGCGTCACCGAAACCATGCGCATTGCTGCCTTGCTCTCGGCCTGGGGATATCAGATTCATCCGCACAGCTCCGCGACTGGTCTCAACCATGCCGCCTGTTTGCACATTCTGGCAGCGGTTGATAATGCTGGATATTTTGAGGCTTGCGTCTCGGACTATAATCCCTTCCGGGATATGTTCGGCGAGCTTCCTCCCATTGACGCAAACGGCAACGTGCGTCCGCCGGAAGGCCCTGGGCTTGGGTTTGAAGTCGATGAAGACCTGTTCCGAAAATATCCATTAATTGATGGGCCCGGATACGTCCGCTAGCCTGTCACCAGTTGTGGCAGCTGCGCCCGCAAGGAGTTAAATGATCACCGACAAAGATGAACTGACACGACGCACGATGGCCGAATTGATCAAGCTCATCGAAAAGCGCAGCTACGACCCAGGCGAACGGCTTCCGTCAGAACGTGAGTTGTCCGAGCGGTTTCAAGTAGGGCGTGGGGTGGTACGCGAAGTCTTATCGGTGTTGGAGGGACTTCGCTTTCTCGAGCGCCGTCGCAACTCGGGCATTTATCTCAATGTGGCGCCAGAGCGCATCAGCCTTGAGGCACTCAGCCTGTTCTCTGCGCTGGGTGTCTCGCTCTCCGTTGAAAAACTGAGCGAAGCGTTGGAGGTCCGACGCATTATCGAACTTCAGGGCGTGCTGCTAGCATCGCAACGACGGACCGACGAAGATTTGCACACGCTAGCGTCCATCATCCAGCGCTTTGAGGAAGCCATTGCCCACGGCACCGAGCGCATCGAGATGTTGGACTACGAGTTCCATATGGCCATCTTCCGTGCCACGCAGAACATGGTGCTCACGCAGCTCGTGCACCCGTTCTACCTCATGTCGGAAAGCCGCCGGCAACTGTTCTTCTCAGATAAGACGCGCTGTATTGCATCCAACGAGCATCACAAAGAAATTCTGGGTGCCATCGTCAAGCAGGATTCCGTCCTCGCGCAAGAAATCATGTCGCAACATATCGGGCGAGTCGAACTTCTGTGTAGCATGCCTGGGCAGCCCTCCTCGCAGTAACGAGTTGATTCGCCCGTCGAGCACTCATCAAATTTGGCAATAGAAAAGGGCTGCGTCAAACGCCAGAGAGTGTTGGCGCAGAGCCAGATGGGTCGAGCGTGAGATCAGCGGGGACTGCGCAATATTCAATAAGGATCGCGTTTCTACGCATGACTGAATATGCTTGGTTGCAGAGCAGAGCAGAGCAGAGCAGAGCAGAGCAGCTTACACGTATGCGTTGCTACGACACGTTTGAATCCACGCGCCGCGGGCTCACCACCACCAGCGCTTGAGCCTGGGTCTTTCCCACAGAACGCGCACGGTGCGGAATGGCAGCGTTAAAGTACACCGAGTCGCCTTGCTGCAAGTGAACCGTACGGTCTTCAAACACCACCTCCATTTCACCCTGCACCACAAAAATCAACTCTTCGCCCGCGTGGCTCGACATCGGCGCATCGCCAAGTTGCGATGGCGGCATCATCACAAACGGCATCATCGATTTATCGGCGCGCTCGCTCGCAATGGCTTCGTAGATATAGCCATGATGATCCGGCGAACGGCTAAAGGGCGCGCGCTCGTCGGACTTCACCACCACAATCGCACTCGCTTCGCGACGTGGAGAAATCAGCTGATCAACCGTCACGTTCAACGCTTCTGCCAGCTTCAGCACCGTTGCCAGCGTAGGCGATGACAACCCACGCTCCAACTTCGACAAGTAGCTTTTCGTCAGCGAAGCGCGGCGCGCAAGTTCTTCCAGCGTTAAACCGTTTAACTTGCGGTGTTCGGCAAGCCGCTCGGCAACGGCATTCATACTCGCGGATTTATCTAAAGTCATCGACATGTATAACCAAAAGCGGCCGTCAGCGCGGCAGGGCGAATGTCTGCCGTTCTGTGCAGGGGCAAGCGAGAAGTTAGCTGCCTCAGCCCAACCCAGCAGCCCATTTTAATGCTGCGAACAGCACATGACAATCTTGTTGCCTTAAGGAAACTTGGGTGTCATCATAGACACCGTAGTTTCCTAAGAATACACGAGGAGTCAACCATGTATCGTCCTTTTTCTTTCGCTACGGCTGCGGTTGCGCTGCTAGTTGCGGCCACGCCAGCGGCTGCCGCCTACCCTGAGCGGCCTATTACGCTGGTGGTGCCATTTGGTGCTGGCGGCATTACCGATCTCGTGGCGCGTGCCACGGGCAAAGCTCTCTCCGAGCAACTCAAGCAATCTGTTGTCATCGACAACCGCCCTGGTGCGGGTGGCAACATTGCTGCCGAAGTCGTCAAGCGCGCCAAGCCAGACGGCTACACGCTCCTGTTCGCCACCGTTGGCGTGCTGGCTGTGAATCCGCACACCAACTCGCAAGTGCGTTTCGATAGCGCCAAAGACTTCTCGTACATCTCGTCCGTCGCCTCCACGCCGCACGTCATTGCGGTTGGAGCGAATGTGCAAGCCAAAACCCTAGGTGAACTGGTGAAGCTCGCCCAGCAAAAACCTGAATCCGTCAGTTTTTCCACGGCAGGTGTCGGCAGCTCTCCCTACCAAGGCATGCGCATTCTGCAAGATACGGCCAACGTCAAATTCCTTCATGTTCCCTTCAAGAGCGGCGCTGAATCGGTCAGCAACGTTGTCTCCGGCCAAGTCGACATGACCTTCGAAGGTTCGCCGCAAGTGATGCCGTTTGCCACCTCTGGCAAACTGCGCGCCCTGGCGGTTGCCAACCCGAAGCGCTTGCCCACCGCACCTGATCTGCCATCCACCGCTGAACTGGGTTATCCGAATCTGATTTCGGGCTCGGTCTCGGGCGTGGTTGGCCCGGCTGGCATGGATGAGAGCATCATCAAACAGCTCAATGCCGCCATCAACAAAGCCGTGTCGGATCCTGAATTCAAATCCACGCTCGCCGCCCAAGGCACGGAAGTGGCTGCCTCCACACCAGACGGCTTCCGCAAGCTGATTGAATCGGAAGACAAACGCTGGTCTGCACTGCTCAAGGGCGCCAAGTAAACTGCGTTTAAGCTGCTTCTGCCATTTTGTTTCACCACTGGCCGATCGACTCCGGCCGGCCAGTGTGCACCTACAAGGAATTGACCATGGCTGACACCATGCACCTCAAGAAAGACGAGATCGTTGCCTCGTCACTGCAGCAGATGCAATCGCAGCTCGCCGTAGAAAAAATGCCGCTGCGCGAAGCCGTGGCAGAAACCTGCCGCATCCTCTTCGCCTTCGGCCACGACTCTGGCCTCTCCGGCCAGATCACGGCACGCGCAGAGAAACCGGGCACCTACTGGACCCAGCGCCTTGGCCTCGGCTTCGACGAAATCAATGCCGACAACCTGTTGCTGGTGAACGATGACCTGCAGGTGCTCGAAGGTACCGGCATGCCCAACCCGGCAAACCGCTTTCACTCGTGGCTGTATCGCGCGCGTCCCGACGTCAACTGCATCGTGCATTCGCACGCACCGCACGTCTCCGCACTGGCGATGCTGGAAGTCCCGTTGATCGTCTCGCACATGGATGCATGCGTGCTGTACGACCAGTGCGCCTTTCTGCCGAAATGGCCGGGCATTCCGGTTGGCAACGAAGAAGGCGAGATCATCTCGAAGGCCATCGGCGACAAGAAAGCCATCCTGCTGTCACACCATGGTTTGCTCGTGACAGGGTCCACGGTCGAGGAAGCCTGTGTGCTCGGCGTGATGTTCGAGCGCGCCGCGCGCCTGCAACTGCTCGCCATGGCAGCCGGCGAGATCCAGCCGATCGATCCGGAACTGGGCCGTGAAGCCCAACGCTGGGTCAGCACGCCCAAGCGCATGGAGGTGACGTTCGCCTACTATTCGCGTCGGGCGAGCCGGGGGCATAATCTGCCGCCGCTGTAATTTTGGAGGTGTGCCGCGCCCCGGACGGGGCGCCGGTATGCCGGGCCAGAAAAACGGCTCGTAGAATCTGATGGTGCCCGAGGCCGGAATCGAACCGGCACGCCTTGCGGCGGGGGATTTTGAGTCCCCTGCGTCTACCAATTTCACCACTCGGGCAGTATTTCGCCGCGTGGGCGAAGTTCGGCATTATGCCGGAATTTATAGGTCCAGACAATGCACCATATAGCGCGCTGGCCCTACGGGCACTGTGCGAGCATGGTCAGGTTGTCTGCTGAAAAACGGAACTTGGCGTGCGCGCCAGCACTTCCATGTACGCTGAGACTCTTTCCGACCGGTCTTGCCGATAGTAGAACAACTCCGCCAGTTTTTTTGCGCCAACATCGAACAGATGTCGCTCGAAATCCAGATTACGGTATGACTGTGTATTGCGAGCTACAGGTTTCATTGCGTTGCACCAGATCTCCTCGAAATGGGCATCCAGATCACGGATATATTCCTGGGGAGTGCGTAACTCTTCCCGTCCGTTCCGCATAAATGGTTTCTTCGATTTCGCGGCGAGCGCATACAAGTCGGCGTAAGATTGGTATGCAGCCAGCATGTCGTTGATTCGAATATTGGCCAGCTGCTTTTCAACACTTTCAGCATAACGTGTTCCAATCAGTCGCTTGACCGTATCCACCTCGATGCGCCGATGGCCAGCATGATCAAGGTGTGACAGCATATCGGCAGGAAAAGACTTGACCAGCCGATGAGCCGCGGCATAGCGGTTTGCTTGCGCCAGATGAATCGCCTCGCGGAATATGGTTTCTTGTGCCCGGTGTTTGTCGCGCAATGTTGGCATCATCCGTGGATCAAAACTCGAGGCGCCTATATCGTTGGAAAACGCCGCAGGCGCCAGCACTTCCGTGATGCCGTCTGTTGCCACCGCATCCGATTTCATAAGCGATTCTGCATGGCTCCCTATCGTTGCTGAGCAGGTCGCGAGTAAGGTGAGTTGATCAGTGAAGAAACGATGATCGGCCTCACGTTCCTTTTCATCCTGGCTGTTTTGTGACGTTTTCACAAAATGAACTGTATTGTTCGTCGGACTGTTCAGAGGGGCCGGAAAGATCGCTTCGTCGCCGCTATTACGTTCAACAGGGGTCGGGATGTCGTACCCTCGGTTTTCACCATATCCAAGTTGTAGCCTGCGTCCTTCCAGCAACGTATTGCGAAGCTGGCTCATTGGCGCCTTCCCCATATGGTTTCCGGCTCCCATTACGTAAAATTCCTCATTCGCCCATGCCCCGCGATCATGCGCAGCGCATGCGTCACCATCCATCGTGAAAAACCGGGGCCAGAGATCCACGTATGCATGGTTAAGTTCGTGACACAGAACTTGTTCGACATCGCACAGCGTATCTGTTTTGAATCTAGATACGTTGATATAGATTCTCCCACCATAGTGACGTCCATTTCCGCCTCGCACTCGCTGCCAATAGTATGCATCGTGCTCGTTTCTGGGTGGGGCATAGAAATCGCACTCAAGAGGCAGTATTTGCAACTCGATGGCGGGATGAGCAAGGTGTGCTGCCGAGATCCCCGCCAGAAGCGCATGGCCCTCAGTCGTTGCTGCGAGGCGATTCAACCTGTCGGATACCATTTTCAGAAAATCGCCATTGCTATCTCGATGATGCGCACGTAGGTAGATGCCAGGGTAGGCTTCATTCCATAGAACTTTCTTGCCTGCTAGCGCCCGAATCTGTTTGGCGTCCCAGCGGGTCGGGCGAAAGCGGGGTGCTGGCGAACGGCGAACGCGTGGCTCAGTGGTTGCTGGATGATCTGGCGTGCTTGCAGAGTGCGTAATTGACGGCGATGTCGCACTGCTTGAAAAGTGATGACGCAACGTTTTGAGCATGATGCATTTCCGATGGTGATGGCTGATATTGCCCATCACAATACGGTATGCCATAGCGTACTGTTACGCGGCTGTTACTGTGTTTTGCAGTGTTTTAGTTAGTTTTCGGTGTGCGCGGTTAAACCCGGCGTACTGACGCCTCGCCTGAAATGCCATGTCCTTAAGGCGAATGGTCTCCCGATTTGAGCTGTGCGACACTTTGCCGCCTTATGCGATAGTTCTCGGTACAACGGTGGACGCCCGTGTATCCGATCTAGATGAGGTGTCGGCGCCCGCGTTCCTGTTTCACCAGTGCGCGCAGCTGCACGGCCACCGCTTCCATCGCCGGCATGTGCAGATGCTCAGCTCGTGGCACTACGCGTATCAGGCCGAATCTTTTCATGCAGGGGCTGTGATGCCACCCTTGAGATCGCGTTGTACCATCGGTGCTCAATTGCCGGGTTGTTCATGGCGGCAAGAGGCAATACTCAGGGTTGCACACCAATAGGTTTATTCACGCCCTTGCATGGCCTGGATCAGTGCAGTCGATCGGATCTCTTGTGCAACAGCCACACGGACATTGTCGGAATGCTGGGCATGTTCCATCGTTGCTGTCCGCGCGTCGGAATGCTGGCGGGCGCCTATCTCTTCGTTGGCTGCTGACTCTCCAGCACCGGCAACAACGACGAGGTGTCATCGCGCCCGCGTCCTTGCTCCACCAGGGAGCGTAGCTGCGCGGCCACCGCTTCCATCGCCGGCATGTACAGATGCTGTTCTCGGGCCACTTCGCGTACCAGGCCGAAATCCTTTTCATGCAGGCGCGCTTCGATGCCGGCCTTGAAGTCGCGCTGCGCCATCTTCGGGCCCATCAGGTCGAGCATGCGGCTGCCGGCGAAACCGGTGGCGATGGCATCGAGGATCTTCTGCGGATCGGTGCCCTGGCTGGTGGCGAACAGCATGGCTTCGGCGATGCCCTGAATGGTGGTGACCTGCACGATCTGGTTGCAGGCCTTGGCGACTTGGCCGCTGCCAGCAGCGCCGACATGGGCGATGGTCTTGCCGAGGCGTTCCAGCAGCGGGCGCGCCTGTTCCAGGTCGGCGCTGTCGCCGCCGACCATGATGGTGAGCGTGGCCGCTTCCGCGCCGGCGGCGCCGCCGGACACCGGGGCATCGAGAAAGCGCAGGCCGGCAGCCTGCAGGCGTTTGGCGATGTCCCGCGTGGCGACGGGCGAGATGGTGCTGTGGTCGATGCAGAGCGTGCCGGGCCGCGCGCCGTGGATGACGCCGTGTGCGCCGAGCAGGACGTCTTCCACATCGGCGGTCGAGGTGACATTGGTGAACACCACGTCCGCATCGCGGGCAGCTTCGGCAGGCGAGCTGCATGGCTGCGCGCCGAGCGCCCTGACGGCATCGGCCGCTTCCGGGCGGCGGACGGAGACGTTGATGTGGTGTCCGGCGGCCAGCAGGTGGCGCACCATGGGGCGGCCCATGGCGCCAAAACCGATGAATGCGAGAGTCGTCATGCGGAAAGCTCGTGGAGGGATGTTGATGTAGTGAGGTAGTGCACCAGATGCGGTTTCAACGCGTACCGAGGCGCGCTTTCTTCTTCAGGGTCCAGGCGTCGAGACGTTCGCGCACCCCGGCGGATTCGGCCTGCATCTGCGCATCCGGTACGGTCATTGCCGTCAGTTCGAGGCGGATGCCGTTGGGGTCGAAGAAGTAGATCGACTGGAAGACGCGATGGTCGGTGGGGCCGAGGACTTCGATGCCATGCTGCTCGAGCCGCTGCTTGACGGCCTGGAGTGCAGGCAGATCATCCACCATGAAGGCGATATGGTTGACCCACGCCGGCGTGTTGGGCGAGGGCGCGGCTGCTTCGTTGTCGCCGAGATCGAAGAAGGCGATGAAAGAGCCGTCGTCGATCCGGAAGAAGATATGCGTGTAGGGACAGAACTCGCCGGTCGAGGGAACGTAGTCGTTCTCGATGTAGTGGTACAGCGGCAGGCCGAGGATGTCTTCATAGAAATGCCGGGTTTCCTCGGCATCGCGGCAGCGGTAGGCGTAGTGATGCAGGCGGCGGATCGGGGCGGGTGGCACAGGCTGGTTCATGGCGCTCTCCGGAAATCAGGTCGCGCACAGGCGGCGCCATGCATGCGCCGCCTGCCGGCGGAATGAAATCACTCTACCGCAATTTGCGGTGACTGGCATGCCGCGCCGTGCATGCCAGCCGGGGTGCCGCGTGGCCTAGAATCCCGCCGCCAGTCCGTCACGGCGGCTGTCGCTGGCCGCCACGTAACCGTCTTCGGGATCGTCCGCGAGGCGCCAGATGAACTGGCCGGAGCCGAAGTCCATGTACGGATCTTCGATCGACTTCAACTGGTGGCCGCGCGCCTGGAGTCCGGCCACGGTGTCGGCGCGCATGGTGGATTCCACGTCGAGCGTGAAGTCGCGGTTGACCTTCCAGCGCGGGGCGTCGCACGCGGCCTGCGGCTGCTGGTGGTAATCGAGCATGCGCACCACGGTCTGTACGTGGCCCTGCGGCTGCATGTCGCCGCCCATTACGCCGAAGCTCATCACCGGGGCGCCGTCCTTGGTGAGGAAGGCCGGGATGATAGTGTGGAACGGACGCTTGCCCCCCGCCACGACGTTGGCCGAGACGGGATCCATCGAGAAGCCCACGCCACGGTTCTGCAGGCTGATGCCGGTGCCCGGCACCACCACGCCCGAGCCGAAGCCCATGTAGTTGGACTGGATGAACGACACCATCATGCCGTTCTCGTCGGCTGCGGTGAGATACACCGTGCCGCCGGCCTTCGGCATGCCCGGCGTGAAGTGCGTGGCGCGCTGCAGGTCGATCTGCTTGGCGCGCTGCGCGAGATAGGCGGGGTCGAGCATCTGCGCGGGCGTCACGTCCATGCTGCGCGGATCGGCCACGTAGCGATAGATGTCGGCAAAGGCAAGCTTCATCGCCTCGATCTGCAGATGCTGCGCGTCGATGCCGTCGAGCGCGAAGCCGCCGAGGTCGAACTGTTCGAGAATGCCGAGCGCGATCAGCGCGGCGATGCCCTGGCCGTTCGGCGGAATCTCGTGCACCTCATGGCCGCGATAGCGCTGGCTGATCGGCGTGACCCACTCGGGACGATAGTCGCGCAGGTCGGCCAGTTGCATGGCGCCACCGCATTCCTTGGCGCAGGCGGCCATGCGTTCGGCCAGCTCGCCCTCGTAGAACGCACGGCCGTTGGTCGCGCCGATCTTGCGGAGCGTTTCCGCCGCTTCGGCAAACACGAAGCGCTCGCCGATGGCGGGCGCGCGGCCGCGCGGCATGAAGGCCGCCGCGAAGCCGGGCTGGTCGTGCAGGGCGGGAATCGCGGCTTCCCACTTGTGCGCCACCACGGGCGCGACAGCGTGGCCGCGCTCGGCGATCTCGACGGCGGGCTGCAGCACGTCGGCAAACGGCAGCCGTCCGAATTTTTCATGCAGGGCCACCCATGCCGAAATGGCGCCCGGCACGGTGACGCTGTCCCAGCCGCGTTGCGGCCGCTTGGCGATGCCCCGGGCATCCTCGCCATACTTGCGCTTGAAGTATTCGGGGTTCCACGCGGCCGGCGCCGTGCCGGAGGCGTTCAGGCCGTGCAGTTGCCGGCCATCCCACACGATCGCAAAGGCGTCGCTGCCGAGTCCGCACGACACGGGTTCGACGATGGTCAGTATGGCGGCCGCGGCAATCGCCGCATCGACCGCATTGCCCCCGCTGCGCAGCATCTGCAGGCCTGCCTGCGCCGCCAGCGGCTGCGAGGTGGCGACGACATTGCGTGCGAACACGGGGATGCGGGTCGTGGGATAGGGGTTGTTCCAGTGAAAGGTCATGGGGGTCTCGCTTGTGCGGGGTCGCGGTTGCTCAGGGATGGCCCGGCGGCCATGCGCTGCTTGCGGGCATGGGAGAGAATGGATTCGCCATGACAGGATTATACGTGCTCCGGTATGGGAAATGCCATTCTGGTGAAAATTAATAATCTTTAAAGGGTATCTCAAATACATTTTGATGATTATCCTTTGCTGTGCTTGCATCCGCCGGAAAACAATTCGCGCCGATCGCTCCTGGTGTGGGCTGGCATGCCGGGCGAATGTCCCGGAGACCCGCGTGCACGCTTGTGGTGCGGCATGCGCAAGGACGGCGCGGCGCATGCCGCGCACGGGTGCACGCGCACGCCGCGGGAATCGGCATGGCGGCTCTGTACCGTCTGATTGGCGAAAATGTTCTATCGCAAAATAAGGGGTGCGGCTCTAATGAATTTAACGAATCGTAAATGAATAAAATAATGATGCGGCAAGTGATTTGCGCATCGCCATATTCGCTGTACTGGATATCCGGGATTATCCGGATATTCCGGGAGAAAAACAGACTGCCCGGCGGCGCCTGCATGGCGGCTGCCGGATTCTTGCGCATGCTTTCGACGATGACGGAGGTTGTATGAAGAAGATTCTGATTGCCGCCGCAGTGGCCATGGCGGGGGCCTCTGCGCCTGCCATGGCGCAATATCCCGACCAGCCCATCAAACTGGTCGTGGCGTGGCCCGGGGGTGGAGTGAGCGATGTGCTGGGGCGTTACGTGGCCGACAAGCTCGGTCCGGCGCTGAAGCAGCCGGTGGTGGTCGATAACCGGCCCGGCGCGAACGGCCTCATCGGCACGCAGGCGGTAGCCAAGGCCGCGCCGAACGGCTACACCCTGCAAGTCATCACGGCCGAGTCGCATGCCATCAATCCGCATGTGTACAAGAAGCTCGGTTACGATCCCAAGACTGCGTTCGAACCCATCGCCATGGTGGGCAAGGTGTACCAGGTGCTGGCAACGCGTGCCGACCTGCCGGCCAAGAACGTGCGTGACCTGATCGCCGCGGCCAAGGCGCGTCCCAACACGCTGAATGCCGGCCATTACGGCGTGGGCAGCACCTCGCAGCTGGGCATGGTGCTGTTCGAGCAGACGGCTGGCGTGCAGTTCAACCACGTGCCGTACAAGGGTGTGACGCCGACCGTCAATGCACTGCTGGCCGGCGAGGTGGACGTCGCCATGGCCAATGCGTTCAACGTCGTGCAGTTCCAGAAGGCTGGCCGTCTCAAGGTGATCGGCAGCGCCTCGCCGCAGCCGCTGCCGTCGATGCCGGACGTGCCGACGATCGAATCGCAGGGCCTCAAGGGTTTTTACACCGGCAACTGGTACGGCTTTGTTGCGCCGAAGGGCACGCCGCCGGACGTCATCAATCTGCTGGCCACCGAGATCAAGAAGATCGCAGCCACGCCCGAGTTCAAGGAACGCCTCGCCACCATGGGCATCATGGAAGAATTCATGGGGCCCGAGGCGTCGCGCAAGTTCCTCGCGGCGGAGAACGACCTGTATGCGCGTATCGTCAAGGAACGTAACATCACGATTGATTGACGATGGCCCGATGTGCCGTACCGCACGTCGGGCATCGGGCCGCCGGGTTGAGCGTGCCACGCTGGCTGCGTGGCGCGATCTGCCTGGTGACATGACTGATCTACTGCAAGCGCGAGTATCCGATGCAACCTTCCTCAAGCGCCTGGCGACCGACCATTGCGGGTAGCCACTATGCCGTTTCCACTGGCCACTATCTTGCGACTGCCGCCGCCACGCGTGCGCTGGAGCTGGGTGGCAATGCCATCGATGCGGGCGTGACTGCCGCCATGGTGCTGGCCGTGGTCCAGCCAGACGTGGTGTCGTTTGCCGGCGTCGCGCCCACGCTGGTGTATCTGCGTGAAGAGCAATGCGTGGTCAGCCTCGAAGGGCTTGGCTACTGGCCCGCGCTGACGGATATCGCGCGGTTGCGTGAGGTGGCCAGCGGGACGGGCGGCACAAGCGTGCCCGAAGGCATCCTCCGGCAGATCGTGCCGGCTGCGCCCGCCACGCATATCGAGGCGTTGCGCCGTTTCGGCACGTTTTCCTTCGAGCAGGCCGCACTGCCGGCCATGGAGCTGGCGGAAGAAGGTTTCTATGTGTATCCGGAACTGAGCAGCAGCATTGCCCTGCATGCGGGCGAGTTTGCGCGCTATGCGGAAAACGCCACCACCTTCTTGCCGGGCGGCCAGGCGCCGGGCGTGGGCGCGCGCCTGCGCCAGCCGAACCTGGCGCGCACCATCGGCCGCATGATCGCCAGCGAGCGCGCGGCCAGCGGCAACCGCGCCGCCAAGCTGCGCGCCGTCCATGAGTTCTTCTATCGCGGCGACATCGCGCGCGAGATCGATGCCTTCCATCGCCAGCACGGCGGTTTTCTGCGCTACGAGGATCTGGCCGGGTTTGAAGTGCCGGTCGCGCAGAGCATTGCCACGCAGTACCACGGCCATGAAGTGCATGCCTGTGATACGTGGTGCCAGGGTGTAGTGTTGCTGGAAACACTGAAGATTCTCGAGCGCGACGACCTGCGGGCGTTGGGCCACAACTCGCCGGCTTACCTGCACCTGCTGGCTGAGGCGCTGAACCTGTCGTTTGCCGATCGCGAAGCTTATGTGGGCGACCCGAGTTTCATCGACGTGCCGACGGCCGAGCTGCTGTCGGCCCGCTACGCGGCCGACCAGCGCGCACGCATCGATGCGCAGCGCGCGTTCGGCGCCATGCCGCAGCCCGGTCCGCTGCGCGACAACTCGCGTGCCGGCCTGCGCTTGCCGCAGCCCGCGCAGGGTCCCGCGCCACTCGCGCCCGACACTATCTATGGCTGCGTGGTCGACCGGCAGGGCAATGCATTCTCGGTCACACCGTCCGATACCACCTACGATTCGCCCATGGTCGATGGCCTGGGTTTCGTGGTGTCGACGCGTGGCATGCAGGGGCGTCTCGAGGACGATCACCCCTGCGTGGTCGAACCCGGCAAGCGTCCGCGCCTCACGCCCACCCCGGCGCTGGCGCTGCGCGACGGCGAATTCGCCATGGCCTGGGGTACGCCGGGCGGCGATGTGCAGTGCGCATCGATGCTGCAGGTGTTCCTCAACGTGACCCAGTTCGGCATGGAAATGCAGAGCGCCATCGAAGCGCCGCGCGTGGCGACCTTCAACTTTCCCAACTCGTTCGCGCCCAACCAGTATCTGCCGGGGCGGCTGTGCGTGGAAAGCAGCGTGGGCGCCGATACCATTGATGCGCTCTCCGCGCTCGGCCATGATGTGCAGGTGTGGCCGGAGCGGTCGTGGAGCGCGGGTGCGGTCTGCGCGATCGCACGCGACCCGGCCACGCAGATGCTGCATGCCGGTGCCGATCCGCGCCGTGCGGCCTATGCGATGGCACGCTAGACCGGCACTGCGTTCCCCTTCGGCAATCAAAAACGCCCGCAAATGCGGGCGTTTTTCTTTTTGCTTACGGGCGACTCAGAGGATCACGGTGCGATGGCCATTCACGAATACGCGCCGCTCGATGAAGGCCTTGACGGCGCGCGCCAGCGCCTGGCATTCCATGTCGCGTCCCACCACGCGCAGTTGCTCGGCATCGTAGCTGTGGTTAACGCGCTCCACTACCTGCTCGATGATCGGCCCTTCGTCGAGGTCGTCGGTAACGAAATGCGCCGTCGCGCCGATCAGCTTCACGCCACGCTCATAGGCCTGGTGATAGGGGCGCGCACCCTTGAAGCCCGGCAGGAAGGAGTGGTGGATGTTGATGGCGCGGCCAGCCAGCGCCGCGCTGGTTTCTGCCGAGAGAATCTGCATGTAGCGCGCCAGCACCACCAGCTCGGACTGCGTGCGTTCCGCCAGCGCGAGGATCTGCGCTTCCTGGGCCTGCCGCGTGTCCGGGGTCACCGGCAGATGGTGAAAGGGCAGGCCGGCCGCCGCGGCCATCGGTGCCAGGTCCGGATGGTTCGATGCCACGCAGGTGATGTCCATCGGCAGGTCGCCCATGCGTGTGCGGAACAGCAGGTCGGCGAGGCAGTGATCGAACTTCGAGACGAGAATCATCACCTTGGGGCGGACCGACATGTCGTGCAGTTGCCACGCCATGTCGAAGTGCGCGCCGATGGGCGCAAAGTCACGCTGCAGGGTGTCCGGCTCGAGTACCGCGCCGTCTTGCGCATGGAACATGCAGCGCACGAAAAAGCGTGCATTCGAGGGGTCGTCGAAGACCGCCAGTTCGTCGATATAGCAGCCACGCGCATCCAGGAACTGCACCACGGCGGCGACCTGCCCGGCCTTGCTGGGGCAGGAGAGCGTCAGGCCCCAGCGGCGGGGCGCAACGGTTGCCTGGTTTGGATTCGATTGATGGAGGGATACTTGATTCAGGGACGATTGATTCATGCCACGCTCCTTCAGCTATACACCGGGAAGCGGCTGCACAGGGCCGAAACGCGATCACGTACGGCGTCGAGCAGGGCGGCATCCTGCGGATTGTCGAGGATGTCGCACATCCACTCGACCACGGCGCGCGCTTCCGTTTCGCCAAAGCCGCGCGTGGTGATGGCGGGCGAGCCGATGCGCAGGCCGCTGGTGACAAAGGGCGATTGCGGATCGTTCGGTACGGCGTTCTTGTTAACGGTGATGTGCGCTTGGCCGAGGAGGGCATCCGCTTCCTTGCCGGTGAGGCCCTTGTCGACGAGGCTGAGCAGGAACAGGTGATTGTCGGTGCCGCCGGAAATCACGGTGTAGCCGCGCGACAGGAAGGTGTCGGCCATGGCCCGCGCATTGTCGAGCGTGCGCTGCTGATAGGCGATGAAGTCCTGCGACAGCGCTTCCCTCAGCGCGACGGCCTTGGCCGCGATCACGTTCATCAGCGGCCCGCCCTGCGTGCCCGGAAACACCATCGAGGCGATGCGCTTCTCGATGTCGGGGTTGGCGCGGCCCAGGATCAGGCCGCCGCGCGGCCCGCGCAGGGTCTTGTGCGTGGTGGTGGTGACCACATCGGCGTGCGGGATCGGATTGGGGTAGAGGCCCGCCGCCACCAGCCCGGCCACATGCGCCATGTCGACGAACAGTAGCGCGCCCACCTGGTCGGCAATGGCACGGAAGCGTGCAAAATCGAGCGGGCGCGAATAGGCCGAGAATCCCGCCACGATCATGCGCGGACGGTGTTCGAGCGCCAGCGTTTCGACCACGTCGTAGTCGATCAGCCCTTCCTGGTCGATGCCGTATTGCACGGCGTTGTACAGCTTGCCGGAGAAGTTCACCTTGGCGCCGTGCGTCAGGTGGCCGCCATGCGCCAGGCTCATGCCGAGCACCGTGTCACCCGGTGAAAGCAGGGCCTGATACACCGCGGCATTGGCCTGCGAGCCCGAGTGCGGCTGCACGTTGGCCCAGTCGGCGCCAAACAGTTCGCGCGTGCGGTCGATGGCGAGCTGCTCCACGGTATCGACGAATTCGCAGCCGCCGTAGTAGCGCTTGCCGGGATACCCTTCCGCGTACTTGTTGGTCAGCAGCGAGCCGAGCGCTTCCAGCACGCGCGGGCTGGTGTAGTTCTCGGAGGCGATCAGCTCGATGTGATCCTCCTGGCGGCGGGCTTCGGCCTGCATGGCGGCATGTAGGGAAGGGTCGAAATCGTCGATGCGCATATGTGCGGAAAACATGGTGTGCTCCGTTATCATTGGGATGGCTGACCGTCACGGGCTGCCGCGGCGAACGCCGGTCTGGTGTCGGGTGCCAGTACATCAGACCGGGGATGTGCGCGGATAGAACAGACCCGCCTCCGTGTCAGGACAATTCCGCCATGGCGCGCAGGCATGGCTGCTTTGATGGATACTGCGGAGGTTGCCGCCTGCCGGCCTTTCCGCGCCACCCGGACCTACGCCATGACCCGCACGCCTTCCAGCGACACCGCGCCGCTCCGTTTCGGCATCGTGCTGCTGCCCAACTTCACGCTGACCGCGCTGTCCGGTTTCCTGGACGTGCTGCGCCTGTCGAGCGACGAGGGCGATCACAGCCGCCCGGTGCGCTGTACCTGGCAGGTCATTGGCGAAACCCTGTCGCCGATCCGCGCGAGCAGCGGCGTCCATGTCTCGCCCTCGGCGCGCTTCGACGATGCCGGGCAGTTCGAGTACATCGTGGTGGTGGGCGGGCTGCTGCATTCCTCGCCCGAGATCAGCCCGGCCACGCTGGAATTCATCCGCGCGGCCGGCAAGTCGGAGGCCACGCTGGTGGGCGTGTGCACCGGCGCGTTCGCGCTGATGCGGGCTGGCGTGCTGAACGATGCGCGCATCTGCGTGAGCTGGTTCCACTACTGGGATTTTCTCGAGCAGTTTCCGCACGTCACCCCCGAGAAGCTGGTGGCCGACCGCCTGTACGTGTTCGATCACCGCCGCATCACCTGCTCGGGCGGACGCGCCTCCATCGACGTGGCGGCGGCGATCCTCACGCGCCACATCGATCCGTCCATCGTGCGCAAGGCGCTGCGCATCCTGCAGGTCGAGGATCTGGATCGCGGCAATGCACCCCAGCCGCATCCGCCGGGCCTCGCGCCCGCCACGCATCCCAAGGTCAAGCGCGCCATCCTGCTGATGGAGCAGCACCTGAGCCATGCGCTGACGGTGGACGAACTGGCGCGCAAGCTCGACATGTCGGTGCGGCAGCTCGAACGGCTGTTCAAGGAAGCCACCGGCAGTTCGCCGCAGGCCTATGCCAAGGCCATCCGGCTGCGCATCGCCGGCTGGATGCTGCGGCATTCGGACAAGACGGTGTCGGCCATCGCCTCGAGTTGCGGGTTCTCCGATGCCTCGCACATGGGCCGCGAGTTCCGCAATGCCTACGGGCTCTCGCCCGGGGCGTACCGGGCGGCCGGCTCGGCGGGCGATGCCGCCGGAACATCATCGGCCGTGCCCGTGGCTGATGGCGGCGTGCCGGGTCCCGGCCCGGACGACTACGGCGAGGTCTATCCCGGCCGTACCGATTTTTACTGACGGGCCCGCGCCCGCGCTGGCGCGTTTGTCCCAACGGGACGGCGCTCCGGTTCTATCCCGTTCTCCGGTCTTTTTGATGTACTAGCGGCATGCGGTGGGCAGTCGGAATCACGCCTGCCGCCGTGTCCGCCAACGCATCCCCACAGCCCGGAGCGCCATGTCAGTCAGCACCTTTGATCTCTTCAAGATCGGGATCGGTCCGTCCAGCTCGCATACCGTCGGGCCCATGATCGCCGCCTGCCGTTTCGCTCGCCGGCTGGAGGAGTATGGCGTGCTGGCGCGTGTCGCCGCCGTGCGCGTCGAGCTGCACGGCTCGCTGGGCGCGACCGGCAAGGGCCACGGCAGCGACAAGGCCGTGCTGCTGGGCCTGGAAGGCAACCTGCCGGACCGCATCGATCCGGACTACGCCATGGCCCGGCTCGACACCATCCGCGCCGAACGCAGCATTGCCCTTCTCGGCACGCATGCCATTCCCTTCGTCGAAAAGACGCAGTTGATGTTTTACCACCAGACCGCGGCGCTGCCGCAGCATCCCAACGGCATGCGTTTCGTGGCCAGCGATGCCGATGGCCAGGAATTGCTCAAGCGCGAGTACTACTCGGTGGGCGGCGGCTTCGTGGTCAATTGCGAAGGTCGGCGCGTCAACGGCACGCCGGATGGCGCGGCGCCGCCGTATCCCTTCCGCACCGGGGCGGAGCTGCTGGCGCTGTGCGCGGCCAGCGGGCTGACGATTCCGCGCCTCATGTTCGAGAACGAAAAGACGTGGCGCAGCGAGGATGAGATCCGTGCAGCGCTGCGCGCCATCTGGCAGGCCATGGAAGGCGCCATCCAGCGCGGCTGCCGCAGCAGTGGCGAACTGCCGGGCCCGATGCGCGTGCGCCGCCGCGCCGCCGTGCAGTACGAACAGCTGCGCCAGCGCCCCGAGGAATCGCTGCGCGATCCGCTCTCGATGCTCGACTGGGTCAATCTCTACGCCATGGCCGTGAACGAGGAGAACGCCGCAGGTGGGCGCATCGTCACCGCACCGACCAACGGCGCGGCGGGAGTGATTCCCTCGGTGCTGCAGTACTACGTGAAGTTCGTGCCGGGCGCGAACGAGCAGGGCATCTTCGATTTCCTGCTGACCGCCGCGGCAGTGGGCGTGCTCTACAAGGAAAACGCCTCGATCTCCGGGGCCGAGGTCGGTTGCCAGGGCGAGGTCGGCGTGGCGTGCTCGATGGCGGCCGGCGGGCTGGCCGCGGTGCTCGGCGGTAGCACGGCGCAGATCGAGAATGCCGCCGAGATCGGCATGGAGCACAACCTTGGCATGACCTGCGATCCCGTGGGCGGGCTGGTGCAGATCCCGTGCATCGAGCGCAATGCCATGGGCGCCATCAAGGCCATCAGCGCGGCGCGTATGGCGTTGCGCGGCGACGGCCAGCACTACGTGTCGCTCGACAGCGTGATCCGCACCATGATGCAGACCGGCGCGGATATGAAGACCAAGTACAAGGAAACGTCACGCGGCGGCCTGGCCGTGAACGTCATTGAGTGTTGAGGAAACCATGAGCAGCCGATATTCGATATTCAGCCTGATCCGCAACGGGCTCAGCTATCACGAGCACTGGGAGCGCGCCTGGAAGAGCCCCGAGCCGAAGCGCGAGTACGACGTGGTCATCGTCGGCGGTGGCGGGCATGGCCTGGCCACGGCCTACTACCTGGCCAAGCTGCACGGCGTGCGCAATATCGCAGTGATCGACAAGGGCTGGATCGGCGGCGGGAATACCGCGCGCAACACCACCATCGTGCGGTCGAACTATCTGTGGGACGAATCGGCGCAACTGTACGAGAAGGCCATGCAACTGTGGGAAGGCTTGTCGCAGGAGCTGAACTACAACGTCATGTTCAGCCAGCGCGGCGTGATGAATCTCGCGCATACGCTGCAGGAGGTGCGCGATACTCACCGGCGCGTGAATGCCAACCGCATGAATGGCGTCGATGCCGAGTTCATCACGCCGGCACAGATTCAGGAAATCGAACCGCTGATCAACCTGGACACCCGCTACCCGGTGCTCGGCGCCTCGATCCAGCGCCGTGCCGGCGTGGCGCGGCACGACGCGGTGGCCTGGGGCTTCGCGCGCGGCGCGGACCAGATGGGCGTGGACATCATCCAGAACTGCGCGGTCACCGGCATTCGCCGCGAGAACGGCGCGGTGACGGGTGTCGATACCGTCAAGGGTTTTATCAAGGCGCGCAAGGTGGCGGTGGTGGCCGCGGGCAACTCCAGCGTGCTGGCGGAGATGGCGGGCGTGCGCCTGCCGCTCGAGAGCCATCCGCTGCAGGCGCTGGTGTCCGAGCCGGTCAAGCCGTGCATCAACAGCGTCATCATGTCGAATGCCGTGCACGCCTACATCAGCCAGTCCGACAAAGGGGACCTGGTGATCGGCGCGGGGATCGACCAGTACACCGGCTACGGGCAGCGCGGCAGCTTCCAGAGCATCGAGCACACGCTGCAGGCCATCGTCGAAATGTTCCCGGCCCTGAGCCGCGTGCGCATGAACCGGCAGTGGGGCGGCATCGTCGACGTCTCGCCGGATGCTTGCCCGATCATCTCCAAGACCGATATCCAGGGCCTGTACTTCAACTGCGGCTGGGGTACCGGCGGCTTCAAGGCCACGCCGGGTTCGGGCTGGGTGTTCGCTCACACCATCGCCAACGATGCGCCGCATCCGCTGAACGCACCGTATTCCATCGACCGCTTCTACACCGGTCACCTGATTGACGAGCATGGCGCGGCCGCGGTCGCGCACTGAGGAACCACGATGCTACTGATTCATTGTCCATGGTGCGGCGACCGGGCCGAAACCGAATTCACCTACGGCGGCGAAGCCGACATCGTACGTCCGCCCGCGCCCGAGACGCTGACGGACCGCGAGTGGGGCGACTACGTCTTCATGCGGCACAACACGCGCGGCGTGCACCGCGAGCAGTGGCTGCACGCGCACGGCTGCCGGCGCTGGTTTATTGCCGAGCGCGATACCGTGTCCTACGCCTTCAAGGGCGTTCACAAGATTGGCGAGCGTCAGGAGGGCGCAGAATGAACCAGGGTTATCGTCTGCCGCACGGCGGCCGGGTGCGGCGCGACAAGCCGCTGACGTTCCTGTTCAACGGCAAGCGCTACACAGGCTACGAAGGCGACACACTGGCCTCGGCGCTGCTGGCCAATGGCGTGCATTTCGTCGCGCGCAGCTTCAAGTACCACCGTCCGCGCGGCGTGGTGACAGCAGGTGTGGCCGAGCCGAATGCCATTGTCCAGCTCGAGACCGGCGCATGGACCGTACCGAATCCGCGTGCCACCGAAGTGGAACTCTACGAAGGCCTGCAGGCCTCGAGCGTGAATGCGCGGCCGACGCTCGAGGGCGACCGCATGGCGGTCATGCAGAAGTTTGCGCGCTTCATTCCGGCAGGGTTCTACTACAAGACATTCATGTGGCCGCGCAGCTTCTGGCCGCGCTACGAGGAACTCATCCGCGACGCCGCGGGCCTGGGCCGCGTGCCCGAGGTGCGCGATCCGGACCGCTACGAAAAGACTTTTGCGCATTGCGACGTGCTGGTCGTAGGTGCCGGCCCGGCCGGGCTGGCTGCGGCGTATGCCGCCGGCATGAGCGGCGCACGCGTACTGCTGGTGGACGATCAGCCGACGCTTGGCGGTAGCCTGCTGGCGAGCGACGACCGCATCGACGGCAAGCCGGCGGCCGAGTGGGTGGGCGAGATGGAGCGCGCGCTGCGCGCCATGCCGGAGGTGACGATCCTGTCGCGTGCGACCGCTTTCGGTTACCAGGACCACAATCTGGTAACGGTGTGCGAGCGCCTCACCGGCCATCTGCCGCTGGCGCAGCGCAACGGCGTGCGTGAGCGCCTGTGGAAAGTGCGCGCGCGGCACGTGGTGCTGGCGACCGGCGCACACGAGCGGCCGCTGGTGTTCGGCAACAATGACCTGCCGGGCATCATGCTGGCGTCGGCGATCTCGGCGTATCTCCATCAATACGGCGTCACGCCGGGCCGCAAGGCCGTGATCTGCACCAACAACGACAGCGCCTACCGTACCGCGCTCGACTTGCAGCGCTGCGGCATCGACGTCACGGTGGTGGATGCGCGGCGCGCCATGCAAGGGACCTGGCCACAGCGCGCTGCCGCAGCCGGCGTGCGCATCGTGCGCGAGGCGCTGGTGGTGGCCGCGACGGGCAGCCAGCATGTGCGTTCGGTCGAGGTGGCGGCCTACGTGGGCCGCGCACCGGGCCGTCATCTGGAAACCATTGCCTGCGATCTGGTGGGCATGTCCGGCGGCTGGAATCCGGTCATTCACCTGTTCTCCCAATCGGGTGGCAAGGCGGCATGGCACGCCGAGAAAAGCTGCTTCGTGCCGGGCGTGGGTGCGCAGGCAACGTGCAGCGCAGGGGCGGCCAATGGCGCGTTCCTGCTGGCCGATTGCCTGCATGGCGGTTTGCTGGCGGGGCGCGATGCCGCGTCCCGTGCAGGATTTGCGGTGCGGGAGATGGCGTCATGGCCTACCGATCCGGTCACGGAGAACGCCCTCGAGCCGCTCTGGATGGCGAGCGAACTGAGCCGCGTGCAGCGCGGCCCCAAGCAGTTCGTGGATTTCCAGAACGACGTGGCGGCCTCGGACATCGCCCTCGCGGCGCGCGAAGGCTACCACTCGATCGAGCACGTCAAGCGTTATACCGCGCTTGGCTTCGGCACGGACCAGGGCAAGCTCGGCAACATCAACGGCATGGCGATCCTGGCGGAAGTCTTGGGCAAGACGATTCCCGAGACCGGCACCACGACGTTCCGCCCGAACTACACGCCCGTGACGTTTGGCACGCTGGCAGGCCGCGAGCTGGGCGATTTCGTCGATCCCGTCCGCAAGACCTGCATCCATGCCTGGCATGAGGCGCAGGGCGCGCTGTTCGAGGACGTGGGCAACTGGAAGCGGCCCTGGTATTTTCCGCGCGGCAACGAAGACATGCATGCCGCCGTGGCGCGCGAATGCCGCGCCGTGCGCAACAGCGTGGGCATTCTCGATGCCTCCACGCTGGGCAAGATCGATGTGCAGGGTCCGGATGCGGCCACGCTGCTGAACTGGATGTATACCAATGCGTGGACCAAGCTGCCGGTCGGCAAGGGCCGCTACGGCCTGATGCTCGACGAGAACGGCATGGTGTTCGACGATGGCGTGACGGTGCGGCTGGCCGAGGACCACTTCCTGATGAGCACCACCTCGGGCGGCGCGGCGCGCGTGCTGAGCTGGATGGAGCGCTGGCTGCAGACCGAATGGCCGCATCTCAAGGTGCACCTGTCGTCCGTCACCGATCACTTCGCGACCTTCGCGGTGGCCGGCCCGAACGCCCGCAAGGTGCTGCAGAAGGTGTGCAGCGACATCGACTTCAGCAACGCGGCCTTTCCTTTCATGAGCTTCAAGGAAGGGACCATCGATGGCGTGTTCGCGCGCATCATGCGCATCAGCTTTTCGGGCGAACTGTCGTACGAGGTGAATGTGCCGGCCAACTTCGGCCAGCATGTGTGGAACCTCATCATGTCCGCCGGCGAGCCGTTCGGCATCACGCCGTATGGCACGGAAACCATGCACGTGCTGCGCGCCGAGAAGGGCTACATCATCGTCGGCCAGGATACCGACGGCTCGATCACGCCGGACGATCTCGGCATGGGCGGGCTGGTGGCCAAGACCAAGGACTTTCTCGGCAAGCGTTCGCTCGTGCGTTCGCATACCGCGGGCGAGAACCGCAAGCAGCTGGTGGGCCTGCTCGCCAAGGATCCGTCCTTCGTGCTGCAGGAAGGCGGGCAGATTCTTGCCGCGCCGTGTACCGAGCGCATCGCGCCGATGATCGGCCATGTGACCTCGAGCTATATGAGCCCGACGCTGAACCGTTCGATTGCCATGGCGGTAGTGAAGGGCGGTCTGCAGAAGATGGGGCAGGAAGTGGTGGTGGCGTTGCCGACTGGCGGCTTCATGCCCGCCACCATCACCAGCCCGGTGTTTTACGATCAGGAAGGAGCACGCCAGAATGTGGAGTGATCATCGTTTCGAGTCGCCGCTTGTCGGCGTTGCCTTGTCTGCCGAACCCGCGGGTGCAGCTGCGGCCTGCACGCTCGGCGAGCGTCCCTTTCTCGAACTGACGCTGGTGCGTGGTGACGGTACTTCGGCTGCATTCCGCGATGCCATCCGTGCCGCCACGGGCGCGGAGTTGCCGCTGGCACCCAATACCGTGGCCGCCAGCGCTGACTACCAGGTGTTCTGGCTGGGGCCGGACGAGTGGCTGCTGCAGTCGGCGCGGCCGCATGTGCCGGACATGGAGCGCACGTTGCGGGCAGCGCTGGCCGGGCAGTTCGCGGCGGTGACCGACGTGAGCAGTGGCTACACCGTGCTGCGGCTGGCTGGAAGCAAGGCGCGCGCGGTGCTGCAGAAGGGCTGCCCGCTCGATTTGCATCCACGGGTGTTCCGCAGCGGGCAATGCGCGCAGAGCCATTACTTCAAGGCCGACATCCTGCTGTATCCGGTGGCGGATGACGCGTGGGAGCTCGTGGTGCGGCGCAGCTTTGCCGACTACGCGGCGCGTATCCTGACGGACGCCATGGCCGAATATCTGGCATGATCTGTTGCGGGCGGCGAGGCTGCCCGCAACATGAATCAATCAGCTGGGGAAAGGCATGGAACTCGGTTTGCAAGGCAAGGTAGCAATCATCACGGGCGGCTCGCAGGGCATCGGCAAGGCGACGGCGGAGCGGCTCGCGGCGGAAGGCGCGGCGGTGGTGATTGCGGCGCGCGGGGCGGAGCGTCTTGCCGAAGTCGAGCAGGCCATTCGCGCCGCCGGAGGCAAGGTGCTGGCGGTGGCGCAGGACATCAGCACGGAAGCGGGCTGTGCCGCCCTGATCGAAGCCGCCGTGGCAGCCTTCGGTCGGCTCGACATTCTCGTCAACAACGCCGGCACGTCGGCGACCGGCGCCTTCGAGAGCGTGGCCGATGCGACGTGGCAGGCCGACTTCGACCTCAAGCTGTTCGCCGCCATCCGGTTGGCGCGGCTCGCCATTCCGCACATGAAGCGGCAGGGTGGCGGTCGCATCATCAACCTCACGGCCATTGCCGCCAAGCAGCCGCGCGCCGGCTCGATGCCGACCTCGGTGACGCGCGCCGCCGGACTGGCGCTGACCAAGGCTCTGTCGAAGGAACTGGCGCCAGAAAACATCCTCGTCAACACCGTGTGCATCGGCCTGGTGCGCGCCGGCCAGCACGAGGCGCGCGCCGCGCGTACCGGTACGGATGTGGAAACGCTCTATGCCAACATGGCAAAGGACATTCCGCTGGGCCGCGTCGGTGATGCTGAGGAGGCGGCCAATGTGATCACCTTCCTGGCGTCCTCGGCCGCGAGTTTCGTCACCGGCACCAGTATCAATATCGACGGCGGCGCCTCGGCCGTGCTGTAAACCACGACGCGCACCACATTCAGGCGGGTGCGCGCTTCGCTTCGGCTTTCACAGCGCGTCTGGGTTCATGTGACAGGGCAAGCAGCGGGCAGACGATAGTTGCCCGCTTTCTCCCCTTGTTTCTTCACGCCTGCGCGTCGTGGCCGGCCCCTGGGAAGGCATGCGCGCTGCCCCCGCTCCAGTCTCGCACAGTGCCTACAACTCGTAGATTTCGTGCTCGCCCGCCATCAACTGCTCGATGAGCTTGCGGTTGAGCGTCGGTGAGAACAGCTCGATGAAGGTGTAGACAAAACTGCGCAGGTACGCCCCCTGCTTGATAGCCAGGTGCGTGACGTTGGTGCCGAACAGGTGGCCGACCGGCACGCTGCGCAGGTTTTGGTCGCGCGCCGCGTCGAAGGCCACGCCGGCGACGATGCCGATGCCCATGCCGACTTCCACATAGGTCTTGATCACGTCCGCGTCGATGGCTTCCAGCACGATGTCCGGCTGGAGCTGGCGCAGGGCGAAGGCCTTGTCGATCTTTGGCCGGCCGGCGAAGTGGGCGTCGTAGGTGATGATCGGGTAGGCCGCAAGATCTTCCAGCGTGACGTGCTTCTTCTCCAGCAGCGGATGTCCGGGTGGCGTGACCACCACATGCTGCCACTGGTAGCTCGGTAGCGTGATCAGGTCCTTGAGGTGCACGATGCCCTCGGTGGCGATGGCCAGGTCGGCCTGGTCGCGCACCACCATGTCGGCGATCTGCGCGGGATTGCCTTGCTGGATCGACAGGCGCACCTTGGGATATTTCTTGGTGAATTCCGCAATCACGCTCGGCAGCGCGTAGCGCGCCTGCGTGTGCGTGGTGGCAATCACCAGGTTGCCCTGGTCCTGCGCGGCGTAGTCCTTGCCCACGCGCTTCAGGCTTTCCACCTCCTGCAGGATCTTCTCCACCGAGGCCAGAATGCGCTGGCCCGGCTCCGTCAGGTTGCGGATGCGCTTGCCGTGCCGCGTAAACACATCGACGCCCAGCTCTTCCTCCAGCTCGATGATGGCCTTCGAGACACCTGGTTGTGATGTATGAAGCGCTTTTGCGGCTTCCGTCAGATTGAAGTTCTGGCGAACGGCCTCCCGCAGGAAGCGGAACTGATGCAGGTTCATATAACCGTCCTCGTATAAACAAACAACTTCTTATTAGTTTGCGATATGAGCCTAGTTTATTACGATTTCCGAACTTTGTTGATAAGAAGGCCAAGTCCGTCGCCATGTTTCTCGCCTATACCGTGTCCGGCCTGTCTGTCGGGGTGCTCGTCGGTCTGACCGGCGTGGGCGGGGGCTCGCTCATGACACCACTGCTGACCCTGCTGTTCGGGTTTTCGCCGGCGACGGCCGTCGGCACCGACCTGGCCTTTGCATCGATCACGAAAGGTTTTGGCACGCTGGCACATCGCGCCCACGGGCATGTGCGCTGGGACATCGTCCGACGCCTGTCGCTGGGCAGCCTGCCGGCGGCGGCACTCACCATCGGCGTCCTGAAAAGCGCGGGTGAACTGGACGGACCGGTGCTGCATGCGATCCGCGTGACCATCGGCGTTTCGGTCCTGCTGACGGTGCTGTCGCTGCTGTTCCGCAGCCAGCTGCTCGCCTGGCTGGCGCGCCGCCCGCAGTACCAGTTGACGGGCGCGCGGCAGGCCAACGCCACGGTGCTGGTCGGCGCGGTGATCGGCGTGTTGGTGACGCTGTCGTCGATCGGTGCGGGCGCGGTGGGCGCCACGTTGATCCTGTTGCTGTATCCGCAGCTGCGCGCTGCGGAAGTAGCAGGTACCGACATCGCCTACGCGGTGCCGCTGACCGCCGTGGCCGCACTCGGCCACGTGTGGCTCGGCACGGTGCACTGGAATTTGCTGGGTGCCTTGCTGGTCGGGTCGATTCCCGGCATCTGGCTCGGCGCGCAGCTCTCGAAACAACTACCCGAACGTCTGGTGCGCGGCGCGCTTGCCACGGTCCTCACGTTCGTCGCCATCAAACTCGTATCGTAAGCAATCGGGGTCCCCCATGTATCAGTATGACCAGTATGACCAGCAGCTTGTCGAAGAACGCGTCGCGCAGTTTCGCGACCAGGTGCGCCGGCGCGTGGCGGGCGAGCTGACCGAGGAAGAGTTCCTGCCGCTGCGCCTGCAGAACGGCCTGTACTACCAGCGCCACGCCTACATGCTGCGCGTGGCGGTGCCATACGGCATGCTGGCGTCGAAGCAGCTGCGCATGCTGGCGCACATCGCCCGCACGTACGACCGCGGCTACGGCCACTTCACCACGCGCCAGAACATCCAGTTCAACTGGATGGATCTCGAACGCGTGCCTGATGCGCTGGCCGATCTTGCCTCGGTACAGATGCACGCCATCCAGACCTCGGGCAACTGCGTGCGCAACACCACCACCGACCAGTTCGCCGGCGTCGCGCCGGATGAATATGTCGATCCCCGCCCGCTCGCGGAGATCCTGCGCCAGTGGAGCACCTTCCATCCGGAATTCGCCTTCCTGCCGCGCAAGTTCAAGATCGCCTTCAGCGCCGCCGAAACCGACCGCGCCGTGGTGCAGATGCACGATATCGGCATCTACGCCTACCGCAACGATGCGGGTCAGCTGCGCCTGCGCATCATGGCTGGCGGCGGCCTGGGCCGCACCCCAATCCTCGGTTCGATCATCAAGGAAGACCTGCCCTGGGAGCACATGCTCACCTACGTGGAAGCCGCGATCCGCGTGTATAACCGCTACGGCCGCCGCGACAACAAGTACAAGGCGCGCATCAAGATCCTGGTGAAGGCCATCGGGCCGGAAAAGTTTGCCGAGGAAACCGAAGCCGAATGGCAGCACAGCAAGGACGGCCCTGGCACCATCACGCAGGCCGAGTTCGACCGCGTGGCCGCGTTCTTCCAGCCGCCTGCCTATGACAAGCTGCCGGACACCGATGCCGGCTTCGAGAAACACCTGCTCGAGGAGAAGGCATTCGCCCAGTGGGTGCGCCGCAATGTGCGCGGCCACAAGGTGCCGGGCTATGCCTCGGTTACGCTCTCGACCAAGCCAGGCATCAGCTCGCCTCCTGGCGACGCGACCGACAAGCAGATGGAACAGGTGGCCGACTGGGCCGACAAGTACGGCTTTGGCGAACTGCGCGTGGCGCACGAGCAGAACCTCATTCTGCCGGACGTCAAGAAGCGCGACCTGTACGCGCTGTGGCAGGAAGCCCGCGCAGCGGGTTTCGCGACCGCCAACATCGGCCTGCTGACCGACATCATCGCCTGCCCGGGCGGCGATTTCTGCTCGCTGGCCAATGCCAAGTCGATTCCCATCGCGCTGGCCATCCAGCAGCGTTTCGACGATCTCGATTTCGTGCACGACCTCGGCGACCTGTCGCTCAATATCTCGGGCTGCATCAACGCCTGCGGACACCATCACGTCGGCAACATCGGTGTGCTCGGCGTCGACAAGGATGGCGAGGAGTGGTACCAGGTCACGCTTGGCGGTGCGCAGGGCAATGACAGCGCCATCGGCAAGGTGATCGGCCCGTCGTTCAAGGCCGAGGAAATGCCGGACGTCGTGTCGCGCGTCATCGACGTGTTCGTGGAGAACCGTGTCGACGGTGAAACATTCATCGAAACCTTCAAGCGCATCGGGCTCGCACCGTTCAAGGAGCGTGTGTATGCAGACAAGGCCAGCAAGGCGGAGGCCACGGCCTGAGCCGGAGAGACGACCATGACGAAAATCATTACCCTGCAACAAGACAAGCGCCCGGTGATCGTGGAAGACAGCTGGCTGGTACTGCGTCCCGAACTGGACGACAACAACCAGAGCGGCCACGTGTCGCATGACGCCATCGCGGCCGCCGCCGCTCAGTCCGGCAAGGTGCTGTTCCCGCTGCATGCGTGGGAAGCGCACCGTGACGGCCTGCTCGCCCAGCGCAAGCCTGAAAACACTGGCGTGTGGCTGGCGCCGGATGACGATCCGCTCGCCCTTGAGGGCCAGCTCGATCGCCTGGGCCTCGTTGCCATCGATTTCCCGGTGTTCCGCGATGGGCGCGGCTATTCGTCGGCCTATCTGCTGCGCACGCGCCTGAAGTACCAGGGTGAACTGCGCGCCATCGGCGATGTGTTGCGCGACCAGCTCAACGCCATGCGCCGCTGCGGCTTCGACAGCTTCGCCGTGCGTGCCGACAAGAACATCGAGGATGCGCTCAACGGCTTCAGCGAACTGACAGTGCAATACCAGGGCACGCTCGACGAGCCGCTGCCGCTGTTTCGCCGCGCCCGGGGCATTGCCGGCGTGCAGGAGCACGCATGACGCAGGGCGTGAGCGCGGCCGCCAGCACCCTGCAGCGCCCCGCCTTGTGGACCATCCCGGTTTACACAGGCAGCGCCGAGGCGCTCGATGCCAAGGCGCATGCGCTGGGTGAGCGCCTGGCGCTGATCGCCAGCCGCCATGCACAGGCGCGCTTTGCCTCGAGCCTTGCCGCCGAGGACATGGTGATTGCCGACGCGATCCTGCGCAGCCCGGCAGCGGTGCGTGAACGTTTCTCGATCTTCACGTTACAGACCGGACGGCTGCATGCTGAAACGCTGGCGGTGCTGGACGCGATTGATACGCGCTACGGCTATGCGGTGCAGGCCTATGAGCCCGATCTGCAGGCGGTGGAGCAGTTCGTCGCGCAGTACGGCCTGAATGGCTTCTACGACAGCGTGGAAGCGCGCAAGGCCTGCTGCGGCGTGCGCAAGGTCGCACCGCTGAACCGCGCGCTCGATGGCGCGCAGGCCTGGCTGACCGGCCAGCGCCGCGAACAGGCGGTGACGCGGCTGGACCTGCCGTTCGAGGAACAGGATGCCGCACGCGGCATCCCCAAGTACAACCCGCTGACGGACTGGACGGAAGCGGAAGTGTGGGCCTATCTGCAGCGCCATGACGTTCCGGTCAATGCGCTGCATGCAAAGGGTTATCCGAGTATCGGCTGCGAGCCGTGTACCCGGGCAGTGCGGGTCGGCGAGGATGTACGCGCCGGACGCTGGTGGTGGGAGAGCAAAGACACCAAAGAGTGCGGCCTCCATGAGCAGAACATCAAACAACACTGACGTGCATTTTTAACGCCGCTTTTGCGGCAAGCGAGAGAGCAACATGGGCAACATGACCGAGATTCTTGGCGCTGCATCCGGACAGGTGCAGAACGACCACCTCGATTGGCTCGAAGCGGAGTCGATCTACATCATCCGCGAAGTCGTGGCGGAGTGCCGCAACCCTGCCATGCTGTTCTCCGGCGGCAAGGATTCCATTGTCATGCTGCATCTCGCGCTCAAGGCTTTCCGCCTGGGCAGCCGCAAGATCGAGCTGCCGTTTCCGCTGGTGCATATCGATACCGGCCATAACTACCCGGAAGTCATTGCCTTTCGCGACCAGCGCGTGGCCGAGATCGGCGCACGCCTGGTGGTCGGCCATGTCGAGGAATCGATCCGCCGTGGCACCGTCAAGCTGCGCAAGGCCACCGACTCGCGCAATGCCGCGCAGGCCGTGACGCTGCTCGAAACCATTGCTGAACACCGCTTCGATGCATTGATGGGCGGCGCGCGTCGTGACGAAGAAAAAGCCCGCGCCAAGGAACGCATCTTCTCGTTCCGCGACGAATTCGGCCAGTGGGATCCGAAAGCCCAGCGGCCCGAACTGTGGAGCCTCTACAACGCCCGCATCGGTGCCGGTGAGCAGATGCGCGTGTTCCCGATTTCCAACTGGACCGAGCTGGACGTCTGGCAGTACATCGAACGCGAGCAGCTGGCGCTGCCGTCGATCTACTACGCGCACGAGCGCGAAGTGGTGCGCCGTAATGGCCTGCTGGTTCCGGTGACCGACGTCACCCCGAAGCAGGCTGGCGATGCCAGCGAAGTGCTGTCGGTGCGTTTCCGCACGGTGGGCGACATCAGTTGCACCTGCCCCGTCGCCAGCACGGCCGCGACGCCCGCCGAGATCATCGCCGAAACCGCCATCAGCGAGATCACCGAGCGCGGCGCCACGCGGATGGACGACCAGACGAGCGAAGCCTCGATGGAGCGCCGCAAGAAGGAAGGTTACTTCTGATTGTTCCTGCATGCCGGCCACCCCGGCATGCAGCCTCGGTCCCCGACAGGAAGGATCCCGCGGGTACGAAAAAGGGCGTAACACGCCCTAGCCAAGGACATTGCAATGACACACCAAGCATCACACCAGGGCCTGCTGCGCTTTATCACCGCCGGCTCCGTCGACGACGGCAAGAGCACGCTGATCGGCCGCCTGTTGTATGACAGCAAGTCGGTCCTCTCGGACCAGCTCACCGCGCTCGCCAATGCCAAGCACAAGCGTACCGCGGGCGAACAGATCGACTTCTCGCTGCTGACCGATGGCCTTGAAGCCGAGCGCGAGCAGGGCATTACCATCGACGTCGCCTACCGCTATTTCTCCACAGCCAAGCGCAAGTTCATCATTGCCGACACGCCCGGCCACGAGCAGTACACGCGCAATATGGTGACCGGCGCATCGACGGCGCATGCCGCCATCGTGCTGGTTGATGCCACACGTGTCGAAGTGCGCGACGGCAAGGCGCAACTGCTGCCGCAGACCAAGCGCCACTCGGCCATCCTCAAGCTGCTCAACCTGCAGCATGTGATCGTCGCGGTCAACAAGATGGACCTGATCGACTTCAGCGAGGCGCGCTTCAACGAAATCCGCGCTGCCTATGCGGATCTCGCCGACCGGCTGGGCCTGCAGGACGTGCGCTATGTGCCAGTCTCGGCCCTGCGCGGCGACAACATCGTGCACGCCAGCGACGCCATGCCGTGGTACCAGGACGGACCGTTGCTCGATCTGCTGGAATCGCTGCAAGTCGCCGAAGCCAGTTCCGAGAGCGGCGATGCGCTGCGCTTCCCGGTGCAACTAGTGGTGCGCCAGGACGGCTCCCAATCCGACGATTTCCGTGGCTACATGGGCCGCGTAGAAGCCGGAACGGTCACGGTCGGCCAGAAGGTCCGCGTGCTGCCCGCCAACCGCACAGCCACCATTGCCGGCGTGTTCACGCCGAACGGCGCCGCCCACGGCGCCGGCGCAGCCGATGTGGTGACGTTGACATTCACCGAAGACGTGGATGTCTCGCGCGGTGATACCATCGTCGCCGACCAGACCGACGCCATTGCCGCCCGCCAGCTCGAAGCTGATCTGTGCTGGTTCGACGAGGAGGCGCTGAGCCCCGCGCGCAAGTATGTGCTGAAGCACACCTCGACCTCGGTGTTCGCACGCATCAACGGCGTGGAGCGCGTATTCGACGTGCACACGTTGCTCGATGAAACCGGCCGCTCGGAGATCCGTCTCAACGATATCGGCAGCGTGCGCATCAGCCTGCAGAAGCCGATCGTGTGCGACGCCTACGACAGCAATCCGGCGACCGGCGCGTTCGTGCTGATCGACGAGGCCAGCAACCATACGGTAGCGGCTGGCATGATCCGTGCATTTGCACAATAACATCGGACAACCGTCCAGACGGCGCAGGCCTTTCCAAAGGATGCGCCACAGTATTCAGGAACGCAGGAGCAGGTGATGGGCAAGGTGACTCTCATTGGTGCAGGACCGGGTGCGGCAGACCTCATCACAGTGCGCGGCGCACGGATTCTGTCCGAGGCGCAGGTCGTGCTGCACGATGCACTGGTGTCGGAAGACATGTTCGCCTACTGCCCCCATGCTTTGCGTATTGAAGTCGGCAAGCGTTGCGGCAAACGCTCCACGGCCCAGTTGTTCATCAACCGGCAACTGGTCGACCTGGCCGGCAAGTACGAACGCGTAGTGCGCCTGAAAGGCGGCGACCCGATGCTGTTCGGCCGCGCCGACGAGGAAATGCAGGCGCTCGAGGCCGCCGGTATCGCATATGAGGTCGTGCCCGGCATCACCGCCGCCCTGGCCGCCGCCTCGTCCATCCGCAAGCCGCTGACCAAGCGCGGCGTGTCGCGCAGCGTCGCGTTCGCCACGCAAGCCAAGGGCAAGGAAGGTGTGGATGTCGAATTGGCGGACGAAGCCGTGAAGGCCGATTCGTTGGTGTACTACATGGGCCGCGACCAGGCCGCGGCGATTGCCGCGCAACTGATCGCCGCTGGCAAGCCGGCCGATACCCCGGCATGGGTGGTCGAGGCCGTCTCGACGGCGCAGGAACGCTCGCGCGGCTTTACGCTTGGCCAGATGGCGCGCGGTGATGCGCTGGCCTGGATCCATCCGGACCAGCCGTGCTTGCTGATGATCGGGCAGGCGTTTGCGCGGCGGGCGGGAGAGCAACGGCACCCCGAGGGGCTGGCGGCGTTCGAATCCGCGGCATGAGGTGTGGCGTTGGCCTCAGTGAGTGCCAGCCGATGCCTGATGTCGCAGTCTGAGGCCTATATTTGATTCAGGCAGTACGCAACGATCGCGCGTAATACCTCGTCATCTTCCCCGACGGCTGTGGCGGCGCGCAATGCAATCCCGGGGTACTGGTGACGGCAGGTATCGAGCAGCGCCGGCAGGTCGCGGCGCAGATGGCCGCCCTGGCCGAAAAACACAGGGATCACCACCGCGCCCTGAATGCCCGCATCCGCCAGTTCGGCCACCGTCGTGGACAGATCCGGTGTCATCAATTCCAGAAAGCACAAGCGCACCGCCGTGTCGGGCACGGCCGCCTGCAGCATCGCCTGCAACCGGTCGAACGGCTCACGCCAGCGCGCATCGCGCGCGCCATGCGCGAACAGGATGATGGCGCGCGTGTGGTCCATCAGTGACGATCCACCCAGCGCAACGCACCCAGCGCCAGGAACAGGTAGAGGGCGCCGGGTAGCAGGGCCGAGATGATCGGCGGCCAGGTGTTGATCAGGCCGACATGCGAGAACAGCGTGTTGACGAGGTGGAAGCTCAGGCCGAGCATGATGCCACCGAATACCTTGATGCCGACTGCCCCCGCGCGTGCGTGCAGATAGGCGAACGGCAGCGCCAGCGCCATCATCACGAAGATCGTGAAGGGGTAGATCAGCTTCTTCCAGAAGGCAATCTCGTAGCGCTGCGTATCCTGTTTGTTGTCGCGCAGATGGCGCACGTACTGGAACAGGTCGATGGTGGACATGCGTTCCGGCCGTACCAGCAGCACGGACAAGATCTGCGGCGTCAGCTCGGAGTGCATGGGCAGCGTCGCGAGATTGTTCTGCTCGGCGCGAAAGCCCGGCGCCAGGGCATCGGCATTGCCGGGGGCGGGCGGCAGGTCGATGAAGGTCGTTTCCGTCACACCCGACAGCTTCCACACCTGGTTGCCTTCATAGTGGCCGGTGGCCGCCACGCGGATGGTGCGCAAACGATACTGGCTGTCGAACTCGTAGATCTTGACGTTGGACATGCTCTGGTCGGCGGCCAGTGCCCCGACGTTGACGAAGCGCGTCACCTCGCTGCCGCCTTCCTGCCCTGCGGCACGGTCCTTGACCCAAACGCCGGTGCGAAAGCCCGATGACACGGTGGCGCCGAGCGCCTGGAGGCGCACCTTCTGCGCGAACTCCTCGGCCTTCGGGCCAATGAACTCGCCGACCAGAAAGGTCGCGATGGCCAGCGGAATGCCGAGCTTGATCAGCGACCACAGCGCATGCCGGATATCGAGGCCGGCCACGCGCAGGATAGTGTATTCCGATTGGCTGGCCATCTGCGAGCACACGTAGATGGCGCTGATCAGCACGGCCACGGGCATCATTTCGTAGATGCGCGTGGGCGCCTGCAGCGCCACGTGGGCAAAGGCGATCAGCATGGTATAGCCGGCACCGACGTCTTGCAGTTCGTTCAGCAGATCGAAGAAGATGAACAGCGACAGCACCGCGAACAGGATGAAGGCAAAGACCGCATAGATCTGCCGCGCGAAATAGCGCTCGTAGAGGCGGAGCAGATTCATGCCGCACCTCCCGCAGCGCCGGCTGTCTTGCGCTGCAGGCCGAAGATGCCGCGCCAGCCGCCGGTGCGGTTGAGGCGGAAGCGGAACAGCGCCAGCGCGCACAGCAGCGCCAGGACGTGGATCGGCCACCACGCCAGCCAGAACGAGACGTTGCCGCTGCGTACCCAGCCCTGCGCGATGTTCAGCAGGTTGCTATAGGTGAGGTAGACCAGCACGGCGAAGATCAGCGGCGTGTAGCGGCCCAGGCGCGGATTCACGTAGGCCAGCGGAATGGCAATGAGTACGAAGTTGAATGCCAGCAACGGCAGACCGATGCGCCAGATCAGCTCGGCCAGGTTCTCGGTATTGGGGTTGCGCAGCAGGTCGAGCGTCGCGCGGCTCTTGGCCGGCAGGCTGGTGTCGATTTCCTGTGGTTTCTCCTGCATCTTCACGCCGTAGCGCTCGAACTCGACGATGCGGTAATTGATCTTGCCCGGCTCGCCTTCATAGCGGCGGCCTTTCTCCAGCACCACGAAGCGGTCACCTTCGGCAGTCGTCTCGAAATGGCCCTGACGGGCAAATGCCACGCCGAGCTTGTCGCGGGCAGCGTTGGCAACGAACACGTTGGTCACGTTCTTCATGCTGCTGTCGATCCCTTCGATGAACAGCACGTAGTTGGCGCGAGAGGGTTCGATGAAGCGGCCGGCAGCTACCATGGAGATGATGTCGCGCTGCTGGAAGCGGTCGCGGAACAGGGCGCTCTGCTGGTTGGCCCACGGCCAGCCGAAGGCGCCGAGCAGGGCGACCAGGATGATGAACGGCAGGGCGAATTTCATCACGGGCTTGACGAAGTCGCGCAGGCTGACGCCGGCGGCGAACCACACCACCATTTCGGAATCCTTGTACCAGCGCGTGAGGACGATCAGCGTGGAAATGAATAGCGTCGCGCACAGCAGGATGGCGAGATAGCCGAGCGTGGCCAGTCCGATCAGCATAAGCACATCGTTGGGGCTGGCGGTACCGTTTGCAGCCATGCCGAGCACGCGGATGACCAGCGACGTCAGCATGAACGTCAGCAGTACGAGGAAGACAGCGCCTGCGGTGTAAGACAATTCCCGGCGCAGGGCTTTTTCAAAGATCATGCAATGATGAGGTCCTGTGGCCGTCCACGCGGCGGGTTTTCTGGCCGTGCAGACCGCCTTGGGCAGGGCACGGGGGAACCTTGGAAAAATCGCGGATAATGACGGCTGTCTTTGACAAATCTCAAGAGAGAAGCGCGATGGAATTTAGCACAAAAGCCCTCGATTGGAGCGCAGCGGGTAAAAATGGTTTCCTGGCCACCAAGACGGATTGCCTGGTGATCGGCGTATTCGAGGGGCAGAACCTGTCCGCGGCGGCCAAGGCGCTGGATATGGCCACCAAGGGGTTGGTCAGCCGCCTGATCAAGCTCGGGGATTTCGAAGGCAAGGCCGGTACCTGCACGCTGCAGCACGATATCGCCGGCATCGGCGCGGCCCGTGTGCTGCTCGTGGGCCTCGGCAAGGAGGCTGCATTCGGCGACAAGGCATTTGCCGACGCTGCCCGTGCGGCGCTGGCGGCCCTGGCTGGTACCAGCGCGGCGAACATCGTGTGGTGCCTGACGGAGCACCCGGCGCGCGACCGGGACATTCCCTGGGGCGTGCAACTGACCACGATGCTGATGCGCGAGGCGGCCTACCGCTTCGCCGATCGCCATCCGGCGCTCAAGAGCAAGCGCGACAAGAACACGCGCGGTTTGCGCAAGGTGGTGCTGACTACCGATGCTGCATCGGCCAAGGCGGCTGCCACGGCTGCCATGCGCGGTGCGGCCATCGCCAGCGGCATGGACCTTGCCAAGGATCTCGGCAACCTGCCTCCCAATATCTGTACGCCGACCTATCTCGGCGATACTGCGCGCGGCATCGCCAAGGCGTACAAGCTGAAGGTCGAGGTGCTGGGCCGCAAGCAGCTGGAAGCCCTGAAGATGGGTTCCTTCCTGGCCGTGGCCAAGGGCACTGAGGAGCCGCCGCAGTTCATCGTGCTGCAGTACAACGGTGCGGCCGGTCTCGCCAAGTCGCGCCAGGCGCCGGTGGTGCTGGTTGGCAAAGGCATCACCTTCGACAGCGGCGGCATTTCGCTCAAGCCCGGCGAAGGCATGGACGAGATGAAGTACGACATGTGCGGTGCTGCGTCGGTGCTGGGTACCATCCAGGCGGCCGCCGAGATGAAGCTCAAGCTCAACGTGGTCGCCATCGTGCCGACCTGCGAGAATATGCCCAGCGGCCGCGCCACCAAGCCGGGCGACGTGGTCACCAGCATGTCTGGCCAGACCATCGAAGTCCTCAATACCGATGCCGAAGGCCGCCTGATCCTGTGCGATGCACTGACCTACGCCGAGCGCTTCAAGCCGGCCGCGGTGGTCGATGTCGCCACGCTGACGGGGGCCTGCATCATTGCGCTTGGCCACGTCAACAGCGGCCTGTACGCGCGCAGCGATGCGCTGGCTGAGGAACTGCTCAAGGCAGGCAAGACGATGCTCGATACCGCCTGGCGCATGCCGCTCGACGATGCCTACCAGGAGCAACTGCATTCCAATTTCGCGGATATCGCCAATATCGGCGGACGTCCGGCTGGCAGCGTGACGGCTGCCTGCTTCCTGGCGCGCTTTACCGAGAAGTACGACTGGGCCCACCTCGACATCGCGGGCACAGCATGGAAGAGCGGCGGCAAGGCCAAGGGCGCCACCGGCCGCCCGGTGCCGTTGCTGACCGAGTTCCTGATCCAGCGCGCAGGCTGAGCGGAGCGGGGGGATGACGCGTATTGATTTCCATAGCAACGTGCCGGAACGCCTGGGCTACGTGTGCCGGCTGGTGCGCAAGGCCTATGGGGCCGGCAACCGCATGGTAGTGCATGGCGCGCGTGAGGATCTGGCGCGCCTCGACGGCATGCTGTGGAATTTCAGCCAGCTCGACTTCCTGCCGCACTGCCGGCTGGGATCGGCCAAGCCGGAGATGGTCGCGGCGACGCCGATCATCCTGGCCGAGACGCTCGATGACGTGCCCCATCACGACCTGCTGATCAACCTGCTGGATGAACCTCCCGCGCTGTTCGCGCGCTTCACGCGCATGATCGAAGTGGTGGGTGCCGATCCCGGGGCGGTGCAGGCTGGCCGCCAGCGCTACAAGCATTACCGCGATCATGGTTATCCGCTCGAGCATCATGACATAGGGAATGGGGGACGCAACGCATGAACGGGTTTGCATCACGGCCGGATGGCGACGGTATTCCACTGCTGACCGAGGTTGTCGATCTGACCGAGACGCCGGCCGTCGATCCTGAGGTGCCGTCTGACGCCACCGCATCTGTCGTGCCGCCGGGGTCGTCCATGTCGGCGCAGTCCGAGACCATGTCTGCCGCCAGCATGTCGATTGATATGCTGGCGCAACCGTTCCATCGCGAATTGCCGCAATCACCGGCCGGCATGGCATTGTCCGGCAACGAGGCAGCCAGCCCGCCCGCCGCCGCCGAGGACATCCTGCAGCAGTTCCGCGCCACCTGGCCGGCCATCATCGAGGCCGAATGCCAGGAAGCGGTACACGCCACGCTGCGCCAGTTTTCCGATCAGCTGGTGGAAACACTGTCAGTCCATCTGACGATTACCCTGCAGGCTCGCCTTGAGACCTGGCTGGAGGCGCGCTTACGGTCTTGATGGCAGCCGGCTGTCACCCACCTGTATCGTGCACTACGTCGTGCAGCGCGGCGGGGCTGGCCACGGCGCCCTGCAGTCGAAACGAAGGAGAGGTGGGATGGGGCGTGGGCTGATCGGCTGGCTGGGTCCGGTGTGGACCATCGCCCTGGCGCAACTGTTCGGTACGTCCCTATGGTTCAGCGCCAACGGTGTGGCGCACGAGCTGATGGCCGCATGGCAACTCTCGCCGGCCGCACTCGGCTGGCTGACCAATGCCGTGCAGCTGGGCTTTATTGTCGGCACACTGGGCATCTCCCTTAGCGGAATCGCTGACCGCTTTCCTGCCAGCCGCATCTTCATCGTCTCCGCCATTGCCGGCGGCGCCAGCAATGCGGCCTTCGCCTTTCTCGCCGCTGGCCTGCCTGTCGCCATCCTGTGCCGTTTCCTGGTCGGAGTGTCGCTGGCCGGTATCTATCCGCTCGGCATGAAGCTGATCGTCAGCTGGGCCCCGCACGGCACCGGCGCGGCGCTGGCGCAACTGGTGGCCATGCTGACCCTCGGCACGGCGTTACCGCACCTGCTGCAGGCGGGGAGCGGCGGCCTGCCGTGGCAGGCTGTGGTCGGCGCATCCTCGGTGCTCGCCATATTCGGCGCGTTGCTGATTGGCTGGCTTGGCGACGGCCCCCATCTGCCGAAGGGAGGCCGCCCGGGCACACGTGATGTCCATGCCGGCGCGGTGCTCGCAGCTTTCCGGCGGCCGGCATTTCGTGCCTCGGCATTGGGCTATTTCGGGCACATGTGGGAGCTTTACGCGTTCTGGACGGTGGTGCCGCTCTATCTGTTGCAGTCCGGTGTCGCGGCCGCAGTGCCCTTTGGCGGCGCCTCGGGGCTGGCGTTTCTGGTGATTGCGGCAGGAGCGCTGGGCAGCCTGCTGGGTGGCGTGCTGTCGCGCCGCCAGGGCAGTGTACGCGTGGCGGCGACCGCGCTGGCCCTGTCGGGGTTGTGCGGACTGGTGTTCGTCTTTGGTTGGCGCAGCTTGCCGCCGGCAGCCTTGCTGGTGCTGATGGTCGTGTGGGGTGCGGCCGTGGTTGCCGACTCACCGCATTTCTCAGCCATTTCCGCGCAGGCCTGTCCACCCGGCCTGGTCGGAAGCGCGCTGGCGATCCAGAACGCGCTTGGCTTTGCCATCACGGTGGTATCGATTGCCATCGTTACGTCGCTGTTCGAACGATGGGCTCTCGATTCGGCCTGGTTGCTGCTAATGGGGCCGATGCTTGGTCTGCTGGGATTCCGTCCGTTAATGCGTGATCCCGGCATGCTTGCGGCCTCTCGGCAGTAGCTCGGCAGCCGTACCTCACGCGGTGTGATTGCGGCCGCAGCCGGGGAGCCGGGCAGGGCTGCCGGACAGAGAGCGTGTTGCCGCGCAACGTGTGCCCCGCTGCATCGGCCGCCAGGACGGTCAGCCCGTGAGCGCCCCTTCATTGGCCGGTAGCGCCAGCCTGGCGAACTTGGCTAGCACGCCACGGGTATAGCGCGGGGCCGGCTGCTGCCATGCCGCCTTGCGCCTGGCCAGTTCTTCCTCGCTGACGTTCAGCTGCAGCTTGAGCTGATGGGCATCGATGGTGATCGAGTCGCCTTCCTGTACCAGGGCGATGGTGCCGCCCACAAACGCTTCAGGCGCGACATGACCGACCACCATGCCCCACGTGCCGCCCGAGAAGCGGCCATCGGTGATGAAGCCGACAGATTCGCCGAGACCTTTGCCGATGATGGCCGAAGTGGGCGCGAGCATTTCCGGCATGCCGGGGCCGCCCTGCGGACCGAGATAGCGCAGCACGAGCACGTCGCCAGCGTGGATCTGGTCGCCGAGGATGGCGGCCATGGCGCTGTCTTCATCGTCGAAGACGCGCGCCGGTCCCGTGATGACAGGGTTCTTCAGGCCGGTGATCTTGGCAATGGCGCCGTCCGGCGCGAGGTTGCCCTTGAGCACGGCAAGATGTCCCTCCGCGTAGAGCGCCTTGTCGATGGGCATGATCACGTGCTGATCGGCACGCGGCTGATCGGGCACGCTCGCCAGTTCTTCGGCGAGGGTGCGGCCGGTGATGGTGAGGCAGTCACCATGCAGCAGGCCGGCGTTCAGCAAGATCTTCATCACCTGTGGAATGCCGCCGGCCTGGTGCAGGTCGGTGGCCACGTACTGGCCGGAGGGCTTGAGGTTGCAGATCACCGGCACCTTCTTGCGCATGCGCTCGAAATCGTCGATGGTCCATTCGACCTCGGCAGCACGCGCGATGGCGAGATAATGCAGTACCGCATTGGTCGAGCCACCGGTGGCCATGATCACGGCCACGGCATTCTCGATCGAGCGGCGCGTGATGATGTCGCGTGGCTTGATGTCCTTCCTGATCGCCTCCACGAGTACGCGCGCCGATTCGGCGGCGCTGTCGATTTTTTCCTGGTCCGGGTTGGCCATGGTCGAGGAATACAGCAGCGACATGCCGAGCGCCTCGAACGATGAGCTCATGGTATTGGCCGTGTACATACCGCCGCATGAGCCGGTCGAGGGGCAGGCATTTTTCTCGATGCCTTCAAAGTCTTCATCGCTCATGCGGCCCGCGGTGAATTCGCCGACGGCCTCGAACGACGATACGATGGTCAGGTCCTTGCCCTTCCAGTGCCCCGGCTTGATGGTGCCGCCGTACACATAGATGCCGGGCACGTTGGTGCGGGCCAACGCGATCATGCCGCCCGGCATGTTCTTGTCGCAGCCACCGATCACCACCACGCCATCCATCCACTGGCCCTGCACGCAGGTCTCGATGCAATCGGCAATCACTTCGCGCGAGATCAGCGAATACTTCATGCCTTCCGTGCCCATCGACATGCCGTCGGAAATCGTCGGCGTGCCGAAGATCTGCGGATTGGCGCTGGCATCCCTGACGGCGGCCACGGCGGCATCGGCCAGCTTCTGCAGGCCGGCATTGCAGGGCGTGATGGTCGAATGGCCGTTGGCAATGCCGACCATCGGGTTGTTGAAATCCTCTTTCTCGTAGCCGAGCGCGTAGTACATCGACCGGTTCGGCGAGCGTGCCACGCCTTGCGTGACATGGCTGGAGCGTTTGTTGTGGGGCATGGCGTCCTCCTGGGGGAATCTGCAGGATGGCGCTTGCGCTATTGCATGTCCAATATATTATTCAGGCTATATTGAGTTGAAAAACATATCAATGGACTTGCGGCAGTTACGTTACTTCGTTACCGTGGCCGAGGAGCTGCATTTCGGCCGCGCCGCCGAACGCCTCGCCATGACCCAGCCACCACTGAGCCAGCAGATTCAGGCCCTAGAGCAGGAACTGGGTGTGCAGCTGTTTGCGCGCACGCGTCGCTCGGTGGCCCTGACAGCCGTGGGTGCACAGTGGCTGCCCGAGGTCCGGCGCGTGCTGGCCGACGCTGCCGCCTTGCCGGCACTCGCCCAGCGGCTGGCGCGCGGCGAAACCGGCTCGCTGACCCTGACCTTCGTCAGTACCGCCGACTACGGCATCCTGCCCGGTCTGTTGCGTCAGTTCGGGGAGCGGCATCCCGATGTGTCCCTGCAATTGCGCGAAGCCACCAGCGACGTGCAGATCGATGCGCTACTCGCTGGCGAAAGCGATGCGGGCCTCGTCATTCCGCCGCAGCCGGTCAGTTTTCCGGCCACGCTCGATTACTTGCCGCTGGCGCGCGAGCGCCTGGTGCTGGCAGTGCCGGAAGGATGGCGGCCGGCGTCGCGCCACGGGCAGGCACGCCTGCGTCGTGGCGAGGTGGCATTGGCCGAGGCGGCCGATGCGCCGCTGATCCTGTTTCCGCGCCGGAGCGCGCCCGCGTTTTATGACATCATTACGGGCTGCTATGCGGCGCAGGGGCTGACACCGCGCGTGGGGCAAGAGGCGATCCAGATGCAGACCATCGTCAGCCTGGTGTCCGCGGGCATGGGCGTGGCCCTGGTGCCTGAATCGCTGCGCCATCTGCGTCGCACAGGCGTGCGCTATCTCGACCTGTCGCCAGATGTCGCGCCGCATGTGACGCCATATGTGGAAACCGGCCTGATATGGCGGCGGCAGGCCATGACGCCTGCGCTGCAATCATTTGTGGAGATTGCCCGCACCATGTCATCGTGACGTGGTCCAATGCCTTCGTGTGGTGGCATGGCCGTTGGTGAACGGTCCATGCTGCTTTCCGATTCTGACAATTGCCTTGCGCTTATGCTGACCCATCCTCAGTTCGACCCTATCGCCGTGCAGATCGGCCCGCTTGCGATTCACTGGTATGGCCTGATGTACCTGCTGGCCTTCGTCATGTTCCTGTGGTTCGGACGCCTGCGCATCCGCCAGCCGCATATCGCGGCACAGGGCTGGCAGGCGCGCGATCTGGACGACATGCTGTTCTATGGCGTGCTCGGTGTGATCCTGGGCGGGCGGCTGGGATACGTGCTGTTCTACAAGCCCTCCTACTACGTGGCCAACCCGCTCGACCTGTTCAAGGTGTGGGAAGGCGGCATGGCCTTCCATGGCGGCTTTCTCGGCGTGGTCGTCGCCATGTGGCTGTTCGGGCGGGCCCGCCAGCGCTCGTGGCTGCAGGTCACCGATTTCATCGCGCCGATGGTGCCGTGCGGACTGGCGGCCGGACGCCTCGGCAATTTCATCAACGGCGAGCTGTGGGGGCGCCCCACCGATGTGCCGTGGGGCATGGTGTTTCCGCAGGCCGGCGACGGCATCGCGCGTCATCCCTCGCAGCTGTACCAGTTTGCCGGCGAAGGCGTGGCGCTGTTCGTTCTCCTGTGGCTGTTCGCCCGCAAGCCGCGGCCCGTCGGGGCGGTGTCCGGGGCGTTCCTCGCGGGCTACGGCTTCTTCCGCTTTATCGCCGAATTCGCCCGCGAGCCTGACAGCTACCTCGGCCTGTTGGCGCTTAACCTATCGATGGGGCAGCTGCTCAGCCTGCCGATGATCGCCGCCGGCATTGCCATGATGGCGTGGGCGTACCGGCGCGCACCGGCGCCTTCCTCCGGCGCATGAGGCACGATTGAGGCGCACTTGAGGCGCGATGTGGGGCGCGATGTGGGGTGGTTGGAACCGTGCATGGAACGATCGCCATGCTACGGTCACTGAACAGGACGGGCATCTGCCCGCCCTCGCCAGGAGCCCGCATGACGACGATCGGGGCATCGCCCCATCCAGCTTCCCAGCCTGACAGCGGCACACCGAAACGCAATAGTGACGTGGCGGATCTGCCGCCAGCGGCGCGCCCGGCCGTCGACAACGGCCAGTATGCGGCGCCCGCGCCGGCCGCGCGTACCGCATTCCAGCGTGACGTTCTCACTGTACTGCCCACCTTACGCCAACCGGTGCCCATGCCGCTGGCAGGGCAGGATGCTGTCTGTCAGGCCGCGGAGACCGACCGCGACGCGGTGGCATTGCGGACCGAAGTCTCCACGGTCAATGGTGGGAGTGGTTTGTTGTCGCGTTTCGCATCACCACTGCGGCGCGTGCTGATGCGTGACAACGCCAGCGAAACGTTGCCCAGGGTGCTGGTGGAAGCCCCAGCCCTCCCGGTGCCCGACATGCTGCAATCCGTGCCTTCCCCCGCTGCGATGGCGGCCTTGCTGGCCCATCTCCCAACTATGCCCCGCCAGACCGGCCGGCGGCCCCGTCGCGCCATCGGTGATCCCGAGCGTGATGTGCGGGCCGATGAAGAGGCGGAACAGGCGGAGGCCGAGCGGCAGGCGGCGCTGGCGCGGACGCGCGTGTCGCGGAGGGTATAGGGCACAAGCAGGGCAGAAGCGTAGTCACGCAAAGGCCGGCCTTTGCCAGCCGCGGCGTTACCGTGCGCATGGTGAGGGCTCACAGTCCGATTCCCGATTCCCGATTCCCGATTCCCGATTCCCGATTCCCAGAGCCCAGAGCCCAGAGCCCAGAGCCCAGGCCCCAGGTGCTGTGACCATGTTCCACCCACCCTAGACCCGCTCGGCCACCGATCCTGCCATCCGGGATTTTACTGCTTGCTTATTTGCATTAATTATTCATAATTATGAATAACGAATCAGGGAGCAGGCATGCGAATCGTCCGGCAGGCGTTGTACCAAGAGGTAGCAGACCGGCTGCGGCAAATGATCGATGCCCAGGAGTTGGCCCCGGGCGCATGGATCGACGAACTGCGGCTGGTGGAGGTCATGGGCATTTCCCGCACGCCGTTGCGCGAGGCCCTCAAAGTGCTCGCCTCCGAGGGGCTGGTGCGCCTCGAGCCGCGTCGCGGCTGCTTTGTCAATGCGCTCACCGAGCGTGATCTCGACGACATCTTTCCACTGATGGCATTGCTGGAGGGGCGGTGCGCCTTTGAGGCAGCCACGCGTGCCACGGATGCCGACCTGCAAGCCCTTGAAGCGCCTCACGCCAAGCTGTGCCGGCATGCCGAGGCCGGCGAGATCGACGCGTACTACGAAACCAACTACGAAATCCACGAAACCATTCAGCGGCTTGCCGGCAACGTCTGGCTGAGCGGGGTGATCGACGACCTGCGCAAGGTGCTGCGCCTGTCCCGCCACAAGAGCCTGATGCTACCCGGCCGGATGGCGCAGTCGTGCGCCGAGCACCTGGCGGTGTTTGCCGCGCTCAAGGAGCGTGATCCGGTGCGCGCGGAAGCGCTGATGAAAACCCACCTTCTGAACCAACGCGTGGCGTTGCGGGTCTTGGATGGTGAGACCGAGGGCGCCGCCGCGACGGACTCGACGGCTCATCCTTCCGCTCCCGTGCTGCCCCATTCACGCAAGCGGCGCCTGACGCTTGCGGCATCTACGACGTCCGATGAGTGAGAGTGTCATGAGCGCGCCCGAGGTAGCTGAAGTCGATATGAAGATCCCTGTTTCCGTTCCCGAGTCATCAGGCACCTTGCTGTCCCGCCTTGGCAAGTGGTGGACCCGCAAGGTCGATGTGCCGGCAAAGGAAGCCGCGCCTATGGCCGCGCCGGTTGCACTGTCGCCGCGCGAGATCCGGCGCATGCGCGAGCAGTTGCGCCGCTGTTTCGATGCGCGCCTCACCGATGTTGCCGCCAACGAAGCGGCGCGCGAATGGCGCGACCGTTATACGGCCGCCGATGCGGACCTGCGCCAGGCGATGCTGGCCGTGCTGGCCGAAGTGGCTGCCGAGACCGGGGGCAGTGACGGTGCGCGCAGTGGCGTTTCGCAGCTGACGCAGGCACTGTCGCATGCGCGTATCCGTTTCTTCAAGCGCCTCAACGGGCTGGCAGCCGGTGGGGGCTTGCGCTTCCTGCTGCAACTGCGTGCCGATATGCTGCGTGCGCGCAAGCAGATTCCCGCACTCAAGCCGCTCGATGAAGACCTCGAAGGCCTGTTCTCGAACTGGTTCGATGTTGGCCTGCTGGAGTTGCGTCGCATCAGTTGGGACTCGCCGGCCTCGCTGCTGGAGAAGCTGATTGTCTACGAGGCTGTGCACGAGATCGCCTCCTGGGCCGATCTGCGCAACCGGCTCGACTCCGATCGCCGCTGCTACGCCTTCTTCCATCCGCGCCTGCCGGACGAGCCGCTGATCTTTGTCGAAGTGGCCTTCGTGCCGGACATGGCTGGCAACGTGCAGACGCTGCTCGACGAAGCCGCGCCGCTCGAGGATCTGAAGAAAGTACGCTGGGCCATTTTCTACTCGATCTCGAATACGCAGACCGGCCTGCGCGGCGTCAGCTTCGGCAATTTCCTGCTGAAGCGCGTGATCGAGGAAATCCAGAACGAGTTTCCCAAGCTCAAGCAGTTCGCCACGCTCTCGCCGATCCCCGGGTTTGCCGACTGGCTGCGCAAGCAGTCCGCGTCGCAGCTCGACGATGTGTTCGCGGTACGGTCCCTGGTCCGTCACCGTCAGGTGCGCGGCAAGGAAGCGGCAGGACAGGACTGGCTGGCCTGGCTGCAGTCGGAAGAGGGCGATGCCGAGCAGGCGGCGGCGCGGCAGGCGGTCGGCATTGCGCTGGCAGCGCACTATCTCGTCAAGGTTCGCGATGGCACGTTGCCGGTCGATCCGGTCGCGCGTTTCCATCTCGGGAATGGGGCACAGATGGAGCGTCTCAACTGGCAGGCCGATGCGTCGAAGAAGGGGCGTGCGCAGTCATGTGGAATGATGGTGAACTATCTCTATGAACTCGATGCGCTCGATGACAATCTGGCGCAGTTGGGCGAAGGCAGTCCGCGCATCGGACGCGCGATTGCCAAGTTGCTGTAGTTGCAGTCGGTGCTGTAAGCAGTTGCATCAAGATAATTCCAATAATCTGGAGACAATGTGATGAAACGACGTCAGCTTTTGCTGGGCGCCGCGACCGTGCTGTGCGGTGCCGTGGCTGCCCCTGCCTCTGTTCTTGCCGCTGATCCGTGGCCGGCCAAGCCCGTGACGGTGATCGTGCCGTTCCCGGCGGGCGGCGGTACCGATGCCTTCGCGCGCCCGTTGGCCAACCAGCTGAGCAAGCAGACCGGCAAGCAGTTCGTGGTCGACAACCGTGGTGGTGCGGGTGGCACGCTGGGTGCCAGCCTGGCGGCGAAGGCAGCGCCGGATGGCTACACCTTCCTGATCGGCGGAGCGCATCACGCCATTGCACCAGCCATGTACAAGAAGCTCGACTATGACATCGAGAAGGATCTCATTCCGGTCGCGTTGATCGCCACGCCACCGCAGGTCGTGGTCGTCAATCCCAAGGTGCCGGTTTCGACGCTGCAGGAGTTGGTGCGCTATGCCAAGCAGAACCCGGGCAAGTTGAACTACGGTTCCGCCGGCAACGGCAGTTCGCATCATCTGGCGGGTGAGCAGTTCAAGGGCATTACCAAGACATTCATTACGCATATTCCCTACAAGGGCGCGGGACCGGCATTGTCGGACCTGATCGCGGGACAGGTAGACCTGATGTTCGACGGCCTGGGTTCGTCCGCGCAGCATATCCGCAGCGGCCGCATCAAGGCGCTGGCCGTGGCCGCGCCGCGCCGTTCGCCGGCCTTCCCGAATGTGCCGACAGCTGCGGAAGCCGGCGTGCCGGGGTATGAGGTCTCGACGTGGTATGCCGTGTTCGCACCGAAAGGCACGCCGAAGGAGATTGTCGAGCGCATGCACAGCGAAGTCCAGAAGGCCCTGGCGACGCCGGAACTGAAGCAGACGTGGCTTAACAACGGCTCGGAGACGCCGAACCTGAGCCAGGAACAGTTTGCGGCGTTCGTGGGTAGCGAAGTGAAACGCTGGGCGCAGGTGGCCCAGGCCTCCGGCGCGAAACTGGACTGAGCATGCGTACCATCGACCTGCACCCGCCAGGCGGCAGCGTGACCGTGATGCGCGATGGCGACATCGCCACGGTTACGCTGTTTCACCCGGACCGCCTCAACGCCATCAGCGTCGCCATGTGGCGCGGCCTGCGCGAGCATTTCGAACGTCTGTCGACGGACGAGACGCTGCGCTGCATCGTGGTGCGCGGCGCCGGCGGCAACTTTGCCGCTGGTGCCGACATTGCCGAGTTTCCCGAGGTGCGCCATGGCAGTGCCGGTGTGCGCGCCTATCACCTCGACATCATCAAGCCGGCGCTGCAGGCCGTGCGTGATTGCCCGCATCCGACGGTGGCGGCAATCGATGGCGTGTGTGTCGGTGGCGGACTCGAAATCGCCTGCCATTGCGACCTGCGCATCGCCACGGCATCGGCGCGTTTTGGCGTGCCAATCAACCGCCTCGGCTTTCCCATGGCGCCAGATGAACTGGCGGGGCTGCTGGCGCTGGCCGGACGTGCGGTGACGCTGGAAATCCTGCTCGAAGGCCGTGTGTTCGGCGCGCGTGAAGCCCTGCAGAAAGGGCTGCTGACGCGTGTCGTGGCCGACGGCGAACTGGCGCGAGAAATCAGCCTGACCACGCAACGGATCGCACAGGGTGCGCCGCTGGCGGCGCGCTTCAACAAACGGATCATCGAGCGCCTGGGCCCCGCGGTCGAGCCCCTGACGGCCGAGGAGCTTGATCAGTGCTTTGCATACTGCGACACTGCCGATCACGCTGAAGGGATTCGCGCTTTTCTTGACAAGCGGTTGCCGCGTTTTGTGGGCCGCTGATTATTTTCGACCGGCCCTGGAGCCGCAACTTCACATCGACTGACTCATGAACGCCAACCTGTACGCCCTGTTCGAAGCAGCCTTTCCCGACGATCGTCAACGCTGCTGCATCGAAACTCACGATGGCCTGTATTACAGCTGGGACGACCTCGACCGCGCCACCGCCAAGCTGGCGAACTTGCTGCGCGCGCTCGACCTGCCGGAAGGCTCGCGTGTCGCGGTGCAGGTCGAGAAATCGCCTGAGGCGCTATTTCTCTACCTGGCCACGCTGCGCGCCGGCTATGTCTACCTGCCGCTGAACACGGCATACCAGGAAGCGGAGATCGAGTATTTCATCGGCAATGCCGAGCCGGCCGTGGTGGTGTGTTCGAGCAAGAACTTTGGCTGGGTATCGAAGCTCGCGTTCCGTCTCGGTACGCGTCATGTCTTCACGCTCGACGAGGACCGCACCGGCTCGCTGCTGCAGCGCGCCGCCGAGCACTCCAGCGCCTTCACTACGGTGGCGTGCAAGGATGCCGATCTCGCGGCGATCCTCTATACCTCGGGTACCACTGGCCGAAGCAAGGGTGCGATGCTGTCGCATGGCAATCTGTCGTCCAACGCCAAGGTCCTGCACAAGGCGTGGGGCTGGCGCAGCGACGACGTGCTGCTGCATATGTTGCCGCTGTTCCATGTGCATGGCCTGTTCGTTGCCTCGCACGGTGCATTGCTCGCGGGCGCCAAGACCATCTGGCTGCCAAAGCTGGATGTCGCGCAGGCACTCAAGCATCTGCCGCGGTCCACTGTGATGATGGGCGTGCCGACGTACTATGTGCGCCTGCTGGCCGAGCCGCGCTTTGATGAACTGGCGTGCGAGAACATGCGCCTGTTCGTCTCGGGTTCGGCGCCGTTGCTGATGGAAACCTTCGAGTCGTTCAAGGCGCGCACGGGCCAGACGATCCTCGAGCGCTATGGCATGAGCGAGACTGTGATGCTGGTGTCGAATCCGTACGATCCCAAGGATGGCGAGCGGATTGGCGGCACGGTCGGCAAGCCGCTGCCGGGCGTGTCGGTGCGCGTGGTGGATGGCGAAGGCAAGGCCTGCGCGCCGGGTGTGATCGGCAATGTGGAAGTGCGCGGCCCGAACGTGTTCTCCGGCTACTGGCGCATGCCAGAAAAGACCAAGGAAGAGTTCACGGCCGATGGCTGGTTCAAGACGGGCGACGTCGGCCGCTTCGGCGGTGCGATCGGCGACCGCACCGTGCCCGACGATTATCTGACCATCGTCGGCCGCAGCAAGGACCTGATCATCTCGGGCGGTTACAACGTCTATCCCAAGGAAATCGAGAGCTTCATCGACGACCTGCCAGGTGTGGTGGAGAGCGCGGTGATCGGCGTGCCGCATCCCGATTTTGGCGAGGCGGTGGTGGCCGTGGTGGTCCGTCAGTCCGGCGTCACGATGGAGCCGTCGGCCGTGATTGCCGCGCTCAAGGGCCGCATCGCCAACTTCAAGGTGCCCAAGCAGGTGCATGTGGTCGACGAGTTGCCGCGCAATGCAATGGGCAAGGTGCAGAAGAACGTGCTGCGGGACCGTTACGCGGCCTGAGTTCTTTTTCTCGTGGCCCCAAAGAAAAAGCCCGCGCATGCGGGCTTTTTTGCTGGCGGAATGTTGCGGCGATCAGCGCAGCATCTGCACCGAGCCAGACACGGTCACCGTCACCTGGGCCTTGCCGCCTTCGACCGGCACGGGCGCAGCCATGGCTTCGGCCGCCATGGTCTTGGCCATGTAGGCGCGCGGCATCGGCGTCACCGCGCCGGCTTGTCCGACATGCACATTGCGGATGGTATAGCTGCCGTAGCCGAAGGCCTTTGCGGTGTGCTGGGCCTTGGTTTTGAACGACGCAATGGCTTCGTCGATCAACTTGCTTTCAGCTGCATCACGCGCTTCGCGCGACAGCGAGAAGGCGATGTTCTGCACCTGCATCTGGCTGGCCAGCTCGCCCGCCAGCTTTGATACGGCCGCGAAATCCTTCGATTCGAGCCGCACTTCGGCACGACCGCGCCAGGCGCTGATGCGGCCATTCTTGTCGTTCGAAGGATAGATGGTGAAACCGCCCGATTCGGCCGTGACGCCCGGCGTACGCTTGGCTTCTGCAATCACGCGTTGTGCGCGCTGCGACAGGGCTGCCGAGATCGGGCCGGGTTCGGCGCCTTCCTGCTCCACGGCCAGCGTCATCGAGACGACGTCAGTCGGTACATCGGTGGTGGCGCGGGCGTCGAGATTCAGTACACCGGCCGGTTCACGGCCATGTTCCATCGGCATGGCCGGCTGCGCGGTGGCGACAGCGGCGCTGGAGGCCAGCAGCGTGGCGGCAAGCATGTGTTTCATGGTGAGCTCCCTATCATGTGGTGCAACGATAGACGATCACCACGCAGGTTCGTTCAGCGTACGCGTGGCGGCCTTGTATCGATTTGTAAGCAGTCCGCCGCCCCGTCGTGCCTACAGCGTGCGAATGGCCTTGTACAACATATAGCTCGCCAGGCAGAACAGTAGCAGGGCGAATGCCTTCTTCAGTTGTGCCACGTTCATGCTGTGTGCCACGCGCGCACCAAATGGTGCCGTGACCACGCTGGCGGAGGCGACGGCGGCCAGTGCGGGCAGGTAGATGTAGCCGAACGATCCCGGCGGCAGGCTGGTCTGCTGCAAGCCGCTCCATACGTAGCCGATCACGCTGGCGACGGCAATCGGAAAGCCGAGCGCCGCGGATGTGGCCACCGCATTGTGGATAGCGATATTGCACCACGTCATGAAGGGCACGGAGATAAAGCCGCCGCCCGCGCCGACGAGGCTCGACACGAAACCGATCACGGAGCCTGCCGTGAGCATGCCGGCGGTGCCGGGCATCTGGCGCGTCACGGTGGTCTTGGAGGACCGCAGCATCTTGAACGCAGAGAACCCGACGAAGCAGGCGAACACTAGCGACAGGTAGCCCGTCTTGAGCACCGCGAATACCGCACCGCCGCCGATGATCCCGCCAATCAGGATACCGGGTGCCAGGCGCAGGACGACAGGCCACAGCACTGCGCCGCGCTGGTGATGCGCGCGGACCGAGGACAGCGAGGTGAACAGGATCGTTGCCATCGAGGTGGCGATGGCCATATGGACCACCGCTTCAATCGGAAAACCGATGGCAGTGAAGAGGATGGTCATGAACGGCACGAGCATCATGCCGCCACCGACACCGAGCAAGCCCGCGAGGAAGCCGGTGCAGCAACCGAGAACAACAAGACTGACGATGAGCAGGAGGGACATGGAAAGGCCGCGGAGGGAGAGAAGAAAGCGGGGGTGTCATGCGCGGGGCATCAGTTCACGGGTGATGATGCGCCATTCGGCCGGCGTGACAGGGGTGATGGAGAGGCGATTGCCGCGCCGCAGGACGATCATCTCCTCCAGGCCGGGATGCGCGCGCAGGTCGGCCAGGGAGATGAGCGGTGTCTTGCGGATGAAGCGCACGTCCACCAGCGTCCAGCGCGGCGTGTCGCGCGGCGACTTGGGATCGAAGTAGGGGCTGTCCGGATCGAACTGGGTGGGATCGGGGTAGGGCCCCGAGCAGACTTCCGCCAGACCTGCGATGCCGGGTTCAGGACACGATGAGTGATAGAACAGCACGCCATCGCCAGGGCGCATGGTGTCGCGCATGAAATTGCGGGCCTGGTAGTTGCGCACGCCCGTCCACGGCAGCGTGCCCGCTGCCTGCAGCGTATCGATGCTGGCTTCATCGGGCTCGGACTTCATCAGCCAGAATTGTTGTTCTTGTTTTGCCATCGGTTCGGGTCGCGTCGTAGCGGTGCCGGTGAGGCCGCCGTGCGCGCCGTGCAGCACGGCGCGACGGGAAAAACAAAAGGCGGCCAGCGCTTGCAGGCTGCCGCCTTCGAGATGGGTCCCCGCCTCGGCCGCTAGGCCACAGTCCTGAACCCAAGTATGGTTCAGAGCGGTTACGGTAGCATCATTTCGGGTACATCAGCCGGACAGGGAGCCCCAGGTCGAGCCTGACGCTATGTCACGGGAGACGCGCGCGCCCACGATGCATGATCCCGTACCAAGCATTGCTTATCGGTTCAAGGAATGTATGACCTTGGCGAACCAGGCAGGGAAACTGTCATACCGGAACACGCCTGTCTGGCGTTCGCTCGACGCATGTTCGACGCTTGTTCGAGTATGGCAGCTTCAGGTGCCGGCGGCATCATGTGCCGCGACGGCCGTCGTGTATTGCAACGATGTTGCCACGATGGATGGCGCGGGAGCGATGATTCGGTGCCGGAAGCCTTGGGGATACTATACACCCGATCCCCGTCAGGCCCAAGTGAAACTCAATCGAGTCCGTATTGGCGCAGTGCCTCGTCAGCGCGCGCCTGCAATTCGCGCAGCCGATTCTGGATGGCCTCGACCGGCAGGGTGCTGTCTTCGGCCTGTTTTTGCTGCAGGTTCAGGAGATCCGAGGCAATGCTGATGGCCGCCATCACAGCGACGCGTTCGATGCCGCGCGACGCGGAACCGCCCTTGATCTTGGCCATGCGTCCGTCGACCAGTGCAGCGGCCTCGAGCAGGGCGGCCTCGTGTTCCGGCGCCACGGCAAACTTGTAAGACTGGCCAGCAATCTCGACGCCGATCTGGCGGGTATCCGAATGTTGTTCTGTTGCCTGGTTCATGCGGTGTCTCCGGAGCGGGGGGCCTCGCCGCCGTCGGTCGGGGCTTGCAGCAGATCGAGCTGGCGCGTATCGGCCGCGGTCGGCAGTTTGTCGAGAATGGTCTGGATGCGCTGCTGCGCTTCCTCGATCTTGGCGTTCAGCAGTTCGCGGTCGGCCGTCATGGCCTCGCGCTCCTCGCGCATGCGCGCGGCATCGGCCTGGGCTTCCTCGAGCGCTGCGCGCAGGCGCTGGTTGTCCGCCGCCAACTGGTCGGCGTGGAGCAGAATGCGTCCGAGGGTATCGGAGAGGTGTTGGATCTCGTTGAGCATAGCTGTCACTTCCGGTGTGAGCTTTCGATTTTAGCCCAAGCGCTCCGCGAGGCAGCAAAAAAAGGTGCAACAATGGGTTGCAGAGCACATGCGGCATCGGCGTGGAGCGATCCCGCGCCAGCGTTGACGCGCCAGCATGACCGCCTTACACTCCGTCCCGTCACTGGTGCTCGCGGGCTTGTCCCGCAGTTAAACGGGAAGCAGGAAGCCGGCTCCGCCAGGAGCGCGCGCCAACCTGCGCTGCCCCCGCAACGGTAAGCGAATGCTGCATCGGCGGTTCAACCGCCGGGTGGCGCACGGGATCCACATGTCACTGCGGTCACGCGGGAAGACGGTCACGTAGGCACGAAGGTGCGATTCGCCAGCCCGGATACCGGCCAGCGACAGCGGGATGGACCCGGCCAGGTGCGCCGCATGCCATCCTCTTTGCCGGAGATCCGCGGGGGAACGGGTCTGGCTGACGTTTCGTCATCACACAACAATATGGGTATTTCCACACTCCGGCCACTCTGCCTGGCCATGGGCGCGCTCGCCAGCGTGCAACCTCTGTTCGTCTCTGCACAGGAAGTCCAGCCAACCGAAACTGCATTGAGCCCCGTCGTGGTCACGGCGTCGCGCTCGGCGCAGCGCCTGCAGGATGCGCTACCGCATACCACGGTGATCTCGCAGGAGGAGATCGTGCGTAGCCAGGCGCTCGACCTGCGTACCCTACTGAAGCGGGAAGCCGGCGTCGAACTGACGCAGAGCGGTGGCCTTGGCGCCAGTACCAGTGTGTTCATGCGCGGTGCGAACTCGAACCAGACGCTGATTCTCGTGGATGGCGTACGCATCAGTTCGGCCACCTCGGGCAATGCCAATCTGGCTGACCTGCTGGCCGACCAGATCGACCGCATCGAGATCGTGCGCGGCAATGTGTCGGCGCTGTATGGCTCGGATGCCATCGGTGGCGTGATCCAGATCTTCACCAAGTCGGGCGAGGGCCGCAAGCCTGCGCCGAGTGCGCAGGTCAGCTACGGTACCCACGATACGCGCCGCGCCAGTGCAAACTATGGTGGCCAGGTGGGCGATACCGCGTTCAATGTAGGCGTATCGCACCTGCGGACCGACGGCTTCTCGGCCATCAATCAACGCCAGGTGCCGAACGTCAATCCGAATGACAACGGCTACGAGAACACCAGCGTGTCGGCCTCGCTCAAGCACACCTTCACGCCCGACTGGGAAGCCGGCGTGCGCCTGTTCCAGACCTGGAGCGAACTCAGCTATGACAGCGCCTTCGGCCGCCCGACCGACGAGTACGAAAGCCGCAACCAGGTGCGCACGCTGTCGGCCTTCGTCAACGGCAAGCTGACCGATCAATGGAAGACCCGCGTGGTACTGGCGCAAGGCAACGACCGCAACCGCAACACGCGCAATGGCGTGCACGACGGCACCTTCAACACCCGTACCCGTCAACTGACGTGGCAGAACGACTACACCTTCCTGCCGGGCCAGATGCTGCAGTTCGGGACGGAATTGCTGCGCCAGTCCATCGACACCAGTGCCTACACCGCCGACAATCGTCGCGTGAACAGCGTGTTCGGCGGCTATCAGGGAACGTTCGGCGCGCATCAGATCCAGCTGAATGCGCGGCGCGACAAGTACTCGGATTTCGGTGGCGCCAACAGTTACTTCGCTGGCTATGGCTATGCGATCAATGACACTTTCAAGCTGATCGCCAATGCCAGCAACGCCTTCCGCGCACCGACCTTCAACGAGCTGTTCTATCCTGGCTTCGGCAACCCGGACTTGCGCGCTGAACGGGCGCGCTCCATCGAAGCCGGCGTGCAGGCGACCGGCGTGCTCGGCATTTTGCGCGTGACAGCATTCCGCACACGCTACCAGGACCTGATCATTAACGCCGTCGGGCCGGGCGGATTGTTTGCGCCGTACAACGTCGGCCGTGCGCAGGTGCGTGGCATCGAGACGAGCTACCGCGGATCGGTGGCCGGTTTCGACATCCAGGCCGGCGTGACCCTCCAGGATCCGGAGAACCGGGATACTGGCGCGCAGCTGGTACGCCGCGCCAAGCGCTTCGGCAATCTCGGTGTCAGCCGGACCATCGGCCCCCTCACACTGGGTGCGGACTGGTTCGTCACCGCCGAGCGCAAGGAGAATGGCAACCGGACGATTGGAGGCTATGGGCTGCTCGGTTTGAGCGCAAGCTATAAACTGACGCCCGAAGTGTCCGTCGCGGCACGCGTGGACAATGTCTTCGACAAGGACCACCAGGTGATCTATCCGTACAACACGCCGGGCCGCACGGCCATGGTGACGCTGGCCTATCGGCCGAAGTAAGGCATGGCGCGCGCATGGTCGATCTGGCTGACGCTGGCGCTGGGCGCCCTGCTGGCGTTTGCTGCCTCGCTCACGCTCGGCAGCGTGCGTCTCGACCTGTCCGCGGTGCTGCATGCACTGGCCGGGCAGGGCGATGCGCTGGCCACCTCGATCGTGCTCGACCTGCGCCTGCCGCGCGCCGCCGCAGCCTTTGCCTGCGGTGGCCTGCTGGCGCTGGCCGGCGCGCTCATGCAGGTGCTGCTGCGCAATCCGCTGGCTGATCCGTATGTGCTTGGCGTGTCCGGCGGCAGTGCCGTCGGCGCGCTCTCGGCCATGCTGTTGACCCTGCCATGGTTGTGGATCAACCTCAGCGCCGCCGCCGGCGCGCTATTGGCGATGCTGCTGGTGGCGTGGATCGCGCGGCGCGATTTCCGGCATGGCGAAGCCCATGCCACCGTTCACGAGGCAGGCTCGCGCCTGCTGCTCACGGGCGTGATCCTGGCTGCCGGCTGGGGCGCGCTCATTACCCTGATTCTGACCATCGCTCCGGAAGCCCAGCTGCGCGGCATGCTGTTCTGGCTCACGGGCGATCTTGGCGGCGCCGACCGTTTCGGGCTCAGCCTGGCTGTCTTGATCCTGGCGCTGACCGCCATGTTGCCGCAGGCACGGCATCTCAACGTCCTCATGATGGGCGAGCCGGTGGCGCGGGCGCTGGGCGTGCCCGTGGCTCCCCTGCGCCTGTCGCTGTACCTTGCAGCGTCGTGTGCCACTGCGGCAGCAGTGACTGCGGCCGGCTCGATCGGTTTCATCGGCCTACTGGTTCCGCATATGGTACGGCTGGCGTGGGGCAACGACCAGCGCGTGATATTGCCCGCCGCCGCATTGCTGGGCGGCTTGCTGCTCATGCTGGCCGACCTGCTGGCCCGCACCATCATCGCACCGGCACAACTGCCAGTCGGCGTGATCACCACCATGCTGGGCGTGCCGGCTTTCCTGTTCCTGTTGCTGAGGCGGCCATGAAACCACGGCAGGCCGATTCGCTTCCGGTTTCTCCGTCCGCCACCTTGCGGCTTGATGCACTGCGGTTGGCCATCGGTGCACGTACGCTGCTCGCGCCGCTGACACTGGACATTGTGCCTGGCACGCTGTGGTGCGTGGTCGGCCCCAATGGCGCAGGCAAGTCGACCTTGCTGTCCACGCTCGCTGGCCTGCGCCCTGCACAGGGCGGACACGTGCGGCTGGCCGGCGAGGATGTGCATGCCATGGCGCCGGCAGCGCTGGCGCGTCAGCGGGCTTTCTTGCCGCAAACGCTGCACGATACGTTTTCGATGCCGGTGCGCGATGCTGTGCTGATCGGGCGTCATCCGCACCAGTCAGGCTGGGGGTGGGAGCAGGCAGAAGATGCCGCAATCGTCGATGCCGCGTTGGCGGCATTGGCGCTCGACAGCCTGGCATCACGCGACATCCGCACACTGTCGGGCGGCGAACGCCAGCGTGTCGCACTGGCTGCGACACTGGTCCAGCAGGCGCCACTCATGCTGCTCGACGAGCCGGTGGCGCATCTCGACCTGCATCACCAGATCGCCGTGCTCGACCTGTTGCGCAGGCAGGCACGGGAGCATAGGAAGACCATCGTCCTGACGATCCATGATGTCAACCTGGCACGTGCGTATGGCAGCGACGCCCTGTTGCTGCCGGGCGATGGAACCGTGCTGCATGGGCCGGCGCAGGCGGTGCTGACGGCGGAACATTGTTCGCGCGCCTTGCGCACACCGATGATCACGGTCAGCGAAGGCGGCCACAGCGCGCTGGTGGCTGTACCGGGCAGATTGCCCTAGGCCGGGCCCGGTATCATGCGACGCAGATAGACGACGGAGCCAGCAGCGCGGATACGGTGCGGCTAGTCTTCACAGGGGTTGCGCCATTTTCAATCATTCACGGGAGTCTTCATGAGCACGCAGGACAGCGATGCATTGAACCAGCGCCATGCGGCGCGCATGCAGCGCAAGAAGGAGGTAGTCGATGCAAAGATTGCTGCCGCCACCGACGAGCGGGGTGTCATTGTCATCACTACCGGCAACGGCAAGGGCAAATCGAGTTCGGGCTTCGGCATGGTGATCCGCGCCATGGGGCACGGCATGCAGACTGGCGTTGTGCAATTCGTCAAAGGTGCGTTCGCGACGGGCGAAGAGCTGTTCTTGCGACAATTTGCCGAGCAATGCCAGTTCCATGTGATGGGCGAAGGCTATACGTGGGAGACCCAGGATCGCACGCGCGATATCGAGAAGGCTGTCGCAGCCTGGGATGTTGCCCGCACGCTGCTAAGCGATCCGGCCATCGGGCTGGTGTTGCTCGATGAACTGAACATCGCGCTCAAGTATCGTTATCTCGATGTTGCGCAGGTCGTCGCTGATCTGCAGGCCCGCCCGCCCATGCAGCATGTGGTCATCACCGGACGTGGCGCGCCACAGGAGCTGATCGATGTCGCCGATACGGTCACCGACATGGCGGTCGTCAAGCATGCATTCCAGCAGGGCATCAAGGCGCAGCGCGGAGTCGAACTGTGAGTACCGTTGCCTGGCCGGCAGCGCCGGCATTTGATGACGCATTGGCCACGCGCCTGCAGCAGGCTATCGACTTCAAGACCAAGCCGCCGGGATCGCTCGGCCGTCTCGAGGCGCTGGCCCGGCAGATCGGCCTGATCCGCAATACCCTGACGCCCGATCTGGTCCGGCCCGCGATGCTGGTGTTTGCCGCCGACCATGGCATTGCCGATACCGGTGTCAGCCGCTTCCCGGCCGAAGTGACGATGCAGATGGTGTACAACTTCCTGCGGGGCGGAGCCGCCATCAATGTGTTCGCCCGCCAGCACGGCATACAGCTCGAGGTCATCAACAGCGGCGTGCGCGGCGTGCTCGATTGTGTGGATGAGCGGCTTGTGAATATTCCTGTAGCGGCCGGCACACGCAACTTTCTCGAAGCGCCGGCAATGACGCTTGCCCAGGCCGAGCAGGCCATTGCGGGCGGCATGGCGCGCGTGCGCCATCACGCAGCGCTGGGTACCACCGTGATCGGCTGCGGCGAGATGGGCATCGCCAACACATCGTCGGCCGCCTGCCTGATGAGCCGGCTGTGCGACGTGCCGATCGACGCCTGTACCGGGCGCGGTACCGGTCTAGACGATGCCGGCGTACAGCACAAGCAGGCCATTCTCGCGCGCGCGCTGGCACGGGCGCCGCGGGCGCGGGAGCCGCTCGCTGTGCTGGCCGAGTTCGGCGGCTTCGAGATCGCCATGATGGTCGGCGCATACCTCGAAGCGGCAGCGCGGCGCATGGTGATTCTTGTCGACGGTTTCATCGCCTCGGCGGCGCTGCTGGTCGCTGAAGCACTGTCGCCGGGCGTGCTGCGCTATTGCGTGTTTTCGCATTGCTCGGATGAGCGCGGTCATCGCCGCATGCTGGCGCATTTCGGCGCGATGCCGCTACTGGCGCTCGATCTTCGGCTCGGCGAGGGATCGGGCGCCGCGCTGGCATGGCCGCTGGTGCAGTCGGCGGCCTGCATGCTGAACGAGATGGCGACGTTTGCCGATGCGGGTATCAGCACGGACCATAGCGAGCAAGGTGGCGAGCAAAGTGGCGAGCAAGGCGGCAATCACCAGAACAATGCCCGCAGTGGAGCACAACCATGAATACGGTGCGTAGCGGCATCCACTGGCTGTTCAGCGAACTGCGCTACGCACTCACGGCGCTTGCCTACTTCACGCGCATTCCGGTCCCGCGCTGGGTCGGCTACGAGGCGCATTATCTGAACGCGGCGGCGCGCTATTTTCCGCTGATTGGTTTGCTGGTCGGTGCCGTGGCGGCCGGCGCCTACTGGCTAGCGCTGCATCTGTGGACACCGCCCATTGCCGTGCTGCTGTCGATGGCGGCAACGTTGCTGCTCACGGGCGCCTTCCATGAGGATGGCCTGGCCGACAGCATGGATGCTTTCGGTGGCGGCTATACACGCGAAGACACGCTGCGCATCATGCATGACTCGCGCATCGGCACATTTGGCACGGTGGCGCTGCTGGTCGTGCTTGCACTGAAATGGCAGGCGCTGGTGGCGTTGCCGCCGCCGCTGGCCGTCGTGGCGATGGTCGCGGCGCATGGCACCAGCCGGCTGTTTGCCATCGCCTACCTGCGCACCTTGCCGTACGTGCGGCCCGAGGGCAAAGCCAAGCCGGTTGCCAGTGAGCTGCATGGCGTGGCGCTGGCGATGGCCGTCGTATGTGGCGGCGCACCGCTGCTTGGCCTGCCATGGCCGCTGGCGCTGGCGATTCCGCTCGCGCTGCTGCCATTGTGGTTCTGGCTGGGCCGCTACTTCCGGCGCCGGCTGGGCGGGTATACCGGCGATTGCCTCGGCATGGCCCAGCAACTGGCTGAACTGGCGATCCTGCTCATGGCGGCTGCATGGATGTCGTTCTGATCCGCCACACCGAGCCGGCAATCGCACCGGGCCTATGCTACGGCAGTCTCGATGTGCCGGCGCGCGTGCCATGCGTTCCAGCAATGGCGCATCTGACGGAAACGCTGAAGGCGTTGCGGGCAGACGGGACGCTCGCCATGTCGCCCGCACGCTGGTTCTCCAGCCCGGCGCAGCGCTGCGCGATGCTTGCCGGCCAGCTTGCTCCGCAGGGTGCAGCCCAAGTGTCGGCATTGCGCGAGATCGACTTCGGCCAGTGGGAAGGTCAGGCATGGGATGCGATCCCGCGCATGGAACTCGATGCCTGGGCTGCCGATGTCATGGGCTATCGGGGGCATGGCGGGGAGAGTGCTGCCGCCATGCATGCGCGTGTGGCGGCGTGGGCCGATGCATTGCCGCGCACGGACCTGCTGGCAATGGGTGTGGTGACGCACGCTGGTGTGATCCGGCAGCTCGCGGCACACTGGCTGCGCGAGCCACTCGAGACCATACTCGGCTGGCCACTTGCGTATGGCGCCGTCACCGTCTTCCGGCTCGATGCCGAGGGTGCTGCCTTGCGCGTCTGGAATCGTTGAGCGCGTCGATCGGAAGAGTCTGATGCTAGCGTGTGCCAGCCGGACGGCGGCTGCGCGCCGTATCAAGCTGCTTGCACAGAATCTCCGTGGCATCGAGAATGCGCGGCCCCTGCCGGTTGATCAGGTCCCCGTCGATGGTGAACAGGTTGTTGCGCTGGACCGCCGTCATGCCGCTCCAGCGTTTCCAGTGCTGCAGATCGACAAGCGGCCGCGACGCTTGCGTGGCGCCCATGCTGGCCGTGACGATCGCTTCAGGATTGCCCGCGACGACGGCTTCCGTCGAGACCGTCGGCACCAGCAGCGCTTCTGCCGCGAACAGGTTGCGTCCACCGCAGGCTGCCATCACATCGCTCACCATGTGTTCGCCGTTGAGCGTCATCAGCGGTTGCTCCCAGACCTGATAGAACACCACCACCGGCGGCCGTCCCGCATAGGTCTGGCGTAGTGCGGCCAGGCGCTGGCGATAGGCTGTCGCCGCGCGGTGCGCACTGTCGGCTGTGCCAACCAGCATGCCGAGGCGCTCGAGCGTCAGCGGCAACTGGTCGAGCCGGCGCGGATCGCTGTAGAACACCGGAATGCCCAGCTTAGCGAGCACGGCGAGCTGGCCCTGCGCATTGCCGTGCCGCCACACCACGGCCAGATCGGGTTTCATGGCGGCGATGCGTTCGAGATCGAATGCCTTGTTGTCGCCCACGCGTGGAATGTCGCGTGCTGCGGGCGGGTAATCGCTGTAGGTCACGGTGCCGACGATACGATCGCCGCCGCCGGCAGCGAAGACCAGTTCCGTGGTGTGCGGCGACAGCGTCAGCACGCGCCGGGCTGGCTGGGCGAGCGTGACCGTGTGGCCGGCATCGTCTACCACGCTCACTGGCGCAGGCAGCGCGGGCGTGGCGGCGAACAGCAGGCTGGCGGCGAGAAGGACGGATAGTCGCGCGGACCGCGCAGAAAGACGCTTGGACATCATGAGAGCAGCACTGGAAGAATCATGTGGATGGCAGGGCATTGGGCCGCGCAGCGAGCGTGCCGAGCGCGGCGTCGAGACGCGCCCATGCTGCCTCGTTGCCGGGCAGGCCGATCCTGAGTCCGCCATTGAGTCCACGGTAGCGCTCCGCGCCGGAAGCGGCATTCAGATCTGTGCGCGAAGCCGGATCACGCTCGGGTCCTGCCAACGCGGTATCGTCCTGCATGGCATGCGGTTCGATCGCCGGGAAGCAGCGCGTCCAGATGGCGTGCTGCGCGAGCGTGGTCTGCCACGCTGCGGCCATGGGTCCGGGGATCCAGCTGAATAGCGCGGTTGCCCTGGCGGGCAGGCCATGCTTGCGCAACAGTGTGCCGAGGCGTGTGCCGGCCTGCTGCAGGGCTGTTCGTGTAGCGCTTTGCCAGGCGGTGTCAGCCATGGCCCGCGCCGCGATCCACCGTGCCGGCCCATTCACGGACCAGTGGCCGAGTGCCGTGTGCAACTGCGCGAGTACCGCCGGTGTGGCGAGCACGAAGCCGATGCGCACGCCAGCCAGCCCAAAGAACTTGCCGGTCGAGCGCAGCACGATGCAGCCCGGCTGCGCGCTCAGTTCAGCGACGGATTGATCCGGCAAGCAATCGATGAAGGCTTCGTCGACCAGCAGCGTGCCACCGCGTGCCGCCAGGGCGCAATGCCAGATCCGTAGCTGCTCTGGTGCGATCAGCCGTCCATCCGGGTTGTTGGGATTGACCACCACGAGGTGGTCGAGCGCGTACGTGCCAGCAGCGGTGAGGGTATCGGCATGCGCGGTGAAGTCCGCAGGTGTCAGGGGAATGACCGTATGCCCGGCCCGGGCGAATGCCGGTGCGTATTCGCTGTACCCCAGCAGGGCGATACCGACGCGGCCGCGCGGCAACAGATACGGCAGTGCGCGGATTGCGGCCTGCGAACCGGCGACCGGCAGGGCATGCGCGGCACCATAATAGCGCGCGGCGTGTTCGGCCAGTCCGTCATCGTCTTCTGGTAGGCGGTTCCAGATCGCCGCCGGAATGTCCGGCACAGGATAGCCGTGCGGATTGATACCGGTGGACAGGTCGAGCCAGGCCTCGTACGGAATGCCAAAACGTACGCTCGCTGCGTGCAGGTTGCCGCCGTGCGTGATGGATGCGCGCGGGGACAATGCCTCGGGTGGCGTGCGCGGCGGCATCTCGCGAGCGGTCATCGCGCCATGCCCTGCATGATCAGCGAGAGCGCCACGCACACGGCCAGCCACAGCCAGAGCGCATGACGCACCAGTGCCAGTGCGCGCGTGATGTCGTCTGCGTCAGGGGCGGCGACATCCTGCGGGCCGAGCGGCGGCCGTTGTTCGTCCATGCCGTGGTAACGCGCCGGACCGCCGAGCTTCACGTCCAGGCTGCCAGCGCCGCTGGCCATGACCGGCCCGGCATTTGGGCTGGACCACTGCGGCGCTTGCGTGCGCCAGCAGGCCAGGGCGCGGCGGGTGTTGCCGAGCAGCGCGTAGCTGAATGCAGTGAGGCGCGCCGGCAGCCAGTTCAGCGCATCATCGAGGCGCGCGGCGACGCGGCCGAAATGCAGAAAGCGCGGCGTGCGGTAGCCCCACATCGCATCGAGCGTATTGGCGAGGCGAAACAGCACGACAGCGGGTGCGCCGCCGACGAGGAACCAGAATAGTGCGCCGAATACGGCATCGTTGCCGTTCTCGAGTGTCGATTCGACCGCAGCCTTGGCGAGTGCCGCAGCATCGGCATCGGCTGTATCGCGTGACACGATGCGGGCAGTCAGTTGGCGTGCTGCGGGCAGATCGCCGTCACGCAGCGCCACGGCGATCGGCGCGACGTGCTGGGCGAGGCTGCGTGCGCCGAGCGCGAGATACAGCAGCAACACCTGCCATACGGCGGCGAGCCACCATGCCTGCGCTGCCAGCCAGATGGTCAACAGCGCCGTGCCAATGACCGGAGGAAGGATGAGGAGGCCCCAGGCGAGCAGGCCGCGTGCGATTTTTCCGGCGGGCGTGGCGGGCCGGTTCAGCCGCTGTTCGAGCCAGCCGGCGAGGCGGCCGAAGCCGACCAGCGGATGCCAGCGGCCGGGTTCGCCGAATACGCGGTCGGCCAGCACGCCGGCGCAGGCCAGCAGCGTCATCATGGTCAGACCCACGGGCTAGCCCTTGACCGGGACCGGTATGCCGGCCGCCATCAGCCGCACGGTGTCGGCCTGTGCCGCCAATCGCTGGTTGAGGCGGCCCAGCTCGTCGACATAGAAGCGGGTCATTGCGCCCATCGGCACGATGCCGAGGCCGATCTCGTTGCTGACGAGAATGATCTTGCCGGGTGCCGTCTGCAACGCACTCATGAGCGCCTCGATCTGTTCGCTGAAGATCGCGGGCGGCGTGATCAGGCCGGTCTCGGGGTAGGTGTGGTGTTCGCCGAACAGCAGGTTGTTGAGCCAAAGCGTGACGCAGTCGACCAGCACGCAACCCTGCTGCGTGGCATGGCCGTACAGGGCATCGCCCAGCATGACGGGCTCTTCCACGAGCTTCCAGCTTTCCGGGCGACGGGCGCGGTGCAGCGCGATGCGCAATGCCATTTCCTCGTCGCCGGCCTGGGCGGTGGCGATATATGTGACCGGACCGTCCGCATGTTCGGCGGCCAGCTGTTCTGCGTAATGGCTCTTGCCGGAACGGGCGCCGCCTAGCACCAGGGTCAGTTGAGAAGGCATGCCTGCATTGTAGCGGGCCGGCCGGATGCGGGCTAGCGGCGATGTCGACCGTACGGCACGCACGAACGGCAGGCCGGATGGATGTTGGGCCGGCGTCTTCCGGAGCACCTCGCGACGACAGCAGGCGGGCTGTTGCAATGCGATAATCCCGGCATGAATCCAAGCCGTTCTGCATCTTTTCCCGAGCACCCTCCCGAACAAGCCTCCGATGCTCCCGCGTCGACGGCCGATGCCGCGTGCATGCCGGTTATGCCGCGAGCGCCATCCGGCCTGCGCGGTACGCTGATGGTCCAGGGTACGACCTCGGATGCGGGCAAGAGCACGCTGGTAGCGGGCCTGTGCCGCGTGCTGCATCGCCAGGGCGTGCGCGTCGTGCCGTTCAAGCCGCAGAACATGGCGCTCAACAGCGCGGTGACCGCCGATGGCGGCGAGATCGGCCGGGCGCAGGCCCTGCAGGCGCAGGCCGCCGGCCTCGCGCCGCACACCGACATGAATCCCGTGCTGCTCAAGCCGAACAGCGACACCGGCGCGCAGATCATTATCCACGGCAAGGTCCGCATGGATCTCGATGCGCGCGCCTACCATGCCTACAAGCCGACGGCCATGCAGGCCGTGCTGGAATCGCATGCGCGCCTGTCGCACGCCTACGAAGTCGTGATGGTCGAGGGTGCGGGTAGTCCGGCGGAAATCAATCTGCGCGATCGCGATATCGCCAACATGGGGTTTGCCGAGGCCGTGGACTGCCCGGTGGTGCTGGTGGCCGATATCGATCGCGGCGGCGTGTTCGCGCATCTGCTGGGCACGCTCGAATGCCTGAGCCAGAGCGAACGCGACCGTGTGACGGGCTTTGTCATCAACCGTTTCCGCGGCGATCCCGCACTGCTCGAGCCGGGCTTGCGCTGGCTTGAGGCACGGACTGGCAAACCAGTGTTTGGCGTGCTGCCGTACCTGCATGGCCTGCATCTCGATGCGGAGGATGCCGTCCAGACGCAGCAGGTCGGCGTGGGCGAGCAGGTCTGGCTGCGCGTGGCGGTGCCGGTTTATCCGCGCATCAGCAACCATACCGACTTCGACGTACTGCGTGCCCACCCGCAGGTCGAGGTCATGTTCGTCGGACCCGGCCAGCCGATTCCGGCGGCCGATCTGGTGGTGCTGCCGGGCAGCAAGAATGTGCAGGCGGACCTCGCATGGCTGCGTGCCCAGGGCTGGGATGCTGCCTTGCAGCGCCACCTGCGCTATGGCGGCAAGGTAGTGGGTATCTGCGGCGGCATGCAGATGCTGGGCCGCGCGCTGCATGATCCGTTGGGGCTCGAAGGGCCGGCTGGCTCCATGCCCGGCCTCGGCCTGCTGGATTTCGAAACGACGCTCGCGCGCGACAAGCAGTTGCGGCAGGGCACCGGGCAACTGACGGCGGGCGGGGCGCGCGTCGCCGGATATGAAATCCATCTCGGCGTCCCCTGCGGGCCCGCGCTTGCACGGCCTGCCCTGCAACTCGACGACGGCCGTGCCGATGGCGCGTGTTCGGCCGACGGGCAGGTCCTGGCCAGCTACGTGCATGGCCTGTTCGATCATCCGGAGGCATGCCAGGCGCTACTGGCTTGGGCCGGGCTAGCGGCGGCCATGCCGCTCGACTACCAGGCCCTGCGCGAGGCGGCACTCGACCGGCTGGCCGATACGCTGGAGGCGCATCTCGACTGCCGTGCCGTGCTGGCGCCGCTGGCGCCGGCCGGGGCCAGCGCTCCCCCGATAGGGCGGGGGCATACGCGGTAGCGCCCGTCACGGAATTGCGCCCATAATAGGTGCGTCCTTCAATACACAGGAGTTGACATGCCGGTGGTGGCGATTGCGAATCCCAAGGGTGGCGTGGGCAAGAGCACGGTGGCGACCAATCTGGCCGGGTACTTTGCCCGGCAAGGGCATGCCGTGATGCTTGGCGATACCGACAAGCAGCAATCCTCGCGTGCCTGGCTGGCCTTGCGGCCGCAGGCGGCGCCCTCGATCACGACATGGGACATCAACGCTGATCATATCGCCCGGCCGCCCAGGGGCACCACGCATGTCGTGCTGGATACGCCCGCCGGACTGCATGGCTGGCGTTTCAACGATGTGCTCAAGCTGGCCGATCACGTTATCGTACCGGTGCAGCCTTCCATGTTCGATATCCTGGCGACGCAGGATTTCCTGCGCAAGCTGGCTGACGAGAAAAAGATCCGGCATGGCGAGGTCAAACTCGGCATCGTCGGCATGCGCGTCGATGCGCGCACGCGGGCGGCGGACCAGCTGCAGCGTTTCATCGAGCAGTTGCAGCTGCCGGTGCTGACTTATCTGCGCGATACCCAGAACTATGTGCAACTAGCCGCGCACGGACTAACGCTGTGGGATATCGCGCCGTCGCGTGTCGCCAAGGACCTGTTGCAATGGGAGCCGGTGACGCGCTGGCTGGGCGGCGCTGCGGGCAGCACCGCGGGTGACAAGCATCCGGACGGCGCCACCTCCTGAGAAGACGACAGGCCTGAGGCCGGCCCCCCGATCAGATCTCGAGATTGTCGATCAGGCGGGTCTTGCCGAGACGTGCGGCGGACAGTACCACCAGCGGCGCATTGTCGGCGATATCGGCGGGGCCTGGCGGCAGCAGGTCGCTGCGCTTGCGCACTGCCACATAGTCAGGATCCCAGCCGCGCGCGCGCAGGTCGGCCAGTGCGCTGGCCTCGATCTCGGCGATGCGGCTGTTGTCTGCCAGCACCTCGCCACGTACGCTCTGCAGCAGCTTGTACAGCTGCGGTGCCTCGGCCCGGTCCTCGGGCGACAGGTATACATTGCGCGACGACAGCGCCAGGCCATCCTCGGCGCGCACTGTCTCGGCCGGCACGATGTCGACGGGCAGTGCAAACTGGCTCGTCATCTGGCGCACGATCATCAACTGCTGGTAGTCCTTCTTGCCGAACACCGCGACACGGGGCTGCACGCACGAGAACAGCTTCATCACCACCGTGCACACACCCTTGAAGAAACCGGGGCGGAATTCGCCTTCGAGGATGTCGCCGAGATCATGCGGCGGCTCCACACGGTATTCCTGCGGTTGCGGGTACAGTTCGCGTTCCGATGGGGCGAACAGGACATACACGCCAGCCTTCTGGAGCTTCTCGATGTCTTCTTCCAGGGTGCGCGGGTACTTGTCGAAATCCTCGTTGGGGCCGAACTGCAGGCGGTTGACGAAGATCGACGCGACCACGGGGTCGCCATGCTGGCGCGCGAGGTGCATCAGGCTCAGGTGGCCTTCGTGCAGATTGCCCATGGTCGGCACGAACGCCACCCGGTTCTGTCCGCGCAGGTGGTCACGCAGCGCTTGGATGGAGGAAATGACTTTCATGGGGGCCTTTCGTTTCAGGTTGGACGGTGATGACGTGGGGGACAACCGTGCCGGGCAATGGCATGTGCCGGCATGCCGGCGAGTCAGCTCGGCAGATAAGAGAGACGTACGTAGATCGGGGCATAGGGCTCGGCCTGCGTGATCTCGATCAGCGATTCACGCGACAGTTCGAGCATGGCGACGAAATTGACCACGACGAGCGGCGCACCCTTGCCGGAGCGGATGGCGTCCTCGAACAGTTCCGAGAATTCCATGAAGCGGCGGTTCTGCAGGCGGCGCAGGATCTGGCTCATATGCTCGCGTACCGACAGCTCCTCGCGGGCGATCTTGTGGTGCTGGTTGAGCTTGGCGCGCTTGAGTACGTCGGCCCATGCGGCCTGCAGGTCCGGCAGCTCGACTTCGGGAAAACGGGGCGCCAGGCTCTGTTCGATATACACCTGGGCGCGCAGGAAGTCGCGGCCCAGCTGCGGCAGCATGTCCAGCTTCTGTGCGGCGAGCTTCATCTGTTCGTACTCGAGCAGGCGGCGCACCAGCTCGGCGCGCGGATCCTCGGCCTCTTCGTCGCTGTCGGCCTTCTTCACTGGCAGCAACATGCGCGACTTGATCTCGATCAGCATCGCCGCCATCAGCAGGTATTCCCCGGCCAGCTCGAGGTTGCTCGCGCGTATCTGGTCCACGTAGGTCAGGTACTGCCGGGTCACCTGGGCCATGGGGATGTCGAGCACATTGAAATTCTGCTTGCGGATCAGGTACAGCAGCAGGTCGAGCGGCCCTTCGAAGGCCTCGAGGAACACTTCGAGCGCATCGGGCGGAATGTAGAGATCCTGCGGCAGCTTGAATAGCGGCTCGCCATACAGCCGGGCGAACGCCATGCCATCGATGGCCGCTGGCGTCGAATCGGCCTCGGGGGCCACGCTGGGCAGTTCGATCGGCAGCGGCAGCTTGTCCTGATCGGAAGTCATGGCCGGAAAAGGGGCGGCGGTGCGTCAGTTGTTCTGGTAGACGTAGGCTTTTTGCGGCACGCGCGACAGGCGTGCGCGTTCGCGCTCGTCGAGATCCAGCGGGGCCTTGTCCCAGAGGAGGGCGCGGCCGCTTTGTTGTTCTTCATCGAGCCCCGGGCGCTCGCTTTTCAGTTGCTCGATGAACGCGGTGATGTCGGACTTGTAGGTCATGGAATTCGATATGCCTGAAATCGGAAAGACCGGTCAAACCGGCAGATAACGGATTTTACCGTATCGGACGCCCGAGGCAGGCTTTTACACTCTTTTGTAGTCGCGACGCGGCACCAGTGCTGCAGGCTATGGTCAAATAGGGGTTTTCCACCACGGGCCGACGGGCTGAGACTGACGGATGACTGGACGGCGCTGTTTCAGCCGACGATTGCGCAAGCGCGCCCTGCTTCTGCTGGCGCTGCCGTCCCTGTGGGCCGCCGGACCCGCGGCCGCTTACCGCGTGGAAATCGAGGCACCGCCCGAGCTGGCGGACATGTTGAAGACGCATCTCGATATTTCCCGCTACCGCGAGCGCGAGGATATTTCCGTCGATCAGTTCAATTACATGGTGGAAACCGTTGGCGACCAGGTGCAGCGCCTGGCATCGACGGAAGGCTATTTCGATCCAAAGACGACCGCGACCGTGGATGCGCCCCTGGCCGCCGAGGCGACCTCGGAGGATCTCGATGCGCGTACCGTGCGTGTCCGCGTCGAGGCGGGCGCTCGCACGCTGGTGACGTCAGTTGACGTGGATTTCACCGGCGCGATTGCCGACGAAGACCGCGAGCGTCTCGAAGCGCTGCGGCGCAACTGGGGCCTGCCTGCCGGCCAGCCATTCCGGCAGGAAACGTGGGCCAAGGCCAAGGACGATACGCTGTTCGCGCTGCAAAGCGAGAAATACTACGCGGCACGCCTGACCCGCTCGCAGGCGCGTATCGATCCGGAGGCGCAGGAGGCGGTACTCGATGCGCGCTACGACAGCGGGCCGGCCTACACGCTGGGCCCGCTCGAGATCACAGGGCTGCGGCGTTATCCGGCGCAGATCATCCACAACGTGAATCCGCTCAACGAAGGCGAGCCCTACAGTGTGAACCGCCTGCTCGAGCTGCAGCGCGCCATCCAGAACCAGCCGTATTTCTCCAACGTCATGGTGGATCTCGGCGACGAGCCGGATCCGGTGAACGCTCCCGTCAAGGTGCGGGTGCGCGAGTATCCGGCGCATCGAGTGAACGCCGGGGTGGGTTACGCCACCGACACGGGCGCCCAGGTCGAAGGGCGCTACTCGTATTTCAATCTCTTCAACCGTGCCTGGGTATTCGACTCCCAGATGCGGATCGAGCAGCGGCGGCAATATGCCTTCGCCGAGATTGCCATGCCACCCGATGAAAAGACCTACCGGCACAGCGTCTACGGCAGCATCGACCGCACCGATCTCGAAGGGGTCGACCTGCGCAGCTGGCGCGTCGGCGTCAAGCGCGCGCGCACGCGGGAGCGCTTCGATACCGCGATCGCGCTCGATCTTTACTACGATGACCTGCGCCCCGAAACCGGCGCGCGCCAGCTCAGCAAGGCGCTCGTGCCGAGCTATTCGTGGACGCGCCGCAATGTCGACGATCCGCTCTTTCCCCGCCGCGGCAATATCATCAATGCGCAAGTCGGCGTGGCGGTGTCGCCATTGCTGACTGACCAGACCTTCGGCCGGGTCTACGGACGGATCCGCCAGTACTTCCCGGTGGGCAGCCGCGATCTGGTGATCGCACGCGGCGAGGTCGGCGCCATCCTCACCAGCGGCAGCAGCCGCAACGTGCCGGCCTCGCTGCGTTTCCGCGCGGGCGGCAATGATTCCGTACGCGGCTATGGCTACCAGAGCATTGGCCAGCGCGATGGCGCGAGCGTGCTGCCGACCAAGTTCCTGGTCACGGGCGGGCTGGAATACCAGTATTGGTTCCGGCGCGAATGGGGCGCCGCGGCTTTCTACGATGTCGGTACCGCCACCAACAACTGGCCGGACCGCAAGCTGTATCACGGCATCGGCTTTGGCGCGCGCTGGCGCAGCCCGGTCGGCCCGGTGAACGTCGATCTCGCCTATGGCGTGCAGGATCGCCGGATCCGGCCGCATATTTCTCTCGGTGTGGCGTTCTGATGCACGAGACCAATTCACCGCACGACTCCCCGGACAGCACGCCGCCTGTACGCGCACCAGCTCCAGCACGAAAGGGATTGCGCCTGCGCTGGCGCGCCCTGGCACGCACGCTCGGCTGGCTCGTGCTTGTGGCGCTGCTGCTGGTGCTGATGCTCTTCGGCTGGCTGTTCTATGCCGTGCAGTCCGAGCGCGGCACGCACCAGCTCTGGGTTACCCTCTCCTGGGCGTTGCGCGGCGCCATCAGTGGCGAGGTCGTGAGCGGTACGTTGCGTCATGGCATGACCTTGCGCAATGTCGTGTATACCAAGGACGGCCTGCGCATCAGCATCGACGAGGTGCAGGGGCAATGGCGCATCGGCTACAAGCCGCGCCGCCTGCATATCAGCACGCTGCGCGCCAGCACCGTGCAGGTCACGCTGCCGCCGCCGGCACCGTCCGCCAAGCCGGCCAGCCTGCCGGCATCGATCACCCTGCCGGCCATCGTCGACGTCGATGTCCTGGCGGTAGAGCGTATCCGTATCCAGCAGGGGGCCGGGGCGACCGCCAGTGTCACCGAGCTGTCGGCATTGCGCGGCGCGCTGCATAGCGATGGCGTTCGTCACCGGATTGCGGTGGATCATCTGTTGACGCCATTCGGCCAGACCACGCTGCATGGTCAGCTGGAGGGAACCCGGCCGTTCGCGCTGCAGGCCGCTGCCACGCTCGACAGCACCTTGAAGGGCGAGCAGTACCAGATTGCTGCGCGGGCGAGCGGCTCGCTGCAAAAGCTGACGCTCGAGGCCGATGCCACGGGTGACCGGCTGAAGGGGCGCGCCGAGGTCGAGGCCACGCCGTTTGACGCCGTGCCGCTGGTGCGGGCGCAGTTGAGCGCCGATCATGTCAATCCGCGTGTGTTCAGCCCCGGCGCGCCGGAAGCCGATCTTGCCGTGCGCGCCGACGTGCGCCCCGTAGAGGCGGGCGGCGCTGCCGGCGCGCCTCTGACCGTCGCCGGCCCTGTCAGCATCCGCAATGCCCAGGCGGGTCCGCTGGACCGGCAGCGTTTGCCGCTGCAATCCGCCGAGGCGCGTATCGAACTGAATCAGGAGCGGCAGACGGTCAGCGATCTGCTGGTGCAACTGACCGGCAAGGGGCGCATTACCGGCCAGGGCGAGCTGGAGGACGGGCGCGGCGGTTTCGATCTGGATGTCCGCGATCTCGATCCGCGCGCCTTGCATGGCGCCATGCGAACGTACAGTCTCAACGGTCCGCTGTCGGTGCGGCTGGAACCGGGTAAGCAAAGCGTGGCGCTCGACCTGCGTGGCGGCAATCTGCGTGTGTTCGTCAGCGCCAACGCCGATGCGCAGCAGGTCGCGCTCGACACGGCGCGTCTCGAGGTGGCGGATGGGCGGCTCCTGGTCGATGGCACGCTGGGCTTGCAAGGGCAGCAGGCCTTCGCCCTGAAGGGCCGCATCACCAATTTTGACCCGGCGGCGCTGACCACTGCTGCCAAGGGCCGCATCAATGGCGACCTGGAGGCGCGCGGCACGTTGGCCGAGGTGCTCGAGGCAGTCCTGACGTTCGGCGTACGCGACAGCGAATACGCGGCGCTGCCGCTGCTGGTCAATGGCAAGCTGCATGTCAAGGGCCGTCGCCTGTTGCCGAGCGAGATACATCTCGACGTGGCCGGCAACCGCGCCGACGCGCGTGGCAGCTTCGGCGCGCGGGGCGACCGCCTGCGCGTGACCGTCGATGCGCCGCAGCTGGCGCGCCTGCAGCTTGGCATGGCCGGCATGCTGACGGCTGACGCCGATGTGTCAGGCACCTTCGAGAAGCCGCAGGTGCTGGCCAACTATGCCGCCGAGTCGCTGGTGATCGGCCCGCACCGCCTCGCCTCGGCCAGCGGCCGCGCCGAAGTGCGCGATGGCTTGAATGGGCGCTTGCAGTTTGTGCTGAACGCGCATAACTATCTGGGTCCGTACATGGTGTTTCGCGACATCGCGGTGAACGTAAACGGTACTCAGGCACGGCATGTATTTGAGCTGCAGGCCAACGGCGCATTGCGCGGCCGCCCCCTGAAGCTGGCGGCGCGGGGCAATGGTGGTATCACGCAGCAGGGCGGCACGGGCTGGTCCGGCACCATCGAGAAACTGGACGCGACGGGCACCCCGACCCTCACGCTCAAGGCACCAACCACGCTGGCCGTGGCGCCGGGCAAATTGACGCTCGGCCGGACGGCGATGACGTTCGAGCAAGCGGACATCCTGGTGGAATCGCTGGCGTATCAGTCCGGCCAGTTCCGCTCTGTCGGCAATGTGCAGGCACTGCGCGTGGCACGGGTACTGGAACTGGTGCAGATGCTTACCGGCGAGCCGCCGCCAGCGCGTTCCGACCTGGTACTCGACGGCAACTGGAATCTCACGCTCGCCGACCGCGCCGCCGGTTTTGCCGAGATTCGCCGGCGCAGCGGTGATCTGTCGGTCAATACGGGGCGGACCTATGTCAGCCTGGGGCTGTCGGCCCTCCAGCTACGCGCCGATGTGCGCGGCGATCGTCTCAATATTGCCGGCAATGTCGTGGCGAGCCGGATCGGGACGCTCACGGCCGATGCGTCGGCCGGGCTGGTTCGCGAGGGCGGCAACCTGACCTTTGGCCCGGCTTCCTCGCTTGGCGGACGTGTCACGCTGGATGTGCCCGAGCTCGAGCGCGTGGCCCTGCTGCTGGGGCCACAACTGGCGTTCAAGGGGCGCATGCAGGCGGCGCTGACCCTGGCCGGTACGCTGGGGCAACCGAAGCTGAGCGGCACAGTGAATGGCGATGGTCTGGCGGTGACGGTTTACGACCAGGGCATCCGCCTGCAAGATGGCGTGGTGCGGGTGGTGCTGGACCAGAACGTGATGGATCTGCGCCAGGTCGAATTCCGCGGCGGGGAGGGTACGCTCAAGGCCACTGGCCGTGTGCAGCTCGACCAGGCCAATCCGAACCTCGCGGCATCGATTGTGGCCGACAAGCTGCAGCTCTTCGCCGACCCCGAGCGCACGCTGATTGTCAGTGGCGACGCCAAGATCGAGAACCGCAACGAACAGATCGTCATCGACGGCAAGTTCACCGTCGATCGCGGGCTGTTCGACCTGCCCAAGGAAAGCGCGCCGGAGCTCGGCGACGACGTGGTGATCGTGCGGCGCGACGCGCGTGGTGCGCGCACGGGTGCCGCCACCAATACGCCGGCCAACGTCTCGAGCGCCGAGCGGCCGGCGGGACGATTCGCGCCGGTCATCAACCTGACGGTCGACATGGGCCGCGACTTCCGCTTCAAGGGCGCGGGTGCGGACCTGCTGCTGCGTGGCCAGCTGACGGTGCGCAGCGCGCCGCTGTCGCCAATGCGCGGGACCGGCACGATCCGCATCGTGGACGGTACCTACGAGGCGTTTGGCCGCAAGCTTGAGATCGACCGTGGCGTGTTGACCTTCCAGGGGCCGTTGAATAATCCGAACTTCAATATCCGCGCCATGCGCCGCAACCAGGAAGTGGAGGCTGGCGTCGAGGTGACAGGCACAGTGCGCCAGCCGCGCGTGCGCCTGGTGTCCGAGCCCAATGTCGCGGACGAGGAAAAGCTCTCCTGGCTGATGTTTGGCTATGGCACGGAAAGCGCGGGCACCGGGCAGCGGCAGGCGCTCGCCGGCGCGGCGCTGGGCGTGATCGGCAGCGCCGCCGGCAAGAACCTGGTGCAGCGTTTCGGGCTCGATGAATTCTCGATCGGTTCGAGTGCCATGGGCCTCGCCGATCATCAGGTCGTCAGCCTCGGCAAGTCGATTTCCGAGAAAATCACGGTGGGCTACGAGCAGAGCCTGAGCAGCGCGGCGAGCGTGGTGAAGGTCACGTGGCAGATTTCCCGGCGCTGGTCGGCAGTGGCGCGCGGTGGAACGATCAACGGTCTGTCGTTACTGTACAACCGCCGCTTCGATTCACTATTCTCATCCGAGGCCGAAGCGCGATCCAGGAGGAACCCGAATGTCGACGACCCCGATTCCCGCCGCAACGAGGCGGAACAGTGAGCGCCGCATGGCGCGTGCAGGAGTGACCATGGGCATCATTGCATCGTTGCTGGGCCTGTTCGGCTGCGACCAGCAAAAGGTCGACGAGGCCATGCGCAAGGCCGGCGAAGCGGCCAAGGGCGCGTGGGACGCCTCCAAGCCTGACAGCCTGCTGTTCAAGGACATTCGTATTGGCGAGTCGACCGAGGGCGATGTCCGCAATTCCGCAGGCAAGCCCGAGATTGTCTGGGAAGATGCCGATGGCGCCAAGCGTCTCGAATATCCGCGCAGCCCGCAGGGCGGCAAGACGTGGATGGTCGACATCGGCGCGGATGGCCGGGTCGCCTCCATCCAGCAGGTCCTGACAGCGGAGAACTTCGCGCGCGTGCGCCCCGGCATGACCAAGGACGAGATCCGCCGGCTGCTGGGCAAGCCGACGCAGGTGAATGCCTACCGCCTGAAGCAGGAAGAGGTGTGGGGCTGGCGCTGGTGGGAAAGCTCGACCGAAACGGCCTTCTTCAACGTGCACTTCAACAATGACGGCATCGTGACCACCACCTCGCGCAATGATGCGCCCGAGCGGGTCGGGGGCGGTTGAGCGGCCTTGTGCTTCGCCGAGATTTCGATGGCGAGACGCTTGCCGACTGGCTAGCGCAGGCGTTGGCGCACCCGGCTATTCACTGACCGGATTGAGCTGGCGATCAGTGATATCAACCATGACGGGCGCAAGCGATGCATGAATTGTCTCGCTTGCATCGATCATCGGCTTTACACTGATGCGATCGACCGGGCCAGGCTTCGGCTGTGCAGTGCGCGTGTCATTGGCTGTTTGCCGACCGTCATGCGGCCGACAAACAGTCCCTGTACGCCAGTTCTCAGCCGATACGCATGCCCGGCACGGCGCCGCTGTGCGGCTCGAGCAGGTACAGGCCCGGCTGGGCCTTTTCATCAGCTGCGGAAGCGGCCAGCACCATGCCCTCGGACATGCCGAACTTCATCTTGCGCGGCGCGAGATTGGCCACCATCACGGTGAGCTTGCCGACCAGCTGTTCCGGCGTATAGGCCGACTGGATGCCGGAGAACACGTTGCGCGTTTGGCCCTCGCCCATATCGAGCGTCAGTTGCAGCAGCTTGGTCGAGCCTTCCACGCGCTGGCAGGCGACGATCTTTGCCACGCGCAGGTCGATCTTGGCGAAATCATCAATGGTGATGGTCTCGGCCACGGCTTCGATGCCGGGGGCTCCTGCTGGCGCGCCTGGCGAGGCCTGCGTCTGTGGGGTTGCCTGCAGCGACTCGCGGTTGGCTGCAAGCAGTGTCTCGATCTGCTTTGCATCGATGCGCGTCATCAGGTGGCGATAGGCGTTGACCGGCCGGTCGGCCTGCAGCGGCATCGCAACCGATGCCCAGGTCAGCGGCGGGACGTTCAGGAACGTTTCGACCCCTTCAGCCATCGCCGGCATGATCGGCTTGAGGTAGATCGTCAGCAGTCGGAAGGCTTCCAGGGCGACGCTGCAGGCGGCATGCAGCGCTGCGCGCTGGTCGTCCTGCTTGGCGAGTTCCCACGGTTTTTCAGTGTCGACAAAGGCATTGACCGCGTCGGTCAGCTCCATCACGGTACGCAGCGCCTTGCTGTACTCGCGTGCTTCGTACAGGGCTGCGACGGTTGGCGCGGCATCACGCAACTGCGCGAGCAGCGGATGGCCAAGCGCCGCCGCATTGACCTTGCCATCGAAGCGCTTCACCAGGAAGCCTGCGGCGCGGCTGGCAATATTCACGTACTTGCCAACCAGATCACTGTTGACGCGTGCTACGAAGTCATCGAGGTTGAGGTCGATGTCTTCCATGCTGGCGTTAAGCTTGGCAGCGAAGTAATAACGCAGCCATTCCGGATTCAGTCCGCTGTCGATATAGCTTTGCGCGGTGATGAAGGTACCGCGCGACTTGCTCATCTTCGCGCCATCGACGGTGAGGAAACCATGTGCAAATACGTTGGTCGGGGTGCGGTAGCCGGAGAACTTCAGCATCGCGGGCCAGAACAGCGTGTGGAAATACAGGATGTCCTTGCCGATGAAGTGATACTGCTCGGCGGTGGAGTCCGGCTTGACCCAGGCGTCGAAATCGATGCCGCGCTGGTCGCACAGGTTGCGGAAGCTGGCGTAGTAGCCGACCGGAGCATCGAGCCACACATAGAAATACTTGCCCGGCGCGCCTGGGATCTCGAAGCCGAAGTACGGCGCATCGCGCGAGATGTCCCAGTCGGCAAGTGTCGAGCCGCTGCCGGCGCCGTCAGTATCACCTGCGCTGGCGGCGTCGTCGCCGAGCCATTCCTTCATCTTGTTGGCGGCTTCGGGCTGTGCCAGTCCGCGTACCCAGGCGCGCAGGAACTGCTCGCAGCGCGGGTCGGACAGGCGGAAGAAATAGTGCGTGGACGATTTACGAACCGGCGCCGCGCCCGAAACCACGGAGTAGGCGTTCTTCAGTTCGGTGGGCTGGTAGGTCGCGCCGCAGACTTCGCAGGAATCGCCGTACTGGTCCTTGGCGCCGCATTTCGGGCACTCGCCCTTGATGAACCGGTCCGGCAGGAACATTTCCTTGACCGGGTCGTAGAACTGCTCGACCTCGCGGGCGTCGATCAGGCCGGCGTCTTTCAGTGCCAGGTAGATATCCTCGGACAGCTTGCGGTTTTCGTCCGAGTCGGTGCTGTAGTAGTTGTCGAACGAGACGAGGAAACTGTCGAAATCGCGCTTGTGTTCCTGCCACACCCGCTCGATCAGCTGGCGCGGCGTCAGGCCTTCTTTTTCGGCGCGCAGCATCACGGGCGTGCCATGCGTATCGTCCGCGCCGACGTAGTACACCTCGTGACCCATCATGCGCTGGAAGCGCACCCAGATATCGGTCTGGATATACTCGACCATATGGCCCAGATGGATCTGGCCGTTGGCATAGGGTAGGGCGGACGTGACGAGGATGCGGCGCTGGGTCATGGGGCGGCGGTCAAGCGTAGGGGCTGCGGCAAGGCGCTGCGGCCAAAGGACCGATTCTACAAGATTGGCCGTGGACCGTCCAAACGCGGGTGGGTTTGGCGGAGCGGATGCTGGTGCTTCAGGCGGGGGGCGGGGAGGTGCGCCTGCGCGATGGCTTCGGACACGTTGCCCGGTCAATTTTCCCCGCCCGGCGCGAAGGTTGCCAGTACCGGCTTCCGAGGCTGGTTGGCCCCCGCGATGTGAGCGGAGGCGCACGGCTCGCCTGAGTCGTCTGCGGAAAACAGGGCGACGTCAGTGAGGTCGCGAGCTTACGTCACCACGTTTGCTAAGGCTGTTTTCGCCACTAGCGCGGCGCTGCAACGGAACTACACAATCCACAGTGGCGTGTTTAGTGACCCATTGCATCGATGATGCTCTTCAGAACACGGTCTTTCTGCGTCAGAAGTGCTGTTTCGATGCCGACGTTGCGGCTGTGCTGGTCGAGGTTGGCTTTGAGTGCCAGGAGATCTTCCGCCGTCATGTTTTCCAGCGGTTTATCGCCCAGGCCGTCCTTCGCTTTCGGGATATGTGCAATGGCTTCAGCCGTCGCGGCCTCTTCGCGCTTCGCTTGTGCCTGCTTGGCGCTGGCGGAAGCGTCACCCGCATTGTCAGTGTCTTGTGGCGCGATGATGACTGATTCGGAGGCGACTTGAGGACGGACAGGAGTGGTCATGATCGGCGGGCGGCAGTTGCCGCAGCGGTTGAGGATGTATCCACTATGCAATGTGCTGCCTGCAAGAACCTCATCATTGCTCAAAACACTGTGGCGCATTGTGTCGATGTGACCGCTCCGTTCCTTCCGGCATCCGCAAGGCAGACGCTGCGGCAAACCGCGAGCAAAAAAAAGCGCCGGCAGAACCGGCGCAGCTTTCCACAACGGAAAAGGAGGAGAAATCAGGTGCCACCCGGGAGGTCAGCCAAACACCGCGAGCCAGCAGTGCTTAGCAAGCGGCACCCATTTCTGTGACACCTCACTGTTGGATAGGTTTCAAATAAATTTCGACACGGCGATTTTGTGCCTTGCCGGCCTCAGTGGAATTGTCGGCGATCGGCTGGGTCTGGCCGCGACCCTCCGCCGTGAGGCGCGAGCGCGACACGCCGCGGTCCGACAGATAGGAGGCCACGCTCTGCGCGCGGCGTTGCGAGAGCGTCATGTTATAGCTCGGGTTGCCGGTGCTGTCGGTATGGCCGACCACATTGGCGCTCAGGTCCGGCTGCTGGGCAATCGTTTGCGCCACATTGTCGAGAACGGTACGGAACGACGGCTTGATGGTGGCGCTGTCGGTGTCGAAGGACACGGAACTCGGAATCGCAACCTTCAGGGAGCCATCGGGCTGTTCGGAAATCTGGGTGCCGGTGCCGGCGGTGTTGCCAGCCAGGCGATTCTTGATGGCCCCCCAGTTGTAGCCGACGCCAGCGCCAGCAGCTGCGCCGAGCGCCGCGCCGATGGCCGTGCCCTTGGAGTTGCCGCCGATGAGGTTGCCGATGCCGGCACCGACTGCCGCGCCAACGCCCGTACCCACCGCGGTTTGCGTGCCTTGTTCCGTTGCACATCCAGCGGCCAGGGCTGTGACGATGGCCAGTGAAATCAGTTTGGCTTTCATGAAATCTCCAATAGAAGCTATTGTTGTAACAACGGCTGTCCCGGCTTGCGCCACGGTTCCGCCGATGGAACCGGTGCGGGCACGCATGGCGTATCGGGCACCGGCACGCATTCAGGTAGACCTCACAATAGTAGAGCACCCCACGCCACACAAGCGCAAGCCTGTGACATTTGTAAGTAACTGTAATGTCACATGAAGGGGCTTGGCCCCGAAAAGCGGAATATCGGGGACAATGCAGGCTACAGGCGCGTGGGCGGCACTTTTGTTACAGTACGCCACAATGTGACCTTTGATCCCTACACAAGTTTTCGGAGACCGAATTGAGCCTTACAGTCGAACACATCAACGACGCCCTGCGGAACGTCATCGATCCCAACACGGGAAAGGACCTGGTGTCGTCGCGTTCGGTCAAGAATGTGCGCGTGGATGACGGTGAAGTGACGCTGGACGTGGTGCTCGGCTATCCTGCCAAGAGCCAGCTGGACGTGATCCGCAAGGCCGTGATTGCAGCGATCCGCCAACTGCCGGGTGTGAGCAATGTCAGCGCCAATGTCACCATGAATATCGTCTCGCACGCAGTGCAGCGTGGCGTGAAGCTGCTGCCGAACGTGAAGAACATCATCGCGGTTGCGTCCGGCAAGGGCGGCGTCGGCAAGTCCACCACTGCCGTCAACCTGGCCCTGGCCCTGGCCGCCGAGGGCGCCAGCGTGGGCGTGCTCGATGCGGACATCTACGGCCCCAGCCAGCCGATGATGCTCGGTATCACCGGACGCCCGCAGTCGGCCGACGGCACGACGATCGAACCCATGGAAGGACACGGCGTGCAGGCCAGTTCCATCGGCTTCCTGATCGATGATGACAATCCCATGGTGTGGCGCGGCCCGATGGTGACCGGCGCCCTGGAGCAACTGCTGCGCCAGACCAACTGGCGCGATCTGGATTACCTGATCGTCGACATGCCGCCGGGCACCGGCGACATCCAGCTGACGCTGTCGCAGAAAGTGCCGGTGACCGGCGCGGTGATCGTCACCACGCCGCAGGACATCGCGCTGCTCGACGCGCGCAAGGGCCTGAAGATGTTCGAGAAGGTCGGTATTCCGATCCTCGGCATCGTCGAAAACATGTCGACCTACGTCTGCCCGAGCTGCGGCCACACCGAACATATTTTCGGGCATGGCGGCGGCGAGAAGATGTGCGCGGACTACGACGTGGAATTCCTCGGCGCGCTGCCGCTCAACCTGTCGATCCGCGAACAGGCGGATGCTGGCCGCCCGACCGTGGTGGCCGAGCCCGACGGGCCGATCGCCGCGACCTACCGCGCCATCGCCCGCAAGATCGCCATCAAGGTGGCAGAGAAGGCCAAGGACATGAGCAGCAAGTTCCCGTCCATCGTGGTGCAAAACACCTGAGGCGTGTCGTGAGCCCGTCCGACGCTTCCACCCCGCTGCCCACCATGCAGGTGGCGGTCATCCTGCGCCGCGAGGCGCTGGATAACCGCTGGCAGCCCGAGCGCTGGGTGCTCGAGGCGGTCGTGCCGGACCTTGGCGAGTTCGGCACCGCGCCGCGCTGCCTGGACCGCAGCGACGCGGTGGAGCGCTGGCTCACGCCGGGCATGCCGGTCGCGCTGTTTCGGGATCAGGCGGAAGGCTACTACCTGAACGTTTCATCCGCACAGCCGTGCTGGTTCGTCATGTGGCGCATGGGTGAGGAGGGCTCGCCGGACGCCGGCCGGGCGGTTCCGCATACTGTCTCGCTCAGCTACAACGAAGCGGGCCGCTGGCTGGACGGGGGCGAGACAGTGGAGAACGTGCCGCTCGATTCCGCGACACTCGGCTGGCTGCAGACGTACGTAGCCGATAACTACCGGCCCGAACCTAAGCGGCGCGCGCGGCCGGAGTCGTTCAAGGCGCCGGACGCCCGTTCCCGGTACTGACATGTCGGACGAAGGCTTCCTCTCGCGCTGGGCCCGTCGCAAGGCGGCGGACCGCCAAGGTATCGCATTGCCGGAGCCGGACGTGCGCCGCCCGGCTCCCGCTCCTCCCGTGCCGGCGCCTGTTGCGTCAGTCCCGGCAGCGGCTCCTGCGCCGCCTCATGGCGTGCCAGCGGAGACCGCCTCGCCTGCCACCGAACCGCCAGTGCCGACGCTCGACGATGTGGCCAAGCTGTGTCCGGCGGATGATTTTGCGCCGTTCGTCGCACGCGGTGTGCCGGCGGAGGTCAAGGCCGCCGCCATGAAGAAGCTGTTTGCGGACCCGCATTACAACATCATGGATGGTCTCGATATCTATATCGACGACTACACCAGGCCCGATCCGATCCCACTGGCGATGCTCAAGCAGCTCAACCAGTCGAAGGTGCTGCGCCTGTTCGAGTCGGATGACGAGTCGCAGCAGGAAGGCGCGGATGAGGCGGGGCACGTACAGGTCGAGGCGCAGGCCGGAGATGCCGATGCCGCGACCGCCGGGCCTGCTGACAGTGCGGCCGGCGTGTCGGCCCGGCACGCGGGGATGGCGCCTGATGATGCGGCGACCGACCCGCAGAGGCGCTCGGCGCCTGAAACGCGCGTAGAGGCGTCGACCCGGGATATCATCGGGATAAACAATTCGGAGCAAAAGCCGGACAGGCGCACCTGAGCGACGGCTTCAGAACGATGCGTGCAATGCGGCACGGCTTGGCCCATGTGGCGTCATCATTCTGAAACCGTCCCCGGATGGCCATCGCCTGACATATCAGAATAACCCTCCGTCTGCCCCCAGGCGGAACCCCATGAAAGAAGGACCACATGACAACGCTGGTCTGCAATTGCAACGACACCATGCCGCTTGACGCGGCCGCGCTGTCGGAAGCGGTCGGCGAACCGCTGCGCATGCACCGACTGCTATGCCGCCGCGAGATGGGCGACTATCTGCAGGCGCTCGAAGGTACCGACGACGTGCTGGTGGCCTGCACACAGGAACAACACCTGTTCGCGGCTGTGGCCGAACAGCAGCAGGCGGCCGGAACGCCCGTGCTGGCGCCAATCCGTTTTGTCAATATTCGCGAGACCGGCGGCTGGTCGCAGGGAGCGCGGCGCGATCCACGTACCCTGACCGCCAAGACTGCCGCCCTGCTGGCCGTGGCGGCGTTACCCGAGCCTGAACCGGTGGCGGTGGTCGACTATCGCTCGCAAGGACGAGTCCTCGTGCTGGGTCCGGCCGACCGTGTCCTGCCGTGGGCGACGCGTTTGCACGGCACCCTGCAGGTCACGGCGCTCGTGACCGGCGGCTCCGCACAGTCTGTCGACGACCAGACAGGCGCGGCGCGCGCCTTCGTGGTGTCCGCCGGTCGGGTAACCGCATTGCGGGGCTGGCTGGGCGCCTTTACGGCAACCTGGCAGACCGGTAATCCGATCGACCTGGATGTGTGCACGCGCTGCAATGCGTGCCTGGCAGCCTGTCCGGAAGGAGCCATTGATTTCTCGTATCAGGTGGATCTGAACGCCTGCCGTGGTCACCGCGCCTGCGTCAAGGCGTGCGGTGTGGCCGGCGCGATCGACTTTGCCCGTGAGCCGGCCGAGGTGACCGAAGCATTCGATCTCGTATTCGATCTCAACGATGCGCCCGCCTTCCCGATGCACCAGCCGCCGCAGGGCTACCTCCATGCCGGCGGCGCGGCAGCACGACAAGATGAACTGGCGCTGCAGCTGACCCAGCTGGTCGGCGAATTCGAGAAGCCGCGTTTCTTCCAGTATCGCGAGTCCCTCTGCGCCCATGGGCGCAACGACATCACCGGCTGTTCCGCCTGCATCGATGTGTGCTCGACGCAGGCCATCAGCGGCAGCTGGAAGAACGGTCTCGGCACCGTGGAGGTCAACCCGAACCTGTGCATGGGCTGCGGAGCCTGTAGTACCGTCTGCCCTACGGGGGCCATGCGCTACAACTATCCCGATGCACCGTATACCGGCCGGCAACTGAAAACGCTGCTCGGCACCTACCGGCAGGCTGGCGGGCGCGATGCCGTCGTGCTGCTGCATGACCGTACTGGTGGCCAGCGCTTGATCGAACAGCTGGGTCGCCGCGCCATGATCGGGCGTGCGGCTGGCATGCCGGTCAACGTATTGCCGCTGGCCGGGTTCCATCCAGCCTCCACCGGTCTTGATCTGTGGCTTACTGCCATCACCTACGGCGCCAACCGCGTGGCGGTGCTGCTGACGGACGACATCGCCCCTGAATACCGCGCGGCGCTGTCTACACAGATGGCGGTGGCGCAGCAGATCCTGGCTGGCATGGGCTATGCCGGCACGCATTTCTCGCTGGTCGAAGCCGGCGATGCCGCTGCACTCGACCGGGTGCTCAATGGCTGGCAGTCCAATGCGCTGACCTTGCCGCCGGCAAGCTTCAACCCTTCGACGCTCAAGCGTGAGACGCTGGAATTCGCGCTCGACCACCTGTGGCGGCACGCGCCGCAGCCGGCCGAGGCTATTCCGCTTGCCGCCGGCGCGCCACTCGGCACGCTCGAGATCGACCGCACGCGCTGTACGCTCTGCATGGCCTGTGTGGGCGCTTGCCCGGCCCAGGCGCTGCGCGACAACGCCGAGCGTCCGGTGCTCGGTTTCATCGAACGCAGTTGCGTGCAGTGTGGATTGTGTGCTTCGACTTGTCCCGAAGACGCCATCACGCTGGTGCCCCGTCTGGTGCCGGGCGAGGTTGCGCGCCAGCAGCAGACGCTGAACGAAACGCGTCCCTTCCATTGCATCCGCTGTGCCAAACCGTTTGGCACGGCGCAGATGATCGAGGCGATGCTGGGCAAGCTGGCTGGCCATGCCGCGTTTGCCGGCAAGGCGGCGGACCGGCTCAAGATGTGCCCCGACTGCCGCGTGGTCGACATGATCGAGCGCAGCGACGATCCTTCCATCCTCCACTAGGACGCAGAGATGCGCATGACACGTACCAGGACTGCCGTATGACAGAGGCCCAGCCCCTTGCCTTCGTGGCGCCTGCCGCCCTGACCGATGCCGAAGAGGACACGGCGCGCGCCGATCTCTACGGCCTGCTGGCTGCATTGTTCTATCGCGCGCCGGACGCCGGCACGCTGCACCGCATTGCCACGGCACGCGCCGAGGGCGAGATAGCGGGCAGCGCCCTTGGCGATGCCTGGAACGCCATGGCCGAAGCGGCGGGCGGCGCCATGACCGAGGATGTGGATGACGAGTACACAGCGCTCTTCCTCGGTGTCGGCAAGCCCGACATCTTTCTCTATGGTTCCTACTACATCGCCGGCTTCCTGAACGAAAAGCCGCTGGTGTCGTTGCGTGACGACCTGGCGCGCTACGGACTGGAGCGCGACGAGGCCGTGAGCGAAACAGAGGACCATCTCGCCACGCTGTGCGAGGTTATGCGCTACCTGATCGCTGGCGATGACCCGACCATCTCCAACTTGCAGGAGCAACGCGTGTTTTTTGGACGCCATCTGCAGCCCTGGGTCGATACGCTGTGCACGCAGATCGAAGCGCATCCGTCGGCGCGCTTCTACGCCCAGGTCAGCCGGTTCGCACGGGCATTCTTCTCCGTCGAGGCCGTGGCGCTCGACATGGCTTGAGCGGTTTCGCGGGGGCCGTCCATTCCTTAGTGAATTACCCGAGAAAGGGGCAAGAAGGTGGCCTTTTCGGCACGAACGTCCTAATATAGGAAGAGATTGACATAAAACCACAGCTATTCGGTGCATTACCGCCGAGGAGTTCCCACATGAAGAACGACCAGCCCAAGCTGGCGCGCCGCGGCTTTCTCGCCGGGGCCGGGGTCATCGCCGCCGCTGCCGGCGCCGCCACCCTGACGCGCCCGGCAACCGAAGTCGCGCTGAGCGCCACACCCGCGGTTTCCGATACCACCGGTGATGCCAATGGCTACCGGGTCTCGGAACACATCCGCAAGTACTACAAGACCACATTGATCTGACCCGGCATGGCCGTCCGATCCGACCATTGCTTTTCCTCCGAGGTGAGACCATGATTCTGACCCGCAAAGCCGCGACCCCGGGCGCGGCCGACGCCCGTTCCGCGGACGCCCGCCGCGCTACCTCCGCCGCCCTGACCGGCAGCCTGGCGCGCAGCCTGACCAGCGCGCTGCCCACCATGGACCGCCGCGGCTTCCTCAAGCGCTCCGGTATCGGCGTGGGGGCCGGACTGGCGGCATCGCAGCTGACGCTGCTGCGCAAGGCGGAGGCCGCCGGTCCCAAGGCCGACGGTACCGGCAAGGGCGATATCGTGGTGCGCCGCACGGTCTGCACCCACTGCTCGGTCGGTTGCGCTTCCGATGCCATCGTGCAGAACGGCGTGTGGGTCCGCCAGGAGCCAGTGTTTGATTCACCGATCAACCTCGGTGCGCACTGCGCCAAGGGTGCGGCGCTGCGCGAGCATGGCCATGGCGAGTACCGGCTGAAATATCCGATGAAGCTGGTCAACGGCAAGTACCAGCGCATCAGCTGGGATGTGGCGCTTGACGAGATCGTCGCGCACATGAAGGACATCAAGGCCAAGAGCGGCCCGGATTCGCTGTTCTTCGTCGGTTCGTCCAAGCACAACAACGAGCAGGCCTACCTCATGCGGAAGTGGGTGTCGTTCATCGGCACCAACAATACCGACCACCAGGCGCGGATCTGCCACTCCACCACCGTGGCGGGCGTGGCGAATACCTGGGGATATGGCGCCATGACCAACTCCTACAACGACATGCAGAATTCCAAGGCAGCGTTGTATATCGGGTCGAACGCCGCCGAGGCGCATCCGGTGTCGATGCTGCACCTGCTGCACGCCAAGGAGAACGGCTGCAAGGTGATCGTGGTCGACCCGCGCTTCACCCGCACCGCCGCCAAGGCGCACCAGTACATCCGCATGCGCTCGGGGGGCGACGTCGCCTTCCTGTTCGGCATGCTGTACCACATCTTCAAGAACGGCTGGGAAGACAAAAAGTACATCAATGACCGTGTCTACGGCATGGACAAGGTCAAGGAAGAAGTGATGGCCAACTGGACGCCGGACAAGGTCGAGGAAGTGACCGGCGTGCCCGAGGCCGAGGTCTACAAGGCCGCCGAGACCATGGCCATGAACCGCCCCAGCACGCTCGTGTGGTGCATGGGCCAGACCCAGCACTCGATCGGCAATGCCATGGTGCGCGCTTCGTGCATCGTGCAGCTGGCGCTCGGCAACATCGGGCGCTCGGGCGGCGGGGCGAATATTTTCCGCGGTCACGACAACGTGCAGGGCGCGACTGACGTCGGCCCCAATCCCGATTCGCTCCCTGGCTACTACGGCCTGGCGACCGGCTCCTGGAAGCATTTTGCCGCGGCTTGGAATGTCGACTACGAGTGGATCAAGAAGCAGTACGTCTCGCAGGAGATGATGGAAAAATCCGGTACGACTGTGTCGCGCTGGGTCGACGCCGTGCTCGAGAAGGACGAGATGATCGATCAGGACCACGCCGTCAAGGGTGTGTTCTTCTGGGGACATGCGCCGAACTCGCAGACGCGCGGTCTTGACATGAAGAAAGCGCTCGACAAGCTCGACCTGCTGGTGGTGATCGATCCGTATCCGTCAGCCACCGCCGCCATGGCGGCAATGCCCCCGGCAGAGGGCGACAAGGTCAATCCGAACCGTGCCGTCTACCTGCTGCCAGCCGCCACGCAATTTGAAACTAGTGGTTCGTGCACGGCCTCCAACCGTTCGCTGCAGTGGCGCGAGAAGGTCATCGAGCCGCTGTTCGAATCGATGCCCGACCACACCATCATGCAGGCTTTTGCCGACAAGCTTGGCTTTGGCAAGGAGCTGTCGAAGAACTACAAGATGATCGAGGTCAAGCGCGCGGGCCGGGTCTGGTCCGAGCCCGAGCCGGAATCGATCCTGCGCGAGATCAACACCTGCACCTGGACCATCGGCTACACGGGCCAGTCCCCGGAACGCCTCAAGGCCCACATGCGCAATATGCACATGTTCGATGTCAAGACCCTGCGCGCCAAGGGCGGCAAGGACGCGGCGACCGGCTACGACCTGACGGGCGATTACTTCGGCCTGCCGTGGCCGTGCTATGGCACGCCGGAACTCAAGCATCCGGGGTCGCCCAACCTGTATGACACCAGCAAGCACGTGATGGATGGTGGCGGCAACTTCCGCGCCAACTTCGGCGTGGAGCGCGATGGCGTCAACCTGCTGGCCGAGGATGGTTCCCACTCGCTGGGTGCGGACATTCCGACCGGCTATCCGGAATTCGACCACGTACTGCTCAAGAAGCTGGGCTGGTGGGATGAACTGACCGATGCCGAGAAGACGGCCGCCGAAGGCAAGAACTGGAAGACCGACCGCTCCGGTGGCATCCAGCGCGTGGTCATGAAGAACCACGGCTGTCATCCGTTCGGTAACGCCAAGGCGCGCGCTGTCGTGTGGAACTTCCCTGACGGTATTCCCAAGCACCGCGAGCCGATCTACTCGCCGCGTCCCGACCTGGTGGCCAAGTACCCGACGCATGACGACAAGAAGACCTTCTGGCGCCTGCCCACGCTCTACAAGACGCTGCAGGACAAGAACGTCGCCGACGGTATTGCGCAGAAATTCCCGATCATCCTCACCTCCGGACGCTTGGTCGAATACGAAGGTGGCGGCGAGGAAACGCGTTCGAATCCGTGGCTGGCCGAGCTGCAGCAGGAGAACTTCGTCGAGATCAACCCGCGTGCGGCCGCCGATCGCGGCATCCGCAACGGCGAATACTGCTGGGTGAAAACGCCGACCGGCGCCCGCCTCAAGGTACGTGCCCTGGTGACCGAGCGCGTCGGGCCGGACCATGCCTTCGTGCCGTTCCACTTCTCGGGCTGGTGGCAGGGTACCGATCTCAAGCCGTACTACCCCGAGGGCGCCATGCCGATCGTGCGTGGCGAGGCGGTCAACACCGCCACCACCTACGGCTACGACTCGGTGACGATGATGCAGGAAACCAAGACCACGGTCTGCCAGATCGAACGGTTCGCGTGAACGGCACAGGAGCATTGACATGGCACGCATGAAATTTATCTGTGACGCGGAACGCTGCATCGAATGCAACAGCTGCGTGACGGCCTGCAAGAACGAGCACGAGGTGCCCTGGGGCGTGAACCGCCGGCGCGTCGTGACCATCAACGACGGCATGCAAGGGGCGGAGAAATCGATTTCCGTGGCCTGCATGCATTGCTCGGACGCCCCCTGCATGGCGGTGTGTCCGGTCGATTGCTTCTACCGCACCGAGGATGGTGTTGTACTGCACGACAAGGACGTGTGCATCGGCTGCGGTTACTGCTCCTATGCCTGCCCGTTTGGTGCGCCGCAGTTTCCCAGCACCGGCACCTTCGGCATGCGCGGCAAGATGGACAAATGCACGTTCTGCGCAGGTGGGCCGGAAGTCAACGGCTCGGCCGCCGAGTTCGAGAAGTATGGCCGCAACCGCGTTGCCGAAGGCAAACTGCCGGCGTGCGCGGAAATGTGTTCCACCAAGGCGCTGCTCGGCGGCGATGGCGACGTGATTGCCGACATCCTGCGTAATCGCGTCATCAAGCGTGGTACCGGCGGCGATGTGTTCGGCTGGGGTACCGCCTATGGCCAGCCGGCCGGCAAGGGCCAAGGCCAGAACCAGGACGCGCAACCGGCTCCGGCCGCCAAGCAAGGACAACCGTCATGAGAACGCTCGCGCTGGCCACGGCCCTGACTCTCGCTACCCTGCTGGCTGCCTGCGGCGACAAGGCGCAGACCGCGAGCACGGCTTACAAGAAATCCGACGCGCCGGCCTATGAAGGCGTCAAGGACAGTCCGTACGTGGCGCCGGGCTGGCAGGCGGGCGATCGTGTCAGCTGGCAGCATCAGCTGAACGAGCGCGCCAAGTTCCAGAACGAGTATGTGCGCGTGCAATGACGGCAATGACTGACCGGATCCGGCACGCAGACACAAAGGAGGCCGCATGAGATCCTTCTGGACCAAATGGCTGGCGGCGGGCCTGATGGCACTGGCCGTGGGCGCGGTGCACGCGCAGGCTGCCAGCGACACCGCCAACCCCTGCGCCCGGCGCGGTAACCAACCCGGCGATCAATCCGCCGCAACCGCTGGCGAATGTCGCCTCGCAGAATATCTTCGATGTGCCGCCGCGCGACCTGGCCGCCGAAGCCCGCGAGCAGAAGCAGCGTTCGGTGGTGCAGCCGGGCAATAACGCGCCGGTCTGGCGCGAGGTCAATTCCGACCAACGTCACTACAGCAGCTTGCCCGATCCCGAGGCGGGTGTGTTGATCCAGCGCACCGGCCAGAAATGGCGCATGTTCCGCAACGGCGTGATCACCGTGTACGGTGGCTGGCTGCTGGTCGGCGTGGCCGTGGCGATCCTCGGGTTCTTCCTGTGGCGCGGCATGATTCCGCTGAAGACGCCGCGTACCGGACGCATGATCGAACGCTTTACACCGATGGAGCGCATGGTCCACTGGACCATGGCGATCTCGTTCGTGGCACTGGCCGTGTCCGGCATCATCATGATGTTCGGCAAGTTCTTCCTGCTGCCGCTGCTCGGCCATACGCTGTTCGGCTGGCTGACCTACCTGCTCAAGAACATCCACAACATCGTTGGCCCGCTGTTCACGCTGTCGATCATCGTCGGCTTTGTGATGTTCGTGAAGGACAACCTGCCGCGCGCCGTGGACTGGCAGTGGGTACGCTCGTTCGGTGGCCTGGCCAGCGGACGCCATGTGCCGTCGCACCGTTTCAATGCGGGCGAGAAACTGTGGTTCTGGGGCGGCCTGGTGGTGTTTGGCATCATCGTCTCGATCTCCGGCTGGGTGCTCGACATGATCGTGCCGGGCATGGACTATTTTCGCGGCACCATGCAGGTGGCCAATATCGTGCACGCCATTGCCGCCACCATCATGATGGCCATGGCCTTCGGGCACATCTACATGGGCACCATCGGCATGGAGGGTGCCTACCGTGCCATGCGCGATGGCTGGGTCGACGAGGCGTGGGCCAAGGAGCATCACGAGCTGTGGTACGACGATATCAAGAGCGGCAAGATCCCAGTGCAGCGTTCGCGCTCTGGTACGGCGACGCCGCCGGTGTCCGCGCCGCGGCCGAGCGGACGGGGCTGATGGCGCGGCGGCACGATGTGTGCCGCGGCATGAACTGACAGGGGATACAGATGAACAGGATGATCGGGGTCATCGCCGCATTCGGACTTGCGGCACTGGGGGCGGGCTGGAGTGGCGTGGCGCTGGCCAAGCTTCCGCCGCTGAGCGAAGAAGCCAAGGCCAAGGCGGCCGAAGCCAAGGCCAAGGCAGACTGGTCCGGCAAGGTTGCCGCGTATCAGCTGTGCCGCGCACAGGACCGCGCGGCAGCGGCTTATTCGGCCTCGATGAAGCAGCAGGGCAAAGAAGCCAAACCAGGCATGGCCGGTGCTGCTGCATGCGCCGACCCTGGCCCATACGTCGCCGCTGCCACGGCGGGTGGCCCGGCGACTGCGCCGATTGCGGCCCCCTCCGAAGCGAAACTCGCCGCAGCGCCTGCCACGGTACAATCGGGCGTGAAGAAACCATAGTGCCACCGAGGCCGGCGCTGCCGCCGGCCAGTATCGGACCATGCGCACCCAGGTGCGCTTTTTTTTTTGGATGGATTGCCTGCATGCCGCTTCGCCCTGAACTGACTCAGGCTGCCGTGCCCCTTATCGAAGAAGTCGAGGTCATGGACGAGCAGGGGCGTGTGCGTCCGGCCTATCTGCCGGGCGAGCGTCCGCTGACGGTGTATCTGGACAAGCGCGAACTGGTCACGCTGATGACGCTGGGCGGCGCACCAGAAGCACTGGTACTGGGCTACCTGCGCAATCAGCGGCTGGTGGAATCGATCGAGGACATCGCCGCCGTGCAGGTGGACTGGGAAACCGAGTCGGCCGCCGTGACGACTCGTGCCGGACGCCAGTTGCCGGACATCGAGGATCGGACCGCCAAGCGCATCGTTACCACCGGTTGCGGGCAAGGCACGATGTTCGGCTCGCTGATGGAGGAGATCGACGCCACGCGCCTGCCGGATGGCGCCCGGCTCGACCAGGCCACGCTCTACGGCATCATCGACACCATCCGCCTGCAGCAGTCGGTGTACAAGCAGGCCGGGTCCGTGCATGGCTGCGCGCTGTTTCGCGGGACCGAGCTGCTGATGTTCGTCGAGGATGTCGGCCGCCATAACGCCGTGGACGCCATCGCCGGCAAGATGTGGCTGGAAGGCATGAGCGGCGAGGACAAGGTGTTCTACACCACAGGCCGCCTGACCTCCGAAATGGTCATCAAGGGCGCGCAGATGGGGATCCCCTTCCTGCTGTCGCGCTCCGGTGTCACGCAAATGGGCTACCAGATGGCGCGTCGTGTGAACCTGACGCTATTTGCGCGCTGTACCGGAAAACATTTCCTGCTCTATACCGGGCGCGAACGCTTCATCTATACGCCAGTCGCGCAGAGCGTGGCCTGACGCAAGCCTGGCCGGCACACGCGGCCCGCTGCACAACGCGACTTCCCGGCGTTTGCATGTTTCCCTGTTTCCAATCCTGACCGTCTCCCGCAGCGCACCGGCGCTTTCGAGAGGGCGGGCCAGCCCGCGCCGTTGAAGCGGCGCGAGATTTTTTTCGTGGAAACATATATTCATCAAAATTATGCGTTACATTTCATAAAGAAGGCATTGCGCATGCGGCGTGTCATGCGTGCGCGGCCTGGCTGACTGCACATACGGCTGCGGAAGCACACAAGACTGGCCGGTGAGCAGACCCCCTCAAAGGAGACGTGGGCATGCAAAAGTCCCTCCATATCGATGCTGAAAAATGCACCGGCTGCCTGCAGTGCGAAATGGCCTGCAGCTTCGAAAACTACGGGGTGTTCAATCCCGCCAAGTCCCGCATCAAGGTCTTCGATTTTCACCATACTGGCAAGAAAGTCCCTTACACCTGCACGCAGTGCGACGAGGCATGGTGCATGCACGCGTGCCCGGTGGAAGCCATCAAACTCGATGGCGCAACGGGTGCCAAGATCGTGCTCGAGGACATCTGCGTTGGCTGCAAGGTGTGCACCATTGCCTGCCCGTTTGGCACGGTGAACTATGTGCAGGAAACGGGCAAGGTCCAGAAATGCGATCTCTGCGGCGGCGAACCGGCGTGTGCCGACGCCTGCCCGACGGGCGCCATTACCTATATCGACGCCAACTGGACCGGACTGGACCGGATGCGCCAGTGGGCCGACAAGCTCGGCAATCAGGCCGGCGCCTGAGACTCGCGTGCATAGGAGATCATCATGGCATGGGCTGGAAAAGTGTTGCGCGTGAACCTGACTGCAGGCACCTGCACGTCGGAGCCGCTGAATATGGAATGGGCGCACCTGTACCTGGGGTCGCGCGGGCTGGCAACGAAATATCTGGTGGAAGAGATCGATGCCAAGGTCGATCCGCTGTCGCCGGAAAACAAGATCATCTGGGCAACCGGTCCGCTGACCGGCACTATGGCCTCGACTGGCGGGCGCTATACCGTCGTGACCAAAGGCCCCCTGACAGGCGCTATCGCCTGTTCCAACTCCGGTGGATACTGGGGGGCGGAACTGAAGTTTGCCGGCTGGGACATGGTGATCTTCGAGGGCCGGTCACCGATGCCGGTCTATCTCCATATCGAGAACGATACTGCGCGACTACTCGATGCCTCCGCCCTGTGGGGCCTGTCTGTCTGGGAAACCGAGCCCGCGATCCAGAAGATGCACCAGGATCCGCTCACGCGTGTTTCATGCATCGGCCGGGCTGGCGAGAATCAGGTGCTGTTCGCTGCCGTGATCAATGACCTGCATCGTGCTGCCGGTCGGTCCGGCGTGGGCGCGGTGATGGGCAGCAAGAACCTCAAGGCCATTGCCGTGCGCGGCACGCTCGGTGTCTCGACGGTGCGCGATCCCAAGGCGTTCATGGCTGCCACTAAAGCCGCCAAGAAAGTGCTGGCCGACAATGCAGTGACGGGAGAGGGACTGCCCAAGTTCGGTACCCAGGTTCTGATGAACGTCATCAATGAGATGGGTGCATTGCCTACCCGCAATCATCGCGATGTCGAGTTTTCGGAGGCCAGCCAGATCGGCGCTGAAGCGATGCACGAACCGCGCAAGTCGGATGGCAAGCCGAATCTCGTGACCAACCAGGCGTGCTTCGGCTGCACCATTGCATGTGGCCGGATCTCAAAGATCGACGAAACGCATTTCTCGGTCAAGAACCGTCCGGAATACTGGGGCGCATCGGGCGGGCTGGAATACGAGGCCGCATGGGCGCTGGGCGCGGCCAATGGTGTCGGGGATCTCGAGGCGCTGACCTATGCCAATTTCCTCTGCAACGAACAGGGCATGGACCCGATTTCATTCGGCGCAACCATTGGCGCAGTCATGGAACTGTTCGAGATGGGTGTGATCAAGCGCGAGGAAATCGGCTTCGATGCACCGTTCGGCTCCGCCGATGCGTTGGTCCGGTTGGCCGAAATGACCGCGCAGGGCGAGGGGTTTGGCAAGATGATCGGGCTTGGCTCCAAACGCCTGTGCGAACACTATGGGCATCCCGAGCTGTCGATGAGCGTCAAGGGGCAGGAGTTTCCTGCCTACGATTCGCGCGGCATCCAGGGCATGGGCCTGACGTATGCTACCTCGAACCGTGGCGCATGCCATCTGCGTTCGTACACCGTTGCCTCCGAGGTGCTCGGCATTCCGGTCAAGACCGATCCGCTCACGACGGATGGCAAGCCGGAGCTGGTCAAGGCATTTCAGGATGCTACCGCCGCCTTCGACTCCGCCGGGATCTGTATCTTCACGTCGTTTGCCTGGACGCTGGCCGATGTGGCGCCACAGCTGCAGGCCGCTATCGGCGAAGAGTTCGATGTGGAGAACCTCAACCTCATCGGCGAGCGCATCTGGAACATGGAGCGCGACTTCAACAACCGCGCGGGCTTTACCAGCAAGGACGACAAGTTGCCACCGAGGCTTGTCTCAGAACCGGCGAAGACCGGGCCAGCCAAGGGTCTCGTCAACGGGCTCGCCAGGATGCTGCCCGAGTACTACAACGTGCGCGGCTGGGATACGGATGGCCGCCTGACACAGGCTACGCGCGAGCGGCTTGGCCTGTAGGCAAGCAGGGAGGATTGCGATGCGCCATGTCATCGTCGGCGACGGGCCTGCCGGCATCGTCGCGGCGGAAACGCTGCGGCGGCTTGCGCCGGCGGACGAGATCGTGCTGCTGGGTGACGAGCCCGAGCCACCGTATTCGCGCATGGCCATTCCCTATCTGCTGATGCGTAATATCGATGAGCCCGGAACGCACCTGCGCAAGGATCCCCAACATCTGGCCCGCCTGAACATTACGCACCGCAAGGCGCGGATGACGGGCATCGATGTCGCGGCCAACTGCATCCATCTGCAGGACGGCGCCACGCTGGCTTACGGCCGCCTGCTGCTGGCCACCGGGTCGGTGCCGGTGCGCCCGCCGATTGCCGGAATCGACGATGACGGTGTGCGTGAACGCGTCGTGCCATGCTGGACACTCGCCGATGCGCGCCGTATCGCCGGCCTTGCGGCGCCGGGTGCCCGTGTGGTCCAGATGGGCGCCGGCTTTATCGGCTGCATCATCATGGAGGCATTAGCGGCGCGTGGAGTCGATCTCACTGTTGTGGAAATGGGCAACCGCATGGTACCGCGCATGATGACCGAAGGTGCCGGTGCGATGATCAGGCAGTGGGTGCAAAAAAAAGGCGTGGCAGTCCACACAGGTACGCGCGTCGACCGGATTGCCAAAGGAACGGATGCCCCGCTTGCGGTGACCCTGTCGACGGGCGAAACACTGCCCGCCGACCTCGTGATCAGCGCCACCGGTGTCACGCCCAACCTGGATGTGGTGCGCGACAGCGGGCTGCGGATCGGCAAGGGCATCGTCGTAGACGAATGCATGCGCACCAGCGTCGACAACATCTATGCCGCCGGCGATGTGGCGGAGGCTGTCGATTTTTCGACTGGTGAGCTGCTCGTGAACGCCATCCAGCCCAACGCCGTCGAGCAGGCGCGTATTGCCGCCTCGAACATGGCGGGACGCCACGCGGTCAGCCAGGGGGGCCTGCAGATCAACGTGCTGGATACCCTGGGCCTGATTTCGTCATCGTTCGGCCGGTGGTGGGGCGCCGAAGGCGGCGATCATGTGGAGCTGAGCGACCCGGAGGCATACCGTTATATGCGGCTCGAGTTTCTGGGCGACCGGCTGATTGGTGCCACGAGTGTCGGCCTGACGGAACATGTGGGAGTGCTGCGTGGCCTGATCCAGACACGTACGCCGCTCGGGGCCTGGAAAGCGCAGCTCAAGGCCGAGCCCCTGCGGGTGATGGATGCCTACCTGGCCCAGGCGCAAGCCCGGCAGGACTGGCCGGCCCGCATGGCCCGGCATCGCTGATATCATGGCCTGATCACGGCGCAACTCAGTCGCCCACATGCAAATCCGTTTCAAGCTCTTCGCCTCTCTGACCGACTATCTGCCGCCCGAGCGGCGCGGCAATGTCGTTGAACTCGAGATTCCGCCGGAAAGCACGGTAGATGATCTGGTGGCGCGCTTCAACCTGCCGCGTGCCCATGTCCATCTGGTTCTGATCAATGGGGTGTACGTTCCACCCGCGGAGCGAGCCGTGCGCCTCCTGCAGGCAGGTGATGTCCTGGCCATCTGGCCACCGGTGGCCGGTGGATGAAATGGCACCGCAGGTGATCAGCCTGGCTTGCGAGATGTGGATCACGCGCGAGGAGTTCCTGCGTTGCCTGCCGGCTGCAGTCGCTCATGTGCCATTCGCCATCACATCCTCCGGTGCGATCTCGACCGGTGCCGGCGCGAAGTGGCGTTTTGAAATGACCGAATTACCCGAGCGCGTCATTACGCCCTTGATGCGGTGCCCGCGCCTGTACGTCGAACTGACGCTGGACGGCTATGCGCCGGAGGCGGCAGATGCGTTCATGCAGCGCTTCTGGCGCTATTTTCAGCGTGGCGGCGGCTAGTTCTGCTGTCCGCCGCAGACACCGGGTGGAAGCCGATGCCATGCATCGGTGCATGGGGACTCAAAATCCCGTCAGCGGCAATGGCGACATGCATGCCCGGCTTTGACGTACAATCTCGGTCCATGTATTGAACGGAGCGGAAACCGTGGCAATGCCTCGGGCCGCTTGCGCCGTCAATCGTGGGCAAATGGAGCCGAGCTTGCCTGTCCCAGGAGACCGCCAAGCCCGCCTCCATTTGTCCATCAGCAGGTTCACCCATGACCATCAAATCCGATAAGTGGATTCGCCGCATGGCCGAGCAGACCGGCATGATCGAGCCCTTCGAGCCCGGCCAGGTGCGCGAAGCCGAGGGCCGCAAGATCGTGTCGTATGGTACGTCCAGCTATGGCTACGATATCCGCTGCGCGCCGGAATTCAAGATCTTCACGAATATCAACAGCACCATCGTCGATCCAAAGAATTTCGACGAAAAGTCGTTTGTCGATTTCCAGGGTGATGTCTGTATCATCCCGCCGAATTCGTTCGCGCTGGCGCGCACGGTCGAGTATTTCCGCATCCCGCGCAACGTGCTGACCATCTGCCTCGGCAAGAGCACCTATGCGCGCTGCGGCATCATCGTCAACGTGACGCCGTTCGAGCCGGAGTGGGAAGGCTACGTGACCCTCGAATTCTCGAACACCACGCCGCTGCCCGCCAAGATCTACGCCGGCGAAGGCTGCGCCCAGGTGCTGTTCTTCGAAAGCGACGAGGTCTGCGAGACGTCGTACAAGGACCGCGGCGGCAAGTACCAGGGACAGCACGGCGTCACATTGCCGAAAACCTGACGTTTTATCATTGACCCCGGCGCCTTCCATGTTGGATGCGCGCCCGGCAGGAAACGCAACGTTCTGGCCGGTTGCACGGCCGCAGACCATACCGCAAGACGGTAAGCAGCAGGGCCGCAGAGCCATGTCACGACGCCAGAACCCATTTGCGCGCGTTTCTCAGAGGACATCCCCATGAAATTCCGCTTCCCCGTCATCATCATCGATGAAGACTTCCGCTCCGAGAACATTTCCGGCTCGGGCATCCGCGCACTGGCCGAGGCTATCGAGCACGAGGGCATGGAAGTCGTCGGCGTGACGAGCTACGGCGACCTGACGGCTTTCGCCCAGCAGTCGAGCCGCGCCTCGACCTTTATCGTGTCGATCGACGATGACGAGTTCGTCAGCGAAGAAGACAAGCCCGAGGCTGCCGCCATCGAAAAGCTGCGCGCCTTCGTCAGCGAAGTGCGTCGCCGCAACGCTGACCTGCCGATCTTCCTGTACGGCGAAACGCGTACCTCGCGCCATATCCCGAACGACATCCTGCGTGAACTGCACGGTTTCATCCACATGTTCGAGGACACGCCGGAATTCGTCGCGCGTCACATCATCCGCGAGGCGCGCGTCTATCTCGACACACTCGCGCCGCCATTCTTCAAGGCGCTGATCGAGTACGCACAGGACAGTTCCTACTCGTGGCACTGCCCCGGCCATTCGGGTGGCGTGGCCTTCCTGAAGAGCCCCGTGGGGCAGGTGTTTCACCAGTTCTTCGGCGAGAACATGCTGCGCGCCGACGTCTGCAATGCCGTGGAAGAACTCGGGCAGCTGCTCGACCATACGGGTCCGATCGCCGCATCCGAGCGCAATGCTGCGCGCATCTTCAACTCGGATCACATGTATTTCGTGACCAATGGCACGTCCACGTCCAACAAGATGGTGTGGCATGCCAACGTTGCTCCTGGCGATATCGTGCTGGTGGACCGCAACTGCCACAAGTCGATCCTGCACGCCATCATGATGACCGGCGCGATTCCGGTGTTCCTGATGCCGACGCGCAACCACTACGGCATCATCGGTCCGATCCCGAAGAGCGAATTCGATCCGGAAACCATCCGCCGCAAGATCGCCGCGCATCCGTTCGCCAGCCAGGCGACCAACAAGAAGCCGCGCATCCTGACCATCACGCAGGGCACCTACGACGGCGTGCTGTACAACGCCGAGATGATCAAGGAAATGCTCGGCACGCACGTCGATACGCTGCACTTCGACGAAGCCTGGCTGCCGCATGCCGCCTTCCATACCTTCTACGATGACATGCATGCCATCGGCAGCTACGGCGTGCGCAGCAAGGACGCGTTGGTGTTCGTCACCCAATCCACCCACAAGCTGCTGGCCGGCCTGTCGCAGGCCTCGCAGATCCTCGTGCAGGATTCAGAGACGCGCAAGCTCGATACCTACCGCTTCAATGAAGCGTACCTGATGCACACGTCCACCAGCCCGCAGTACTCGATCATCGCCTCATGCGATGTCGCTGCCGCCATGATGGAAGCGCCGGGCGGCACCGCGCTCGTCGAGGAAAGCATCATGGAGGCGCTCGACTTCCGCCGTGCCATGCGCAAGGTGCAGACCGAGTATGCCGGCGGCAAGCAGGATGACTGGTGGTTCACCGTCTGGGGGCCGGAAGACCTCGCGGACGAGGGCATGGGCGACCGCAAAGACTGGGTGCTGCAGGCCAACGAACGGTGGCACGGCTTTGGCGATCTGGCGGAAAACTTCAACCTGCTCGATCCGATCAAGGCCACGATCATCACGCCGGGGCTCGACGTGGACGGCGAGTTCAGCGACTCCGGCATTCCCGCCGCCATCGTCACGCGCTATCTTGCCGAGCACGGCATCATCATCGAGAAGACCGGGCTGTACTCGTTCTTCATCATGTTTACCATCGGCATCACCAAGGGCCGTTGGAATTCCCTGGTCACCGAGCTGCAGCAGTTCAAGGACGACTACGATGCCAACCAGCCGCTGTGGCGCGTGTTGCCCGAGTTCGTCAGCAAGTTCCCGCAGTACGAGCGCATGGGCCTGCGCGACCTGTGCGACGCCATTCACAGTGTCTACAAGGCCAACGACGTGGCGCGCGTGACCACGGAAATGTACCTGTCGGACATGGAACCGGCGATGAAGCCGTCGGATGCCTGGGCCAAGATGGCGCACCGCGAGATTGAACGTGTCGCCATCGACGATCTCGAGGGTCGTGTCACCGCCATCCTGCTTACGCCGTATCCGCCGGGCATTCCCCTGCTGATCCCGGGCGAGCGTTTCAACAGGACCATCATGCGCTACCTGCAGTTCGCGCGCGACTTCAACAAGCTGTTCCCGGGTTTCGAGACCGATATCCACGGCCTTGTCATGGAAGAGCGCAATGGCGAGCGGCATTACTTTGTCGATTGCGTGAAGTAAGCCCAGCCGGCAAGCCATTGCGCGCGCTGCGCGTGGCTTCTCTTGCCCGATGATCGTCGCAAACAGCACGCCTTGGCGTGCTGTTTGCGTTACTGGAGCGAACTTTTGCGCGGTAGCCGTTACTCATGAACCGGAGCCATCCCGGCAGGGGTGGCATGTTCTGGCTCCGCTGGCCCTGTATCGCGGGGTGCCGCCACAGTCGCCGGCCTGCGTGCACGCCCGGCCGCTCCTGGTGGACACGCCCTTCGGGACTGCGGCCGTCCACGTGCGGTCTTAGTGTCCCAACGAGCGTTCCACTGTCATGTCGATTTACGGTCTGCCCTCCGCTTCGTCGCCTCTCGTCTCCGGCAGTGTCGTGCCGGACGCGTTGCCGATCCCTTCAACGGATACCGCCATGCCGCTGCTGCCGGTGGAGCAAACGGGCAAGCCGGCCTCCGCCGACTGGCTGTCGACCTACAAACCGACGTTCAACGACGCACAGGAACCCGCCAGCGAACCCGAGGAACCGGCCACCACCGATGGCGCGCAGGAGGCTGACGGCGGGCAGTCCGACACGGTTGAGTCCGATGCCGTAGCGGCCGTGGATGACGGGCAGGACGCACATGATGGCCAAGGCGGAGACGCCGACCCGCATGAGGGTGATGCGGACGGCGGCGGCCAGCAGGGCAGCAGCGATACGCAAGGCGACAGCGGCGGCGATCAGCAGGACGAGCGGGGCGGTGGTGAGCGGGGTCGCGAGCAGAGCAATGAGGCGCACCGGGATCAGGCGTCACATACTTGCCAGCCCGCCGCGCCCGCCGATCGCACCGCGCTTTCGTCGGGTGATGGCAGTGGCGGTGTGACACCGGGCGGCAACCGCTTCCTGTCGCAGGGGCCGCAGATGGAGCGTTCCGGCACCCGGACGCCGACCGAATGGCTGACCGATCCGGCATCCGGAGCGCTGCGTGCTGCGGTGGTCGCTGCCGGCCAGCGCATCGTCGCAGAGCAGACCGTTTCCGGTCGCCGTGGAGGCGCCGCGGGGCGCACCCATGAGGCGGCGCAATCGGACCGGCTGACCCTGGCACGGCGGGTACGCGAGGCGGAAGACTTCATCCGGCAGCGTGAGGAAACGACATCCGATGGATCGCAGGAAGCGGATTGACTGAGGCGCGCTATCGACGGGCCGCTTGACATGTGTGTCGCGATGTCGGGCCTGCATCATGTCATGCCAGCCACGGAAACAAGATTCCAGAAAGGCCGCGCGGAAGGTGGCGCGAAAAGAAGGATCGGAAAAAAGCAGCCGGCAGAGCGGGAAGTGCGGGAATACTGCAAGGCACGCCACCAGCAGGCCAGAACAGACCCACCGGCAGCGCGACACACGACGAGTGACTGGCGGCACGGTTGCCCGTGCCTCCGGTCTGGCCTGGCGGCTTCAGGCCTGCAGATTGATCAGCACGCGGCCGCGATTCTTGCCGGCAAGCATATCGGCTGCGAGGCGCGCGGCTTCCTCGAGCGGTACTTCCTGGGCAATCTCCTGCAGCAGCGCCGGCTTGAAGTCGCGCACGATCTGCTGCCACACCTGCTTGCGGCGCTCCACCGGGCACATCACCGAATCCACGCCTAGCAGGCGCACGCCGCGCAAGATAAAGGGCATCACCGTGGTCGGCAGGTCCGAGCCGCCGGCCAGGCCGCACGAGGCAATCGCGCCGCCGTAGAACGTCTCGGCTAGCGCGCGCGCCAGCACCAGTGAGCCTACCGTGTCGATGGCGGCGGCCCATTTCTGTTTTTCCAGCGGCAGCGGCGGCGTGCTCCATTCCGGTCCGGCCAGCACTTCGGCCGCGCCGAGCTGGCGCAGGTAGTCGCCATGCGTTTCCGCCTGATGTGGCGCCACCAGTGCGGCCACCTTGAAGCCGAGTTGCTTGAGGATCGACACGGCTACGCTGCCGACGCCGCCGGCGGCGCCGGTCACCAGCACTGTGCCGCTCTCCGGCTTGATGCCGGCTTCGGTCAGCGTCATCACGCACAGCATGGCCGTGAAGCCAGCCGTGCCGAGCGCCATCGCGGTGCGCGTGTCGAGGCCTTCGGGCAGCGGCACCAGCCATTCGGAACGCACGCGCTGGACCTGCGAGTAGCCTCCCCAGAACCGTTCGCCGACGCTCCAACCAGTCAGCACCACGCGGTCGCCCGCCTTGTAGTCCGGCGAATCGGACTGCAGCACCGTGCCCGCGAGGTCCACCCCAGGCACCATCGGGAAGCTGCGCACGATCTTGCCGGTACCGGTGATGGCGAGCGCATCCTTGTAATTGAGGCCGGAGTACTCGACCTGGACCAGGACATCGCCTTCGGGCAGAGCATCCGTGCCCATGGTGACGATTTCATGAGTGGTGGCGCCGTCCTGCTGGTTCAGCACCATGGCTTTGAAAGATTGGGACATGTGAGTTTCCAGTAAAGGGTTCGGAAGATGCGAGGGCTCGTGGACGAATCTTCGTCAGGAGCGGTCGGTGCTGGGCACGATCACGCAATCGAGCGCGGCGCATCCCTTGCCGTCTTCGAATACCGCGAGCGGATTGATCTCGACTTCCTTCACGCGGTCAGCAAAGTCCGCGATGAAGCGCGACAGATTGCTGACCATCCGTGCCACGGCGGCCTTGTCGGCAGGCGGGCTGCCACGGAAGCCGTCGAGAATGCGAGCGGCCTTGGTCGATTCCAGTGCGGCAAGGGCTTCGGTTTCGCTGATCGGCGCGATGCGGATCGCCACATCCTTGTACAGCTCGACATGGATGCCGCCCGCACCGACCACGATCAGCGGGCCGAAGTCCGGATCGACACGTGCGCCGACCAGGATCTCCGCGACCGGGGCGGCCATCTTCTGCACCAGCAGGCCGAGCACGGCGCCGCCGCCTGCAGCGCGCGCACGCGTCAGCATGTCCTCCGCGGCGTCGCGCACGGCCTCGGGCGTGGCCAGCTTGAGGCGCACGAATCCCGCATCGGACTTGTGCACCATGTCCACCACCATGCACTTGAGCACGACCGGAAAGCCGATGGCGCCGGCCGCGTCCGCGGCTTCCTGCGCGGTCTGCACGAAGCGTTCTTCCGGACCCGTCACGCCGTAGCCGGTAAGCATGTCGCGGGCTTCATGCTCGGCGGGCATGCGGGTCTGGTACTGGTCGAGCGCTGCGTTGACTTCGGTCAGCACCTTGGCGGGCGTGGTCGGCAGCGGGGCGGGCGCAGGGTGGGTTGCCCAGCGCGAGTAGCGCGCCAGGGCCGACAGGGCCTCGCGCGTGCCACGCAGGTACGGCACGCCGACGCTTTGCGCCGCGCGCTTGAGTTCCGGATGCGGATCGTCCGACAGGTTCGACAGGGCAATCAGCGGTTTACCCGCCGCTTCCGCACCACGGGCCACGGCTTGCAGCAGCGTGGCATAGCGGCCGGCCTGTTGCGCGCCGAGGCCCGTCGGGGCATCCTGCAACAGTAGCAGGCTACCCACGTCGGGTTGCGAGCCCAGTGCCCTGGCGCAGCCTTCCGCCACATTGGCGTCATACAGGCCGGCCCAGGTGAGGTCGAGCGGGTTGGACAGATGCGCATACTCCGGCATCAGCCCGCCAATCGTCTCTTCCGCGGCCTTGCCGAGCGGCGGGAAGGCAACACCGGCATCGTCGATGGCATCCAGCGCCAGCGCGATCTCGCCGCCGGACAGCGACATGGCGCCGACGCCCGTCGCCGTCGGCCTGCCGCGCAGTTGCGAGACCAGTGCTGCGGTTTCCAGCAGCTCGTCCAGCGTGAAGACCTGGATGGCGCCGCTTGCGGCGAGCGCCGCATCGCATGCCTCGACGCTGCCAGCCACCGCACCGGTATGCGCCATCACCGCCGCCTGTCCGCGTTCCGAGCGGCCGCTTTTGAGCACGATCACCGGCTTGCCGACACTGCGGGCGCGCTTGACCATTTCCATGAACTTGGCCGGCTTGCGGATCTGTTCGGCAAAGATGATGATGGTCTTGACCGCATCGTCTTCGATCAGTGCCTCGAGGTAATCGGCTGTCGTCGTCACCGCCTCGTTGCCGGACGTGATCATGTGGCTCAGGCCGAGGCCGCGCGCCGAATTCAGCAGGGCGATGCCGATCGAACCGCTCTGCACCACGGCGGCGATATTGCCGCGCTCGACGCGGTCCGGCAGCGAGGTGCCGAACAGCGCGCTGCGCGCGGAAAAATTCAGCAGGCCCAGGCAGTTCGGGCCGCACACTGCCAGCTGATGCGCATTTGCCCGTTCGGCCAGCGCCTGCTGCAGCGCCGTGCCTTCATCGCCGGCATCGCTGAAGCCGCTCGACATGATGGCCAGCGCGCCGGCATTGCGGGCGATGGCCTGGTCGGCCACTTCCAGTACACGGTGCGCTGCCACCGCGACGAACACGGCATCGACGTCGCTGTCGATATCGTTGAGGCTGGCGTAGGTCTTGCGCCCGAACAGCTCGGGCTTGTTGGGGTTGACCAGGTGGACCTGGCCTTCGAAACCGACATGCTCAAGCGCTTTCCAGGCATTGAAGCCCGGCCCGACCGTGTCGGACGCGCCGACGATGGCGATGCTGCGCGGACGCAGCAAACGATCAGTTTTCATGCAGGCTCCTGTACTGCGGCTCGCGCTTCTCGCTGAAGGCACGCGGACCTTCGAGCGCATCGGGGTGCGCGAACATCATCTCGCACAGTTCGTTCTCGCACTCGACCATGGCATCCCAGCTCTCGCGCAGATTGCGGGCCACGGCCTGGCGGGTGGCGAGGATGGCAGTCGGCGAGGCCTTGGCGATGCGTGCGGCGATGGTGCGGGCTTCTTCCATCAATTGCTCGCGCGGTACCACCTTGGTGACCAGGCCGAGCTCATAGGCGCGTTGCGCATCGAAGTCGTAGCCGGTCAGCAGGATGTCGAGTGCATGATTACGGCCGACGAAGCGCGGCAGGCGCGTGAGGCCCATGCCCCAACTCGGCAGCATACCGAGGTGCGCGTCGGCGGCGCGGAATACGGTGTTGTCGGCGGCCAGCCGGATGTCGCAGACCCAGGCCAGCGCGGTGCCGCCACCGATGCAGTAGCCATGGATCGCGGAGATGACCGGCAGCTTGCAGGCTTCGATGCGGTTCAGCGTCTTGCGGCCCAGCGCGCGGAAGGCACGGGATGCTTCGGCGGAACCAAAATCCTTTTCCTCGCGCAGATCGCCGCCTGCGGAGAAGGCCTTGCTGCCGGCGCCGGTGAAGATGATGCAGCGTGCTTCCGGGTCACGTTCCGCGGCGTCGAAGGCATCGATCAGCGCATTGAGGACGCGCGACGATACGGCATTGACGGGCGGGTTGTTGATGGTGATCGTGACGATGGCATTGCTGCGTTCCAGTGTTACAAGTGCATCGGACATGCAAGTCTCCGCTGAGGTAAATCGTGTGACAGGTGTTGCCGTGTGTTGCTGGGTGTTGCCGGATGGCAGCAGGCAACGCTGCGCCATGATTCCGGCACCGGATCGGTTGCGGTGCCGGAATACAGTGGTCGTGTTGCTTATTGCACGGTGATGTTGGCCGCCTTGATCAGCGGGCCCCATTGCTCGGATTCGGTTTTCATGCGAGCGGCGGCCGCTTCGGCCGTACCGCCGTTGACCACGTAGCCGAGCTTGACCAGGCGGGCCTGGAGTTCGGGCTTGGTCAGCGCCTGGTTGACCGCCTTGTTCAGCGTATTGACAACGCTATCTGGCGTGCCGGCAGGTGCCAGGAGGAACATCCACGTAGCCAGCGTCGCCGGCGGCAGTCCGGCTTCGGCCAGCGTCGGCACGTTCGGGTAGGCCGGGTTGCGTTTCGGCGCGGCCACGGCCAGCAGACGTACGCGCTTGCTGTCGACCATGGCTTCCACCGCGCCGAGGTTTTCCATATTGAAATCGATCTCGCCGCTACCCAGTGCGGCGACTGACTGGCCACTGCCCTTGAACGGGATGTGCGTGGCATCGAAGCCCGCATTCTTCTTCAGCCATTCCGCGCTCAGGTGCAGCGTCGTGCCAGCGCCGGCCGAGCCGTAGTTGACCTTGCTGCTCTTCTTCGCCCAGGCGATGAATTCCTTGGTATCGCGCGCCGGCACCTTGTCGTTGACGGCCAGGAAGATCGACTGGTCCGCCACGCTGACGATCGGACGCAGCTGCTTGGCGGCGTCATACGGCAGGTTGGTGAACATGAACGGATGGTTGATCAGCGAGGTGGTCCCCAGCAGCAGGGTGTAGCCGTCGGCGGGCGCCTGGATGACGTAGCGTGTGCCGATCTGTCCCGAGGCGCCGGCCTTGTTGTCGACGATCACACTGGACTTGAGGATCTCCGTCATCTCCTGGGCCACGAGGCGGCCCAGCATGTCGGTGCCGCCGCCTGCGGAGAACGGCACGATGATGGTGATCGGACGGCTGGGGTAGGTATCCGCCGACGCGGCGACAGGCACGGCGAGCAGGGACGACAGGGCGGCGGCGACGCCGAATTTGAACAGGTTCACTTTGCAACTCTCCCGAATGAGTGGCCAGCGCAGGCACAAGCTGGTTTGGCCAGGCAGTTTGATAGGCACCACGAGACTACATTAAATGAACAGACCGGTCTAATATATAATTCGGCGAGACGAAACGCAAGAATTCTTTCTATGGTTAAGCACACCGAACGACCAGCTTTTCCCGAAGCAGCAAGCGTGCCAGTGCGGCGGCGCGGCCGCCCGCCCAACCCCGGTCGGCGCGAGGACACGCGGGCGTTGCTGATACGTTGCGGGACGGAGCTGTGTACGGAGCGCGGCTTCCAGATCACCGGGATTGACGAGGTGCTGAAGCGCGCGGGGGTGCCGAAAGGGTCGTTCTATCACTTCTTCCGCAGCAAGCACGAGTTCGGCGAGGCGGTGATCGAGAACTACCGCCAGTACTACGAGAAACGGCTGGACCGCTTTCTCAAGGACACGTCGATGCCGCCGCTGGAGCGGCTCGATGCCTTCATCAACGAGGCGCAGTTGCGCTTTGCCCTGTCGAATTTCCGGCGCGGCTGCCTGGTCGGCAACCTCGGGCAGGAACTGGGCGGCATGAACGACAATTTCCGCGCGCAGCTGGCTGCGGTACTGAACGACTGGGAAGTCCGCGTGGCCGCCTGCCTGCAGGAAGCCATCGAACGCGGCGATCTGCCGGCATCGCACGATGCGGCGATGCTGGCGTCGCTGTTCTGGAATGGCTGGCAGGGGGCCGTGTGGCGCGCCAAGTTGGAGCAGAGCGCGGCGCCGATCCGCTCATTTGGTGCATTCTTCTTCCGCAGCATCGGACGCAAGGAGATGCCGGCGGAGTATGCGGAGCAGCCGGCTACCTGAGCGGCGGGGGTAAGCATGCCGTCAATAGCTTGCTTGCAGGGAGTGAGGAGGCAAGGCCGGAGCCGCGCAGGCGCCGGCCTCAGGCGGAGAGCGAAATCAGGCCAGTAGCTTGCGCGCTGCGGCGATGGCCGCACGGACCTGCTCCGGCGCCGTACCACCGATATGATTGCGCGCCGCGACCGAGCCTTCCAGCGTCAGCACGCTGTGCACGTCGTCGCCGATCAGCGCGGCCTTGTCGCCCAAGCCACTGGTCGAACGTAGTTCATCCACACTCAGGTCGGCCAGATCGCAGCCCTTGTCGTCGCAGGCGCGCACCGCATGGGCCACGGCTTCGTGCGCGTCGCGGAACGGCAGGCCTTTCTTCACCAGGTAGTCGGCGAGGTCGGTGGCCGTGGCATAGCCTTGCAGCGCGGCGGCGCGCATGGCGTCCGGCTTGACCGAGATGCCGGGCACCATGTCCGCGAAGATGCGCAGCGTGTCGACCACGGTGTCCACCGTATCGAACAGCGGTTCCTTGTCTTCCTGGTTGTCCTTGTTGTAGGCCAGCGGCTGGCCTTTCATCAGCGTGAGCAGGCCCATCAGGTGGCCGTTGACGCGGCCGGTCTTGCCGCGCGCCAGCTCGGGCACGTCCGGGTTCTTCTTCTGCGGCATGATCGACGAGCCGGTGCAGAAGCGGTCGGCGATGTCGATGAAGCCGACGCGCGGGCTCATCCAGATCACCAGTTCTTCCGAGAAGCGCGACACGTGCGTCATCACCAGCGCGGCGGCGGCGCAGAATTCGATGGCGAAGTCGCGGTCCGAGACGGCATCGAGCGAGTTGCGGCACACGCCGTCAAAGCCGAGCTGTTGCGCCACGAACTCGCGGTCGATCGGGTAGCTCGTGCCGGCCAGGGCGGCCGCGCCCAGCGGCAGGCGGTTGACGCGCTTGCGGCAGTCGGCCATGCGCTCGGCATCGCGCGTGAACATCTCCACATAGGCGAGCAGATGGTGGCCGAAGGTCACCGGCTGCGCCACCTGCAGATGCGTGAAGCCGGGCAGGATGGTATCGGCCTGCTGTTCGGCCAGATCGAGCAGTGCACCGCGCAGCGCGCCGAGCAGGGCGATGATCGAATCGATCTCGCTGCGCAGCCACAGGCGGATGTCGGTGGCCACCTGGTCATTGCGCGAGCGGCCCGTGTGCAGGCGCTTGCCGGCATCGCCCACGAGCGCCGTGAGGCGTGCTTCGATGTTGAGGTGCACGTCTTCCAGGTCGAGCTGCCATTCGAACTGTCCGGCTTCGATCTCGGCGCGGATCTGCGTCATGCCCTTCTCGATCGCGGCTCGGTCGGCTTCGGCGATGATGCCTTGCTTTGCCAGCATGGCGGCATGGGCGAGCGAACCCTGGATGTCGAACAGGGCGAGGCGCTTGTCGAAGAACACAGAGGCGGTGTAACGCTTCACGAGGTCCGACATCGGCTCGGAGAAGCGTGCCGACCAGGCCTCTCCTTTTTTGGCGAGCTGGGAAGTCATGGCAATGAGTCTGGAAGAATGCAGGGCGGCCGGGCAGTGCCTGGCCGGGAAGAGTGGAAGTATACCTTGAGCCCGCCGGCTCGGGAAAACTGGCGCCGGCGGGTGTGCGGCAGGCGCGGCGCAGGTAAGGGATGCGCCGCTTGGTCATGCGGCAAGCGATCCCGCGCGTGCAGGATCGCCAGTCGTGCTTAACCGCTGCTTTAACCGCTGTTACGCAGGCCCGCAGCGATCCCGTTGATCGAAAGGTGGATGGCGCGCCGCACGCGATCGTCGCTGCTGTCGGGGCCGCCAGCGCGGAAGCGCTTGAGCAGTTCGACCTGCAGGTGATTCAGCGGATCGAGGTAGGCGAAGCGGTTCTGGATCGAACGCGCCAGCAGCGGGTTGTCCGCCAGCCGCTCGCTGCGGCCGGTGATCAGCGCCAGCATGTCCGACGTCAGCTGCCATTCCGCGCTCATGCGCGTGAAGACGCGCTTGCGCAGCGCCTTGTCCTCGCACAGCTCGGCGTAGCGCGAGGCCACGGCCAGGTCAGTCTTGGACAGCACCATGTCCATGTTCGACAGCAGGTTGGCAAAGAACGGCCATTGCTTGTACATGGTGCGCAGCGTGCGGACACGCGCCTGTTGCATCTTTTCGCCGCCAGCCTCCTTGAGCCACTGTTGCACGGCAGTGCCGAAGCCATACCAGCCCGGCAGCAGCAGGCGGCATTGGCCCCACGAGAAGCCCCAGGGGATAGCCCGCAGGTCTTCGATGCGGCGCTTTTCCTTGTCGACCAGCTTGCGTGATGCAGGGCGCGAGCCGAGGTTGAGGTCGGCGATCTCGGTGATCGGCGTGGTGGCGAAGAAGTAATCCTTGAAGCCCGGCGTCTCGTAGACCAGGTTACGGTAGGCCGCAAACGCATGGTCGGAGAGCGCCTGCATCACCGTCTCGAACTTGCCGAGATCCTGGGGCGCATTGCGCGTCGGCAGCAGCGAGGCTTCGAGCGTGGCGGCGATCACCGTTTCCAGGTTGCGCCGGCCGATGTCGCGGTTGGCGAACTTGCTGGAAATGATTTCACCTTGCTCGGTCAGGCGCAGCTGGCCGTTAACCGTACCCGGCGGCTGCGACAGGATGGCCTGGTAGGTTGGGCCGCCGCCGCGTCCCACCGTGCCGCCGCGGCCGTGGAACATGCGCAGCTTGATCTTGCGCTGGGTGAAGCATTCCACCAGCGCCAGCTCGGCCTTATACAGCTCCCAGTTCGAAGTGAGGAAGCCACCGTCCTTGTTGGAGTCCGAGTAGCCGAGCATGACTTCCTGCTCGCCGCCCTGGTGGCGGATGATGGCGTCGAAGCCCGGCAGGTCCAGCAGGCTCTGCATGATGACCGGCGCATTGCGCAAGTCTTCGATCGTCTCGAACAGCGGGATCACCATCAGGTCCATCGACGTATCGCGCTGGCCGGCGCCGAAGCAGCCATGCAGCATGCCGCCTTCCTTGAGCAGCAGCATGACCTCGACGAGGTCGGACAGGGTTTCGGTGTGCGAGATGATGTAGTTGCGCGCAAGCGCCGCGCCGTGGCGCTTGCGCGCTTCGCGCACGGTACGCAGGATCGACAGTTCCGAAGTGGTCTGCGCGGAATAGGTGATGAATGGCGAGGTCAGCAGCCGTGGCTGGGCCAGTTCACGCAGCAGCAGGGCCAGCTTGTCGGCCTCCGGCAGCGCGGCGTAGTTGGCCTCGACGCCGGCCGTGGCCAGCAGTTCGCTGATGACGGCCTCATGGATGTCGGACGACTGGCGCAGGTCGAGCGAGGCCAGGTGGAAGCCGAAGACGTCGATGGCACGGGCCAGCGCAGCCACGCGCGTGTGTGCCAGCGCGGCGGCGTGATGGCGCTCGAGCGAGGCCATGATGACGCGGATGTCAGCAGCAAAGGCGGCGGCATCGGCATACGGCGGGGCTTCGCCAACCGGGTGGCGCGTCGCATCACGGCCCGTCAGGGCGCGGCAGGTGGCGGCGAGGCGCGCATACACGCCGGTCAGGGCGCGGCGGTACGGCTCGTCGCTACGGTGTTCCGAAGTATCTGGCGAGGCCGCTGCCATGGCCAGCAGTTCTTCGCTGGCATCGACCAGCAGCGTCGACATCGAGAGCTCCGCGCCCATCGCATGGACTTCTTCGAGGTAGTACGACAGCACGACGGTCGATTGCTGGCGCGAGGCATAGAGGAAGGTGTCGGCGGTGACGTTCGGGTTGCCGTCTCGATCGCCTCCGATCCATGAACCCATCTGGAAGAACGGCGCCAGCGTCTTGGCCGGGGCATTCTTCTTGCGGCTGCGACCGGCCGGCAGCAGGGTATCCAGATCCTCGTCCAGGTCGAGATACAGGGCAGGGATTTCCTTCAGGAACGTGGCGTCGTAGTAGGACAGGGCGTTCTCGATCTCGTCGGCCACCGCCAGGCGATTCTCGCGGATCATCCGCGTCTGCCACAGCGTGGTGACACAACCGCGCAGATGCAGCGTATTGCGCTCGCGCTCGCGCGCGGTCATCGGCTGTTCGCGCGCTGCCAGCAGGCGGGCGATCTCGCGCTCCGCATCGAGAATACTCTTGCGCTGCACTTCGGTCGGGTGGGCCGTGAGCACCGGCATGATGAGCGCGGTGCTGAGGAATTCGCGCACGTCGCCACTGGAGAGACCAGCCTCGCCCAGCGCCTGCAGCGCACGGGTCAGGCTGCCGGCCTGCGGCGGTGAGCCGGCCAGCGCATGGGCGCGGCGGCGGCGGTTATGGTGCTGGTCTTCGGCAATGTTGGCCAGGTGCGAAAAGTAGCTGAACGCGCGCACCACCGAGGTGGTCTGGTCGCGGTTGAGTTTCTTCAGCAGCCGGTCGAGTTCCGTGGCAGCCTTGCGATCGTCCTCCCGGCGAAAGCGTACGGCGGTCTGGCGGATGGTCTCGACGGTTTCGAATGCCGCCTCCCCTTCCTGTTCCCGCAATACGTCGCCCAGCAATCTGCCCAGAAACCGGATGTCCTCGCGTAATGGCAAATCCTTGTCCGAGGAACCGGTGGAACGTTTCATTGAATCTGTCTCCCTGTTGTTTTCGTGCGCCTGTGCGGCGTCCAGTCTGGCCCGCATGCTACCATTCACGCATGCCTCCGGCCCCATTTTTCAGCTCAGTTCCTTGCATTCTTCTACCGTGACACCCGCCCCTGCGAAGCTCGTTATCGCCTCTCGAGAAAGCCGTCTTGCCCTGTGGCAGGCAGAACATGTCCGTGCTGCATTGCAACAATACTATCCTGCGTGCGATGTGTCCATACTCGGAATGACCACAAGAGGCGATCAGATCCTTGATCGTTCACTGTCCAAGGTCGGCGGCAAGGGCCTGTTCGTGAAGGAGCTGGAAGTCGCGCTGGAAGAGGGGCGCGCCGATCTCGCCGTGCATTCGCTCAAGGATGTGCCGATGGACCTGCCGGCAGGATTTGCGCTGGCCGGCATCATGGAGCGCGAGGACCCGCGCGATGCCTTCGTGTCGAACGACTATGCGAGCCTGGCCGATCTGCCGGCCGGCGCCGTGGTCGGTACCTCCAGCCTGCGCCGCGAGGCCTCGTTGCGCGCGCGCTACCCGCATCTGCAGGTGGCGCCGCTGCGCGGCAATCTCGATACCCGCCTGGGCAAGCTCGATCGCGGCGAGTACGCAGCCATCATCCTTGCTGCTGCCGGCCTGCGACGCCTCGGGCTTGGCGCACGCATCCGTGCGCTGATCGACGTCGACGACTCCTTGCCGGCTGCCGGACAAGGCGCGCTCGGCATCGAAATCTGCAGCGCGCGCGACGACGTGCGTGCCTGCCTGGCGCCGTTGCTGCACCAGCCCACCGCACTGGCAGTCAGCGCCGAACGTGCGGTGTCGCGCGTGCTCGGCGGCTCGTGCCAGGTGCCGCTGGCGGCCTACGGCGAGTGGCGCGATGGCGTGCTGAGCCTGCGCGCCTTCGTCTCGTCGATCGATGGCGTGCGCCGCCTGGAAGCAGCGGCGGAAGGCCCGGTGACCGATGCCGTGACGGCCGAACAGATGGGACGCGCCGTGGCAGCCGACCTGTTGCGCCAGGGTGCCGATGTCATTCTGGCTGAGTTGACCTCTTCTTCCGCTCCCCCAGCGCCCTGAGCCGAACGCCATGCCAACGTCCCCGCGTCCGACCGTTGTCATCACCCGCCCGCGCGAGCAAAGCCATACCCTGGCGCAGGGTGTCCACACCCTCGGCCTGACGCCGCAGGTCTTTCCGCTGCTGGAAATCCGGCCGGTGGCTGACAGCGCGCCGCTGGCCGCGGCCCTGTCGGACCTGTCGCGCTACGCGCTCGTGGTGTTCGTCAGCCCCAATGCTGTCACGCATGCCATGGCCTGCCTGACCCAGGTCGCCCAGCGCTCGCCTGGCGATGTCTGGCCGGCCGACGTGCCGCTCGCCGTCGTGGGGCCGGCCAGTGCGTTGACGCTCGCCGAGCACGGCATCGCGCCACCCCGGCATCGTATCGTCCAGCCGGCCGGGAGCGCCGAGGAGGCGCGCTTCGATTCCGAGGGCCTGTTTGCCCGCCTGGACATGGCCAGCCTGCAGGGCAAGGAAGTCCTGATCGTGCGCGGCAATGGCGGCCGCGAATGGCTGGCCGACCAGTTGCGCGCCGGCGGCGCGACCGTGACCATCGTCGAAGCCTATCAGCGCCTTGCACCGCAACCGTCGGAGGCGGACTGGGCGGCCGTGCGCGCCGGACTGCAGGGCGAGGGCCCGGTCCGCGAGCGGCAGGCATGGCTGCTGACCAGCTCCGAAGCCGTGCGCTACCTCGACACGCTGGCCCGCGAGACACTCGATGCCACCGATCTGGCGCGGCTGCGCGAGGTCCAGTGCTTTGCGCCGCATGCCCGCATCATCGAGCAGGCGAGGGCGCTTGGCTTTACCCATCTGCAGTTGACCGGCGCGGGCGATACACGCCTGCTGGCCGCCGTGGCGGCATGGGCCGGCATCAACCAGGAAGAGGCTGCGGCGGCGCAGCGTATGCCGTCGTCCGCCTCTTCAGCCTCCTCAGCCTCAACATCGTCCCCGCCGCGTGCGCCAGCCGCGCAGACGATGTCTGCCGCAGCCGGTATGAGCGGCAACGACATGCATGCCAATTCCGCCGCGTCTTCTACGGCGCGGCCCCCGGACTCAAGGGTTGAACACGTGACAGGGACGCCTTCGACTGCGACTTCTTTCCGGCCATCGATGATGCGCTGGTGGTTTGTGCTGGTCCTCATCGCCGTACTGGCGATCGGCGGGCTGTGGTGGATGCAAAAGCGTATCGACAGCCTGACCGGCGAGCTGGCGCGCCGCCAGCAGGCCAACGACACGCTCGTGCAGGAAGCGCGCGTGCTGTCGCGCGAGGCGCAGGAATCAGCCAAGACGCTGCAGGCCAAAGTGGGCGGCCTCGAAACGCAGATTACCGAAGCGCGTCAGCACCAGGTGGCGCTGGAACAGCTGTACCAGGATTTCACGCGCAACCGGGACGACTGGGAACTCGCAGAAGTCGAGCAACTGCTCAACAGTGCCTCGCAGCAACTGCAGCTCACCGGCAACCTGCAGGCTGCGCTAAGCGCCGCACAGAGTGCCGACGCGCGCCTCGCCCGCGCCGACAAGCCGCGCTACAAAGCGCTGCGCCGGGCGCTGGCGCGCGATATCGAACGCATGAAGGATGTCCCGTCCACCGATATCATTGGCGCCGCCATCAAACTTGACGAGGCCATCCTGCAGATCGATACGCTGCCCTTGCTGTCGGGCGAGACCACGCTCGAGCGCGAGCCACGTCCGACGCATGCCGCGAAGCCTGCCGCGCCCCCTGCCGGCAAATCTGCCGGCAACCAGGGGGTGGGCCCGACCGCTGCGCAGGAAGCCGAGGCTGCCGCCGGGTCATGGCGTGCCCATCTCGCGCCGGTTGGCGCATGGTTCGCCGCCGTGTGGGCGGATGTGCGCGACGACGTGCTCGGGCTGATCCAGGTGCGCCGTGTCGAGCATACCGAAGCGATGCTGCTGAGCGCCGACCAGGGCTGGTTCCTGCGCGAGAACCTCAAGCTGCGCCTGCTCAATGCCCGACTGGCGCTGCTGGCGCGCAACGATGCCTCGTTCCGCGGTGATCTGGAGATTGCCAACAAGCTGCTGGTGAAATATTTCGACAGCAAGTCGCGCCGGGTCGCGAGCGTGCAGTTGCTGCTCAAGCAGGCGCAGGCCTCGGCGGTCTCGGTGACGCTGCCGACGCTGGCGGAGAGCATGGATGCGCTGCGCGCGCTGAAGCGGGAGTAAGCCCATGCGCATCCTCTTCTGGCTGGCCATCGTCGTGTCCGCCGCCGTCGGCCTGGCGCTGTTCACGCAATTCAATCACAGCAATGTGGTGATCTTCTATCCGCCGCACCGCATCGAGCTGTCGCTCAACTTCGCGCTGCTGCTGCTGTTCCTGACCTTCCTCGTCATCTACACGGTCCTGCGTACCATCAATCATCTGCTGGCGCTGCCGCAGCGCGCCGCGCAGTACCGCGAGCGCAAGCGTATGCTGCGCGCGCAGGCGGCGATGCGCGAGTCGATGGAGATGCTGTTTGCCGGACGCTTTGGCCGGGCCGAGCGCCTGGCGCGCGAGGCACAGGCATGGGAGCCGCAGGTCGAGACGGCCGCGCTGGTGGCGGCGCGCGCGGCGCACCGCATGCAGGAAGGGGAACGCCGCGATGCCTGGCTGGCGGAGATCGCCGCACCTGAACGTGAGCAGGCCAAGCTCGTATCGAGCGCCGAGATGCTGGTCGATGATCTCGATGCAGATGCCGCGCTGGAGAAGATCTCGCAGCTGCAGGCCGCCGGCATGCGCCAGATCCACGTGCAGCGCATTGCCCTGCGCGCGCACCAGCACCTGAAGAACTGGCCCGAGGTATTGCGCATCGCCCGCGCGCTCGACAAGCGCAATGCCCTGCATCCGACCGTGGCCGCACGGCTCAAGCGTATGGCCTGCGAGGCCATGCTCGACGAGCGGCGGCACGATGCCGACCGGCTGCGGCAGCTGTGGCAGGAACTGAGCGTCGACGAACGCCGCTCGCCGCCGATCGCCGCGCAGGCCGCTGGCCACTTTGCAGCGCTGGGCCAGCAGGACGAGGCCCGCAAGATCGTGGAAGAAGCGCTCAAGGCCGAATGGGATGGTCGCCTGGTCCGCCGCTATGCCGAATGCGCGGTGCCCGGCAAGGCGCTGCCGCTGATCCAGCAGGCCGAGAAATGGCAGGTCGATCATCCGGTCGATGCCGACCTGTTCTACACGCTGGGCATCCTGTGCCTGGCGGAGCAGCTCTGGGGCAAGGCGCAGGCCAGCCTGGAGCGCAGCCTCAAGTATGCAGACCCGGAACAGGCGGCGCGCCTGCGTGCGCAGGCCCACCTGGCGCTGGCCCGGCTCTTCGAGGAAACAGAGCGGCCGGACGAGGCCCAGCGCCACTATCGCGCGGCAGCCCAGTGCGCACTGGAGTGAACTGCGGCGCAGATCGGCTCATGCAGGACGGGCGGCTCGCGGGCCGCCCGTTTTCATTGGCGCCTCAGGTGCTTGCCCTTGGTGACTCGGCGCAGACGGTTCAGTTGAAGATGCCGCGCCCGCGCAATGCGTTGATCACCAGCATCACGCCCAGCAGGAACGGTAGCACCACATAGATGCACCAGTGGACGCGCGATCCCAGCACATCGCCGAAGAGGTTCATCAGCGCCTTCAGGCGCGGCATGGCGGACGGATTGGTGGCGCGCTTGTGGTTGACGTGCCAGCCCATCCAGAAAAAGAAGATCGCCGCAGCGACCGACATGAAGTTGATATTACCCATGGTGTATCGAAATCGTTTTCAGGGTCGTGAATCCGGTCAGCGCTTCCATGCCTTTCTCGCGGCCATAGCCTGACTGGCCCATGCCGCCGAAAGGCAGTTCCACGCCGCCGCCGTAGTGGTTGACGAACACCTGTCCCGCGCGCACAGTGCGCGGGAGCCGCAGTTGTCGTGCGCCGTCGCGTGTCCAGATACCGGCCGCCAGGCCATAGGCCGTGCCATTGGCCAGTTGCAGCGCTTCGGCTTCGGTGTCGAACGGCATGGCCGCCAGCACCGGGCCGAAGATCTCCTCCTGTGCGACGCGATGCGCAGGCGGCACGTCGCGCAACAGGATCGGCGCCTGATAGTAACCTGACTCGGGCGCATCGGCCACGATTTCGCCCTGCGCCATCACTGCAATGCCAGCATGCTGGGCATCCGACAGGAAATCCCAGACGCGCTGCTGCTGTTTGCGGCTGATGAGCGGACCGCAATCCAGGTCCTGTGCCGCAGGACCAACACGCAGGCTCTCGAACACCATCGCAAGACGGTCGAGCAGGGCACCATAGAGCGGCCGTTCCACCAGCAGGCGGCTGCCCGCGGAGCAGGTCTGGCCCGCGCTGGCGACGATACTGTCGACCACCACCGGCACCAGGGCATCGACATCGGCATCGGCGAAGACGATCTGGGGCGACTTGCCGCCGAGTTCGAGCGTCACCGGCATGAAGTGTTCTGCCGCCATCTGCGCGACCACGCGACCCGTTTCCGGCGAGCCCGTGAATGACAGGTGGCCGACACCTGCATGCCGTGCCAGCGCCGCGCCAGCTTCGTGGCCATAACCTGTGACGATGTTCAGCACGCCTTCCGGCAGTTCTGCCTCGGCACAGAGTTCGGCGACGCGCAACAGCGAGAGACAGGCATCTTCTGCCGGCTTGACGACGCAGCAATTGCCGGCAGCCAGCGCCGCGGCCACGCTGCGACCGAAAATCTGCAAGGGGTAGTTCCACGGCAGGATGTGTCCGGTGACGCCATGCGGCTCGCGTACCGTCATCACCGTGCGGCCCGGCGCGCTGGGTAGCGTGTCGCCGTGCAGCTTGTCGACCGCGCCGGCGTAGAACTCGAAATAGCGGATCAGCCCGCGCACATCGCGCCGGGCCTGGGCCACGGGTTTGCCGGTGTCGCGCGATTCGAGCGCGGTCAGTTCGGCCTCGTGGGCCGAGAGTACGTGGGCGATGCGCGTCAGCGCCCGTGCACGGGCCAGCGGCGTGAGCGGCGACCACACAGTATCGAACGCCTTGCGGGCCGCATTGACGGCCACATTGATATCCGTGGTGTTGCCGCGGGCGATTTCCGCAAACGGTTGCCCGTCGGACGGATCGAACATTTTGATGCGCAAGCCGGAGTCGGGCGACAGCCACCGGTTGCCAATGAAGTGCTGGGCCTGCATGCGAGCTTCCTGTAAAACGTCCCGCCATTATCGCCCACAATGATGACCGGCCCGCGCGAAGCCGCTACGGAACGACCGGACTGGTCACCAGCCATGTGCGCCGGACGGCGCTCGATGCAGCGATGTCAGCTTCGCGCAAGCCCGAAAAAGCTATAATTCGCCATCCTCAAAACGGCTTCTGGAGAACTGCATGAGCTTCAACCTCGTATCGGCGGGCAAGGACATCCCCAACGACTTCAACGTCATCATCGAAATTTCCGCGCAAAGCGACCCCGTCAAGTACGAAGCCGACAAGGAAACCGGCATGCTGGTGGTGGACCGTTTCATCGGCACTGGTATGCGCTACCCCGCCAACTACGGCTTCATCCCCAAGACCCTGGCCGGTGACGGCGATCCCGTGGATGCGCTGGTGCTCACGCCGTTCCCGCTGATTCCGGGCTGCGTGGTGCGCTGCCGTGCACTCGGCATGCTGAAGATGACCGACGAGGGCGGCGAGGATGCCAAGCTGATCGTCGTGCCGATCAACAAGCTGAGCCCGGCAACCGCGCACATGACCGGCCTGTCGGACGTGTCCCAGAACCTGCTCGACCAGATCAAGCATTTCTTCGAGAACTATAAGGCGCTCGAAGCGGGCAAGTGGGTCAAGGTGGAAGGCTGGGCCGGCATTGAAGAAGCCCACAAGGAAATCGCCGACGGCGTCAAGAACTACAAAGAGTAATTCCCTGCATGCGCCGTCGCCAGCCGGCTCTCCCGGCTGGCGGGCGCAGGCCCATCCACCGGGGCGTGCCCCCGCGTCTAGCTGCGCCGGAATGGCGAGCGCTCGTTTAACTCATCGACATAGGCTGCAACGCCCGGCCGCTCGCGTGCCAGAAAGCGCTCCACCGCATCGGCAAAGTCCGGATGCGCGAGCCAGTGTGCCGAATGGGTTGTCACCGGCAGGAAACCCCGCGCCATCTTGTGCTCGCCCTGCGCGCCGCCTTCGAAGGTGCGGATGCCGGCGGCAATGCAGAATTCCAGTGGCTGGTAGTAGGCCGTTTCAAAATGCAGGCAGGGATGGTGTTCAAGCGCGCCCCAGTAGCGTCCATACAGCGTGCTGCGCTCTGCCGCATGATCGACCACGAGCAGCGAGGCCGCGATGTCGCGGCCCTCACGTTGCGCCACCACCATGTGCAGATGTTCCGGCATGGTCGCGCCGATCTGCTGGAAGAAAGCGAGGTTGAGATAGGGCGTGGAGTGGTGCTCGCGATAGGTCTGCCGATAGCAGCGTTCGAAGAAGATCCAGTCCGTCTCGTTGATCGTTGCGCCCGGCAGGTGGCGGAACGTGATGCCGGCCTCGCGGACCTTGCGGCGTTCGGCGCGGATGTTCTTGCGTTTCTTCTGCTCGAGCGAGGCAAGGAATGCCTCGAAGTCCGCGTACCCAGGATTGGTCCAGTGAAACTGCACCCCTTGGCGCATCAGCATGCCCGCCTGCGCCATGCGCTCGGCTTCCGCAGCTGGCGGATACAGCAGATGCAGCGATGACATGCCACTGCGCTGCGCGGCATCGAGCAGGGTCTCCAGCAAGCTTGACTGCGCAGCCGGATCGGCTGCGATCAAACGGCTGCCTTCCACGGGCGTAAACGGTACCGCTGCCAGCAGCTTGGGGTAGTACGCCAACCCATGGTCGGCATAGGCATTGGCCCACGCCCAGTCAAACACATACTCGCCGTACGAGTGCATCTTGGCATACAACGGCACCGCCCCGGCGAGCGCCGAGCACGCGGTGTCGCCGGTATTCGCTGCGCGCCAGAGCGTAAGGAACTGCGGGGTCCAGCCGCTGTCTGGCGCCGCACAGCCAGTGGCGTGCAGGGCGTGCAGGAAAGCGTGCTTCAGGAACGGGGTGGGCTGCATGCTGCGGGCGACAAGATCATCCCAGGCAGCGGCGTCGAGTTCGGCGAGATCCGTGACGATGCGCAGGCGTTCCGTCGGCGGCGCTTCGGTGTCGTTGCTGGTGGCGTTGTCTGCTGTTTCGCCTGCCGTTTTCCCGGCTGTGTAGTCGCCGGTAGTCGCCGATGCATCGGCGGAAGCGGCGGTGGGATGCGGCGACGGTCGGGACTGCTGCATGTGCGGTTGCGAAGTGGAGCGCAGAGGTCAAGGACGAGATGCTTCGATGGTACCGGAAAGCCAGTCGCAGCGCCTGTCACACGCGCGAAATGCGGCGTCGATGCTGGCAATTCCATCGGTTACGGGTAGAATCATGGCGTATCCCTGCCGTGTCGTAAGGCGTGTCTGCGCCATGCGGCGCGCCGCCGGCGACGGACATTTCCCAATCTAGACTCCAGGACGCGTTATGAAGCAAATCACCGCCATCATCAAACCCTTCAAGCTGGACGAAGTGCGCGAGGCGCTCGCCGACGTTGGCGTGACGGGCCTCACCGTGACCGAGGTGAAAGGGTTCGGACGCCAGAAGGGTCATACCGAGCTGTACCGCGGCGCGGAGTATGTGGTCGACTTCCTGCCAAAGATCAAGATCGAAGTCGTGGTCGCGGAAAACCAGTGTGAGTCGGTCATCGACGCGGTGGTGAAGGCCGCGCATACCGGCAAGATCGGTGACGGCAAGATCTTCGTCACGGATATCGAACGCGTCATCCGCATTCGTACTGGCGAACAGGACGAAGCCGCCGTCTGAGGCCAGAGCAACAAGCGCCGCAGTGCAGAACGACTGCGGCGCGCCTTCCTCTCATACGACCGGCCTTGCGCCGGTCGTTGCCTGATATCTCACCTTCCTGCTTGATTTTTGCCTGATTCCAGCGCGACTCAATATCCGCGCGCGGGATCGATGATGTTCTCCGGCGCCTGGCCGGCAGAAACGCGCATGATGTTTTCCGCAATCTGCGTTGCCGCCGAGGATGGAATCGCCACCGAGGCCAGGTGGGGTGTGATCAGCACATTCGGCATGCTCCACAGCGGATCCCCTGCGGGCAAGGGCTCGCGTTCGAACACGTCGAGCGTGGCGCCGCCGAGGTGCCCGTTCTGGAGCAGTTCCGTGAGCGCCGCCTGATCGACCAGCGCACCGCGTGCCACGTTGATCAGGACGGCGCCGCGCGGCAGCCGCTCGAGTCGCGTACGGTCGAGGATGCCGGCGGTTTGCGGCGTGAGCGGCAGCATCACGACGAGAATGTCGGCCTGTTCCAGCACGGTGTCGAGCGTGTCCAGTCCGGCATGGCATTCCACGCCTTCGATCTGCGCCGGGCTGCGCGACCAGCCGAGTACCCTGAATCCCTGGCGTTGCAGTTCATGGGCCGCTTTCGCACCCAGCTGGCCGAGTCCGAGCACGGCGACGCGAGTCTCTTCCGGCGAGCGCGGATGGCGATAGGTCCATTCTCCGCGTCGCTGTGCCTGTTCGAAATACGGGATGTCGCGGGCATGCCGCAGCACGGCGAACAGCACATAGCCGGCCATCATGCGCGACATCTGCGGATCGGTGAGGCGCGTGATAGGAATGCCCGGCGGCAGGTCCTGGCGCTTGACCAATGAATCGACACCCGCACCCAGATTAATGATGAGGCGCAGGTTGGTCATGCCGGCAAAGAAATTCTCAGGCGGCTTCCAGGCGAGCACGTAGTGAATATCGGCCGGGTCGGTGATCTCGCTTGAGTGGATGACCTTCAGGTTCGGCAGCTGGGCCTGCAGCGCGCGCTTCCACGTTTCAAAGTCGTCAAAGGCGCTGTAGAAGGCGAGCGTACCGGAGGGGATGGCTTCAGAAATCGGCATCGTGGCAGAGGCTTTGAAAAAAGAGGGCAGGGAGGGCAGGGCAGGCGTGGCATGCTGCCACGCCCCATGCGTCGGTCAGGCTGCTGCCTTGCTCTTGCGTACCAGCTGCGCGATGGCTTCGATGGCCAGTTCGTAGCCGTCGCCGCCGAGGCCGGCGATGACGCCATCGGCCACCTTGGAGATATACGAATGGTGGCGGAACGATTCGCGCTTCCAGATGTTGCTCATATGCGTTTCGATGATCTTGCCGGGGAACGACAACAGGGCATCGAGGATGGGCACCGAGGAGTAGGTCAGGCCGGCAGCATTGATGATGATGCCGTCCGCCACGCCGCGCGCTTCCTGGATCCAGTCCACCAGCTGGCCTTCGTAGTTCGACTGCAGGAAGCGGAACTCGGCGTTGATGGAGGCCGCCTTCTGCTCGCAGCGCGATTGCAGCACGGGAAAGCTGTCGCTGCCATACGTCTTGTTGGCGTCCAGGCCATAGAGATTGGCGTTGGGGCCGTTCAGGAACCAGATGGTGATCTTGTCGCTCATGTCTCAACCTTTGTCGTTCGAGCCTGATTGCCCAGGCTTTTGTTGTTCATGCCTCGTCGTTCAAGTTTCATACGGGCGGGTGGCCTGCATCGCCGGCAGGCGCTGGAAAGCTTCGTTCCATCGGGCCGCATTGGCGTGCCCGGCGCGCCAGTCGAACTCGGGGAAACGGAAGTCGAGATACCCCAGTCCGCAGCCAATGGTGATCTCGCCGATGGTTGGCTGTTCGGTGGACAGCTCCGGTGCGATGGCGTCAATCGATGCGAGGCAGGCGCTTACCTTGGTCAGTAGTGCTTCGCGCCACGTCGGCCATTGCACTTCCGTGGGCCGTGCCGTCAGTTCGTAGCGTGCGAGCAGCGCTGCGTCGAGCAGGCCGTCGCCAAGGGCCTGGCGTGTCAGGGCTGTCCAGCGTGCCGGACCTGCCGCGGGGAAGATGGACTTGCTACCTGCCCGGCTCGCCAGGTATTCGCAGATCACCCGGCTGTCATACAGCGCCTGGCCATCTGCGAGGATCAGTGTCGGCACCTTGGCGAGCGGATTGTGGGCAGCGATGCGCGGATCGCGCCGCACCGGATGGGCCGCGCTGTCCAGCAGTTCGATCTGTTCGACCTGTCCCGTGAGATGGGCACAGGCCATAACCTTGCGCACGAACGGCGAAGTCGGAGCGAAAAGCAGTTTCATTGGCTGGCCGACCTCAGGGAATCAGGACCAGCTTGCCGAACACCTTGCCGCTTTCCAGCGTCACGTGCGAGGCCACCGCTTCCGCCAGCGGGAAGGTGGCGTGAATGCGCGGCTTGATCCGTCCGCTCTTCAGCAGCGGCAGCACATGACGCGTCACGCTTTGGGCCATGCGCGTCTTTTCGTAGTGCGTTTGCGGACGCATGGTCGATGAGTGCAGGCTGATCTGGCGCTGCATCAGCGTGAGCAGTTCGATGGTGACCGCCGAGCCCTGCATGAACGACAGGCTGACATGGCGGCCGCCAAAGGCCATGGCGTCCAGATTGCGGCGCACATAGTCGCCGCCGACGATGTCGATGACCACGTCCACGCCGCGCCCTTCGGTGTACTCCAGGGCAGCCTTGGAGAAATCGGTGGTCGGCCAGCAGATTGTCGCATCGGCGCCCAGGGCGCGCAGTTCGGCAAAACGGGCTTCGTCGTTGTCCGTCACGATGACGGTCGCGCCGGCCGCGCGCGCCATCTGGATGGCGAGCGTGCCGATGCCGCCGGCGGCGCCGTGGATCAGCACGGTTTCGCCCATGGCGAGGCGGCCCAGTTCGAACAGGTTGTGCCACACGGTGAACAGTCCTTCCGGCAGGGCAGCCGCCTCGGCATCGGAAAGATTGTCGGGGGCGATGAACGACTGGTCGACCGGCGCCGTGCACCACGGTGCATAGCCGCCGCCCGGTACCAGGCTCATCAGGCGCTTGCCCATTAACTGGGTATCCACGCCAGGTCCGCAGGCGACCACGTCGCCGCACACTTCCAGGCCGAGCACATCGGTGATGCCGGGGGCCGGCTTGGCGATGCCTTGCCGCTGCATAATGTCGGGCCGGTTGACGCCGGCGGCGCGTACACGCAGCAGGACTTCGCCGGCCTTGGGTTCGGGCATCGGACGTTCGGCCAGCGTCAGCACGCTGGCGTCGCCGGGTTCACGGGCGATGATGGCTTGCATGGAACGGGGGAGCGTGGTCATGGTGATGTGTTCTCTCAGGCTGCTTTGGCTTCCCGCTTCTGCGGGCTGAAGATGCTGACGCCTTCGGTGGGCAGGACCAGTCCCGCCACGGAGCCGATCGGCCAGCGCTGCATGGCGCCCAGGCCGGCATTGCGGACCGTGACGACCTGGCGGGCCGCCATCGGAATATCCACATCGATGAAGGTATCGATGTGGTCGCCCTGGTAGACGTGATTGATCACCGTTCCGCTCAGGACCGAGCCGGAATGCAGGTTCTCGAGCGTGATGTGTTCCGGGCGCACGTATACGTCGAGCCGTTCCCCGTTGTGCGAGGCGTCAGCCAGGCGTGAGCGCGGGAAGCTGACGAGCCCGGAGCCCAGGCGCAGCTGCACCTCGGTTGCCGTCTGGCCGTGGTAGTGCGCGGGCAGGATGTTGACATCGCCGAGGAACGACGCGACGAACGGGTCCTGCGGGCTCTGGTACAGATCCTCGGGCGCAGCGATCTGGCGGATGACACCGCCCGACATCACGGCGATCCGGTCGGACATGGCCAGCGCCTCGCCCTGGTCGTGCGTCACGAATACGGTGGTCAGGCCCAGGCGGCGCTGGATCTCGCGGATCTCGACCTGCATCGAGCCGCGCAGGTTCTTGTCGAGCGCCGAGAACGGCTCGTCCAGCAGCAGCACTTTGGGCTGGATCACCAGTGCGCGCGCCAGCGCGACACGTTGCTGCTGGCCGCCCGATAGTTCGCGGGGCTTGCGGTGGCCGAGCCCGTCGAGTTTCACCATGCCCATTGCCTGCTTCACGCGCAGGGCGATTTCATCCTTGCCCACACCCCGCATGCGCAGGCCATAGCCGATGTTTTTCTCGACGGTCATGTGCGGGAACAGCGCGTAGTTCTGGAACACAATGCCGATCTGCCGCTTGTGCGGCGGCTCGCTGGTAACCGGCTGGCCGTCGATAAAGATCTCGCCGGTATTGGCTTCCGCAAAGCCGGCGATGAGATTCAGGAGGGTCGTCTTGCCGCAGCCGGACGGGCCCAGCAATGTGAGGAATTCCCCGCGACGGATGTTCAGCGAGAGCTCATGCAGCACCGTGAGATCGTGGTACTTCTTGACCACCCGTTGCAGGCTGACGGCAGTATCGGCCTGGGGGTCGTTGTGCTGGGCGGCAGGTGCGGAGTTGGCGACGTTCATGGTTGTACGCTGAAGAAAAAGTAAGCCGTGCGGCAGGCCGCGGCCAAAGGTGTCGGGCGGCCCGGTACTGGCTGGCAGGATACGGCAAACCGCCGGCATCCTGCCTTTGCGGAAACTGATGTGGTCCCTCGGAAAAAACGAAATGCCGGTCGCGGGGCGCAGCCATGGGTCCTCCCACCGCCTGGAATGCCTTGTTACAGGCGGGTATCAGGGAAAACCGCAGGTCTTGGCCGGCGCTTTACTTTTTCCTAAGCCCTGAGTCTGAAAAACGTGATTCTCAAACGATGCGGGCTTCATCAAACTGGCCGCCATCGATCGGACATTTTGCCATGGCGCCAGCGCGCCTCGCCGTCGATGCTTCCGCGCCGCGCGATTGCCCGGGGCGATTATTTCTAGGAAATTCAAATGTCAGTGGAAAAAATCAACACCGTTGTGGTCGGAGCTGGCCAGGCAGGCATCGCCATGAGCGAGCATCTTGCCCAGATGGGCGTGCCCCATGTCGTGCTGGAGCGTAGCCGGATCGCAGAACGCTGGCGTTCGGAACGTTGGGATTCTCTGGTCGCGAACGGGCCGGCCTGGCATGACCGCTTTCCGGGATTGAAATTCGAGGGCATCTCGCCCGAGGCTTTTCCGCCGAAGGAGCGCATGGCGCAGTACTTCGAAGACTACGCCAAGATGCTGAAGGCGCCGGTGCGTACTGGCGTGGAAGTCAAACTGGTGGAACGCCACCAGGGCCGCCCTGGCTTCAAGGTAACGACGTCCGAAGGCGTGATCGAAGCCGCCAACGTGGTGGCCGCGACCGGTCCGTTCCAGATCCCGGCCTATCCGCACATCGTGCCGGAAACCGAAAAGGTTCACCAGCTGCATTCCTCCACCTACAAGAATCCAGGCCAGCTGCCGGAAGGCGCGGTACTGGTGGTGGGCGCTGGCGCGTCGGGCTCGCAGATCGCCGAAGAACTGCGCCAGGCCGGCAAGACCGTGTATCTGTCGGTGGGCGAGCATTATCGGCCGCCGCGCTCGTACCGTGGCCGTGACTACGTATGGTGGCTGGGTGCACTCGGCCTGTGGGACGAGGTGAAGATCCGCCCGAAGAAGGCGCACGTCGCGTTTGCCGTGAGCGGCTACGAAGGCGGCAAGACCGTGGATTTCCGCCGTCTGGCGCATTCGGGTATCAATCTGGTCGGCCTGACCCAGTCCTACAAGGATGGCGTGATCACGTTCGAACCGGGCCTGCCCGAGAACATCGCCGAGGGCGACCGTGCCTACTTCGACGTGCTGCGCGAAGCGGATGAGTACATCGCCGAAAACGGCCTCGACTTCCCGCCGGAACCCGAGGCCTGGAAACTGCTGCCGGATCCGGAATGCCTGACGAACCCGATCCTCAGCCTGAACCTCGCCGAAGCCGGTATCACCACGATTCTGTGGGCCACGGGCTTCAAGTTCGACTTCAAGTGGCTGAACGTGAAGAACGCCTTCGACGAGAATGGCAATCCCTTCCACAAGCGCGGTATCTCGGCGGAGGGCGGCATTTACTTCCTGGGTCTGCCGAACCTGGTCAACCGTGCTTCGTCGTTCATCTACGGCGTGTGGCACGATGCGAAATACATCGCTGACCACATCGTGCTGCAAAACGGCTACTACACTTATGACCGGTCGTAAGGCCGTGTTTAACGCTGCGTGGTGACCCGTCAGTCGTAACGGGCCGCACGCACGGGCTGCCGGATCGACATGATCCGGCAGCTTTTTGTTTTTTTCAGGGGGAGCGTTCCATGGCCGAAATGACGTGCATTGAAGACCTGCGCCGCGTGGCGAGAAAGCGCGTGCCGCGCATGTTCTACGACTACGTCGATGGCGGCTCTTGGACCGAATATACCTATCGCGCCAACGAGGCGGATTTCCAGCGCCTCGAATTCCGCCAGCGCGTGGCCGTCGACATCACCGAGCGTAGCACCGCGACCACCATGGTGGGCCAGCCGGTCAGCATGCCGGTGGCGATCGCCCCGACCGGGCTGACCGGCATGCAGTACGCCGACGGCGAAATCCTGGCGGCGCGCGCAGCCAAGAAGCATGGCATTCCGTTCACGCTGTCCACCATGAGCATCTGCCCGATCGAGGCGGTAGCCGAGGCAACCGGACGCCATCCGTTCTGGTTCCAGCTGTACGTGCTGCGCGACAAGAGCTTTGTCGAGAACCTGATCGACCGCGCCAAGGCCGCCAATTGCTCGGCGCTGGTAGTGACCATGGATCTGCAGGTATTCGGCCAGCGCCACAAGGACAAGAAGAACGGCCTGTCCACGCCGCCCAAGCCGACGCTGCGTAATCTCCTGAATCTCGCCACCAAGCCGCGCTGGTGCCTGGGCATGCTCGGCACCAAGCATCGCCATTTCGGCAATATCGTCGGCCATGCCAAGGGGGTCGACAACATCGGCTCGCTGGTGGAGTGGACCCGTGAACAGTTCGATCCGCGCCTGTCGTGGCAGGACGTGGAGTGGATCAAGAAGCACTGGGGTGGCAAGCTGATCGTCAAGGGCATCCAGGATCCGGAGGATGCGCGGCTGGCCGTGGAGAGCGGCGCCGACGCCATCATCGTATCGAACCACGGCGGGCGTCAGCTGGACGGCGCCGCATCCTCCATCTCCACCCTGCCGCGCATCGTGGCAGCGGTCGGCGACCGTGTGGAAGTGCACATGGACGGCGGGATTCGTTCGGGCCAGGACGTGCTGCGCGCCATCGCGCTGGGGGCGCGTGGCACCTATATTGGCCGCGCCATGATGTATGGCCTGGGTGCGTTCGGCGAGCGGGGCGTGACAACCGCACTGGAGATCATCCGCAACGAGCTGGATCTCTCCATGGCATTCTGTGGCAAGACCGACATCCGCGAAGTCGATCGCGGCATCCTGCTGAATCCCTACTGAACTTGCGGGGCAGGCATGGCGGCACGTCGGGCCATGCCCGGACATGCCGCCCCCGGTTCAGTTCACTTGCAGAGGAAGTCGACGAGGCCGGCCAGCATACGGTCGCAGGCTTCAATCTGCGTCAGTTCCACATACTCGTCCGCCTTGTGCGCGACCTCGATGCTGCCAGGGCCGCAGATCAGTACCGGGGTCTCGTTCCAGCTTTGCTTGAACAGGCCGCCTTCGCTACCGTAATCCACCTTGGTGCATGGCGTACCAGGCGGGAGCAGGGAGACGAGCAGGTCGACGGCGGGCGAATCCTCCCGCGTGTTCAGGCTCGGGTAGCTGTTGGTCATCTGGATTTCCGGCAGGGGGGCAGCGGGGTCCAGGGCCTCGTTCTGCACGCGCGCGGTCAGCCGCTCCAGGATGCGCTGCAGGATCGCCTCGGGCTTGTCTTCCGACACATTGCGGATCTCGAAACTCACCTCGCATTCGCTCGGCACGATATTCAGCGCGCGGCCTCCCTTGATCACGCCCGCATGGACCGTGGTGTAAGGCACACCGTAGCCTTCCTCGCGCGGGCCGCTCTCCGCCAGTTCGCGCTGCACGTCGCGCATCGAGGCCACCAGGTCGCTGGCCATGTGAATGGCATTGAAGAAGCGCGGAGCGAGGCCCGAGTGACCAGCCTGGCCGCAGCATACCGCGCGGTATGCTGCCTTGCCCTTGTGACCCGTGCCGATGCGCATCAGGGTCGGTTCGCCGACGATGCACAAGTATGGTGCGGGCAGCGAACCCTCCAGGCGGCGCAGCAGGTGGCGCACGCCCACGCAACCGATTTCCTCGTCGAAGGACAGTGCTAGCTGCAAGGGGCGCTTCAGGGGGCGCTTGGCGGCTGCCACCATGGCCATGATGGCGCAGGCGACGAAGCCCTTCATGTCGGAGGTGCCACGGCCATAGATGCGCCCATCCCGGTGCGTTGCCTCAAAAGGGGGCGAAGTCCACGGCTGGCCTTCGACCGGCACCACATCGGTGTGGCCGGAGAGTAGAACGCCCGGCACGCCTTCTGGCCCGACCGTGGCGAACAGGTTGGAGCGGGTAGGGTCCTCTGGATCGGGAGCCAGCGTGGACGCGATGCCGGCTTCCGCCAGGATTTCCTGGACCTTGTGAATGAGTCCGATATTCGGTGTCAGGGACACCGAGGCAAAGGAAACGAGGGTTTCCAGTAGTGAGACGCTTGTGGAGGGAGTCTTATTTTCCATGTTTGGCCTTTGGGGAGGGCGGCGCCGGATGCGGTGCTGGATGCAGCGCTAAATGCGGCAGCGCCCGGTGTGGCGGGGGCGTCAGGGCGCCGGCCCTAATAAATGTGGATCGAAGAAGCTCGGTGCGCTCATGCCCGGGATGTACTGGTCGGAGATGTAGGCACGGCAGCGCTCCATGAACATCCGCGTCAGCTTCGACTGCTTCATCGGCTTGTACGTCGCCAGGCCGAGCAGCATGGGCCTGTGGTTGCCGACCAGGCGGACGCGCACCATGCGCTTGCCGTCGAGCGATTGGTTGGACTTGGGGCGCACGTTGAAAAGCGTGTAGCCGATCCCGTTGGCGACCATTGAGCGGACCGTTTCCGCGGACTGCGAACGCGCCACGATGTTCGGCGTCACGCCGGCCTGTTCGAATAGCGAAGCGAAATAGTCGCGGCTCATCGGCAGGTCGAGCAGGACGTACGGCTGGGGTGCCAGTTCCTCGAAGGAGACGACTTTCTGCTGCGCCAGCGGGTGGACCTCGCTCACCAGCACATAGGGTGGCAGCGTGGCCAGGCTCTCGAACTCGATGTCATCGCTCAGGTGCAGGTCGTAGGTGAGCGCCACATCGATCTCGAGCGCATGGAGCTTGTTCATGAGGACTTCCTGGTCGCCCTCGACCATCTGCAGGTCGATTTTCTCGAAGGCGCGGGAAAAGCCGAAGATGATTTCCGGTGCGATCATGGCTGTGAGCGAATGAAAGCTGCCCACCCGCAGGCTACCCTGAACCACATCGCTCGAATCCGAGGCGATTTCGTAGAGTTGCGACGACCGCTCGAGCACATCTTCACAATGCTGCAGGACTTGCATGCCGATGGTGGTCAGGCCGAGGCCCTTGGACGGATGGCGCACGAATAGCTGCACGCCGAGTTCCGCCTCGATGTGGGCAATGGCCGCGGAGATCGAGGGGGACGAGATATGGATCTGGGTCGACGCGGCGGCGATGCTGCCATGTTTCGCCGTCGCGACGAAATATTCCATCTGGCGCAGGGAAATGCGATTGAGCATGTCGGGGTCAAGAAAAGGTCAACGATCCAGTGTACTGGAGAACGTTGGCCCTTTCGAGCGCCGACGGTCCGGCCGGCGCCGCCGCAATACCGTGCGACGCGTCGGTCCGCTCAGAGATTTCCGGGCACACCGAAGCTGGGCGCAGCGCGCGGATCGAGCGCTCGCGTGATGTAGGCCTGCTGTTGCGGGGCGTACACCTGCCAGGTGGCGTAGAGCGCCTGGACCGGGTCGTTTTCCACCCAATCAAGGCGCAGGTCAACGACAGGCCAGTTCTGCGCATCGTAGACCAGCAGGCCGGCCGAATGCACCGGACCTTCCTCGCCACCGGCAGCCTGGCCGGCCAGCATCGCCTGCATCAGTCGTTCCGCCAGCGCGCCTTCGGCTTGCTCGAAGGCTGTCAGCATGGCTTGCGGTACGTCGCGCGTGGCCAGCATGTTGCCAGCACAGGCAGCGTGCGTGCCGGTGGCGCTGGCCAGGGTGCCCAGGCACTGCGCGCCGGTGAAGATCACTGGCGGGTTGTGTGCGTCGATGGCCATGAGCTGGCGGTATTCGACGAAGGGACGTTTCTGCAGCTCGGCGATGGCCTGTTCCGGCGTCAGGCCGCTGGCCATCAGGTCGAGGGCGAGCGGACCCAGATCCGGATCGGTGATGTTCTGGCTGGCGGCTGCGCCGACGCCCTTGCGGCCGCGGATGCAGCGCGAGGCGACCGCCGGCGAGGAGGACGCCACGGCGGCACCAAACTGGCCGGTGGCCGGGCAGCGTGCGATGATGGAAAAGGTCATGGCAGCTCGGTCAGGAATCTCAGTCGGGAATCACAGCGGTGGCATCGATCTCGACCAGCCATTCGGGGCGAGCCAGGGCCGATACCACGATGCCGGTCGATACCGGGAACACGCCCTTCAGCCAGCGACCGACGACGCGATACACGGCCTCGCGGTAGCGCGGGTCGATGATATAGATGGTGATCTTGCAGATGTCCTCGAGTTCACCGCCGGCTTCCTTGAGCAGCATGGCGATGTTGGCCATGGCCTGTTCCGCCTGACCGGCGACATCGCCGATGCATACGCTTTCCGAGGTGTCGAGGTTCTGGCCGATCTGTCCGCGCAGGAAAACCGTGCGGCCCCGTGCGACAACAGCCTGGCACAGATCATTGTCCAGTTTCTGTTCGGGATAGGTATCTTTCGTATTGAAGGTGCGGATGCGGGTATGCTTCATGATCGCTTCAGGTCGATTAAACAGATGGCGGGACGTGTTGGCGGGCGATGTGCCCCGCATGCATGGTCATCTGCACCGCCTGATGGCGCCATTTGTTTTTTCTGGCTGGCGGTTTAGGAATTTCCGAATCCTGCTTTGCCACAGTCGGCGGATCGGGGTTTGCCCTCATATGCCATGCGGCGGGGTGGGGTACTCTGGCATTCGATCCCCGGTGGGTTCCGGCCTGCGGGGCCCTCAGGCAACCCCATCAGGAAATGTGAGGCACCCGTAAGAAAAAGCCGACTTTCCCGCATGGCACGGCTTTCACATCATAGGCTCCGTAATTCAGCGGAATTGCATCGGGTCGTTGCGCGAAATTGCCGTGGTTGTGGCGTGATTCTTGCGTCGCATCAGCGGGCACTGCATGATGCGTTGCATGGCACGTTCCCACGTATTCCAGTTCTGCCAGAATGTTTATCTTTCGATTGGGGGTAGTAAATGACGATTCGCAAGCTTTTGACACTTTGCGCACTCTCCGCCACGCTCACCAGCACGGCGGCATGGGCTCAGGAAGCCTTGGTGGTCAGCACCTGGGGTGGCAGTTTCCGTGACCTGATCGATGAGAGCATCGGCAAGGAATTCACGCGCCAGACCGGCGTACCGGTCCGCTACGTGACGGGCGGCACCATCGACCGCCTGAACAAGGCGAAGCTCGCCTCCAAGCCTGAGAGCGACGTGACCTTCACGACGTCGCACGTCGGCTGGCTCTATGTCAACGGCAATCTCTTCGAGAAGCTGGACACGAGCAAGCTCCCGAACTACAAGCATCTGGTCGAGCGCGCCAAGATCAGCCCGTACCACATCGGTAGCTGGGCCTACGTTTACACAATCGGTTATCGCGCTGACATGGTGCCGCCGAGCATCAAGTTCGACAGCTGGAACGATTTGTGGAATCCGGCGCTCAAGGGCAAGCTGGGTGCACCCGATTTCGATCCGAGCCACCTGGTTGCGGTCTCGGCACTGCTCTCGGGCGGTGATGCCAAGTCTTGGGAAAAAGGTCAGGAAAAGCTGAAATCGCTGAAGCCGAACTTCAAGGCTTTCTACACCAATGACGCCAACTCGCAGCAGCTCATCTCCTCGGGCGAAACGCCGGTGCAGGTGGTCCTGTCCATCAACGCGTATCACATGGTGAGCCAGGGCGTGCCCATCAAGCTGGTGACGCCGAAGGAAGGCGCGGTGCTTGGTATCGATACCATGGCCATCACCAAGGGCTCGACCAAGGCCGACCTCGCGTACAAGTTCATGAACATCGCGTTGTCGCCGGAAGTCCAGTCGAAGATCGTGGCGCTGAAGAAGGCCAGCCCGGTGGTCGACGATGCCAAGGTCTCGGCGGAAGATGCCAAGCTGCCGGGCGTGTTTACCACGAAGGAGCAGTGGGACAAGGCCATCCTCATTGACCACAAGCTGCGCGCCGAGAAGACGGCCGAATGGCGCAAGTGGTTCACCGAAAACATGATGAACTGATGCGGTATAGAGCGTGTCAGGCCTGCTTCCCGTGCTCGCGGGCACGTAACAGGGCCTGACGCGCCGCAGGATATCGAGGGAGGATCGATGTGGCTGTCGCCGCGCCGATCCTCCCTCGCCGATTGAGCCTCTGGAATAAGTCATATGAGAAAGCGCTCCGACCTACGGGCCTGGCTGGTCTCCCCGTCAGTGCTTGTCGCGCTGTGCATCGTGGTGTCGCTGTTTGCGGTGCTGCAGTTCAGCTTCCGGGCATATGTGCCCGGCTCCCTCGATGTGGGCGGCTTCACGTTCGCCAACTTCACCGGCTTGACCAAGCCGATCTATCTCGATGCGTTCGCGAACACGCTGTTGCTGAGCGTGGAGACGACGATCTTCTCGCTGCTGGCCGCCTATCCGCTGGCCTACGCCCTGGTGCGCGTGAAGAACCGCGCACTCAAGTCCTTCATCCTCGTGGTGTCCATCACGCCGCTGTTCCTGGGCGAAATCGTCCGGACGTATTCGTGGATCTCGGTGCTGGGTAGCAATGGCTTCATCAATGGCCTGCTGCGCAAGCTCGGCCTGATCGAATGGCCGCTGGAGCTGATGTTCACCCACCTGGGCGTGCTGATCGCGCTGGTGCACGTGACGATTCCGGTGGTGGTGCTGATGCTTGCCACGGCCATCTCGCACATCGATCGCGATTACGAAAAAGCGGCGCAGAGCCTGGGCGCCGGCCCGGTCCGGACCTTCCTTACGGTGACGCTGCCGCTGTCCATGCCCGGCATCCTGGCCGGCATGACTACGGCATTTGCCTGGACCTTCAGCGCATTTGCCACGCCGCAGATGATTGGCGGCGGCCGCGTGCCGACGGTGTCGACACTGGTGTACCAGCTCGGTTTCGCCTCCATGAATTTCCCGCTGGCCGCCAGCCTGAGCGTCATGGGCTTGCTGCTGACCGCTGCATCGCTCTTTGCCCTGGGACTCTTTACCAAGCGGCTGAAGACCGTGGGAGGACACTGACATGAGAATCAAAAACGCTTTGCCCTTGCCCCTGCGTATCGCCGGCCCTGTGCTGGTGGGGTTGCTGCTGGCCTTCGTGCTGCTGCCGGTCGTGGTGGTGACCATTGCCTCTTTCAACGAAAAGGCAATCATCTCCTTTCCGCCGGAGTCGTATTCGCTGACGTGGTTTGCGCGCGTGTTCAGCTATCCGGACTTTCGGGACGGTTTCCGTGCGAGTCTCATCGTCACCGGCTGGTCGTCGTTCATCGCACTGGTGATCGGTACCTGCCTGTCGATTGCGGTCAAACGCCTCGAGTTCTGGGGCAAGCAGACCCTGCTCGCCATCCTGCATTCGCCGCTGGTGGTGCCGCACTTCACGCTGGGCCTGGGCTTGCTGATCCTGGTATCGCAGGCGTCCATCAACCGCTCCTATGACGTCGTCATCCTGTGTCACGTCATGTTGGTGCTGCCGTTTGTGCTGAAGAGCGTGTACGTGTCGATGGAAAACCTGGATGCGCGGTTTGAGCAGGCCGCGGCCAGCCTGGGCGCATCGCCGCTGAAGGTGCTGTTCACGATCACGATTCCTCTGCTCGCGCCGGGCCTGTTCGGTGGCTGGCTGTTCGCGGCGATCATGTCGTTCAGCGAATTCACCGCTTCGCTGTTCGTGACCACGCAGGCAACGCAGACGCTGCCGGTCGCCATGTACAACTATGTGCGGGAGTTTGCCGATCCGACGCTGGCGGCGCTGTCGGTGGTCTACATCGCCGTGACCGCGACCGTGCTCGCCTTTGCCAATTACTTCCTGGGCCTGGGCAAGATCCTCAATATCGAGGAAGGGCACTGAGCAGTCTCAGGCGCGCTTGATACCGCGCTGGCGGCGCGTCCCCGAGGGTGCGTCGCTAGCGCGGCAGCTGCCACTGCAGGCGCAGCGAGACCAGTCGCACGCCCACCACCGTGGCGGTGGCGCCTAGCAGTTTCCAGGCTGCCGCCACGTCCAGCCACTGCATGCCGATATAGACCCAGCAGCCGATAAAGGCGCAGGTCGCATACAGCTCCGTGCCACGCATGATCATCGGCACTTCGTTGCTGATCACATCGCGCAACACCCCCCCAAATACGCCGGTGACCACGCCCATGATGACGGAGGTCACGACGGGCAGGTCCATCTCCAGCGCCAGCGACGTCCCGAGCACGCTGAACAGCCCCAGGCCGATGGCATCGGCAATGATCAGGACGCGGTGCGAGACGACGCGGTTGACCACGCGCAGCACGTACGTGGCGAACAGGCACATGACGAACAGTACGACGACGTACTCCTCATGCTCGACCCAGTAGAAGGGGCGCCGGTCGAGCAGGATGTCGCGCAGGGTGCCGCCGCCGAAGGCAGTGAGAAAGGCGAGGATGAAGGCGCCGACTGCGTCGAGCCGCTGCTTGCGTGCCTCGGCTAGCCCTGAGATGGCAAAGGCCAGCACGGCGAGGATCTCCATGCTCTGGAGCAGGGTATTGAGCTGGTTCATCGGTCAGGCCGGCATGGGCCGCAGCAGCACAACCAGTGCGCCTGCACCGCCATCGACCGGGCGCGGTTCGGCAAAGGCGATGACTTCTTCCTTCTGCACCAGCCAGGCACGTACCTTTCCTTTGAGCACCGGCTCGCGGCCCGGTGAGCCGAGGCCCTTGCCGTGGATCACGCGCACGCAGCGGATGCCCTGGCGGACCGATTGCCGCAGGAATTCGGCCAGGGCGTCACGCGCTTCGTCCCGGCGCAGGCCGTGCAGGTCGATCTGCCGCTGCACCACCCAGTGCCCGCGGCGCAGTTTGCGCACCACATCGGGGCCGATGCCGGGGCGGCGGAAGGACAGGCTGTCGTCGGTGTCGAGCAGGCTGTCGGCATCGAATTCGTCCGAGAGCGAGGCCTTGAGCACGGCCTGTTCATCCTGTCGGGTCTGGAGCGGGTGTGGCGACGGGCGGGGGCGCTCGATGCCCGTGCGTCGTGTGCTGGCCAGGGGCGTGACCGCTCCCAGACTGCTGCGAAACAGGTTCGCTTCCTCGGCTGCCTGGCGTGCCTCGGCCTCGGCGCGCTGGCGCTCGGCCTGCCGGGCTTCGTCCTGTGCTTTCAGGGTGGCGCGTAAACTGGCAAGGCCCGACAGATCGAGCTTGCCGTTCGATCGGGTCGGGCCTTGTGCCATGTATCGCTCCGGAAACGGTGGAACGATTATACGAAAGACCGGGGCTTACTCCAGGCTTTCGATGTAGCGCTGCGCATCCAGCGCGGCCATGCAGCCCGTGCCGGCGCTGGTGATGGCCTGGCGGTACACGTGGTCCTGCACGTCACCCGCGGCGAACACACCGGGGATGCTGGTGGCCGTGGCGTTGCCTTCAGTGCCGCTCTTCGTCTTGATGTAGCCGTTGTGCATCTCCAGCTGGCCTTCGAAGATATCCGTATTGGGCTTGTGGCCAATCGCCACGAAGATGCCGGTGAGCGGGATGTCCTCGGTCTTGCTGCCATCGGTGCTGCGGATGCGGATGCCGGTCACGCCCGAGTCGTCGCCGAGCGCTTCTTCCAGCACGCTGTTCCACTTGACCTCGACATTGCCGTTCTTGACCTTTTCCATCAGGCGGTCGATCAGGATCGGCTCGGCGCGGAACTTGTCGCGACGATGCACGACCGTGACCTTGCGGGCGATGCCGGACAGGTAGAGCGCTTCTTCCACGGCCGTATTGCCGCCGCCGATCACGCACACATCCTGGTTCTTGTAGAAGAAACCGTCGCAGGTGGCGCAGGCCGAGACGCCACGGCCCATGAATTTTTCTTCCGATGGCAATCCCAGATACTGGGCCGAGGCGCCGGTCGAGATGATGAGCGCATCGCAGGTGTATTCGCCGCTGTCGCCTTCCAGGCGGATCGGTTTTTCCTTGAGATGCGCGGTATGGATATGGTCGAACACGATCTCGGTATTGAACCGCTCCGCATGTTCGAGGAAGCGCTGCATCAGGTCCGGACCCTGCAGGTGCGGCACATCGGCAGGCCAGTTCTCCACATCGGTGGTCGTCATCAGCTGGCCGCCCTGTGCCATGCCGGTGACCAGCACGGGGTTCAGGTTGGCACGGGCCGCATAGATGGCTGCGGTATAGCCGGCGGGGCCGGAGCCGAGAATGAGCACTTTGGCGTGTTTTGTCATTGGTTTTCCAGGCGACTTGCGCACAACATCGTGAAGGTGAAGCGCCCATTATATGTGCGTTGGCGCAACAGCGTAGTTGGACCTCTCAATCGCGCCGATAGGTGTCGAGGTGGGGTGACGGAGTACAATCGACGCATTCAATTGCCTGAGATCGACGCTCCCGCATGGCACGTGCTTCTACTACTACCCGTACCGATCCCGCAGCGCTGCCCTCGCGCATCGGCGGCCTGTTCGGCGAGGTGCGCTGGTTCCTGCTGCTGGCGGTCACGCTGGCCTTCTTCTGCATCCTGCTCAGCTACGACAAGGGCGATCCCGGCTGGTCCCATGCCAGCCAGGTGGCCGACATCCACAATCTCGGCGGCCGCGTGGGCGCCTGGGTGGCGGATGTGCTGCTGTTCGTCTTCGGCCTGTCCGCCTACTGGTGGGCGGTGTTTCTGCTGCGCAAGGTGTGGCGCGGCTGGCGCCAGCTGACCACCGAAGTCGTCATCGAACGGGCCGAGGCGCCGCCCGGGCCGGGCGTCACCTGGTTCGGGTTCGTGCTGTTGCTGGGCAGCAGCATGGGGCTCGAGGCCATCCGCATGTACGGCATGTCGATGGCGCTGCCGCGCGCGCCGGGCGGTGTGCTGGGCGACCTGATCGGGTTCTCGCTGCAGCATGCATTAGGCTTCACCGGCGCGACGTTGCTGCTGCTGCTGATCTTTGCCATCGGCCTGTCGCTGTTTTTCCACTTTTCGTGGCTGGCCGTGGCCGAAGGCGTGGGCGGGTTGGTCGAAAGCCTGTTCGTGGGCTTTCGCCTGCGCCGCGAGCGCAAGCAAGACCAGCGGATTGGCGAAGTCGCCAAGGTCGAGCGCGAAGGCACGGTGGAGGTGCAGCGCGTGCGTATCGAGGAGGCGCCGCCGGTGCAGATCGTACGTCCAGCTGCGGTTGCCAAGCACGAGCGCGTCGAGCGCGAAAAGCAGCAGCCGCTGTTTACCGAGATCGTCGACTCCGACCTGCCGCCGCTATCGTTGCTCGATGGCGTGCCGCCGGCGCAGGAAACCGTGAGTGCCGAGACGCTTGAATTCACCTCCCGCCTGATCGAGAAAAAGCTCAAGGATTTCGGTGTGGAAGTCGCGGTGGTGGCAGCCTATCCGGGGCCGGTGATCACGCGCTACGAGATCGAGCCGGCCACGGGCGTGAAGGGCAGCCAGATCGTCAATCTCGCCAAGGACCTGGCGCGCTCGCTGTCGCTGGTGTCGATCCGCGTGGTCGAGACGATTCCGGGCAAGAACTACATGGGGCTCGAACTGCCGAATCCCAAGCGCCAGGCCGTGCGCCTGACGGAAATCCTCGGTTCGCAGGTCTACAACGAAAGCGCCTCGCTGCTCACCATGGCGCTCGGCAAGGACATCGCAGGCAAACCGGTGGTGGCCGACCTCGCCAAGATGCCGCACTGCATGGTGGCGGGCACCACGGGCTCGGGCAAGTCGGTCGGTATCAATGCCATGATCATTTCGCTGCTGTACAAGGCGAAGGCCGACCAGGTACGCCTGATCCTGATCGATCCGAAGATGCTCGAAATGAGCGTGTACGAAGGCATTCCGCACCTGCTGTGCCCGGTGGTGACCGACATGCGCCACGCCGGCAATGCGCTCAACTGGGCGGTGGGCGAGATGGAGCGCCGCTACAAGCTGATGAGCAAGATGGGCGTGCGCAACGTCGCCGGCTTCAACAAGAAGATCGACGAAGCGGCCGAGCGCGAGGAAAAGATTCCCAACCCGTTCAGCCTGACGCCCGATGCGCCAGAGCCGCTCGAGCGCCTGCCCCTGATCGTGATCGTCATCGACGAGTTGGCCGACCTCATGATGGTCGTTGGCAAGAAGGTGGAAGAACTGATCGCGCGGATCGCGCAGAAGGCACGTGCCGCCGGCATCCACCTCGTGCTGGCCACGCAGCGTCCGTCGGTCGACGTCATCACCGGCCTGATCAAGGCCAACATTCCGACGCGCCTGTCGTTCCAGGTCAGCAGCAAGATCGATTCGCGCACCATCCTTGACCAGCAGGGCGCGGAAACGCTGCTCGGCATGGGCGACATGCTTTATCTGCCACCCGGCACCGGATTGCCCAACCGCGTACACGGTGCGTTCGTGTCGGATGACGAAGTGCATCGCGTAGTCGAGCACCTCAAGGAGCAGGGCGAGCCGAACTATATCGAGGGCATTCTCGAAGGCGGCCTGGCAGAGGGCGATATCGGCGTGGATGGCATGGGGGGCGGCGCCGGTTTCGGTGGCGCGGCCGAGGCCGATCCGCTCTATGACCAGGCGGTCGAAGTGGTACTGAAGAACCGCCGTGCCTCCATCTCGCTGGTACAGCGCCATCTGCGCATCGGCTACAACCGCGCGGCGCGCCTGCTGGAAGACATGGAAAAAGCCGGCATGGTGTCGGCGATGTCCGGCAGTGGCAACCGCGAAATCCTGGTGCCGAACCGCGGCGACGAACAGTGAGTGGTGCGGGTGCAGGGTTATCGGCAGATTTACATTCCGTTACGCCGTGACTGCGCCTGCGGGGAATTTCCCGGCGGGCGCATGTTCTGAGAAGAACAGGCATACGGACTCACAAGGATCTTTGCATGCGATACAAACTCGTGGCTGCCCTGCTGGGCGGCATGCTGCTGGCGGCAGGTGTGCAGGCCGCCGCGCTGGACCAGCTCAAGACCTTCGTTACCACGGTGAAGTCAGCCAAGGGCGAGTTCGTGCAGCGCCAGGTCAAGACCGGGCAGGACGGGGCCACGCGTGTCACCGGCACGTCCAGCGGCACGTTTATCTTCGCCCGTCCGGGCAAGTTCTCCTGGCACTACACCAAGCCTTACGAGCAATTGCTGCAGGCCGATGGACAGACCTTAGTGGTCTATGACAAGGACCTCAACCAGGTTACCGAGCGCAAGCTCGACAACGCGCTCGGCTCGAGCCCCGCTGCCATCCTGTTTGGCAGCAATGATCTCGAGAAAAATTTCACCTTGAAAGAAGGCGCGGTCAAGGATGGCATCGAGTGGCTGGAGCTGACGCCCAAGTCGAAGGACACGCAGTTCGAGCGCATCGCCATCGGCTTCAAGGGTGGCGGCCTCGAGGGCATGGAGTTGCGCGACACCTTCGGCAATGTGACGCTGCTGACCTTCAGCGCGATCCAGAAGAATCCGTCTTTGTCGGCCAACCAGTTCCGCTTCCAGGTGCCCAAGGGGGCGGACGTGCTGAAGCAGTAGCAGGTGCCTGCCGCTGCACGTGCAGCGGTTCAGTGCCGCCGCCAGCTTCCGTCCATATAGCGGTACGACGGCAAACTGTCGGCGAGGCGCGACGTGACCCGCCCGCGCCGGACGGGCAGCATTGACGCCCACTGGCGATTGCTTTAACCTCGTGCGCACTTGGCAGGTTGACCTTGCCAACCCCCTGAACCGAATCCAACACGCCGTCCCACGCCATGCCGATGTTTGCGCACCTCCCGTCTGCCATTGCCCCGCATTTCGCGGACGGTCGGCGTGCGTGCGCATCGCGCCGTATCTCAGCACGTAGTTCGCATACCTCTCCTCCTGTCGTCGCAGTGGTGCGCGCAGTCGTCGCTGCCGCAGTCGTTGCCGTGGTAGCCGCAGTGGCTGCCGTGGCAGACAGCCCGCCGCGACACGTCGTCGCACTGGGCTAAGCCTACTGCGTCTCCGCAGTCGTTCCCCGTTTGATACCTGATGCCTGCAGCACGCGGGCATGCGTGGCATTGCGCTTGCGCATGCTGCACGCTGCCGGGTCACGCGGACACATCTGCCGGAGCCTCTTGATACGTACGACAGGATATTGTCATGGCAAGGATGTTTTCCGCGTTGACCGCGCACGGGTCAACCGCGTTGTTTGTGCTGCTCTGGAGCGGCGGTGCGATTTTCTCGAAGATCGGCCTGGCATCCGCCACGCCGTTCGCTTTCCTGCTGATGCGCTTTGGCCTGGCGCTGATCGCCCTGGCGGGGTTGGCCGGCTGGCGCCGGCGCTGGCTGCCGCAGCCGGGTACACGCCGGCAGGTCGCGTTTACGGGCTTGCTGCTGACGGGTGGCTACACCATCTGCTATCTGTTGGCGCTCGAGTATGGCGTGACGCCTGGCGTTCTCGCCACGGTGCTCGGCGTGCAGCCGATCCTGACCTTGCTGATAATCGAGCGGCGCCTGTCGCCGGCCCGGTTAGGCGGTCTCGGGTTGGCGCTCGCGGGTCTGGCGCTGATCGTCATGCAGAACGGATTCGCTGGCTTCGCCGCACCCGGCATGGCGTACGCGCTAGTCGCGCTGGGGTGCGTGACGCTGGGCACGATCCTGCAGAAACGCGTGCCGCAGGATCCCGCCGACGTTCTGCCGCTGCAGTACGTCATCGGCTTTGTGCTGTGCCTGGCCATTGTGCCGTTTCAATCATGGCGTGTCGAGGTCACGGCCGGTCTGGTGATGGCGCTGCTGTGGATGGGCCTGATCATTTCGGTCGGCGCCACGCTGCTGCTCTATCGCTTGATCCAGCGCGGCGATCTGGTGAATGTCACCAGTCTGTTCTACCTCGTGCCCATCGTCACCGTCATTCTCGATGCGCTGATCCTGGGCAATTGGCCGAATGTGCACAGCATTGCTGGCATGGCGCTGATTCTCGGGGGACTGGCGCTGGTGTTTCGTGGGCCGGGTGTCAAGAGGCCGGGGGCTTGAACGCCGCGACGTTGACCAGTGTCTCCCGCCGCTGGCCCGGTGGCGGGGGCTGCTTGATGCCCCAACGTTCCAGCAGGCCGAAATCGCCAGCGCGGCTCCACCATAAATAGGGATACGACACGTTGGCGTCGTCGAACGCAAAACCGGCGGCGCGCACCATCTGCAGATAGCCCGCGGCACTGCGCTGCACGTGCATCGGATGACGGAACAGCAGGCGGATGACCCATGAGCAGATGTAGGCATCGGTCGATTCCGCCAGCAGCAGCCGGCCGCCCGGCTTGAGCACGCGGTGGAATTCGGCGAGCGTGGCTTCCTGCTCGACGATGTGATGCAGCGTCTGGTGGCAGAACACCAGATCGACCGAGGCATCGGGCAGGGCGACCCTGGCACAGTCCGACTCGAGCAACTGGACTGGTGTGCGCAGGCGCTGTGCCACGCTGCGCGCGAGGGCGAGTGACGGACGATGCAGGTCGATACCGATCAGCATGGCCGGTGCGAAGGCGGCTTCGAGCAGCGCCAGCGAGATGCCTTGCCCGCATCCTGCATCGAGAATGACAGGCGATGCGGGCAGTGGCGCGCCAACCAGGTTTTGCAGGTCGTCGATGGCGACGCGCAGGACGTGTTGTTCCCACACTCGCGTACGCAGAAACCAGTGGCCGAACATGGTTTCCGGCACCAACGGGCGTGCCGTGGCCGTCGTCGCATGAGTGGGCGCTGCGGCAAGCGGATGGGTCGGTGACCATGCGGAAGCCGGTGATCGCGGCCTCAATGGCCGGGGAGCTGACGGTTGCGCTGCTGGCGGCTGGGGCGGAAGCGATGGCTGCGGCATGCAGGGTCCAGGAAGACGGAAGCGCTCATTATCCCGGCAAGCCATCGCGTTCGGCAAATCGCGGACAGGGCGTATGCGCCCGTTCTGCCGGATTTTCGGGTCATCTTCTGCGACAATGCAGGCATGAACGACGATCTGTTTGAGGATGCAGTCTCTCAGGCTGCCAACATGCCGTTGGCCGAGCGCCTGCGTCCGCGCACCATCGATGAGGTGATCGGCCAGCAGCATCTGCTGGGCGAAGGCAAGCCGCTGCGTGTCGCCTTCGCCTCCGGCCAGCCGCATTCGATGATCCTCTGGGGCCCGCCCGGGGTGGGCAAGACTACCCTCGCGCGCCTGATGGCCGACGCCTTCGATGCCCAGTTCATTGCGCTCTCCGCCGTGCTCTCGGGCGTCAAGGATATCCGCGCGGCCGTGGAGCAGGCGGAGCAGTACCGGGCGCTCGGCAAGCCGACGCTGGTCTTCGTCGACGAAGTGCATCGCTTCAACAAGAGCCAGCAGGATGCTTTCTTGCCGCATGTGGAAAGCGGCCTGTTCACCTTTATTGGCGCCACCACCGAAAACCCCTCGTTCGAAGTCAACGGCGCATTGTTGTCGCGGGCTGCCGTCTATGTGCTCAAGACCTTGTCGGACGACGAGCTGGGCGAACTGCTGCAGCGCGCCAGTACCGTGCTCGGCGGCGTAACATGGACCGACGGCGCGCGCCAGTCGATCATCGCCGCGGCCGATGGCGATGGCCGCAAGCTGCTCAACAATATCGAGATCGTCGTGCGCGCCGCGCGGCATGCCCAGCAGAGCGACACCCCGCATGTCGACGAGGCGTTGCTGGCGAGCGCCCTGGTCGAGAACCTGCGGCGCTTCGACAAGGGTGGCGATGCGTTCTACGACCAGATCAGCGCCTTGCACAAATCTGTTCGTGGTTCCCATCCGGATGCTGCGCTCTACTGGCTGACGAGAATGCTGGATGGCGGTGCCGATCCACGGTATCTGGCACGACGCATTGTCCGTATGGCGTGGGAAGACATTGGCCTGGCTGATCCAAGAGCCATGCAGATTGCCAATGATGCCGCCTTGACCTATGAACGGCTGGGCAGCCCGGAAGGGGAGTTGGCCCTTGGTCAGGCCGTGATCTATCTTGCCGTCGCGGCCAAGAGCAATGCGGGTTACAACGCCTACAACCAGGCAAGGGCCTTTGTACAGCAGGATAAGAGCCGCGAGGTGCCTGTTCATCTGCGCAATGCTCCAACAAAGCTGATGAAGGAACTGGGTTATGGGCATGAGTATCGATATGCTCATGACGAACCCAACGCCTATGCTGCAGGAGAATCCTACCTTCCAGAAGGCTTGCCGGAACCTGGCTGGTACCAACCAGTACCCAGGGGGCTGGAAATCAAGATTGGAGAGAAGCTTGCCCAGCTGCGGAAATGGGATGACGAGGCACGCAAAGACTGAGCACGTCATCAGTGCGGCAAACCTGACGTGCGGCCTGGTGCAGCGGCATCGTTCGACACTGTCTTGTTGAGGAAAGAAGATCGGCTACAGACCCAGCAGCGAAGCTGCTTCACCGTTGTCCGAGCCAACGGACATGCCCGGTAGCAGGAAATTCCGCGAGCCCCAGGCGTGATACCCCCCCTTTCGGGTGGGTTAAAAGTGACCTCTACGTTATACTCCCCCTTCGAGCTATTGGGAAATAGCCGATAACCAAATCAAATACATGGGGGTTGTGATGAACAAGGGTCTATGCTTGACTGTGCTAACCGCCGCACTATTTGTGTCAGCCTGCGGCGGAGGGGGCGAGGATGGTGACGTTCCGCCAAATGCCGGGCCCCCGGGCGGGCACACGCCAATCATTCCTGGTGTACCACCTACTTCGACAACAGTATTTACGCCTGCCTCGGATGACCTGCCAACGGCAATCCAGGTTGACTACCCTGACCAGGCGACGGCGTTGCGTATCGCCGCAAACTATGAATTAACCAACGCTCCCGGCTCTGGCCCATATCTGAACTATTCGACCGGCCAATGCTCTGATGCCACCCCGGGAGCTCAAGCCTATCCATCCGGTCGAGTTACCCTCAAAACACTGAATCGCACCAGGAGAGCCACCGGTGACGATTGCCTGCCTGAGCAGAAAATTACGGTGTCATCCACGTCAGCGCAGTTCACCGGTGGGAACGCCGATATGCGTGTGCGCGGATCGAGCACCAGAGACGCGGCGCAAAAATCTTTCCGTATCCGCACCAAACGAGATTCTGTGACCGGCGTGCGCCCCGCCATGTGGTACGGCGAGGATACGCTCCAGCTCAACAAGCATCCGTATGACCTGACCCGCGTGCGTAACAAGCTGGCATTCGACCTGATGAAGCAGATTCCGCATCATCAGTCCATGCGGACGCAATTCGTCGAAGTGGTCTATTCCGACATCGTGAATGCGCCTGCAGACGCTGGCCCCACTGGCAGCCTGGGCCTGTTTACCCACATTGAAAAATTCAGCGAGCATTATGTTGCCCTGCGTGGGTGGCAAGTGGCTAACGCTCAGGTTTACAAAGCGGCATCCTTCAACTTCAACCGCAAGAGCGCTTACGCCTGTAATCCGGACGGGACGGCCAATGCTGCGCTGGAAGCCGCGTTGGAACAGGAGGTCGGTGATGGAAAAAATTGCCCATCGATCATCGCGATGCTGGATGCGCTGGGAAACACGGCGATTCCTTTTTCCGACACGTTTGATCAGTACTTCAACCGGAATAACTACCTGACATGGCTCTCGAGTGTCATTCTGCTGGGCAACTACGATACAACCACGCAGAATTTCGCGCTCTATCAGAATCCCGCCAATGGCAAATTCTACTTCCTGCCCTGGGATTATGATGCCGCACTCGATTACTCCCGGCAGATCAATGCCACCGGCTATGCGGATTGGGCATATGGGCTGGGTAACTGGTGGGATAGTCCGCTGCACCGCCGTTTCATCATGGAACCGGGTAATGTCGAATTATTGAAGGCAGCAGTGGCAGAGATTTACAGCAGACATCTCACCAAGGAAGCGGTCCGCACCCTGCTGGATACCTATAAGCCGACCGTACAAGGTTTCGCGACGGGTTCTCCTGACAAGGATAACCTTCCGGGCACGGCGATCCAATGGGAGGCCGAGTACAACCGCCTGGTGGATACCATCGAGAAAAACTACCATGCGTTTCTCGATAGCCTGAAACGTCCCATGCCGTTCTGGTTTACCGTGGTAGGCAACCCGGGAGATCCGATCACCGAACTGCGGTGGAGCTGGCCGCGCGCTTTTCATCCGCAAGGCCACGCCATCACCTATGAGGCTGAATTTCTGCCTTTTGATCCCGCCGACACGACATTGCCCGCCGGGCAGACAGCATTTGACGCGCCGGGCGTACGCACCGTCGTGCGCCATTCGACCGGGGCATCGCCATCATTGCTGGGCGCGCAATTTCCGGCGGGTGCGCACTGGGTGCGAGTACTGGCCAAGGATCTGACAAACAATACGAGTACGTATGCGTTCGATGATGTTTATGACACGCGCACGCGTCATGGCGTCATCTGTAAAGTGCTACCGCTCAATACCAATTGTCCGGGTGTGCAGTAAGTGCCATAGATCCCGGATCTGGGCGTGTCTTCACGAATCGCATCCTGCCATGTTGGGCAGGGCGAGCGTCGGCGCCCAGGCCTGGGGAGCGATGAGCTTGAGCGAAAGGTAACTGGGGGCGCCTTGACGCTCAAGGGCGCCGGAGCGTGCTGGTCGATCTGATCGCAGGCCGATGCCCGTGTCTTCGGGTGTGGGCCTGCCTGCCGACAAGGATGTTTCTCGCACGCGGCGAGTGGCTCGATCCATGTCCAAGGGTGTGATGCCGTCTTTTTTGCCGCGCCAGTCGAACGTCTTCGGCAAGGCGTCCGCTCTAAGCTAAAATACCCGGTTCCAGCTGCGCTTCCGCGGCTGGCCCGTGACCTCATTTGCCGCCATGCTAGACATCCAACTGCTCCGCAAAGACATCGACGCCGTTGCCGCGCGCCTTGCCACCCGTCAATTCACCCTCGATGTGGCTGGTTTCCAGAGCCTGGAGTCCGAGCGCAAACAGCTGCAAACCCAGACCGAGGAACTGCAGGCCAAGCGCAACAGCCTGTCCAAGCAGATCGGCATCCTCAAGGGCAAGGGTGAAGACGCCAGCGCCGTGATGGCCGAAGTCGCCGGTATTGGCGACACCATGAAAGCCTCGGCCGCGCGCCTCGAGCAGATCCAGGCCCAGCTGTCGGACCTGATGCTGTCGATTCCCAACTTGCCGGATGAGAGCGTGCCGGTGGGCCGCGATGAAACCGGTAATGTGGAAGTGCGCCGTGTGGGCACGCCGCGCGTCTTCGATTTCGAGATCCGCGACCACGTGGACCTGGGTGCCCGGCTCGGTCTTGACTTCGACACCGCCGCCAAACTGAGCGGCGCACGCTTCACGCTGATGCGGGGCGGTATCGCGCGCCTACATCGTGCCCTCGCGCAGTTCATGATCAATCTGCACACGCTGCAGCACGGCTATACCGAAGTGTATGTACCGTACATGGTCAATGCCGCATCGATGCGCGGCACGGGCCAGTTGCCCAAGTTCGAGGAGGACCTGTTCCGCATCCCGCGTACCTTCGGCGGCGAGGCGGGCGAGCGCACCGAGAACTTCTACCTGATTCCGACCGCCGAGGTACCGCTGACCAACATCGTGCGTGACGAGATCGTCAAGCCCGAGGCGCTGCCGATGAAGTTCGTGGCGCATTCGCCGTGCTTCCGCTCGGAAGCCGGGTCCTATGGTCGTGACACACGCGGCATGATCCGTCAGCACCAGTTCGACAAGGTCGAGATGGTGCATATCGTGCCGGCCGACCAATCGTTCGCCGCGCTCGAGGAAATGGTGGGGCACGCCGAGGCCGTGCTCAAGGCGCTCGAACTGCCGTTCCGTACCATCGTGCTGTGCACGGGCGACATGGGCTTCGGCAGCATGAAGACCTACGACCTCGAGGTGTGGGTGCCGGCGCAGAATACCTACCGCGAGATCAGCTCGTGCTCCAACATGGGCGATTTCCAGGCGCGTCGCATGCAGGCACGCGTGCGCAACGCCCAGGGCAAGCCCGAGTATGTGCACACGCTCAATGGCTCTGGCCTGGCCGTCGGCCGTACGCTGGTGGCTGTGCTGGAGAACTACCAGAATGCCGATGGCTCGGTGACGATCCCGGAGGTGCTGCGTCCGTATATGGGCGGGATCGACAAGCTGGAACCGGCCGCCTAAAAAAGCGGTCGTCGCGCTTGAATGTGGGGCTGGAACTACGCTATAATCGCAGCTTCGTCAAAACGACGACCACGATCCGGAGAGGTGGCAGAGTGGTCGAATGCGCCAGACTCGAAATCTGGTTTACGGTTCTTCCGTAACGTGGGTTCGAATCCCACCCTCTCCGCCAAACACCGCCGCCCGCCATCGGGCGGCATGATCGTAAGGCCGCAGAGCTGTAGAGCCCCTAAGCGGGTTCTACGTTGCAGCCCGATCTGGATCAGCAAGGGTGGCTTCCTCCCGGCCGGCCTTCAGCGTACTGCTTCACCACCCTCAAACTTGCCATTCGCCTACTGCCGTGAAACGGCGCCACCACAGCCGTGGATAGACTGTCCGTCATCCGGAAAGTGAGTGTGGTAGCTGCCTTCGCGGGCGGTTTCATTCGGCTGACTCTGCCAGGCGACAATCGCTTCAGACCGTGCCGAAGGTGACAAGACGGCCATCGAGCAGGATTGCACGACCCGCCGAGTTGTTTCTTGTCTCACTTCACGGCTTCAGGTCGCTTCGGCCGGCGTATCGTGCGAACTTTGGGGCTATCTCCCGCCCCACAAAAAAACGGTCGTGTCCGTCGGATTCCAGCCCCGACACCGCCATTCCCGGCGGCATGTCCAGTCGTTCCAGCACTTCACCCGTCGCAGGATCGATGCGGCGAACATCGCTTTCATCGTTTTCCCAGGTGCCATGCCAGAGTTCATCGTCGACCCACGTGACGCCGGTGACGAAGCGATCGGTTTCGATTGTGCGCAGCACTGTTCCCGTCGCGGGATCCACCTGATAAATCTTGCGGCCGCGGTGCTGTCCGATCCAGAGCGTGCCTTCGGCCCAGGCAAGGCCGGAATCGTCGCGATCGCCGGGCGCCGGAATCGTGGCTCGCGTTGCGCGCGCAGGCGTTGATTGGCGGCCTCGCGCTGCTCGGCGGCGCGTTGTTGCAGCAACCGGGTTTGCTGGTCGCGCAATGGATCGGTGCCCGTGGCGCTGGCTGACGCGCCGGGCCGGGCTGCGGTCTGGGCCACCAGCACCGGATCAACTGCGCTGTGCTCCCCACCGTGGCGGGGTGCGGCGGATGCTCCAGCGCCATGGCTGCTGGTGCCGGCGGCCAGCAAACCGGCCAGCAGGGTGGCTCGAAGCAATCGTAGGATGGTCATGCGCACCCTCCTGATATTTGGTGCTGTTCCATCATAGCCGTGATCCGCGAAGGTGCCGTGGTGCTGTCGAATCACGTGCGCGGAAGCCATCCGGCCGTGCCGGGGCGGGCGGTTTGCTGCCGTGCCGCCATGACACCGACCGCCAGCGGACGCTGGCTTATTGCTAGAATCGGCACATTGCCAGATATTTCCTGCCATTCCATGCCCAAGATCGCGTTGCCGAATATCCCGGTCAAGCACAAGCGTCGCATTCTGACCACCGGAAAAGTGCTGCTGGCCACGGCGGTGGTCTTGAGCGTCGCAGCCTGGCTCGGCGGACCGCCGCTGATCCGATCGGTGGTGACCGACAAGCTCAGTACACAGTTGGGGCGGAAGGTGACGTTCGGCGAAGTCAATGTCAATCCGCTCAGGCTGGCTGCCCGGATCCACGATATCGCCATCTATGAGCCGGACCAGAAGGCCAAGATGGTGTCCGTGGGCGAGCTGGCGGTGAACCTGTCGTTTACCAGCCTGTTGCGCCTGGCGCCGGTGCTCGATGAGTTGACGGTGGATCAGCCGGTGGTGAACGTGGCCTACCTGGGTGACGACCGCTTCAGCTTTTCCGATATCGTCGATCGCCTGGCCGCCGAGCCGAAGGATCCGGCTGCCAAGCCGGCGCGGTTTTCGCTGAACAACATCCGCGTCATGCGCGGGGAGTTCCGGTACGACGACCGCGTGCATCAAAGCCAGCATACGGTCACCGATCTCAATGTGGCGCTGCCATTCCTGTCGAACCTGCCATATGCGGCCGATATCTATACGGAGCCATCGTTCCGCGCCAATATCGACGGTTCGCCGATCTTCGTGGATGGCGAGGTGTTGCCGTTCGCCTCGAGCCACAAGGCTTCCATCCAGGTCAACCTCGACGGTCTTCAATTGCCGCGTTTCATGCCGTTCGTGGCGACGACGATGCGCGGCAAGGTCGAGTCGGGATTGCTGGATACGCGGTTGCATGTCCAGTTCGAGCAGAAGGAGAGCAAGCAGAGCGTCGTCGTCAGTGGAACCGCAGGCGTGCGCGACATGAAGCTCGTTGACGGTGCACGTGCGCCCGTTCTGCAATGGCGGGCCCTGCAGGTGACGCTCGATGACAGCGAGCCGTTGAGCCAGCGCGTGGGCATACACGAAGTTAAGCTGGATGCTCCCGAAATCTGGGTCGACCGGGCAGCGGACGGGACCTTGAACCTGCAACGGCTGTTTGTCAGCCCTGCCGCGCCAGCAGCGTCCGCCGGGCAGGTGAAGCCGGTCGCCATGCCGGCTTCCGGTACACCCGTCGTTCAGGCCCAGCCCGCTCAATCATCGCCATCCGCCCAGGCGTCCAAGCCTGCGGCTCCGGCTGCGGCTCCACAGGCCAAGGCCGAAGCCCGGATTTTCGATCTCGACAAGTTGCTGGTGCAGGGCGGTACCGTGCACGTGCGGGATGCCGGTTTCCGAGGTGCCAACGGCCAGCCGGCCACCGTCGATCTGAACGATGTCGCGATCAGCGTGGCGCAGTTCTCGACAGCCGGCGATACGCCTGCGCCGCTCAGCGTGGCAGCCACCATTCAGGATGGCGGCCGGGTGAAGACGAATGGCACATTGCGCTTCGCCGGGCAGGCCGTGGAAGGCAAGCTGGCGCTCGAGGCAATCAAGCCGCATCGCTTCGCGCCGTTCTATGCGAGTGCATTTGCCGGGCAACTGGGCGATACGGAAATCCATGGCGATCTGAACTATCGCGTCGCTTGGCCGGCGAGCGGCGTGCAGGCCGTGCTGAGCGACTCGTCCGCCAGCCTGCGCAATCTGCAGGTAACCCTGCCGAAGGCCAAGACGCCAGCCATCAGCGCGCGCGAGATTGACCTGAGTGGCGTGGAGTTCGATCTTGCCAAGCAGACGGTTGCACTGGCCGGGGTGGCCATCGATGGCGCCAAGGTGGCCGCGACCCGCGCCGCAAATGGCGATATCGATCTTGCCGCCCTGGGCGGGTCGGGTGCATCGTCGCCGGCGTCCGCCGCAAAGGCTCCGTCCAGGGCGACAGCACCGTGGCGCGTGGCGCTTGGCAAGCTGACGCTGGCGGGCAGTGAGGTCGTGTGGGAAGACAAGGCCGTGGCGGCTGCCAATGGCGGCAAACCGGCCAGCCTGAAGTGGCGCAATCTTAAGGGGCAGGTTGAGAATATCCAGTATCCGTTCGTCCGTGGCGAGCAGGGCCGCTGGCCAATGACGCTGGCCTTCAGCGATGCCCGCAAGGGAACCGCCAGCGTGAGTGGCCAGCTCGCGCCGGAACCGTTTGCCGCCGATCTCAAGCTGGATCTGCGTGCGCTTGATATTGCCGCGTTCCAGCCCTACGCTGCCGAGTACAGCAACGCGGTGATCGCCGGCGGTGCGCTGACGGCGGCAGGCCGTCTGGTGACGCGTACCGAGCCCGGCAAGGCGGCGCGCACCAGTTACACAGGTAACCTGCGCCTGGCGAACCTGCGCGCGGTCGACAAGGTCAGTGGCGACAGCTTCCTGCGTTGGCGTGCGCTTGACGTTTCGCGGATCGACGCGCAGTTGAACACCCGGCAGAATCCCGTGGATATTACGCTGGGCGATGTGTCGCTGGCGGACTTCTATGCGCGGGTGATTCTCAATGCCGACGGTCGCTTGAACCTTGCTGACATCCGGGCGCGGCCCGAGGCCGGGACGGTCGGCAAGAGCCTGACGGAAGCGTCGGCCGTGCCAGCCCCGAACGTGCAGACGGGCAATCAGACAGCGACCGCGCCGGTGCCAACCACACCCAAGGATGGCCCGCCGCCGATGGTACGCGTGGGGCGTGTGAGCTTGCAGAAAGGCAACATCAATTTCTCGGATTTCTTTGTCAAGCCGAACTACACCACCAACCTGACCGGGCTGGAAGGTACGATCTCGCGCGTGGCCTCGGATGATCCCAAGCCGGCCGATGTGTCGATCAAGGGGCGTGTGGATGGCGACGCGCCGATTAGCATCACGGGCCAGGTCAATCCGTTCTCGACACAACTGTTCCTCGATCTGCAGGCGCAGGCCAAGGGGATTGAACTCACGCGGCTGACGCCGTATGCCGCCAAGTACGCGGGTTATCCGATCACCAAGGGCAAGCTCAATGTCGATGTGACATACCACATCGAGAACGGCCAGCTGCAGGCGAGCAACAAGCTGTTCCTCGACCAGCTGACCTTCGGCGAACGTGTCGACAGCCCGGATGCCACCAAGTTACCGGTGCTGCTGGCCGTCGCGCTGCTGAAGAACAGCCGCGGCGAGATCGACGTCAACCTGCCGGTGTCCGGCTCATTGTCCGATCCACAGTTCAGCGTTGGCGGGGTGATCATTCGGGTCATCATCAACCTGCTCACCAAGGCGATTACGTCGCCGTTCTCGCTGATTGCTTCGGCGTTCGGAGATGGTGGTGGTGGAGAAGGGCTGGGCTATATCGAGTTCGATCCGGGTACGTCGCGCCTGACCGATGCGCAGGAGAAGAAGCTGGGCACGATCGCCAAGGCGCTAACCGACCGGCCGGCGCTCAAGCTGGAAATCATCGGCCGCGTTGATCCGGATACCGATCGCGATGGCGCCAAGCGTGAGTACATGATGCGCCGGGTGCGCGCACAGAAACGCCAGGACCTCGTATCGCAAGGCGGCGGCGCCAATCCGGAAGAGGTCGAAGTGCAGCCGCAGGAGTACGCCAAGTATCTGGAGCGCGCCTACAAGAACGAATCGTTCAAGAAGCCACGCAACATGATTGGCCTGACGAAATCGCTGCCCGTGGCCGAGATGGAAAAGCTGATGATGGAAAACGCACCCGTCGGCGAAGCGGAGCTCAAGGCGCTGGCCGAGCGCCGCGCATCGGCAGTCAAGAGATATCTTGAGGAAGAGGGCAAGGTGCCGAATGAGCGCCTGTTCCTGGTAACACCAAAACTCAACGCGGACGGCATCACCGACAAGGGCAAGCCCAGCCGCGTGGATTTCGCAGTACAGCTTTGACATGCCAGGCCGGTACGGTTGACGTCACGTACCGGCCACCACCAAGCAGTTCGCTGGCACGCATGCATGTGCAGTGGCGCATCCGTGCTGCCAGATCCATACTGATTGCACACCGCACACCGCACACCGCACACCGCACACCGCACACCGCACACCGCACACCGCACACCGCACACCGCACACCGCTGACGCGCCTCGCGCATGCTTTTTTTGCAGTCGTCCAATGTACGACTCCTGTCTCCACACCTGCCATCGTCCGTAGTCGCATCCACCGCTTGGATCGAGTGCGCCGCAGCATTTTTTCTCCGTGCGGGTTTCCCCTGATAGTCGCTGCGCGGTCAGGCTCCTATTCTTGAATCCGAATCAGAATTCGAATTTCAATTCTAATTCTTCAGCTTCAAGTACGTGCCAGGCAGCCCGCAGAAATGCGGCTTTCATAGATGACTCGCCCCGAGGAAACCGTCATGACCCCACGCCGTCTTGTGCAGTCCATTTGTGCCGCTCTTACCCTTGTTGCCGCCGTGCCTGCCTATGCGCAGCGGGAGGTGGTGCGTTACCAGGAGTATCCGGGATCGATCATTCACCTCGGCAACTGGGTGATGAAAGAAAAAGGCTTCTGCGAGAAGCAGGGGCTGGACTGCCAGACCGTGCTGCTGGCAAGCGGCCCGCTGGCTCAGCAAGCGGCCGCGGCCAAGAGCGTCGACATGATCGTCAGCTCCATGGACGTGATGCTGCAGGCAGCGTCCAAGGGCAATGACCTGATGGTCGTCGGTTCGATGATGACCAACAACATCTATTCGTTGTCGGTTGGCGCGCATGTGCCGCAGCCCAATGCCGCCGCTGGCTATGGCGGCAACATGAAGGACCTGGCCGACAAGCGGATCGGCGTTAGTGCGCGCGGGTCGGCAACGGAGATGTATGTGAAGTCGCTGTTCGCCGGCGCGGGCGTGCCGAGCGACAAGGTGACTTTCATCGCCGTGGGCGGTCCGCCGTCGGCCTATGCGGCGCTCCAGGCCAAGCAGGTGGATGCCATCCTGAGCTGGGATCCGGTGCCGGCGCTGTGCGAGGCGACCAAAAGCTGTACCGTGGCGGTGGACATGCGCAAGGGCCAGGGGCCTGACGATGTGAAAGCCATGAACGGCGGGTTCGTCGTGTGGCAGGCGCGCCGCGAATACGTGGAGAAGGAAGCCGGCAAGATCGAGAAGTTCCTGCGTGCCCAGGACGAAGCCTTTGCCTGGCTGCGTGATCCGAAGAATGCGGCAGAGACGCTGGAGATCGCCAAGAAATACTTCAAGCTCGGCGATGTGCCGAACCGCGAGCAGGTGATCCAGCAAGTGGTGACCGAGACGGTTGGCCAATATGGCGCGAAGCTCGACCGAAAGGTGATCGACGGCTTCAATCAGTTCCTCGTGAAGAACAAGATGATCGACAAGCCGCTGGACGTGAAGCGCGTCGTCTACTCGAAAGCGCCATGAGCGACGGGACACGCATGAACCAGAACGTGCACACCACGCTGATCGACATCGACCATGTCAATCACCTGTTCCCCGGTGGCGTCCGTGCTGTCGACGACGCCAACCTGAAGATTCGCGCCGGTGAATTCGTCTCGGTGGTCGGACCCAGCGGTTGCGGCAAGACCACGCTGCTGAACCTGATCGCAGGCCTCATCACGCTGCATGACGGGCGCATTTCCGTGGCAGGTTCCGCGCCGCAGGCGGGACGGCATGACGTGGCCTACATGCTGGCCCGCGACTGCCTGTTTCCGTGGCGGACCGCGCTGGAGAACGTGATGCTCGGCGGCGAGTTTCGTGGCACGCCGCTGGCCGAGCGGCGCGAACGGGCATTGATGCTGCTGGAGCGGGTCGGCCTGCGTGATTTCGTCAACCACTATCCCAAGGCGCTGTCGCATGGCATGCGGCAGCGCGTTGCACTGGCGCGGACCTTCTCGCTCAAGTCGCCGGTGTTGCTGATGGACGAGCCGTTCGGCGCGCTCGATGCGCAGACCAAGCTGCAGCTCGAGGATGTGCTGCTGGATCTGTACAGCGCGGAAAAGCGTACGGTGATGTTCATCACGCACGACCTGAGCGAGGCAGTGACGCTGTCCGATCGCGTCATCGTCATGTCGCCGCGGCCCGGGCGGATTCTTGCCGATATCCCGATTCCGCTGCCGCGTCCGCGTTCCGTGAAGGCGTTGCAGAAGGATCCGGAATTTCACCGGCTGTACGCGGAAGTCTGGGGTTGGCTTGAACAGGCACTGGAGCAAAAGGCATGACGACAGCAACCGCGACAGCAATGGAGACAACGGCCGCAAAGGCCAGCAAGCGTGAAAACCTGGTGATTCTCGTGCTCCAGGTACTGATGCTGGTAATCTTCTTCGTACTGTGGGAAGTGGTGTCGCGCAACAAGTGGATCGATCCCTTGTTCATCGGCCATCCGTCGAAGATCTTCGAGTATCTCTACGAGGCGATGTTCGTCGATCACAAGCTGTTCAAGGAAGCCGGCTGGACACTCTGGTCGACTGCCGCGGCGTTCGTGCTGGGCAGCCTGGGCGGCATGCTGTTCGGCCTGCTGTTCGTGGTGTATCCGCCGCTGGAGAAATTTCTCGAGCCGCTGTTTTCCGCCATGAATTCGCTGCCGCGGATTGCGCTCGCGCCGCTCTTCCTGCTCTGGTTCGGGCTCGGGCCGGCGTCGAAGATCGCTCTTGGATTTTCGCTGACGTTCTTTATCGTGTTGAACAGTACCGTCGCCGGCGCGCGTAGCGTCGATTCTGACTGGGTCACGCTGTCGCGCATGCTGGGTGCGAGCAAGGCCACGATCTTCTTCAAGGTCACGCTCGTCAGCGCAGTCCCGACGATTTTCTCGGGATTGCGCCTCGGCCTGATCTACGCGCTGCTCGGCGTGATCGGCGGCGAGATCATCGCCTCGCAGCATGGCCTGGGCCAGCTGCTGAGCTACCTGGCGGGGACGTTCGACACCAATGGCGTGTTTGGCGTGCTGTTCTTCCTGGCCTTGCTGGGGGTGGCGCTGACGAAGTGCATGAGCCTGTTGGAAAGCTACCTTTTGCGGTGGAAATGATATGAAGGAAATCCGTCAGGTGCGGCGTCGGCGCAATGCCGTGGACGACGCCGAGCACCATGCGGGCAGTGCGGTGCAGGTCGAAGGCGTGATGCCCACCCAGCAGGCGCGCAGCGGGGCCACCATGCTGGCCCTGCTGCGAGCGGGAAGACAGGCGCTGGAGCAGGGTGGCCTGGACAATATGACCATCAGTGAGATCGCGCGCAGCGCGGGGACCTCGGTCGGGGCGTTCTATGGGCGCTTCGAGAACAAGGAAGCATTTTTTACGGCTGTGCAGGCCATGGTGATCTCGGAGATCGAGGTCGATTTTGACGCGATGTTCGAGGCGCTGGAGCACGACGATGTCGACGTGGTGCAGATGCTGCATGCGATTTCCGTGTTCTGGGTCGGCCTGTTCCGGACCAATCGCGGCCTGTACCAGGCAGCCTTCAAGCATGCCTCGGCCCAGCCCGGTGTGTGGACGCCTTTCAAGCGCCTCGGCTACAAGGCGTCCGGCATGATCGTCGAGCACGTATTGCCGCGTCTGCAGCAGATGGGGTTGGGCACGGAAGAGGTGCAAATCCGCATGGCGATGCAATTCGCAAACGGTTTGCTGATTAATTCGGTGATCAACGATCCCGGACCGGTGAAGCTCGACGATCCTGACATGGAAGTGCATGTCACGCGTTTTCTCTGCACCTTCCTGGGGGTACCGGTAGAGCCTTCTGCCGTAGCGGCTGCCACGCCACCTGCGCGGCGTGGCAGAAAGGCATGAGGTCCGCCGAGGCCAGCACGGCGGTAGCAAGATCAACCGCTCCACAGGCGCCTGGGGTGGTCGGTTCCAGGGCAGAACATGCAGTACGGCAGCGGTGCCGCGTCGCGGCGGCGCCTCCGCCGGCAACATTTCGAGAGCGTCGCTAAGGCGCCCCGACTGATCGGCGACCGGCGTGCATGGCGTGCCGGTGAATCTTCCTGAAGGCTTGACTGGAGAACAGGCATGCATACCGTCTCAATTGTTGAAGCAATTAGAACGCCATTTGGAAAATTAGGTGGAAAATTAAAACAATATTCCGCCGTGGAACTGGGCGGACTGGCCACGCTCGCCGCGCTGCAGCGTTCCGGCATCCGCCCCGAGGAGATCACGGAATCGATCTTCGGCTCGGCCTTGCTGGCGGCATCGACTTCGGTCGCGGCGCGGCAGATCAATTTCAAGGCGGGCATCCCGGCCGATACGCCCTCGCTAACGCTCGATCGGGCCTGCTGCTCGGCCATGACGACCATCGGCCTGGGCGCGACCAAGATCCGTGCCGGCGAAGCAGAAGTGGTGCTGGCGGGCGGGATTGAAAGCTGCAGCCAGACGCCATTCCTGATGCGGGGCGTGCGCGCCGGCCGCCGGCTGGGCGACTTCACGGTGGAAGATCCGCTGCAATTGCGCAACCCGATCAACCAGATGCCGATTGCCGGCGTCACCGGCACGCAGGCCCTGAAGTTCGGCGTGAGCCGCGAGCAGCAGGATGCCTGGGCATACCGCAGCCACATGACGTACTTCGAGGCACATGAAAAGGGCGTGTATGCGGACGAGATCGTGCCGGTGGATTGCGGCGATGGCACCACGCTGGCGATCGATGAATCACCGCGTCGCGATGCTTCGCTCGAACGCCTGGCGGCACTGCCGACTGTCTACGGCGGGCCGACGGTTACCGCCGGCAATGCGCCAGGTCTTAACGACGGCGCCGCCGCCGTCCTGCTGATGAGCGGAGAGGCGGTACGGGCGCGCGGCCTGGAGCCGCTGGGCGAAATCGTGAGTTACGCGCAGTTGTGCGGCGATCTCGATTCCTCGGTCTACATGCCGGGCAAGGCCATCATGACGGCGCTTGCCAAGGCTGGCATTCCGTTGAGCGAGATCAAGCGTATCGAGATCAACGAGGCCTTCGCCGCCATGCCACTGGTGTCGACGCTGCATATGGCCAATAGCGATGTGCAGCAGGCCGAGAAGTTGCGCGCCATCACCAACGTCAACGGCGGCTCGGTCGCGCTGGGGCATCCGACCGGCGCCAGCGGCGCGCGTGTCGTCATGGCGCTGGCGCGCGAGCTGAAGCGGCTGGGCGGCGGTTACGGCGCGGCGGCCATCTGCGGCGGCTATGGCCAGGCCGATGCTCTTATCCTGAAGGTGTGACCATGCTGGAATTCGTGGACGAAACATTGCGCGATGGTCCGCAGTCGCTGTGGGCGACGCGCATGAAGACCGCCAGCATGCTGGGCGCGACCGAGTATCTGAACCGGTCCGGCTACCGCAAGGTGTGCGTGGCCTCGGGCGCCTCGTTCGAGACGGCGGTGAAGTTCCTGAATGAAGATCCGTGGGAACGGCTGCGTGCCCTCAAGGCCTACCTGCCGGATACCGAGATCGACATCCTGATCCGCAGCCGCAACCTGTTTGGGTGGGAGCGCTATCCCGATGAAGTGATCGAACTGCTGTTCCGCTGCCTGCGCGATGCCGGTACCCAGTCGATCAAGATCTTCGACGGCTTGAACGACATCAACAACATCGCCGCCGGCTTCCGCATCGGCAAGGCGCTCGGCCTGCATACCTCGGGCTACCTGACGTTCTCGCTGAGCCCCGTGCATACCGATGCGCACTTTGCACGCAAAGCCCGGGAGATGATCGATGCCGGCGTTGACGCCATCATCATGGGGGATGCCAGCGGCCTGCTCAGCGGTCCGCGCACCAAGACGCTGATGGCGGCGCTGAATGCCGAGGTCAAGGGGGAGGTACCGATCGAGTTCCTGGCGCACCACTCGATGGGCCTCGCACTGGAGTCGTATCGCGAAGCGATCCTCGCTGGCGTTCGCCGTGTCACGACCGCGTGTGGTCCGCTCGCCAACGGCGAATCCATGCCGAGTACGCTCGACGTGCTGGACATCGCCAACGAGCTTGGCATTCCGACGTCACTGGATGTGGATGCGATCCGCCGTACCGAAGATTATTTCCACTGGGTGGCCTACAAGGAGAACCACCGTGTCGAGCCGCCGGTGCAGTTCGATCCGGCACGGTACGAAGCCTTTGCCGCGCACCAGATCCCCGGCGGCATGATTTCCAATTTCCGCAACCAGCTGCGCGAACTGGGCCTGATCCACCGCCTCGATGAAGTGCTGGCCGAAGCCGGGCGCGTGCGGACAGAGCTGGGTTATCCCATCATGGTCACGCCGTTCTCGCAGTTCGTCGGTGTACAGGCGACTTTTAACGTGATCCAGGGCGAGCGCTACAAGACTGTGCCCAAGGAGCTCTATCTCTATGTGCTTGGGCACTACGGCAAGCCGCCGGGCGAGATCGATCCGAACGTGCTCGACCGCATCCTCAAGGGCCGCAAGCTAGACAACCTGCCGCCACCGGTGGATTTCAACGGGCGGGTGCTCGACGCATTCCGCAAGGAGAACGGCCCGTTCCGTTCTGACGAAGATCTGCTGCTGCACCTGTTCTATGGCGCCAAGCATGTGTCCGCCATGCGTGCCAATTGCGTCCACGTGACCGGCCGGCCCACCATCCATCAACCGTTACGCGCCATGCTGGAAGAGCTGGCGCGTGACACCTCGCTCAGCACCATGAAGTTCGAGCAGGGCAATGTGCGCTTCAGTCTCAGCTATCAATGACGGACAACATAATCATGAAAAGCGATCACGAACGCGGTATCCAGTATTCCTTCACTTACCAGGACGCGGTTGAAGTACTGCGCCTGGTGCGCGATTCCGACACCTGCACATCACTCGATCTGCAAATCGGCGATATCAAGCTCAGCGTGACACGCGCAGGCGGCGCACCGCGTGCTGTAGCGCCGGCCGCCGTGTCGGTTGCATTGCCTGCTGCCACATCTGCCGCGCCGCCGCCCAAGGTGGAAACTGCTCCTGCTGCGCCGACGGCGGCGCTCTCAGCGGCGGAACTGGAAGGGTTGGTGCCGGTTCGCACGCCAACGCTCGGGGTGTTCTACCGCGCGGCCTCGCCCGAGGTGCCGCCGTTCGTCAAGGAAGGCGATCATGTCAAGGCAGAGGACCAGGTGGGACTGCTCGAAGTCATGAAGCTGTTCTCGCCGGTGACCGCTGGGGTGTCCGGCAAGGTGGTGAAGATTCTCGTGACCGACAACATGCTCGTCGAGCATGGCCAGACGTTGATGCTGATTCAACCGGATTGAGGTGCACCGTGGGAAACATCAGGCGTGTGTTTGTAGCGAATCGCGGCGAGATTGCCGTGCGCGTGATTCGCGCGTGCCGTGAGCTGGGCGTGGAAGTGGTGCTGGGCGTGTCGGAGGCGGATCGTGATGCGCTGCCGGCGCGCTTGGCTGACCGTGCCGTCTGTATTGGCCCGGCGCCGTCGCCAAAAAGCTATTTGCGTCCGGAGCTGCTGGTGACGGCAGCGGCTGCGACGGGTTGCGACGCGGTGCATCCAGGGTACGGTTTCCTGTCCGAGCGCGCTGCGTTCGCGCGTGCCTGCAACGAGATGAATCTGGCGTTCATCGGGCCTTCGGCCGATGCCATCGATGCCATGGGCGACAAGCTCAGTGCCATTCGCCTCGCCAAGCAGGCCGGTGTGCCGGTGGTACCGGGATCGGACAAGCTGTCGTCCCTGGCCGATGTGCAGGCGGCCGCGCAGCGTGTGGGCTATCCATGCCTGATGAAGGCCAGTGCGGGTGGAGGCGGACGCGGCATGCGCATCGTCCGTGCGCCGGACGAGTTGGCCGGGGCATTCGAAAGCGCGCAGGCCGAGGCCGAAGCAGCGTTCGGCGATGCCACGGTGTACCTCGAGAAATTCATTGAACGCGCCAAGCATATCGAGTTCCAGATCATGGGCGACCAGCATGGCAATCTCGTGCATCTGTTCGAGCGCGATTGCAGCGTGCAGCGCCGGCACCAGAAACTGATCGAGGAGGCGCCGTCACCGATTCTGCCGCCCGCGCGGCGCGCCGAGATGGCCGACGCAGCCCTGGCGCTGGCACGCGCCGTGGGTTATTTCAGCGCGGGTACGGTCGAGTTTGTGTATGACGCGGAAACAGACGAGTTCTATTTCCTCGAGATGAATACGCGGATCCAGGTCGAGCACCCGGTCACGGAAATGATCACCGGTGTCGATCTGGTGCAGGAACAGATTCGCGTGGCGGCGGGCGAGCGCCTGTCGTTTCGCCAGCAAGATCTGGCGATCCGCGGCCATGCGATCGAGTGCCGTGTCAACGCCGAGGATCCACGGCATGGTTTCCGTCCGGCGCCGGGCCGGCTGCAAGTGTGGCAGCCGCCATCCTTGCCGGGTATCCGCCTCGATACGCATTGCTACGAGGGCTACCTGATCCCCCCCTTCTACGACTCGATGATCGCCAAGCTGATCGCGCATGGCGAGGACCGCCAGCAGGCCATCGCACTAGCGTTGGGCGCGTTGCAGGGTTTTCGGGTCGAAGGTATCACCACTACCATGCCGTTGCATCAGGACATTCTTTCGAGCCACGCATTCCGGGATGCCGAGGTCACCACGCGCTGGCTGGAAGCATCGTTCCTGCCCGAGTGGCAGCAAGCGGCACTGGCCGCGCAGGAGGTAGCATGAACTTCATCGATTTTTTCGAGAAAAGCGTCATCGCGCATGCGCAGCGTACCGCGGTGGTCTTCGAATCGCGGCGCTGGAGTTATGCGGAAGCGTCAGATCTGGCGGCGCGCATCGCGAATGGCCTGCGTGACATCGATGTGAAACGCGACGTGAAATGTGCGGTGATCAGCAAGAACGATCCGATTGCCTTTCTCTCGATGCTCGGCATCATGCGCGCGGAGGGTGTTTGGGTACCGCTCAACGCCACCAATGCCGAAGATGAGAATGCCTACATCGTCCAGGCCTTCGATGTGGAAGTGCTGTTCTTCCAGAAGGCGCTGGAACCCTTTGCCCAGCGCATCAAGGCGGAGTGCCCGGCGGTCCGGCATTTCTTCTGCGTGGACGGGGACAGCGCACTGGGTCCCAATGTCGAGAACTGGGCTGCGACGCAAAGCCCGGCATTGCGTGCGCTGCCGTGGGCACCGGATGCGCTGTGCTGGCTGCGCGGGACGGGCGGTACCACCGGGCGCCCGAAGGGCGTGATGAATACCAACCGGAACTTCGAGACGATGGTCGCGAATTTCCGCGCCACGCTGCGTTTCGACCAGCCACCGGTGTACCTGGCGAGCGCGCCGCTGAGCCATGCCTCGGGCATTCTGGCCATGGTGACCATGGCCATGGCGGGGACGCTGGTGATCCAGCGGGGCTTCGACGTGCAGGACACCCTCAAGGCGATTCCCGAGCACGCGATCTCCTTCATCTACCTGCCACCTACGGCGATCTACAAGATGCTTGCGGCGGAGAATGTGCACGACTTCGATTACAGTTCGCTGCGCCATTTCGTCTACGGTGCGGCGCCGATGTCGGCTACCAAGCTGGCGGAGTCGATCGCGATGTTCGGACCGGTCATGACGCAGGTCTATGGCCAGACTGAAGTACCGACCTCGGTGACGCACATGAGCCCGGGCGAGCACCTGAATCCGGATGGTTCGATCAACGAGAAGCGCCTGCTGAGCTGCGGCCGGCCTGCGCCATTCACGCGCGTGGCGTTGATCGACGATGCCGGGCAGCCTGTACCACCAGGCCAGATCGGCGAGATTGCCGTGCAGGGTGGATTGGTGATGGGCGGCTACTACAAGAATCCGGAGGCGACCGCCGAAACCGGGATGTTTGGGTGGCACCACACGGGCGACATGGCCTATCAGGACGAGGAAGGATTCATCTACATCTGCGACCGCAAGAAAGAGATGATCATCACGGGTGGCTACAACGTCTATCCGCTGGAGGTCGAGCAGGTGGTACTGAGCCATCCGGCGGTACAGGATTGCGCGGTGGTCGGCGTACCAGATGCCAAGTGGGGCGAGGCCATCAAGGCCGTGATCGAGCTGAAGGCTGGGCAGACATTGGATCCGGACGAGATCATCACCATGTGCAAGGCCAGGATCGGCAGCGTGAAAGCGCCAAAGTCGGTAGACTTCATCGATTCCCTGCCGCGTAGTCCGGTCGGCAAGGTCATGCGCAAGGAAGTGCGCCGACGCTACTGGACGGGGCAGGAACGTAATGTCTGAGGACCGTTGAGATGACCACACAGCCGCTGACCGTCGATGGCGCTGCAACACGCGAGGCGTTCGAGCATGCGCTTGCTACCCACCAGCAGGTGCCGGGGCAGTTCTTCATGGCGCGGCTGCTGGGACTTGACCTGGCTTACACGGAGGATACCTGCACCATCACGTTCGAGGTAAAGGACTTCATGCTCAATCCGCAATCGACCCTGCATGGCGGCATCGTCGCACTCGTGATGGATGTGTCGATGGGGCATCTGCTGAACCAGATCGACGGTCCGTGCGCCACGCTCGAAATGAAGACGCAATACCTCGCGGCAGTCCGTCCCGGCCCGGCCAGGGTTGTCGGCCAGGTGCTGCGCCGCGGGCGCAGCGTCTCGTTCCTGGAGTCGCGTTTCTATGATGCGAACGGGCAGCTGGCGGCCTTTGCCACATCGACGTGGAAATTGCTGGGCGCGCGCGAGGCGCGATAATCGCCGCCAGCGCACTGCGCGTGCCGGGAGCCAGCCAAGCGGGAGGGGGCAAGCGCTCGGCAATAAAAAAGCCATCCGGGAGGATGGCTTTTTCATCGGGAAAATCTGGTGGGGCGTGAGTGACTCGAACACTCGACCTACGGATTAAGAGTCCGCTGCTCTACCAACTGAGCTAACGCCCCAACGAAGTCAAAAATTATAGCACGGCTTTTTGTCTATTGGGAACAGTTTTTATGGTGGTATGTCAGCCTCCCCGGAAATGTTCCGGGGACTGGCCTGCCGCGACGGCCCGGCGCAGCCATTCCGGCATGTCGCCTTCCCCATCCCAGGTCTTGCCGTCGGCGCTGCGGTACAGCGCGGCCGCGTGTACGGGCGTGCCGGGGTTTTCCGGGAGCTCGGGAAAGGGACCAAGGTCATCGAGGGTGAGTGCGTACTCATCGATTTTCTGTCGGATCCACGCAATTGCGGCGGCTCTGTCCGATTGACTCATACTGACGCTGATAACTGTGGGTAACGCGATGGAAGCGGTCCGGCGGGTCCGGTACTGTGGGCCCGGTGGGGAAGTCGTGTCTGCTGTGGCGGGCGCTGGGGAAACGCAAGCGCCGGGACTCGACGGTGCCTATTGTACGGGATCCATTCGGATGATGTGCTGGCGCACACGGAAATTTCTTTGCCGGAAATCAGAATTCCGAGGCGTGCAGCGGAGGAGAAAGCAGGAACCCTTGGCCCAGCCGGGCGCCCATTTCGACCAGCAATCCGCGCTGCTCTTCGGTTTCCACCCCTTCGACGACCGCATCCAGTCCGCTTGCCTCGGCGAGCGCCAGGCTCGAGCGCAGGATGGTGCGATGCATTTCACTATGCAGGACCAGGCTGGTAAAGGCGAGGGGGATCTTGATGCCGCTGATCGGCAGGCGGGTGAGGGCGCTCAGTGAGGAATGCCCCGTGCCAAAATCATCGAGAAAGATGCGGATGCCAGCGTCGTGCAGCTGGTGCAGGTTGCGGAAGCTATCGAGTGTTTCGAAGGGCAGCGATTCCGTCAACTCCAGGCACAGTTGGCGCGGCTGCGCACCAGTCTGTTCGAGCATGGCAAAAACTTCTGCGGCATACCCTGGCTCGTCGGTTTCGGCGGCTGAGACGTTGACCGTCACATAGCGGTCGGGGTACGTATCCGCCCAGTCGGCAGCCAGTATAAGTGCTGCAAGGGTTACATGGCGGCCGAGAGACTGGATTGAGCCGTCACGTTCCGCCCCGGGGACAAAACTGTCTGGTGTCAGGATGATGCCATCGTCAACCGTCCGGCGTACCAGGGTTTCCACCCCGGCCATTGCGCCGGTATCCAGCGCCATGATGGGCTGGTACAAATTGAAGAGGCCAGCCCAGCCGCCGCTTACAGTATGCGGTAGAGGTTGGTGCAACGCATCGTCGAGACGGATGGGCAGCATAGTGGGCGCCAAATTGGAAAAATTGAATTTGGCTGAAGATTAGCAACAATTTGGCCGGTGAAAAGTTAAAAAGTGTATCGATTTTCCCTTTGTTTACTGCGAGGGTCGGGCGGGCGTCGCGTCTTTTGTGGCCAAGCCCGCGCCCAGCCGGGAAACCAGCAACTGATCGATCTTGTGGCTGTCGATATCAACCACCTCGAATCGGTAGCCAGCGGTCTCGATGAATTCGGATTTCTTGGGGATGCGCTTGAGCGTGTAGATCACCAGCCCGGCAATCGTTTCGGCATGGTCCTGACCTGGTAGGTCACCGATATCGAGGGCTTTCTTGACGTCGTCGATCGGCGTCAGGCCGTCGATCAGCCAGGAGTATTCGTCGCGTTGCACGATCTGCTCGTCTTCCGAGGAGTAGATGATGTCGCCCATCAGCGCGCTCACGATATCGTCCAGTGTCACCACGCCAACCACCAGGCCATACTCGTTGACCACCGCGGCAAAGCTCTGGTGCATTTCCTTGAAGCGCGTGAGTGCTTCGGAGAGGTTGAGCGTGTCCGGCAGCGTCAGCAGGTTCTTGTCGTAGTACTTGCCAAGCGTACGGATCACGTCCATCGACTCTTCGCTGATGATGCGCTGCAGGATGTCCTTGGACTGGATGAAGCCGATCACGCTGTCGATGTCTTCCCGGCAGACGAGGTACTGCGAGTATGGCTGGTCGATGAGCTTGCGCTTGATCAGGTCGACCGGTTCGTTCACCGTGAAATACGCCACCTCGTCGCGTACCGTCATGACAGAGGTGATCGACTTGGATTCGAGTTCGAAGACGTTTTCGATCAGGCGGATCTCGTGACTGTGCAGCGTGCCGGCTTCCGCGCCGGCGCCCACCATGGCGGCGATATCTTCCGGCGTGATGTGTTCGACGTTACGCGTCGGCAGATTGAAGATGCGCAGGATGAAATCCGTGCCTTGGGTAAACAGCCACACCAGCGGCCGGAACAGCCGCATCAGCGCCATCATCGGTCCGGCGATGGCGAGGGCACACCGCTCGGGGGCGATCATGGCCAGCCGTTTGGGAATCAGGTCGGCAAACTGGATGAACAGGACCGTGATGACGATGAACGAGGTCAGGTTGGCCGCCTGCGTGGCGCGGGCGCTGTCGAGATGCGGCACGACGAGGCTCAGCACCCAGTCCGAAAGATGCTTCTCCCCGAGTACACCGGCCAGGATTGCGACGGTATTTACGCCGATCTGGACCACGGTGAAGAAATTGCCCGGCTCCTCCTTCAGCCGCATGACCTGCAGGGCCCGCCGGTCGCCATGCTCGTAGAGCTGCTGAAGACGGGTGCGCCGCGCGGCCGTGAGTGCGATTTCGGCAACGGAGAAAAAGGCGCTGACCAGCAGCAGGAGAAGAACGATGAGGACCAGCATCTACAAGAAATGGGAAGGGCGATGCTCTGATCATCCGGGATGCCCGGGCGTCTGTCAAACCGCGCTGGCCAGGATCAGTGGAAGAACAGGTAGGCCACCGCGATCGCGCCAATCAGGCCGACGATGTCCGCAAACAGGGCGCACCCCAGGGCATAGCGCGTATTGCGGATGTTGACGCTGCCGAAGTAGACCGCCAGCACGTAGAAGGTGGTTTCCGTCGAACCCTGGATGATGGCGGCCAGCTTGCCCTGGAAAGAATCGACGCCATAAGTGGTCATCACGTCCACCATCAAGCCGCGTGCGCCTGCGCCAGACAGGATCTTCATCAGGCCGACCGGCAGGGCGGGCACGAAATCCGTGTTCAGCCCGGCAGCCGCAAACAGCGCGCCAAGGCCCTGCAGCAGCAGGTCGAGGATACCCGTGGTACGGAACACGCTGATGGCCACCAGCATGGCGATCAGGTACGGGATGATCTGTACCGCCACGCCGAAGCCATCCTTGGCGCCTTCGATGAAGGCCTCGTATACATTGATGCGGCGCAGCGCGCCCACCAGCAGGAACGCGGTGATGATCGTCATGATGAAACCGCTGCCGATCAGTCCAGCCATGCTCGCCATGCGTTCCGGCGGGAAACGGTCGAGCCACAGAAACAACAGCGCCATGACCAGCGCCAGCCCCCCATAGGCCAGCAGCAGCGGCGCGCGCAGCAGGTTCAGGCGCTGGTGCCACGCCACGGCGAGCAGGCCCGCAGTGAAGGAGATGAAGGTAGCGATGAGGGTTGGCAGGAAGATGTCGGCTGCATTGAAACCGGTCAACCCCTGTTGCAGTGCAATTGTCTGCCGGATGGCGATCACCGAGGTCGGGATCAGCGTGACGCCCGCCGTATTCAGCACGATGAACATGATCTGCGCATCGGAAGCTGTATCGCTGCGGGGATTCAAGGTTTGTAGTTCGCGCATTGCCTTGAGGCCGAGCGGCGTAGCGGCGTTGTCGAGGCCGAGCATGTTGGCGGAGACGTTCATCATCATCGCGCCATTGGCCGGATGCCCCTTGGGTACGTCCGCGAACAGGTGGCGCATCACCGGGTCGACGCAGCGTGCAAACAGGTCGATGACGCCAGCACGCTCGCCGATGCGCATGATGCCCAGCCACAAGGTCATGATGCCCGCCAGGCCGAGGGAAATCTCAAAACCGGTCTTGGCGCTGGCAAACATGCCGGTCAGCATGCGCGCGAAAACATCCGGGTCACCCATCAGCAGGCGCACGCATGCCGCGGCGAATGCTGTCAGGAAAAAGCCGAGCCAGACGAGGTTAAGAGCCATGCATCAGAAGAAAAGAAGCCGCTGGCGTATCCGTTGCGGCGCGTGTGCATCATACCTTGGCAGGGGACTGTCTTGGCATGCGCAGGGTCTGGTATATTGCAGAGATACAGTAGCAATCATCCAATCCGTGCGCTGTTCGTGTAAGGAGAACGCTGATGACATCATCTGACCAACGCCGCCCGGCGGCCCATGCTCAAGAGATCACGGCCGACACCATGCAATGGCTGGTGCGTTTGCCTGCCGACCTGCGTCCTACTGCACTGCGTGAATTTCCGCATGTGCTCAACAAGCTGGCCACCCTGTGGGCAGACGACGAGGCCTGCGGCGCCTACCTCGAATCCCTCATGCTGGATGACCGTGGCGGTCGGCAAGGTTTTCCGCCCGCCGCGCTCAGTGAGTTGATCGCGCTGAACCTGCATCACCACGGCTCCATCGGCGGTGCCGGCGCCCGGCCAGCCCAGGAGACCGACGCGTCCAAGTACGAGACGGTCCAGTTCACCTGGGACGATACCGAGCGCTGACACTGCCGCGCCGCCGGTTCAGGCGACCCGGCGGCCACTGGCATCCACCAGCAGTTCACCATTTTCCTTGCGGTATTCCCCTTGCTGGGGCGAGGGCAGGATTTCCAGTACCGTTTCTGCCGGACGGCAGACACGGATTCCCAGCGGCGTGCTGACCACCGGCCGGTTGAGCAAGGCCGGATGCGCGGCCAGCGCGTCGAGCAGGGCATCATCACCCAACGCGGGATTGTCCAGTCCCAACTCCGTATAGAGCGCTTCCTTGCTGCGCAGCAGCGGCCGTGCGCCGCCCGTTTCCTGCGCCAGCGCGGCCAGCGTCGCGCGGTCTGGCGGGGTCTTCAGATAATCGACGATGCGCGGTTCCGCACCGCTATTGCGGATCAGTCCGAGCGCGGTACGGGAGCTGCCGCAGCGCGGGTTGTGATAGATCGTGATGTCGCTCATGGGTGTGCTTGCAAGTCGGTTGGTCAATCGGGATATCCATGTTCATACCAGCCCCGCGCTGTCCTTGCAAGGGTGCGGGAGAGGCTGTGCGGGTATGCCACCGGGTGACTCAGAGGCACGCTGGCTCGATATGGCGTCATGACTGACGGCAGCCGTATGTGCTGGCGGACGCTGCGGTGATGGAGGGCGGCGTGCGCGCGTGGGATGCCAAGCTCTAAGATCGGCTGGCGGAGCCATGCAACCTTGGCGCCTGCACGAAAGGTGGCGGCGCTGCGGGCAGACAAGGTTGGGGGCTGGCAGTTGCCATAAAGACAGTGCCACAAAGACAGACGGGCAGCCTGGGCTGCCCGTCTGGAGTGTTTTGGTGCCGGAAAGAGGAATCGAACCCCCGACCTTCTCATTACGAATGAGCTGCTCTACCGACTGAGCTATTCCGGCACATCCCGCGGAAAAAATCCGGGAAACCGCGATTCTAGCAAATTCCGGGGCAGTTCGCCAAGGGGGACGGAGAACCGTTGTACGGGACGTTGCCGCGCCCCGCCAGCCGGGTGTCAGGACTGTCCGGCTTCGTGGTGGTAGCGCGTGACGCGTTCGACCTCGTTCTTCGAGCCCATGATGACCGCCACGCGCTGGTGCAGGGCATCGGGCTGGATCTCCATGATGCGCTGCAGGCCGTTGGTGGAGGCGCCGCCGGCCTGTTCGACGAGGAAACTCATCGGATTGGCCTCGTACATCAGGCGCAGCTTGCCGGCCTTGCCGGGCTCGCGCTTGTCCCACGGGTACATGAAGATGCCACCGCGCGTCAGGATGCGGTGCACGTCTGCCACCATGGAGGCAATCCAGCGCATGTTGAAGTCCTTGCCGCGCGGACCTTCGCTGCCGGCCAGGCATTCGTCGATGTAGCGCTTCACCGGCGGCGCCCAATGGCGCATGTTCGACATATTGATGGCGAACTCCTTGGTGTCTTCTGGAATGCGGATGTTGGATGCGGTCTGGACGAAGCTGCCGGCTTCACGATCAAGCGTGAAGACCTGCACGCCGTTGCCCACGGTGAGCACCAGCGTGGTTTGCGGGCCGTACACCGCGTAACCGGCGGCGACCTGCTTGGTGCCGGGCTGCAGGAAATCCTTTTCCGTGACGGTCTGGCCCGGCTGCGGCATGTGCAACACCGAGAAGATGGTGCCGATGGAAACGTTAACGTCGATGTTGGACGAGCCGTCCAGCGGATCGAACATCAGCAGGTATTCGCCCTTGGGGTAGCGATTGGGCGTCTCGTAGAAGGAATCCATTTCCTCGGAGGCCATGGCGGCAAGGTGGCCGCCCCATTCGTTGGCTTCGAGCAGCACTTCGTTGGCGATGACGTCTAGCTTCTGCTGCATTTCGCCTTGTACGTTGCCGGTGCCGGCCGAGCCCAGGATGCCTGCGAGGGCGCCCTTGTTGACGTTGTTGGAAATGGCCTTGCAGGCGCGTGCCACGACTTCGATCAGCAGCCGCAGTTCTGCCGGGATGGTGTTGTGTTCGCGCTGCTCCTCGACCAGATAGCGGGTCAGGCTGACTTTCTTCATGGGGTTCTCCTAGATGCCGCGATTTTACCTTGCCCAGCGGCCGGCGGGCGAATTCCCGACCCGTCTGGCGAGCAGATGGACCCGGAATAAACGGAGGCCCGCCTCGCGCGCCAGGGCCATATGCGGCACCTGGCCGCCCGAGCCTTCCACGAAGCCAGCGCTACCCGTCGGAGCGGGGCGTGCCGGGTCAGATTGCCCGCGTGCGCCATGTTGGCTGATTCGTTTATCATCGCGGCATGCATTGCAGCGGGCGCTGTCAATGCGTTACTTCTGCGGACATCTCCCATGCGCGCGCAAGACGTCTTCGAAATGCTGATCCTGGCAGCGTTGTGGGGCGCTTCGTTCCTGTTCATGCGGATTGCCGTACCCGCGTTGGGGCCGGTGCCGCTGATCGCGCTGCGCGTGAGCATTGCCGCGCTCTTCCTGCTACCGATCCTGGCCATGCGTGGCGGGTGGCAGACCATGCGGCCGCACTGGAAGCCGCTGCTGGTGGTCGGTCTGCTGAATTCCGCCCTGCCATTTTGCCTGTTTGCATATGCACAGCTGACACTGGCTGCCGGATTCACCTCGGTGCTGAATGCATCGACGCCGATCTTCGCTGCGCTGGTGGCATTCGTCTGGCTGGGCGACCGGCTGACCATGCTGCGCGTCGTGGGCCTGTGTATCGGCGTCTGTGGGGTTGCGCTGCTGGTCAGCGGCACGCACGGTTTGTCGTGGTCGCAGAGCGGCGGCGCGGTGCTGGCGGCGCTCGGGGCCTCGGCGTCCTATGGCGTGGCGGGGGCCGTCACCAAGAAATACCTGACCGCCGTGCCGGCGCTGACCGTGGCGACCGGCAGCATGGTCGGCGCCACGGCGCTGCTGGCGTTGCCCGCCTTCTGGCTGTGGCCCGCGCAGATGCCATCGCTCCAGGTCTGGACGAGCGTCGTGCTGCTGGCAGTCGGCTCCCCGGGGGTGGCGTATATCCTGTTCTTCCGGCTGGTGTCACGCCAGGGGCCGACGAAGGCCATGTCGGTGACCTTCCTGATCCCGCTGTTTGGTGTCCTGTGGGGTGCGCTGTTCCTCGGTGAGGCGTTGACGCTCAATATGGTGCTGAGCGGTGCGGTGATCCTGCTGGGCACGGCACTGGGCACCGGCTTCCTGAAATTCGGCCGCAAGGCCGGGGCGGGCGCTGCCTAGCAGCCCCCGTGGCAGGTTGCGGCGATTCTCAGCCTGCCTGACCCAGCGATTTCGAGATGATCTCGCGCACATCGCGCGACAGCATGCTGCTGGCTGCCACCTGTTGCAGGGCCGCGTGCATGCGGTCGCGCAAGGGAATGGTGAAGCGGGTCCAGCGGTCCAGCGCACGCGCCAGCCGCGCGGCAACCTGCGGATTGATCGCATCGAGCGCCAGCACCTGGTTTTTCCAGAACGTATAGCCCGAGCCGTCGGCCGCATGGAACTGCGCCGGATTGGCCGTGCAGAAACTAAAGATCAGCGAGCGCGCGCGATTGGGGTTGCGCAGGGTGAAGGCATGATGCTGCATCAGCGACTGCACCGTGTCGATGACATGCTGGCCGTGGCGTCCCGGCTGCATGGCCTGCATGGCGAACCACTTGTCGATGACCAGCGCTTCGTCGGAGAAGCGCATGTAGAAATCCGCCAGCGCTTCGCCGCGGGCCGGCGAGTCGCTGTTGAGCAGCGCCGTGAGAGCAGCTGAGCGGTCCGTCATATTGTCGGCCTCGGCGTATTGGCGCTCGGCAAGTGCGAGCGCTTTCGCATCGCCGGTTTCGATCAGGTAGCCGAGCGCCAGATTCTTCAGCGCGCGCCGGCCGGCCGAGGCGGCGTCCGGTGAATAGGGACCGGTGGCACGGTGGCGCGTGTAAATGTCGGTGAGTTCCGACTGCAGCGCCGACGCAATGCCTTGGCGCAAGGCTTGGCGCGCAGCATGGACGGCAGCCGGGTCGGCGATGCCCATGCGCTCGCCCAGGTAGGTCTCAGCTGGCAGGATCCAGATCTGTTCGCGGAAGGCCGGGTCGAGCGTTTCATCCGTCAGCACGGAGCCCAGTGCCTTGACAAGCTTGGCGTCGGCGACCAGCGGGCGGCCGGCCTGCGCATCGGCGACCAATGCCAGCAGCGTCCGCGTGGCCAGCCGCTGACCGGCTTCCCAGCGATTGAACGGATCGCTGTCATGGGCGAGCAGGAAAGCCAGTTCCTCGTCGGTGTAGTGAATATCCAGCGCCACCGGCGCCGAGAAGTTGCGCAGCAGCGAGGGTACCGGTGGCGCATCCACGTTGATGAAGCGGTACGTCTGCGTGCGCTCTGTCAGGTCAAGCACGCGCGTGGTGCCCTGGGGCGCGGCCTCTCCGTCCAGCTGCAGCGGCAGGTCGCGGCCATCGGGGCCGACGAGCCCCAGTGCCACAGGGATATGGAACGGCTGCTTGTCGAGCGCTTCATTGCTGATTTCGATGCCGACCTTGGGGCAATGCTGGGTGAGCGTCAGCGTAAAAGACTTGTCGGCTGGATTGTAACGGGTCAGCGCGCTGACTTCAGGCGTGCCGGCCTGGCTATACCAGCGGCCGAACTGTGTGAGATCGCGGCCATTGGCGTCCGCCATCGCCTGGCGGAAATCGTCGCAGGTCACGGCCTGGCCGTCGTGGCGCTTGAAGTAGAGGTCCATGCCCTTGCGGAAGCCGTCGCGGCCCAGCAGCGTCTGGTACATGCGTACGACTTCGGCGCCTTTTTCGTATACCGTGACGGTGTAGAAATTGTTGATCTCCTGATAGCTGTCAGGACGCACCGGGTGGGCCATCGGGCCCGCATCCTCGGGAAACTGCACCTGGCGCAGCAGGCGCACGTCCTCGATGCGCTTGACCGCACGGCCGGATGCCGTGCCCATCATGTCGGCCGAGAATTCCTGGTCGCGGAACACAGTCAGCCCTTCCTTGAGGCTCAGCTGGAACCAGTCGCGGCAGGTTACGCGGTTGCCGGTCCAGTTGTGGAAGTACTCGTGGCCGACCACCGATTCGATATTGGCGAAATCCGTGTCGGTGGCGGTTTCGCTGTTGGCCAGCACATACTTGGTGTTGAAGATGTTGAGGCCCTTGTTCTCCATCGCGCCCATGTTGAAATCGCTGACGGCGACGATCATGAAGCGTTCGAGGTCCAGCTCCAGGCCGAAGCGCGCTTCGTCCCAGCGGATCGATGCGATCAGCGAATCCATGGCGTGACGGGTCTTGTCGAGATCGGCGGGCTCCACCCACACCTGCAGCAGCTTGCTCGCACCCGAGCCAGTGGTGATCGTTTCCTCGATGCACGACAGGCGGCCGGCCACCAGGGCGAACAGGTACGAAGGCTTCTTGAACGGGTCATCCCATACGGCTTCATGCCGGCCGTCGGGCAGGTCCGCCTTGCTGATCAGGTTGCCGTTGGCGAGCAGCACCGGGCACTGCGCCTTGTCCGCGCGCAGGGTGACCGTATAGGTGGTCATCACGTCCGGGCGGTCGAGGAAGTAGGTGATCTTGCGGAAGCCTTCCGCTTCGCACTGCGTGAAGAAATTGCCGCCCGACACATACAGCCCCATCAGCGAGGTGTTCGCGGACGGGCGATTCGCCGAGGTGATGCTCAGCGTGAAGCGCGCGGGCACTTCATGCAGCGTCAGCGTATCTTCGTCGATGCTGTAGTGACCTGCGGGCTCGTCGTTGATGGTGACGGCCAACAGTTCCTGCTCCTCCCCATGCAGGATGAGGGGCGTGTCCTTGACCAGGCGCTTCACCTCGATGCGGCTGGTGACGACGGTCCGCTCGGCATCGAGCTCCACGAGCAGGTCGACGTGGCCGAAGGCGAAGGCGGGCGGCGTATAGTCCTGGCGATAGACGGTGACGGAAGTGTCTTCGGTGCGCAGCATGAGGTGATCCTGTCTGTTGAAGGTTTCATTGTAGCCAAGCTACGCTCGCCATTCAGCAGCCTCTGCCAGCATCGGGAATTTTCGGAAAATTGGCTACTCTTAGAAACAACAACTTGCAATTCTGCAGGTCAATCGGCATCAAGCATCGGCGTCGTTCATCCGGTGCCATCGACCCGGAGGTCGTTTTCATGAATCGCATGTCCATGCGCGGTATTTCCCTTACGGCCGGCCGGCGCTGGTGGGTCGGCTGCCTGCTGTTCGCGGCTGCCTTGCTCGGCGGCTGCGCTAGCACCGTGACCAGTGAAGTGACGGCCTTCCGTCAAGCCGACTGGACCAACGATGCGCCGCGAACCTATGCATTTGAAACCGCAGCTGCGCAGGCTGGCGATCTGGAGCGCCGCACCTACCAGGACTGGATCGCGCGCGCATTGCAGGCCCATGGCTTCACGCCGGCTCCTCGACCGCAGGCGCGCTATGTGGTGGGATTCGATTTCGACGCCACGCCGCGCACGGTGCATGTCCGCGAGACGGTTTATCCGGATCCGTACTTTCCGGGGCCGTTCTATCGCTCTTGGCCTGGCTACTGGGGGCCCTACGGCCCGTGGGGATGGCCTGGCTACTGGCCACCGTACATGGTGGAGCGCGATATCCAGCTAACGCAGTTTGCCTTGCGGGTGTCGCTGACGGAGGCGCGGGGCGGCAAGCGCGTGTACCAGGTAACGGCCTTGCATGAAGCGACGGCCGGCGTGAGCATGGCTGCGGTCATGCCGTATCTGGTCCGCAGTGCGTTCGCGGAATTCCCGGCGCGCAGTGGCCAGCCGCGTCAGGTGACGCTGGAGGTCGAGAAAAAATAAACGATCGTTCGTTTTTTTCCTGGCGCTCCAAAGCGTGCGCTAGAATAGGTACATAACTACATATTTGAGCCCGTTGCATGCATGACGGGCATTTTCTTTTTGGATGAGCAGGCATGAGCGAGCAAGGTAATCCCCAACGTCAACCCGGCACACCACCGGAAGACAAACTGCGTCTGGCGGCTCTCGAATATCACCGCAGCCCGACCCGCGGCAAGATTTCGGTCACGCCGACCAAGGCCTTGTCCAATCAGCGCGACCTGTCGCTGGCGTACTCGCCCGGCGTGGCGTATGCGTGCGAGGAGATCGCCCGCGATCCCGCGGCTGCCGTGGAATACACCTCGCGCAGCAATCTCGTCGGGGTCATCACCAACGGTACTGCCGTGCTTGGCCTGGGCGACATCGGACCGCTGGCGGGCAAGCCGGTGATGGAAGGGAAGGGATGCCTGTTCAAGAAATTCGCCGGTATCGATGTGTTCGATATCGAGTTGGCCGAGCGCGATCCCGACAAGATCATCGACATTGTCGCCGCGCTCGAGCCCACGCTGGGCGGCATTAATCTCGAAGACATCAAAGCGCCTGAGTGCTTCTACATCGAGAAGCAGTTGCGCGAGCGCATGAACATTCCGGTGTTCCATGATGACCAGCACGGTACGGCCATCATTTCCACCGCGGCACTGCTCAATGGCCTGAAGGTCGTCGGCAAGGATATCGCCAAGGTGCGGCTTGCCGTTTCGGGTGCGGGCGCGGCGGCGATCGCCTGCCTCGACACCATGGTGAGCCTGGGCGTGCGCCGCGAGAACATCTGTGTGGTCGACTCGAAAGGCGTGATCTTCGTCGGCCGCGACGAGCGCATGGAAGAAAACAAGGCACGCTACGCACAGTCCACGGAGGCGCGCACGCTGGCCGACGTGGTGAAAGGTGCCGACGTGTTCCTCGGCTGTTCGACGGCCGGCGTGCTGACCGCCGAGATGGTGCAGAGCATGGCCGAGCGGCCGATCATCCTGGCGCTGGCCAACCCCGAGCCGGAGATCCGGCCGGAAGTCGCCAAGGCGGCACGTCCCGATTGCATCATCGCCACGGGCCGGTCGGACTATCCGAACCAGGTCAACAACGTGCTGTGCTTTCCCTACATCTTCCGTGGCGCGCTCGATTGCGGCGCCACCAAGATCACCGAAGCGATGAAGCTGGCATGCGTCAAGGCAATTGCCGAACTGGCCGAAGCCGAGACCAATGACGCCGTGGCTGCCGCCTATGCCGGCAAGGAACTGAAGTTCGGCCCCGACTACATTATCCCGACACCATTCGACCAGCGCCTGATCGAGAAGATCGCGCCGGCGGTCGCCAAGGCTGCCGAGGAATCCGGCGTGGCCACGCGGCCGATCCGCGACTATGCGGCCTATCGCCAGCAACTGAGCCAGTTCGTCTATCACACCGGCCTGATCATGAAGCCGGTGTTCTCCGCCGCCAAGGCTGCACCCAAGCGCGTGGCCTACGCCGAGGGGGAGGAGGAAAGCGTACTGCGTGCGGTGCAGACGGTGGTTGACGAAGGCCTGGCGAAGCCGATCCTGATCGGTCGCCCGCATGTCATCGAGATGCGCATCCAGAAAGCCGGCTTGCGCCTGCGCGCCGGCGTCGATTTCGAACTGGTCAATCCCGAGGATGACCCGCGCTACCGCACGTATCACGAGTCTTATCAGCAATTGCGTGGCCGTGACGGCGTGACGCCGGACATGGCCAAGGCCGCGCTGCGCCGCTCGAACACGCTGATCGGCGTGATGCTGGTGCATCTCGGTGATGCCGATGCCTTGCTGTGCGGCGTGGTGGGGCAGTTCGATGCGCACCTGCAGCACGTCAAGGATGTGATCGGCCTCGCGCCCGGCGCCAATAATTTTGCCGCGATGAATGCGCTGATGCTCGAGAAGTACACGCTGTTCATCACTGACACGTTCGTCAACGAGGAGCCGAGCGCGGAAGACCTGGCCGACATTACCCGCCTGGCAGCACAGGAAGTGCAGCGTTTCGGCCTCGAGCCGCATGTCGCCATGTTGTCGCACTCCACCTATGGCTCGTCGAAGTCGGCATCGGCTCGCAAGATGCGGCAGGCGCGCGATCTCGTGGTGGCGGCATGCCCGCAACTGAAGGTGGACGGCGAATTGCAGGGCGATGCCGCGCTAAGCGAGGAAGTGCGCCAACGCTACCTGCCGGCGAATGGGTTTGTCGGTAGCGCGAATCTGCTCGTGATGCCGAATCTCGATGCCGCCAACATCGCCTTCAACCTGCTGAAGACGACGGGCGGGCAGGGTGTGACGGTGGGCCCGATCCTGCTTGGCGCGGCCAAGCCTGTGCACATCCTCGGACCGGCTGCGACATCGCGGCGTATCGTCAACATGACGGCGCTGGCAGTGGCGGACGCCAACGCACCGCATTGAACCCGGCCACCAGGCGGGTGGGGCCGCCAAGCAAAAAGGGCAGCCATCGGCTGCCCTTTTTGCTTGCTCCATATCCGGGAAATATCTGCTGGCGGTGCTATCGGGTGGCGCCATCCGCGCGATCAGCGGCATGGTAACGCTGGCATGGCACTGGCATGACAGAACGCACGCGGGAGGATGTCCATTGCCTAGAACGTTGGGTCGCCCTCGTCCCCGTCGCGGCGATTCACCCACATCTTGTAGAGCCCATAGGCGATACCCGCAACTGCCCCGACTTTAGAAAGCCGCCAGGCCACGCCACGCAACGGTGTGACGCGCAGGCCGGTCGCCAGCAGCGAGATCGCCGAGCTCAGATACGGAAACTGGCGCGCCACGCCGAACAGCTTGAGCCAGTTGCGCGGTGCGACTGCGCTCGGCAGCCAGCTCAGGCTGCTGACATGGTGGATCGACTGCCGCAGGTCGCGGGCCGACTGCGCGCAGTCATAGCGCTCCAGCGCAGCGCGGGTCGTCAGCAGTTCCTTGCGGACCGCCAGCGGCAGCCGGCCGTGCATGCGCGGCAAGCCATCAGGGCGGGGCGGTTGGGTTGGCACGAGATCTGTCATGACTTGAGCGCCTCCCGGTCCTTGTCGAGTTCGGCGAGCGTGGCTTCGAACATCGCCGGCGCATCTTGCAGCTGGCGGCGGACGCGGACCAGGCAATAGGCGGCGATGCCAAAATACAACGCTACCAGGCCGGCGAGCACCTGCCAGCGGTACGTGTCCCAGCAGAGAATGACAATGAGCGCTGTCAGGGCAATCATGCCAAGACTGAGGAACGCCAATCCCAGCAGGCCGAGAAATGCCTGCTGCATCAGGCGCGCTTTTTCCTCGGCGAGCTCGACACTGGCCAGTTCCAGCCGGGTGCGCGCCATGGCGGCGACGTTGCCCAGCAAGCTGCGCAGCGAGTCAAAAAAACGTGGAGAGGGAGTCGATTCCTGCATGGCGTCCTGATCGCAAGAACAGGCACGCCGAAAGATCTGCGAGCCTGAGGCCAGAAGGGCCCGGCCTCACCCGGGAGGCAGTTTCAAAATGATCTGGCTCCGGCTGGTCATGGTCCGGAGGAGAGGCTTGGCGTGCTGCTTGTGGCCCTTTGCAGGGCGCATGGGAACGATCCGGGGTCCCATTCGATTCCCTGCCTTGCCTCCTGGCCAGAACCGCTTCGCTTCATTTTGAAACCGCCTCTGGGGCATGGCTCGAGCGGCATGTCGGGCGCGGCGTCCGCGTAGCGGCGTGTGCCGCGCCCTGGCGTGACGTGATTACTTGCGGTTCAGCAGCAGGCCCACCAGCAGGCCGACACCGGCGGCGATACCAACGGCACGCCACGGGTGGTCATGCACGTAGTCGTCGGTCGCACGGGCCGCGGCCTTGCTCTTGGTGACGACTGCATCCTGCAGATCCTGCACTTTTTCCTTGGCCTGCTTCAGCATCCCCATGCCGCGTTCGCGCAGCTCGGCCGCTTTTTCGCCGGTCGTGGAGGCGGCTTGCTTGAGCAGTTCTTCAGCATCGGACAACACGGCTTTCACATCAGACATTCGTTTCTCCTGGTGGGTATTGGTAATCGCAGGCCGGCGCACGCGCCGCACAGTTGTTAGTCTATCCTTGAAGCATATGCGGCGCCACCTTCGCGCTTTCAAGGGGCGTCTCGGCCAACCTGTGGCTGAGGCTGGATGCGGCTGCCGGCCTCAGCGCTATATGACTAATTGTCATGACAGTGTGACTTTATAGTCGTTCAGGTTGGATCGCAAACGCTCTACACTGGTTCCATCGATTTTCTGGAGAACGACATGGCATTGCGACTTGGCGACATCGCCCCCGACTTCGAGCAGGATTCCAGCGAAGGCACCATCCGTTTCCACGAATGGCTCGGCAATGGCTGGGGCGTCCTGTTCTCGCACCCGGCAGACTTCACGCCAGTGTGCACGACCGAACTGGGATTGACAGCCAAGCTGAAGTCGCAGTTCGCGGCGCGCAACGTCAAGGCCATTGCCCTGTCGGTCGATCCCGTGGATTCCCATCATGAGTGGATCAAGGACATCAACGAGACGCAGGGCACGGTGGTCAACTTCCCGATCATCGCGGATCATGACCGCAAGGTGGCGACGCTGTACGACATGGTGCACCCGAATGCCAGCGAAACGGTGACGGTGCGTTCGCTGTTCATCATCGACCCGAACAAGAAGGTGCGCCTGATCATTACCTATCCCGCCAGCACCGGGCGTAACTTCGACGAGGTGCTGCGCGTCATCGATTCGCTGCAGCTGACAGACAACTACAGCGTGGCCACGCCGGGCAACTGGAAGGATGGCGACGACGTGGTGATCGTGCCTTCGCTGAAGGATGAGGCAGTGCTCAAGGCCAAGTTTCCCAAAGGCTACAAGGCAGTGCGTCCGTATCTGCGCCTGACACCGCAGCCCAACAAGTAAGGCGATGCCCGGACGACTTTGGCCGGGCTCATGCAACGCACGCAAGGCACAAGGCCCCGCTCGAGAGCGGGGCCTTGCATTTTTGGGGCACGGGAATGGCGCGAGCCAATCAGGAGAAGGCCTGGATACCCGTCTGCGCGCGGCCGAGGATCAGCGCGTGTACATCATGCGTGCCTTCGTAGGTATTGACCACCTCGAGGTTCACCATATGGCGGATGACGCCGTACTCGTCCGAGATGCCGTTGCCGCCCAGCATGTCGCGCGCGAGGCGGGCGATGTCGAGTGCCTTGCCACAGGAATTGCGCTTCATGATCGAGGTGATCTCGACGGCCGCGGTGCCTTCGTCCTTCATCCGCCCAAGGCGCAGGCAGCCTTGCAGACCCAGCGTGATTTCGGTCTGCATGTCCGCCAGTTTCTTCTGGACCAGCTGGTTGGCGGCCAGCGGTCGACCGAACTGCTTGCGGTCGAGCACGTACTGGCGGGCCGTGTGCCAGCACGCCTCGGCCGCGCCGAGCGCGCCCCAGGCAATGCCGTAGCGCGCCGAGTTCAGGCAGGTGAAGGGACCTTTCAGGCCACGTACGCCGGGCATCAGGTTTTCTTCCGGCACGAACACCTGGTCGAGCACGATCTCGCCGGTGACCGAGGTGCGCAGGCCGACCTTGCCGTGGATGGCCGGGGCCGAGAGACCTTTCCAGCCTTTTTCGAGAATGAAGCCCCGGATCGCGTCGGTGCCATCGTCGTCCATCAGCTTGGCCCACACGACAAACACGTCGGCAATCGGCGAGTTGGTGATCCACATCTTGGCGCCGCTCAGCGAGAAGCCGCCTTGTACCCGCTTGGCGCGCGTGACCATCGAGCCGGGATCCGAGCCATGATCGGGTTCGGTCAGCCCGAAGCAACCGATCCATTCGCCGCTGGCCAGCTTGGGCAGGTATTTCTGCTTTTGTGCTTCGCTACCGAAGGCATGAATCGGCACCATCACCAGCGACGACTGGACGCTCATCATGGAGCGGTAACCCGAATCGATTCGCTCGACTTCGCGGGCGATCAGCCCATAGCTGACGTAATTGAGCTCCGGACCGCCATACTGTGACGGGATGGTCGGGCCGAGCAGGCCGAGTTCACCCATTTCCCGGAAAATCGCTACATCTGTCCGCTCATGCCGGAATGATTCGAGGACACGGGGTGCCAGCTTGTCCTGGCAATAGGCGGCAGCGGCATCGCGCACCATGCGTTCGTCTTCGGTCAGTTGCTGGTCGAGCAGCAAGGGGTCGGACCAATGGAATGTTGCGGATGCTGCCATGCGTCTCTCCTTCGTACAGCGGTCTCGGGTGAATGGGAAACAGTTGCTATGGGTAATAATAAGGTTCCGTATTGCGGAACAATGTTTCGTTGGTGTAGTATATCGGAAATCTTCCTATCACGGTGAAACTGGCGCATGTCCACACACGATTCCGCTACGGGGCGGATGTTGTTGCTCCCCGATCCGGTCGGCATGACCGAGAACGACCCCAACTTCGTGACTGCGCTGGCGCGGGGTCTTGCCTTGCTGCGCTGTTATCAGCCGGGCGATACGCTGCTGGGCAATCGCGAGTTCGTGAAACGCACGGGATTGCCCAAGGCGACTGTCAACCGCCTGGCCAGCACCCTCGTGGCACTGGGCTATCTGCGCTATGACGCAGCCTTGGGTAAATATGGCCTGGATGCGGGTGTCCTGGCCCTGGGGTATGCCTATCTGGCATCGTCCGGGCTGATCGCGCTGGCGCGGCCGCACATGGTGGCGTTTGCGCAGCAGTATGGGGTGTCGATTTCACTTGGCAAGCGGGACCGGCTCGAGATGGTCTACCTCGAGTCGATCCGCAGCCATGCCGGGTCGTCGCTCGTGCTCGGCGTGGGTTCGCGCTTATCGCTGTTGTCCAGTTCGATGGGAAGGGCCTACCTGGCCGCCATGCCAGAACTGCGGCGCGAGGCATTGCTGCGCGACTATGCACAGGCGTATCCGGAGCAGTGGGCCGCCGAGGGCGAGACGGTGCGCCGGGCTATCCAGACCGCGGTAGAGCTGGGCTATGCCGGCTCGTTCCGTGAGTGGCATCCGGCCGTGCATGCCTGTGCGGTGGCGTTTCGCGTGGCCGGTGAAGACGATCCGTATGTGATGAGCTGCAGCGCCTCGTACCAGTCGCGTAGTGAAGCCGACTTCGATGCACAACTGGCGCCAGCGCTTGGCGCCATGGTTGGGCGGCTGGGGACGCTGGCGCTGCGCTGAAGCGGCGGCCGGCATCCGGGCAGCCCACCCCGGATGCCCGGCGGCGATCAGCGCGGGCCGATCTCGCTCTTCAGCGCTGCGAGCGTTCGTGCATAGGCCGTTTCGTCGGCAGCTTTGTCGTAGTGGTTGCCATTCGGACGGGCGAAGGCATGGTCGACGCCCGGATACGAGAAGGCCTCGGCCTTCGGCAGCGTCGCCAGCTTGGCGGCAATCTGCGCGCGAGCTTCCGGCGGGCAGTATTCGTCCTCGCCGGCCAGATGCAGCACGAGACGTCCCTTGATGTTGTCCGCTTCGTCGAGTGCCTGCTCGATGCCCACGCCGTAGTAGCCGACCGAACAGGCCACATCGCAGCGGCATGCTGCCAGGTAGGCCATCTTGCCGCCCAGGCAGTAGCCGATCACGCCGACATTGGCGACATCATCGAGTTCGGGACGCTGGCGTAGTGCTGCCACCGTGGCGGCGATATCTTCTACACCTTTGTTCTGATCGTACTTCTGGAAAAACTCAAACGCGCGCTTCCAGCCTTCCGGCGAGTAGTCGAGCTCGACCCCGGGTTCGATGCGCCAGAACAGGTCGGGCACCAGCACCACATAACCTTCTTGCGCGTACCGGTCGGCTAGCGTGCGCATCGTGCCGTTCACGCCGAAGATCTCCTGGCACATGACGATGCCGGGACCACGTCCGCTGGCGGGCACGGCGAGGTAGGCGTTGAAGCTGCCGTCCTTGGACGGAATGCGGATGGTCTGACCCATGATTGGCTCCTTGGCAGTCAAAGCGCACGCCACCGGTGGGCGTGCAGAAGATGAGAGATCAATTGCCGCCGAGCGGCTGCAACGTGCCGAACTGTCCCGCCTGGAAAACCAGCGGTGCACCGGCGGCGTCATGGATGCCGCAGCGTTCGACTTCGCCAACGAAGATGACATGGTCGCCTTCGTCATAGCGACTGCGGTTATGGCATTCGAACCAGGCGAGCGCCTCATGCAGGACTGGCAGGCCGTGTTCGCTGATCTGGTAGTCGAGACCGGCGAAGCGGTCGCCATGCAAGGTCGAGAAGCGCTTGCACAGATCGACCTGGGCCGCGGACAGCACGTTGATCACATAGTGCGAACCGTCGCGAAACACTGGCAGGGAGTTAGCCTTGGTAGCCAGGCTCCACAACACCAGCGGTGGATCCAGCGAGACCGAGTTGAATGAGCTCGCGGTGACGCCCACGAAGGCCGGGCCGCCGGTTGCGGCAAGACCCGAATGGCCCGTGATCACAGTCACGCCGGTCGCGAACTGCGACAGTGCGCGGCGGAAGTAGGCTGAATCGAAATCGGGCGCGCTGGCGGTGCTGCGTGCTGGATTGTCCGTGGCCTGGGGAGCGGTACCTGCTTGGGGGGGAGTCGGCATCGGCAGTCGGAAAGCGTTGTGCTCGAGACGGTTGCGTACGGGGTCATTGTATCGGAGAGCGGCGGCGCCTGTCCCGTTTCCGCAGCCATCGGCGCGCGATCGGCTGGGCATCGCCGGCGCTTCGCGTTACAGTAGCGCGGTATCGATCACAGACAAGCCTGTCCAGTCCCGCGGCCCGCGGGCGAGGGCGGCACGGAGGATAATGGCATGACGAGCGACACGCACACCGCCAGGCGGCGGAGGTTCGATGCGTGATTTCGAAAACGCGACAGCCCCGTTGCTGCGCGAGATCGTCGGCCATGCACGCAGTCATGGCGACCGCATCGCCATCCGCTGTGGCCGCAACGCTCACGACTATGCCAAGCTCGCGCGTCGCTTCGAGCGCGTGACGGCACATCTGTCGGGCACGCATGGCGTGCAGCCGGGACAGCATGTCGCGACGCTGGCGGCCAACGACGACCTGCAACTGGTGATCCTGCTGGCATGCCTGCGGCTGGGTGCGGTGTGGGCGCCGCTTGACCCCTCAGCCACGCCCGATGCATTGCAGCATTGGCTGCAGCAGGCCGATGCCAGCCTGATCGTCGCGGATGAGGCCAATCTTCCGGTTGCACAAGCGCTGGCGACTCAGCGTGCCGACATACGGTGCGTGGTCCTCGATCGCCTGATCGACCATCCGGCGCCTTACGGCCTGCATTACCCGGATGTCGAGAGCGAGGTGCCAGCCCTCATGCTGTTTGACGCCGAGGCTGCCGGAAAAGCGACGCGATACCGTCAGAACAGGTTGCTGGTGGAGGACATCGATATCGCGCCGGAGGACAATGTCTTGGTCGCATTGCCACTGGCCCGTTTTGCCAGCCTCTTGCTCGAGGCTGTCCCGGCGCTGGCACGGGGCGCCACCGTGACATTGCTGCCGGGATTCACGCCGGCCGCATGGCTGGAAGCCCTGGCAAATACGCGTCCTACCGTGGCGGCGGTTACGGTAGACATGATGGAGACCCTGCGGGTCGCACCCGGTTGGCAGGACGCCGATTTTTCGTCGTTGCGCCGGCTGACTATCGTGGATGGTCCGCCACAGCTTGCACTGGCCACGGCTCTCGTAGATCGCGGTGTGCCGCTGCAGATGCGGGCGTGCCCGCAGGCATGACATTCGGAGAATGGAATGGAACATGAAATTGCCACATTGGGTGGAGGCTGCTTCTGGTGCCTCGAAGCGGTCTACCAGGAAGTCAGCGGCGTGCTTGCGGTCGAATCTGGGTACACGGGCGGCCACGTTGACCATCCGACCTACCGCCAGGTCTGCGAGGGTGACACCGGCCATGTCGAGGTGGTGCGCGTGACTTTCGATCCGGCAGTGATCTCGTATCACGACATCCTCGGCATTTTTTTCGCCATCCACGATCCGACCACGGTGGACCGCCAGGGTAACGACACGGGGCCGCAATACCGTTCCGCAATCTTTGTACATTCACCGGCCCAGCGCGCTACGGCGGAAGCCATGATCGACAGCCTGACGCGCGAGCGCGTCTTTGCCCTGCCGATCGTCACGACCATCGAGGCGGAGCAGCCGTACTGGCGCGCCGAGGCAGCGCACCAGAACTACTATCGTACGCATCCGTACCAGGGCTACTGCGCGATGGTGATCGCGCCCAAGCTGGCGAAATTCCGCCAGCTGTTCACGCGCCACGGACGCTCCTGAAACAACTCAGGGCGTGTCGTAGATATAGCGCCGCGACCACGGCAGCGTCGTTGCGGAGCGCCCCGCCTTGCGGCAGATCACCTGGTAGATCGCCACGTCGTCGACTTCGAAGGCATGTGCGCACCCCATCAGGTAGACGCGCCAGATGCGGTAGCGTTTCTCGCCGACCGTGGCGCGGATCGTCTCGCTTTGGGCTTCAAAATTCGCTGACCATATGCCAAGCGTATGCGCATAGTGGCGGCGCAGGTTCTCCACGTCGAACGCCTCCAGGCCGCCTTCCTGCATGGTGCTGAGGACCAGTGAAACGTGCGGCAGCTCGCCGTGCGGAAATACATATTTGTCGATGAAGTCACCGCCGCCCAGTGCAGTTTCGCCGCTGTTCACATCGGTCGAGGTGATGCCATGGTTCATGGCCACGCCATCATCGGTCAGCAACTCGCGGATCTTGGCGAAGTATGCCGGCAGGTTCTTGCGGCCCACGTGTTCACACATGCCGACGCTGGTGATGCGGTCGAACGTGCCGGAGACGTCGCGATAGTCCTGCAGGCGGATCTCGATACGATCCTGCAGGCCGGCGGCGCGCACCCGCTCGGTGGCCAGGTCGAACTGGTTTTGCGACAGCGTGATGCCGACGCAGCGCGCGCCGAAGCGTTCGGCCGCACGCAGTACCAGCGCACCCCAACCGCAGCCGATATCGAGCAGGCGCTCCCCGGGCTGAACCTGGATTTTCGTCAGGATATGGTCGATCTTGCGGATCTGCGCAGTGGCGAGATCCTCGTTGCCGTGCTCGAAATAGGCGCACGAGTACACCATGTTTGGGTCGAGCCACAGCTTGTAGAAATCGTTCGAGACGTCATAGTGGTAGTGGATCGCTTCCTTGTCGTCTTCCTTGGAATGCGAGAAGTGGCGGGCGATACGGCCGAAGCGGCTGTCGCCGCCCAGGGCCGTATCGGCCAGACGGTAGCCCACGGAGATGATGTCCTGGAGCTTGCCTTCGAAGTCGATCTTTTCCTGCACGTAGGCCTCGCCGAGGTTGGCGAGGCTCGGCGTCAGCAGCAGCGGGAGGGCGCTGGCTTCACGTACGGTCAGGGTGATGGCGGGCCGATCGAACTCGCCGAGGGCGTACTGGTGGCCGTTCCACAGCTTGACGGTCACCGGCAGATTGGCTTTCTGGCGGATGGCATCTACCCAGCTGGCCAGCTTGCGGTCTATCGCTTCTTTGAAAAACATGCACTGTTCTCCTTCGGCTCAAATGGCTGCGGCATGGACACACCGCTGTGCCAGACACATCAACCCGGAAGCGCGAGGCTCCCGTACCTTATCTGTCGATAATGTGATTCAAGCTCAGAGGCGCCAGCGAAATGGTCCTGCCGCGACGAAGCGATGCGGGCGATACGGGATCGCCGGCCCACGTTCGAGCGCAGAAACGTTGCGCTTCATATCGATAGCGTCTCTCGTGCATCCGCCCGCTGTTTCTCCTCACCGTGGGCGGTGTCAAGGCGACTCAGGGCGATAACCGGGCGATACGCCACCCCCCATCGGCTTGTCGGTAGAACACGATACGGTCATGCAACCGTGACGGTCGGCCTTGCCAGAATTCGATCGACTGCGGGCCCAGCCGATACCCGCCCCAGTGCGGCGGCCGTGGTGGCTGCTCTCCGTATTGCGCGGCAAAGCGCGCCTCGCTCGCCTCGAGCGTTGCCCGGTCGGGCACTTCCTTGCTCTGCTCCGAGGCCCACGCGCCGAGCCGTGACTCGAGGGGCCGCGACTGGAAATAGGCATCGCTCTCTGCGGCGTCGATCTTCTCCACCGTACCTTCGATGCGGACCTGGCGCTCCAGCGCGACCCAATGGAACAGCAGGGCAGCGCGCGGATTGGCTGCGAGGGCTCGGCCCTTGTCGCTGAGATAGTTGGTGAAGAAGGTAAAGCCGCGCGCATCGACTTGCTTGAGCAGCACGATGCGCGCCGCGGGCTGGCCGTCCGTCCGGACCGTGGCCAGCGTCATCGCGTTGGGCTCCGGTACTTCCGCGGCCAGGGCCTCGTCGAACCAGGTACGGAATTGCTCGACCGGGTCGCGTGCGACTTCGGTCTCGGAAAGTGCGCCACGTGCGTAGCGGGTGCGGAGGTCAGCCAGTGTCGTCATTGCGTGCATTCAGGGTGGAACAGAGCAAGTATAACCATGGACGGCGTTATCCGTTATAGATCGGCGGCAGCGGGTCGCGCTTTTGCTCCTGGCGCGGTGGCGTGGCCGGCGGCGCAGCGGGGCGGCGTTCGCCAGCAGGCGCGCTGGGCGTGGCCTTGTCCGGCGGTGGGACCGGCCTGGGATTGGTGCGCGGGGCGCTGCTAGCCTGGCGCAGCAGTTCGGCGCAATGGGTGTCGTCTGGCGTCGACAGGTCGGTGAGCGGGATCAGCGCAGCCGCGATGGGCGCAGTGAGTCCCAGCGCCAGCGCGCCGCCGGCGCGCAGCGCAAGCACGGCCTTGTCGACACTGACATCGGGTTTCTTGAGGGTGCCGGTGACATATAGCGGGGCGCGCAGCGAGAATAGCCGCAAGCCCTTGGCTTCGGGCCGGACAGTCATGCCGAGCCGCTCATCCTTCAGGTCGACGCCGCCGGTGATGTAGATCGTAGCGTCCTCGGTATCCACCACAAAGGTCCGGGCCCGGGCCAGCCCGTCATTAATCGCGAAATCGCTGACACCGCAATTCAGCGTAACCTGCCGGTCGCCGAACAGTTGCGTGAGTACCACGCTGCCAACATTGAGCCCCATGGCTTCCAGGATGAACTTGCTGACGGTGCCCTCGCGTACCAGCAGCTTGGCTTCGCCGTTGGCCGTGCCCAACAGCGCCGAGATGGAATTGCCCTGGGCCGTCATGCGGGCTGCGCCGTTCAGTTCACCAACACTGGCACGCATGGCCTCGATGGTTGGGAACAGTTGCTTGAGCTTGAGGTGGCGTGCGCGCAGGTCAATATTGCCCTGCAGCGGAGTCGTTTTGCCGTTGAGCCGGATGGTCGAGACGAGATCGCCGCCGGCCACGCCGAAGTTCAGCGGATCGAGCGTCAGGACGCTGTCCTCGAGCTTGAGGTGGGCAGTGAGGTCAGTGATCGGCAAGGCCTCGTCGCGCACGATGCGTCTGCCGGTCACCTTTACGTCCGCATCCATTTCGCCCCAGCGGTCAGTCTTGAAGCGCGCCACCGGCAGGACCCGGTCGATCGGCTGGCGTTCGGCCGCGCCGCGGCGCTTCTTGCTCTGAGCCGAGTCCGCGCCAATAAGTGGAGCGAGGTCGGCAAAGACCAGCTGGTTGGACAACACGGTGCCCTCGATCTTCGGGCGCGGTTGCTGGGCGCGATAGGTTAGCGTGCCCTGAATGTCGCTTTTACCCATGCGTCCGGTAAATTTTTCATAGCGCCACACCGGCTGTTCTCCGACGCCCTGGCCGATCAATCGGCCACGGGTTTCGAACGGCGCCGTTTCGGGCAGTACCACACCCGTTAGGTCATACAGGTGCGCCATGCTGTCGCCGGCGAGCCGCAACCGCAGATCTAGCGCAGCGAGATGGGCTGGGTCAGTCAACGTCCCTTCGAGCGCGATGCGCGTGCGTCCCAGCCGCACATCGGCCTGGAGCGGGTAGGGCGTGTCGGCATCCTGCAGGCGCAACACGCCGCCAGCCTTGCCGGCCCCCTGCACGCGCGCGTCGCGGTAGGTCCCCTTGACGGTCCACTGGATACCGTAGGGGGAGGTGTCGGCCTGTCGTGCCGGCTCTTCCTTTGCGTTCGCGGCAGATGCTACCTCGGTGGGTAATGCGGCAGAGGCAGGCTGTTCCGTCGGCTTGCCGGCCAGATCGAGCGGCGCACCGATGGTATCGACCTCGGCCAGCAACTCGATCTGTTTGATGGCATCGGATAGGCCGATGCGGCCATTCTTGAAGACGATCTGCTGCAGCTCCAGCTCCCATTGCAGCGCGGTCTTGTCCTTGTTGCGCGGGAAAGTCCAGTTGTTTTCGCCATCCTTGCGGCGGATCAGCGCGATCGACGGCGTGTCGAGGCTGATGGTTGGAATCACGATACGGTGCGTCAGCAAAGGCAACGCCTGCAGGACGAAGCTGACCTCGTTGGCCGTAGCGAAATTGGTATCGTGCGCCCATTCAGGGTTGCCGACGACCACATCGCGCGCCGCCAGCCGCGGCCATGGCACCCAGCGGCGCCAGCCTGTCTCGCCTTCGGGGCGATCCCATTTCACCGTCAGGTCGCCATTGATGACGAAGGGACGGGCGATGGCCTCGGACACGCGCTCGTTGAGCCATGGTCGTGCCCGGTTCCAGTCGAAAGTCACGATAAAGAACAGGAGTGCGCTGATCAGGACGAGCGGCGTCAGCGTAATCCAGGCGATCCATCTACTGCGTCTGCGCATGGCGACGGGCTCCATAAAAGCAGGTGGTGTGAACCATCATCGACTCGCACCTATTGTATAGTTTGACCCGCGCACGGACGGACAAAGCGTGCGGCTGGAAGAGAAGTGCGCGGGTTCCGGCCGAAGGATGACATTTTGAGTGCAAGTATCTTGCCCGGTGCGGCGCATGATGAACACGAGGCCGAACATGCCCGCCGATTTGGCGGGGTCGGGCGCCTGTATGGCGAGGCTGCCCTGGAACGCTTCATGAGCGCGCACGTATGTGTCGTGGGTATCGGCGGGGTGGGTTCGTGGGCAGTCGAGGCGCTGGCCCGCAATGCCATCGGCACGCTTACCCTGATCGACCTCGACCATGTCGCTCCCAGCAACACCAACCGCCAGATCCACGCGCTCGGCGATGCCTACGGCAAGGCCAAGGTCGACGCCATGGCGGAACGCATCCAGGCCATCAATCCACGTTGTACGGTACGCGCCGTCGACGACTTCATCACGGTCGACAATGTGCCGGAGATGATGGCGCCGGGTTATGACTATGTCATCGATGCCATCGACGCGGTCCGTCCCAAGACCGCGCTGATCGCCTGGTGTCGCGCCCATGGCGTGCCGCTCATCACGTGCGGCAGCGCAGGCGGGCAGTTCGATCCGACGCGCATCGTGGTCAGCGACCTGAGCCGTACTGAACAGGATCCGATGCTGGCCAAGGTGCGCCGCAATCTTCGCAACGAACATGCGTTTCCTCGCCAGCGCCGGCACAAGTTCGGCGTGCTGGCTGTATCCTCCACCGAACCGCTGCATTATCCAGAGCCTGCGGCCTGCGATATCGATGGGTCGCCCGCAGCGGCTCCGCAAGGATTGGCGTGCGCGGGATTCGGTTCGTCGATCTGTGTCACTGCAACCTTCGGCATGACGGCCGCCGCGGAGGTACTGAAGGCGCTGGCCGGCATGGCTACGCAGCCCGAGCCCGAGATGCTTGCTGTTCCGGATATCAACGCGGCGGCCGGTCGGGACTGATTTTCGGGTTTAGGCGCCGTTACGCCCCGCGCTGGCGGCACGTGCGCCGCAGCATGGTCATCCAAGCAAGCGGTCGAGCAGCGCCAACCGTTCGTCCTCCGTGGGCGACGTATTGTCGAACATGATCAGTTCGGGGTACTCGGCCACCTCGGGCATGAAGCGCCGCTGGCGGTAATCTTCCCAGTGGGCCAGCTTGTAGGCGTCGTTGGGATTGCCGCGCTGTTCGATACGCGTCCGCGCGATGTCTTCCGGCAGATGCACCCAGACGATATGCAGGTCGATGGTATCGTCGATGCCGAGCCATTGCCGGTCGCTTAGCCGGTGATCGCGGATCTCGCGCGAGAGCGGTCCGATGACGATGACGTTGATGCCCAGCGCGAGATTCTCGCGGGCGGTATCGAGCAGCCCCTGATACTCCGGGTCGCGCAGGTGTTGCAGGTAGGTGGGGCTGTCGCGGTCATTCGGATCGCCGGTCAGGGCGCCCATGACCGCGGCACTGTACCGACCGTACAAGGTGTCCTTGTCGAGCAGGCAGAACGATTCTCCGGTGCGTCCGATCAGCGGGCCGATCAGGTGCTTGGCGATGGTGGTCTTGCCGGTGCCGGCGTGGCCGCAAAAAAAGATGAGGCGGGGCATTGCGCAGAGTTCTCCGGATCGGATTGGGACAGGCGTAAGCATACGCGAACGCATTTTCCATGCCCAATCCGGAGGGCCGTGCGGAGGTTATCGCCCGGCACGGCGGCAGGTCGTCGGACGACGCACCCAACAATCATGCATCACGCACGTCATGTGCGTATATTGACTGGCCGATGACGAGACCGGGATCAGCGGATGATCAGCACCGGGATCTTGGTGCCGGACAGTAGCTTGGTGGCCACGGAGCCCAGCAGCACGCCTGCGGTTGCGCTGCGGCCATGGGAGCCCATGACGATCATATCCGCGCCGATCTCTGTGGCGGTCTTGATAAGCGTCGGAGCGACGTCGCCCACCAGTTGCTTGCGGGTATAGGGAACGCCCGCCGCATCCAGCGCCTGCGTCACGTCGCGCAGCGCGATGTCGCCTTGTTCCTTGTACCAGTCGTCGACAACTTCGCGCGATACGTGGCGGGTGACGTTCGGCGGCAGAACGGCCGGCTCGACGTGGATCACCGTCAGTTCCGGCGTGTCCTTGAACATGCTGGCTTGCTGGATCAGGTACTTGGCAGCCTGCATGCTGCAGGGCGAGCCGTCGGCGGCGAACAGGATTTTCATGGTGTGTCCCTCTTTGAACGGATGATGCGGATAGGATCCGGCATGATCGACCGGCAGATTTCACTGACAGTATATGAGGGTTACGCTGTGCTGCGCAGGCAACTTTGCATCGGTTTGCGCTGGATCAATTCGCGGTCCGCGCTAGCTTGCTCAGGCCGCGCCGGCGAATTCCGCCTGGTACCGGGGATCGCGTTCGAACGGTTCCCACAGGCGGGCAAGGTAGGGGTCGTCGATACCGTGCTGCCGCAGGCCCAGCAGCGTGCGATACAGGTATTCGTAGGCCGGTCCGTAGGCGCCGCTAGCATTGCGCAGGCGGTCGACGATCACGGTGTCCGGCAGGCGTCCTGCATAGCCCTCGTGCGTGCGGTTCATGATGAAAGTGAGCGCGGAAAAGCGCTGGCCTTCCGATTGCACCGGCGCCCAGCGCGGCAGGTAGGCGCCCGTCAGCATCTCGCGTCGCCACAGTACGCGGAACTCTTCGGCCAGATCCTCGCGGGCAATGCGGAACGCGATGCCGCGACAGCAGCCGCCACGATCCAGGCCGAGCACCAGCCCCGGATTTTCGTACGTGCCGCGATTCACCCGCGAGTATAGGTAGAAGCCGCGATGAAAGCCGTAGATGACCGCAGGACGCCGCTCCGCGTAGCGGATCATGGGGTTCCAGATCAGCGAGCCATAGCCGAACAGCCAGGCATCGCCATCGGGCGCGTCCGCCAGCGTGGCAGCCAGCGAAGCCTCGAACGCTTCTTCGGTCAGCAGTACCGCGCCGCCCGGTGTTCCCGCCAGGGCGGCACGAACCCGGTCGTTCTCCAGATCGTCACGCGTGATTCCCATAGGCCAAGCATAAGCCAAAAAAAACCGGCCATGGGCCGGGGCGGCGCTGCGCGTGATCATCGATACCGCGAGCGTGGCGCTTTTGCGACGGCACAGGCCGTCGCATGGGCGAGCACGCTCAGGCCGACAGCAGCTCGACTTCGAACAGCAGGGTCGCGTTCGGCGGAATGACGCCGCCTGCACCGCGTGCACCATAGCCGAGATCGGCCGGAATCACTAGGCGGCGCACGCCGCCGACTTTCATGCCCTGCACGCCTTCGTCCCAGCCGCGGATCACATGGCCAGCGCCGAGCGGGAAGCGGAACGGATCCCGGCGGTCCTTGCTCGAATCGAATTTCTGGCCGGCCTGGCCGTTCTCGTACAGCCAGCCGGTGTAGTGCACCGTGACTTGCGTACCGGCGCGCGCTTCAGCGCCGTTGCCGGTTTCAACGTCTTCGTATTGCAGTCCGGAGGGGGTGGTAATCATCGAATGCTCCTGTCGGTGGGGCGCGTCCGAGGGGACGCGGTCAAAAAGGATCGATCAATTAAGAATCAGCTTAATTCTGGCATGCGTTATGGTCGCACACTCTGACGCTCGGCTGGCTTGAGCGGTTGCAGGACGATGGCAACGCGCCGGGTATCGTCTCCGATCCAGATTTCGCCGTCCTGGATCGTCACTTGCAGGCGCATGCTGCGCTGGGCCAGGGCCGCGAGTGCCGTACTGCTGGCGGCGTCGACCGCCACCACCTCGAGGTGGCGATGGCGCTCCACCTTGTTGGCTACGCCGGACCACCACACCTGCGTGGCATGGCCGCCGTATGGAAAGATCGCGACCCTGCCAGCGCGGTTACAGGCCTTGCGGATACGGGTTTCATCGGGTTGGCCGACCTCGATCCACAGCTGGATGGCATCGGTCAGATCCTTCTCCCACAGGTCAGGTTCGTCGGTATCGCTCAGCCCTTTGCCGAAGCCCAGGGATTCGCTGGCATGCAGGGCAAAGGCGAGCAGGCGGATCATCATCCGCTCGTCCGTCTCCGACGGGTGGCGGGCAATCGTGAGCGCGTGGGTTTGATAGTAGCCGCGGTCGATATCGGCAATTTGCAGTTCGGCTTTGTAGACGGTGGATTTGAGCGCCATGGGGCAGGTTCGGTGACAGGGAAATGTGCGGCTGAACTGTACACCATGTCGGAGCCCCGTGCGGCTATAGCCTGATGAGGGGGCTCAGGTCTTGAAGACCGGAATCAGGAAAATGCCGATGATGCAGAGATAGCTGATCGACCAGACGATCGAGCGCAGCGTGGCGCGGTCGTAGAGATAGCACAGCGTGTAGACGACGCGTGCGCCGATGAACAGCAGGGCGAAGCTGTCGAGCAGCCCCTGCGGCGCTTGCAGATGGCTGGCGATGATGACGGCGGCGGCAAAGAACGGGAAGGCTTCGAAATGGTTACGATGGGCGTAATCAGCGCGGCGGCGCAGGCCCTGCAGTTGTTCCATCCAGGCGCGCGGCTCATTGTTGTCATAGCCGCGGACACCCCACTTGGCAATGGCGACGGTCACGACCGGCATCAGGCCGGCGACCAGGACGCACCAGAATGCAATGCTCATGCTGTGGCTCCGGAGAAATATGGCGCCAGCGGATGGTTTGATCAGGCAGGATCGCTGACGCGGATTACGATGTCCCCCACGGTGACCACCTGGCCGCCGCGGATCTTCGCTGTCTTGCGGGCTTCAGGCTGCCCGTCCACCGTGACGGCCCCGCTGGCCACGATCTGCTTGCCGGCCCCGCCGCTGTCGCATACGCCTGCGACCTTGAGCAATTGATTCAGTTCAATGAAGGGCGCTTGCAGAGGGACATCGATGGTGGGCATAGGAGAAGGGCAGGCCGAAAGAGACGGATCAGGGCGACAGCATACCGCATCGCGATGCCGCGACGGCGTCAGCGGGGCAGGAAAATACGCGTTTCCAGCAGGCCGAATTGCCCGAGCATGGCGATGGCCTTGCGGGCCGCGGCGTTGCCCGGCATTTGCTGGGCGACCTGCATGATGGTCTGGGCGGACGGGTGCGGCATTGGCAGCAGGGGCAGGAGTTCGCGTCGCGTCAGGCCAAGCAGGGACCAGAATTCACCCAGCGCCGGCACGGCCGGCGCATGGCCTAGTGCGACGATCTCGTCGAGCAGCCCGGGCAGGTCGTTGCGGCCGAGAATGTCCTGCAGGACGCGTTTGTCGCTTGCATGGGCGCGTAGCAGCAGCGCGTATTCCCGCAGCGTTGCCCAGTGGCTGGCACGGATCATCTGCGTCAGGGCATGGCTGCCATCGGGAGCCTGTGCGGCCAGCAGGTCGGTACGGCTTTCCGGGTCCAGGCGGGAAATGCTCGCCTGCAGGTCCGGCTGTGTGCGACAGGCGCGGATGACTTCGGTGTGGCCGCCGCTCAGCAGATGAAACAGCATGGTGCTGTTCAGGCCTGTGGACGGGGCGGATCCGGCCGGTTGCCGGCAGGCGGCAATCAGGTGTTCGACCGAATGAATGTAAGCTTCCTGCAACATATCACCTCTCGCAAAGCATCGCCCCGACCTGCCTGGAAACACTGCCACGCAAACCGCCCGACGCGCCTGTGTGGGACGGCCGGGGAGGGGGGAGCCCGCCCTTGGTGCGGACGAGCGTTGATATTGGATCACACCACAGTGTAGACCCTGAGACGCAGAAATACAGGAAAAAAGTGCTGGTTTTTTAGCAAACCGATCCGCAGGCACGGTCCAACAGGACGCGCGCCTGCGGGCCGTGATCACTTGCCCCAGCTGTCCTTGAGGCCGACGATACGGTTAAAAACCGGCGGTTTGCCCGGTTGGGTATCGACCCGGTCAGCCACGAAATAGCCGTGGCGCTCGAACTGGAAGCGGTCTTCCGGTCTGGCCGTGGCTAGGCCAGGCTCGAGATAGGCCGTGAGCGTCCGCTTGGAGTCCGGGTTCAGTGCCTGGAGAAAATCCCGGCCGCCGGCGTCTGGGTGGGGTTCCTTGAACAGCCGGTCGTACAGGCGCACTTCGGCGGCGCACGCATGTGCGGCGCTGACCCAGTGGATATTGCCCTTCACCTTCACGCTGTCGGCCCCCGGCGTGCCGCTCTTGGTCTCCGGCAGGTAGGTGGCGCGCACGGCGGTGATATTGCCATCCGCATCCTTGTCGCAACCGGTGCATTCGATGACATAGCCGTAGCGCAGCCGCACCTTGTTGCCCGGGAACAGGCGGAAGTAGCCCTTGGGCGGCTCCTCCTGGAAATCCTCGCGTTCGATCCACAGTTCGCGCGACAGCGGAAACTCGCGCTTGCCGAGTTCCGGCTTCTTGGGGTGGACCGGTGCGGTGCAGGTCTCGCTCTGGCCTTCCGGGTAGTTGTCGATGATCAGCTTGAGCGGGTCGAGCACGGCCACGGCGCGTGGCGCGCGGGCGTCGAGATCGTCGCGCACCGCGCCTTCGAGCACGCTCATGTCGATCCAGCTGTCGGCCTTGGAGACGCCGATGCGTTCACAGAATAGCTGGATGCTTTCTGGCGTGTAGCCGCGGCGGCGGATACCGACCAGTGTCGGCATGCGTGGGTCATCCCAGCCGTCCACCCGCTTTTCATTCACCAGCTGCAGCAGCTTGCGCTTGCTGGTGATGGCGTAGGTCAGGTTGAGCCGCGCGAATTCATACTGATGCGGCAGCGGATCGGCGAACACCCCGGCGTCGCGCAGAGCATGCAGCACCCAGTCGTAGAGCGGCCGGTTGTTCTCGAACTCCAGCGTACACAGCGAATGCGTGATCGATTCCAGCGCATCGGACACGCAATGCGTGAAGTCGTACATCGGGTAGATGCACCACGCGTCGCCGGTGCGGTGATGATGCGCATGGCGGATGCGGTACAGGATCGGGTCGCGCATCACGATATTGGGCGCGGCCATGTCGATCTTGGCGCGGAGCACGTGTGCGCCGTCCGGGTATTTGCCGGCGCGCATGTCGCGGAACAGCTGCAGGTTCTCCTCGACGCTGCGCGTGCGCCAGGGCGAGGGCGTGCCGGGTTCCGAGAAGTTGCCGCGCGTGGCGGCGATGGTTTCGGCATCCTGGCTGTCGACATAGGCCTTGCCGGCCTGGATCAGCAATTCGGCAAACTGGTAGAGCCGCTCGAAATAGTCGCTGGCGTAGTGCAGATGCGCCGTGCCGCCTTGCTCCCACGAAAAGCCGAGCCAGCGCACCGAGTCGATGATGGTATCGACATATTCGGTGTCTTCCTTGACCGGGTTCGTATCGTCAAAGCGCAGATGGCAGCGGCCGCCGAAATCGCGTGCCAGGCCAAAGTTCAGGCAGATGCTCTTGGCGTGACCAATGTGCAGGTAGCCGTTCGGCTCCGGCGGGAAACGGGTAATGACGGTCGGCAGCGGCTGGCCGGCGGCATCCTTGCGGTGCGCATGCTTGCCGCTGGCAAGGTCGTGTTCGATCAAGGCCCGGACGAAATTGGAAGCGGGCGGCGTGGCGTTGTCGTGTTGGCTCATATCAGATGGTGTGCGTCGATCTTGCGATTCTACCGCGCCGGCGCGGAATCCACGCGGATTGGATGCCCCGGGTGGCTTTTCGGGGCAAGGCAGATGCCATGGTGAGGGTACAAATGAAAATCGGGCACCCGAGGGTGCCCGATCAGGGATGCCGCCAGGGGCGACAGTCTTACTCTTCCTGGAAGGCTTCTTCGCGCTTCTTCTTGATCGACGGCAGGGCCACGATGGCGACCAGCACGGCGGCGGCGATCAGCAGGCTCAGCGACAGCGGACGCGTCACGAACACCGAGAACTCGCCGCGCGACAGCAGCAGGGCGCGCCGGAAGTTTTCTTCCATCATCGGTCCGAGCACGAAGCCGAGCAGCAGCGGGGCCGGTTCCATGCGCAGCTTGATGAAGATGTAGCCGAGCACGCCGAAGGCCGCAGTCTGGAACACGTCGAAGGTCGTATTCTGCACCGAGTACACACCGATACAGCAGAACACCAGGATCGCCGGGTACAGGAAGCGGTAGGGCACGGTCAGCAGCTTCACCCAGATACCGATCATCGGCAGGTTCAGGATGATCAGGATCAGGTTACCGATCCACATCGAGGCGATCAGGCCCCAGAACAGCGAGGGGTTGCTGGTCATCACCTGCGGACCCGGCTGGATGTTGTGGATGGTCATCGCACCGACCATCAGCGCCATCACGGCGTTCGGCGGAATACCGAGCGTCAGCAGCGGGATGAACGAGGTCTGGGCGGCCGAGTTGTTGGCCGATTCCGGACCGGCCACGCCTTCGATGGCACCTTTGCCGAATTCTTCCGGATGCCGCGACGACTTCTTCTCCAGCGTATAGGCTGCAAACGAAGCCAGCGCCGCGCCGCCGCCCGGCAGGATGCCTAGGGCCGAACCCAGTGCCGTACCACGCAGGATGGCAGGGATCATGCGCTTGAAGTCTTCCTTGGTCGGATACAGCGAAGTGATCGCGTTGAGGAAGGTTTCGCGCTTTTCCTTTTGTTCGAGGTTGGCGATGATTTCAGCGAAGCCGAACACACCCATGGCCATCGACACGAAGTTCAGGCCGTCGGTCAGTTCCGGCACGTCGAACGAGAAGCGCGCCGCGCCCGAGTTGACGTCGGTACCCACGAGACCCAGCAGCAGGCCGAGCACGATCATGCCGATTGCCTTGACCAGCGAACCGGAGGCCAGCACCACGGCGCCGATCAGGCCGACGACCATCAGCGAGAAGTACTCGGCGGGGCCGAACTTGAAGGCCACTTCCGCCAGCGGGGCAGCAAAGGCGGCCAGGATCAGCGTGGCCACGCAGCCGGCGAAGAACGAACCGATGCCGGCGGTGGCCAGCGCCACGCCAGCGCGGCCGCGCTTGGCCATCTGGTAGCCGTCCAGTGTGGTCACCACGGAAGATGACTCACCGGGCAGGTTCACCAGAATAGCCGTGGTGGAGCCGCCGTACTGCGCACCGTAGTAGATACCGGCCAGCATGATCAGTGCAGCCACCGGCGGCAGGGCATAGGGGGCCGGCAGCAGCATGGCGATCGTGGCGAGTGGGCCCAGGCCAGGCAGCACGCCGATCAGCGTTCCGAGGATACAGCCCAGAAAGGCGTAGGCCAGGTTCTGGAAAGTCAGCGCCGTGGAAAACCCAAGCGCGAGATTGTCAAATAGTTCCATCGTTCTCTCAGTGGGTTAACCAATCAAGGTGCAATGAATGCCGGCCAGATCGGGAATTGGAGATTCAGGCCGTAGACAAAGGCGCCCATGGCGAAGGCGATCAGGAAGATGATGTTCAGGATCGTGCCTTTCCAGCCGAATTCGTGGCTGGCCATGCTCGATACGAGAATCAGTACCACCAGCGACAGCACGAGGCCGAGCGGGCGCAGGAGCAGGCCAAAGAGCACGACCGCACCCAGGATCCACAGCAGGGTCTTGATGTCCCAGCGATCGAGTTTGTCGACCTCACCCTTGGAACTCAGGGACTGGATCGTGACGATCAGGCCGAGAATGGCCAGCACGATGCCGAGCCAGAACGGAAAGTATCCCGGTCCCATCTTGGCTGCCGTGCCCATCGAGTACGTTCGGGCAACCAGGGCGAAGCCAAGGCCCACGGCCAGATAGAACAGGCCGGAGAAAAAGTCCTTTTGGCTGCGTATCTGCAACATTGTTCTCCTCAAAATAGAGTTGGGGCAGCAAGGTTCGATGCACGAATCCAGAGGCACCTTCCTTGGTTAGCGTGCACGTTAAGGAGATCAGCTTTCAACGACCTTTCATTTGCTTACAATTTGGAAAGAAATTGGCAAGATTCAGGGTTATTCCCTAGGGCGGGCGTGAGGCAAGGGAGAGCGCTTGGCGCAGAAGCGCGCAAAGGATCATGCTGTCCACGCAGCCGCAGCAGCGATGGGTGCCAGTAGCCATGGGGCCACGGTCTCCGGCCGGATGTGGGCTTATGCAAGGATGTGCCGTGAGCGGATGCGCGAGGCGGGGTGAGGCGGGCGGCGGAGGGGGGGAGCGGCAGCCTCGATGCTTACGAAACGGAGAGACTCGGGGAAATGTTCAGCCCATCCCGATGCCGCGCGCCATGAGTGCGGCGCAGAGCGGCAAAAAGATGAGCAGGTGGGCTTCCAGCATGACCCAGCGGCGCGTCTTCGCCAGTTCGGCGGGCAGTGGCACGAAATCCGGCAGCCGGCGGGCCTGCTTCTTCCAGCGGAAGAACGTCAGCGTCGGCTTGATCGAGAGCAGGGCAATCAGGACAAACAGTCCGATCTTGGCGTGGAACCAGGGATTGGTCATGTAGAACGCCAGCCCCTTGGGGCTCATGAGCAAGCGGCCGACGCCGGTGCCCAGCGTCAGGATGGCCATCAGGAAATAGACGGCGTCGTAGCGCATGAGCCGTGCGAGGATCGATGGCGTCATGCCGGGGCGCAGTACCACTGCTTCGGCGGTCAGGGCTCCCACCAGACCGAAGATCGACAGGTAGTGCAAGAAGGCGAGCAATGCGTCGGACAGCATGAGGACTCCTGCAAGGTAGATCAGTGCGCCGGGCCGAGGGGCGGCCAGCGGAGCGCGTGGCCCGGGTGGGCGTGGTCAGGGGCGTTTCGGGATTCCTGCATGGCTATATCTTTCCCGCCGTGCGCAAGGCGGCGATACGTCCGTCGTCGTAGCCGAGGACCTCACGCAGTACGCTTTCCGTATGCTCGCCGAGCAGAGGCGGGTGGCGCATGGCCTGTGCAGGCGTGCCGCTCATGCGGACAGGGCTGCCCACGAGCTTGACCAGTTCGGCGGTCGGGTGCGGCAGGTCGACGCGCAGGCCGCGGGCGACGACCTGGGGATCCTCGAACACTTCGTCGAGCGTATTGATCGGCCCGCAGGGAACGCCTGCGCGCTCGAGCGTGGCGATCCAGTCACTCTTGCTGCGCTTTTCAATCAACGCGGCGATCTGCGGGACCAGCATGTCGCGGTGGCGTACGCGTTCCGGATTGGTGGCAAAGCGGGGGTCGTCGGCCAGCTCGGGCGCACCGGCAGCTTGCGCGAACTTGCGGAACTGACCGTCGTTGCCCACGGCCAGGATGATCCAGCTATCCGCAGTGCGAAATGCCTGGTACGGCACGATGTTCGGATGGGCGTTGCCCCAGCGGCCCGGCGCCCGGCCACTGGCGAGGGAATTGGTGTTCATGTTCGCGAGCATGGCGACCTGCACGTCGAGCAGCGCCATGTCGATGTACTGCCCTTCGCCCGTCCGGTCGCGGTGCGCGAGCGCGGCCAGCACCCCGATGGTTGCGTACATGCCGGTCATTAGGTCGGAAATGGCAATGCCGGCTTTCTGCGGGCCGCCGCCGGGCAGCGCGTCGCGTTCGCCGGTAATGCTCATGAAGCCGCCCATGCCCTGGATGATGAAGTCATAGCCGGCCCGTGCCGCATAGGGGCCCGTCTGGCCAAAGCCGGTAATCGAGCAATAGATCAGGTCGGGTTTGATGGCACGCAGGCTGTCGTAGTCGAGCCCATATTTCTTCAGCTGGCCAACCTTGTAGTTCTCCAGCACGACGTCGCTGTGCGCCACGAGGTCGCGGATCACGGCCTGGCCCTCGGGGCTGGCAATGTCTATGGTCACGGAACGCTTGTTGCGGTTGGCCGCCAGGTAATAGGCGGCCTCGGCGGTGTCGTTGCCCTCCGGGTCGCGCAGGTAGGGCGGCCCCCAGGTGCGGGTGTCGTCGCCAGCGCCCGGCCGCTCGATCTTGATGACGTCGGCCCCGAAATCCGCCAGGTTCTGGGCACACCATGGGCCAGCCAGAATGCGGGTAAGGTCGAGCACGCGGATATGGCTCAGCGCTCCCATGCGGTCTCCTGTCGAAAGTTGGCGCGGCGTGCCTGGGCGGGTCCCACGTGCCGGCATGCCTGAATCGCCCACTTTAACATTCCGGACCGGCAGGGGCCCGGGGCGGTTCGCTTGGCTTTATAATGAAGGGTTCGCAATATCCCCAAACATTCCGCCTGCCGGCGCGCCGGCCGCCACCCAATATGAAAGTCTCCGACATCCGCAGCAAGTTCCTGTCCTTTTTCGAATCGAAAGGTCACACCATCGTGCGCTCGTCCAGCCTCGTGCCGGGCAACGATCCCACGCTGCTGTTCACCAACTCCGGCATGGTGCAGTTCAAGGATGTTTTTCTGGGTACGGAGCAGCGGCCCTACACACGTGCGACTTCGGCGCAGCGCTCGGTGCGTGCCGGCGGCAAGCACAACGACCTGGAAAACGTCGGCTACACGGCGCGGCATCACACCTTCTTCGAGATGCTCGGCAACTTCTCGTTCGGTGACTATTTCAAGCGCGATGCGATCAAGTTTGCCTGGGAACTGCTGACGACCGTCTACCAGTTGCCGCCCGAAAAGCTGTGGGTCACGGTCTATGCCGAAGACGACGAAGCCCATGACATCTGGGCCAAGGAAGTCGGCGTGCCGGTGGAACGCATCATTCGCATTGGCGATAACAAGGGTGCGCGCTACGCTTCCGACAACTTCTGGCAGATGGCCGATACCGGTCCGTGCGGCCCGTGCTCGGAAATCTTTTACGACCACGGTCCGGACGTGTGGGGTGGGCCTCCGGGAAGCCCCGAGGAAGATGGCGACCGCTATATCGAGATCTGGAATCTCGTGTTCATGCAGTTCAACCGCGACGAGCAGGGCACGCTCACGCCGCTGCCCAAGCCTTGCGTGGATACCGGCATGGGCCTGGAGCGCATCGCGGCCGTGTTGCAGCATGTGCACAGTAACTACGAGATCGACTTGTTCCAGGCACTGATCCATGCAGCGGGCCGCGAGACGGCCACGGCGGATCTCGCCAATAATTCGCTCAAGGTCATTGCCGACCATATTCGCGCCTGCTCGTTCCTGGTGGTCGATGGCGTGATTCCCGGTAACGAAGGCCGTGGCTACGTGCTGCGCCGTATCGTGCGCCGCGCGATCCGCCATGGCTACAAGCTCGGCGTGCGCAAGCCGTTCTTCCACAAGCTCGTGGCCGAGCTGGTGGCGCAGATGGGCGACGCCTACCCCGAACTACGCGAGGCCCAGCAGCGCGTCACCGACGTGCTGCGTGCCGAGGAAGAGCGCTTCTTCGAAACCATCGAGCACGGTATGTCAATTCTCGACGCCGCCGTGGCCGACCTGAAGCAGAAGGGCGGCAAGGTGCTCGATGGCGAACTGGCATTCAAGCTGCATGACACCTACGGTTTCCCCCTCGACCTGACGCAGGACGTGGCGCGCGAGAATGAACTGTCGGTGGACGATGCCGCGTTCGACACCGCCATGAATCGCCAGCGCGAACAGGCGCGCGCGGCCGGCAAGTTCAAGATGGCCGCCGGGCTGGAGTACGCTGGCGCCAAGACCACGTTCCACGGCTACGACACGCTCGATCTCGAGGTGGCCAAGGTGACCGGCCTGTATGTCGACGGCCTCGCTGTCGACACGATGCAGCCGGGGCAGCAGGGCGTAGTGGTGCTCGACCATACGCCGTTCTATGCCGAATCCGGCGGCCAGGCGGGTGACCGGGGTGTATTGACCGCCGGCACCACCGCCTTCACCGTCAGCGATACCACCAAGATCCAGCCCGATGTGTTTGGTCATCATGGCGCACTGGCCGGCGGCACGCTCAAGGTCGGCGACAGCGTGCTGGCGCGCGTCGACGCGCTGAACCGGGCCCGCACCGTGCGTAACCACTCCGCTACGCACCTGATGCACAAGGCGCTGCGCGAAGTGCTGGGCGGCCATGTCCAGCAGAAAGGTTCGCTCGTCGATGCCGACAAGACGCGCTTCGACTTCTCCCACAACGCACCGATGACCGAAGACGAAATCCGCCGCGTGGAAGCCATCGTCAACGCTGAAATTCTCCGTAACGAAGCCACCAGCGCCGAGATCATGCCGTTCGACGATGCCGTGAAGAGCGGTGCCATGGCCCTGTTCGGCGAAAAGTATGCCGATACCGTGCGCGTGCTCGGCATTGGCTCATCGCGCGAGCTGTGCGGCGGTACGCACGTTACCCGCACGGGTGATATCGGCCTGTTCAAGATCGTCATGGAAGGCGGCGTCGCCGCCGGTATCCGCCGCGTCGAGGCGATCACGGGCGACAACGCGCTGGCCTATCTGCAATCGCTCGACACGCGCCTGCAGGAAGCTGCGGCCGCGCTGCGCGCCCAGCCGTCCGAGCTGACGCAGCGCATCCATCAGGTGCAGGACCACGTGCGTGCGCTCGAGAAGGAACTCGAACGCCTCAAGTCCCGCATGGCCGCTTCGCAGGGCGATGAGCTCGCGCAGCAGGCTGTCGATGTGGCTGGCATCAAGGTGCTGGCCGCCCAGCTCGATGGCGCGGATACCAAGACCCTGCGCGAAACCATGGATAAGCTCAAGGACAAGCTGGCCACGGCCGCTATCGTTCTGGGTGCCGTGCAGGATGGCAAGGTCAGCCTGATCGCCGGCGTGACCGCCGATGCCACATCGCGCCTGAAGGCCGGCGAACTGGTCAACTTCGTGGCGCAGCAGGTCGGCGGCAAGGGCGGCGGGCGTCCGGACATGGCGCAGGCGGGCGGCACGGATGCGGCCGCACTGCCGGCAGCCCTGGCGGGGGTCGCCAAATGGGTGGGCGGCAAACTGGCCTGATTTTCATATTGCGTTGGCGGGCCCCATGCCTGGGGCCGACAGCATCTGCGGGACGCATGACGCGTCCCGTTTTTCTTTGGCGCGAGGGATTGCATCCATCCGGGGTGATAGCCATTGGCTGGTAGCCCGCGGAGCAGGAGGGTTACCAAGGATCCCAACGCGAGAGCCTCGGCTCGAGGCGTCTGTATCGCCAGCGCCGGCCCATCCGGCCAACATTGCTACTGCCTTTGAACGTGGCACGTCGTGCGCGCTCAGCCGTTCACGGCGTGGCAGGCGTCGCATCCCTGCTTGGCGGCGCACAGGCCGCGGCGCCAGCCATCTCGTCCGGTCCCGCGCCAGCTACGTCGGCCGTGGCCTCTATCCGATAACCTTGTGCGTACAGCGTGCGCAGCACCACACCCGTTTCGGGCGACAGATAAAGCTTCTTGCGCAGTTTATAGATGTACTGCTCCAGCGAGCGTTCGGCCACTTCACGCGTGCTGGACCACACGATCCGGGACAGCTGTTCCCGCGAAAAGTTAACGCCCGGATTGGCCAGCAGCACTGCCGCCAGCTGGTATTCGCGAGCCGTCAGCGCGATCACTTCGTCATCCAGCAGCACCCGGCAGTTGCGCCGGTCCAGTGCATAACGGCCGATGCAGACCATGCCGGCCTGGGTTGGGTAAGGTGATTGATGTAGTACCCGCCCAGCGCGAACCGACAGTTCGTCGAGATTCACCGGGCCGGTGACAATGTCGGCCGCATCGGAATCGAGGGCGGCCTGCATGGCGTAGGTGCTCGAGAACGTCCCCACCACCAGTAATGGCACCTTGCAGCCATGGGATGCCCGCCATTGGCAGAGCATGCTATGCCGGTTGTACTGCAACGCCGCATCCACGATCACCATCGAAAACGATTTGCTGCGCAATGCACGAATCAGCGGCATGTCATCGCCATATGCTTCCGTCGAATATTGAAGCGTTAATCCGACCTGATTAACAGAGCGTATCAGGTCGAGGTTTTTTGAAAGAATGGCAACCTGCATTTATGATTATTCTTTGATGGGTAATGCTGATTTAGTAACGCTCCAATAATATTGGTTCCTGTTACTGAATGAATAAATTGAAAAATTTATTTAAATTTACCCGCGATGAGCGATGTCGCAGTGGCGGTGATGGCGGGAAGAGGTTGCGGAGTATGAGTTGCCGTCGCAATTGTAGGGGAATTGTTCCGGTAGGAACTAGAAATAATGTCAAATCAATGATTTGAGATTCTTTGCTAAGTAGAGAGATTTATTAAGATTTCCACGTTGCATTGCTGGAGATAATAGTCTCACCTTCTTCCGTCCGGTTTTTAGATAATCCGAAAAGGAATGCCGGCTGCTTAATCAGGCTATGGGAGAAAGTGTTGGTTCCCTAATTGTTCTCCGGAGAATGACTATGCAACGCAATCCACTGCCCACGCGCTGCACCAAGGTCACGATCGACATGTCCGAATACCCCGCGCCTCTGGGGTACGGCACGAATCGTACCTGCGCGGCATTCGCGTCCTCGCCCCGTCCCGGGGAAACACGTCCACCACACAACCTGGCCTTTTGACGGTCCGCTGAGCCGCCTTGCTTGGCGCACGTAGCGGCGCACCGCAAAGGTTCGCCACTCGTCCCCGCCAGGTGCCGGCTACCGGCCCGACATCCGATTCAAACGTTTTCCGTCAAGGAATGATCATGCACAAGAAAGTTTCTCCTCGTCTTCAGCGCACCGCGCTGTCCAAGCAGATTGCCGGCCTGTTTATCGGCGCCGGTACCCTCGCGTTCGCCTCCAGCGCATTTGCGCTTGACCCTTGCGCCATCCTGAGCGCAGACGGCGGCTATACAACGGTACCCGTGTGTGGTTCCGATCCAAGCTATGACGTCTCTGGTTCGACCGTGGCAGGCAATGGCGCCAGCGTCAACACAAGGGAAAGTGTCGCGATCGGCGATCACGCCAAGACAAAGCGTGGCGGCGCGGCTGCACACGGCGGAGCCGGCCAGACGGCGGTTGGCACTGCCGCTGTGACTGCCGGTGCCTACTCTTCCGCATTTGGTTTCCAGGCAGGTGGCGAAGGCGCCTCAGGGGCCAATGCCAGCTATGCCACCATGATCGGTGCATTTAGTACCAGCTATGCTGAAGGCGGTACGGCCCTCGGTGACCACGCCGGGATCTCGCTGAGCGCCGTGAATGGTACTGCGTTGGGGCGCTATGCCTATGCACGGCAGGGTGGATCAATCGCTTTGGGCTCGGAGTCGACAGCTACACGTGCCGCGATAACCAATGTGATCGACCCGTTGACTGGCATGCTCGTTACTACGACGCGCGGCGCGGTGTCCGTAGGCAGTGATGGCACCATCAAAGGGATCCTACCCACGGATGATGCGTTCACACGTCAGATTACCAATGTCGCCAATGGTACAGAAGATACTGATGCCGTGAATGTGCGCCAAGTGAAGGCCATCCGCGATCAGTTGCAGGGGCAGTTGGGAAATTTCGTCGCGTATGACGATGCCAGCAAGACGTCGGTGAAATTTGGTGGCCCGACCGCTACCAGCGAGGTGGCACTGACCAACGTCAAGGCCGGCGTCAATCCGACCGATGCAGTCAACTTCGGCCAGCTGACGGCGACCAATAACCAGGTGATGCTGAACACGACCAATATCACCAAGAACACCACGGACATCAGCACGCTGTTCGCCGATGCGCTGTTGCTCGATCCGAGCAGATCGTTCTACGATGCCGGCCGTACCGGCAAGAACCTGACGATCCAGAACCTGGCGCCGGGCGTGAATGGCACGGATGCGGTCAACGTCAATCAGCTCAAGGCTGTCGAAGCCAAGATCGGCTCGGGTACCACGCTAGACGCCGTACTGTATGACGACGCCACCCATGGCACGGTGACGCTGGTCGGCGCTGGTGGCAGCAAGACCACGCCGGTCAAGGTGACCAATGTGGCGGCCGGTGCGGCCACCACCGATGCGGTCAACTTCGGCCAGTTGAAGGCGACCAACGACCAGGTGGCGCAGAACACCACCAACATCGCCAACAATACGACGAACATCAGCAAGAACACGACGGATATCAATACGCTGTTCGCCGATGCGTTGCTGCTTGATCCGACCAAATCGTTCTACGACTCGAAGAGCCTGAAGATCAAGAACGTCGCCGACGGCGATGTGACCGCCACCAGCAAGGACGCTGTTAACGGCAGCCAGCTGAAGGCCCTGCAGGATCAGATCACTGCAGGCGTGACCGGCAACTTCGTCGCCTACGACGATGCGACCAAGACCTCGGTCAAGCTCGGTGGCGCTGCCGCAGCCGGCACCGTGGCGCTGACCAACGTGAAAGCGGGTGTCAACCCGACCGATGCAGTCAACTTCGGCCAGCTGACGGCGACCAACAACCAGGTCTCGCAGAACACGACCAACATCGCCAACAACACGACGAACATCAACACGCTGTTTGCCGATGCGCTGCTGCTCGACCCGACCAGGTCGTTCTACGACTCGAAGAGCCTGAAGATCAAGAACGTCGCCGATGGCGACATCACCGCGACCAGCAAGGATGCTGTCAACGGCAGCCAGCTGAAGGCGCTGGATGACAAGATCACGGCCGTGTCGGGTGGCAACTTCGTGGCCTACGACGATGCCAGCAAGACCTCGGTCACGCTGGGTGGCGTGGGGGCGGCAAGCACCGTGCGCCTGGGCAACGTCAAGGAGGCCATTCTCTCGGCCACCAGCAAGGATGCGGTCAACGGCAGCCAACTGTACGCGACCAATAACCAGGTCACGAAGAACTCGACCGATATCACGACGCTGTTCAACACGACCCTGCAGTTCAATGGTAGCTACTACGACGCCGGCAATCGCATCATCCGCAACGTGGCTCGTCCGGTCATCGGTTCGGATGCGGTCAACAAGGATTACGTTGACGAAAAGATCAGCGGCGTCAATGCAAACCTCGACAACGTCGTGAAGTACGACAATGCCAGCAAGGACACGGTGACGCTGGGCGGTGCCAACGGTACGAAGGTCACCAACGTGGCCGACGGCAACATCGCCGCGGGCAGCAAGGATGCCATCAACGGCGGCCAGCTCAAGGCCTACGGCGATACCATCCTGAACTCGTCGAAGAGCTACACCGACAACAAGTTCAACCAGATCAGCCAGGGTACTACCGGCCTGTTCCAGGTGAACGTCGGTACCGTGGTCAACCCGGATACCTCGGGCAGCAACTCGGTTGCAGGCGGTTCGGGTGCGGTGTCGTCCGGCGCCAACTCGGTGGCCATTGGCAACAATGCCGTGGCATCCGGCCAGAACAGCACGGCGCTTGGTACTGGTGCCAAGAGCTCGGGCAACAACTCGGTCGCCCTGGGCAATGGCAGCGATGACGGCGGCCGCGCGAACGTCGTGGCAGTTGGCAATCGCGTTATCTCCAACATGGCCGATGGCGTGCAGAACTCTGACGGCGCCACGGTCGGCCAGTTGCGTGCAGCCACGGCAGAAGCCAACAACTACACCGACCAGCGCGTGAATGCCCTGCACGGCGACATCGACAAGCTCGAGCGTCGTTCCAATGCCGGTATTGCCTCGGCCATCGCCCTGCAGGCGCCGGCTAACTATGCACCGGGCGCCACCACGCTGCGCGTCGGCACAGGCTACTACGGCAAGCAGGTCGCGCTCGGCGTGAGCTTCCGTAGCACGGCTGAAAATGGTCGCTGGAGCATCACCGGTGGCGTGTCAGGCGGTCGCCATGGCGGTGTCGCGGCGGGTGCCGGCGTGGAGTGGGTGATCAAGTAAGCCAGGCCTGGCGAGGCCGGCGGCCTAGAAGGGTCGGTCGGCCTCGCCACCGCACGAATCTTCCAAGACCCTGACTTTTCCGAGATCCCGACTCGTCCAAGATCCCTTTTTCAAGGAATGAACATGAATCGCAAATCATCGCTGGCAGCCTGCCTGCTGTCGCTCACCATGCTGTTCCAGGCTGCCGCCTCGGCTGCCGCACCGTCCGAGGAGCAGTTTCCCGATCCGGCCTCGTCCTATCGCACTGAAGGCCTGTTTCCGAATGTCGCCAATCTGCGCAACATGAGCAATGGCCTGACCAAGCCGCAGGTGCTCGACCTGCTGGGTGCGCCACATTTCAGCGAAGGCCTGTTCGGCGTGCGCGAGTGGAACTACATTTTCAACCTGCGCGACGCCGATGGTTCGGTCACGCAGTGCCAGTACAAGGTGCTGTATGACGATCAGGCCAAGGTGCGCCGCACGCTGTGGAACAAGCCGCAATGCGCCGACCTGATCAAGGAGCGCCAGCCGCAGCCGGTCGCGGCGCAGCCCGTGCCCGAGCCGGTCAAGCTCCAGGCCGTCAACGTGTCTGACCAGTTCACGTTCGAATTCGGCCAGGCAGATGTCGCCAGCCTGAATGATGACGGTCAGACTCGTCTCGCGCGGCTGGCGCGTGACCTGCGCGACCTGGCTCAGCTCGATCGTGTCCAGATTGTGGGATTTGCTGACCGGATTGGTAACGCCTCGGCCAATCAAGCACTTTCGCAAAGCCGTGCCGATACCGTCCGTGATTTTCTCGTCGCCAACGGCGTACCGGCAGCCCGCATCCGTGCGGAAGGCCACGGCGTGAAGACAAGGGCGCAGTGTCCGGGTCCCAAATCCCAGGCAGTCATTCGCTGCCTGAAGGGTGACCGGCAAGTCTCCGTCGAGGCAGTCGGCGCCCGTTAAACCTTGACTGCTCCGGGGGAAATGCATGGCCGGCTGTCGGTGCCCGCCGACAGCCGCTACAATGGGACGCGCGAAGGCCGCGCCTCGGCCTGTTTCTCCCTGGAGTTCCCATGCCTGTGATTCGTGTCGAAATGCTTGCCGGTCGGACGGACGAGCAGAAGCGTACGTTTGCCCGTGAAGTGACGAAGCTCGCTTGCGAGACATTCAACTGCAAGCCTGACACGCTGCACGTCGTGTTCAGCGAAATCCCGCGCAACAGCTGGGCAACGGCAGGGACGCTGCAGTCGGACAAGTCATGAGGTAGATATGCAGCACTTCGCGTCCGACAACTACGCCGGCTTCTGTCCCGAGTCGCTGACCTATTTCCTGCAGGCCAATGGCAGCGGCCATGAGCCGGCCTATGGCGACGATTCGTGGACGCAGCGCGTATGTGACCGGCTGCGTGCGTTGTTCGAAACGGACTGCGAAGTGTTTTTCGTCTTCAATGGCACGGCCGCCAATTCGCTGGCGCTCGCGGCACTGTGCCAGTCCTACCACTCGGTCATCTGCCATACGCTCGCGCATATCGAAACCGACGAATGCGGCGGGCCCGAATTCTTCTCCAATGGTTCCAAGTTGCTGGTGGCCGATGGTCCGCACGGCAAACTGACGCCTGAGGCGGTCGAGGCGCTGGTGACGCGCCGTGCCGATATTCATTATCCAAAGCCCAAAGTGGTGTCGCTGACCCAGGCCACCGAAGTCGGTACGGTCTACAGCGTCGAGGAAATCCAGGCCATCACCACCGTGGCGCGCCAGCATGGCCTGCGCGTCCATATGGATGGCGCGCGCTTTGCCAATGCCGTGGCCGCGCTCGATGTGCATCCTGCCGATGTGACCTGGCGCGCCGGCGTCGATGTGCTGTGTTTCGGCGGGACCAAAAATGGCTTGCCGGTCGGCGAGGCCGTGGTGTTCTTCGACCGCGCTCTGGCCGAAGACTTCGCTTACCGCGTGAAGCAGGCCGGCCAGCTGGCGTCCAAGATGCGTTTCATCTCCGCCCCTTGGCTGGGTTTGCTCGAGCACGACGTGTGGCTGCGCAATGCTCGGCACGCGAACGCCATGGCAACCTTGCTGGCGGAGCGTATTGCGGGCGTGCCGGGCGTCCGCCTAATGTTCCCCGTGCAGGCCAACGCCGTGTTTGCGGAATTGCCGCTGCCGGCCATCGATGCGTTACGGGCGAGGGGCTGGAAGTTCTACACCTTTATTGGCGCAGGCGGTTGCCGTTTCATGTGCGCCTGGGATACGTCGGAGGAAACGGTCGAGGCGCTGGCGCGCGATATCCGCGAGTGCTGTGCGTCGGCGGCGCATTCCTGATTCCCATGCGATCCGATCCGAGCCCTGCCGCTTCCGCCGCCTCGCCGTGGCTCATCGGCGCCACCGCCTTGCTGGCCCTGGCCGTTGCCATGGGCATCGGTCGCTTTGCGTTCACGCCGCTGCTGCCGATGATGCTGCACGACGGCGTGATCACGCTCTCTGAGGGCGGCTGGCTGGCGACCGCCAACTACTTTGGCTATTTTGCCGGCGCGGCGTCCAGCATGCTGATCCGCGTGCGGCCGGGCCGCATGGTGCGCTTCGGTCTCGTGGCCACAGTGCTGCTGACGCTCGGCATGGGGGTCGTGCACACGCCGCTTGCCTGGGCCGTGTTGCGCGGACTGGCCGGCGTGGCCAGCGCCTGGGTGCTGGTGTTCGCCTCCGGCTGGTGCCTGATGCGCCTGTCCGAACTGGGCCGCCCCGAGCTCGCGGCCATCATGTTCTGCGGGCCAGGCGCGGGTATCGTGCTGACCGGCCTGGCAGCGAGTGTCATGGTGCAGGCTGGCTGGCAGGCCGCATCGGGCTGGCTGTGCTTTGCGGCGATCGCGCTGCTGATCGTGGCGCTCATCTGGCCGCAGTTCCGCTCCTCGCGTGCGCCTGCAACGGCGACGGGCAGCGGTGCGGGCGTCCTGTCTGCACGGGCCTGGTTGCTGGCGTGGGTGTATGGCCTGGCGGGATTCGGCTACATCATCACAGCTACCTTCTTGCCGGTGATTGCGCGCCATGCCTTGCCGGGATCACCGTGGCCGGACCTGTTCTGGCCGATGTTCGGCGCCGGCATCGTGTGCGGTGCGGCACTGGCGACCCGTATTCCGACGCGGCATGATCCGGTCGTGATGCTGGCAATAGCGTATGTCCTGCAAGCCGTTGCGATCCTCGCGGCCATCGTGTCGCCAAGCGTGCCCGGTTTTGCCTTCAGCAGCCTGCTGCTTGGCATGCCGTTCACCGTCATCACGCTGTTTGCCATGCGTGAGGCCCATACGCTCGCGGGGCCGGGCGCACCGCGCCTGATGGGCTTGATGACGGCGACCTATGGCCTTGGGCAGATCGTCGGTCCGCCGCTGGCCACCGAACTGGTTGGCCGGACAGGTTCGTTTACGCCCTCGTTGCTGGTTGCCACAGCAGCGTTGCTGGCTGGAGCAGCGCTATTCATGCGCATGCGCCGGCGTGACTGAATCCACTCTTGTCTCGGGTGTGGCCGATGTCACGATATGGACATCCTGCCATGCGCCGGCGGCGATTCCGCTACAATATCGGGCTACAGCCCGCGCCCAGCGGGGAGTGATTCAGGAACATTCATGGAATTTCAGAAAGAAGTCGATGCGCGCGGACTGAACTGCCCGCTGCCGATCCTGCGGACCAAGAAGGCACTGGCAGACATGGCCAGTGGAGAAGTGCTCAAGGTCATGGCGACCGATCCGGGCTCCAGCCGCGATTTCCAGGCCTTTGCCAAGCAGACTGGCAACGAGCTGCTCGAACACCAGGAGGTCGACAAGGTGTTCGTGTTCTACATGCGCCGCCGCTAAGGCGCGTCGCACCAGGGCATCTTGCGCGGTTTCCAGCGGCGGGTCATCAGGATTCGCTGCTGGAGCGTGTGAGGCACGTCAATGTGTCTCACACGGTCTGCGCCGGTATCGAACCGGATTGCCGTCGTACCTGATGTATTCCGTCAGCCGCGATTGGCGAGATACGCGGCAAAGTCATCGCGCACTTCCGCGTGCTTGAGCGCAAACTCCACGGTCGCCTTCAGATACCCCAGCTTGCTGCCGCAGTCGTAGCGCGTGCCCTTGTAGCGGTACGCCAGCACCTGTTCCTGTCCCAGCAGCGACTGGATGGCGTCGGTGAGCTGGAACTCGCCGCCCGCGCCCGGCTTGAGGTTGCGGATATGGTCGAAGATGCGCGGCGTCAGGATGTAGCGTCCGACCACGCCGAGGTTGGATGGGGCTTCTTCCGGCGCCGGTTTTTCGACAATGCCCGAGAGCTTCACCACGCCTTCTTCCCACTCGCGCCCATCGACCACGCCGTATGAACGGCTCTGTTCGCGCGCGATTTCCTCGACGCCGAGGATCGAGCAGTTGAAGTGGCCGTACATGTCCACCATTTGTTTCATCACCGGCGGTTCGCCATCGAGCAGGTCGTCGGCGAGGATCACGGCAAACGGCTCATCGCCGATCAGCTTTTCGGCGCACAGCACGGCATGCCCGAGACCCAGCGCTTCTGGCTGGCGCACGTAGAAGCAGCTAACGTGCACCGGCTTGATCGAGCGCACCACGTCGAGCAGCGCCTGCTTGTTCTTGGCTTCCAGTTCTGCTTCGAGTTCATACGCCTTGTCGAAGTGATCCTCGATGGCGCGCTTGTTGCGGCCTGTCACGAACACCATTTCCGTGATGCCGGCGGCGATGGCTTCTTCCACCGCATACTGGATCAGCGGCTTGTCTACCACGGGGAGCATTTCCTTCGGGCTGGCCTTGGTGACCGGCAGGAAACGCGTCCCCAATCCGGCAACCGGGAACACGGCTTTGGTGACGCGGTTCTGTACTGACATCAGTGAGTGACTCCTTGTGCGTGATCGATCAGGCCGGCAGGCGCGCGAGCTGGCCATCGAGCTTGGCCAGCGTGGCTTCAAAGTCGGCCAGACGCTGGCGCTCCTGCGCCACCACCGCTTCCGGCGCACGCGCGGTAAAGCTCTCGTTGCCGAGCTTGGCGGTGCACTTGGCGATCTCGCCGCGCAGGCGTTCGGTTTCCTTGCCGAGGCGGGCGCGTTCGGCAGCCACGTCGATCTCGATCTTCAGCATCAACTGCGTGTCGCCGACGATGGCGACCGGCGCGCCGGCACTCTCGGCCTGCAACGCTGCCGCATCGTCGAACACTTTGACTTCCGACAGCTTGGCCAGCGCCTGCAGATACGGCGCGGCGGCCTGCAGGAAGGCGCTGTCGCCCTGCACATACAGCGGTACGCGCTGCGCTGGCGAAATGTTCATCTCGCCGCGCAGGTTGCGGCAGGCGGCGACGAGTCCCTTGAGTTGCGCGACCCATTGCTCGGACGCGAGATCAATCTTCGATGGCTGCGAGACCGGGTAGGCCTGCAGTGCCAGTGTCTCGCTGCCGTCACCGCGCGCGCGGCCGGCAAGCGGCGCCACTTTCTGCCAGAGGGCTTCGGTGATGAACGGGATGATCGGGTGTGCGAGACGCAGCACGGTTTCCAGCACGCGCAGCAGGGTACGCCGCGTGGCGCGCTGCTGGGCTTCGGTACCGGTCTGGATCTGCACCTTGGCCAGCTCCAGGTACCAGTCGCAGTACTCGTCCCAGACGAACTTATAGAGCGCGCTGGCGATATTGTCGAAGCGGAAATCGGCAAAACCCTTCTCGACGTCGGCTTCCACGCGCTGCAAGAGTGAGACGATCCAGCGGTCGGCCTGCGAGAAGTGCAAGTAGCCTTCCGGGCCGCAATCGTGGTTGCATTCCCCAAGACCGCAGTCCTTGCCTTCGGTATTCATCAGCACGAAGCGTGTGGCGTTCCACAGCTTGTTGCAGAAGTTGCGGTAGCCTTCGCAGCGCGCCAGGTCAAAGTTGATGTTGCGGCCCAGCGTGGCCATCGAGGCAAAGGTAAAGCGCAGCGCGTCGGTACCGAACGGGGCGATGCCGTCCGGGAATTCCTTGCGGGTCTTCTTGGCGATGCTCTCCGCCTGCTTGGGATTCATCAGGCCAGAAGTACGCTTGGTGACCAGTGATTCGAGGTCGATACCATCCACCAGGTCAATCGGATCGAGCGTGTTACCTTTCGACTTGCTCATCTTCTGGCCTTCACCGTCGCGCACCAGGCCGTGCACGTACACGGTGTGGAATGGTACCTGGCCGGTAAAGTGGCAGGTCATCATCACCATGCGCGCCACCCAGAAGAAAATGATGTCGAAGCCGGTGACCAGCACCGACGACGGCAGGAAGTGCTTCAGTTCCGGTGTCTGCTGCGGCCAGCCGAGCGAGGAGAAGGGCACCAGCGCGGAGCTGAACCACGTGTCGAGCACGTCGTCGTCACGCTTGAGCGCGCCGGTGTAGCCGGCGGCCTGGGCCTTGGCCTGTGCCTCGGCTTCTGTGCGGGCGACGAAGATCTCGCCATTGTCGCCATACCATGCGGGAATCTGGTGGCCCCACCACAGCTGGCGCGAGATGCACCAGTCCTGGATATTCTCGAGCCACTGGTAGTACGTGGTGGTCCAGTTTTCCGGCACCATGCGGATATCACCGCTGCGCACGGCGTCGAGCGCCGCTTCGGCGATCGACTTGCCGGGGCGGTAGGCATTCTCCGCGGCGGGCTTGCTCATCGCCACGAACCACTGGTCGGTCAGCATCGGTTCGATCACCACGCCTGTGCGGTCGCCGCGCGGCACCATCAGCTTGTGCGGTTTGACCTCGGCCAGCAGGCCCTGGGCATCGAGATCGGCGACGATCTGCTTGCGCGCCGCAAAGCGGTCCATGCCCTGGTAGGCAGCCGGCGCATCGGCGCTGATCTTGGCGTCGAGGGTCAGGATGCTGATCTGCGGCAGGCCGTGGCGTTGGCCAACGGCATAGTCGTTGAAGTCATGGGCAGGCGTGACCTTGACCACGCCGGTACCGAATTCGCGGTCCACGTACTCATCGGCGATCACGGGGATGGTGCGGCCGCACAGCGGCAGCGTCACCTGTTTGCCGATCAGGTGGGCGTAGCGTTCATCCTTCGGGTGCACCATCACGGCCACGTCGCCGAGCATGGTCTCCGGGCGGGTGGTGGCCACGGTCAGGTGCGTCAGGCCCTTGGCGGCATCGGTTTCCACGAGCGGGTAGCGGATGTGCCAGAGGCTGCCGTCCTCTTCCTCGCTGACAACTTCGAGGTCGGACACGGCGGTGCCGAGCACCGGGTCCCAGTTCACCAGGCGCTTGCCACGATAGATCAGGCCTTGCTCGAACAGGCGCACGAACACTTCGACCACCGACGACGACATGCGTTCGTCCATGGTGAAGTACTCGCGCGACCAGTCAATGGACGCGCCAAGGCGGCGAATCTGGCCGGTAATGGTGGAGCCGGACTGTTCCTTCCACTCCCACACTTTCTCGACGAATTTCTCGCGGCCCAGATCGTGGCGCGATACCTTCTGCGCATCGAGCTGGCGCTCCACGACGATCTGGGTGGCGATGCCCGCATGGTCGGTACCCGGCAGCCACAGCGTGTTTGCGCCCATCATGCGTGCATGGCGCGTCAGGCCGTCCATGATGGTCTGGTTGAAGGCGTGTCCCATATGCAGCGTGCCGGTGACGTTCGGCGGCGGCAGCTGGATGGAGAAATCGGGCTTGCCATCGTCGAGCGTGGGCGTGGCGATGCCGCGTTTTTCCCATTCCGGGCCCCAATGGGCCTCGATGTTGGCGGGTTCAAAGCTTTTGGCGAGGGACTGGTCTTCTGTGGTCATGCTGCGCAAGGGAGGAGATTCGGCTGAATCGTTGATTATAGGGGATTGCCATGACGCGCACGCGTTTGCGGCCGTTTTGTACCTGCTCATCGCCGCGTGACGCCGGATTCATTCCACTTGATGCACAGCTATGGCGCTTGCAGTGCGCCGGCCAAGGCCTGCGGATCGTCTTGGACGGATGCTGTGAGGGTGGCGGCATGGTCCGTGATGGGACGGCAGTCATCGCCGGCTCGGTATAATCCGATCATTCACTGGACACCTCTGCGCATGACCGATCTGCTTGCCAATCTGAATCCCGAACAACTTGCTGCCGTGACCCTGCCGGCCGAACCGGCGCTGATCCTGGCAGGCGCGGGCAGTGGCAAGACGCGGGTGCTCACGACCCGTATCGCGTGGCTGATCCAGACCGGGCAGGTCTCGCCCGCCGGCCTGCTGGCCGTGACTTTTACCAACAAGGCTGCCAAGGAAATGCTGGCGCGGTTGACGGCGATGCTGCCGATCAATACGCGCGGCATGTGGGTCGGCACTTTCCACGGCCTGTGCAACCGCATGCTGCGCGCGCACTTCCGCGATGCGGGACTGCCACAGGGCTTTCAGATCCTCGATACGCAGGACCAGCAATCGGCTATCAAGCGCCTGCTCAAGTCGCTGAACGTGGACGACGAGAAGTATCCGCCGCGTACCGTGCAGAACTTCATCAACAGCGCCAAGGAGCAGGGCCTGCGGCCGGACAAGGTGGAGGCGCACGATCCGTTCAACCGCCGCCTGGTTGAGCTGTACGTTGCCTACGACGCACAGTGCCAGCGCGAAGGCGTGGTCGATTTCGCCGAGCTGCTGCTGCGCTGCTATGAACTGCTGACCTTCAACGCGGCGATCCGCGATCATTACCAGCGGCGTTTCAGCCACATCCTGGTCGACGAGTTCCAGGACACCAACGTGCTGCAGTACGCGTGGCTCAAGCTGCTCGCCGGCCACGGCCACAATGCCGCCGGACCGCAGCCCAATGCGGTGTTTGCGGTAGGCGATGATGACCAGAGTATCTATGCTTTCCGCGGCGCCAACGTGGGCAATATGACGGACTTCGAACGCGAGTTCCAGGTCCGGCACATGATCAAGCTCGAGCAAAACTACCGCTCGCACGGCAATATTCTCGACACCGCCAATCACCTGATTTCCCATAACGCCCGTCGTCTCGGCAAGGATCTGCGGACCGACGCCGGCCACGGCGAGCCGGTACGCGTGTACCAGGCGGGCTCGGATGCGCTGGAGGCCGGATGGATGGTGGAAGAAATCAAGGATCTCATCGCCGGCGGCATGCTGCGTTCCGAGATCGCCTTGCTCTACCGCAGCAATGCGCAGTCCCGCATCATCGAGCATGCGCTGTTCTCGTCGGGCATCCCGTACCGGGTGTATGGCGGGTTGCGCTTCTTCGAGCGGGCGGAGGTCAAGCACGCGCTGGCGTACCTGCAATTGCTGGAGAATCCGGAGAACGACTCCGCCTTCGGACGTGTCGTGAACTTCCCTGCGCGCGGCATCGGTGCACGCTCGATCGAGCAATTGCAGGACGCGGCACGCATGGCCAACTGCCCGCTGTTCCGTGCCGTGGCCTACGTGCCCGGCAAGGCTGGCACCAGCCTCGGCAATTTCGCGCGCCTGATTGAACAGATGCGGGCCGATACGCGTCACATGACCTTGCCGGAGACCGTCGAGCATGTGATCCACGCAAGCGGCCTGATCGCGCACTACCAGTCCGAGAAGGAAGGGCAGGATCGCATCGAGAACCTGCAGGAACTGGTGACGGCCGCGCAGGCTTTCGTCGGCGAGGAGGGGTATCGCCTCGATGCGCCGGCCTTTGCCTTGCCGCTGCGCGATGGCGATGCCGCACCTGCACTGCCTGCCGATGGCGAGGCAGTGATCGTCGACGATGCCATCACTGCCGAGATGACGCCGATCGTCGCCTTTCTGACGCATGCCTCGCTGGAGTCCGGCGATAACCAGGCGCAGGTCGGCCAGGACGCGGTGCAGATGATGACTGTGCATGCTGCCAAGGGCCTGGAATTCAATGTGGTCTTCATCACCGGCCTGGAAGAAGGGCTGTTTCCGCACGAGAACAGCATGCTCGATCCGGGCGGGCTGGAGGAAGAGCGGCGGCTGATGTATGTGGCCATCACGCGGGCACGCCAGCGGCTGTATATGTCGTTCGCGCAGAGCCGCATGTTGCATGGGCAGACGCGCTACCACATCCGCTCGCGCTTCTTCGATGAGTTGCCGGAGCACACGCTCAAATGGCTGACGCCGCAGCAGCAGAGTTATGCACAGCAGCGTATCGGCACGGGCGGCAGTAGCTCAGGCGGTTGGGGGCGCGACTGGTTCAAGCGTCCGGACGAAACGGGGTACACGGGCACTAAGCCGACTGGCGGCATGGATACCGGCAATGGCTATGCTGATGCCAAGCGCAGCGAAAAGACTGGTTTCCGCGTGGGGCAGTCGGTGTTCCACAACAAGTTCGGCGAAGGCAAGATCGTCGCGCTCGAGGGTGAGGGCGCGGATGCGCGCGCCCAGATCAAGTTCAAGCGGCACGATACCAAATGGCTGGCGCTTGGCATTGCGAAGCTTGATCCGATCGATTGAGCGCACGGCCACGGAAAGCAAAAAGCGCCGCACAGGCGGGGCTTTTTCATGGCGGATTGACGTATCGCTGCTGCAGCGGTTGCCGCGCCAGGGGATCAGCCGATCCGCATCTCGCGCCGGTACCACTCATGGAAGTGCTGCATGCCGTCTTCCATGGGCGACTGATACGGACCGACCTCGTTGACACCCCGTGCCATGAGAATGGCGCGGCCGGCATCCATGCGTTCGGCGATCTCGTCGTCTTCAATGCAGGTTTCCATGTAGGCGGCGCGTTCTGCCTCGACGAATTCGCGTTCGAAGAGCACGGCTTCCTCGGGGTAGTAGAACTCCACGACGTTGCGTGTCTTGCGCGGGCCCAGCGGGTGCAGCGTCGACACCACCAGCACGTTCGGGTACCACTCGACCATGATGTTGGGGAAGTAGGTCAGCCAGATCGCACCTTGCTTGGGCAACTCGCCGCGGTTGAAGTGCATGATCGCGTCGTGCCACTTTTTGTACGCCGGCGTGCCGGGGCGGCGCAGACCGGCGTTCAGGCCGACGGTCTGCACGCTGTACCAGTCGCCGAACTCCCAGACCAGGTCGTCACACGTCACGAAGTTGCCAAGGCCCGGATGGAACGGCTCGACGTGGTAGTCCTCCAGGTAGACCTCGATGAAGGTCTTCCAGTTGTAGTTGCAGTCATGGACCTCGACATGGTCGAGCATGTAGCCGCTGAAATCGAGATCCTTGGCGACGCCCAGGCGGGCCAGGTCGGCGCGCACGTCGCGCTTGCCGTCGAACAGCAGGCCATTCCAGTTCTGCAATGGCGAGCGGCCCAGATTCAGGCATGGCTGTTCGCTGAAATGCGGTGCGCCGAGCAGTTCGCCCTTCAGGTCGTAGGTCCAGCGGTGCAGCGGGCAGACGATGTTCGTGGCATTGCCCCGGCCATTCAGCATGACAGCCTGGCGATGGCGGCAGACATTCGACAACAGTTCTATGTCGTCACCGTTGCGAACGAGGATGCGGCCTTCGTTCTCGGCCGGCAGCGCATGGTAATCGCCGGATTCCGGCACCATCAGCGCGTGGCCGACGTACCCGGGGCCCGGTTTGAACAGCAGGTCCAGCTCTTGTTGATGCAGTGCCTCGTCAAAGTATGCGGTGACGGGCAACTGGGTTTCGGATGGCACCAGTTTCAGCGCGGTGCTGAGATTGGACATTATCCCCACTCCCAAATAAGGTGAAAGCAGTGAACAACCCAACCATCGAAAAATCGATATGGGACAAACAGCCCTGATTTGACGCCGAAACGCTGCGTCGGTTCACGGCAAAAGGGAAATTGTACCCCAGGCAAGCCCGGCTGTGCCCGTCTGCAAGGGCTTTTGCGTGCATTTTTGCGCGCGTTGGCAGGCGGTTCGCCGGGCAATTGCCGTAGAATACGAGATTCCCGCCGGATGGACCGCTGCGGGACAGATTACATCCAGGACCTTGTTGGGCATGCCGAAAGCCAAAACCCTCCCGGACACGCTCCCGGAAGCCGTTGCCGCACCAGCTTCGTACGAGGCTGCCATGGCGGAACTCGATACCCTGGTGGCATCGATGGAGAGCGGTGAGTTGCCGCTGGAAGCCTCGCTCGCCGCCTACCGGCGCGGCGCCGAGCTGGTGAAGTACTGTCAGCAGGTGCTGGAACGCGTGGAGCAGCAGGTGCGCGTGCTCGAGGGCGAGTCGCTGAAGCCGCTGACTGCGGCAGAGGATGATGTGGCATGAGCGGCTTCGACGCCTGGGTCAACGCCATCGCCGCCCGTACTGAAACCGCTCTCGACCATTACCTGCCGCCAGCGGATACCGTGCCGGCGCGCCTGCACGAGGCCATGCGCTATGCGGCGCTGGGCGGCGGCAAGCGTGTGCGGCCGCTGCTGGTGCATGCGGCCGGGGCCGTGTCCGGTGCCACGCCGGCGGCACTCGATGCCGCTGCAGCCGCGGTCGAAATGATCCACGCCTATTCGCTGGTGCACGACGATATGCCGTGCATGGATGACGACGATTTGCGCCGGGGTCGCCCGACGGTGCACAAGGCCTATGACGAAGCCACCGCGTTGCTGGTTGGCGACGCGCTGCAGACGCAGGCGTTCGAAGTGCTGGCTGGCGGTGACGGTGGCACAGACCTGGCCGCAGGTGTGCGGCTGGCGCTGGTCGTGGAGCTGGCGCAGGCCTCGGGCTCGCAGGGAATGGCCGGCGGGCAGGCGATCGATCTCCAAAGCGTGGGGCTGGCGCTGTCGCGCGAGGCGCTCGAAACCATGCACCGCAAGAAGACCGGTGCGCTGCTGCGCGCCAGCGTGCGGATGGGGGGATTGTGCGGCAACCTCTCGGGCGACGCACGCGGTCTGCTGGACCGCTATGCGCAGGCAATGGGCCTGGCCTTCCAGGTGGTCGACGATATTCTGGACGTGACGGCCGATACCGCCACGTTGGGCAAGACGGCGGGCAAGGATGCCGCACACGACAAGCCCACCTACGTTTCGCTGCTCGGGCTCGATGAGGCCCGCGCGCTGGCTGGCCGTCTGCGCGACGAGGCGCATGCCGCGCTCGATGCCTTGGCGGGCAGCGGTGACGGCGGGTTGCGGCTGCGCCAGCTGGCCGACCTGATCGTTCTGCGAACCCACTGATACCGGGCCCGGCCGGGCACCATGACGATGACGTACGAGCTTCTGAATACCATTGATTCCCCATCCGACCTGCGCAAGCTGGACCGTCGGCAACTGCCGGCGCTGGCCGATCAGCTGCGGCAGTTCGTGCTGGAATCGGTCTCGCAGACTGGGGGGCACTTGTCTTCCAACCTGGGTACGGTCGAACTGACCATTGCCCTGCACTACGTGTTCAACACGCCTGAAGACCGCGTCGTATGGGATGTCGGCCACCAGAGCTATCCGCACAAGATCCTGACGGGCCGGCGCGAACGGATGCATACGCTGCGCCAGCTCGATGGCATCTCCGGTTTTCCCCGCCGCAGCGAAAGCGAGTACGACACCTTCGGTACGGCGCATTCGTCCACCTCGATTTCTGCGGCACTCGGCATGGCGCTGGGCGCCAAGACCAAGGGCGAGGACCGTGTGGCCATTGCCGTGATCGGTGATGGGGCGATGACGGCCGGCATGGCCTTCGAGGCGATGAACAACGCTGGTGTGTATCGCGACGTGCCGCTGCTGGTCATCCTCAACGACAACGATATGTCGATCTCGCCGCCCGTCGGCGCGCTCAACCGTTATCTGGCGCGTCTGATGAGCGGGCGTTTCTACGCTGCCACCAAGAAGGGCATCGAGAAAGTCCTGTCGGTGGCGCCGCCAGTACTCGAGTTCGCCAAGCGCTTCGAAGAGCATGCCAAGGGCATGCTGGTGCCGGCGACGATGTTCGAGGAATTCGGCTTCAACTATATCGGTCCCATCGACGGGCACGATCTCGAATCGCTGGTGCCGACCCTGCAGAACATCCGCGAACTGGCCCATGCCGGACGCGGTCCGCAGTTCCTGCACGTGGTGACGCGCAAGGGCCAAGGCTACAAGCTGGCGGAAGCGGATCCGGTGCTGTACCACGGACCCGGCAAGTTCGATCCGGCGGAAGGCATCCGCCCTGCCGCCAAGCCGAGCCGTCCTGCCTACACCAAGGTGTTCGGCGACTGGCTGTGCGACATGGCTGCCGCTGATGCGCGCCTTGTTGGCATCACGCCGGCGATGCGTGAAGGCTCGGGCATGGTGGAGTTCGAGCGCCGCTTCCCGGACCGCTACTATGACGTCGGCATCGCCGAGCAGCATGCCGTCACGTTTGCCGGCGGGCTGGCGTGCGAAGGCATGAAGCCTGTGGTGGCGATCTACTCGACCTTCCTGCAGCGGGCCTACGACCAGCTGATTCATGATGTCGCGCTGCAGAACCTGCCGGTGCTGTTCGCGCTCGACCGCGCGGGACTGGTTGGCGCGGACGGTGCGACACACGCCGGCGCATACGACATTGCCTACCTGCGTTGCATCCCCAACATGCTGATCATGACGCCGGCGGACGAGAACGAATGCCGTCAGATGCTCACTACGGGTTTTCGTCACGATGGCCCGGCCTCCGTGCGCTACCCGCGTGGCGCAGGACCCGGCGTGGCCGTCGATGCGGCATTGAGCGCGCTGCCCGTCGGCAAGGGTGAAGTGCGCCGTACCGGCCATGCACCGGCCGGACAGCGTACCGCGATCCTGGCGTTCGGTTCGATGCTGCATCCGGCGCTCGCAGCCGGTGAGGCACTCGATGCGACGGTGGTCAACATGCGCTTCGTCAAGCCGCTCGATGTGGAGCTGCTGCGCACGCTCGCTGCAGACCACGACCGGTTTGTGACAGTGGAAGAGGGCTGCGTGATGGGTGGCGCGGGCTCCGCCTGCCTGGAAGCGCTGGCCGCGATGGATATCGCGTTGCCCGTGCTGCAGCTGGGCCTGCCCGACCGTTTTGTCGATCATGGCGATCCGGCATTGCTGCTGGCCCAGTGCGGCCTTGATGCCAAGGGTATCGAGGCCTCCATCCGGAAGGCCTGGCCCACGCTGGCCGCAGCGTCAGGCGTGGCGCCCAGCAGCCGGAGCGCGTGAGCTCCCAGGTCGATAGTTTAAATCTATCGACCGTACGTAATACATGGGTTTAGGCCCATAGCGGGCATCCTGCGGGTTTTTCCCTTACACTGTGCCGTAGTCATCTGTCGCAGTCGCAAAAGGGAAGACTTGTGGGTAATCCATGAGAATCCGTTTTGCGGTTTCAGACTCGTTGCGAGGCCCGGCATTCTGCGAGCGGGCCACGACCGTAGAGGAAACCAGGTCTCATGAACGATATCAATCCCGCTTTTGTGATGCCGGATGTCCAGTCCACACCGGATACCCGCCAGATTCCTATCCAGCGCGTCGGCGTGCGCGGCGTACGCTACCCGTTTTCACTTGAAACCCCGCAAGGCGTGCAGGCCACGGTCGGCACGTTCAATCTGGATGTGCATCTGCCGGCCGACCAGAAGGGCACGCACATGTCGCGTTTCGTCGCCCTGCTGGAAAACCAGAAGGGTCCGCTGAGCCTGGTCGGCTTCAACGGCCTGGTCGAGGACATGCTGCAGCGGCTCGAGGCCGAGGCTGGCCGTATCGAGGTGACATTCCCATATTTCATCAACAAGACTGCGCCTGTGTCTGGCGTGCAGTCGCTGCTCGACTATGAAGTGACGCTGATCGGCGAGATCCGTGACGGCAAGTCGACGCTGTCAATGAAGGCACTGGTACCGGTGACGAGCCTGTGCCCGTGTTCCAAGCAGATCTCACAGTACGGCGCGCACAACCAGCGCTCGCATATCACCATGCATGTCGAACTGGTGGCCGACCTGCCGGTCGAGGAACTGGTGCGCATGGCCGAGGAAGAGGCCTCGTGCGAACTGTGGGGCCTGCTCAAGCGTCCGGATGAGAAGTTCGTAACTGAGCGTGCCTACGAGAATCCCAAGTTCGTGGAAGATCTGGTGCGTGATATCGCCATGCGCCTGAATCGCGACGACCGCATCGTGGCCTATGTGCTGGAAGCGGAAAATTTCGAGTCGATCCACAACCACAGCGCCTATGCCGTAATCGAGCGTGACAAGCGCAAGGCTTGATCGGTTCGCTCCGTTCGGTGTTTCCCCGACATTCCCGCTACGGCGGGAATGTTGCTTTGGGGCGTTGGTTTTTCTCTCCGGCGCGAGGGGTCGCGCTATCAACCTGCTACCGGTGCCGGGATACGGATATCCTCCAGATCCCAGCGCGGCGTGATGCCGAAACCGTAGCCATCCTGAACCTGCTCCGGATCGGCCTGCAGGCGCATGGCGCCGGCAAAGGCGATCATCGCACCGTTGTCGGTACAGAATGCCAGTTCCGGGTAGTACACCTTCAGCCCGCGCCGCTGCGCGTCATGGTTGAGGCGCGCGCGCAGCTGGGTATTGGCGCCCACGCCGCCGGCGACCCCCAGCCGTTTCAGGCGCGTCTGCTTCAGTGCTGCCAGCGCCTTGCCGGCCAGTACATCCACAGCAGCATCGACGAAGGCGCGTGCCAGGTTGGCGCGGTCCTGCTCGCACACATTGCCGAGCTTGCGCACCTGGGTCAGCACCGCCGTCTTGAGTCCCGCAAAGGAAAAATCCAGATTGCCCGAATGCAGCATCGGGCGCGGCAATTCGTAGGCGCCCTCGATCCCGAATTCAGCCAGCCGCGAGACCGCCGGGCCACCTGGGTAGTCGAGACCGAGCAGTTTGGCGGTCTTGTCGAAGGCCTCGCCGGCCGCATCGTCGAGCGTTTCGCCTAGCAGCGTGTACTGGCCGACGCCGTCGACGCGCATCAGCTGCGTGTGGCCGCCCGATACCAGCAGCGCCACGAACGGGAACGCCGGCGGATCGGAGGCCAGCAACGGTGACAGCAGATGGCCTTCCAGATGATGCACGCCGATCATCGGCACCCGCAGGGCGTAGCCCAGGGCGTTGGCGAACGATGCCCCGACCAGCAACGCGCCGGCCAGGCCGGGGCCGCGCGTATAGGCGATCGCATCGATGTCAGCACGGGTGCGTCCGGCGCGCTGCAGGACCTCGTTCAGTAGTGGCACCACGCGACGGATATGGTCGCGCGAGGCCAGTTCCGGCACGACGCCGCCGTAGGCCCGGTGCATGGCGATCTGCGAGTGCAGGGCATGTGCCAGCAGGCCGTCGGTCGTGTCATACAGGGCCAGGCCGGTTTCATCGCAGGAAGATTCGACACCGAGAACGAGCATGGGAACAGCGCAGGAATGACAAGGATGCGCGCAGCGTAGCACAAGCCGGCCATGCCGGTGCGGGCGGCTCCGTTACAATGCGCGTCATTCTGTTTCTGGATGGTGAATCGAATGTCCCGCTACGATCTGGCCGTGATTGGCGCAGGCGCTGCCGGCATGATGTGCGCGGGGGTGGCCGGGCAGCTGGGCAGCCGCGTGCTGCTGCTGGACCACGCGACCCGGCTGGGCGAAAAGATCCGCATCTCGGGCGGCGGGCGCTGCAACTTCACTAACCTGCATGCCTCGCCGGCCAATTTTTTGTCGCAGAATCCCCATTTCTGCCGCTCCGCGCTGGCGCGCTACACGCCACAAGACTTTCTTGACCTGCTGCGCAGGCATGGCATCGCCTGGCACGAGAAGCACAAAGGCCAACTGTTCTGCAACGATAGCGCCGAGGACATCATCGCCATGCTGCGCGCGGAATGCGCCGCCGGCGACGTGGCGCTGCGCAGCGGCTGCACAATCCAGGCGGTGCGCCGGGCGGGCGATGACTTCGAGATCGACACCACCCAGGGCGTGTTTCGCAGCCGGCAACTGGTGGTGGCCACCGGCGGGTTGTCCATCCCCAAGATCGGTGCGACGGACTTCGGCTACCGGCTGGCGCGCCAGTTCGGACTGCACATCATCGAAACCCGGCCGGCGCTGGTTCCGCTAACGTTTCCGGCCGAGGCTTGGGCGCCATTCGCGCAATTGTCCGGCATCGCCCTCGATTGCCAGCTGAGTACCGGCGCAGGCAAGGGCAAAGGCAGTTTCCGCGAAGACCTGCTGCTGACCCATCGCGGCCTGTCCGGGCCGGCCATCCTGCAGATTTCCAGCTACTGGCAGCCGGGCACCGCCATTGCGGTCGACCTGTTGCCCGACGACGATGCCGTGGAGTGGCTGCTGGGCGAAAAACAGGCCACGCGCCGCCATCTCAACAACGTGCTGGCGCAGCGCCTGCCTGCCCGGCTGGCCGATGCCTGGTGCGCCATGGAAGGGGTGTCCCCCACGGCGCCACTTGGCGAACTGCCAGACAAGGCCCTGCGACGCCTTGGCGAACGGCTGAACCGCTGGGAACTCCGGCCGTCCGGCTCGGAGGGCTACCGCAAGGCCGAGGTCACACTGGGCGGCGTCGATACCCGCGCCCTGTCATCTGCGACGATGATGGCGGAGTCGGTGCCTGGCCTCTATATGATCGGCGAAGTCGTCGATGTCACCGGCTGGCTTGGCGGATACAACTTTCAATGGGCGTGGGCATCGGCAGTCGCGGCAGCGCGCGCGGCAGCCGCGTACTAGCCGGGTGGGTTGGGGTGCGTTGTACTGGCACGCGAGCCGCTTTATCGCGGCCGCACATGAGGAGCTGACTTACCAGGGAAGCTGGCGCTGATTGAGAGATGGGCTGTGCTGGGTGTACGGGTTGAACGTGATCGGCATGAAGGGAGCGGGTGCCAGGCTGAGGGGCGCGCCATGAAAGTTACGCTCCGGCGTGAGGGCTTGGTGATCACCGTACTTGCCTTTCTTGTCCGCGCGCAAGTCGTCCCGGCTGATGCAGGCGCTTGGCGTCTGGGTGCCGAGGATCGGCTCATGCATCGTGCGGTCGCGCGACGGCGACGACTTGCGTTTGCTCCCTGCGGATTGCGAAACACCGGATGATGCTGGGTCTGGGGCACTGACGTGAAGGCTGGGGTGGGCTGAATTGTTAACGGAGAACATGTTGGCGTCGCTCAGGTAAATAAAAATTAAATCTGAAATTAGAAAAATTTACATCGTTATCCTATAAAAATTGCTCTTGCGACACTATTAAAGAACTGTAAATTCGCGCCCGTTCCCCACCGCGGGCATCGTGCCCCGAGCGGCCCCCCCCCCGAGAGCCCACCGACTGATTCACTGTGCGCTGGGTGGGGCCCACCCCACACGACTATGCCGCCATGAGCCACTAAAATTGCCAGAGGGCTGGCAATTTTTCCAAAAAGCTGCTACAGTCATAGTCTTTGCAAACCCTGCACAAGAGTTACGGGCACATGACCACTATTCGCTTGAAAGAAAACGAGCCGTTTGAAGTTGCGATGCGTCGCTTTAAGCGCACCATCGAAAAGAATGGCCTGCTCACGGAACTGCGCGCACGCGAGTTCTATGAGAAGCCGACGGCCGAGCGCAAGCGTAAGAAAGCAGCTGCCGTGAAGCGCCACTACAAGCGCATCCGCAGCCAGATGCTGCCGAAGAAACTGTACTGATTACAGTCGGCATCGCAAGAACCCGCTCAGCGTTTCGCTTGAGCGGGTTTTCGTCGTTCATGAATCGAATTTATGGCGGGTGTGTGGGCACTGTCCCATTGCCGCCTCAGGAATGTTCCATGTCCCTCAAAGACAAAATCACCGAAGACATGAAGACCGCCATGCGCGCCCGCGAAGCCGGCCGCCTTGGCACCATCCGCCTGTTGCTGGCTGCCATCAAGCAGCGCGAGGTGGATGAGCGGATCACCCTGGACGATGCCGCCGTGCTGGCCGTCATTGACAAGCTGGTGAAGCAGCGCAAGGATTCCATCACCCAGTTCCAGCAGGCCGGGCGCGATGATCTCGTGGCGCAGGAGCAGGCTGAGCTCGTCGTGCTGCAGGATTACATGCCGGCCCAGCTCAGCGCCGACGAAACTCTGTCCGAGGTCCGCAAGGCGGTTGCCGAGACCGGCGCTGCCGGCCCGCAGGACATGGGCAAGGTCATGGGCGTGCTCAAGCCGCGCTTGGCTGGCCGCGCCGACATGACGGCTGTGTCGGCCCAGGTCAAGTCGGTGCTTGCCGGCCAGTAAGACTGGCGGTAGCCTCCTATGGAAGGTGGCTGCGCGGCCACGGCTTTTATATTGCACGTTGCGCGCCTGTTCCGGCCATTGTTTTTTTGCGCGGCGTCTGCGTACGCCGCAGGCGTGTTCAGGCATTCGGCGCGCCGTTGCTTCACGCCTCTGCATCCGCTTGTTATAGTGTCAGCGTGGTCCGCTGTGGCGGACCATGGCTTTCCAGCGGAGCGCTGCTCTGGCGCCCGCCGTTCTCAGGACCCTCATCCGCGTGATTCCACAAGCTTTTATTCAGGATCTGCTGGCTCGCGTCGACATCGTCGATGTCGTCGGGCGCTACGTGCAGCTGAAGAAGGGCGGGGCGAATTTCATGGGGCTGTGTCCGTTCCACAACGAGAAATCCCCGTCGTTCACTGTTTCCCCGACCAAGCAGTTCTATCACTGCTTTGGCTGTGGGGCGCACGGCTCGGCCATCGGCTTCCTGATGGAGCATTCGGGCGCGTCGTATGTGGAAGCGATCCGTGATCTCGCGCAGTCCGTCGGGCTCGTGGTGCCGGAGGAGCGCGATCACCTGCCGGCCGGCCAGCGCGCCGCGCAGCAGGCGCGCACACTGGCGCTGAGCGAGGCGATGACGCGCGCGAGCGAATTCTACAAACGCGCCTTGCGGGGCGCGCAACCGGCCATCCAGTACCTGAAGCGGCGTGGCCTCACCGGCGAGGTGGCTGCACGTTTTGCACTCGGCTATGCGCCGGACGACTGGCAATCGCTCGAGTCAGTATTTGGCAGCTACCGGGACGATGCCGTGGCCGGTCCGTTGATCGAAGGCGGTCTTGTCATCGAAAGCGAAAAGACCGATACCGATGGTCGCCATCGGCGTTATGACCGCTTCCGCGACCGCATCATGTTCCCCATCCGCAATACCAAGGGGCAGGTCATTGGCTTTGGCGGACGGGTGCTCGATGGGGGGGAGCCCAAGTACCTGAATTCGCCCGAGACGCCGCTGTTCAGCAAGGGTAACGAACTCTATGGCCTGTTCGAGGCCCGCCATGCCATCCGCGAAACCGGCTATGTGCTGGTGGTGGAAGGCTATATGGATGTCGTCGCGCTTGCCCAACTGGGGTTTGCCAATGCCGTGGCGACGCTTGGCACCGCGTGTACCCCGATGCATGTACAGAAGCTGTTGCGCCAGGCCGATACCGTGATCTTTTCCTTCGATGGCGACAGCGCCGGGCGGCGTGCTGCACGGCGCGCGCTCGAGGCTGCCTTGCCCCACGTGGCCGACAACAAACCCATCCAGTTCCTGTTCCTGCCGTCGGAGCATGATCCTGACAGCTTCGTCCGCGAACAGGGCCAGGAAGCCTTCGCCAGCGAAATCCGCAATGCCATGCCGCTGTCGCGTTTTCTGCTGCAGGCCGTCAGCGACGGTCAGGATCTGCGCCAGCCGGAAGGGCGGGCACGCACGCAATACGAGGCCAAGCCGCTCCTGCAGGCCATGCCGGCGAGCGGCCTACGCCTGCAGATCGTGCGCGGCCTGGCGGAACTGACCGACACCACGCCGGCGGATATCGAAGCGCTGTGCGGCTTGAAGAGCGATCCGGCCCAGGCTGGCCGGATGACCCGTCCCCGCCCGCGCACCAGCCGGCAGGCGCCGACGGCATTGGAGCAACGCGTACTCCAGTTGCTGATGCGCTATCCGCATTTCGTGCAGCACGTCGACGAGGCCACCCGCAACGGCTTGTGCGATGACGGGCAGCCACAAAGCGAGGTACTGGCGCACTTGCTTGGCGAATGCGCGGCGATTGGCGAGAACGTGAATTTCGCCGGATTCTCGGAAGCGCTCGCGCAATCGCCCTATGCCGAGACGTATGCTGCAGTCCGCACCGCTGCACTTGCGGACGATATCGAAGAGGCGCCGGCTCTCGCCGAGTTCCAGGGCGCATTGGCCAAGCTGCTGGCCGAGCCGCTCAAACGTGAACTCGTGGTCCTGCAGCAGCAGATCGAGGACGGTACCGCCGACGATGCCGCAAGGGAGCGGCTGCGGTGGCTGATTGGCGAGATCACGCGGCGCCGCCAGATGGCGTAAATGCCGGGCGGCCTCGCTGGCTTGGGTTCCTGGCGGCTTGCGGGCGATTTAGGGTGGCTGGGGGCGACCTGGTAGAGGCGAAAGCTGGCTGTAGCAGGCGGGTGAAAGGCGATCCATGCATCCGCCTGGCGCAACTTTGTATGCGGACGAGCGGCGATGCGGGATGCACTTTTGATTCGACAAACTGGAAGTGATGTTCTATACATTCAATGATCAGGGATGCGCTTGAGATCCTCATGGGTCGGCGATATGGCTCCCCGGACCGTTCTTTCCCGCAGTGCAGGCCAGACGGTGAAAAACCGGGGGCGGCATCATTTGTAACGGCTCTAAGCCTTGATTTCACAGGTAAAAACCTCAATTGACTCATAAGCGAGGGTGCCGGCGTGCTACAATAGCCGGTTCCGATTGCGAAATCTTTTTCCCCTTTTGGCAAAAGTGAGCGTTCCCATGGCTAAGACGAAGGCGTCCGCGACCCGAACTGCAACTCCGGTGGCAAGTCGGGGCGCAGCGAAGGCAGCATCTGCAGTCACCAAAGGCAAGGCATCCGCGACACGGACAGCCAAGCCTGTGGCGGGCGCGAGCAGGGGAACGCAAGCCGCAGGGAAAACCGTCGCAAAGAAAACCACGGACCGCGCCACCGACCGCGCAGCCACCCGTACTACGCCAAAAAGCACCCAAAGCGCCGAAATGGTTGCCAAGGTCGCTGCCAAGGTAGCCAAGGCTCCTGCAGCGACCCGGACCACGGCCTCGCGCGCCGCGTCTGCGGCCAGTGCTCCTGCACGCGGTAGTGTGGCCAAGAGCAGTCAGACGCGTACCGCCAGCGTGGCATCAGTAAAAGGTAAGCAAAACATCGTGTCGAAACAGAAAGATACCGAAGTCGAGAAGAAAACCGTGTCCGCTGCTGCACGCCCGGCCAAACCGGCAGTCGCGGCAGTCCCGGCGGCGGAGCCGAAGAAGCGCGGTCGCAAGCCCAAGGCTGCTGCGCAGGCCGACGATAGCGTGGCCGATCTCGGCGAAGAGTTTTTCGAGGAAGACATTCCCGCCGATGTGCCTGCCGCCAAGTCCGACAAGCAGCGCGCCAAGGACCGCAAGGCCAAGGAAAAGGCCCTGCTCAAGGAGTTCGCCTCGACCCAGCCAGGTACCGAGGAAGAACTGGAGCTGCGCCGCCAGAAACTCAAGGCTGTCATCAAGCTCGGCAAGTCGCGCGGCTACCTGACCTACGCCGAAATCAACGACCATCTGCCTGACGACATGGTCGAGGCGGATGCGCTCGACACGCTCGTTGCCACGCTGAACGACATCGGCATCGCCGTCTACGAACAGGCGCCGGATGCCGAGACGCTGCTGCTCAACGACAACGCGCCCAACGTCACCACCGAGGAAGAAGCCGAGGAAGAAGCCGAGGCTGCACTCTCCACCGTGGACTCCGAGTTCGGCCGCACGACCGACCCGGTGCGCATGTACATGCGTGAAATGGGCACGGTCGAACTGCTGACGCGTGAAGGCGAAATCGAGATCGCCAAGCGGATCGAAGCCGGCCTGAAAGACATGGTCATGGCCATCTCCGCCTGCCCGGTCACCATCGCCGAAATCCTCGCCATTGCCGATCGCGTTGCCAATGACGAGATCAAGATCGACGAATTCGTGGATGGCCTGATCGACCCGAACGCCGAAGAGGCCGGCGACATCGACTTCTCCGGCGCCGCCACCGCTGCCGCCGATGACGAAGAGCAGGATGAGGACAGCGACGAGGAAAGCGACGAAGACGAGAGCGATGAAGCCGCAGCGGCGGGCGCCTCGGCTCGTCAGCTCGAGGAGCTGAAGCAGGCCTCGCTCGAGAAATTTCGCATCATCGCCGACCAGTTCGACAAGATGCGCCGCGCCTTCGAGAAGGAAGGTTACAAGTCCAAGCCGTACGTCAAGGCACAGGAAGCCATCCAGGCCGAACTGATGACCGTGCGCTTCACTGCACGCAATGTCGAACGCCTGTGCGACACGCTGCGAGGCCAGGTGGACGAAGTGCGCAAGCTCGAACGCGCCATCCTGAACATCGTCGTGGACAAGTGCGGCTTCCCGCGCAGCGATTTCGTTGCCCGTTTCCCCGGCAACGAAACCAATCTGGACTGGATCCAGACACTCGTTGCCGACAACAAGCCGTACAGCGAGATCATCGAGCGCAACGTGCCCGCGGTGCAGGAACTGCAGCAGAAGCTGATCGATCTGCAGGCCCGCGTCGTGCTGCCGCTGCCTGAACTCAAGCAGGTCAACCGCAAGATGTCGGAAGGCGAGAAGCGGGCGCGTGAAGCCAAGCGCGAGATGACCGAGGCCAACCTGCGTCTCGTGATCTCCATCGCCAAGAAGTACACCAACCGTGGCCTGCAGTTCCTCGACCTGATCCAGGAAGGCAACATCGGCCTCATGAAGGCGGTGGACAAGTTCGAATATCGCCGTGGCTACAAATTCTCGACCTATGCCACGTGGTGGATCCGTCAGGCCATCACGCGCTCGATCGCCGATCAGGCCCGCACCATCCGCATTCCGGTGCACATGATCGAAACGATCAACAAGATGAACCGCATCTCGCGCCAGATCCTGCAGGAAACCGGTAACGAACCGGATCCGGCAACGCTGGCCGAGAAGATGGAAATGCCCGAGGACAAGATCCGCAAGATCATGAAGATCGCCAAGGAGCCGATCTCCATGGAAACGCCGATCGGTGACGACGACGATTCCCATCTGGGCGACTTCATCGAAGACACCAACACGCTGGCGCCGGCCGAAGCTGCGCTGCGTGACTCGATGCGCCACGTCATGAAGGACGTGCTCGACTCGCTCACGCCGCGCGAAGCCAAGGTACTGCGCATGCGCTTCGGTATCGAGATGAGCACCGACCACACGCTCGAAGAAGTCGGCAAGCAGTTCGACGTCACACGCGAACGCATTCGCCAGATTGAAGCCAAGGCCCTGCGCAAGCTGCGCCACCCGAGCCGGTCCGACAAGCTTAAGAGCTTCCTCGAAGAGAACTGATCCGCCAGCAGTAATGTGCGGAACCACCGCCGGGCTTGCCCGGCGGTCTGCCGTTCAGGGCCTCTAGCTCATGCCTGGTTAGAGCAGCGGACTCATAATCCGTTGGTGCCGTGTTCGACTCACGGGAGGCCCACCAGCAGTATCGAAGGGTGACAGGATTTTTCCTGTCACCCTTTTTCTTTTTGTGTATCTGTGTAGGCAGGCTGTAGCCATGTTGTGTCGCTCCAGTCTCGCGAGCGGTGCATCCGCGGCCGCAAGAAATGCCTGGTGATTTGCTCCGCTGGTGCGCGGTGCATAGGAATGAGCGGTTACTGACGGACGTCGCAAGAAAGCAGAAGTCAGGGGATCGAGATCATCGAGGCATGTGAGGACCAGCGTCGGTACCGCCGCAAGAGGCCCCATGGACAGGCTTGTCGTTGAGCTTTGTTGCATAGCTGCAAGCCAAGCGCTTAGCCAGCACATGGTCGCAAAAAAATGTCTCAATATTCGATCTAATGTAGAGGGTGCCTTCATCCTCTTGTCGTCTTGGCTGCTCAAGCCTTTGCGAGACTCATCTTCGGGGTCGTGATTGAGCACAATTTGATGTGTCTCATTTTAAGAAGTTGGCCTCCTTTCATTCTTCATGATTCCAATTACAATCCAAAACACTTATTAAGACATATGAATAATCGAGCTGCGCAAGATAGAAACGAGGTGAATCAAGCAGGCGATGGTCCGCTTGGTCGGGTTTTTTCGGTAATCGACCTATTTGCACATGTAGGACTTGTTTCAGTGTCCGATATTGTGAATATGCTGAAAATCCCGCGCCCTACAGCGAATAGATATCTGCAGTCACTCGAGCAATTGGGTTTAATCCAGCGGTCCCCTTACTACGGAAAATATTGCCTATCAGCAAAAATGGCCTCGTTAGCGCATCTTATGCTGACATCCACGTCCGCTTATGCGCCTATTCGGTCCATGTTGACGGGTTTGTCGAGGCGTACCGGCGAATCAACGAATATCGCGGTCATGTCCATGGGCTACGTCCAGTTCGTGGCTACGGCTGAGGCAGCAACACGGGTACAGCATATCCAATCGGGCATGCGGGTGCCATTGCACACCAGTGCGGTAGGCCATGTCTTCCTGGCCAGCATGAGTGAACGGCTCGTTGCGCAGTATTTGGAGACGGGGCCATGGGCACCGTTATCGAAGTACACCATTACAGATCCAGATGATCTGAGAAAAAAAGTTGAGCAGGTAAAGAAGGATGGATTTTCTATTAATAATTCCGGCTATCTTGAAGGAATTATTGGTGTTTCCGTGCCGGTTCGAGATCAAAACAAAAATATCCTTGCGGCAGTAGGGCTATATGCATCGACAAGGGAAAAAAGCGAGGCAGACGTCCTAGAGATGATTCCGACCATGCGTGTCTATGCAGATCGAATCGGGAAAATTCTACGGGAATAAACATGATCGAAAAAAGGAGGAGAGGATGGATAATAATACGAATGACGTGCGCAGGCGTTTGATCATTTCAGCGGCAGCTCTACCATTTGCGGCTGCTCCAGTATTCGTCGGGAGCGTGCATGCAAAATCCAACGATTATCCCAATCGGCCAGTCAAGTTGCTGGTGCCATTCGTTGCCGGCGGCGGTGCCGATATCGCCGCCCGCGTGGTAGCTCAAAAATTGGCGGGTGTATGGGGCCAGTCCGTAGTGGTAGATAACCAGGGCGGTGCAGGGGGCAACATCGGTACCGGTGTTGCCGCGAAAGCGGTACCTGATGGCTACACGCTCCTCATTCCGTCGGGGAGCATCCTTACGGTCAACCCGCACTTGTATAAGACGCTGCCATTCGACGGTAAACGTGACTTTGCACCGATCACCAAACTGGTCAGCGGCCCCCATGTGTTGATCGTCAACACGAACTTTCCCGCCAAGAACCTGAAAGAGTTCATCGCGTTGCTCAAGAGCAAGCCTGGCCAGTTCAATTTCGCTTCCGCCGGTATTGGCAGCCAAACACACATGGCTGCAGAGCAATTTCTTCATGCGGCGGGGCTGGATGCAACGCATGTTCCATACAAGGGAGAGGGAGGCATCTATCCCGACCTGATGTCGGGGCAGGTTCAGTTCGCAGTCGGAAACATTTCTGTCGTTTCAGGCCAGTTGTCATCTGGCCGACTCAGGGCGCTGGCAGTCACCAGTGCGACGCGCTCCTCCATCTTGCCGGATGTGCCGACGATGGCGGAATCAGGGCTGGACGGCTTCGAGAACCTCGCCTGGTTTGGGCTGATGGCCCCGGCCAAGACACCGGCGGAGATTGTCGAGAAGATCTATCAGGATACGGCCCGGGTGCTGAGTGATCCGGAGGTAAAGGCTCGGTTCCAGCAGATGGGTGTCAGCACCGTTGGAAATTCACCCGCCCGTTTTGCCGACGAGATCCGGCGTGAGTCCGACCAATGGCAAAAAATTGTTGCGGCGCGCCGCTTAACCGTAAGTTGATCCGTAAGTTGATTTCTGACAGGAGCTGAAATGAACAAAGAGCTGTTTGATAAAGGTCTGAAGATTCGTCGTGAAGTGCTGGGTGCGGAAACCGTCGATGCCGTACTCAAGAGTGCTGATGATTTCTTCATGCCGTTCCAGGAGTTTGTCACGCAGTACTGCTGGGGCGAAATCTGGGGGCGGCCGGGGCTGGATCGCAAGACGCGCAGCCTGTTGAATCTGGCCATGATCGCGACGCTGAATCGCTCCAGCGAACTCAAGCTCCATATCAAAGGGGCGCTGAACAACGGCGTGACCAAGGAAGAAATGGTCGAGGTGTTCTTGCAGGTTGCCGTATATGCAGGTGTGCCGGCCGGTCTGGAAAGCTTCCGCCTCGCTCGGGAAGTGTTTGCCCAGGAGGGCGTTTGATGGCCGCCTCTGCAACACGGGTTGGATTTATCGGCCTGGGAGCGATGGGTTATCCCATGGCTTCCGTGCTTCACAGCGCAGGCATTTCAGTGGAAGTGCTCGATCGCTCGGAAGATCTGAGCAACAACTTCGTGGAAGAACACGCGCAGGCCAGGCGTTTGCGAAGCGTCTCGGACCTGTCGGAGGATATCGAGACCGTCATCCTGATGCTGCCAGACTCGAAGGCGGTGGACGCCGTTGTCCTCGGGACCGATGGCATGAAAGGGCTGGTCGATGTCTTGCCGCCATCTGCCCTGATTATCGACATGAGCTCGTCGAATCCGGTTCGTACACGTGAACTCGCCGAGCGATTGAAAGCCCGTCAGATTCATCTCGTCGATGCACCAGTGTCCGGTGGCGTCAAGAAAGCGGCCAGCGGATCCCTGGCAGTCATGGTCGGCGGTGAGCCAGAGCAGGTTCAGCGGGCTACCAGCCTGCTGAACCTGATGGGCGGCTCGGTTACCCACGTCGGCTCGGTCGGTTGCGGACACGCCTTGAAAGCATTGAACAACTATATCGCGGCCGTAAGCTTTGTCTCCGCGGCGGAAGCGCTGCTGGTTGCCGAGCGGTTTGGCCTGGACCTCTCGCTCATGACGGATGTTCTCAACCAGTCATCCGGCAAGAACAGCACGACCGATTACAAGGTCAAGCAGTTCATTCTGTCGGGGACCTTCAATTCCGGCTTCTCGCTTCAGCTCATGGCAAAGGACGTGGGAATCGCGTTGGACCTCGCGCGCAGTACGGGCCAGCCTCTCCAGCTCGGTGACCAGATGGGTAAGCTGTGGGGTGGTGCCGCCGCGTCTTTCAAGCAATCGATTGACCATACCGTGATGTACAAGCTGATCGCGGGACGGGAAATCCGCTGAGTGTGCATGCATGGCCAGCAGCAGCCCGGAAAGGTTCGCTGGCGGCCATTTTCTCGAATACATAAATCATCAGGAATCATGGGATATATCAACGGCCAATGGGTGAGCGCGCGGTCCGGAAAGGAGTTTGCCGTGGTTGATCCGGCGAGCGGTGACACGCTGACCTCGGTGCCAAACATGGGGGCACAGGACGCTGAACACGCCATCGAAGCAGCCCATCGTGCGCTACCGCGCTGGAAGGCCGTGCCGGCAAAGGACCGAAGCATTCTGTTGCGGGCCTGGCATGACCAGATACTGGCTCACAGCGATGTGCTTGCCAGGCAGATCACGGCGGAACAGGGCAAGCCATTCGCGGAAGCAAAGGCGGAAGTGATGTACGGCGCGTCGTTCGTCGAATGGTTTGCCGAGGAGGCCAAACGCGTTTATGGGGACGTGATCCCGTCGCCGGTGCCCGGACGGAAACTGCTGGTCTATAAAGAACCCATCGGTGTGGCGGTCGCGGTGACGCCGTGGAATTTCCCGCTGGCAATGATCACCCGGAAATGCGCGGCCGCTCTGGCGGCGGGATGCACCGTGATCGTCAAGCCAGCGGAATCGACGCCGCTCACGGCTTTGCTGCTGGCCGACCTAGCCCACAAGGTCGGCTTTCCCGCGGGCGTGTTCAATGTCGTGGTTGGCGACAAAGACGCAGCTCAGGAAATTGGCCGCGCTTTCTGCGATGATCCGCGTGTGCGAAAGATCTCCTTTACGGGATCGACAGAAGTGGGTCGCATCCTGCTGCGGCAGTCCGCGAGTACCGTCAAGAAGCTGTCCTTGGAACTGGGCGGCAATGCACCTTTCATCGTATTCGATGATGCCGATATTGACGCCGCGGTCGAAGGGGCCATGGTTTCCAAATATCGCAATGCCGGCCAAACGTGTGTCTGCGCAAACCGCATCTATGTGCAGGAGGGGATATATGACATCTTTGCCGAAAAATTGGCAAAGTCGGTTGCGGAGCTGCGTGTTGGGCGGGGTGCAGATCCGGGTATCGAAGTGGGGCCGTTGATCGAGGAAGAATCGCTTGGCAAGGTCGAGTCCCACGTTGCGGACGCGGTGCAAAAAGGCGCCAGCGTGCTGACTGGTGGGCGGCGTCACGTATTGGGTGGCCGGTTCTACGAGCCGACGGTGTTGACCAATGTCACCCCGGAGATGCTGATATCGCGGGAAGAGACCTTTGGCCCGGTGGCACCGCTGTTTCGTTTCCGAAGCGAGGCGCAGGCACTGCAGATGGCGAACGATACGGAGTTCGGGCTCGCTGCCTACGTCTACTCGCGTGATATCGGCAGGATATTCCGTGTCGTCGATGCGATCGAATCGGGCATGGTGGCAGTCAACACCGGCGCGTTTTCGAATGAGGTCGCACCGTTTGGCGGCGTAAAGCAGTCCGGTCTCGGGCGCGAGGGGTCGAAGTACGGCATCGATGAGTATCTTGAGATCAAGTACGTTACGCTTGCTGGTCTGTAGAAGCCGTTTCCCATCATTTCCATCCGCATCAGTTGCGCCGGAGCGTACCGTTCAGGAGTCCAAAATCAGCGCCGCCTCAAGCCGCACGGTCATCGGGCCAGCTCATGTCATTCCCGTCCTGGCCTCCTTCTGTCTGGGTCTGGCTGCATTCGGGAGCGGAATGTCGCAACGGGTCATGGATCCATTGCTGCCCGAACTATCACGTTCATTTGGCATCTCGCTCAGCATGGCGTCGTATACGGTCACTGTGTTCTCGGTGTCATATGGCATTGCGTTGCTGTTCTACGGACCGCTTGGCGATCTCTTCGGGAAGTACCGCACGATTACGATCGGCTGTTTTCTGAGTGCGCTGGCTGCCCTCCTATGTGCACTGGCGCCGGATTTCGAGTCGCTGTTGTTCGGGCGCCTGCTAGCCGGCGTCCTGACCGCCGGACTTATTCCGCTGACGATGGCGTGGCTGGGCGACATGATTCCGCTGCAGCAGCGGAGAACAGCCCTGGCGCGGTTTCTGATTGGTCAGATGATTGGCGTATCCGGTGGCGTACTGGCCGGCGGTATTGCCGCCGACTATCTGGGCTGGCGCGCTCCATTCTTCCTGCTTGCTGCACTGTTTCTCGCGGCAGGCCTCTTCTTGCGGCGCTACCCGGCACTCTATGCCCCAAGTGCTGCGCGGGAGAATCTGCATGGTTCGGCGATCGTGACGAAGATGCTGAAAGAGTACGTCGCTGTATCGCGCAACCGGTGGGCGCGTCTTGTTGTACTGGCCGTATTTCTCGAGGCCGGATCGTTTTATGGCGCGTTTGCCTTTGTGGCCACGCATCTGCATACGCAGCACGGCATTCCGCTTGCTACGGCGGGGTCAACACTGGCACTGTTTGGTTTGGGGGGGGTGGTGTTTGCGTGGCAATCGTCGCGGCTGGCTCGCGTCCACGCTTCTACGATCGTGCTGTGGGCTGGCGGAATTGCGGGAACCGCATTGATTGGAATCGCCGTCTCGCCTGCCTGGTGGTGGGCGCTTCCCGGCTGCTTTCTGAGCGGAGTGGGTTTCTACATGTTTCACAACGCGCTGCAGCTCGAAGCCAGCCAAATGGAGCCGACGCGGCGAGGGACGGCGGTCGCGCTGTTTGCGTGCCTGCACGCTGCTGGGCAGGCGGCTGGGGTATGGACAGTCGGTTTGGCCGTGGAAGTGATCGGCACGTCGGCCAGCATCGCACTGAGTGCCTCGCTCCTGTTCTGCGTTGCCATCGGGTTCAATTTGCTCAGGGCGCGATTGCAGCCAATGTCCCTGTAAATGTGAAAGCCCCCGGCAAGGATCATCGGGGGTCTGGCGCTTGCGCGAAAGTAGTGGTTCCTGCTGCTCAAGCCGCTCTTGTCGTCTTCGTACGGTGGGCCTAAACGGCCTTTCAGCCTGTCTGTATGGCAGGCTTTTTTTTCATTCGGGACAGGTCTGCGCGGAACATCCTCATGACCGCCTGCACTGCAAGCACCGGCACATGCGCGCGATACCCGGATTGCACAAACGAAAACCCCGGACCCGCTCTCGTGAGCGGGTCCGGGGCAAGGGCTGCAATAGGGCCGCAATTTTAATCGAACATATCCGGCTGGGTCTTCACCAACTGATCCCAGATTGGCTGGAAGTGCAGCCAGCCGATGTACTCGCTGCCCACATGCTCGCGGCTGTAGCGCGAACGTTCCGGCGATACGAACACCGGCTTGCTGCCGGTGGCTTCCACCATCAGCTGCTGCTGGCAGCAACGCTCCAGCGCGATGAACCAGAACGCCGCCGATTCGATGCTGTGGCGGCTGGCGGTCAGCAAACCATGGTTCTGGTGGATCGCGGCTTTCACGCCCTTGAACCAGTCGGCGACTTTCGGCCCGGCCTTCTTTTCCACCGCCACCTGGCCGGCTTCGCTCTTGATCACCACGTGGTCTTCGTAGAACGCCGCGGCGTCCTGCGAGATCGGGTCGAGCGGCTTGCCCAGCGCGGCAAAGGCCGTGCCGTAGGTGGTGTGCGCATGGCACATGGCGACGATGTCCGGATGCGCTTCATGCACGGCGGCATGCAGCACGAAGCCGGCACGGTTGATGGCGTACTGGCCTTCGACGACCTTGCCTTCGTGATCCGCGAGGATCAGGTTGGAGACCTTGACCTGCGAGAAGTGCACGCACATCGGGTTGGTCCAGTACAGATCCGGGAATTCCGGGTCGCGCACCGTCAGGTGGCCGGCAAAGCCATAATCGAAGCCTTGCAGGGCAAAGGCGCGGCAGGCGGCGACCAGGCGTTCCTTGAGGTGCTGGCGGTGTTCAGCGTGGGTTGCGAAGGTGGGCAGTTCAGGGTAGATCAGGCCAGCCTGCTCGGGCTGATAAATGGAAATGCGGTCGCCAGTCGTCAGTTTTTCTAGCGGTTGGTCGAGTACTGCTGCCATGACAGCTCCTTGGGGAAATAAGGGTGGGAGACCCTTGCATGGTCGCCGTCCCGCACCGGATTGACAAACGATGACTGTTCATGAAAACATGAATGAGGTTCATGAATTTCGAGATCATGCGGCGCATTCCCAATTTCGTCTTGCTGCGCGCGTTCGAAGCCGCCGCTCGCCATGAAAGTTTCACGCTCGCGGCCAACGAGCTGCATCTGACCCAGTCCGCGATCAGCCACCAGATCCGCGAGCTGGAGGAGTATTTCGGCCGCAAGCTGTTCATCCGGCGCAATCGCCGCGTCGAACCGACAGCGGAAGGACGGCGGCTGCGCGATCACCTGTCGCGTGCCTTCGACCGCATCGAGGCGGCCTGCAACGAGGTTGCGGAGGCCCAGGCCGCGCAGGTGCTCACGGTGTTCAGCTCGCACAGCTTCGCGGTGAAATGGCTGAGTCCGCGTCTGCCGGAGTTCATGCAGGCCTATCCCGACATCACCATCCGCGTGCGCTCCGGCTCTGCGCTCATCGACCTGACGCAGATGGAAGACATCGATATCGCCATCACGTATGGCGCGGCAGCGGAGCGTCCCGGCCTGGTGGTGCGGTCCTTGGGGGCGGAGCAGATCGTGCCGCTGGTCTCGCCGCGCCTGCTGGATGCAGCAAGCAGCCTTCCCGAGCAGATGCAGCGCCTGCCGCTGATCGACTCGCAGCTCAGCCCCGTGACGTGGCAGGACTGGTTTGCCGCCAATGGCATGGTGTGCCCCGCGCGGCCGCGTACGTCGTTCGACCGGGGCGCGCTGGCGATTTCGGCTGCGGTCGATGGCGTGGGCGTGGTGCTGGAAAGCGTGCGGCTCGCCGAGCGCGAGATGGCCCGCGGCGAGCTGGTGCCGGTGGGCGCGTCCGTGTTCCAGACGCTCGCGCGCGAGACGCATTTCCTCTCCTACCGCAAGAATCAGCAGCATCTGGCCAAGGTTCGGCTATTCATCGAGTGGCTGATCCGGCAGCTTGGGGCCGCTTGAGCGGATTGCTTGGTTCCCGGCAGCCCGCCCCCGCCGCGTTGTGAAAGCGGAGCAGGGCGGCGTGTACGGCATGCCGGGCGGACAGCCGGATGGTGGCCGTTCCAGCCGTAGGCTCCCCACGTCTTGTCGCAGGGGTGTTGTTTTGACGGCAATAAATGCCCCGGTCGCGCGCCTTCTCGCTGCCCGGATTCGTTCTTGCGAGTCAAACGTAATATAATCAACGTTTTAGTGGCGCATCTGGCGCCCGATTTTTGCGGAACGCGAGCGATCCCGCAGGGCACATATCATGCCCGGCACGGTCGGCCGAGGCGCCGATTCACGGTTCTCCTGCCTGCTCCCAACTCCCGCCCGCCGCCCGCACGCATTACCCATCCATGACAGACACAGCTCAAGCAGACACCACGTTCGACTCCTTCGGCCTGCACGCCGATATTCTTCGCGCCATCACCGAGCAGGGCTACCGCGTGGCCACACCGATCCAGGCGCAGGCCATTCCGGTGGTGATGCAGGGCCGCGATGTCATGGGCGCCGCCCAGACCGGCACCGGCAAGACGGCGGGATTCTCGCTGCCGATCATCCAGCGCCTGCTGCCGTTCGCCAGCACCAGCACCTCGCCGGCGCGCCACCCAGTGCGCGCCCTGATGCTGACGCCGACGCGCGAACTGGCTGACCAGGTCTACGATAACGTGGCGAAGTACGCCAAGCACACCGCGCTGCGCAGCACCGTCGTGTTCGGTGGTGTCGACATGAATCCGCAGACCGCCGAACTGCGGCGCGGCGTGGAAATCCTGGTGGCAACGCCGGGCCGCCTGCTCGACCACGTGCAGCAGAAGACGGTCAACCTGTCGCAGGTGCAGATGCTGGTGCTAGACGAGGCCGACCGCATGCTCGACATGGGCTTCCTGCCGGATCTCCAGCGCATTCTCAACCTGCTGCCGGCACAGCGCCAGACGCTGCTGTTCTCGGCGACGTTCTCGGGCGATATCAAGAAGCTGGCAGCGAGCTACCTGCGCGATCCGGTCACCATCGAGGTGGCGCGCAGCAACTCCGCATCGTCCAATGTGACCCAGCAGGTCTTCATGGTGCCCGAGGCACGCAAGCAGGCAGCAGTCGTCCACCTGCTGAAGCAGCGCGCCGAGCAGGGCCTGCCCAAGCAGTGCATCGTCTTTACCAACAGCAAGCTGGGTTGTTCGCGCCTGGCGCGCCAGCTTGAGCGCGAAGGCATCAATGCCTCGGCCATTCACGGCGACAAGACACAAAGCGAGCGCATGCAGACGCTCGAGGGATTCAAGCAGGGCACCATCGATGCACTGGTGGCTACGGATGTAGCGGCGCGCGGCCTCGATATTGCCGACATGCCGTGCGTGATCAATTTCGATCTGCCGTACAACGCGGAAGACTATGTCCACCGTATCGGCCGGACCGGACGTGCCGGCGCGACCGGCGATGCCATGTCGCTGTGCGCGCCCGGTGACGAGCGCCTGCTGGCCGATATCGAGAAGCTGTTGAAGCGTGCGGTGCCCCGTGCCGAACTGCAGGGCTTCGCGATGGAAGAAGACCGCCGTGGCGAGCGTAGTGAGCGTGGCGATCATTACCAGCGCGCCGACCGTGGCGAGCGCAGCGAACGCTATGGGCGTGATCGTGGCGGACGCGGCGAGCGTAGCGAGCGCCGTGGCGATGGCCGTGCCGACGGGCACGGATACGAGCCGCGCCGCCTGCCGAGTGCACCGCGCGTGCCGGACGATCCCATCTTCTCCAGACCCTACGAGGAAGTGGCGCGTCCGACCGCCACGAAGGCCATGCCTGAAGCCCCGGCTGCCGAGCGCAGCCGTGCGCCGGTCAAGCCTGGCAAGCGTCCCGTGGCAGCCTTGCTCGGTGGCCTCGCTCGCAAGGCCTGATCGACATCCTGATCGTCCTGCCGGTCTTCGATACCCGATATCAGGCCGGCAAGGCATGGCGGGCGCGCCACGCGCGCACAGCCTGTTCCAGAAACGCCGCGCGGTCCTGCGCGGCGATCTCCAGACCCAGATGACGCGCTGCCTTTTGCAGTGCTACCAGCGGCTCGCGATGATCGATGGCGGTGGCGCCCGTCTGCTTGCTCAGCTTGTCGCCGTGTGCGTCGAGAATCAGCGGCACGTGCAGGTAACGCGGCTGCGGCAGGCCCAGCAGATGCTGTAGATGGATCTGCCGTGGCGTTGAATCGAGCAGGTCCATGCCCCGCACGATGTCGGTGATGCCCTGCTCGCCGTCATCCACCACCACAGCCAGCTGATACGCCCACAAGCCGTCGGCCCGCTTCAGCACGAAATCACCCACATCGTCAGCCAGCGGCTGGCAGAAGCGGCCCTGCCAGCGATCGTCGAAGCAGACCGTGTCCTGTCCCGCCTCCGGCACGCGTACGCGCCAGGCGCGCACCGGCTTGCCGTGCAGCCCGTCGCGGCAGGTGCCGGGATAGCCGAGCGTCTGGTGGCGCTGGCGCACACGGGTCAGCGCTTCGGTGATGTCCTTGCGGCTACAGCCGCAGGGATACAGCATGCCGCGGTCGCGCAGCCGGTCGAGGGCCGCGCTGTACTGCGCCGAGCGCGTGCTTTGCCACAGCGGTGGTGCATCGGGCAGCAGACCAAAGCCAGCGAGTGTGGCGAGGATGTCCTCTGCGGCGCCCGGGATGCAGCGCGGGAGGTCGATGTCCTCGATGCGGACCAGCCAGGCGCCGTCGTGGGCGCGCGCATCCAGCCAGCTGGCGAGGGCCGCCACCAGTGAGCCGAGATGCAGCGGGCCGGTGGGCGAGGGAGCAAAGCGGCCCCGGTAGCGAACGCCTGTCATGTCACACCGGCGGCTGGACGAGCAGGGCCTCCGCGAGGCGCGTGTCCTCGAGTTTTTTTACCCACCATTGCAATGCCTTGCCACGGTTGGCCGTCCGCCATGCCACCTGGAAGGTTCCGGGGGCACGAACTTCCAGCGTTTCCTTGGGCACCAGCGCACCGGACTCGATGTACGGTTGCGCCAGCGGCGCCGGCAGCCAGCCGCAGCCAAGTCCGCGTACCTGTGCATCCACCTTGTCGCGCATCGTCGGCACCACCAGTACATCCTGCCCGGCCATGATGCCGTGCGTGCGCGCCGGCAGGTTGCGCGACGTGTCGCCGACGGCCACGCTGCGATGCTGGGCGATGGTCGGGCCGGAAAGCGGGCCGGGCACGGTAGCCAGCGGATGCTGCGCAGCCACCACGAATACGAACGGCAATTGGCCCAGCGGGCGCGTCTGGTAGCCCTGGCTGCTGGGGACGTCGTAGGCGCCGCCGATCAGCAGGTCGGCGCGGTTGGAGACCAGCGCATCCCAGGTGCCGCCGAGTACTTCCTTGGCAAAGCGCAGCCGCGTCGCCTGGTTGTCCGCATAGAAATCCTGGATCACCGGCAGCAGCGCGCGGAAGTGGATGAGGTCGTCGACCACGATGGTCAGCGTCGATTCCCAGCCGGTCGCCAGCCGTTTCACACGCCGTTCCAGTTCGTCGGCCGCGTGCAGCAGGTGACGACCCTCGTCGAGCAGGGCACGGCCTGCCGGCGTCAGTTCAGCGCGGTGGCGGCGGCGGTCGAACAGCAGCACGTCGAGATCTTCTTCGAGCTTGCGGACCACGTAGGTGAGGGCGGACGGTACCTTGCCCATTTCATGGGCCGCAGCGGCAAAGCTGCCCTTGCGTTCGATGGCGTCCAGCACTTCCAGGGATTCGAGGGAGAGCGGCATATTCAGATTTACTGAAGAATTGCATCAAATGGCATGCGCTTCACTATAGCGCACACCACCTATCATGCAAAGCATGCGATGCCGGAAGCCGTTCCATCGTCCGATCACGTGGAGCCTGGCCCGCCGGACAGCCATTCAGGAGGATCATCAAAATGATTGAAATCAGAAAGAGCGCGGAACGCGGATATGCCGACCATGGCTGGCTGCAGTCGTATCACAGCTTTTCCTTCGCCGACTACTACGATCCGGCCCACATGCACTTCGGCCCGCTGCGCGTCATCAATGACGACCGCATCGCCGCGCACCAGGGCTTCGGCACCCACGGCCACCGCGACATGGAGATCATTACCTACGTGCTCGACGGTGAACTCGCGCACAAGGACAGCATGGGCAACGGCAGCGTGATCCGTCCTGGCGACGTGCAGCGCATGAGCGCGGGCACGGGTGTGCAGCACTCGGAATTCAACCATGCCGGCGGTAGCACGCACCTGCTGCAGATCTGGATCGTGCCGGATCGCCAGGGCGTGACCCCGGGCTACGAGGAAGCACACTTCGATGATGCCGACAAGCGCGGCCGCCTGCGTCTGGTGGCCAGCCCGGACGGCGCGGAAGGCTCGGTGCGCATGCATCAGGATGCGCGCCTGTATGTCGGTCTGTTCGATGGCGCCGAGCAGGCCTCGCTGCCCATCGCTGCAGGCCGGCGCGCCTATGTGCACCTCGCGCGCGGCGCGCTCACGGTCAACGGACAGGCGCTGCAGGCCGGCGATGCCGCCAAGCTGACGGATGTCGCGCAGGTGGAGGTGTCGGGTGGCAAGGGTGCCGAGGTGCTAGTGTTCGACCTGCCCTGATCGCGGGTGCGCGCTGACGGCGGCAGCCCACCGTCAGCGCGGGACCGGTGATGTGTCGGCCGGTCTGTCAGGCAGCGCGCGTGTCGCCGTGCTTGCCTTGGCGCCCCGCGCAATGCGGGCATTTCACGCCGGGCTGGTAGTCCGGCGATTTCTGTTCCAGCGGCGTGACTACCGCGCGGCAGGCAAAGCACTGCTTGGGTCCTGCCGGCAGCAGTTGTGGATTGAGGGCGGTGCGGTAGTCGAAGACGAAGCAGTCGCCCTTGTAGTGTTCGCCGCCCACTTCCTCGAAGTATTTCAGAATGCCGCCCTCGAGCTGGTACACATGCTCGATGCCGGCCTCCTGCATGTGGATTGCTGCCTTCTCGCAGCGGATCCCGCCCGTGCAGAACGACACCACGGTCTTGCCTGCGAATTCGTCGCGGTGCGTCGCCACTTGTTCCGGAAACTCCGTGAACTTGGCAATGCGGTAATCGCGCGCCTGTTCGAACGTCCCCACATCCACCTCGAAGGCATTGCGCGTGTCCAGCAAGACCACCTCGCGGCCGGCGTCGTCGTGGCCCTGGTCGAGCCAGCGCTTGAGCGTCACCGGCGCCACGGACGGCGCGCGGCCTTCCTCCGGGCGGATCAGCGGCATGCGCATGGTGATGATCTCCTTCTTCAGCCGCACCAGCATGCGCTTGAAAGGCTGTGAATCGGAGGGACTCTCCTTCGGCTCGATATCTGCAAAGCGCGCATCTTGCCTCAGCCATGCCATGAAACCGTCGATTGCCTCGCGCGGTCCTGCCAGGAACATGTTGATGCCCTCGGGCGCAAGCAGGATGGTGCCCTTGAGCGCGTGGAGTTCGCACTGCGCAAGCATGCGTGGGCGTAGCTCGGCAGTGTCGTCGAGCGTGATGAATTTGTAGGCGGAAATGTTGATGATCTGCATGGCGATCTGCAAGAACGGGCGGCCGTGCGCGGTGTGCGCGCAAGCGCGGATGAGCGATTGAGGCCGATAAAGGCAAGCCCGGATTATACCGGCTCGGCACGCCTTCAGCCCTGCCCGGCGATGGAGGCGGGTGTCAGGCTGGTGGCGGCGTGGCGGTACGTGCCTGCGGCGGCGCGTGGTGCCGCATCAAGCCCAGATAGCGCTCCTGCAGGTAAGGGGCGGCATGCTCGAGCACGAAGCTGCGGCACACCTCGCTGGCCGGCGACAGCCGCTTGCTGCGCATGTGCACGATATGCCAGACACGGTCGATGGGCGTGCCCGCCACATCGAGGATGGCGATCTCCCGGGTGCGCAACTCGAGTGACAGAGTGTGCAGTGACAACAGGCTGATGCCCATGCCCGCCATGACAGCCTGCTTGATGGTTTCGTTACTGCCCAGGGTGACCGCTTTGGCCGGCGTAAACAGGTGATTGCGGAACATCTGCTCGGCCACCGTACGCGTGCCGGAACCTGGTTCGCGCAGCAGGAAAGTCTCGTGGCGCAGTTCTTGCAAATCGAAGCGTTCGGCAGCCTGCAGCGGGTGCGAGATGGCCGCGACCAGCACATGCGGATGGGTGGCGATCGGCTCGGAAATGGCATCGAGTTCCACCGGCGGGCGGCCCATCACCGCGAGATCGATGACGTTGTCCTGCAGCATGCGCAGCAGTTTCTCGCGGTTGCCCTCGGCGATATGCACGTCCACGCCGGGATAGCGCTTGGTGTATTCCGCCAGCAGGCGCGGGACGAAGTACTTGGCCGTGCTGATCATGCCGATGGTGATCGAACCGCGGTCGATGCCTTTCAAGCCCTGCAGGCCGTCTTCCGCGTCCTTCACCTCGCCGAGGATGCGCGAGGCGTGGTGCAGCAGGCGGTCGCCGGTTTCGGTCAGGGCGAGCGTGCGGCCCACGCGCTCGAACAGCGGTAGCCCGACCACGCCCTCGAGCTGCTTGATCTGCATCGATACCGCGGGCTGGGTCAGGTGCAGTTCCTCCGCCGTGCGAACAAAGCTGGCGTGGCGCGCGGCGGTGACGAAGATCTGCAGCTGGCGCAGGGTCAGAGAACGGAGCAGCGACATGATAGTTAAGTCATAGCTTATATAGAGGCAAAGAATATCTGAATTTACCTGATACATCTATTTCATTATCGTTTCCTCACTGACACAAATTCTCGACACCACTTTTTGACTCCACTCCCGTCGCCAATGAGGACCCGAAAATGAACGCACCTGACAAAGCCGTGACTGCACAGCCCCGCAAGCGCTACGACGCGGGCGTCATGAAGTATCGCGAGATGGGCTACTGGGAACCCGACTACCAGCCCAAGGCCACCGATGTCATCGCGCTGTTCCGCATCACGCCGCAGGAAGGTGTCGATCCGGTCGAGGCGGCCGCGGCCGTGGCAGGCGAATCGTCCACGGCCACCTGGACCGTGGTGTGGACCGACCGCCTGACCGCCTGCGATATGTACCGCGCCAAGGCCTACCGCGTCGAGCCGGTGCCGAACAATCCCGAGCAGCACTTCTGCTGGGTGGCATACGATCTGTCGCTGTTCGAGGAAGGCTCGATCACCAACCTCACCGCCTCGATCATCGGCAACGTCTTCAGCTTCAAGCCGATCAAGGCCGCGCGCCTCGAAGACATGCAGTTCCCCGTGTCCTACGTGAAGACGTTTGCCGGCCCGCCGACGGGCATCATCGTCGAGCGCGAGCGCCTCGACAAGTTCGGCCGGCCGCTGCTCGGCGCCACCACCAAGCCCAAGCTTGGCCTGTCGGGCCGCAACTATGGGCGCGTGGTGTACGAGGGCCTGAAGGGCGGTCTCGATTTCATGAAGGATGACGAGAACATTAACTCGCAACCGTTCATGCACTGGCGCGACCGTTTCCTGTTCGTGATGGATGCCGTCAACAAGGCCTCCGCCGCCACCGGCGAGGTCAAGGGCAGCTATCTGAACGTCACTGCCGGGACGATGGAAGAGATGTACCGCCGCGCCGAATTCGCCAAGGACCTCGGCTCGGTCATCGTCATGATCGACCTCGTGGTCGGCTGGACCGCCATCCAGTCGATGGCGAACTGGTGCCGCCAGAACGACATGATCCTGCACCTGCACCGCGCCGGTCATGGCACCTACACGCGGCAGAAGAACCACGGCGTGTCGTTCCGGGTGATCGCCAAATGGCTGCGCCTGGCCGGGGTCGACCACATGCACACCGGCACCGCGGTCGGCAAGCTGGAAGGCGATCCGCTGACCGTGCAGGGCTACTACAACGTGTGCCGCGATGCCATCACCCGGCAGGACCTGCCGCGTGGCCTGTTCTTCGACCAGGACTGGGCCTCGCTGCGCAAGGTCATGCCGGTCGCCTCGGGCGGCATTCACGCCGGCCAGATGCACCAGCTTCTAGATCTGTTCGGCGATGACGTGGTGCTGCAGTTCGGCGGCGGCACCATCGGCCACCCGCAAGGTATCCAGGCCGGTGCCACGGCCAATCGCGTGGCGCTGGAGGCGATGGTGCTGGCACGCAACGAAGGCCGCGACATTCTCAACGAGGGTCCGGAGATCCTGCGCGACGCCGCGCGCTGGTGCACGCCGCTCAAGGCTGCGCTCGATACCTGGGGCGACATCACCTTCAACTACACGCCGACGGATACGTCCGACTTCGTGCCGACCGCTTCCGTTGCCTGACCGGCCGACTGAACCGTCGCCTGAATCGACTACCCGCAACCTACCGAACGCGAGGACACCATGCGCATCACACAAGGCACTTTTTCTTTCCTGCCCGAGCTGACCGACGAGCAGATCACCAAGCAGCTGAACTACTGCCTCGACAAGGGCTGGGCCGTCGGCATCGAATACACCGACGATCCGCACCCGCGCAATACCTACTGGGAGATGTTCGGCCTGCCGATGTTCGACCTGCGCGATGCCGCCGGCATCCTGCAGGAGATCAACAACTGCCGCAAGACGTTTCCCAACCACTACATCCGCGTGACGGCGTTCGACAACACCCATACCGTCGAGTCGGTGGTGACGTCCTTCATCGTCAACCGGCCGGCCGATGAACCCGGCTTCCGCCTGGTCCGCCAGGAGGAGCCGGGGCGCACCATCCGCTACTCGATCGAAAGCTACGCCACGCAGGCGAAGCGGGGGGGCAGCCGCTACTGAGCGTCGCGCCTGTCCCGCGCGCGGCCCGGGCAGCAGTTGCCGGGGCCGCGCCCATGCCTTGAACCTTGGAGAACGTCATGTCCGCTCCTGAGACCCCTGAGCAGCTGCAACCGCCCGCCACGCTGGGCGAAGCGCTGGCAGCGTCCGGCATCCAGGAACTGCTGGCCCAGCTCGACCGCGAACTGATCGGCCTCGCGCCCGTGAAATCGCGCATCCGCGACATTGCTGCGTTACTGCTCGTGGACCGCCTGCGCAGCGCGCGCGGCCTGAGTGCCGGCGCCCCGAGCCTGCACATGTGCTTCACCGGCAATCCCGGCACCGGCAAGACCACCGTCGCCATGCGCATGGCCGAGATCCTGCACCGCCTCGGCTATGTGCGGCGCGGGCATCTGGTCGCCGTGACGCGCGACGACCTGGTTGGCCAGTACATCGGCCACACCGCACCCAAGACCAAGGAAATCCTCAAGAAAGCGATGGGCGGCGTGCTGTTCATCGACGAGGCTTACTACCTGTACCGCCCCGAGAACGAGCGCGACTACGGGCAGGAAGCCATCGAGATCCTGCTGCAGGTGATGGAAAACAACCGCGAGGATCTGGTCGTGATTCTGGCTGGCTACAAGGACCGCATGGATCGCTTCTTCGAATCGAATCCAGGCATGTCGTCGCGCATTGCGCACCACATCGATTTTCCCGACTACCAGCTCGACGAACTGCGGCAGATTGGGGACCTCATGCTCAACGACATGCAGTACCGCTTCGATGCCGAGAGCCGCGAAGTGTTTGCCGACTATCTCGGCCATCGCATGGCGCAGCCGCATTTCGCCAACGCGCGCAGCGTGCGCAATGCGCTCGACCGCGCACGCCTGCGCCACGCGTCGCGCCTGCTCAACGATCCGCAAGCCGTGGCCGACGATGCCGCACTGACTACCATCACCGCCCCCGATCTGCTCGCGAGCCGCGTGTTCGCACAGGCGGGCGCCAAGGAGTAAACATGCAAGCCCTGATCTTCGATGTCGATGGCACCCTGGCTGATACCGAATCCGCCCACCTGGACGCCTTCAATGCTGCCTTCGCCGAGGTGGGGCTCGACTGGCATTGGGATCCGGTCCTGTATACCAAGCTGCTGCGTGTGGCTGGCGGCAAGGAGCGGCTAATGCATTACTGGCATATGGTCGATCCGGAAGAAGCGCGCGGCAGCAGCGTGCCGGCGACCATCGACGCCGTGCATGCCATCAAGACCCGTCACTATGCGGAACGGGTACGCGGCGGTGGGCTGCCGCTGCGGCCCGGCATCCGCCGGCTCATCGACGAAGCCAATGCGGCGGGCGTGCCGCTGGCCATCGCCACCACCACCACGCCCGCCAATCTCGATGCGCTGCTCGAAGCGCCGCTCGGCAGCGACTGGCGCAAGCGCTTCGCCGCCATCTGCGACGCCGGCACCACGCCGGTGAAGAAGCCGGCGCCCGATGTCTATCTCGCCGCCATCGCGCAACTCGGCGTAGAGGCAGAGTCGTGCCTGGCCATCGAGGATTCCGACAACGGCCTGCAGGCCGCGACGGCCGCCGGCGTGCCGGCCGTGATCACGCCGACGGCCTTCACCTCGCACCAGCATTTCGAGGAGGCGCTCGTCGTACTGCCGAGTCTCGGCGATCCCGACGAGCCCATCCAGCTGCTGCCAGGTGCCCGGCATCCGTGGGTCGATCTGGAGGCGCTACGGCGTTGGCACCACGGCACACTGTTCGAGGCCGCATGAGATGAATCGGCACGTCTGGAATCAAGCTGCAGCGCCGGAGGGCGCACATGGTACGACGCCGGGGTCGGGCGTCGATGTCCGCATTGCGCCTTCCATCCTGTCTGCCGACTTCGCGCGTCTGGGCGAAGAGGTGCGCGCCATCGAGGCGGCCGGTGCGGCGCTGGTGCACTTCGATGTCATGGACAACCATTACGTGCCCAACCTCACCATCGGCCCGCTGGTGTGCGAGGCCATCCGGCCGCATGTGTCGATTCCCATCGACGTGCACCTGATGGTGGAACCCGTCGACGCGCTGATTCCCATGTTTGCCAAGGCCGGCGCCGACATCATCACCTTCCATCCGGAAGCCAGCCGTCATGTCGACCGCACGCTGGCACTGATCCGCGAGCATGGCTGCAAGGCAGGCCTGGTGCTCAATCCCGCCACGCCGACCCACTGGCTCGACCACACGCTCGACAAGCTCGACATGGTGCTGCTGATGAGCGTGAACCCGGGTTTCGGGGGCCAGCGATTCATTCCAGGCACGCTTGCCAAGCTGCGCGACGTGCGCGAGCGCATCGACGTGCACCGCGCCACCGGCGGCCAGCCGGTGTGGCTCGAGGTGGACGGCGGGGTCAAGACCGACAACATTGCCGCGATTGCACACGCGGGCGCCGATACCTTCGTCGCGGGCAGCGCGGTATTTGGCGCGCCGGACGCGCCCGAGGCTGGCGGCGGCTACCACGGTGTCATGCAGCGCCTGCGCGACCAGGCCGCGGCGGGCATGCGGCACGACAGGCCACAGATACCGGAAGACGATTTCAAGCCTACATACGATAAGACCACGGGAGACGCATCATGCCATTCCACCAGCGCAAGACCCTGACGCAGTTCCTCATCGAGGAGCGCCGCCGCTTTCCCGACGCCCGCGGCGATTTCAACGCGCTCATCCTCGACGTGGCGACAGCCTGCAAGCAGATTGCGCGCGGCGTCGCTTTCGGTGCGCTGGGCGGTATGCACGGCAGCGCCGACGGCGCCATCAACGTGCAGGGCGAAACGCAGCAGAAGCTGGACGTGCTCAGCAACCAGGCCTTCATCCGCGTAAGCGAATGGGGCGGCAGCCTGGCCGGCATGGCGTCAGAGGAAATGGAACAGCCGTACCAGATCCCCGCGCCATATCCGCGCGGCAAGTACCTGCTGGTGTTCGATCCGCTGGATGGCTCGTCGAATATCGACGTCAATGTGTCGGTCGGTAGCATCTTTTCTATCCTGCGTGCACCCGAGGGTACGGGCGAGGGCGGGCGCGACGTCACTGACACCGATTTCCTGCAGGCCGGACGCGAGCAGGTCGCCGCCGGTTATGCACTCTACGGGCCGACCACCATGCTGGTGCTGACGGTCGGCAATGGCGTGCATGGCTTTACGCTCGATCCCAACCTGTACGACTTCATGCTCACGCATCCGGACATGCGCGTGCCGGAGGAAACGCAGGAATTCGCCATCAACGCCTCCAACAGCCGCTTCTGGGAACCGCCGATCCGCCAGTATGTGTCGGAATGCCTGGCGGGCAAGTCGGGCTCACGAGGCAAGGATTTCAATATGCGCTGGATCGCCTCGATGGTGGCCGAGGCACACCGCATCCTGATGCGTGGCGGGGTCTTCATGTATCCGCGTGACACCAAGGACCTCACCAAGCCAGGGCGCCTGCGTCTGCTGTACGAGGCCAATCCGATCGGCTTCATCATGGAGCAGGCCGGCGGCCGCGCCAGTACGGGGCGCGAGCCGATCCTCGATGTGCAGCCGACGTCTTTGCACCAGCGCATCGGCGTGGTATTCGGTTCGCGCAGCGAGGTCGAACGCATCGAGCGCTATCACCACGAGCTGCCGGGCGCGGAGTTGCCCAACCCGCTGTTCAACGAGCGCAGCCTGTTCCGCCTGTCCGCCTGAGGTCACCATCATGTCCGAGCGTTATCCCATCATTGCCATTACCGGTTCGTCCGGCGCCGGCACTTCGTCCGTGACCCGGACGTTCCAGAACATCTTCCGCCGCGAAGGCGTGAAGGCTGCCCTCATCGAAGGCGACAGCTTCCACAAGTACGACCGCGCCGAGATGAAGCAGCGTATGCAGGACGCCGAGCAGCAGGGCAACAAAAACTTCAGCCACTTCGGGCCCGATACCAATCTGTTTGGCGAGCTTGAGAATCTGTTTCGCACCTACTCGGAGAGCGGCACCGGCCAGTTCCGGCACTACCTGCACAGCCCCGAGGAAGCGGCACCGTTCGGCCAGCCGCCCGGCACCTTCACACCGTGGGAATCGATTCCCGATGACACCGACCTGCTGTTCTACGAAGGACTGCACGGCGGCGTGGTGACCGACAAGGTGAACATCGCGCGCTATCCCAACCTGCTGATCGGCGTGGTGCCCGTGATCAATCTCGAATGGATCCAGAAGCTGTGGCGCGACAAGTCGCAGCGCGGCTATTCCACTGAGGCTGTCACCGACACCATCCTGCGGCGCATGCCGGATTACGTGAACTACATCTGTCCGCAGTTTACGCACACGCATGTCAACTTCCAGCGCGTGCCGTGCGTGGATACCTCCAATCCATTCATCGCCCGCGAGATTCCCGCGCCGGACGAGAGCATGGTGGTGATCCGCTTTGCCAATCCCAAGGGCATCGACTTCCAGTACCTGCTGAGCATGATCCACGATTCCTTCATGTCGCGCGCGAACACCATCGTTGTGCCGGGCGGCAAGATGGAGCTGGCCATGCAGCTGATTTTCACGCCATTCGTGCTGCGCATGATGGAACAGCGTAAGCGCGCCGGCCTGTAGTGTGGTCTGCGGTGTGGCCCTGGTGTGGCCAGTAATGCGGCCCGTCGTACCCGAGTTGCCTTGAGGATTTGAGATGAATGCACCCGATCGCATGAAGCAGGACGTGCGCTGCGCCAACGCCCTGCGTTTCCTGGCTGTCGATGCCGTGGAGAAGGCCAAGTCCGGCCATCCCGGCGCGCCCATGGGCATGGCCGAGATGGCCGAGGTCCTGTGGCGTCGCCACCTGCGCCACAACCCCGCCAATCCGGGCTGGGTCGACCGTGACCGTTTCGTGCTGTCGAATGGCCACGGCTCGATGTTGCTGTATGCGCTGCTGCACCTCACCGGCTATGCGCTGCCGCTGGCGCAGCTGCAGCAGTTCCGCCAGTTGCACGCGCTTACGCCCGGGCATCCGGAAGTCGATGTCACGCCCGGCGTCGAGACCACCACCGGGCCGCTCGGGCAGGGGCTGGCCAATGCCGTCGGCATGGCGCTGGCCGAGCAGCTGCTGGCCGCGAGCTACAACCGCGATGGCCACGCCGTGGTCGATCACTACACCTATGTGTTCCTCGGCGATGGCTGCCTGATGGAAGGCATCAGCCACGAGGTGTGCTCACTTGCCGGCACGTTGGGGCTGGGCAAGCTGATCTGCCTGTACGACGACAACGGCATCTCCATCGACGGCGATGTCGCTGGCTGGTTCGCCGACGATACGCCGGCACGCTTCCGCGCTTACGGCTGGCAGGTGATCGACAATATCGACGGCCACGATGCCACTGCCATCGATCAGGCCATCGCAGATGCCAAGGCCGACACCGCGCGGCCCACGCTGATCTGCTGCAAGACTGTCATCGGCAAGGGCGCGCCCACCAAGGCTGGCGGGCATGACGTGCACGGCGCGCCGCTGGGTGCCGATGAGATCGCCGCCATGCGCGACACGCTCGGCTGGACCGCCGCACCGTTCGAGGTGCCGCCCGATGTCGCGGGCGCCTGGGATGCGCGCACGCGCGGGCGGCAACTGGAAACCGAGTGGAACACGCGTTTCGCCCACTACCGCGCAACCTATCCCGACCTCGCGGCAGACCTGATGCGCCGCATGCAAGGGGAACTGCCCGAGTCGCTGGAAAGCGATGTTATGGCGCTGCTCGCCGATAACAGTCCACTGCGGCAGAAGATCGCCACGCGCAAGGCCTCGCAGCTGACGCTGGAGACGCTGGTCGGCGAACTGCCCGAACTGCTCGGTGGCTCGGCCGACCTGTCGGGCTCCAATCTCACTAACGTCAAGGCCTCGGTGTGGGTCAACCATGCCGAGAATGTCAACAAGGCGGGCAAGAAGGCCGGCAACTATGTCAGCTATGGCGTACGTGAGTTCGGCATGGCGGCGATCATGAACGGTGTGGCGCTGCATGGCGGGTTCATTCCCTACGGCGGCACCTTCATGACCTTTTCCGATTACTCGCGCAATGCCATCCGCATGGCCGCGCTGATGCGCAAGCGCGTCATCCATGTGCTGACGCACGATTCCATCGGCCTCGGCGAGGATGGTCCCACGCCCCAGCCGATCGAACATGCCGCGACGTTGCGGCTGATTCCGAACAACCGCGTATGGCGCCCTTGCGATGGTGTCGAGACCGCCGTGGCGTGGCTCGCCGCACTGCGGCACGACAGCGGGCCGACTTGCCTGCTGCTGTCGCGCCAGGGGCTCACGCCGTTCGCGCGCAGCGCCCAGCAGATCGTCGCGATCCGCCGGGGTGGCTACGTGCTGGCCGATACCCCCGCGATCCCCGAGGTCGTCCTGATTGCCACCGGTTCGGAAGTCGAGATCGCCGCTGCGGCCGCACGCGCCCTGGGTGAGGGCGGCGTCGCCGCCCGGGTGGTGTCGATGCCGTGCGTGGAAGTGTTCTACGAACAGGATGCCGCCTACCGCGACAGCGTGCTGCCGCCCGGCGTGCCGCGACTCAGCATCGAAGCCGGTGTTACCTGGTTCTGGCGGCCCGTGGTGGGCGAATCCGGCGTGGCGCTTGGTCTTGACCGCTTCGGCGAGTCCGCGCCGGCCGATGCGCTATACCGCCACTTCGGCCTGACGGCCGAGCATGTCGCGGCCGCTGCGCTGGGACTCGCGAGGGTACAGTCATGAGTCGTACACCGAACGCCCCGCCGGGCGCCATGTCGGACGGATTGCCGCGCGCCGTCTTGGTTGATCTCGACGGCACGCTCGTCGATACCGCCGAGGACATTGTGGTAGCGGCGAATCGCATGCTCGACGAATTGGGTGCGTTTCCGCTGCCGTTCGCGATGGTCAAGGGCTTCATCGGCAAAGGTGTGCCCAACCTGGTCCGGCGTACGCTGGAAACCGCGCAGCTTGCGGTCGATCCGGTGGAGGCGCAGGCGGTCTTCGAGCGTCACTACCTGGCCGTAAACGGCCGTATGGGGCAGGTGTTCGCCGGTGTCGAGGCCGGGCTCGATGCGCTGGTCCGGCTCGGTTATCGCATCGCCTGCGTGACCAACAAGCCGGAAGCACTGGCTACACCGCTATTGGCGCTGACCGGACTCGATACGTGGTGCGAGGTGCTGATCGGCGGCGACACGCTGGTCCAGATGAAACCGCATCCCGAGCCGCTGCTGCATGCCTGCCGCCTGCTGGGCGTGTCACCCGCACATGCATTGCTGGTTGGCGATTCGGCGGTGGATGTCGCCGCCGCGCGCGCCGCCGGGGTGCCGGTCGCCATCGTCCGCTACGGCTATGCCGGCCCGGACGGGCCCGACGCCCTGGGCGGCGACTGGCTGATCGATTCGTTCGAGGCCTTGCCAGCGCTGCTGGCGGAGCACCGCTTGCAGCCGGCCGCCTGACCACCACGGCGGAGCGCCATTCCGCCTACCCGGATTCCCCAGATTTCCTGCATCCACACTTTCCCGGAGACACCAGATGACCATCAAGGTAGCCATCAACGGCTATGGCCGTATCGGCCGGAACATTCTGCGCGCGCACTATGAAGGCGGCAAGAAACACGACATCGAGATCGTTGCGATCAACGACCTGGGTGATGTCAAGGCCAACGCCCACCTGACGCAGTACGACACCGCCC
>AKCV02000003.1 GCA_000272025.2 Imbroritus primus
TGGCACGAAAATCATCAATAGCCTGCTGGATCATCTTCGAGAATTTTTCGAAGAAAGCAGGGTCCTGCTCCAAGCGCTCAGAAATAGCCTTCTTGGTGGCGTGCGCAATCATGTCGGCCTTGGCCGCAGTAGCCTTCGACTCGCCTTGCTCTTCGACGACTTGTTTGAACGCCTTTTCGTCGAAGATATTTACCGGATCATTCAGCCGAATCACTTCACTGGCAGTGATGTGAGTATCCAGCAGCTTCTTGATCTTTGGCTCAAAGTCGCGGTAATCCACCGATTCTGCATAACGCAGTTTGACCGAGGCCTTGAGATTGGTGAACCGCTTCAAGTCATTCTTATAGGACTGCAGCTTCTTCTCCGGCGTCGAGACGATGAACTGCTCCGATGACATCGCAATTGCAAGGGTCTTGGCATAAGCAGACAAGCGCTCGTAGAAATCAGCACGCAGCTTCTCGTCAGCAAGCAACTGTTCGTAAGCCTCTTCGTCGTGCTGGTTTTTGACCTCCCGGAATAGATCCCACAAATCCGCATGCCGCTGTGGCAGCTTACTGACTTCCTCACTGATACTGGTCAGAGCGCCAGCCAAATCCGCTTCGTCGTAACCATCTAAAGCGCTATAGGTGGTCAGCGCCTGATCCAGTTCACCGAGCACACCGGCGTAATCGATGATGTAGCCGAACTCTTTGGGCTGAGTGCCTTCGTCATCGTCATACAGACGGTTCACACGAGCGATGGCCTGCAGCAAGGTGTGTTCGCGCAGCTTGCGGGTGAGGTAGAGCACTGTGTTGCGAGGCGCGTCGAACCCGGTCAACAACTTATCAACCACAATCAGGATCTCTGGCTCATCGCCATACTTGAACTGGTTGATGACCTGCTTGTTGTACTCCTCCTCAGACCCATAGCGCTTCATCATCTTCTCCCAGAAAGCGACTACGAGATCCGTCGGTTCGTCATCGGTCTCTTCATTGCCTTCTCGGGTGTCTGGTGGGGACATGATGACCTCACTGGTCACGTGACCAATGTCGTCCAAGAACTTCTTGTACATCAAAGCCGCAGCCTTGCTTGGTGCAACCAACTGCGCACGGAATCCAGTTCCCTGCCAGTTTTGACGGAAGTGCTCGCTGATGTCGAAGGCTCGCATATAGATCACCTGATCTGCCTTGTTGAGCATCTCAGCCCGGCTATATTTCTTTTTCAGATCTGCCTTTTGTGCATCAGTCAGCCCTTGCGTATGCCGCTCAAACCAAGTGTCGATGGCCTTTTCGTTTTGCTCCATCTCGACGTGACGGGCTTCATACAGGAGCGGAACGACAGCACCATCTTTGACGGCTTGATCAATGGCATAGGTGTCGATCAATCCACCAAACTTGGAAAAGTTGTTCTTCTCCTTCTTCATCAATGGCGTGCCGGTGAAGCCGAGATAGCAGGCCATCGGAAACATCTGGCGCATCCGCGCCGCGAAACCACCAAAGTTTGTCCGGTGGCTTTCATCCACCAGGATGAATACGTCGGCCGATTCCTCGATATGCTTTTTGATCGACAGCGCCTTGTCGAACTTGTGAATCAGCGTAGTAACGATGTGCGCCTTGTTTTCTGACACCAGCTCCAGCAAATGACGGCCGCTGTCGGCGCGATCCGGAGACAGTCCACAGGCGGCAAAGGTATTGCCCAGCTGTTTGTCGAGGTCAACGCGGTCGGTCACCAGTACCACCCGCGGATTGCGGATGTCAGGGTCCATTGCCAAAGCACGCGCCAACATCACCATCGTCAGGGATTTTCCGGACCCTTGTGTGTGCCAAATGATGCCGCCCAAGCGACGGCCGATATCATCCCGGTTCTTAACCCGCTGAATGACACGCTTGATCGCAAAGAACTGCTGATAGCGCGCAATCTTGCGGATGCCGCCGTCAAACACCGTGAATTGCAAGGCTAGGTCAAGCAAGCGCTCTGGTCGACACAGGCTATAAATCGTCCGGTCTTGCTCGGTGACCTGCCGCACACCCTCACGCTCCAATGCGTCGAAGAAGCTGCGGGCAATGGCAAAATCGCCGGAGAACAGGGCATCCTTGTCCTCTGTTGCGAGTGACTTGTTGGCGGCTCCTGCGACGAACTGGTGCTCATCAAGTTGCTCTCGCCACAACGCCCAAAACTTGGCTGGAGTGCCGCTGGTGGCGTACTGACCAGCATTCTTGTTCACCCCAACCACCAACTGAGCGTAGGTGAAGAGCTTGGGGATGTACTCATCCCGCTGGTTGCGGATCATCTGCGAAACCGCCTGCCCAACCTCGACCTTGGGCGACTTGCACTCGATCACCGTGAATGGAATACCATTCACAAACAAGACGATATCCGGGCGGCACGTTTCTTCGCTCTTGCTGCGCTCGACCGAGAACTCAGCGGTGACGTGGTAGTCGTTGTTACCAGGGTTCTTCCAGTCGATAAAGTTGAGCGTGTAGCTCTTGCTGTCGCCCTCGATGGACTGCTCCAGCGCCACGCCCAACGTCAGCAAGTCATAAATCGCTTCATTGGTCTTCAGCAAGCCGTCATACTTAACGTTTTTCAGCCGCTGAATGGCAGTCTGGATGTTTTCCTCAGAAAAGAGGTACGACTGCCCCTTGTACTGAATGCGGTTGTTTTTCTTCAGGCGCTCGCGGAGAACCTCTTCCAGCAGCACATTTCCAGTCTTGCCACCGCGCGCAGCCAACGCCTGATCAGGTGTCAGATACTTGAATCCGAGATTGATCAGCAACTGAAGCGCCGGGATCTGCGACAGGTACTCTTCGTTAAATCGAAACCCTTCCATTGCTCACCCCCCCTTAAAGTACCCAAGCTGGATGCTTGACTGTGTTGTAAAAGTCGATGCACTCAGCCTTCGGTGTGCGTCCAAGGCGCTCACGCTTGGCATCCAGCTTGTGTGCAAGACCGCTGTAGAAGTCCTTCTCACCCGCATACGTCTCCACCTGAGCGGTTAGCTCAAGATGTCTGCGGTAGACGTATGACACGGCGGCGGCGATCTGAACCAGCGAGGAGTGTTCAGACTTGATAGCGAACGCTGTATTGATGATGTGATCGAAGCGCTCCTGCTGTACAGGCGTTTGCCAGACACTCTTTCCCTTGGCGGTCTTGCTCTGCTGATACAAGCCATCAAACCACGGATTGGCGTAATACAGGCCGTCCGACAACTTCGGCATATGCACTTTGTTGTCGTCAAAAATGATGACGGTCAGC
>AKCV02000004.1 GCA_000272025.2 Imbroritus primus
TCGTTTGCGGCCATCGAGGCGGCTGGCAAGGCACTGCTCGACGACGGGGTGCTGGAGCAGCGTGTGGCCAGCGTCAAGCCGGGCGATGTGGCGCAGATCCTCTACACCTCCGGCACCACCTCGTTTCCCAAGGGCGCCATGGTGTGCCACGGCCCGCTGCTGCAGAACAATGCCTATGCGGCTGACTGCATGGGCTTCGACACGACCGACAAGTACCTGTCGTGCGTGCCGCTGTTCACCGCTACCGGCACGTTCTACACGATTGCGTTGTGGCTGGCCGGCTCGACCATGGTCATCACCGACCAGTTCAACCCGCAGATCTTCTGCGAGACGGTCGAGCGCGAGCGCATCACCGGCAGCTACTTCGTCGACACCATCGTGCAGGATCTCAAGGCCTATCCGGATCGCGACAAGTACGACTTGTCGAGCCTCCGGACCGGTTCGGGCGCGCCGCTGCCGACCGCCTCGTTCCGCTGGCTGACGGAAACCATCGGCATGAAGGAACTGGTCAGCGCCTACGGCCTGTCCGAGACCTCGAATGCCGTGGTCCGCACGCGCTGCGAGGATCCGCTCGAGAAGCGTGCCATTACCAGCGGCCGGCCTTGCGATGGCGTGCACGTCCGCATCATCGATATCGAGACGGGCGAAGTGCTGCCGCATAGCCGGGTTGGCGAAATCTGCGTGTCGGGCTATACCATCATGAAGGGCTACTACAAGCGGCCTGACGAAGACGCCAAGACCTTCGACGCCGAGGGCTGGATGCACACGGGCGACCTTGGCGAGCTCGATCCGGATGGCTACCTGATCTATCGCGGCCGCGTGAAGGAAATGATCAAGCCTGGCGGCTTCAACGTCGCGACGCAGGAAATCGAAGTTTTCCTGAAGACTTACGCCGGCGTGCGCCAGGCAGTCGTTGTGGGCGTGCCCGATGCGCGGCTTGGTGAAGTGGCCTATGCCTACATCGAGCTGCAGGATGATGCGCACGTGACCGAGCAGGCGTTGATCCAGTATTGCAAGGACAACATCGCCAGCTACAAGGTGCCGCGCTACGTCGAGTTCGTGACCGAATGGCCGCTCACCGGTAGCCAGAAAATCAAGAAGCTGGAACTGAAGGCCCGTGCCGAGCAAACGCTCCAGGCGCGCGCGCCACAGCAGGCGGAGGCGACATGATCAGATATATCCTCAAACGATTCGGGCAGTCGCTGGTCACCGTGCTGCTGGTGACCATCATCATCTTCCTGATCATCCGATTGATCGGCGATCCCACGCACCTGATGCTGCCGCCAGAGGCCACCGAGGCCGACCGCCAGGTGTTGCGTCACCAGATGGGACTCGACAAGCCGCTGATCGTGCAGTACGGCATTTACCTGCTGGATCTGTTCCGGGGCAACCTGGGCATGTCCTACCGGTTTGCGCTGCCGGCGCTCGACGTGGTGCTGCATGCACTGGGTCCGACGCTACTGCTGACGGTGACGGCGCTGGCCTTCGGCATCCTCATCGGTGTGCCGCTCGGCGTGATCTCGGCCGTGCGCCGCGACGGCGTGGTGGACCAGATTGCCACGGTGTTCGGTGTACTCGGACAGGCCGCGCCGCCGTTCCTGTTCAGCCTGCTGTTCATCCGGCTGTTCTCGATCGAGCTCTCCTGGTTTCCAACCAGCGGCTACGGCAGCATCAGTAACCTCATCCTGCCGGCGATTGCGCTGGGCTGGTATTCGGCGGCCGGCATCATGCGGCTGACGCGCTCCAGCATGAGCGAGGTGATGGATTCCGAGTACGTGAAGCTGGCCCGTATCAAAGGCGTGCCGGAGCGCACCATCATCCGCAAGCATGCGCTGCGCAACGCGCTGCTGCCGATGATCACGTTCACCTCGCTGCAGTTCGGCATCCTGATGGGCGGCGCCGTGTCGGTGGAGTTCATCTTTGCCTGGCCGGGCGTGGGACGTCTCATCCTCGAGTCGATTTCCAATCTCGACTATGCCGTCGTTCAGGCCGCCGTGACCGTTGGCGCACTGATCTTCACCCTGGTCAACCTTGGCGTGGACATCCTCTATGCCTACATCGATCCAAGGATTCGCTATGCGTGATACACCCACTATCCAACTGCGACAGGTGCCGGCTGACCCCAGCCTGCCGGCGCCGCAGGCCCGTACCTCGCGTGGCCGCATGCTGGCCAAGCTGCAGGTCGGCATCGCTGCCCTGATCGCGATTGCTATCGTTGCCGTGGCGCTGTTCCCCGGCGTGTTCGCTCCGCATGATCCGAACGCGATCTCGCTGTCGGACATCCTCAAACCGCCTTCGGCCGAACACTGGTTCGGTACCGACCAGCTGGGGCGCGACCTTCTCTCGCGGGTCATCTGGGGTTCGCAGGTGTCGCTGTACGTGGCGCTGTCCGCTGTCATGCTGGCCGGTATCGTCGGCAGCCTGATCGGTATCGCCGCCGGCTATATCGGCGGTGCCGTGGACGCCGTCGCCATGCGCCTGGCCGACATCCAGCTGGCACTGCCGGCGGTGATCCTGGCACTGGTGCTGGTGGGCGCGATCGGTTTCAGCATGTTCAACCTGATCGTGGTGCTGAGCCTCGCCAACTGGGCGCGCTTTGCCCGCGTGACGCGTTCGGAAGCATTGTCCCTGCGGCAGCGCGACTTCGTGTTGCTGGCCAAGCTGGCCGGTGCATCGAAGATCCGCATCATCCTGGCACACATCGTACCGAACGTGATCAACACTTTCATCGTTCTGGCGACGCTGGACGTTGGCATCATCATCATCCTGGAAGCGACGCTGTCGTTCCTGGGCCTGGGTGTGCAACCGCCGACCGCCTCGTGGGGATCGATGATCGCCGACGGCCGTGGCTACCTCGAAACCGCATGGTGGATCTGCGGTATTCCTGGCATGGTGCTGATGGCAGCCGTGCTTTCCGCCAACCAGCTCGGTGACGCCCTGCGCGACTGGCTGAGCCCCAACATGCAGCGAGCGTGGTCATGACAGTCATTCTGGAAGCGAAGAACCTGACGACGATGCTGCGCAACCGCGCGGGCATCGTCACCGCGGTCGACAACGTCAGCCTGAAAGTCCGCGCCGGACGTTCCCTAGCCTTGGTCGGTGAATCCGGTTCGGGCAAGAGCATGACCTGCCTGTCAATGCTGGGCTTGCTGCCATCGAGCGGCAGGCTGATGGGCGGCGAGGTGCTGTTCAAGGGCCGTGACCTGGCGAAGATGTCGCGCGCTGAGATCCAGAAGGTGCGCGGCAAGGAAATCGGCATGATCCTGCAGGACGCGATGACCTCGCTGAACCCGTTGCTGACCATTGGCGACCAGGTAAGCGAGATTTTCCGCGTGCACCAGGGTATTACCAACAAGGCGGAGCTGCGTCGCCGTTCCATCGAAGTGCTGGAGAAGGTCAAGATTCCGGCTGCCGAAGAACGCCTCGACAGCTATCCGTTCCAGTTCAGCGGCGGCATGCGCCAGCGCGTATCCATCGCCATTAATGTGGCGATGTCGCCCGACCTGCTGATCTGCGACGAGGCCACCACGGCACTCGACGTGACAGTGCAGCAGCAGTTGCTGAAGCTGCTGCGCGACCTGCAGCAGCAGAACAACATGGCCATTGTGTTCGTGACGCACGACCTGCATCTGGCCGCGCAGTTCTGCGATGACGTCGCCATCATGTACGGTGGCCGCATCGTCGAGACGGGGCCGATCAACGAGGTGTTCGCCCAGCCGACGCACCCGTACACCATCGGCCTGCTGAGTGCAGTGCCGTCGCTGGCGACCTACAGCAACCGGCTGTCGGCGATTCCCGGCCAGCAGCCGACGCTGGCGCGCCTGCCGCAGGGCTGCCGTTTCGAGCCGCGTTGCGAGCATGCCATCGAGCAATGCCGCAGCCAGTATCCGGACTGGTTCGAGTGGGGCGACTCCGGCCGCCGCACTGCCTGCTGGCGCACGCAGGAGTCGCTGGCCGGCGTGTTGGCCGGTATTCCCGTGCGTTCGGAAAAATCGGTTTCGGAGGTGGCTTGATGAGTCAATCGTTTCTCAAGGTAGAGGGTCTGCGCAAGACCTACGACGTGCGCCGCGGCCTGTTCGGCCGTGCGCGGCCGCTGCATGCGGTCGCCGGCGTCTCGTTCGAGGTCGAGGCGGGCACGACGTTCGGTCTGGTGGGCGAGTCGGGCTCGGGCAAGACCACCATCGCCAAGATGCTGATGCTGGCCGAGCCTGCTACGGCTGGCTCGATTGAATTGAACGGCCAGAATCTGGCCGGCCTGCGCGGCAAGGAACTCGACCAGTTCCACCTGGAACTGCAACCGGTGCTGCAGGATCCGTTCAGCTCGTTGAACCCGCGCATGCGCATCGGCAACATCATCGACGAGCCGCTGCGTATCCACAAGCTGCTGAGTGGCGCTGAGCGCGAAAAGCGCGTGAAGGAGCTGCTCGAACTGGTGGGCCTGCCGGGTGACGGTGGCCGCCGCTTCCCGCATGAACTGTCGGGTGGCCAGCGTCAGCGTGTGTCGATTGCCCGTGCACTCGGTCCGAATCCCAAGTGCATGGTTCTGGACGAGCCTGTGTCGGCACTCGACGTGTCGATCCAGGCGCAGATCCTGAACCTGCTGAAGGACCTGCAAGGCCAGCTCGACCTGACGTACATCCTGATTTCCCACGATCTTGCGGTCGTGGCGTACATGAGCAAGCGCATCGGCGTGCTGTATCTCGGTGAGTTCATGGAGATCGGTGCGACCGAAGACATCGTCCGCAATTCGCGCCATCCGTACACCCAGGCGCTCATCGCTTCGGTGGAGTCGCGCAGCGGCGGCGGGTCGGCCAAGCTGGTATCGGGTGAAATCCCCTCGCCGATGAATCCGCCGCCCGGATGTCCGTTCAATCCACGTTGCCCGCACGCCGTCGATCGTTGTCGTAGCGAAAAACCCAAGCTGCGCGAGATCGGCCCCGGCCACTGGGCTGCATGCCATTTTTCCGAATCGATTCCGAATGTGACAGCGAACACCGCAGCACCGGCAGTCGATACTTCCGCCAAGACAGCGCAACCCCATATTGCGCTGGTACAAAAACCTGTTCCCGTCCAGGAGACACCATGAATTTCGATTCGCACGAAGTGTTGAAGACCCCCCTGCTGACCGAGCTGAATGAGCTCGTCCAGACCAAGTTCCGTGAGCGTGAGGCGAAGTACTTCGACAACGTCGAAATGCCGCTCGAGAACCTGCAGGACCTGTTCGAACGCGGCCTGCTGACCACGACCGTGTCGCGCAAGCATGGCGGCCTCGGCAGCAACGTGCTGTCGGATGAAGATCCGGCGACGTTCTACCAGTCGATCCGTACCGTTGCTCGCGTGTCGCCCGGCACGGCGCACTGCATGCAGGTGCAGAACCACGTGGCCTGGGCCATTGACGAAATCGGTACCGACGAGCAGCGCAAGTTGTTCATCGAGCCGATGATGAAGGAAATGAAGCTGTCGTCGTTCGTCGGCAGTGAAGCCAACCGCAAGCACATGTACGTGCTGCGCACCACGGCCAAGAAGGTCGATGGCGGCTACATCGTCAATGGCAACAAGAACTACGCCACCAACGGTTTCGACCGTGGCCTGGCCGTGATCTTCGCGACCATCGAAGGTGAGACCGACTACTTCAAGTCGCACCTGATGGTGATCGTCGAGCCGGGTATGAAGGGCGTGTCGCAGAACGACAACTGGTACCGTCCGACCGGCATGCGTTCGTGCCCGAGCCCGGAGATCTACCTCGACAACGTGATGATCGACCAGAACCATGTGCTGGGCGAGCCGGGCGCATACCCCGCCGGCCGCTGGCAGGGCCGTTTCCACCTGGGCTTCGCCGCCAACTACCTGGGCATGCTCGAAGGCATGTACATGTGGGTGAAGGATGGCCTGGTGAAACGTGGCCGCGGCAAGGATGCGTTTGCCCAGCTGCGCATCGGCGAAATCAGCACCGCCCTGTACGGTGCCCAAGTGGCCTTTGAGAACGCCATCGACACGTGGCGCAGCAAGGACATCCAGCGTGCCGAGCTGGCCTCGATGCGTGCCAAGGCGATCTGTGCCCACGCTGCCCTGCAGTCGCGCGACCAGCTGATCATGCTGTCGGGTTCGACCGCGCTGTTCGACGAGTTCCCGCTGGGCCGCATGCTGCGCGACCTCGATACGCACATCCTGCACGTCGGCCACGACCGCACGGCGCAGATCATCGGTGCGTCCGAGCTGGGCGAAGTGTTCGACTCGACGCTGCAACGCTAAGGAATTAAGGAAGCAACATGGATTTTCAACTCACGGGTGATCAGCGCGAGCTGATCGCCGCTACCGAAAAGCTGTGCACGCAGCTGCTGCCGCTGGCCAAGGAAGCGCACGAGGGCGAGAAGCGTGGCGATTTCGCGCCGCTGCAAAAGCTGCGCAAGGCGATGGCCGAGAATGGCCTGCTCGGCCTGAACATGCCGACCGAATACGGCGGCATGGGCCTGCCGCTGCTGGATACGCTGCTGCTGATCCAGACCATCCAGAAGGTGGATTCCACCATGGGCGGACTGACGCACCGGACCTCGACCGGGGCGATCGGCGCGATTCTCGAGCTGGGCACGGACGAGCAGAAGGCGCAGTACGTGACCGGCGTGGCGCGCGGCGATATCGGCGTGAGTATCGGCATCACCGAGCCGAATGCCGGCTCGGCTGCCACGGCGATGACGACCCGCGCCCGCATCGAGGGCGACGAGGTGGTCATCACCGGCCAGAAAATCTTCATCAGCGCGGCCAAGGCGCATCATTACACGATGCTGTATTGCCGCTTCGGCACGACCGGCCGCGCCAGCGACATCGGCGCGGTGATCGTGCCGCACGATGCGCCGGGACTGACCATCGGCAACGGCTCGGAGAACATGGCCGGCGAACGCCAGTACGAACTGTTCTTCGACGACTGCCGTATTCCCAAGGCCAATATCCTGGCCGAGGGCAATGCCTTCGGCAAGCTGATCAGTGTTTACAACAGCGAGCGTCTGGGTAGCATCTCGCGCATGCTTGGTTCAGCGCAAGCGTCGTTCGAGTTCGCCCTGCAGTATGTGCAGGAGCGTGAGCAGTTCGGCCGCCAGCTGGCCGACTTCCAAGGCCTGCAGTGGATCCTGGCGGAGATGAAGGTCAAGCTCGAAGCGGCGCAGCTGTTGACATACCGCGCTGCGGCGAATACGGCTATCGGCCTGCCGTCGCCCCTCGAAACTTCGGTCGCCAAGGTCTACGTGGCCCAGGCCGCCAAGGAAATCTGCGACGACGCGATCCAGCTGCTGGGCGGCTACGGCTACATGACCGAGTACCCGGTCGAGGCGCGCTACCGTGAGGTGCGCGGCGGTTCGATCTACGGCGGCACGCTGCAGATCCACAAGAACATGATCGCTGGCCATCTGCTGAAGCGCAAGAATAGCCAGTGGGCCAAGGGGAAGGAATGAAACTCGCAGAACTGCAGGACCGCGAACCCGTCATCGTGGCCACGCTGCGCACGCCTGTCGGGCGTCGCAACGGGTCGCTGAAGGACTGGCATGCGACGGCGCTGTTGGCAGAAGTGTTTGGCGCGATCATCGATCGCGCCGGCATCCCGCGCGAGCAGATCGACGATGTGGTGGCCGGCTGCGCCACCCAGGTTGGCGAACAGGCCGGTAACGTGGCGCGTACCGCGCTGCTGATGGCGGGCTTTCCGTTTTCGGTGCCGGGTACCACGGTGCAGCGTGCCTGCGGCTCCTCGCAGCAGGCTGTGCATTTCGCCGACAACCTGATCCGCAGCGGTGTGTGCGATGTGGTGCTGGCCGGCGGCGTCGAGCAGATGTCGAAGACGCGTGGTGGCAACGAGGACACAACGTATGGCAAGCGCTATCCGGATGAGCTGGTGCAGCGCCTGTCGATGCCGTCGATGGGCATCGCCGCCGAGCGTATCGCCGAGCGCTGGAACATGAGCCGGACGTATCTGGACGAACTGTCGGTGCGCAGCCACGAGCTGACGGCCGCGGCGCATGACGCGGGCCGCTTTGCCGCGTCGATGCTGCCGATCAAGCAGCCGGACGGTTCGGTGTTCGATTTTGACGAAGGCCTGCGCCGCGGCACCACGGTGGAAACGCTCGCCGGCCTCAAGACCTCGTTCCGCGAAGACGGCCGCGTCACTGCCGGCAACGCGAGCCAGGTATCGGACGGCGCCTCCGCAGTACTGATGATGACGGCTGCCAAGGCACGTGAATTCGGTCTGCGGCCACGAGCGCGCCTCAAGGCGCAGCTGGTGGTGGGCGTCGATCCGGAAATCATGCTGACCGGCCCGATCCCGGCCACGCAGCAGATCCTGCAGCGCTCGGGCCTGAAGCTCAATGACATCGACCTGTTCGAAATCAACGAGGCGTTTGCCTCGGTGCTGGGCGCGTGGCTGCACGACATCAAGCCGAACCTCAACCGCGTAAACGTCAATGGCGGCTCCATCGCCATGGGCCATCCGCTCGGTTCGACCGGGGCACGCCTGATGACCATCATGCTCGACGAGCTGGAGCGCCGTGGCGGCCGCTACGGCCTGCAGTCGATGTGCTGCGGTGGTGGCCTGGGTACGGCGACCATCGTCGAGCGCATCGAGTAAGCCCGCATGGGCGTGTCTGCGTGCGCGCTGGATGTCGCGCAGCTGGAGCAGATGCTCCGGCAGCGCGATGACTGGGCGCTGTTCGACGTACGCGAACCGGTCGAGGCGGAGCGGGGGCATATTGCCAGTGCCACCAGCTTGCCACGCCGGCGCATCGAGTTGCGTATCGAGGCGCTGGTGCGCGACCGTGGAACGCCCATCGTGCTGGTGGATGATGACAGCGGACGGGCGTCGCTCGCGGCCCGGACGCTGGCCGGACTCGGCTACCGCAAGGTCAGCTGGCTGCAGGGCGGTGTTGCTGCATGGCAAGCCGCCGGCCATCGGCTTGCCACCGGCAACAATGTGCCGAGCAAGCGCTTTGGCGAACAGGCTTATCACGATTACTCCATTCCCGACGTTGCCGCCGACACACTCGCCGCATGGCAGCGTGAAGGCCGCGACGTGAAACTGTTCGACGTGCGCACGCCGGAAGAGTACGCGGAAGCGTGCATTCCCGGCGCGGCAAGCGGGCCCAGTTTCGACATCGCCCGGCATGCTGGTGATCTGCAACAGCACGACGGCCCGGTGGTCGTGCACTGTGCTGGCCGGACGCGCAGCCTGATCGCTGCGCAGACCTTGCGCGAGCTCGGGGTCAAGCAGGCCGTTGCCTTGCGCAATGGCACCATGGGCTGGCATCTCGCCGGCCTGCAAGTCGAGCGAGGCGCCGCGCGGGCGCTTGGCACGCCTTCCGCCGCGAGTGTGGCGCAGGGTATTCATGGCAGCCTGCGACTCGCCGAGGCTGCTGGCGTCGGTGTAGTCGATGCGACCATGCTGGCCATCTGGCTGCGCCAGGCCGACAACCTCTATGTTTTCGATGTCCGTCAGGTCGATGCCTACATGGCCGGCCATATCCCCGGCGCGCAGGCAGTGCCCGGCGGGCAGGTAGTACAGCGCGCCGATGATTTCATTGCGGTGCGCGGCGCCCGCATCGTGCTGGTGGATGACGACGGCACCCGTGCGCGGCTGACGGCCGTGTGGCTGCGGCGCATGGGTTTTCCGAACGTGCTGGTGCTATCCGGTGGCATTGCCGCATGGCGGGCGGCTGGTGGCATGCTCGAGAGCGGGCGGGTGCGGCGCGCGCCCGCTGGCTGGCTGGCGGCACGCGCGGGCGTGCGCCTGGTCACGGCACAGGATGTCGAAGCACAGGTCCTGCAGCAGCCGGGCCTGGTGGTGCTCGACGTCGATACCAGCGCGCATTTCCGGCACGGGCACTTGCCTGGCGCACTGTGGGTGCCGCGTGGCTGGCTGGAGGCGCGGATTGCTGCTCTGGTGCCGGACCTCACAACGCCGGTGCTGGTGACCTGTGCAACGGGTGTGCAGGGTGTCTACGCTGGGGGCGCGCTGGGCGCGCTCGGTTATCGCGCGGTCATGGTACTCGACGGTGGGACGGCGAGCTGGCGGCGTGCCGGCTACCGGCTCGAAACAGCGGAGTTGCCGCCGCAGGACGATATCCTGTTGCCGCCGTATGCGCGCGGCGAACAGGCCATGCGCGATTACCTGGCGTGGGAGACCGATCTGGTCCGGCCGTAAGTCCGTGCCTTAAGCGCGATTAGCGTGCCATCCAGCACGCTCGCCATCACTCCCAGTTCTGCTGCTCGGCTTCCAGCAGTTTTTCCAGCTGACGTACTTCCTTGGCCAGCAGGCGCGCCATTTCCTCGCGCCGCGGTCCGGCCAGGCGCGACTCGATGGCAGCGATACTGATGGCCGCGTACGGTTGCCCGTTGGGCGGCCGGATCGCCATGCCGATGGCGGCCACGCCTGGCAGTACGTCTTCCACGTTGATTGCGTAACCGGCTTCTTGGGAGATCTTCAGTGCCTTGCGCAGGCGCTCGGGCGTCAACTGGCTGAAGGTCGCAAAACGTGCCGCGTTAGTGGAGATGGCGTGGTCGATTTCTTCCGGGGTCATGCCCATGAGCAGCGCCAGGCTGCCCGCGCCGATACCGAGCGGACGGCGGCCCCCGATATTGAGTGTGCGTGTCTGGATCGGGTAGCTGCCTTCGATGCGGTCGATGCATACCGTGTCGAGGCCACTGCGCACCACCAGGAATACCGAATCGCCGCTTTTGTCGGCCAGCCGGTGCAGGGCTGGCTGGCAGATTTCCTTCAGGTTGTAGTGCGGCGTGGCGGCCAGTCCCAGCTCATAGACGACGTGACCCAGGCGATAGCGCTTGCTGACAGGGTCCTGCGCCACCATGCCCTGTGCCACTAATCCCTTGACGATGCGGTGCGCAGTCGGGCGTTCCAGTTCGAGCGCGTCAGCAATGTCCGCCAGCCGCAGGCCGGTCTGGCTGCGTGCGGCGATCTCACGCAGGATGGTGATGGCGCGATGGATGCTCTGTGTGCCCCACGGTTGCGATTCGCCGTTTGCACCGGCTTTCCGGGTGCTCTTGCGTGGCGCGCGCTTGGCTGCGGTGCCGCTGGCCACGGATTGCAGTGGTTCTGCAGTATTGTTTTTAGGTGCAATGGGCATGGCATATCCGAAAACAGGAACTGATAGCGTATGCCAGCGATTATACGGTGCCACCCCCTTGATGGGCGGGTGAATGCGTTGCGCCGCGACGATAGTGCGGATCGCTGCGCAGCTTCCGGATGACAGCTGGCGGTAGTGCCTCAGATGGCGATACCGCTGCGCACTGTATCACCTTTGTCAGCCAGCAGGACCATGTTCGCCGGGCGCGCGGCCTGTTGTCATGAACACCTGCATGGGCTGGGTGCAGGGCAGGGAGCATGCGCGCCCGCAACGGCTGCGGGTTCCCGGCCGAAAGTGTCGAGCCAACCTCCATGGGGTGCGTCGATATGAGGCTGGAAAGCAGGTGGTCCACCAGCCCGCATGCCGTTCAGGCAATGTATCCGGACGATCCCTGTTTTGGCAATAAATGCAATTAACCGCCATGCTGGAGTGCCGCGCATGAACACGCCGGCGATGGTGGTGGATGTGCCCCTGTGCAAAATATGAATCCTGCGAGGATCACGCCGCGCGCACCCGCCAGCAGCCGGGGGGAGCCATGAAGCAAGGGAGGGGGCCATGCCTTGGACGGTGGCTGGATCAGCACGCCACCGCCCGAGGCACACCTCATGCGTTGCGCCAAGCAGGTTGGCGTTTCTCCAGGAAAGCGCTGATACCTTCGCGTCCTTCGGCCGAACCCCGGATCTCGGCGATCCGATTCGCCGTATCGGTGATCAGGTCGGTATCGATGGGGACACCGGCGACGTCCTGGATCAGCTGCTTGCACGCACGCATGGCTTCCGGGCTGTTGGCCGCGAGCGTTGCCGCCAGCTCGGCGACCCTGGCATCGAGCGCGGCCGCAGGCACCACTTCATGCACCAGGCCAGAGTGTGCAGCCTGTGCAGCACTGAAGCGTTCGGCGCTGAGGCAGTAGCGGCGGGCAGCCTGTTCGCCCATGGCGCGGATCACGTAGGGGCTGATCGTTGCCGGAATCAGCCCGAGCCGTGTTTCGCTGATGGAAAAATTAGCCGTATCGGCGGCAATCACGATGTCGGCCACCGCGACGAGGCCGACACCGCCCGCATACGCATCACCCTGGACCCGCGCAATCACCGGGCGGGGACACGACCAGATGGTATGCATCATCTGCGCCAGGGTCAGCGCATCGGCCCGATTCTCATCGGGCGCATAACCCGCCATGCGGCGCATCCAGTTGAGGTCTGCGCCAGCACAGAAAGCCAGACCCGCGCCGGTGAGCACGATGACGCGCACCTGCGGGCTGTCGCCGAGCGCGCGAAAGGCGCCAGTGAGTTCGGCAATCAGTGTTTCGTTGAACGCATTGCGTACCTCTGGGCGGTTGAGCGAGACGGTGGCGATGTGTCCTGCGGTGGTGACGGTGAGTGTGCTGAATTCCATGCGTAACCTTCTCGCTGCAACAATGTATTTCAATGTTAGTCCGACCTGCCGGTTACAAGGGCGTTCGCACGCTGGCCGGGTCAAGTCAATTGTGCCTGGCGACGCTACATGCGGAACACGCCGAACGTTGTCTCAGGAATTGGTGCGTTCAGGCTGGCCGCCAGTGCCTGGCCCAGCACGTCGCGCGTCTGCGCCGGGTCGATGATGCCGTCGTCCCATAGGCGCGCACTGGCATAGTAGGGGTGGCCCTGCCGTTCGTACTGTTCGCGGATGGGTTGCTTGAAGGCGAGTTCCTCCTCGCTGCTCCATTGCCCGCCGCCTTTTTCGATACCTTCACGGCGCACGGTGGCGAGCACGCTGGCGGCCTGCTCGCCGCCCATCACCGAGATGCGTGCATTCGGCCACATCCACAGGAAGCGTGGCGCAAAGGCGCGGCCAGCCATGCCGTAGTTGCCCGCACCGAACGAACCGCCGATGATCACGGTGAACTTGGGCACCTGCGCCGTCGCCACGGCCGTCACCAGCTTGGCGCCATGCCGTACGATGCCTTCGTTCTCGACTTTTCGACCGACCATGAAGCCGGTGATGTTCTGCAGGAAGACGAGCGGAATCTTGCGCTGGCAGCACAGTTCGATAAAGTGCGTGCCCTTGAGCGCAGACTCGGAGAACAGGATGCCGTTGTTGGCAATGATGCCGACCGGATAGCCCCACAGGTGCGCAAAGCCGCAGACCAGTGTCGCGCCATAGCGCGCCTTGAATTCGTCGAAGGCGGAGTCGTCGACCAGGCGCGCGATGATCTCGCGCACATCGTAAGGCTTGCGTGTGTCGGTGGGAATAACGCCGTACAGTTCCTCGGCCGCATAACGGGGTGGCACAGGTGCGCGCATCTGCAGCACGGCGGGCCGGGTACGGTTCAGGCGCGCCACGATGTCGCGGGCGATCGACAGGGCATGCGCATCGTCCTGCGCCAGATGGTCGGCCACGCCCGACAGGCGTGTGTGCACATCGGCGCCACCCAGGTCCTCGGCGCTGACATCCTCGCCGATGGCGGCCTTGACCAGCGGCGGGCCACCAAGAAAGATCGTGCCCTGCTTGCGCACGATGATGGATTCATCACTCATGGCCGGCACATAGGCGCCGCCTGCGGTGCACGAGCCCATCACCACGGCGATCTGCGCGATGCCGCGCGCGGAGAGATTGGCCTGGTTGTAGAAGATGCGGCCGAAATGTTCGCGGTCGGCAAACACTTCATCCTGGTTCGGCAGATGTGCACCGCCCGAATCGACGAGGTAGACGCAGGGCAGGCCGTTCTGCCCGGCAATCTCCTGCGCGCGCAGATGCTTCTTGACGGTCATCGGATAGTAGGTGCCGCCCTTGACTGTGGCATCGTTGCAGACGATCACGCATTCCTGTCCGGCAATCTGGCCGACGCCCGTGATGATGCCAGCGCCCGGTGCTTCGTCGCCGTACATCCCGTAGGCAGCCAGTGGTGACAGTTCCAGAAACGGCGTATCCGGGTCCAGCAACTGGCGGATGCGGTCGCGCGGCAGCAGCTTGCCACGTGCCAGATGCCGGGCGCGCGCCGTTTCGCCGCCGCCTTCGGCCAGGGTCGCCAGTACGCGCCGCAGGTCATCGACCAACGCCTGCATGGCGGCCGCGTTGTTCTGGAAGGCGTCAGAATCCGGTTTCAGTTGCGAGTCAAGGATCGGCATCGGCAGTCGTGGAGCTGGGACGAAAGAGGTAGCAGCCAAGGCACCAACAGAGGCAGCGACGGGAGGATCCAGATCATGCCGTCTCGTTGAAAAATTCGCGGCCGATCAGCATGCGGCGGATCTCCGAGGTGCCGGCGCCAATCTCGTACAGCTTGGCATCGCGCCACAGGCGGCCGGCCGGATAGTCGTTGACGTAACCATTGCCGCCGAGGATCTGGATCGCCTCGCCGGCCATCCAGGTGGCGCGTTCGGCGGTGTAGAGGATCACGCCCGCGCAATCCTTGCGTAGTTGCCGTACGTGCGTCGCGCCAAGCGCATCGAGATTGCGGCCAACCGCATACAGGTAGGCGCGGCAGGCCTGCAGAGTGGTGTACATATCGGCCACCTTGCCCTGGATCAGCTGGAATTCCCCGATGCTCTGGCCGAACTGCCGGCGTTCATGGATATAAGGCGTGACCACATCGAGACAAGCCTGCATGATGCCGACCGGACCGCCGGCCAGCACGGCCCGCTCATAGTCGAGGCCGCTCATCAGCACACGCGCGCCTTCGTTCTCGCCACCGAGCACATGGTGGGCCGGCACCTCGACATCGCTGAAGACGAGTTCCCCGGTTGGCGAACCCCGCATGCCGAGCTTGTCGAGTCGCTGCGCCACGCTGAAGCCCGGCATATCCTTTTCCACCAGGAATGCCGTCATGCCCTGCGCACCGCGGTCCGGCTCGGTCTTGGCGTACACCACCAGCACATCGCAGTCGGGACCGTTGGTAATCCACATCTTGGTGCCGTTCAGGATGTAACGGTCACCCTTGCGCGTGGCGCGCATGGTCATGCTGACCACATCGGAGCCGGCGTTGGGTTCGCTCATGGCCAGCGCACCGATCCATTCCCCGGAGACGAGGCGCGGCAGGTATTTCTGCTTTTGCGCGGGCGTGCCGTGGCGGTGGATCTGGTTGACGCAGAGATTGGAGTGCGCGCCGTAGGAGAGCCCTACGGCAGCGGAGGCGCGGCTGATTTCCTCCATGGCGAGCATGTGGGCCAGATAGCCCATGTTCGCGCCGCCGTAGTCTTCCGCCACGGTGATGCCGAGCACACCGAGATCGCCCATCTTGCGCCATAGATCGCGCGGAAAGCGGTCGTCGCGGTCGATGCCTGCAGCCAGCGGCGCGAGTTCCGCGCTGGCCCATTGCCGGACAGTGGCGCGCAGCATATCAAGATCCGCGCCGAGGGCAAAACTGAGACCGGGTAAGTGACTCATAGGGTCGCCCATGGGTGTGCTTTTTCCGTGCGTTCGTTTTTCCCGCGCAGGCGGGGCCGGAACATCGGGGCAGTCGCCTGCGGTCGAGTGTGACCCACGGGCGGCGGAGCGTCAAGCTGGCGGTTTGGCCGGCGCTATCGCCATCTATCGCCCAGTAGCGCCCAGCCTCGCCTGACACGCCGGGATGGCCATCTGCCGGGCCTGCTGGTGCTGGCGCGGGAAACCGTCATGCCAGGATGACGGACCGGGGCGCGCGCCTGATGACGGCTGCCACTGCCGGCGGCAGCAGGGTGGCGATGATATGTGACGCATACGCAGCGCAGCGCGGCTGTAGCCCTTTCGCCACGTTGTGTCGGCCCGGCAAGTCGGAGATTGACAGCAGCAAACATCCGGTAGGAATATTCTTAGACCGTCACGCATCCGCCATTCGCCTGCCCGGCCACACGCGCCACGTGGCGCAGTCAGGCAGTGACTCCCGAACACGCCGGATGGCTGACGGAGGCTGTGCAGTCACGACAGGAGGTCCGCCATGCGATTTCATCTGTTTGAGCGACGTCTGGACGCCCACGTGCGCAAGGCACGTGAATACCTGATGGAGGCCAATCTGGCGCGGGTCGAGCACCAGGCCGCAGCCGAACACCACGCCGCGCTGGCGCGCATGTACGCCGAGCGTGTTGCCCGACTGGAGCAGGAAGTCACGAAGGCGCTGCAGCCAATCTCAATGGCGGGGTCCGATGCGCGGGCCGACGACGATGAGCCGGGCTTTGGCGATACCGTGCTGTTTCCTGTGCCGATACGCGGCGGACGTTCGTAACGGCTTGTCCATATCGCCAGTCACGACGTAACCGTCCGCCGGGGCGGTTGACTTCAGTTTCCGGCTACTCCGCCGCAATGGGCGGCGGGATGAGCCGGTGCATGTCCTTCGCCCAGAACGCCCGGTCTGCGCTAGCCCCAAGCGTCCATCAGCATCCGTGAGAAGGGCCGGCCACCGGCCTGCACCAATCAATTCTCATATGGTGGCACATATCCCATCGCATCGCACTGCCGCTTCACTTCCTGTGCTACGGCTCTCCGATTCCATTCCTCCTGCGCTGTCGGACTCAATCCCAGCTTATGGATATTTTCGTTGTAATAGTTGGGCCATCGAGGGGCGACCTCACGCCTTTTTTCCTCTAGCGCGGCGTCCCACCCGATCTCCTGAGCTCTGAAAAAAATACTCTTCTTTCCCCCTCCTGCGCGCGTTCCTGACAGCCCGGCGTCCCTCGCTGAATGAAGTGTTCCCGATTGTGGGGCGTGAGGTCTTCCTTTTTGCATACCGTAGCCGTTCCGATTTCTGCGCTTCTGGTCGTGGTTGGAGAGGGAGGGGCGTTGCTGCCACAGCAACTCGAAAAACCCGAAAGAATCTTCTTCATGGATACCACCTCGGACAGAAAGAACTGCTGGTCAGTCTAGGCAGCGATACGAGATCAGGCAGGCCGGGAGTGTCAATTATTCTTGATTCATCGACTTGTTATGCAATGTCGTCAGTGTGCCCTCGCAAGCTCATATTTTTCCGATGCATGTTGTCCATGTCAGGTCCGCAGAGTTCCCAACCCTTGCTGCTGCCTGACGATAAAGCACTGGGCGCGCAGCGTGCCGATGGGCTGCCCACGCTACGGCAGCACAGCCCGTATGCATCCATCGCATCAGAACGTCCCGCCCGGCACCCGCACCCAGCCTTCCATCAGCACCCGCGCGCTGCGGCTCATGATGGCCTTGGTGACGGTCCATGCGCCGTCGGCCTCGCGCGCTTCTGCGCCGACGCGCAATGTGCCGGACGGATGGCCGAAGCGTACGGCCTGCCGGGTGCCGCCACCGGCCGCGAGGTTGACCAGCGTGCCGGGAATCGCTGCGGCGGTGCCGATGGCCACCGCTGCCGTGCCCATCATGGCGTGATGCAGCTTGCCCATCGACAGGGCGCGTACCAGCAGGTCGATGTCGCCGGCCGCCACGGCCTTGCCGCTCGATGCCGTGTAGCTGGCCGGTTTGGCGACGAAGGCGACTTTTGGCGTGTGCTGGCGCGTCGCGGCCTGTTCGAGTGAGGAAATCAGCCCCATGCGCAGCGCGCCGTGTGCGCGGATGGTTTCGAACATCGCCAGCGCCGTGGGGTCGCTGTTGATGTCGTCCTGCAGTTCCGTGCCGGTGTAGCCGATGGCGTCGGCGTTGATGAAGATCGTGGGAATGCCGGCGTTGATCAGCGTGGCCTGCAGTGCGCCGACGCCGGGCACCTCGAGCGTATCAATGAGATTGCCGGTAGGGAACATCGCACCGCCGCCGTCGCCATCGTCTTCGGCCGGGTCCATGAATTCGAGCTGCACTTCGGCGGCGGGAAAAGTCACGCCATCGAGCTCGAAGTCGCCGGTTTCCTGTACCGCGCCGTTGGTCATCGGCACGTGTGCAATGATGGTCTTGCTGATGTTTGCCTGCCAGATGCGGATGGTGGCCATGCCGTCGCGCGGCACGCGCGCGGGGTCGACCAGGCCGTTGCTGATGGCGAACGGGCCGACGGCGGCCGAAAGATTGCCGCAGTTGCCGCTCCAGTCGACGAAGGGCTGGTCGATGGAGACCTGGCCAAACAGATAGTCCACGTCATGATCGGGGCGCGTGCTGCGCGAGACGATCACGGTCTTGCTGGTGCTCGAGGTGGCGCCGCCCATGCCGTCGATCTGTTTGCCGTAGGGGTCGGGGCTGCCGATCACGCGTTGCAGCAGGGCGTCGCGCGCGGCGCCGGGCGTCTGCGCCGCGGCGGGCAGGTCTTCCAGGCGGAAGAACACGCCCTTGCTGGTGCCGCCGCGCATGTAGGTGGCGGAAATCTTGATCTGCGGAGCGTAGCTCATGATGGTCCGGTCTCAAAGGATGGGGAGCAATGGCTCGGTCTGGCATCTGGTGCGCGTGACGCGCACGGCTGTACTGGATTGCCGGCCATTTGCTCCGATGGATTGGGTGGTACATGGCAGCGCAGTGTTCCGTGTTGCGCTGCCATGTCGTCACGCGGTCCGCGACGATTCGAGGAAGTCCTGCGCAAACCGCTGGAGCACGCCGCCGGCCTCGTAAATCGATACTTCCTCGTCAGAGTCGAGGCGGCAGGTGACCGTGGCCTCGACTGTGCTGCCGTCCTTGCGGCGGATTACCAGCGTGAGGTCGGCGCGCGGCTGGCGCTGGCCGAGCACGTCGAAGGTTTCGGTGCCGTCGATGCCCAGCGTCTTGCGGTTCATACCTGGCTTGAACTCGAGCGGCAGCACGCCCATGCCGATCAGGTTGGTGCGGTGGATGCGCTCGAACCCTTCGGCTACGATCGCTTCCACGCCGGCCAGCCGCACGCCCTTGGCGGCCCAGTCGCGCGACGATCCCTGGCCGTAGTCGGCGCCGGCAATGATGATCAACGGCTGCTTGCGGTCCATATAGGTCTCGATCGCCTCCCACATGCGTACGACCTTGCCATCCGGCTCGATGCGCGCCAGGGAGCCTTTCTTGACCGCGCCATCGACCACTGCCATTTCGTTCAGCAGCGTCGGGTTGGCGAAGGTGGCGCGTTGCGCAGTAAGGTGGTCGCCGCGGTGCGTAGCGTAGGAGTTGAAGTCTTCTTCCGGCAGGCCCATCTTGGCGAGATACTCGCCGGCTGCACTGTTCAACAGGATGGCATTGGACGGCGACAGGTGATCGGTGGTGATGTTATCGCCCAACACAGCCAGCGGACGCATGCCGCGCAGCGTGCGTTCCCCGGCCAGTGCGCCTTCCCAGTAGGGCGGGCGGCGGATGTAGGTGCTCTGCGGCCGCCAGTCGTACAGCGGGCTGCCCTGTTCGCCGCTATCCACGGACAGCGCGAACATCGGTTCGTACACCTTGCGGAACTGCTCCGGCTTGACGCTCTTGGCCACAATGGCATCGATCTCTGCGTCGGTGGGCCAGATGTCCTTGAGCGTCACGGGCCTGCCCTGCGCATCGGTGCCGAGCACATCCTGTTCGATATCGAAACGGATTGTGCCGGCAATGGCATAAGCCACGACCAGTGGCGGCGAAGCGAGAAAGGCCTGCTTGGCATACGGGTGGATGCGGCCGTCGAAGTTGCGGTTGCCCGACAGCACGGCCGTGGCGTACAGGTCGCGGTCGATGATTTCCTGCTGGATCCTGGGGTCGAGCGCGCCGGACATGCCATTGCAGGTGGTGCAGGCAAAGGCGACGATGCCAAAGCCGAGTTTCTCCAGATCAGGTAGCAGGCCGGATTCCTGCAGGTACAGTTCGACGGCTTTCGAGCCAGGCGCGAGCGAGCTTTTGACCCAGGGCTTGCGCGTCAGGCCACGTGCATTGGCATTGCGCGCCAGCAGGGCGGCGGCGATCACGTTACGGGGGTTGCTGGTGTTGGTGCAGCTGGTAATGGCGGCGATGATCACCGCGCCGTCAGGCATGGTGCCTTCGCCCTGTGCCGGCATGGCCCAGTCGGCGGCGATGCCGCGCGCGGCCAGGTCCGAGGTTGGCAGGCGCTTGTGCGGATTCGATGGGCCGGCCATATTGCGCACCACGCTCGACAGGTCGAACTTCAGCACGCGTTCGTACTGTGCCTGCTGCAGCGTATCGGCCCACAGGCCGGCGGGTTTCGCATAGGTTTCGACGAGCGCCACCTGGGCATCGTCGCGGCCGGTGAGGCGCAGGTAGTCAAGGGTCTGGTTGTCGATGTAGAACATCGCCGCCGTGGCGCCATACTCGGGCGCCATATTGGAAATGGTGGCGCGGTCGCCAAGCGTGAGGCTGGCGGCGCCGGGGCCGTAGAACTCCAGGTAGGCGCCGACCACGCGCTCCTTGCGCAGGAATTCGGTCAGTGCCAGCACGATGTCGGTCGCGGTGATGCCGGGCTGGCGCTGGCCCGTGAGCTCGACGCCGACGATATCGGGCAGGCGCATCCACGAGGCACGGCCGAGCATGACGTTCTCGGCTTCGAGCCCGCCCACGCCGATGGCGATCACGCCGAGCGCATCGACGTGCGGGGTGTGGCTATCGGTGCCGACGCAGGTGTCGGGAAAGGCCACCCCGTCCTGCACGTAGATCACGGGCGACATCTTCTCCAGGTTGATCTGGTGCATGATGCCGTTGCCCGGGGGAATCACATCCACGTTCTTGAAGGCTTTTTTCGTCCAGTTGATGAAATCAAAGCGATCTTCGTTGCGGCGGTCTTCGATGGCGCGGTTCTTGGCGAAGGCATCGGGATCGAAGCCACCGCATTCCACCGCCAGCGAGTGATCGACGATCAGCTGCACCGGCACCACCGGGTTGACCTTGGCCGGATCGCCGCCCTGGTCGGCAATCGCATCACGCAGGCCGGCGAGGTCGACCAGTGCGGTCTGGCCGAGAATGTCATGGCACACCACACGCGCCGGATACCACGGAAAATCCAGGTCACGGCGGCGCTCGATCAACTGGCGCAGCGAGGCCTCGAGCGTGGCCGGATCGCAGCGGCGCACGAGGTTCTCGGCCAGCACGCGCGAGGTGTAGGGCAGGGTGGCATAGGCGCCGGGCTGGATGGCTTCGACGGCTGCGCGGGCGTCGTAGTAGTCGAGTTGAGTGCCCGGAAGCAGCTTGCGATGTGCAGTATTCATGGTGTGGGTGCCGGGTGGGGTCTTGGGGAAACGTTATCGAAAGGCGGCTGGCGTGGTTCCGTGGTCATTGCCCAAGCACAAAGCTTGCGGCGACACATCCGGCAGCGGCATTGCGATAGCCTTCCTGTTCAGGATAGCCGCCGGACCTGACATCCGGCGGCAGCGTGGCGCGGCACATGCACTGATGCGTGCCGCGCCGTGCTTCAACGCTGGTCGAGCGGGACGAACTTGAGGTTCTCCGGTCCGACGTAGTTGGCGCTCGGGCGGATGATCTTATTGTCAATGCGCTGCTCAATGATGTGCGCGCTCCAGCCTGCCGTGCGGGCGATCACGAACAGCGGCGTGAACATGGCCGTCGGCACGCCCATCATGTGGTAGCTCACCGCGCTGAACCAGTCGAGGTTGGGGAACATCTTCTTGATGTCCCACATCACCGTTTCCAGGCGCTCGGCAATGTCGAACATCTTGGTCGAGCCGGCTTCTTTCGACAGCTGCAGCGCGACTTCCTTGATCACCTTGTTGCGCGGATCGCCGATGGTGTACACGGGGTGGCCGAAGCCGATCACCACTTCCTTGGCCTCCACGCGGCGGCGGATATCGGCCTCGGCATCGTCCGGCGATTCGTAGCGCTTCTGCACTTCGAAGGCAACTTCATTGGCGCCGCCGTGCTTGGGACCGCGCAGGGCGCCGATCCCGCCGCAGATGGCGGAGTACATATCGGAGCCGGTGCCAGCGACGACACGGGCGGTGAAGGTCGAGGCGTTGAATTCATGCTCGGCGTACAGGTTGAGCGACACATGCATGGCCTTCACCCAGCTGTCCGATGGCTTTGCGCCATGCAGCAGGTGCAGGAAATGGCCGCCGATGGAATCGTCATCTGTTTCCACGTCGATGCGCTTGCCGTTGTGGCTGTAGTGGTACCAGTACAGCAGCATCGAGCCGAACGAGGCCATCAGGCGGTCGGCGATGTCGCGCGCGCCCGGCGTGTTGTGGTCATCCTTCTCGGGCAGGACTGTGCCAAGCACCGAGGCGCCGGTGCGCATCACGTCCATCGGATGGGCGCTGGCCGGCACGCATTCGAGCGCGGTCTTCACATTGGCGGGCAGGCCGCGCAGGGCCTTCAGCTTGGCCTTGTAGGCGGTCAGCTCGGCGCGGTTGGGCAGCGTACCGTGGACCAGCAGGTGGGCCACTTCCTCGAATTCGCAGGCGTCGGCAAGGTCGAGGATGTCGTAGCCGCGGTAGTGCAGGTCATTGCCGGTGCGGCCGACCGTACAGAGCGCGGTATTGCCAGCGGCAACGCCCGACAGGGCGACGGATTTCTTGGCTTTGGGGAGGACTTGTTCTCCGGACATTTCTGGGTCTCCTGGTGTCTGCGCAAAGTGTGCGTCGTGGGTGCGTCCTGGGCGCGGCCGGCGACCGGACCGCGCAATGCATCGTGGGGGTGCTGATCAGCCCTTGCCCTGGGCAAACAGGGCGTCGAGTTTCTGTTCGAAATCGTGGTAGCCGATGCTGTCATACAGTTCCATGCGTGTCTGCATGGTATCGAGCACATTCTTCTGCGTGCCGTCGCGGCGGATCGCCTCGTAGACACGTTCGGCCGCCTTGTTCATGGCGCGGAAGGCCGACAGCGGGTAGAGGATCATGGCGACGCCAGCGCTGGCCAGTTCATCGCGCGTGAACAGCGGCGTCTGGCCGAATTCGGTGATGTTGGCCAGCACCGGTACCTGCACGGCATCGACAAACTTGCGGTACATGGCGAGATCCGTCATGGCTTCGGGGAAGATCGCATCGGCGCCGGCTTCCACACAGGCCACGGCGCGTTCGATGGCCTTGTCCAGGCCCTCGATAGCGAGCGCGTCGGTACGCGCCATGATGACGAAGTCAGGATCGGTACGGGCATCCACGGCCGCCTTGATGCGGTCCACCATCTCGCCTTGCGAGACGATTTCCTTGTTCGGGCGATGGCCGCACCGCTTGGCGCCGACCTGATCCTCGATATGCATGGCGCCGGCACCGGCCTTGATCAGCGAGCGCGTGGTGCGCGCCACGTTGAAAGCCGACGAGCCGAAACCGGTATCCACATCGACCAGCAGCGGCACGTCGCACACGTCGGTGATGCGGCGCACATCGGTCAGCACATCGTCGAGACCGGAAATGCCGAGGTCCGGCAGACCCAGCGAGCCGGCCGCGACGCCGCCGCCCGAGAGGTAGATGGCGCGATAGCCTGCGCGTTTGGCGAGCAGGGCATGGTTGGCGTTGATGGCGCCGATGACCTGCAGGGGCTGTTCTTCGGCGAGCGCCAGGCGGAAACGGGCGCCGGCGGATGCGGGAATGGACACGGTGAATACCTCCGGAGTGGGTTGCGGCAGGTATCGCAAGGCGCGTGCCATATAAGAAATTACTTTTAATAAAATGCTTTACCTATTGAATTTAAACAGAAATTTAATTCAATGATTTGTGCGCCGCAGACGCGTTTCATTGTTGCATTTCATTTTTGAAACATTGGTATTTCACATTGAAATCCATGTGCAACGCGCCGATAATGAGACGTCCGTCATTTTCCGGCCACCGCCGGCTCCGTATCATGGCCCCTGTTTCCTACCGTCCCCGTATCTGGGCCATCGGCATCAGCCGCCTGAACCGGGCGTTTGCCGAGTGGCTTCCTGTCTACGCCGACCAGGCTGATTTCCGCATTCTCGACAAAGGCTTCGAGGCGGCGGCCGCTGCCATTGCCCGCGAGGTCCGCGAAGGCCGGCTCGACGCCGTGGTCTCGGGTGGGGCCAACGGGGCCTACCTGCGCCAGCATGTCGATATTCCCGTCATTGTCGTCAAGGTCACTGGCTTTGATGTGCTCAATGCACTGGCGACCGCGCGCCAGCGTTCGTCCCGCATCGCGCTGGTGACGCATGCGGAGGTGTATCCCGAGGTCGAGGCGTTTTGCCGTGCCTTCGCACTGGCGATTCCTGCCTATACCTACCGGGCCGAAGAGGATGCCACCGCGCTGATCCAGACGCTACGGCAGGAGGGCGTGGAAGTGGTCGTCGGCCCCGGCATGGTGGCCGACCTGGCCGAGCGCGCCGGCATGGCAGCGGTGTTCCTGTATTCCGGCAGTTCGGTGCAGGGCGCGCTCGAAGATGCCATCGAGGCAGTGCGCCTGCGGCGCATCGAGGCCGGCCGGCGCGAGTATGTGAATGCGATTCTGGCGCACCTTGAGGAAGGTGTCGTGGCAGTGGACGAAAGCGGGCGCATCCAGTCGTTCAACCCGGCCATGGAGCGCCTGCTCGACATGCCGGCAGCCAGCGTGGTCGGGCGGCGCTGGCAATCGCTGGTGCCGTCGCTACCGCTCGAATCCGTCCTGGAAAGCGGCACGCGCGAGTTGGCGGCAATTCATCACGTGCGCGGTAAGACCGTGGTGGTCAACCGCATTCCGCTACTCAGCGACGGACGCGCCACAGGCGCGGTGCTGACCATGCAGGATGCCAACGCCATCCACCGTGCCGACCGCAGCCTGCGCACGCGCACCCGCGCCCGGGCTGCTGGCGTGCGTTACACGCTCGACGATCTGCTTGGCGAGTCGCCCGCGATGCGCGAGGTGCGCGCGCTGGCGCAGCGCTATGCACAGGTCGATTCCACCGTGCTGATCCAGGGTGAGAGCGGTACCGGCAAGGAGGTCCTGGCACAGGGCATGCACCAGGCCAGTCCGCGCCATCCGTTTCCGTTCGTCGCGGTGAATTGCGCGGCATTTCCGGAGACGTTGCTGGAGAGCGAGCTGTTCGGCTACGAAGAGGGTGCGTTCAGCGGCGCGCGACGCGGCGGCAAGGTCGGGCTGATCGAGTCGGCGCACAACGGCACGCTGTTTCTCGACGAGGTGGGCGACATGCCGCCCGCCTTGCAGATCCGCCTCCTGCGGGTGTTGCAGGAGCGGCAGGGACAGCCGGTCGGCAGCCTTGATGCCGTGCCGGTGAATGTGCGCATTATTGCCGCCACGCACCGCGACCTGGCTGAGCTCGTGCGCCAGGGCGTATTCCGGCAAGACCTGTATTTCCGGCTCAATATCCTGAGCCTGCGCGTGCCGCCGCTGCGGACGCGGCGCGAGGATATCCGCCTGGTGGCGGAGGCGCTGTTCCGGCGCATCCAGCGTCGCCTGCAGCCGGGCGATCCGGTGCCGCTGCCGGATATCCTGGCGCAGCAGCTGGAGTGCTACGACTGGCCAGGCAATATCCGCGAGCTGGAAAACGTGCTGGAGCGGGTGGCGGTATTGATGGCGGGCGGACTGGAGGGGGTCGAAAGTCTTGCGCAAGCCGCACGTTCAGTGGCGCCTGAGCTGTTTGCCCTGCCCGCCCCCGCAGCGCCCATCCCCACGTCCGTTCCCGTGCTCCACGCGGCGGAGGCGCTGACGCGTGTATCGCGCGCCAGCGAGCTCGCGCATATCCGCGCCGTGCTGGCAGCGCATGGCGGGCGGCGCAACGAAGCCGCCCGTGCGCTCGGCATCAGCCCAACCACCCTGTGGCGACGCCTGAAGGCGGCCGACGCGCCGGACCAGGCACGCGATCGGCCGACCGACGCCGGAGGCGGCGACATGCAGTGACATGCCCGCCAACCGCGCAGTCTTCCCGACACTGGTGCGGTGGCGGCTTGGCGGCGGGAAGCGTGCTGACTATGCTGGTGGAGGGAGGCCCTGTGCAATGAATAGGAGGACATCATGTCAGTTTCCGCCACCATGCAGCAGTACATGCGCAGCAAAGGCTGCGAGTTTGAAGTGATGTGGCATCCCCATACCCGGACGAGCATGGAAACCGCCGAAGCGGCGCATATTCCGGGGGACCGTCTCGCCAAGGCGGTGCTGTTGTCCGACGCGCACGGTTACGTCGCCGTGGTGCTGCCGTCCACCTACCATGTCGGCATGGCCGAACTGCGCGCCCGCACCGGGCGCGACCTGTCACTCGTGCCGGAGTGGGAGCTGCGCGAGCTGTTCAAGGATTGCGAAGCGGGGGCGATTCCCGCTGCCTGCCCTGCCTATGGCATGGAAACCTATCTCGACGAAAGCCTTGCCGCACAACCCGATGTGTATCTCGAAGGCGGCGATCACGAGGCCCTCATCCATATGCGCATCGACCAGTTTCTCGACCTTATGGAAGACGCTACGCGCACGCGCGTCGGCTATCGCATGTAACGGCTTGGACCTCTGCGCGCCCGGCATACCGCAGCGGCATGCCGGGCTTTTTCTTGCGTGCAGGGAATGTCGCCCGTGCCACGCGTCATCCATTTCCGGACGGTCGGCGATCAGCAGAGTGCACGTTTGATCGGGATCGGGCGCATGCCTGCCCTTTTTCTGTGGGCCATGTCTGTGGTGTAAGCTGCACCAGCAATGGCGTCCGCGAAGCCGTATTGCCGGGTTCGGCGATATGGCGCGGGTGGTGCCGCAGACAGAAGGAGAAAATCATGAAGGCAAAAGCAATCGCATCCGCTGCCGTCGCGAGCGTTGTGTTCGGCGCCGCCGCCCAGGCAGGCGTCCTCACCGGCACGGCAACCTACCGTGAACGCATCGCGCTACCGCCCGATGCCACCTTCGAAGTGATGCTGCAGGACGTGTCGCTGGCCGATGCGCCTGCCAGGGTACTGGGACGTTCGATTCTCGATCCGGCCGGCCAGCCGCCGTTCCATTTCGGCATCGCCTACCAGGACAAGGCGATTGTTCCCAACCACCGGTATGCCGTGCGCGCCGTGGTCCGCCATCGCGGCAAGCTGCTGTTTACGACGGATACGTATGTGCCCGCCTTCGAGCAGGGCAGCAAGGTCGCCATCCAGATGGTGCACGCCGCTAATCCGGGCGAGCAGGGCGCCAGCACTGTGGCAGACAGCCCGCTGCGCGGCACGTACTGGAAACTGATGCAGGTCAACCAGGCGGCAGTGAAGACATCCGGGGACCTGCGCGAACCGCATCTGCTCTTTTCCACGACGGAAGCACGCCTCAGCGGCCACGGCGGCTGCAATGGCATTGGCGGCAGCTTCGACGCTGACAGTAGCACCCTGCGTTTCAAGAATATGGTGGGAACGATGATGGCCTGCGAGAACATGGCCCAGGAATCGGCCTTCCTGCAAGCCCTGGAGACCGTCCGGCGTTACCGGATTACCGGCGGCCAGCTGGAACTGCTGAATGAGGGCGGTGCCGTGGTCGCCAGGTTGCAGGCGGCCGCACCGCGCTGAGCATCGGGGGGACGGTCCCTGCGGCCGTCGCCGGCAAGCCGCCGGGCGCAAGCGGTCGGGCGTCTGCCCATGTTCAAATGATGACGTACTGGAGTACCTTCCCGGTTTGATCCAGATGGAGAGTCGGACATGGTCAGCGGATGCATGCGGCGCGGCATGTAGATCACTTGCAGTGCAGCTCAGCTGGCGTGATCGGAGTCGGCGGCTGAGCGAATATGGTGGCCGGCGAGACAGGAATTTCTAACAAATGGAACGTATTTGTGCCGTGCGTTTCACAATAAGTGAGAGTTAAATCCATTCCCTTGCGCTACGATTTCGGGTTCGATGATCGACTGGGGATTCCTCTGTGCCTGACGTTTGCCATTCAAGCGTGGTTGCGCTAAAGCGCCCGGCTGTGCAATCCACTGGGAATTCCGCTGTGCGCATTGCGTTCGCCCTTCAAGCGTGGGCTGCCAGCGCACCAGGGCTCTCCACAACTGAACAATGGCTGGACTGGGCGCGAGCACCGTGGTTGCCGCATGGTACGTCGGCCCCCGATCTGTCCCGTTTTCCCGCCCTGATGCGGCGTCGCCTCGGCAGTCTTGGCCGACTGACGGTAGCGGTGGCAGATGCCGTGATGCCGTCAGGCGACGTGTCCGGCATTCCGGTGGTGTGGACATCCCGCTATGGGGATGTCGGCCGCTCATTGGAACTGCTGTTCGAGCAGGCGCGGCAACAGCCGCTTTCACCCACAGCCTTCAGTCTCTCCGTTCACAACGCCATCGGCGCACAGCATTCGATTGCCCGCCAGATGCGGGCCAATGCCGTCTGCGTGGCGGGCGGCGCATGCTCGGCCGAGGCCGGTGTCCTGGAAGCGGTATCGCTATTACATGACGGCGCCAGCGAAGTGATCCTAGTGTGCCATGATGCGCCGCTTCCCGGCGCCTATGACCGTTTCGAGGATGGTGCGGCCTGCGAATATGCATGGGCATTGCGCCTGTCGCTACAACCGTCGGCAGATGAGCGGCAGATCGTGCTGGAGATGACGCAGGCACAGGAAGCGACGGAACCGGATGCGCGGACCGATGACGCAGCCCTCCTGCCGCATGGCCTGCAGGTCCTGCGGTTCCTGCTGACCGGGGAAGGCCGCTGGCGTGTGCCCCATGCGCGAGGCGCCTGGACCTGGAGCCATGGCCATGCGTGAGGCCGGGACAGAACGGCTGCGTGACCGCCTGAACCGCTACTGGCGCGTCGTGGCGACTGCGCTCTGCTTTGCCGTGTTCGGCATGGGCGGGCTGGTGGTGCGCTGCGTGGTGTATCCCGTGCTCATGCTGGGCGTACGCAACCCGCAACGCCGGATGGCGCTATCGCAGGACCTCATCCATCACAGTTTCAAATGGTTCGTGGCGCTGATGGCAACAGTCGGCGTGCTGACCTACGAGCTGCACGGCCGCGAAAAGCTGAAGCGCCGCGGCCTGCTGGTGCTGGCGAACCATCCGTCGCTGATCGACGTGGTGTTCCTGATTTCCTTTGTGCGCCATGCCAATTGCATCGTCAAGGAAAAGCTGGTGCGCAATCCATTTACCAGCGGCCCGATCCGCGCAGCGGGCTTCATCACCAATGACGGCGGGGCGCAGTTGCTGGACGATTGCATCGCCACGCTGGCCTCGGGCAACAACCTCGTGATCTTTCCCGAGGGCACGCGCACGCCGCTGGACGGGGTCGTCCGCCTGCAGCGCGGCGCGGCCAATGTCGCTGTGCGCGGCCGCATCGATGTCACGCCGGTGCACATCCATTCCAGCCTGCCGATGCTGCCCAAGGGGATACCGTGGTGGCAAGTACCGGCGCGGCGCCCGCATTTCACGATCTCGGTGGGAGACGACATTGATATTTCCCGTTTCTGCGCCACCACCAGCGATGCGCTGGCGGCTCGCCACCTGACCGAGCATCTGTCGCAATCCCTTTTCCTGGAGCCATCCCGTGCTGTCGCTTGAGCAAGAAATCAAGGCGTTGATCATCGCCTCCCTCGCGCTGGAAGACATGCAGCCCGACGACATCGATTCCGCCTCGCCGCTGTTCGTGGAAGGCCTGGGGCTGGACTCCATCGATGCGCTCGAGCTCGGCCTGGCATTGCAGAAGCGCTATGGTGTGAGCATGTCCGCCGATGCCGAGGAAACACGCCGGCATTTCAGCAGTGTCAAGGCGCTGGCGGCCTTCGTGGCGGCCGAGCGCAAGGACAACCCGGCCCCTCTTGATTGACAGGATTCAGCCATGACCAAGGACGACATCTTCCAACGCATAGTCCAGATTCTGCAGGACACCTTCGACATCGAGGCGTCACGCATCACGCTGGCGTCCCGTCTCGCCGATGACCTGGACATCGACAGCATCGACGCGGTGGACCTGATTGTGCAGCTCAAGCCCCTGATGGGCAAGCGGCTCAATGCCGAAGCGTTCAAGTCCGTGCGCACCATCCAGGACGTGGTGGATGCCATCCACGCCTTGATGGCGCAGCCGGACGCACAGGCCGTCTGATCACAAGAAGAGTGCGGCCGTGCGCAAATGCCTGACATTCCTGCTGGCCGCCTTCATGGTGCTCTACCCGGTGGTGGTGTATGCCCGCATGGAGACGCTGGGCCTGCGCGGACTGCTCGGCCTGCTGCTGGGCGCAGCTCTCCTGCGGGCCATGGTGTCGGGCGAGCGGCTGTGGTGGGGCGTCGCGCTGGCCGTGTCCATGTTGTGCGGCATTGGCCTGCTGCTGCAGGATGCGCGGATGGTGAAACTCTATCCGGTGCTGGTCAACGCCGCCATGCTGGTCGTGTTCCTCTCGAGCCTTTGGCAGCCGCCCACCATTGTCGAGCGATTGGCCCGCCTGCAGACGCCTGACCTGCCACCACAAGCGATCCGCTACACCACACGCGTGACGCAGGTATGGTGCGCGTTCTTCCTGCTCAACGGCATGGTGTCGCTGATGACCGTGTACTGGGCCAGCGACCGGATCTGGGCGCTCTATAACGGGCTCATCTCGTATGGACTGATGGGGCTGCTGATGGCCGTGGAGTGGCTGGTGCGTGGCCGCATCAAGGCACGGCTGCAGATCCCGCGCCAGGACGGAGCGACCGGATGAATGCCTGGCTTCCACTGACCCATCTTGGTTTGCCGTGCGCGCCTGCCGCGCCACGCACGGTAGCATGGCGTGGTGGCCAACCGCTGGACCACGCCGATTTCCGGCGCCGCATCGGACAATGGCATGCCGCTTTCGCGCATGTGCCGGGTGATCGGGTTGCCCTGTATTTCGATGATGCCTATGAGTTTGCCTGCGCGCTGTACGGCGCCTGGCATGCCGGCAAGACCGTGCTCTTGCCCGGCGACACGCAGCCGGGCACGCTGGCGCGGCTCGTGCCACAGGTCAGTGCGTGTGCGGGGCAGTTGCCGCAGGCATTGATGCCGGCCGAGGCCGGGGAAGATGCCGGGGCCATCCCGCTTGCCCCCTTGTCGTTGCAGGCGACGCGCCTGGCGGTCTATACCTCGGGGTCGAGCGGTGAGCCCGTCCCGATCATGAAGACACTGGCGCAGCTCGATACCGAAGTCCAGGCCTTGCGCGCGGTATTCACGGCGGGAAACAGGCACGGGGTACCCGGCATGCATGACGCAGGCCATCCGCCAGCGCGCATCCTGACCACGGTCTCACACCAGCATCTCTATGGGCTGCTGTTCGGCGTACTGTGGCCGCTGGCTGCGGGGCGGCCCTTCGTGACGGAACGGATTGCCTATCCGGAAAGCATCGTGACGCAGTTGCGCCAGCATCCGGCCTGCTGGCTGGTATCGAGCCCGACCCTGCTGTCGCACCTGCCGGATCATCTCGACCGGCAAACCATCCGCGAGCGCCTGCACATGGTGTTTTCGTCGGGTGGGCCATTGCTGCCCGGGGCGGCAATGCAGTGCCGGGACCTGCTCGGGCAGGCACCCGCGGAAATCTTTGGCAGCTCCGAAACCGGCGGCATTGCGTGGCGCAGGCGTGCCGACCACGGTGACACCTGGAATCCGCTGCCCGGCGTGCAATGGCGCATTCAGGATACTGGCCTGCTGGAAATCCGCTCGCCATATCTGGGCGATGCCACGGACTGGTGGACCACCGCTGACAAGGCCGAACCCGTCGCCTCGCATGGCGCAGCGGATGGCGTGACGGGTTTCGTGCTCAAGGGGCGCGCCGACCGCATTGCGAAGATCGCGGAGAAACGCGTGTCGCTGACCGCGCTGGAAACAGCGCTGTCAGCCTCGACCCATGTCGCGCGTGCCCGGGCCGTCATCCTGCCGGCGAGCTCCGGTCATACGACGACCACGCGGATCGGCATGGTGGTGGAACTGTCTGCCTCGGGATGGCAGATGCTGCATGCCAAAGGCAAACGCGCCATGAATGCGGCCTTGCGTGACCGGCTCATGCCCATGGTGGAACGCGTCGCGCTGCCCCGGCAATGGCGCTATGTGGTGCGGATGCCGCTCAACGCGCAGGGCAAGACAACGGATGCGCAGTTGCAGTTGCTGTTCCGGCCCGGGTTGCCGCCAGCACAGTGGCTGTCGCGTACTGCCCTGCAGGCGCAGGTGCAGCTCGACGTGCGCGGCGACCTGCTGGTATTCGATGGCCACTTCCCCGGCGCCGCGCTGGTGCCCGGCGTGGCACAGCTGCATTGGGCAGAGGCGTTCGCACGCCAGTGCTTTACGATGCCGGTCAATTTCCGGCAGGCCAACACCCTGAAATTCCAGCTGCCTATCGTGCCGGGCGCCCGGGTCACGCTGGACCTCGACTGGCAGGCGGAACAGCAGGCGCTGCGCTTCGTGCTGCATTCCGCCGCCGGCCGGCATGCCGCCGGTACGCTGCTGTTCGGAGACGCGGCGTGATTTTTTCCGCGATTGCCATCATCCCGGTCTATAACCATCCGGACACCATCGGCGCGATGGTGGCAGGCGTGCGCCAGGCCGGCCTGCCGTGCATGCTGGTGGACGATGGTTCGGATGCGCACTGCGCGGCCGTGCTGCAAGCGTTGGCGCAGCCGTCACCGGATGCCGGGCAAGCCCCGGTGCAGTACCTGCGCCTGCCGACCAATCAGGGCAAGGGCGCGGCCATGATGACCGGCCTGGCCGAGGCGCACCGCCAGGGCTACAGCCATGCCCTGCAGATCGATGCGGATGGCCAGCATGCCTGTGGCGATATTCCCGGCATGCTCGCACGCGCGGCCGCGCAGCCGCACGCCATGGTGTGCGGCGTACCCGTGTACGACGCCTCCGTCCCGAAAGGGCGCCTGTATGGCCGCTATCTCACCCATGTCTGGGTCTGGATCAATACGCTGTCCTTCGATATCCGCGATTCCATGTGCGGCTTCCGCGTGTATCCGCTCGCGCCGTGCATGGCCATCCTGCAGCGCGCCCGGCTAGGCCGGCGCATGGAGTTCGATTCCGAGGTACTGGTGCGGCTGCACTGGGCCGGCGTGCCGATCGTCAACCTGCCCACGCGGGTGGTCTATCCGCAGGATGGCCTGTCGCACTTCAAGGTCTGGCGCGACAACGTGCTGATTTCCGGCATGCATGCCCGGCTATTTGTCGGCATGTGCTTGCGGGCGCCCTGGCTGTTATGGCGCCGCTGGACGCGGGCTGGACGGAGCGCGGCATGACACCGTTCGATACCCCGCGCGGCATGGCTGACCGTACGCCAGCAGCAGGCACCGCAGACAGCACAGCACCCCGCGCAACGACGGGCGAAGCGCCGGCGACCACGCACTGGGCGCGCATCGGCGAAAGCACCTTTGCCGGCGGCCTGTGGCTGCTGTACCTGATCTATCGCCTGCTGGGCCGGCTGCCATTCCGCCTGTGCCTGTATCCGGTGGTCGTCTACTACTGGGCGACGCGCCGCGTGGCACGGCATGCCTCGCAGGAATACCTGGAGCGCCTGGAAGCCGCTTGCGGCGTCTTCGCTCTTCACGGTCACGCGCCGGGCCTGCGCCACAGCCTGCGACATTTCCTGGTGTTTGCCGAAGTCATCCTGGATAAGCTGCTGCTGTCCGCCGGCCGCTATCGGGCCCCGGTCACGTGCCAGGGTCACCAGGCACTGCTGGATGGCCTGCGCCAGGGGCGGGGCGCCATCCTGGTGACGGCGCACATCGGCTGCATCGAGTTGTGCCGGACGCTGGCCGAACAGCAGCCGGAAATGCGCCTGACGATCCTGGTGCACACCCGGCATGCCGAACGGTTCAACCGCCTGTTGCGCCGGCACGCGCCGCATGCCCAGGTGCAGCTGATGCAGGTGACAGCGTTCGACGTGGCAACAGCCATGCTGCTGTCGAGCCGGGTGGCGCAGGGCGAATGCATCGCCATCGCCGGCGACCGGGTGCCGGTGCATGGCGGCAAGATCACGCATGCCAGTTTCCTCGGCCATGCCGCGCCGTTTCCCGCCGGTCCGTACATCATGGCTGCGGTTCTCAAGTGTCCGCTGTATTTCATGGGCTGCATCCATGATGGCGCGGGTTATGCCGTGCGCTTCGTGCGGCTGGCGGACAGCGTGGCACTGCCGCGCGGGCAGCGCGATGACGCGCTGGCCCACTATGCCGGGCTGTTCGCAACGCAGCTCGAAACCTGCCTGGCCAGTGCACCGTACGACTGGTTCAACTTTTTCCCGTTCTGGACGCAAGACCGCGCAACGCCTCTTGCCCCTCTTTCTTCCGAGCAGACAGATTCATGACGATACGACTGCATACGCAATTCGACACGCTGCCTGCGATCGTGTTCGATGGCAGTCCCTTGCGCATCGAACAAATCGTGCAGCTGGCCCAGGGCGAGGCGCGGGCCGAGCTTTCGCGTGACCCGGGCTTCCGCGCCCGCATCCAGCGCGGCGCCGGTTTTCTGGACCGGCTGCTGGCGGAAGATGGCGTGGTGTATGGCGTGACCACCGGCTATGGCGACTCGTGCACGGTGGAGATTCCGCCCGCACTGGTGGCGGAGCTGCCGCACCATCTCTACGCTTACCATGGTTGTGGCGCAGGACGCTACCTCACGCCGCAGGAAACGCGGGCCGTGCTGGCCTGCCGCCTCGCTTCGCTGTGCCAGGGCTATTCGGGCGTCAGCGTGGCACTGCTGGAACAGCTGGAAGTGCTGCTGATGCATGACGTGCTGCCGCTGATCCCGGCGGAAGGCTCGGTCGGCGCCAGCGGCGATCTCACGCCCTTGTCCTATGTGGCGGCAGTGCTGTGCGGCGAACGCGCCGTGTGGTGGCGCGGAGAGGAACACGCGACGGCGGATGTTTTCCGGACACTCGGCATCCGCCCGCTGCGGCTGCGCCCCAAGGAAGGACTGGCGCTCATGAACGGCACGGCCGTGATGACCGCGCTGGCCTGCCTTGCCTGGATGCGCAGCGCATATCTGGCCGAACTGGGGACGCGCCTCACGGCCTGCAACGTGGTGGCCAGCGCCGGCAATGGCGCGCATTTCGATGCGACCCTGTTCGCGGTCAAGCCGCATGCCGGCCAGCAGACCGTGGCCGCCCGGCTGCGCCATGATCTGCTGACCGATGCACCGGCACGCAACCCGCAGCGCCTGCAGGATCGCTATTCCCTGCGCTGTGCGCCGCATGTATTGGGCGTGCTGGAAGACGCATTGCCATTCCTGCGCGCGCAGATCGAGAACGAACTCAATTCCGCCAACGACAATCCGCTGATCGATCCCGATGCGGAGCGCGTGCTGCATGGCGGGCATTTCTATGGCGGCCATATTGCCTTTGCCATGGATTCCCTGAAAAACGCCGTGGCGAACGTGGCCGACCTGCTCGACCGGCAACTCGCCCTGCTGGTGGATACGCGCTACAACCATGGCCTGCCGTCCAACCTGTCCGGCGCGCAGGGTGCACGCAGCGCTATCAACCACGGCCTCAAGGCCTTGCAGATCAGCGTTTCGGCGTGGACCGCCGAGGCGCTCAAGCTGACCATGCCGGCCTCGGTGTTTTCGCGCTCTACGGAGTGCCACAACCAGGACAAGGTGAGCATGGGTACGATCGCGGCCCGCGACGCGCTGCGCGTGCTTGAGCTCACCGAGCAGGTGGTGGCAGCCATGCTGATCGCCGCCCGCCAGGGTGTAGCCCTGCGGCGGCGTCTGGACAACAGCGTGGCCCTCAGCCCGGCCCTGGCGGCATGGCACGAAGACCTGTGCGGCCGCATTGCACTGATCGAAGAAGACCGCGCCCTCGATCACGAGCTGCAGCAACTGCTGATCGCCATCCGGGCGCGCGCATGGAGCCTGTATGCATCCTGAGACCGGAAACACCATGCGCCACGCTCCGGCCCAGCCTGACCTGAGCTGCGAGATCGAACTCACGCCGGCATTCTGCGACATCGATGTGATGGGCGTGGTTTATCACGGCAACTACGTACGCTATCTGGAACTGGCGCGCAGCGCCTTGCTGTCGCGCTTCGATTACAACTACCCGCACATGCACGCGTCCGGCTATGCATGGCCGGTGGTCGACATGCACCTGAAGTATGTGCGCCCCGTACGCTTCGAGCAGAAGATCAAGGTACGCGCCACCATCACCGAATGGGAAAACCGCCTGCGCATCGAGTACCTCATGCGGGATGCCGCAACCGGGCAGAAGCTCAACACGGCCTATACCATCCAGGTGGCCGTGGATGTGCAGACGCAGGAAATGTGCTTTGTGTGCCCGCCGGTCCTGTGGGAACGCCTGGGAGTCCAGCCATGAATCCGGCATACCGCTCTGGCGCCGTGCCTCGTGCGTTGGTACGCGCCTGTACGGCATTCTGTGCCGTGGCGATGTGCCTGTGGGCAGCACATGGGGCGGCGGCATCTGCGCAAGGCACACCAGGTGCATCGATTGTCCAGCCGGCGAACAACACCGCACTGGTCGCACAGGTACGCGCGCGGCTCGTCAATGCGCCTGTGATCCACGGCAATTTCGAGCAGAAAAAGACCATCCAGGGCTTCCGCAATCCGCTGGTGTCTACCGGCACCTTCCTGATCGCGCAGGGCAAGGGGGTGTCGTGGCATACCCGCAAGCCGTTCGAATCGGTATTGACCATCACGCGCGAACGCATGCTGTCCCGGCAGGCCGACGGCCAGATCAGTACACGCGTGGAGGCGAGCGATGAACCCGGGCTGCGAGCCGTCAACGAAATGCTGTTCGCGGTGATGGCAGCGGACCTGCGTACGCTCGAGCAACGCTTTGCGATCTCGGGCGAACTGCGCGGCAAGCAGGGCTGGTGGCTCCAGCTGACGCCGCGCGACAGCATGCTGGCGCAGTGGATCACGCGCATCAGCCTGAGTGGCGACAGCGTGGTGCGCAGCGTCACCTTGATGGAAGCGCATGGCGACAGCAGCGTGATCACGTTCACCGATACCGTTACGGCCCAGAGTCTGAACGCGGAGGATGTCCGTCGCTTCGAGTGACCAGGGCATGCCCCTTCTCCTCTCCGCCCGGCTGATGTGAGAACACGGCTGGGGGGACGATCCTCCGGCACCCAATCCCTTTCCACGCTCCGATCGAACTTCATCACCATGCACACCACGCCTTCCGCCCCGCATATCTTCCGCCAGCCCGGACGCGGCTGGACGGTTGCGGCCGTGCTGTGGCTGGTGGTGGTGCTGGCAGTCATCGGCCACCAGTGGCGTTTCTGGCAACAGGGTCGCATCGACATGGACGTGCTGGCCTTGCTGCCGCACGACGAACAGGCGCCGGCCGCCGATCTGGCCATGCGCAAGCTGACGGATGCCGTGTCGCGGCAGGGGGGGGGGATGGTCGGCGCACCCGACTGGGCCCAGGCACGCGAGGCGGGCAGGGTGCTCAGCGGCGTGCTGGCGCAGTCGAAAGCGCCACTGGCTCCGCAGGAGACGACACAAGACGGCGCGTTGAGCGCCGCGCTGGCGTTCTATCGCCCATGGCGCGACCGCCTGCTGACGCCCGAACAGCAACATCAACTGGCCACGGCATCGCAGGAAGCGCTGACCCAGCAGGCGCTCCGCGCGCTCTATCAGCCTACGGTACAGGGACGCGTCTCGGACTGGGCTGCCGATCCGCTTGGCCTATGGACGCAATGGTGGACGCAACGCGCCGCCGCAAGCCATGCCCGCCCGCGCGACGGCATGCTCTGGCTGTCGGCGCAGGGCACGGAATGGGCCGTGCTCACCTTCATCATCGAGGGGTCGGCCTTCAGCCTGACGGGCAATGCCGTCTATGGCGATGCCCTGCAACGCGCCACCGCCGCCGTGCAGGCACAGTTTCCCGCCGTGCGTGTGCTGCACGCCGGCGTGCCGCTGCATGCCGAAGCCGCTGCCGTACAGGCCAACCGGGAAATCAACACCATCGGCTGGGGTTCGCTCGCGGGCGTGCTGCTGCTGACCTGGCTGGCATTCCGTTCTGCACGGCCGATTCTGCTGGTAGGCCTGTCGCTGATCACCGGCTGCGCCGTGGCGTTGTCCGTCACCGCGTGGTGTTTCGGGCAGGTCCATCTGCTCACGCTGGTGTTCGGCGCCAGCCTGGTGGGCGTGGCGGAAGACTATGGCATCCACTACTTCGCGGTGCGCCAGCATCTGCCGCACACGCCGCCCCGCAGCCTGATGCGCCAGTTGCTGCCGGCGCTCTGGCTGGCGCTGGTGACGAGCGTCATCGCTTATCTGGCATTGGGCGCCGCGCCATTTCCCGGCCTGCGCCAGATGGCCGTGTTCTCCGCGACCGGGCTTCTGGCGGCAATGCTGACGGTCGCGTGCTGGTTCCCCTTTCTCGACCGGGGCACCGTACCGCATAGCCGCTTTGCCGATCGGCTGGGCAAGACGCTCCTGCGCTGGCCGCGCCTGGGCCTGCACATGCCGCACATCGCGCGCCGGTCACGGGCCCTCGCTGTGATGGTGTGGCTGGCACTGCCGGCACTGCTGGCGCTGGGTCTGTGGGGTGGCCTGCAACTCAGGACGCAGGACGACGTGCGCCAGCTGCAAAGTGCACCGGCAGCGCTCATGGAACAGCAGAAGCAGATCGGCGCCTTGCTGGGCATGCCGAGTCCCGCGCAGTTCTATCTGGTGCAAGGCCCCACGGAAGAGGATGTCCTGCAACGCGAGGAGACGCTCAAGACGCGCCTGGATGCCATGGTGGCGCAGGGCGTGATGACCGGCTACAGCGCCGTATCCGACTGGGTGCCGTCCGCCGCAATGCAGGCGCGTAATGCCGCGCTCACGTACCAGGCGGATACGCAGGTGCTGGCAGCGGTGAATGCCACCCTGGGCGAGCATCTTCGGCGGCCGGCATTCGCATCGACACCACTAACGCTGTCTGCCTGGCTGGCGCAGCCGGTATCGGCGACAGCGCGAACCCTGTGGCTGGGTGCGATGCCTGCCCCGGCGGGTCGGAATCCGGGCCAGGCATCGGATCACGCATCAGGCCAGTTCGCGAGCATCGTCATGCTGCGCGGACTCAACGACCTAGCCTCGCTGCCACGGCTGGCGCAACAGGCTGAGGGGCTGCCCGGCGTGCGCTGGGTGGACAAGCCAGCAGAAATTTCCGCGCTGCTGGCGCGCTATCGCGGCTCCATGACCGGACTGCTGGTGCTTGGGCACGTGCTGGTGCTGCTGGCCCTGACCGTGCGCTTCGGCCGCGCCGCGTGGCGTGCCTGGCTGCCAACGGCGCTGGCCACGGCCAGCGTACTGGCTGTGCTGGGGTGGATGGGTCAGCCGTGGCAGCTGTTCAACGTCCTCGCCCTGGTGCTGCTGCTCGGCGTGGGCGTGGACTATGGGATCTTCCTGCTGGAACACGAGGACGATCCTTCCGCATGGCTCGCCGTGGTGATCGGCGCCGGCAGCACATGGCTGTCGTTCGGCCTGCTGGGACTGTCTTCTACACCAGCATTGCGGGCCTTCGGCCTGACGCTGATGGTGGGGCTGCCGCTGGTGCTCGTGCTGGCGCCGCTCTTCCGGGCGCGCAGGGCCGTGGGCATGCCGCATGGGCAAGACGGCAATCCGCCGGCACAGGCGCAACGCCCCGCGTATGCAGCACAACCGCAAACCGACTCGCATCAAGGAAAAGCATGAGCGAATTGTCACCGTTGATGAACAAGCGCTTTTCGCCGCCGGAGCAAAGTACCTTCGAAGCGCGTTACGAAGCACAGAAGATTGCGTTTGCCCCGGTGGTGTTCCAATGCGTGCGCCATGCCTGGAAGCAGGGCATGCTGCAAGCGTTGGCAGAGAAGGGGGCACACGGCTGCAGCGTGCAGGCGCTGGCCGATACCGGGCGCTGGAGCGAATATGCGCTGAAGATCGTGCTGGAAAGCTGTCTCAGCGCAGGCGTGGTGCAGCGCGTGGAAGGGCGTTATGTGCTCGACAAGGCGGGATACTGCGTGCTGACGGATGCCATCACGCAAGCCAATTTCAATTTTGTCGCCGATGTCTGCTATGCCGGTCTCGCGGACCTGGACGCCTCGCTGGAACGCCAGCACCCCGTCGGGCTCAAGGCACTCGGCGACTGGCCCACGGTATATGAGGGCCTGTCCCAGATGCCGGAGCCGGCGAAAAGCAGCTGGTTTGCCTTCGACCACCTGTATTCCGATACCTCGTTTCCGCTGATCCTGCACGATGTCATGGCAAGCGCGCCGCGCCATATCATGGACATCGGTGCCAACACCGGCAAGTTCAGCCTGGCCGTCCTGCAACACTGCGACGCGGTACAGATGCACCTCGTGGATCTGCCCCAGCAACTGGCGACCGCGCAGGCAACGCTCGAACAGGCCGGGCTGGCGGCGCGCGCGCACTGCCATCCGGTGAACCTGCTCGATGCGGGCGCGGCCCTGCCCGGCGGGATGGATGTCGTGTGGATGAGCCAGTTCCTGAGCTGCTTCAGCGAAAACACCATCGAACATATCCTGCGGCGCGTGGCTGCGTCGTTGAACCCGGACGGTCAGGTGCTGATCCTCGATACGTTCTGGGACCGGCAGCGCTATGACATCGCGGCCTACTGCCTGATCAATACCTCACCATACTTCACCGCGCTGGCCAGCGGCAACAGCAAGGTGTACGAGAGCTGCGACTACGTCAGACTGTGTGCCCGGGCCGGCCTCGAGCTGGTCAGCACGCACGATGGCATCGGCTACTGCCATTCGCTGATGCGCTTCGCACGGAGGCAGGGAGCAGACACATGAAGACCCGCATGCGGCACAGGGTGACACGCCTGGCGCTGGCCGGCGGCACGATCGCCGTGCTGGGCCTGCTGAGCGCCTGCGCATCGCCCGAGGCAACCATGCCCGATACCCTGAATCCCCCGAATATGCCGGCGCCAGCGGTTGCGGCCGCACCTGCGACGCTCGACGTGCCACTGCTGCGCCTGCCTCCGCAGTCGCTCGGGCGCACACTGGCGGAACGCCAGCGCGTGACGGTGACAGCACCACAACGCGCACCGCAAATCCTCGATGTGTTGCTGGAAGCGGATGCGCAATCGGTGCGACTGGCCTTGCTGCAGATGGGACAGGTGGCCGCCCGCCTGGTCTGGGATGGTACGTCTGTCCAGGTGACCCAGTCGCGCTGGTGGCCCAGGGAGGTCTCCGCCGAGCGCATCCTGAGCGATCTGCAGATGGCTTTGTGGCCCATGGCAGCAATTCAGGCGGCGCTGCCTGAACCGTGGAACGTCGTGCAGGAAGGGCAGACCCGTGTCCTGCGCCATGGCACCATGCCGGAAATGATCATGCAGACAGTAGCGCCGCATGTGACCGAGGTGCGCTACGTGCGCGGCGGATGGCAGCTGCAGATCGAATCCCAATCGTTGCAGGAATCGGCCTCAGGGGAGGCAGCACCATGAAACCCGCGATCTACCTGCAAGCCATGGGAGCAACCAGCGCACTGGGGGCCGATGCGACCAGCATGCGCGCCCGGTTGTTCGCTGGCGGTGACCCTGGTGGTTTTATCGATGGCCTCACCGATTGCCTCACCGTCACGGAAGCCTATTCACCCGGCAGGCCATTGTCCCTGGGCTGCGTGCCGCCCACCACGGTATTGCCTGACCTGACGCAGCTACCGGCGATTTTCCACAGCCGCAACAATGCGCTCGCAGCCGCAGCCCTCGAGCAGATCCGGCCGCAGATCGACGATGCCATCCAACGCTTTGGGGCGGCGCGTGTCGCCGTGGTCGTGGGAACCAGCACCTCCGGCGTGCGGGAAGGCGAGGCAGCGGCGCAGCAGTGGGTGACCCGTACCAGCTTTCCGGAACGCTTCGATTTCGCCTTGCAGGAACTGGGCAATACAGCAGAATTCGTCGCCCATTACCTGGGCGTGACGGGGCCGGCCTACGTCGTGTCGACGGCATGTTCGTCTGGCGCCAAGGCGCTCGCGGCCGGCGCACGCTTGCTGCAGGCCGGCTGGGTGGATGCCGTGGTCGCCGGCGGCGTCGATGCGCTGTGCCAGTTCACGGTCTCGGGCTTCAGCGCGCTGGAACTGGTATCGGCCACGCGCTGCAATCCACTGTCCGTGCACCGCAAGGGCATCAATCTGGGGGAGGGCAGCGCCTTCTTTCTCATGCGGCGCGGTAGCGGACCAAGCATCGGCCCCGTACGTCTGGCGGGCTGGGGCGAAAGCCAGGATGCCCACCATATGTCCGCACCCGATCCACAGGGCGTGGGCGCCATGGCCGCCATGCAGCAGGGGCTGGAACGGGCCGGCATCGCCGCTGCGCAGGTGGACTACATCAATCTGCACGGCACGGCCACCTTGCATAACGATGCGATGGAAACGCTGGCGATCCATCGATTGTTTGGCAGCGAGACCATGGTCAGTTCGACCAAGCCGCTGACCGGGCACACGCTCGCCGCCGCCGGTGCGCTGGAGGCAGCCGTGGCCTGGCATGTGCTGCATGACAACGATACGGGCCGGCTGCCGGCGCACTGGTGGGATGGCGCGGTGGATCCCGCGCTCTCCGCCGTCCATCCCGTCGCCCCGGGGGAATCGCTGGGGCGGCCGGTGCGGCATGTGCTCAGTAACTCGTTCGCTTTCGGTGGCAGCAATGCCGCACTGGTGCTGGCGTCATGACGATGCATGACATGAATGGCTATCTGCCGATCGAACGCTATGTACCGCATCGCGGCGCCATGCTGCTGCTCGACCGGTTGCTCGAAGCAAGTGCCGAGCATGCCGTGGCCGAGGTGCGCGTACGGCACGACGGGCTGTTCGTGCAGAACGGCGCCGTGCCGGCCTGGGTCGGCATCGAATACATGGCGCAAACCGTGGCCGCATGGGCCGGATGGCAAGCCGCGCAGCGCAATGCGCCAGCCCGGATCGGTTTTTTGCTGGGAAGCCGCAAGTTCGAAGCGCTCCAGCCAACGTTTGCGGCAGGCAGCCTGCTGCGCGTACGGGTGCAGTGCGAATTGGTCGGCAGCAACGGACTCGGCATGTTCGACTGCCAGTTGCTCGCCAGCGAAAGCAGCACCGGCAGTACGGGCAACGAGCACGGCGCATGCGATGAAAGCTGCGAAAATGACGGAAACTACGCAACGGTCGTGGCACGCGCGCGGATCTCGGTATACGAACCGGACGATGGCGCGGCCTATATCCAGGGCATCGACGCAGGGGAAAATCAGTTGTGACTGAACATCATTCACACAAGACAGTACTGGTCACCGGCTCGAGCCGGGGCATTGGCCGCGCCATCGCGCTGCGGCTGGCAGAGGACGGCTTCGATGTGGTGGTGCATTGCCGCACAGGTATTGCGGAAGCTGAGGCGGTCGTCCGGCAGATTGCCGGACTGGGCCGCCAGGCACGCCTGCTGCAATTCGACGTGGCGGACCGCGCCGCCTGCGCCGCCGCACTGGAGGCCGATATCGCCGCGCATGGCGCGTACTACGGGGTGGTCTGCAATGCCGGCATTGCGCGCGACAACGCCTTTCCGGCGATGACGGGCGAGGAGTGGGACAGCGTCATCCATACCAATCTCGACGCGTTCTACAACGTGCTGCAGCCCGTGGTCATGCCTATGGTTCGCCTGCGTACGCCGGGGCGCATCGTGACGCTGGCGTCCGTCTCGGGACTGCTCGGCAACCGCGGGCAAACCAACTACAGCGCGGCCAAGGCCGGCGTCATCGCGGCGACCAAGTCGCTGGCGGTGGAACTGGCCAAGCGCGACATCACCGTCAACTGCGTGGCGCCAGGCCTGATCGATACCGAGATGGTGCCGGATGAAATCCGCGATGAAGCGCTCAGGATGATCCCCATGCGGCGCATGGGGCAGGCCGGCGAAGTGGCGGCGCTGGTGGCGTTCCTGATGCGCGATGAGGCTTCGTACATCACCCGGCAGGTGATTTCCGTCAACGGAGGCATGTTCGGATGAGCCGCGAACGCAAACGGGTCGTGGTAACCGGCATGGGCGCCATCAGCCCGCTGGGCCATGACTGGACAACCGTGCGCCAGCGTCTGCAGACAGGCCGCAACGCGGTGCAGATCATGGAAGCGTGGCAGGCCTACGAGGGCCTGGGCACGCAATTGGGATGTCCCGCACCGTCCTTTGACCTGCCTGTGCACTACAACCGCAAGTCCACGCGCAGCATGGGACGCGTGGCGCTGATGGCCACGCGCGCCAGCGAGATCGCGCTGGAGGATGCCGGCCTGCTCGGCGATCCGCTGGTCAAGAGCGGCCGGATGGGTGTGTCGTATGGCTCGTCCGCCGGCACGCCGTCTGCCATCGGCGACTTCGGCCGCATGATGGTCGACAAGACCACCGAGGGCATCAATGCGAACACGTATATCAAGATGATGTCGCACACGGCAGCGGTCAACATCGGTGTGTTCTTCGGCACCACGGGCCGGATCATTACCACCTCGAGCGCCTGTACCTCCGGCAGCCAGGGCATCGGCTACGCCTTCGAAGCCATCCAGAGCGGCAAGCAGACCGCTATGCTGGCCGGCGGCGCGGAAGAGCTGGATGCAACGCAGGCCGCGGTATTCGACACGCTGTTCGCCACCAGTCTCCGGAATGAGGCACCCGACCTCACGCCGCGCCCCTTCGACACCGCGCGGGATGGACTGGTGCTTGGCGAAGGTGCGTGTACGCTGGTACTCGAAGAACTCCAGCACGCGCAGGCGCGTGGTGCAAAGATCTACGCAGAGCTGATCGGCTATGCATCGAACAGCGACGGCACGCACGTGACGCACCCGAATCCCTCGACGATGGCCGAGGCGATGCGGATGGCACTGGCGGATGCGGATATTGCCGCGCAGGACATCGGTTATCTCAATGCGCACGGCACGGCGACAGAGCAGGGCGACATCGCCGAATCGACCGCCACCCATGCCGTCTTCGGCGAGCGCCTTCCGGTCAGCACGCTCAAAGGCTACATGGGCCATACGCTCGGCGCATGCGGAGCGCTGGAAACGTGGATGACGATCGAAATGATGCGTGAAGGCTGGTTCGCACCGAACATCAATCTCACGCAGGTCGATGCGCGCTGCGGTGCCCTGGATTACATCATGCACGTGCCGCGCCATCTCGAGGTGGAATATGTGATGACCAACAATTTTGCGTTCGGCGGCATCAATACCTCGCTGATCCTCCAGCGCTGGCATGCCTGAAAGACATGAGCCGACGACATGAAGCCAATGTGAGCCAATACGCGCCATGTAAAGTGGTTGCCGGAACAGGCGTCACACCATGCGCATCAACCAGAATGGCACGCCATGCAGCACTGGCAAGCGGGAGAAAAGCAGCGTATATCAAAAGCCTTGGGGCATCGACCCGCGCGATCCATGGCGAGAACGGCTTCACATGTCATGCCGGATCCGCAGGGCATCTGGTCCCTGCGGGAAAAGTACTTCCCTGTGTTCAACCTTGACCTAACCTGTCTTGATTCCTTTATCCATGAAAAAAATTGCCTTGTTCCTGGCGGCCCTGGTCGCATGCAATGTCTCGTATGCCCGTGACACCACGCTGATGCTGCCGCTGGCAGACGTTGTCCAGATGGGCCTCGACAGTGGCAAGTTGGATGGTTCGGTCTCGTTCCATCTGTCGGGTGCCAAGGCACCGCGCGTGCAGTTGTCGCTGGGCGAGGACGTCTCCAACAAGAAAACCAACAGCGTCGGGAAAGACGATGAGACCGCCTGCAAATGGGCAGCGCTGTCCGCCCTGATGGCCTTCGAATCCAAGGCCAAGCAGCAGGGTGCGAACGCGGTGGTGGACCTGCATAGCTTCTATCAGAAAGTCCCCCGCAAGGATCCGGCGGATTATGAATGCCATGCGGGCAATATCGTGGTGGGCGTGGCGCTCAAGGGCAAATACGCCAAGGTCAGCAAGTAAGCTGTGCGGGCAGGCCTCGTTGCCGTTGCGCTGGCACCTGTCCAGTGGTGGCTCGCGCAATGCGGGCAGGGCAGTGATGTCGAGTGGATGTCGGCCAGCGAGCAGACTCGCCACGCACGCATTGCGCATGCCATACGGCGACAGGAATTCGTGGCAGGGCGCTTTGCCCTGCGCGTCTTGCTTGCCCGGCATATGCCCGGGACGCATTGGCGCGACTGGCAGCTGGAGGCACCCGAGCATCGTCCGCCGCGTCTTCGAGCATGCCGGGCGGCCACCCGGCAAGGAGTCGCCATCGAGCGCCTGCATCTGAGCCTGTCGCACAGCGGCGGTCTTCTGGCCGTCGCACTCGCCGATCAGCCTGTCGGCATCGACCTGGAAACACCGCAGAAACCCCGCATGCTGGACGGCTTGATCGACGCAGTCTGTACGCCGCGCGAGCAATCCCGTATCGCCCAGCTGCCGCCACCCCGGCGGAGAGCAGCATTCGACGCCATGTGGGCGCTCAAGGAGGCCTGGTTCAAGCGCGAGACGACGGGGATCGACCTGGCCATGATCGCCCATCTGGAGACCGTCACTGGCTTGCCTGCCGGCGTGCCGCACAACGGCTGGCAGGCCATCGGCGAATGCTATGCGCTGGCACTATGCGTACCGACACTGCAGGACCGCGTGGTGGAATGGCATTTCGACGACATGGGCACGGCGCCGGAAATCGTGCGTTGCCACGCGGAGTATGATGGATATGCTCCCGGTCCTGCCTGGACGGAAGGTCCGTAGCTCGGCGTGACCAGCGCCACAATATCGTCGCTTTATGCCGCTCCATTGTGCTCTCGGGCATGACGATGAGAGTATGAATGTCCGGTCGTGATCCGTGGCCTTCGGCCAGCTAGCCGTGACATGTGAATACCCCATCATCCATACCGTCCATACAAATCGGGGGATGGTCTTCCTCTGATACCTGTATACTTCGCTTGACCATAATTTTCGCATAATTTACCTTATGTTAAATTAAATTCAGAGATACCAAACTGATCTCATCCCCACCAAGTGGCCTCCTTGCTCCCTTGCCCTATTGCCTTCATGCGATTGGCCATACTTTCCGCCGCTTGCCGGTCTGAAAGCCCTGGTGCTAGGCTAGAGACGCCACGCGATGGCCAAGTTCAAGACGCGGTTCATTTCCATAGGAGCACGCCATGCAGACACGCCGAATGGTGTTGAAGGTATTGATGATTTCCGGGATGCTGGTGTCGTCGTCCAGCTTTGCGCAGCCTGGCCGCGGCGGTGGACATGGTGAACCGGGTCACGGTCATGGAAAGGGACCGGGTCATGGCAAGGGCGGACAAGGGCCACACATGAGAAACGGCCCGCCCCATGGGAGACACGACGGCATGCCGCCGGGCCATCGTCCCGGCGGGCCGGGTGCATCGGCCTATGCGCCTGGGCATTGGCGCAAGGGAGATCGGCTACCGCGTGACAGGTATGGTCGGCAATATGTCGTGGACGACTGGCGCGCTTATCGCCTGGCGCCTCCGCCGCGTGGCTATCACTGGATGAGTATTGGGGGCGATTTCCTGCTGGTGGCGATTACGACTGGCGTGATCGCGGAGATCGTGATCGGCGGCCGTTGAGCCGAGGCAGCCAGGCTGGCGGCATGCGCACTTCCGCCGTGCTGCGCGCCTGGCGTTCCCGGCTTTGTTCCTTGTCTTTCGCGGATGCAATAGAATCGTGGATGCCTGCCCTGCAGGCTTCCGCGCTGCCGCAGCCTTCCCGAAACAAAAGGAATACCAATGAGCCGTTACTGGAGTCCGATCGTTCATAAGCTGACTCCTTATGTCCCGGGCGAACAGCCCAAGTCGACCAACCTGGTCAAGCTGAACACCAACGAGAACCCCTACGGGCCGTCGCCGCGCGTGATTGCTGCGCTGCAGGCCGCCGTAGGCGATACGCTCCGCCTGTATCCGGATCCGGGTGCTTCGGCGCTGCGCGAAACGGTGGCGCGCTATCACGGGTTGTCGGCCGACCAGGTGTTCGTCGGTAACGGCTCGGATGAAGTGCTGGCGCTGGTCTTCCAGGCCCTGCTGCGCCACGATGCGCCGCTGCTGTTTCCAGACATCACCTACAGCTTCTACCCGGTGTATTGCCGACTCTATGACATCGCCAGCGAAACGGTGCCGTTGACGGATGCCATGGCCGTTGATGTTGATGCCTACGCCAACCGGCCCTGTGGCGGCATCATCCTCGCCAATCCGAATGCCCCGACCGGTATAGCCCTGCCCTTGCCGGAGATCCGCCGGTTGCTCGAACAACATCCGGACCAGGTGGTGGTGATCGACGAGGCGTATGTCGATTTCGGTGCGGAATCGGCGATTGCGCTGATCCAGGAATTTCCGAACGTACTGGTCGTGCAGACGCTGTCAAAATCGCGCTCGCTGGCGGGCCTGCGCGTGGGTCTCGCCTTTGGCCAGCAGCCCCTGATCGAGGGCCTGAACCGTGTGAAGGACAGCTTCAACTCCTATCCGATCGATCGGCTGGCCTTGGCCGGCGCGATTGCGGCGTACGAGGACGAAGCCTATTTCCAGTCGACCTGCAAGGCCGTGATGTCGTCGCGGGACTGGTTGACGGAGCAGCTTGAAACGCTGGGATTCCGGGTGCTGCCATCAGCAACCAACTTCATCTTCGTGACGCATCCCGAACACGATGCCGCAGCGGTGGCTGCCGGTCTGCGGACACGCAACGTCATCGTCCGGCATTTTTCACTGCCGCGCATCGCGCAATACCTGCGCATCAGCATTGGCACGCAGGAAGAATGTGCGGCCGTGGTCGAGGCCATGCGCGAAGTGCTGGCCGCTGTCCACTAAAACGCATCGCGAGTGAACCCATTGAAAGGAGCCTGCGGGCTCCTTTTTGATTGGGCGGGCACGGCAATAGCCATCCGTGGAGTAATGACTATATAATAAGAATGATTTCTATTTACAACGGGTCGTAACATGCTGCTTTCGGAACTGGCGCGCAGCCAGGTGGGGATTGTCGACGCTGTGCATGCGCTTTCAGCGGATGATGTGATTGCACATCGCCTGCGTGATCTCGGCTTTGTTGCGGGAGAGCCGGTGCGGGTGGTTGCAACCAGCCCGTTCGGCGGCGATCCGATAGTCGTCCAGATTGGTTTTACGCGCTTTGCTCTGCGTCACGCGGAAGCTGCCCGTGTTCATTTGCGTTCCGCCTGACCGAGTATGTTGCCCTCTTCCCCTTCGATAACTGGCGCAGCCAGCCGGATTGCACTAATCGGTAATCCCAATTGCGGCAAGACCGCCCTCTTCAATCTGTTGACCGGCGGCCGCCAGAAAGTGGCCAATTACGCCGGCGTCACAGTTGAGCGCAAGGAAGGCCGACTTGTGACGCCTGCCGGCCGCGCCGTGCGCGTCATGGATTTACCGGGCGCCTACAGCCTGGAGGCTGCCAGCCCCGATGAGGCGATCACGCGGGATATCGTCCTTGGCGCACTGCATGATGAGTTCCAGCCGGACCTGCTGGTCTGCGTGGTCGACGCGACCAACCTGCGCCTGCACCTGCGTTTCGCACTGGAGATCCGCCAGCTTGGCCGTCCGATGGTGGTGGCCCTGAACATGAGCGATGCCGCTGCACGGCGCGGGATTCGCATCGATCGGGCTGCACTGGAAACAGCACTGGGTGTGCCAGTGGTTGAAACAGTGGCCGTCCGCCGGGGTGGCGCAGCTGAATTGCTGGCGTGCATCGATCGCGCCCTGCCGTCCGTGCCGGCACCGACCTCGCCTGGCGACGGCTTCGATGTGCACCAGGAAGTGAAGCGCGTGCTCGAGGCTGCGGTGACGATGCCGCGTGCCACAGCCGAACTCGATGAGCGCCTGGACCGCGTGCTGCTGCATCCAGTGCTCGGCCTGCTGCTACTGGCCGTGGTGTTGTTCCTGATGTTCCAGGCGGTGTATTCCTGGGCCGAACCGTTGATGGATGGCATCGAAGGCTTGACGGCGACCGCGGGCGAATGGGTCGGCGCAATGATGCCCGAGGGGTTGCTGAAAAGCCTAGTGGTGGACGGGCTGATTGCTGGCGTCGGCGGCGTGGTGGTATTCCTGCCGCAGATCCTCATCCTCTTCCTGTTCATCCTGATCCTTGAGGAGTCGGGCTATCTGCCACGCGCCGCGTTCTTGCTGGATCAACTGATGTCGCGCGCGGGGCTGTCAGGCCGCGCCTTCATTCCCTTGCTGTCGAGCTTTGCCTGCGCGATTCCCGGCATCATGGCTGCACGTAGCATCCAGAATCCGCGTGACCGCCTGGTGACGATCCTCGTTGCACCACTCATGACCTGCTCGGCCCGGCTGCCGGTGTATGCGCTGCTGATCGGCGCCTTCGTGCCGGACCGTACTGTCGGCGGCCTGTTCAACCTGCAAGGCGTGGTGCTGTTCGCGCTCTACGTGGCCGGCATCGTTAGCGCGCTCGCGGTCGCCTACGTCATGAAATGGTACCGGTCCGCACAAGATGCCCATCCGCTACTGCTCGAACTGCCGTCGTATCGTCTGCCGCATCCGCGCGATATTCTGATCGGCCTTTGGGAACGGGCCCGCATCTTCTTGCGGCGCGTGGGCACCATCATCTTTTCGCTGACGGTACTGTTGTGGTTCCTCGCAAGCTTTCCGACGCCGCCCGACGGCTCGACGGTGCCGGCAATCGAAACCAGCTTTGCCGGCATGATCGGCCGCGGGCTGGAAGTGATATTCGCGCCGGTGGGCTTCAACTGGCAAATCTGCATTGCACTCGTGCCGGGCCTGGCCGCGCGCGAGGTGGTGGTGGGTGCGCTGGCGACGGTGTATTCGTTGTCGGGCTCCGAAGACGCCGCCGCCGCCCAGCTCATGCCCATGATCGCCGCGCAGTGGCCGCTGGCCACGGCATTTTCGCTGCTGGCGTGGTTCGTGTTTGCACCGCAATGCATTTCGACGCTGGCGGTCATCCGCCGTGAAACCAACTCGTGGAAGATGATGGCGTTCGCCGCCGCATACCTGACCGGTCTCGCCTATCTCGCCGCGTTTGTGACATACCGTGTGACGCTTGCCTTGAGCTGACATGTACCACGCGCTTGAAATCGCCGTTGTTACGCTGGTGGTCGGCATCGCCCTGATGGCGGTGCTGAACCGCTATGCGCGTCCAGTCGTCCGGCCGCTACGCCGCACGCTGGCCCGTGCCCTGATGCGAGCGCCGGCCGGCAGCGCTCGGCATCGCCTCGGCATGCGATTTACCGATGACACTCCTGCAGCAGCCTGTGGCAGCGGATGCGGGGACGATAGCGGCTGCGGCACGTGCGGCTCGTCATCAACGGACACGCCCCACGCCATCAAGATCGTCCGCCATCGCCCCTGAACCGGGCAGCAGAGCGTACCCGTTTCTGCGTAATATTTCTGTATACGCCCTCCGCGTTCTGTTCTGGAACGCATCTTGCGATATTCCTCCTGTTCATTCTGAGGAGTCGCCATGCACACACGGATCACCAAGGCCGTTTTCCCGGTCGCCGGGCTCGGAACGCGCTTTCTTCCTGCCACCAAGGCCAGCCCCAAGGAAATGTTGCCGGTGGTCGACAAGCCGCTGATTCAATACGCCGTTGAAGAAGCTGCAGCAGCAGGAATGACAGAGATGATATTTATTACCGGTCGCTCCAAGCGGGCGATCGAGGATCATTTCGACAAGGCCTACGAACTCGAGGCAGAGCTAGCCGCCAAAGACAAGCAGCTCTTGCTGGAAGCCGTGCAGTCCATCAAGCCCCGCAACGTGGAGTGCTTCTATATCCGGCAAGCTGAACCGCTGGGACTGGGACATGCCGTGCTGTGTGCGGAAAAGCTAGTCCGCGACGAGCCGTTCGCCGTGCTGCTGGCCGATGATTTCATCGACGGCAGCCCGCCCGTGCTTCGCCAGATGGCGGACCTTTACTCGCATTATCGTTGCTCCGTACTCGGGGTGGAAACCATCGAGCCGGAGAATAGCCGTTCCTATGGCGTCGTCGACGGTCGCCACTGGGACGACCGCCTGATCAAGCTTGACGGCATTGTGGAAAAACCTCTTCCGGAAGCGGCACCCTCCAATCTTGGCGTGGTTGGCCGTTATATCCTGACCGCGCGTATCTTTGACCATATCCGGGCCCTGCAACCGGGAGCCGGTGGCGAATACCAGTTGACGGATGCCATCCAAAGCCTGCTCGCAGAAGAGCAAGTGCTGGCGTACGAATACGAAGGCCAGCGCTTCGACTGCGGCAGCAAACTCGGCTACCTGAAGGCGACCGTAGAGATGGCATTGCGCCACCCCGAACTTGCCGAAGCATTCGCGGAATATCTCGCCCAACGCAATCTAACGCACCTCCCCGCCAAGACGGGCCCCGCCCTGGTGCGGATCGATCGGCTCGCGGAAGTCGCCTGAGACGTGGCCGGTAGGCGGCTCCGCAGAAACGGGTACACATTACGCGCTTTCAGCGCAGAAAGTAAATCTTTTAAAAGTTAGGAAAAGAGATCTTTTCTTAACTTTTTATTTCTCTCCGAAGCAGCGATGGCACGCCTGTGATCCTAAACCTCCATTGAATGTTTCCATAGGGCTCACAGTGCTGAATATCAGCAAGCTCACCCTTATTCAATAATTCGTCCACCCTACTTGATGGGTAAATGTAAATACTGAGTCACCAAGAGCATTGTTGGTTGCGACTCAAAATTTTGCGTATTTCTCTGAATTATTGATTCAAGCGCATGACAATCCGATGATTCAATGGCACACTGGGCGCGTCCAGGATAAGGACGAATTGATCAATAAAAGGAATGCCATGGCAAACTATCAGGATATTCTCAAGCAAATCGCAGAGTTGCAAAAACAGGCGGAAGAGATCAAGACACGGGAAAAATCATCCGTGATCAAGGAAATTACGGAAAAAATCGCGCAATACGGACTCACCGCTGAAGAACTGGGTTTCAGCAGCAAAGGCGGCAGCGCCGCAAAAAAACCGGTACGCAAGGTTGCTGTCCGCTATCGCGATGCGGCCGGAAATACTTGGACTGGACGCGGCAAACGCCCGTCGTGGCTGGTGAAAGAACTGGCCAACGGTAAATCGGTGGACGATTTCCTGGTCGGGTAAGACGCTGCATCGCTGGAGCAATGGCTATTGCTCCAGCGATTGCTTACGGGCGGATAACCAGCAAGACCGGCGTTACCAAAGCCAGTCTGGTCCCTCAGTCGTTGAAACCGTCCGGATAAGCCGACTGCCAGCGCCACGAATCCCGGCACATGTCGTCCAATGTCTTTTCTGCGCGCCACCCGAGCAATCGCTCCGCCAATGCTGGATTGGCATAACAGGTAGCAATATCCCCCGCCCTGCGCGCCACGATTGCATAAGGAATCGGGCGGCCGGATGCCTTCTCATAGGCGGCCACCACATCCAGCACGCTATAGCCCTGCCCGGTACCCAGATTGACGGTGATGCCATGGTCCGCGCCTGCCAGATAATCGAGGGCGCGCAGATGACCACGCGCCAGGTCCACTACGTGGATATAATCGCGCACTCCCGTGCCGTCATGGGTCGGATAATCACCACCAAACACGCTGAGGCGCTCGAGCTTCCCCGCGGCCACGCGCGCAACATATGGCATCAGATTATTGGGAATGCCACGTGGATCCTCGCCCAGCAACCCGCTTTCATGCGCCCCCACCGGATTGAAATAGCGTAAGTAACCAATGCGCCACTTTTTATTGGCATACTCGAGGTCGCGCAGAATCTGTTCACACATCAACTTGGTTTGCCCATACGGATTGGTGGCCGACAGGGGAAAATCCTCCAGGATCGGTACCGTATGCGGATTGCCGTAAACCGTGGCGGATGAACTGAATACCAGGGTATAAATCCCGGCGGATTCCATGGCCTGGCACAGCGTCAGTAAACTACCGAGATTATTATCGTAATAAGCCAGCGGCATGGAAACCGATTCGCCAACCGCTTTAAGTGCAGCAAAATGCACAACCGCCTCGATCGCATGGTCACGCAGTATTTGATCCAGCAGCGCGCGGTCGCGCACATCACCCTGTACAAATACCGGTTTCATGCCCGTGACCGTCTCGATGCGCCCGAGCACCTTAGGGCTGCTGTTGCAGAGGTTATCGATGCCGACGACCCGATATCCGGCTTGCAGCAACTCAATCCAGGTATGCGTTGCGATATAGCCGGTCGCGCCGGTCAGAAGTACGGTTTGCATGGGTTTACAGGTGCCTGAGAGGATGAGTGATTGTAGCGCAACGCTCAGGCCACCCTAGGTCACTCCGCAGCACGTGCGGGTGGATGCCCGGCAAGGCGCGCCTGCCAGTCGCGATATGCCTGCACCAGCCGCCACCCCGAGGCCACATCCCGCATGCCGAGCTGGCTGGCAATTTCCTGGGGCGGCACATCCTGTTCGATCAATAGCGCGCCATGCGAATTCCGCAAGGTCTGGGGCGACGCCCGATCGCGCCTTGTTGAGAGAATGCCGGCTCCGTCCAGCCAATGCTCGATACGCCGGTAGATCGAAGCGGCGTGCATGGCACGGCCGGTGATGTTTGCTGGAAACAGCCAGCCTCCTTGCGTCCCGGCCGTTGCGCGCAGCGCGACCCAATGACGCAGTACCCCGGCAGCGAATGGCAGAACGACGGCCTGGCGTACCTGACCTTGTCTGCCGCGCGGTACAGTGATCCTGCTGCAGTCCGGCGCCAATGCCTCCAGCGTGAGCACGCGGGCTTCTCCAACCTTGAGCCCGGCGCCCAGAAACACGGCGACCAACGCGGCGTCACGGCTGGCTTTCCAATCCGTCGCACTGGTTGAATGAGCGCCCTGGCGTCCATCGGGCACCTGCAGCAGGACAATGAGATGCTCGATTTCCGCTGGCGCAAGAAACGCAGTCGGATCGTTATCACCTTCCGCGAGCCGCTCTCTGACGGCGCGGCTCGCAGGGTTGTGAGACGCTGCCTGAATATGCTGCAAATGGTGAAACACACGCTCGATCAAACGGGCGTACCGATACCGATGCCGCTTCTCCAATCCGCCATCGTCAAGAAATTCACCAATATGGTGCGCTTGCCATCGTGGCAGCGCGAGCTTGCGTTCACCTGTCCAGCGCAACCATTTACGCCACATCGCTCCATAGACGGTTGCCGTGCTGGCGCGGAATCCCTGCATGGCCAACCAGTGTTCAAATGCCTGTTCAGGCCGCTGCAGCCAGTCTTCCAGGTTTGGTTCAAAGAGGCCGGAGCCCCCCATTATTTGCGAGTCAGGCATGATGTGGGCGAAAAAAAGAACGGCGGTTAATTGCATTTTATGTCCTGCCACCCAAACTGGCAATGTCTGTTCCGCACCACACTTTCACCACAATGGAGCAGCGACTGGTGCATTGCACAAGAATGCTGCTATAATTAGGGTAATCCCTAAGAGGGAAATCCCTAGGTCAACGGACCGGGGCAACTTTAAGGAGTGCTTACCATGCAAACCCGCCAAGACGTCAAACTCACTGACCAACTCGAACGTGAACTGATCGCCCGCGAACTGAACGGTGACTTCCGTGACATGGCCGATCGCGACACGTCGCTCGCCGGCCTGTGGAACACGCTGCACGGTTTCGTGGCGCGTCTGCAGGCAGTCGCGCGCAAGGCCAACATCGCCTACGTGAACGGCTAAGTTTCGGCAGCGCCGATCCAGCCATCCAGGCACGTGTCGCCTGCCTCACCCGAGGCGCAAATCGCACCGATGCTGCGACAACGTACTGACTGATCCAGCCAGTCGCTACCCGGCGCGATGACTATGTCCGTCCTCCCTGAGGGGAGGCACGGACACCTTTCTTTCCCCTCCCCGCTCCACGACCACGCTCTCTGCCGCCATACCGCAGCCGGCAGTCATGCGCACCCGCGTCGCGGCGTGCGTCAGTGCTGACAGTTATCTGTCACTCCGGGAATTCCACGCCTTGTGCATGCCCAGCCGCCTCTCTACAATCGGTGTGCCATGACCAGCACCTTGGCTATGGCACACCAGCAACCAGTTTTGCCCGTCATCTGCAGGCAGGATCGGCATCATCCGGGCAAAAAGACCCGCGAGAGCCCCAGATGAAACGTCGTTCCTTTCTATTGAAGGCATCGGCAGCCGCCGTGGCCGGTACGGCCATGGCAGCCTGCAGCAAGAAAGAGCAGGCTCCAGCGCCTTCCGCAGCCCCCTCGGTGACGACCGGCAACCCAGCCATCGAGTGGCGACTGGCCTCCAGTTTTCCCAAGTCGATCGACACCATCTACGGTACGGCCGAGCTCTTCGCCAATCGGGTCAAGAGCCTGACCGACGGCAAGTTCAATATCAAGATCTTCGCCGCAGGCGAAATCGTGCCGGGCCTGCAGGTACTCGACGCCGTGCAGAACGATACCGTTCAGGTCGGCCATACCGCAGGGTATTACTACTACGGCAAGAATCCGGCCATGGCCTTCGATACGACGGTTCCCTTCGGCCTCACCACACGCCAGCAGAACGCGTGGATGCTGCAGGGCAACGGCATGAAGCTGATGCGGGAGTTCTTCAGCGATTACAACATCGTCAATTTCCTGGGCGGCAACACCTCCGCACAAATGGGCGGCTGGTTCCGCAAGGAAATCCGCACCGTGGCCGACCTCCAGGGGCTCAAGTACCGGATCGCCGGTTTTGCCGGCGCCGTGCTCTCGCGCCTGGGCGTGGTGCCGCAGCAGATCGCCGGGGGCGACATTTATCCGGCCCTCGAAAAAGGCACGATCGACGCGGCCGAATGGGTCGGCCCGTATGACGACGAGAAGCTCGGGTTCCAGAAGGTTGCGCCTTACTACTACTATCCCGGCTGGTGGGAAGGCAGCGCGCAGCTGTCGTTCTACGTGTCGGCAAAAGAATGGGCCAAGCTGCCGCCGCTATACCAGGCGGCCATCGAAACCGCATCGCTTGAGGCCCATACGCAGATGACGGCCAAGTATGACCACGTCAATCCGCAAGCCCTTGCCCGGCTGCTGGAAAACGGCGTGAAACTTCGCCCGTTCTCCCGGGAAATCCTTGAGGCGTGTTTCAAGGCCACGCAGGATGCCTATGCGGAAGAGCGCGAGAAGAACCCGGCATTCAAGAAGATCTTCGACGACTGGCGCGTATACCGCAACAATGAAGCCGCCTGGTTCAACGTCACGGAGCAGGCATTCGCGCAATTCAGCTTCCAGCACAAGCTGTAGGCCGCAGGACAGTCACCGAGGCTACCGACCGCATGTGGCGGTCATTTCAACCAGGAGGCGCCATGGCCGCTCTCATGGGACTATCACGGGCCATCGATGCCCTGAGCGAAGCCGTGGGCCGCTGGACCAGTTGGCTGGTTTTGCTGGCCGTGCTGATCTGCGCGGGCAACGCGCTGATTCGCTACAGCCTGCATATCAGCTCGAATGCATGGCTGGAACTGCAGTGGTACCTGTTCGCAGCAATCTTCCTGCTCGGAGCGGGCTACACGTTGAAGCGCGATGAACATGTACGCATCGATGTCGTCACCGGGCGCTTTCCGGAGCGCGTGCGGGTCTGGATCGATATCGGCGGGCTGTGCCTGTTCCTGCTGCCCATCAGTGCCGTCATCCTGTGGTTTGCCGCACCCTATGCATGGGACGCTTTCGTATCTGGCGAAAAATCCGGCAATGCCGGAGGTCTGGTGCGCTGGCCCGCGAAATTCCTGATTGTTGCCGGATTTGTCCTGTTGATCCTGCAGGCGCTCTCCGAACTGATCAAGCGCATCGCCTACCTGCGGGGCCAGCTGCCTGCTGCGATGTTCGGCCGCGCCGCCAATGGGCTGGCAGACGACGCGCCTTCCCCCTCCAACGACTTGCAACCGTGAGCGCGCGCCAGCCATGACGGAATTTCTCATCGCGAACATGGCGCCGATCATGTTCGTCTCGCTGGTGCTCTTTCTGCTGTCGGGTTTTCCCATTGCCTTCGCCCTCGCCGCGAATGGTCTGTTGTTCGGCTTCCTCGGCATCGAGCTGGGCCTGTTGCAACCAGCCTTGCTGCAAGCCCTGCCGAACCGCCTGTTCGGGATCATCGAAAACGACACGCTGCTGGCCATCCCGTTCTTCACCTTCATGGGCCTGATTCTCGAGCGTTCGGGCATGGCCGAGGACCTGCTCGATACCATCGGCCAGCTGTTCGGCCCCATCCGAGGCGGACTGGCCTATGCGGTGGTATTCGTCGGTGCACTGCTGGCGGCCACTACCGGCGTCGTGGCCGCCTCGGTCATTTCAATGGGCCTGATCTCGCTGCCGCTCATGCTGAAGTATCAGTACGACAAACGCCTGGCGACCGGCGTCATCGCCGCATCAGGGACGCTTGCGCAGATCATTCCGCCGTCGCTGGTCCTGATCGTGCTCGCCGACCAGCTTGGGCGCTCGGTTGGCGATATGTACAAGGGTGCATTCATTCCTGGCATGCTGCTGGCCGGGCTGTATATGGCGTATGTTTTCATCGTCAGCATGATCCGGCCGGCGGCGGCCCCTGCCCTGCCGCCCGAGGCGCGCATCTTCCGCGAGGCGGATGGCCGTTCCGGCGTGCGCTCGGTCCTGGTGCTGGCAGCCCTCGCCACGGCCACTGGCATCGTCACTGCGTTGCGCTACAAACCCGGCGGGCCGCTCGACGAGCGCCTGGTCGTCGCCATCGGCGCGGGCATTGCCCTCGCCTTCTGCATCGCGGTTGCCAACCGGGTGCTGCACCTGAATCTGCTGTCCAGGATGGCGGAGAAAGTCACGTTTGTCCTGATTCCGCCACTGGCGCTGATCTTTATCGTGCTAGGCACCATCTTTATCGGCGTGGCCACCCCAACGGAAGGCGGCGGCATGGGCGCATTCGGCGCGCTAGTGCTGGCGCTGGCCAAGAGGCGCCTGGCAATGCCATTGCTGCGGCAAGCCATGGAGTCGACCTTGCGGCTGTCGGCCTTCGTCATTTTCATCCTGATTGGCGCACGCGTCTTTTCGCTGACCTTCTATGCCGTCGATGGCCACCTGTGGGTCGAACACCTGCTGACTGCCCTGCCGGGTGGCCAGCTTGGCTTCCTGGTCGTAGTGAACATCCTGTTCTTCCTGCTCGCCTTCTTCCTCGATTTCTTCGAGCTGGCCTTCATCCTGATTCCGCTTGTCGGGCCGGTGGCCGACAAGCTCGGCATCGACCTGATCTGGTTTGGCGTGCTGATTGGCGTCAACATGCAGACGTCATTCATGCACCCGCCGTTCGGCTTTGCTCTGTTCTACCTGCGCTCCGTCGCCCCGCGCACCGTCAAGACCAGCGACATCTACTGGGGCGCGGTACCGTTTGTCGTCATCCAGCTCATCATGGTGGCGCTCATCATCGCCTTCCCTGCGCTGGTCAGTGTGGACAAGCACGCGCAACAGGACCGTTCGGTCGTGCGGGAACTGCAGTTGGGGGGAGATCGGAACCAGGAACGTGGCAGCGAAACACCGCGCGAATTGTCGTTGCCTCCGGCGGGCAACCAGGGAAATGGCGCGAGCGCGCCGAGTTTCGAATTTACGACGCCACGGCAATAACGGAAGCCGCATGCCCCGGATCACCGGGGCATGGACAGATGCACGCTGGCGCATGCCAGCGGATAGATTTCCAGCGGTGTCAGGCCTTGTTCAACGGCGGCGAGGAAGATCCTGCGCCGCCCGATGACCCGCCCGCACCGCCTGCAGTAGTACCACCATCCGCCGCGGGTGCGGCAGGCGCTCCGGCATCGCGCGTCAATCCAGCTGGCTGACTGGCGCCGCGCCGCCCGGCGCTTTCGTCAGGAATGGCATCGTTGGCCTGGAGGAACGCGGTGATCTCGGGACTCAAATGCTTCGGCACCATGAAGACATCCAGCCCCAGGGCATTGCAGGCCGACACGAACGTCGACATTCTTGGATCCGCCTGCCCCGACTCCGCACGCAGATAGGCCTCGCGAGAAATTCCCGCGCGTTGGGCCACTTCCTCTTGTTTGAGGCGGCGTGACTTACGCACTGCGCGCAATTGCTTGAATAGCTCACTCATGATGTGTGTCCCTGTTGCGCGGCTGCTCCTGGCAGCAACGTCCGCTCAAAAAACCATGTGTGGATCACATGCCCGGTCGAGCATCTTGCTATGCACACGGCAAGGGAAGCGTGCGCGATATTTCGTGCCCGTATGTGGACAATAGGACGTTTCAGGGAAAATCACAACGCTGGCAAACACTCAGATGTACTCTACCGTTACAGCGGTTACACGCGTGAAACATCAAGCTATCGCGGTGACAGAAAACGGGTCGGGTCGATCGGTTTTCCGTCACGGCGGAACTCGAAGTGGAGTTTCACCCGATCAGTATCGGAACTGCCCATTTCCGCGATTTTCTGGCCGCGCGCCACGGTCTCCTGCTCGCGCACCAGAACCTGCTCGTTGTGGGCGTAGGCAGACAGATAACGATCGTTCAGCTTGAGGATGACGAGGTTGCCATAACCGCGCAGCGGCCCGACATGGATGACACGCCCCTCGTGCGCCGCCAGGACCGGCTCGCCGCGTTCACCAGCGATGTCGATGCCGCGGTTCGATTTGCCATCGTAACGCCCGATGACTTGCCCGCGCGCCGGCCACTGCAACGAGAAACCCGCGCCAAGTTCACCCGCCGCCGCGTTCTCCCCCGCGCCTGCGGCTGCCGGCGGCACCGTCGCCACTGGCGTCGTGGCAGAACCCTCGCCACTACTGGCCTGCGCTGTCGGCGGCGCAACCCGCAAGACCTGCCCCTCCTCGATGCGGTTCGCGTCAACCAGGTTATTCCAGCGCACCAGGTTGGCCACGCGCTGGCCGTGCTTGGAGGCGATCCGGTACAGCGTATCGCCGCGCTGTACGCGGTAGTGGCCGGGCTCCACCGGCCCGGAAGACAAGGAAGAACAGGCTGTCAGCACAGCCAGGAGGCTCGCCGGCAGAGCCATGCGGCAGGCCACCAGAATACGGGACGACATCAGGGTCATAACTCTCCAAACCGGTTGGGGCGGATCGGTCGACGTGCGCGCGCACGTGGGACAGGCTGGACCGATCAGAGCGCAGGGAAACGTGAAATACGGGCACACCGCATCTTGGCGGCAACCAAGCCGTTATGGTACCGCACACCTTTTCCGGGCCGCCGGGCAGCAGGCTGACGCCCCGCCACTTGCAGCGGGTACCTCGCGCAGCCGGGCCGAGCTTCGCCGGTGATGGAATCAGGATGGGTCAGCCGAAGCAGGTACCGCCACGCTGCCGCCCGCCTCGGTCCGCGAACCGGGTACCGGCTGGTTGCCTGCACCGTAGTAGGTAAAGGCGACCGACATCTTGACGCGCTCGCCCTCATTGCGGCCGGCACTGTGAAACAGTCTGCTGTCGAACAGCAGGACGTCGCCGGCCTGCAGGGGGACTTCCATCGCCCGCGCCACCAGCGCCGCACTGTCCGGGTGCGACTCGACCAGGAAGCTCAGGGAATCGAGCTGGCCAGGTGCCAGCGCAACCTGATGGGAACCAGGAATGACACGTAATGCCCCATTTGTCGCATCTTCCGGACCCAGCGCCAGCCAGGCCGTGATCAACTGTGGTTGCACAAAGGACCAGTAGCGGTTGTCGCGATGCCAACCCGTCGCCGTTCCGTAACGCGGGTGCTTGGTCATCACCGCATTGTGGTGCGCCAGCGTCAGATACAGCGGCGCGCCCAGCAATTGCCTTACTGGGTCACACACTTCCGGTGCGAAGGCCCAGTCGCGAAACACCGCGCCGCGTCCAAACGTACCACGCAACCGCCGCACGGTCGTACCGCCCTCGGCGGCACGGCTGGGGGGCGCGCCCGGGTAGCCGAGATCGGCTTCGTATTCGAGCGGCGGTATATGGTTCTGCAACTGGGCGCCGGCCGCCGCCGCAAGTGCCGTGCACGTGGCCGGACTGGCGCGGTGCGGCAGAACAAGGAAACCATCAAGATCGAAGCGGGCGACCTGGTCGGGAGTCAACGCGCAGGAAACAGGGGGATTCATAAGAGGTCTTGTCGTGGTAGCGACAATATAGCGCATTGCCCCTTGGCACGGGTGCAGGCATCATCCACCCGGCCCTGCAACTGGCCCGCCCGGCAGTCTCACGCAACGGTCATTGCACGACATGCCTCTGCACAACTCCGGCACGCCTGGGCACATTGCTGGCAATGCGCTGCTTCATGGCGCGCGCATTCGGCCGCGCACAGATCGCAGATACCGGCGCACAAGGCACAGATCTCGCCAAGCAGCAGACCCCGCCGCGCCATCACCGCGGCGGCGGTACGGCAAAACGTGGCGCAATCGATATTGTGCCGGATACAGGTCGCCATGGCGTTGGCCTGGCCTTCGGACAGGCACGCCGCCGCGCAGTGATCGCAGGCGACCGCACAGCCATAGCACGCGCGAATACATTGCTGGAGCGTTTCCGTTTGCATGGGTTCCTCCTTGCGAGCAGGTATGAAATCGATGCTCACTGACAAGCAAGTCCGGGACCGTCTTGCGGAATACCTCGACGGCGGCAATCCAGCGCAGCCCGCGTCGCGACAATCAGTGGAAGAAGAACGCGACGATGTAAAAAATGCCGGTAACAGATGCACCGGCCGCTACAACGCAGGCGTGCCGGACGCCTTGCGCCGGCTCGGCCTCTTCAACGGCAGGCGGCCCGGTTCACTGACCGGGCCGCCGCACCTGAAGAACGAAGAACAGCCACCAGGGCTGCCCAAGGCTCAAGCCGCCTGGAGTGTTTCCACCACGGAAAGGGCCTGGGCCATGCCCGCCTGGGCCGACGCCTCGCCCAGTGCCAGACCTTCGGCGCGCACGACGGTGACATCGGTGATGCCGATGAAGGCCAGCATCTGTTTGACGTGCGGCACCATGAAATCGGCTGCCGCAGCAGGACCGCTGCTGTAGATGCCGCCCGTCGCCGCCAGGATGATGGCGTGCTTGCCGGTCACCAGGCCCACGGGGCCGTCGGCGGTGTAGCGGAACGTCCGGCCAGCCTGCAGGACGTAGTCGAACCACGTCTTGAGTTGTGCGGGTACGCCGAAGTTGTACATGCCGGTAGCGATGACCACGGTATCGGCCGCCTGCAATTCGTCGATCAGGGCCGTGACCCGATCCGCCTGGGCTTGCTGCTCGGCGGATCGGCCATCCGCTGCCGAGAACAACGCACCCAGCAGGGCGCCATCCAGCGGCGGCAACGGGTCGGCACCCACATCGCGTGTGGCGACGACGTGCCCGGCGGCCTGCACCTGCGCTTTCAGGCGTGCCGCCAGTTGACCGGAAGCCGAAGCTTCGCCACGCACACTGCTCTCAATAAACAAATACTTTGACATTTCGATCTCCATCTGAATCAGCTTGTATGGTTGAACTATAGGGTTTCGCCATCCATGCTGGTTGGGCATCGATTGAATTAATTCATCAAATTATTTGACTATCTGTGCAGCCGCGGAGGCACGGCCGTGCGGACACTGGCGCTCGCGCCGTGCACGGTGGGTGGGATCGGACGTCTCACCGCATGCCCTTGGCAGCACCTTTACCGCGAATACGCGGTGGCGACATCTCCGGCCCGATGCGTGGATATGAGACAAGTGAATTGCCAGGCGTACGCGTGCAGCGTGCACGCTACCGGTGACCGGAAGCCTCGTCCGCCCCGGCATCGCGATCCCATGACAGCTGCCCGTGGCTCGCCTCGGTCATGCGGTGCATGAAGTCGGCAACGTCCCCCTCGGGTAGCGCGAATTCGAACTCAACCACGCCACCATGGGCAACACGCAACAGTTCAGCGCCCGCCGCTTCGAGGCTGCGACGCAAGACGCCTTCGAACGCGTATGGCACGCTGCAACCCACCGTACGCTTGCGCACCAGGAGCACTTTGTCGGCCTCCAGCAGCGCCTGTGCAACGGTATCGGTATAGGCGCGCACCAGGCCGCCCGCGCCCAGCTTCACGCCGCCGAAGTAGCGCACCACCGTCGCGAGCACGCCTTCGAGATCATGATGGCGCAGCACATCGAGCATTGGCCTCCCCGCCGTTCCGCTCGGCTCGCCATCGTCGACTGCCGCCGATTCACCGCCTGCCATCAAGGCCCAGCACACATGCGCCGCGCCAGGGTGGGCCGCGCGCAAGGCGCTCACACGCTGCAAGGCAGCCACACGACCAGCCACCGGTTCGACACAGCCGATGAACCGGCTCTTGCGGATCTGCAGATCGCTATGCGCAGGCGCGGCAAGGGTCAGAGGCATGCCGTCGCTTGCCGCTTATCGTGCAGAGCAGAAACGCGACGCCAGCTGGGCCAGGGCGCCATTCTCCGTGACGGGCCGCGCCTTGCCACCCGGGTAGCGGAACGTCATCAGCGGCTTGCCGGCCGCATAGCGCTTGCCGAACAGCGACTGCTCGAAGACGGCATAGGTTGACGACAGGCAGTCGAACACCACGCGCTTGAGCGACGAACGGATGGTCTCGCCGTGCGCGGTGCGTATCACGCCATCGTCACCGGCCGCCGATGGCAGATTGCGCATCAGGACCAGTCCCAGCTTGGTGCCATCGTGGACGACCGACTGGCGATCGAGATAGAGCACACGCCCGGTCGGACCCATCCACGACATCCAACGTTCAGGGTTGGGATTACCCGTGGCAGCCGGCGCCACCAGTTCGCACCCTGACTGCGCACGCCCCAGGAACGCCACGCCGCCATCTGGCGTGTGGCACAGAGACAATGCAGAACGCGGCGTCGCGGCGGTATCGGCCGCCATTGCGGGGCTGGCAAGCCCTCCTGCCGACAAGACAACACAGCAAACAACACGACGGACAGAGAACATGGCGGGACTCCGGCAACATGGCAATATGGGACGATGACGGCACGCTGAGGCCATCGCATGAACGCCATTTTAACGGCAAGCGCAAATCACACCTGCATCCGGCCCCGGCAATGCGCATGAATTGGGTGCACAATACCGCCTTCGCCGCTCGAGTCTGCCTCCCGTTCACCGCTTCATGACTGTCGTTTCCTTTATCGCCGATGTTGTGCTGGGCGCGGCCCTTGGCGTGATGGGCGGTCTCTTTGGCATCGGTGGCGGCGTGATCGCCATCCCGGTCCTGGGCCTGGTGTTCGGCATGAATCAACCCCTGGCGCAGGGTACGGCACTGGTCATGGTCGCGCCCAACGTGATCGTCGGTTTCTGGCAGTATCACCGGCGCAACCACCTGGACATGCGCATGGTCGCGCTCCTCTGCCTGTCAGCCATCCTGTTCACGTATCTGGGCGCCCGCATGGCCACGGTGGTCGATGCCGATGCGCTGCGCACCGCCTTTGCCTTTTTCCTGATCGCGCTTACCGCTTTCTTCGCGTGGCGGTTGCTGCGCGGCCGCGCCACGCGGGCGCGAGTCGTTCTGGCAAGGCCCTGGGCCATCGTGGTCGGCATGCTTGGCGGCCTGACCTCCGGCCTTTTCGGTGTCGGCGGGGGCGTCATTGCCGCGCCAGCACTGACCGGCCTGTTCGGTGTGACACAAGCCGCCGCACAGGGTTTTTCGCTTGCCCTGGTGTCACCGGGAGCCCTCGTGGCATTGGGAACCTATGCCGCAGCCGACCTGGTCGACTGGCATACCGGTATTCCGCTGGCGCTGGGCGGCATACTCAGCATTCCGTGGGGTGTCGCGCTCGCCCATCGCCTGCCGGAGCGCAAACTGCGATTGCTGTTCTGCGGGCTGCTGCTCACCACGGCGCTGCTCATGCTGCAATCCCGCTGACAGGTTATCCGCACAGCGGGACTGGATATTGCTTGCCGAACCTGCAGGCAACGTTTTAAAGTCTTTGCAGCGGTCACGCGCTGCATCCTAAACAACAAATAACGAAAACCAGGAAGGTCACTATGTTCGCCCAACGTCCCGCCCAGTTGCGCCACTGGCTCGCCGCCGCCGTGCTCGGCGCTACAGCCACCGCCGCGCAGGCGGATCCATTCGTCCTCGTACCGGCCGTACAGGTCCTGGTCGGCCGCGATGCCGGCAAGGATATCGACAAGACGGAACTGAACCTGATCTGGGATACCGGCTGGAAATGGGGCAACCCGCAAGGCTGGCAACTGAATCTCGATGTGGAGCTGGCGCTGGCGCACTGGAATGCCAAGAGCGGCACCAATCGCCGCAACCTCTTCGAGGCCGGTGTTTCACCGATGTTCCGACTGGAGTATCGCGGTTGGAGCGTAGTGCCCTACCTTGAGGCCGGTATCGGCGTACGCGGTCTCTCGCACACCAGTGTGTCGGACGAGCATCGCTTCAGCACCGCCTTCCAGTTTGCCGACACGATCGGGGTCGGCGTTTCCATGGGCGACCGGCAGCAGTTCGCGCTCGGCTATCGCTTCCAGCACATCTCCAACGCCAACATCAAGCGGCCGAATCCCGGCGTCGACTTCAGCCAGGTGTACCTGCGCTACCGTTTCTGAATACGTCAGTACGCGGGAACGACAGGCGGCGTCATTCCGCCTGTTGCAACATCGCGAAGGCATCATAGGTCGCGCAGCAACCCTTGCCCTTGCGCTTGGCCGCATACATGGCGATGTCCGCACAGCGGAGTAGCGACTGCGCATCGGTGGCATGATTTGGAAACAGTGCAATCCCGGCACTCGCCTCGAGCCGCACGCTACCGCTACCGATCACGATCGGCTGTGCCAGCTCGTCAAGCAAACGGTCCACCGTCTGCTCGACTGCCACGCGGGACTCGCAGCGTGTCAGTACCAGCACGAATTCATCGCCACCCACGCGCGCCACGGTATCGTGTCCGCGCATGGAAATCCGCAGCCGCTTGGCGGCGACCTGCAGCACCACATCGCCAACGCCATGGCCATGGCTGTCGTTGATGCTCTTGAAATTGTCGAGATCAATGAAGACAACCGCCACCGTCTCGCGTGAACGACGCGCGGCGTTCAGCGCAACGAACAGCCGGTCCTGCAGCAGACGCTGGTTGGGCAAGTCTGTCAACACATCGTGGAGGGACAGATGCCGCGCCTGCTCCTGTTCGCGCCGACGGGCAGTAATATCGAGATGCGTGCCAGCCGCGCGCGTCGCCTCGCCTGTCGCGCTACGCGCCACGACGCGGCCCTGACCCAATACCCAGCGCCAGTCGCCTGCGCGGGTCCGCATGCGATACTCGGCTTCGAAACGGTCGGTTTCGCCGCGCACATGTGCCTCGAAAGCCTTGGAGACACGCCCGATATCGCCAGGATGGACAAGATCACGCCACGCCCCCAGCTTGGCCGGCAGCTCATCCGGCTCGTAACCAAGCATGGTGTACCACTGGCGGTTGAGCACCATCGCTCCCGTCCGCAGGTCGCAGTCCCACGCACCCAGGCCCGCGCTTTCCAGCACGAGCGTCAGGCGCTGCTCGGCCTGACGCAAGGTCAGTAATTCTTCATGACGGGCACTGATATCCTGGAATTGCAGGATGCGCGCGGCTGGCGCATCATTGGCATCCAGCAGGACGCAGGTTACTTGCACCCAGACCGGGTGACCAAGGCGATGACGCCAGCAGGTAACAAGGGAAACACCGGGCAACAGGCCGGCCATGGAGGGGTCGGGAGGCGCATCCTGGTGGTGGTCGTCCGGGCATGCCAGACAACGCAGGGACAGGCCGACGAGCTCGGATTCATCGTAGCCGAGCATCGCGCAACCAGCCGGATTGACGAAACACAAGGTACCGTCGAGCGCCAGCCCGGCAATGCCTGCGGGCAACTGCCGATATATCGCTTCATACCAGGACTGCTTTTGCTTCATGCGACCCGCCAGCCCGAATCCCGCGCGGTTACCCGCGCCCCCAAGGTGCCGTGACCTTAGCGCCAAACTATGACGCTGGCACAGTCAATATGTCGTATCTATTTCCTAAATCGATGCAAAGATGATCTAAGAAAAATTAATCTCTTAATTAAGAGATATTTAATGTACCGATCATACCACCGTACTGGGAAATTTCTTACCACTGACGCTGCAATCGCACACCAAATGACGTTCCCGGGCCCATCACCATAGCGTCGCCCGACAAGGCGGAAAAATTGATGGGATTAAGCGGATCGGACAAGCGGCTGTAGCTATAGTAGGCGTGAATCGAACCGTCACCCTGCGTCTTCCCGAAGGTCCAGCTCGGCGCAACGGTGAAGGTGGTGCGGTTGGCCGAGGCCGCTTCTGCTGCCAGCCGGTCGTGCGCCACCTGCAGGGCCACCTGGAACACTCGATCCAGTGCAAACACCGGACGTGCACTGAGCGATACCCAGCGCGCCTCGCCATCATTGGAGCGGTCGACCTGCATGGCAGCGCCGAGCGTACCTGACAAACCCGCCGGAAATTTCCAGTCAAGCGTATCGGCAACCCGCCAACGTTCCAGCGATGTCGCATCCTGCCAATCCTGCAGCGGTCCAGGCAGGCCACCGCCACCCCGCTGGATGGCCAGGCGATTGGTCGCGGCCAGCACGTCTTCCTGGCGGTGCATGGCCGACAGCCACCAGCCACGCGGAGTCGGTTCGGCCAATCCTTCTTCCACCACTCCGCCAATCCGCGTCATGCCGAGTTGCAGCGTCCCGCCGGTATTGGCAGGAATATCGACGATGCGGAAATGATGGTAGGCCGGCACGATACCCAACGTGGTATTGGCCGCTTCCGCATAGGTGTAGTTAAAGCGCAGCGGACCGAACAGGTGCATGCGCTCCAGGCCCGCGCTCATGGCCGGAATGCCGCCCGGTTGCTCGCCCGTGCTGGGCATGTGCGCCACCGCCGGACGACGGCCAGCCCACAGCGTGCCGCCATTGAACAGGTCCAGGCCCGAGACCTCGCCGTATAGCTGCGGCAGGGCCACGGCCGGATCCACCGGCACTGCTGCGCCGTCGTGGGCAGCAGCGGGCGCATGTCCCTCCGCCACCACGCGCACGGTCACGCCATCGTCGAGCTCCACCAGACGCCGCTCCATGCGGGCCGAGCCTGACGCCGGCGCATTCGCGCATCCGCCGGGCCGCGCGCATAGTCCGTATACCGAATGGATCCGCTGCGTGCGCGCCGAACGTGCAATGGCCTGGGCAATCGCGCTATCGGGCTCCGGCACATGCCAATCCGCTTCCGCCTCCGGCACCTCGATGCCAGACAGCGCGCATCCCCCGGTCACCGAGATGGCACCGAGACAGAACGAGACAATCCACGGGAAGGCAACACGCTGGCGGAATCCGCCTTTGACGACCACAGACATGCAACATGCACCACTGACGACCAGCAACAGTCCGTCAGTATCGACATCCACCCATGACAGTGCAATCGCCGTTACAAATTCCCGCTGGCGCCATCCGGGCGGGCACAGCTAGCTGTGCTTACAGGCGCGCCGACGGTGACTGATCGAGCAGCGCCCGGAACGCGGTCGCGGCCGGTGACAGCGGGCGGTCCTTCAACTGCAGCACGAACAGCGGTCGTGACACGCTCTCGTCCTTGCGATAGGGCACACGCATGATGCGCTTGAGCGCGATCAGATCGGCCACCATCATCGCCGGCAGCAGCGCAATTCCTGCGCCCTCCGCCACCACACGCGCAATGGCCGCATTGCTGCCGATCTCCACCGTATGGCGCGGCGTCACGCCATGCTCCCGAAGAAACCGGTCCGCCACCTCGCGCGTTCCCGAGCCCGGCTCGCGCAACAACCACACATTGGCGCTCAGATCGGCGGGAGCCACGCGCCGGCGCGCCACGAGCTCCGATCCGGCCGCGGCTACCAGCAGCAAGGCATCGTCATGCCAATGTGTCGACGCAATGCGCGGATCCTCAACCGAACCTTCCACCACGGCGAGATCGAGATGGCAGTCGAGCAAGGCCTGGCTGATGGTATGTGTGTTGCCGATCCGGAGATCAGGCGGCACCTCCGGAAAGCGGCGCATGAAAGCTGACAGGTAACGCGGCAACCAGAAACCGCCGACCGTCGTACTCGCGCCGATGGTCAGCGAACCACGCTGCAATCCAACGCGGGCCCGCACGTCTTCGAGCGCCACGCGCTCCAGCGCAAAGATGCTGCGTGCATGCTCGTGCAGCGCACGGCCCGCCTCGGTGAGGTGCACGCCACGCACCGGCCGCGCGCCGCGTTCGATGAGCGCGAGGTCGAGTTGCCGCTCGAGTTCCCGTACCGCCTTGGATACCGCCGGCTGGCTGATGAACAGCATCTCGGCGGCCTTGGAGAAGCTTTGGGTCTCGACCACCGTATAGAAGATGCGCAGCAGGTGCAGATTGAGTGCCATAACCTCAACTCATGGAAATGGTAAAAAGATGTATTGGATATATAGCACGGCCCTTCCTAGACTGGCAGCAATTCCACTCTCTTTTGCTGCTGTCCATGTCATCCGCCCAGAGTTCCTCGTTCGACCCGTCACATCAATCGCCCTACCGCATCTGGCTCGATGGTGCATGGTGGCGCGGGCTTGCGCTCACGGGTGCGCTGGCTGCCGCCGCACTGTCGCTGGCCGGCACCGCCTGGATCAAGGCGACCGGCCTGAGCGGGCTTACGCTGGCCATCCTGTTTGGCCTGCTCGCCGGCAACACCATCTTTCCGCACATGGCCAGCCAGACTGGCGCAGGCGTGGATTTCAGCAAGAACCGCCTGCTGCGCGCCGGCATCGTGCTCTATGGCTTTCGGGTAACGTTCCAGCAGATCGGCGACGTGGGATTGGCCGGATTGCTGATCGATGTCCTGATGATCGTCGGTACCTTCACGCTGGCCCTGCAGCTCGGCACGCGCGTGTTCGGCCTGGATCGCCAGACAGCTACGCTGATCGGGGCTGGCAGTGCCATTTGTGGCGCAGCCGCGGTCATGGGGACCGCACCGGTGATCAAGGCCCCGGCCCACAAGGTGGCAGTAGCCGTGGCGACCGTCGTAGTCTTCGGCACGCTCGCCATGTTCCTGTATCCGGTGCTGCAGACACTGCTGCAATTGCCCGAGCACGTCTATGGGGTGTATGCCGGCTCTACCATCCATGAAGTTGCGCAGGTTGTAGTCGCGGGCAAGGCAATCGGTGAACACGCGGCCTCGAGCGCGGTGATCGAAAAGATGCTGCGCGTCATGATGCTGGCGCCCTTTCTTCTACTGCTGGTCCGCGTGCCCGGCATGCGCGATCCGCAGCGCGCCGCCGGAAGCGTGACGATTCCATGGTTTGCCGTGCTGTTCATCGTGGCGTGCGGCGTGCATTCGACAGGACGGATTCCTGCCCCAGCGGTCGATCTTCTGGTGCAGCTCGACAACATCCTGCTCGCCATGGCCATGGCCGCGCTCGGACTGCGCACGCAGGTCAGCGCAATCCGCGCCGCCGGCGTCCGGCCACTCCTGCTGGCTGCCTGCCTGTTTGCCTTTCTTGTGATCGGCGGCCTCGGCATCAACCTTGGCGTGCACTGGCTGTTTGGCGCTACAGCAGTTCCTCTGGCGTAATCGGCCCAAGCAGTCGAATCGACCAGCGCTTCCAGAAGGAGGTTTCCGGCTCGGTGGTATGCACCACTTCCTTGCCGTCGACCTCCTCGACCCAGCGCAATCCACCGTGTTCATCCAACTCAACCCGGTAGCTGTGCTCGTAGGCCGACTCTTCGAACAGCCTGACGACGCCTTGCGCCAGCACCCGGTTGGGAATGAACAGGCCTGTCTCGGTATTTTGTGTCACCGAACGCGGATCAAGATTCATCGAGCCGGTAAACAAGGTATTGCCATCGACCACCACCGCCTTCACATGCAGGCTGGCCTGCGATGACTTGAACAAGCCACGCCGCCGCGATGCGCGTGGATCCGTGCTTGCCTGGTTCGCTTTGAGCTCATACAGCTCGACCTTGCTTTCAAGCATCGGCTTGCGATATTTCGCATAGCCGACATGCACGATCGGCGAATCGGTAGCCGCCAGCGAATTGGTCAGGATGCGCATGCGCACGCCGCGCTCGACCAGCTGGCGGATCAGCGCCACGCCCCGCTCACCGGGCACGAAATACGGCGAGATCAGGATGACCTCCTCGCGGGCGCCGCGTACCATCCGCGCCAGTTCATCGCCCATCGTCTGCGAGCTGTCACGCGGGTGGTCCGGATCGATTTTTGAGGGATCGTCTACCCGCACCACTGCCGGCGCCCACTCCAGCTGCAGCCGGCGCGCCTTGATCTGGCGCCCTAGTACATTGGCCTGCGCCTCGGGCCGCTCGGCTGGCGCCGCCTCGCGATCAGGCTGCGCAAAACTCGGCTTGTCCGCTGGTGAGGCCGACGCAGATACGGCGGCGGGACCTGACGCGGCGCCCGGCACGTCCGCCACCACAGCCTCGCCGCGCGGCCGATCCGGCAGGGCGGCGGACGCAGCCGATGCCGGCGCCTCGCTGGCGATGGTTTCTACCGGAAAGGCGAAACGGCTGTTCCAGAAGGCATCGAAACCTGATGATAAGCGCTGGACCGCAGGCCCAGCCACGATCACATCGAGGTCGACGAAGTTGGTATTGTCGTCGCGCAGGAAATACTCCGCGCCGAGATTGCGGCCACCTGTCATGGCCAGCGCATTGTCGGCAATGAATGCCTTGTTATGCATGCGCCGGTTGATGCGCCGCGCATCGGTGACCACGTTCAGGAAGCGCGTCAGCTTGGAAAAACGTCCTGCGGGAAACGGATTGAAGAGCCGCACCTCGATGTTTGGGTGACGTGCGAACTTCAGGAACGGAATGTCCTTGCCGTCGGTATTGAGATCGTCCACCAGTACCCGCACGCGTACACCCCGCCGCGCTGCGCGCATAACATGGCTCATGATCTCGCGCACCGAATTGTCGTCGTTGATGATGTAGTACTGCAGATCGAGCGTGCGCTCGGCGCTATCGGCCAGCGCGATCAGCGTCGCAAACGCTTCCTCGCCGGAGGTCACAAGGCGAAAGCCAGACTGCGAGCCATCGCGCATATTGGCTGGCACGCTGCTGCTCACCAGCCGCGCCAGGGACGTTCCGTTGTCCGCATGCAGTGCGACCGACGGCTTGCGCGGCACATGCTCGGGCAGGCTCGCGCAGCCCGTCAGGCTGAACAGCACCATCCACAGGCACAGAAGCAGGCGGCGGTGACGAAGCGGCGACAACATGAGAAAGGTCAACTGCATGTCACCCTCTGAATTGGAGCATGCGGAACATCCGACGAACGCCACACAGCCAGCGCACACAGCAGCAAGATGGGCGGAAGCCATGATACGGCCGCGGCATCGATACCTGCTATCCGTGTTTGTCTGACGTGTCTCGCCCACGTCACAGCCTTGCCTGATGGGCTTGTTCGGCAAATTGACTTCATCCTGCGCGGCTCCTATGCTGCATTGAGCCCTTCACTTCACAAGGACAAGATCATGGAACGCAGAGCATTCATCACCAGCACCGCAGGATTGATCATCGGCACGAGTGGACTGGTGCTGGCCGGTTGTACCACAACGCCCGACGCGCCCACCGACAAGGCCGCGAAACGGCGCGAAATCGACGCAGCCATCGACCCGGCACTGTCGCGGCTCTACAGCACCGTCAAGGGCGCGCGCGAGATGGGCAACCGCGCACGCGGCATTCTTGTGTTCCCCAATGTCGTGGCCGCCGGCTTCGTGGTCGGTGGCGAATTCGGCGACGGCGCGCTGCGCACCGGCGGCCGCAACGCGGGCTACTACCGCACCATCACGGGCTCGTGGGGATTGCAGATCGGCGCCCAATCGAAAGCGGTCTACTTCATGTTCATGACGCAGCAGGCACTCGACAAATTCGTTGCCAGCAAGGGCTGGACGGCCGGCGTCGATGCCTCGGTGGCCCTCGCCAAGGTCGGTGCCAACGGCGACATCGACACCAATACCGCGCAGCAATCGGTCGTGGGCTTCGTCCTCACCAACGCCGGCCTGATGGCTAACCTGACGCTGGAAGGCACCAAGATCACCAAGCTGGACCTGTAGTAAGTCTTCAGCCCCCAGGCCGAAGGCAATCCGCTATTGAGAGGCGGTTTCCGCGAGACGGCGCAATGCCGCCTCGAACACATGCGCGGGCTGCCCGCCTTCGATCAGGTGCCGGTCGTTGATGATGATGGCCGGCACCGAGCGGATGCCGTGTGCCTGGTAGAACTGCTCCCGCGCGCGCACCGCCTCGGCATGGGCATCCGATGCCAGCACGGCTTGAGCTTCCGTGCGATCGAGTCCCGCAGCCTCCACGCAATCCAGCAGCACATCGTGCGCCCCCGGATTACGCCCGTCCTCGAAATACGCCTTGAGTAGCGCATGTTTCAGGGCCAGCTGCCGGCCCGACGGTGCGGCCCAGTGCAGAAGGCGATGCGCATCGAAGGTGTTATAGATATGCGTGCGGCGATCCATGCGGAAGGTGAACCCCTCCTCGGCGCCACGCGCGCGAATCGCCTCGGAATTCTGCGCCAGCTGCGCGGCGCTCATCCCGTACCGCTCATGCAGGTACGCGGCCACCTCCTGACCGGCGGGCGGCATGTCAGGATTGAGTTCGAACGGCTGCAGCGTGATCTCTGCCGTCACTGTCCCCTGCAAGGCTGCCAACGCCCGCTCCAGGGCATGCAGTCCGATGGCGCACCACGGGCAGGAGACGTCCGAGACAAAATCGATCTTCATGGGTGTCGTCATGCTGTTCTCCACGCGCCCGCTTGCGCCAATGTGCCTGAAGCATCGACTCTATCACCAACGGATACATACCATCGCGCGGCAATCGGCGGCACAATGACGTTTTGTCGTGTGGCCGTGCTGGGCCGCCTTACCGCCCCCCCTGCTCCGCGACGTTGACTTCACCGGATTCGCTCATGGAAATCGCCCCGAACCACTTCAAGCGCGCGCTGGCCGCCGGTACGCCGCAAATCGGTATCTGGTCCACGCTGCCGCATGCCTATGTCGCCGAGATCATTGCCGGCGCAGGTTATGACTGGGTGCTGCTCGACACCGAGCACACGCCCAGCGATGTGCCGCAGATGGTTCAACAATTGCAGGCAGTGGCCGCCGCTACGCCGCTGGTTCCCCTGCATCGCACCGCGCCGGTGGTACGCCCGGCGTGGAACGATCCAGTGATGATCAAGCGCTATCTCGATATTGGCGCGCAAACCCTGCTGGTGCCGTTCGTGCAGAACGCCGACGAAGCCCGCGCTGCCGTTGCCGCCATGCGTTACGCGCCGCGCGGCATCCGCGGTGTCGGCGGTTCCGTGCGCGCCTCGAATTTCGGGCGCATTGCCGACTACGCGCAGCGCTGCGAAGAGGAATTGTGCCTGCTGGTGCAGGTGGAATCGCGCACCGCGCTCGACCAGCTGGAGGCCATCGCCAGCGTGGATGGCGTGGATGGGGTGTTCATCGGCCCGGCGGACTTGTCGGCCAGCCTGGGCCATGTCGGCAACCTGCGCCATCCCGAGGTACGCGCCGCCATCGATGATGCCATCCGACGGATCCGCGCCTGCGGCAAGGCGCCGGGCATTCTTACCACGGACGAGACGCGCGCCCGCGAATGCCTGGACCTGGGCGCGCTTTTCGTCGCCGTCGCCATGGACATGCAATTGCTGGCACGCGGCGCGGAGGCAGTCGCGGCACGTTTCCGCCAGACCCGTTCGGCAGCGGATGGCGACTATTGAAGGTATGGGGAGAGATGCACGGCGGGCAGGCGAGCGTTGGCTGCCGCAACGGGCATCATGTCGCAATGCTCAGGTGCTCAGCCCCGCCATGCGCATGAAGAACTTGAGGACATAGGCCGTCATGCCCACGGCCACCACGCCGAGCGCCCAGTACACCACCAGCCAGCCGATCCGGCGCAGCCAAAGCCGGCTGCGCGGCGGGGCGTCGTCGCTCTGCATCAGTGGTACCCCTCGCCGTGCCGCACCTTGCCGCGAAATACCCAGTAGCCCCATGCGGTGTACATGAGGATCACCGGCACGATCAGCAGCGCGCCGACCAAGGCAAAACCGAGGCTCTGCGGCGGTCCGGCTGCCGCCCAGATGGAAATGTCCGGCGGGATCACGTTCGGCCACACGCTGATACCCAACCCGCTGTAGGCCAGGAAGATCATCGCCAGCGTCAACACGAACGGCACGGCATCGCCAGCGCCACGCGCCAGGGTGCGCAGCAGCAGCGCCATGGTCACCGCTACCAGGACCGGTACCGGCGCAAACCACAGAATGTTCGGGAAGGAGAACCAGCGGGCCGCGATATTGGCATGCGCCAGCGGTGTCCAGATGCTGACCACCACAATCACGCCCAGCAACACCCACGCCAGGCGGATGGCAATTTTCCGCATCCGCGTCTGCAACTCGCCTTCGGTCTTCATGATCAGCCAGGTACTGCCGAGCAGTGCGTATCCGGCAATCAGCCCAAGCCCGCAGAACAGCGCGAACGGGTGCAGCCAGTCGAACGCGCCGCCAGCGTAACGGCCATTCAGCACCGGCAGTCCTTCGATATATGCACCAAGCGTCACGCCCTGGCAGAACGTCGCCAGCAGCGAGCCGCCGATGAATGCCTTGTCCCAGATGTGGCGCCGTTCCGGGGTGGCCTTGAAGCGGAATTCAAAGGCCACGCCACGGAAGATCAGGCCGATCAGCATCAGGATCAGCGGCAGATAGAGCGCGCTCAGCACCACCGAGTACGCCAGTGGAAACGCGGCCAGCAGCCCGGCCCCGCCCAGTACCAGCCAGGTCTCGTTGCCGTCCCAGACCGGCGCGACTGTGTTCATCATGACATCGCGGTCATGCTCATCCTTGAAGAAGGGAAACAGGATGCCAATGCCCAGGTCAAAGCCATCCATGATGACGTACATCATCACGCCGAACAGGATGATGACGGCCCACAGCAGCGGAAGATCGATGCCCATTCAAACCCCCTTGGTGTGGTTGTCGGCACGCTGGCCGGGGACGCTGTCGAGCGCCTCGTCAGAGCCGTCCGAGGCGGCCGAGATCGGGCGCATCGGCTGGCGCATCTGGCCCGGCCCACCCTGTGGTTCATCGAGCGCCGCAGAACTCTGCGGCCCTTTCCTGAGCAGACGCAGTCCATACAGCGTGCCAGCGCCGAACACCACGAAATACACCACCACGAAAATCGCCAGCGTCAGCCCGACCTGCGAGGCATCGTGCGCCGAGACACCTTCCGAGGTCCGCATGACGCCGTAGACCACCCATGGCTGCCGGCCGATCTCGGTGGTAAACCACCCGGCCAGGATCGCGATCAGCCCGGACGGCCCCATCCACAGCGCACAGCGCAGGAAAAAGCGCGATTCGAAGATACGCGCGCGCCGCCGCAACAACAGCGACCATAGCCCCAGCAGGATCATCAGGACACCCAGCCCGACCATCACGCGGAACGACCAGAAGACGATGGCCGCATTGGGGCGGTCTTCTTTCGGAAACTCCTTCAGGCCGGGAAACTGCCCGTCCAGCGAATGCGTCAGGATCAGGCTGCCCAGCTTGGGAATGCCCACGGCATAGTCGGTACGCTCCGCTTCCATGTTCGGCAGGCCAAACAGCAGCAGGGGCACGCCTTCGCCTGGCTTGTTCTCCCAGTGTCCTTCCATCGCTGCGATCTTGGCGGGCTGGTGCTTGAGCGTGTTAAGGCCGTGCATGTCGCCGATCAGCATCTGGATCGGCGCGGTACACAGGATCATCCACATGGCCATCGACAGCATCTTGCGCACCGCCGGCCGGTCATTGCCGCGCAGCAGGTGCCAGGCGGCCGACGCGCCCACCATTAGCGCCGTCGCCAGGAAAGCGGCCACGACCATGTGCACCAGGCGATACGGGAACGAGGGATTGAAGATGACCTTGAACCAGTCGACCGGGACGATGCGGCCATCGATGATCTCGTGGCCTTGCGGCGTCTGCATCCAGCTGTTGGACGCCAGGATCCAGGTCGCGGAAATCAGCGTGCCGACCGCCACGGCCACCGTGGCGCCGAAATGCAGTCCCGGCCCGACCCGGCTCCAGCCGAACAGCATCACCCCCAGGAAGCCGGCCTCCAGGAAGAAGGCCGTCAGGACCTCGTAGGCCAGCAGCGGCCCGGTGACCCCGCCGGCAAAGCGCGAGAATTCACTCCAGTTGGTGCCGAACTGATAAGCCATCACCAACCCCGACACCACGCCCATGCCGAATGCCACGGCGAACACCTTGAGCCAGAAGTGGTAGAGGTCCCGGTACACCTCGCGCCGCGTGACCAGCCAGGAGCCTTCGAGCACGGCAAGATAGCTGGCCAGCCCGATCGTCAACGCGGGGAAGATGATGTGGAAGGAGACCGTGAAGGCAAATTGGACTCGTGCGAGATCCAGTGCGCTCAGACTTAGCATGATCCATCCAGTCGGCAGTCACGGGGACGCCGGAGTATCCGCGGCGTCTGTCTGCTGTTTGCCATGCTGCGCCGCACGCATGGAGTATGCAACATCCAATGTGATAAAAACAGCGTCAGTGGGTGCGGCATTTTGCGTATCAGCCGGGCTCGCCAGGCGGGGGTCGCCGCACAAAACACAGTATGATGCAGGAACGCCGGATGCACCAAGAACGAAACCCGTGATCACGCGCCTGCCCCCTCTCGCGCACCTGCGCGTGCGCATTGCCGACCATGTCCGCGGAATGACGCGCGGCACCAGCTCAGGCATCGTCCTGGACCTCGACAATCCGCCTGGCGACCCCGGCCTGTTCGGCCCGCACGCCGTCTGCTGGCGCGTTCATGCCGATTTTCCGGCCATGCTGGCCGGCGGCGTGAGCGCCCTGCTACTGCAGGCCCTCCACCCGCTCGCGCTCGCTGGTGTCTGGGATCATTCGTCGTTCCGTATCGACATGCAGGGCCGGCTCGGCCGTACCGCCCAGTTCATCGCCGGTACCACCTATGGCTGCCGGGCCGATGCCGAACGCCTGATCGCCCGGGTGCGACAGATTCACGCAGGCATCCAGGGCATCGCCCCCGATGGCCGGCCATATCGGGCCGACGACCCCCATCTGCTGACCTGGGTGCATGTCGCCGAGGTCTCCAGCTTCATGGCGGCCTACCTGCGTCACGTGAACCCGTCCCTGTCGGCGGCTGAACAGGACCAGTACTACGCCGAAACCGCCCATATCGCCGCTGCACTTGGCGCCATCGCCATTCCGCGTTCGCGCCAGGAAGTGGCCGGCTACATCGAGCGCATGCGTCCCGAGCTGATCGCCGATGCACGCGCCCATGACGTGGCGCAGCGGCTGCTCAACCTGTCGTCCGGCCATCTTGCCGCCCTGCCAGCCATCCGCATCCTCACCGCAGCCGGCACGCAACTGCTGCCGCCCTGGGCCAGCGCCATGCTCGGCCTCGATACCGCGCGCCTGCGCTGGCGAGCGCTGGGCATGCCCGCCGTGGCTGGCATGCTGCGCTGGTCGCTGACCAACAGCGCAGCGCAACGCGCACGCCGCCGCATGGCGCAGACCTAAGGCCTCAGCATGTCATCGCGCCCTTTGCTCCCGCTCCTGCTCCAGTCGCTCTTCGGTCAGTTATTCCGCCGCTCATTCCATTCGTCTACCGGAAACATTCGTTCCGCATGCGGGACAATGTGCCGGCAATACGCACGCCCCACCCTGCTGGTCAGCCTATGCGTGTGCGCGATGCTCGCCATCGGCATGGGCATCGGGAGTGCGCACGCTGCCCCAGCCGGACTCCCTTCTTCAGCGACATCCGCCACCACGCCAGCCGCCTCCGAAGCCGCCGCCAGCGAAGTCGCTGCCGCACCCTTGCTGCAGTCCATCGACCAGGTCATCTCGACACTGGAAAACGATACCCAACGTACCGCGCTGCTGCTGGAACTGCATCGCCTGCGCGATGGCGTGACGCCGCTTGCCGCCAGCGAAGCCGCGGCGGCCGAAAAGGAGCGGCGCGGCCTGATCGGCGTGCTGTCCAACGCCATCGAGCAGGCCGATACGCAACTGCGGCGCGAGCAGATCCCGTTGCGTTACTGGCATGAGCGCTTTGTCCGGGCAGGCGAACAGTTGCCCGCCATCCTGCGGCCGGCCGGCAGCACTTCGGCCTGGCCAGCGATCCGCGAGTTCCTGGGTGTAGTCACGCTCTGGCTGTTGCCGGCCATCGGCTTGGCGGTCTTGGGCCGGGCGCTGGCCCTGCGGCGCGGCATCAGCCTGCGCCTCGGGGCCGATCCCTCGACACGTGCGGTGCTGCTGTATGCCGCACGCATGCTCGGACCATGGGCCATCGGCCTGGTCGTCACCGTGCTGTATACGCGTGCCGTGGGTCGCTCGCCGCCGAGCGTGCTGGCCATGCTGTTGGCCTCTGCCGTGCTCGCCGGCGTGTTCTTCTATCTTGCCAGCACCGTGCTGTTCAGCGTCCTGGCCACGGGTCACCGCCGCGCAGCCGCCGACATCCTCAAGCAGCGCACGCGCATCCCGCTGGCCATCGTCGGCGCACTGGTGGTGCTCGGCGACGGCACGGGCGACAGCCGCGTGGTCGCCGCGCTTGGCTTCAGCGTCGCCACGCTCGCATCCACCGGCGCAAACATTGCAGCTGCCCTGCTGATCGCCTGGATGTCGGTGCGTTACCGCCGCGCCATCGGCCACCTCATCGTCAACCGTCCGGCGGAATACCGCCTGAGCCATCGCACCTCGTACGACACGGTACAACTCGTGGCGCGCTACTGGTACCTGCCGATCCTCGCCATCGTGCTGACCTCGGTGGTGGCCACGCTCGTAGCGACAGGCAATGCAGAAATCTTCCTGCAGCGCACGGTGTCGTCGGTCGCGCTCTTCATCCTCGCCATGCTCGCGTCATCCCTGGTCGGCCGCGCCGCGCGCCTGCCGCACCACGCCGGCATCCGGCGGCGACGCTCACCGTATGTCGCACGCTTCCTGCGCTTTCTGCGTGCCGTGGTCCGGCTGGTCGTGTGGCTCATCTTCCTGGAACTGTGCGCACGCGTGTGGGACACATCGCTCGTGCGCCTGATGGGAGAAACCGTGTACGGCCGCGAGATCGGGACCGCGCTGACCTCGATCATCGCCACCGTCTTCCTGGCCTGGCTGGTGTGGCTCATCATGGACACCGCCATCACCGAAGCGCTTACTTCGCACAGCAGCCGGGGCCGCGCACCGAGCGTGCGCGCGCGCACCATCCTGCCGCTGGTCCGCAACGCGGCATTCATCACCATCGTAGTGATCGCGGCCATCGTCACGCTCGCCAACCTCGGCGTCAACGTGACACCGCTACTGGCTGGCGCCGGCGTGATCGGCCTCGCCATCGGCTTTGGCGCGCAAACCCTGGTACAGGACCTGATCACCGGCCTGTTCATCATCATCGAGGATTCCATCGCCGTCGGCGACAGCATCGACGTCGGCTCCCACGCCGGCACCGTCGAGGCCCTGACCATCCGCACCGTGCGCCTGCGGGACCTGTCCGGTGCCACGCACGTGATTCCGTTCAGCGCCATCAAGACCATCAAGAACATGTCGCGCGGCTACGGCTACGCCGTGTTCAACGTCAGCGTGGCCTATGACACCAATATCGACCAGGCCATCGACGCCATCCGCCAGGTTGGTGCCCAGATGCAGGCCGACTACCGCTATCAGCTCGCCATCCTGGAACCCATCGAAGTGCTGGGCCTCGACCGCTTCGAAGCAAGCGGTATCGTGATCCTCGCGCGACTCAAGACGCAGGCCAGCGCCACTTTCACTATTACACGCGCGTTCAATCTGCTGCTCAAGCAGCGGTTCGATGAATCCGGAATCGAGATGCCGTTCCCGCAGATGACGGTGCATCAGGCGGCGCAGAAAACTGCGAGTCAGGAGACGCCTCAGCACTCCGCGTCGACGTCAGTGCCTGCATCGCCCATTGCAAATGGTCTGCCGTAACGATTGCCACCACCGGTCAGCCAAGAAGGGGAATCCCTGCGCTTCACCCTTCACCTGTCCTCTCTTCCCCGCTGGCATGGTGGTCGGTAACCAGCGGGCAATTGCTCTCTCTGCTCCGGTAACCCTTTTGTTTCCCTGGAATTGATAAAAGTTGTAAATCTCGCCAGCGGAAATCTCTAGCATGCGAAGCGGCGCAAACCTGGAGTGCGAACCCTAGGGGATGTCGCGCCCTTTTCCCGGATATTCGAATGAACACGCAATACTCTTCCCAGGATTTACGCGCCTTCGGGCGCAAGCCCGAATACCTTTTCACCCCGAAAGAAAAAGAGCAATTGCTCCCGGATGCGGCGAGTCCCGCGTATTGCGTGCGGACGCGCGCACTATTGGACGAGATACTGACGAGCGTCCCGTCGACAAAACTATGCAAACAGGATCGTTTCGGAAACACAGCATTGCATTATTTTGCCAAGAACCGACGCAAGACTCTCCTTGCCACGCTGGCCAACCGTCTGCCACCCGAGGCAATCGCCATCCGTAATCTCCAGGGACAAACGCCGCTTGATCTCGTACCGGCACACCATGACGTGGAGCGCGCCTTCCTGGAGGAGTTGCACGATATTCACGAACTGCTGGAACTGCTGAAGCGCACCAGTCCACCGAGCAGCGGCAAGACAACGATCAGTCTTTCCCCTGCTTTGTGGGATCGTTGCACACCGCTCAAATCCCCGGTCCGCAATTCGGCCCAGACACCTTCGCGCTCAATCTCCAACCCGCCCGCGACGCCGGCGTATGGACTCAGCCCCGGCACACGCGTGCGCATTACGCTCACGCCAGACGGGCTACGTGCTGAGATCGGCAACGATAGCCTTCATCTGGATGAAACATATCGAGCCAATCTGCTCGCAAACTTGACCAACCTGACCGCTTCGCCAGGCAAGTTATCGTGCACGCCGCAACAATCGGCCAGCCATACTTCACCGCACGATGCTCAGCCGGTGCCAGAACCGCGTAGGTTCCCCAAAACGTCGGGACGCTCCCGGGTCACCAGGAAGCTTGAGTTTCAAGCGAACGTGTCGACCAGCCCCTCATGCGAGGAAACTCGCGCCAATTGAGTATCCGTGCCCCCGATGTGCGACCCTGGCCCCTCGGCATGTGCGGTGGAGCGCGATGACGTGCGCCCTGCCTCTGACCCCGCCGGGTCGAAGGTCTGACCAAACTCGCCCGTCCCCACAAACCCGCCTGCCAACTCCATGCCCGCGCTCTCCATTGCCTCGCGCAGGCGCGGCATGGCGGCTTCGATGAGATCGCGCGTCATCGGCTGGGCGCACAGGAAGCTGGCTTCCACCCGGCGCTCTTCCATCTTGACGGTCACATGTACCGGGCCAAGTTCCGCTGGATTGAGTTGCAGTTCGGCCATCCCCTGTCCGCGCGTCTGCATCCAGCGCAGGTGGTGGTGCAGCTGATAAGGCAAGGCAGCCTCGTCGAGAATCTGGACCGTACCGGGATGCTGCATGGCGCCAGATGGCGCTGCTGGAGTGGCAGCGGTGGATCCGACTGCTCCCGTGAGCCCGGACATCATGGGCGAGGCGGTGGTCCCCGGGACATTGCCTGCTGCGTCACCGGTCACCGCAGTGGCGCCGCGCACGGCTTCAGCCAACGCGGGTACGGCATCGCCCTGTAGGGTGGGAGCCGTGCGGATGGCTTCTGGCGAATCCTGCAGTGCCATCGTGGCAGGTGCCGGGCGGCCGGCAGGATGACCTGCCGTCACCGGCGGCTTGGCTACGCCGGCCAGGCGATCGAGAAACGAAATATCCGCCCCGGCTTGCTCGGCGACATCCTGTGTAGCCTCAGGCATCGTGGTCCCGCGTGTCCTGCCCGTAGCCGCCCGCTGCACGGCCTGGCCAGCCGTGGCCCCTTGTGCCACCGGTACGCTGACATCGACTGGAGTAGCTGGATTGGCTGCGGCAGCCGCCCTTGCGTCGCTAGCAAACTCGCTCACTCCGGCAGGCAAGCCGGCTGCCACGCGGCGTGCCTGCTCCAACGTGTCCAGCCATGCGGATGCGTCGCTGCCTGTGCCTTGCGAGTACGCTACATGGTCGGTCACCGTTACAGCTGCGGGTGCATCGCTTGAGGCGGAGGCGTCGCCCATCACGGCGGACGTGTTCGCCGCCGGCATGGCCGTGGGTTGCGTCATCCATGCAGGATCGATAATGATCGCTTGCGGCTCGCCAGGCGTGCCGGGAACGCCAGATACAGGCGCGTCGGCATCGACCGCCGCTTCGCCGGTGGCCCCGTCCGTGGTACCGGCCTGCCATGGCTCGGTGGCGTTCGCCCCCACGTGCGACGGCGCGTTGTCTGCGCCCCCCGCCACATCGGTGGGCCCGGTATCGCGACGTGTCTGCGCCTGCTCGAGCTGCGTGTTGAAGGCAGCACCAGGCTGCCTGGCCTCTGCCGCATCGGCCTGCGACGCGGCAGCGTTCGCTGGCTTGCCGCGCGCTGGGGCAGGCGATGGAAGCACAGATGACAAGGGCGCTGCTGAGGTCTGCATACTCAATGGTCGGCTTCGAAAGAGGTGGTAGAAGACGCGGCCGTGGCCGCCTTGCTATTGTCGTTGGCATGTGCTGCGCGATGCAGCTTCATGGCGTGTTCGTCGTTTTCGCGCTGCTCGCGGCGCTGCTGTTCCATGCGTTGCGCCGCATGATGGCGCGCCTTGAGCACATCGAGCGACTGCTCGTAACGCTGGCGCTCAAGCCACGCGGCGCGCGTATCGGCCAGCCTGCGCTCGAGCGCCTGCACGGTGCCGCGCTGCTGCTGCTCGGCCAACCCGAGCCGGTCGATGAAGGCGGCGTGGTTGCGCAAGCGCGCCACATCCACACCCGCACCGCCAGTTGCCTGCAATTGCGCGCGGTAGTTGTTGCGGTAATTGGCCAATGTCGCAAGCTGCTGGTCGGCCGCTTCGCGATGATGCTGCAGGCGACCAACTTCGCGCGATGCCTGCTCCGTCTTCTCACGGGCAAGCTGCAGCACGGTTTCGAGCCGGAAAGCGCGTTTGGACTGGGTCATGCGGGCTCCTTGCGGAAGGTCCGTGGGAAGGGCTGTGGGAAAAACGGTGCGTGAATCATGACGGTCCTCAACTGTCGAGCACCGCCGCCAGGCGGATCAGGCTCTCGGCACGCGCCTCGGCTTCGAACATGCCCTGCTGCAGAAAGGCTTCGATCAGCGGATACCGGGCAATCGCTGCGTCGGTCAGCGGATCGCTGCCGCGCGCATAGGCGCCCACCGCAATCAGGTCGCGGTTATGCTGGTAGCGCGCATACAGCTGTTTGAAGCGGCGCGCCTGCTCGAGCGTGTCTTGCGGTACGACGGCCGACATCACGCGGCTGATCGAGGCCTCGATGTCGATGGCCGGATAATGCCCTTGCTCCGCCAGCGCGCGCGACAGCACGATATGGCCATCGAGAATGGCGCGCGCGGCATCGGCGATCGGATCCTGCTGGTCATCGCCCTCGGTGAGCACGGTGTAGAACGCGGTGATCGAGCCGCCACCTTCGGCCGTACCATTGCCGGCCCGCTCCACCAATGCCGGCAACTTGGCAAATGCGGATGGCGGGTAGCCCTTGGTGGCCGGCGGCTCGCCGACGGCGAGCGCAATCTCGCGCTGGGCCATGGCATAACGTGTCAACGAATCGACAATCAGCAGCACATTCAGGCCCTGGTCGCGGAAGTATTCGGCGATGCTATGAGCATAGGCAGCGCCCTGCAGGCGCATCAGCGGCGAGGTATCGGCCGGCGCGGCCACCACAGCGGAACGCCGCAGGCCGGCCTCGCCGAGAATCTGGTCGATGAATTCCTTGACCTCGCGGCCGCGCTCGCCAATCAGGCCGACCACCACCACATCGGCATGCGTGTAGCGCGCCATCATGCCCAGCAGCACGCTCTTGCCGACGCCGCTACCGGCGAACAGGCCCAGGCGCTGGCCCCGGCCGACGGTCAGCAGGCCATTGATGGCGCGCACCCCGACATCGAGCACGGTGTCGATAGGCTGGCGCTGCAGCGGATTCATGGGTGGCGGCGTCAGTACGCCCCAGTCAAGCGCCTCGGGCGTGCCCAGCGGCCCCTTGCCATCCAGCGGCAGACCATTGGCATCGACTACCCGGCCGAGCAGGCGCGGACCGACCGGCAGGAACTTGGCGTGGCGGGCGCCCGGGTCGGCATCGAGCGGCACACGCTGCGCCTGCGCCGGCAGTACCCGCGCACCCGGCACAAGTCCGTGCATATCGGTCTGCGGCATGAGGAACAGGCGTTCGTCCGCGAAACCCACGACCTCCGCCAGCACCTCGCGTCCACCGGGCGCCAGCACACGGCAGGCGCTACCCAGCGGCAGGCGCAGGCCGGCCGCCTCCATGACGAGTCCCGACACCCGCGTCAGACGGCCCGACACCACGGCCGGCTGGGCCGTGGCGGCACGGCGCGCCTGTGCGGCAAGATGGGTCTGCCAGCCCTGCACATGAGGGTTAATGCCCGTCGCCGAGATCGGAGCGGCAGCCGTTGTCATCATGCCGCCATCCATGGTGTGGTGCGTTCCAGCGCGCGGGTCAGTTCCTGCCAACGTGTTTCCAGCCTGGCATCGATGGCGCCATGACGCGTCTGCACGAGACAGCCGCCGCGCGTCACGTTGGCATCGGCAAACAAGGTCCAGCCGGCGAGTTCGCAATCCCCGCCCAAATGCTCACGGACCAGCGCCACGTCGTCCGGATGCAGGCGCAAGGTGGCCGGACGCTGTGCCTCCGACGCCTCGCGCAGCAGTTCCTCGACGACCGGCAGCAGGCGTTCGGGCTGCACGGCGAGCGCTTGCCGCACCAGCATCTGGCTGAATTGCAGGGCAAGGTCGAGGACGCTGTCAGCCATCGCAGTATCGACTGCCTGAAACGCATCGCGCCAACCCACCGCCAGCGCCTGCAGCGCCGCACTCGCGGCAGCGACCTGCTCCGCCCCAGCGGCATGGCCTGCGGCCACCCCTTCGGCGTAACCTGCCGCATAACCAGCCTCGTGGCCTGCCAGACGGGCAGCATCTTCGGCTGCCTGGCGTGCTTCCTCGCGCGCCCGCGCGCGCGCCTCGGCGGCGGCCAGTACAGCCTCGGGATCCGGCACGGCTGCTGCAGGCTGCGCCTCGGGCACGGCCGCACCGAATGCCGACGGCTCCCAGCGGCGATATGCCGTGAGCGCCTCGCGCCGGATGATGGGCTTAGACAAATGCATCCTCCGCCTTGCGGCCGATCACGATCTCGCCATCGTCTGCCATGCGGCGGGCGATTTGCAGGATTTCCTTTTGCTGCGTCTCGACGTCGGTGACCCGCACCGGGCCGCGTACCTCCAGTTCCTCGCGCAATGCCTCGGCGGCGCGCATGGACATATTGGCAAACACGCGGTCGCGGAATTCCTGGCGCGCGCCCTTGAGCGCCACTACCAGCATCTCGTCCTGAAGTTCGCGCAACAGCGTCTGCAGGCTGCGGTCGTCGAGATCCATCAGATTGTCGAACACGAACATCTCATCGACGATGGCATCGGCGAGCTCAGGGTCCCGTGCGCGCACGCCTTCGATCACTGTGCCTTCGTAGGCGCTGCTCATGTGGTTCAGGATCTCTGCCGCCGTACGCACGCCGCCCATGGCGTTCTTCTTGAGATGGTCGCTGCCGGACAGTAGCTTGGTCAGCACATCGTTGAGTTCACGCAACGCGGCGGGCTGCACCCCGTCGAGCGTCGCGATGCGCAGGATCACGTCATTGCGCAGCCGCTCGGTGAAGCCGGACAAGATGTCCGATGCCTGGTCGCGATCGAGGTGCACCAGGATGGTCGCGATGATCTGCGGATGCTCGTTGCGGATCAACTCCGTCACCGAATTGGCGTCCATCCACTTCAGGCCTTCGATGCCGCTGGTGTCGCCGCCGTTGAGGATGCGGTCGATAATGCCTGCCGCACGGTCCTCGCCGAGCGCCTTGCGGAACACCGCACGGATGTAGTCATTGGAGTCGACATCGAGCGCAATCTGGCCATCGGCCTCGACGTAGAAAGTGTCGATGATCTCGACCATCTGCTCGCGCGTCACGGTCTTCAGGCTAGCCATGGTGGCGCCGATCTTCTGCACTTCGCGCGGCCCCAGGTACTTGAGTACCTGTGCCGCCTCGTCCTCGCCCAGCGTCATCAGCAGGATAGCGCTGCGCTGCAATCCATCAGCGCTCATCGGAATTCACCCATTCACGGACAATATTGGCAACCAGGCGCGGATTCTCGCGCGCCACCTTGCGCACCATCTCGAGTTGCGCATCGAACGCGGCACGCGTCGCTTCAGACTGCGCATGCCGCTCGTCGTCGATGATCGGCGTCACCGGTGTCACGCCGGGTTCGGTCTCATCCGGCAGCATCGGCGTGTCTTCGCGGATGTTGATCTGCTGGCCGGGCTGCTCGGTTTCCGCACGGCGGTTGGCGCGCCGCATCAGCGGCCGGATGACGCCGAATATCACCGCCAGCACGGCCAGCACCAGCGCGCCGTACTTGGCAAGCAGCGAGGCGTACTGGATGGTCTCCGGCTGCTTCCACACCGGCAGGATCTCCACCGGCTCTGGCTCCGGCTCGTTGAAACGGCTGTTGACGACATTGACCGAATCGCCGCGTTCAGCATTGAAGCCCACGGCATCCTTGACCAGTGTCGTCAGCTTTGCCATTTCCGCTTCGCTGAGGGCCTGTTGCTGGATCGCGCCATTCGCGCCAGCCGGCACCTTGCGGTAGTTCACCACCACTGCCACCGACAGGCGCCGCACGGCACCCATGGTCTGGCGCGTATGGCGCACCGTCTTGTCAACCTCGTAGTTGGTGGTGGCATCCTTGCGGGCGCTCTCGCCACCGCGCTGGCCATTCACCAGCGCCGTGGCCGCCGCCGCCGTGGAGCCCGGCTGGCCGGGGGCAGGTGCGGCTGCTCCTGGTGCGGCGGGCGCCGGTGCGGTGGCCTGCACCTGTGGCGATGGCGGCGCCTGGTTCGACAGGGCGCCCGGCACGCCACCGATGCTGTCCGGTTTCGCGTTGCGCGTTTCGCTGATGGTCTGGCTGCGGATCGCGGCCTGGTTTTCGTTCTGGTTCGGGCGGTAGCTTTCCGCCATCTGCTCGGTATCGGCCAGATCGATGTCTGCCGTCACCTGTGCATGGACGTTGTTGTCGCCGACGATGGGCTTGAGAATCGCGTGGATGCGGTCGATGTAACCCTGTTCCACTTCACGCGAATACTCCAGCTGGCGGCCGTCGAGCCCTGCCTTCTCCTGGAACACGGCGGACAGCAGGCGCCCGGCCTGGTCGACCACGGTCACACTCTTGATCGGCAGGTTGGGCACGCTGCTGGCCACCATATGGCCGATGGCCTGCACCTGCGAAGGATCGAGCACACGCCCCGGATACAGCGTCAGCACCACCGAGGCGCTGGGCTTGGGCTGCTCGCGCACGAATACCGAGGGGCGCGACAGTGCGAGGTGCACGCGCGCAGCCTGCACCTCCGACATCGACTGGATGCTGCGGGCCAGTTCGCCCTCCAGTCCGCGCTGGTAGTTCACCTGTTCGGCGAACTGGCTGGTGCCGAACTTCTGGTTCTCCATCAGCTCGAACCCCACCAGTCCGCCCTTGGGCAGGCCTTGTGCGGCCAACTTGAGGCGCGTGTCATGCACCCGGTCGGCCGGTACCAGGATGGCGCTGCCGCCGTCGCCAAAGCGGTGCGGCACATTCATCTGCTGGAGGGCAGCGAGGATTGCGCCGCCATCACGGTCGGTCACATTGCTGTAGAGCACGCGATAGTCGGGCGTGCGGCTATACAGCGACACCAGCACGGCAATCGCCACGGCAGCGACAATCGCCGCCAGTACCAGCAGCCGCGGGCGCATGCTCGAAAACGCCGCGGGCATGGGGAGGTTGCGCCATCTGTCGGCAACCGCCACCGGTTCGGCTGTCTGCGCCATCGTCAATCCATTCTCCTGACCGGGCCACCGCGTCCGCCGGCCCGTTTCCTTACCATTCAATCCGGGTGGCCGCGCGGACAGCTGCTCGACTGTCCACCGGACCACATGGGCCGCAACACTTCTCGGGAAAAAAAGCACCTTTTGCCGCCAGTGCCTGATTATCAGGATGCAGGCAAGCGGTGATCGGGAGAAAAGACGGCCTTTTAGGCGCTTATTTGACGGCATGCGGGCGCCGGCCCGCTGGTACCTTGACGGCACGCGTACCACTGGGCGGACTGTGCCCATGCTTTGCCCGGAGAATACCGATGGAAACCACTGCCCTGTCTACCCTCTCGACTGCCCTGCAGGCCGCGCGCGACGCTACCGGCGCCACCTCGGCGTCGCCCGTCTCACAAGCGGCCCGCCGTGCCATGAGCGCCGGCGACGATGCACCGGTCAGCGTCGATTTCGGCAGCATGCTCAAGGCCTCGCTCGACAAGGTCGATGCCCTGCAGAAACACGGCGAGCGCCAGGCGGTGGATTTTGAACTGGGAAATGGCGTGGAACTGCACGAGGCCATGCTGGCCATGCAGAAAGGTGGCATTGCCTTCCAGACCACGGTGCAGGTGCGCAACCGGCTGGTCTCGGCATATCACGACATCATGAACATGTCGGTCTGATCCGGCGGTACGATCCGCCTCCCCGACCGGGGCAACCAGCGGCCTTGCACCGCCGGTTTCGCACCCCGGGAATCCGGCCGACGACCGGACTCCTTTCTCGCGCAATCCTCAGAAGCGCGCCATCCGCCCATATGCCTGATGCGCCTGGCTGCCACGCCGGGCGTCGGCGATCTGGTGCTGCAGGGCATCCATAACTGGCTGTGCGACGCTGCGCACATAGGCATCGCTGCGCAGGATCTGCGTCAGCAGCAGGGTCTTGCGTTCGCGCTGACGCGGCTCCAGCGGCACGCTGGGATCTTCGGCGCGCAGCCGCGCCACCAGGATGGCACATTCGCGCTCCAGCGCGGTAACCCTATCCCAGTCCCCGGCGTCCGCGGCGTCTTCCATTTCCGCGGCATGCACGGCGATCTGCTCGTACATGCTGAGCATGGTGTCGTGATGAAAAGTGGATCCCATATGCATTCCCCTTTTCTCAGGCGCCCGCGACGGCAGGCATGGCGGACGTGGCGGGTGTAGCCAATGGCGCTGCCGCCGGGCGGGCAATCTCGCTCCAGGCGCTCTGCAGCGAGGCCAGCAGGCCATCAACATTGTCGATACGATGTGCATCGTTGTGCAGGTTGGCAGCAATCAGTTCAGCTTCCATATAGGCGTACAAGGCATCGAGATTGGCAGCGATCTCGCCACCCCGCGCCAGGTCAAGGCTGCCGCGCAAACCTTCGCCGACGATGGTCATGGCGCGTGTGATGGCCCGGCCTTTTTCCGCCAGATCACGTCGCTCGACCCCGCGGCGCGCGATTGCCAGCGCGGAGCGCGCGCCTTCGAACAACATCTGGATCAACTGGTGCGGACTGGCACCCATGGTCGATGTTTCCAGTCCAACTTTTGCGTAAGCGCCCATGGCGCGTTGTGCCGCTAGCATGTCAGTCCTCAGCTGTTCGAGGTGGATTTGGCAAGCGCCGCCAGCTGCTGGGTGAGAAAGCTGCTGGTGGCATTCATATTGCTGATGAGCGAGTCGAGCGCCTGGAACTGTGCCAGGTAACGCGCTTCGCGCTGGGCCAGCCGCTCTTCGACATTGGCGATGTCGCGGTCGTAGCCTTTGATGGTGTTGTTGATGGCATCAGTGCGGCTGGCCACCATGCCTTCCTTGGAGAGCAGATCGTCGATCATGCTCTTGAGCGTCGGCGCATAACCACGCGTGATCGTAACCGTGCCACGATCGCCAAGGTTGCCGCCGGGAACCGTCACGATCAGCCCATCCACGACGGAACCGGATTTGCCGATAAGCGTCTGCCCGTTGCCGGTCGCGGCCTCGCCGTTGATCGTACCGGCAGCATCGACGCCGTCCGTTGCTACGGGTGCGGCCCCGAACAGTGGGTTCGCACCCGCCTCGGTAATGCCGAGCGTGGAAGCCGAACCATAGCGGTTGGACGTCAGCTGCAGTACACCACTGACATCCATCGACACGCTCACGGCAGCACCAGCGCTGCGCAGGGCCTTGGCGCCGTTGATCTGGCTCTGCAGCAATGCCACCAGGCCGGCATTGGTGTAGGTACCGGGCGGCAGCGTAATATCGGCGCTCACGCCATCGACGCGAATGGTGAAGACATCGTTGTCGCCTGCCGTGATCGTCAGCGGCGCAGGCGCCGTGCCGGCGAGCTTGCCCTGCGTGGCGAGCTGGGTGACATTCACCGCATAGGTGCCGGCCTGGGTCTTGGCGCCGATCGTGCTGGCACTCACGAGGCTGTCCGTGCTCTTGCCCACTTCGGCAAACAAGCGCATCACTTCGTCGGGTGCGCTCGCGATCTTGGCAGTGAGCTTGGCGTCGTCGAGCGAGAGCGTGCCATCTGCCTGGGTGCGGATGCCGAGATCAGCCAGCGACTGGACTTCGCCATCGCCGATGGTCTGCGACAAGGCACGATACATCTGCGAGCGCAGCACCGTGACGCTGGCATCGCTGGCCAGCGGGCCAATGGTCGTGCCCTTGGGATCATTGACGGTCAGTGCGTTGAGGGTACGCGTCAGGTCGTTGTAGGCCTTGACGAAATCACTCACTGCCTGCTTCGCTACGCCGGGATCGGCCGCAACAGTGAGGGAGGTCGAGCCGGTCTTGAGCAGGTTGAGGGTCACGCCCTCGAGCGCACCCTTGACGGTATTCGAAGCGCTGGTCACGGCGATGCCGTTGATGGTCAGTTCGGCATTCTGCGCCGCCGACTGTTGCGTCAGGTTCTGCACCCCGGCCGGATCGTGGGCCAGCAGGCCGGTCAACGCGGCATCGGCGGTACCGCCATCGACAGCGGCATCGACGTCGATCCGTACGCTGCCGCCCGCGCCTGGCTCGGTCGACGTCAGGACCAGCCGGTACGGCGTCCCTGCGCTCCCGTCATTGACGATGCTGGCGCGCACCCCGAGCTTGGCGGCATTAATGGCATCGCGGATGCCGGCGAGGGAATTGTTGCTGCCATCGATGACGATGCTGCCGCCCGTCCGGGTCGGGTCCTGGCTGAAGCTGGCACCGCTGTATGCACCGTCCGCCAGCGTGCCGCCAGTGATGGCACCGAAGGAAAAGGTCAGGCGCGTGGGGCTACCGTTGCCGATAGGTGCGGAGATGCTGCTCTGGCCGGCCGCGACCGTGACCTGCGGCTGTGCCAGCTTGGTCACATTGAGCGCGTACTGCGCTGCGACCGCGCCTGCCGTCGCTTCCACACCCAGCAGCGTGTTGTCGAAACCGCTGGTCTTGACGCCGCCAAAGCGGGAGGGCTGCGCCACCTGGCCCAGCACAGTCTGAAACGAGGCCAGCGCGCTCTTGAGTGTGCCAAGGCCGGAGAGCCGCGCCTGGTAATCGCTCTTGCGCGCCTTGATGCTGTCCAGCGACTTGCGCTCGATCTGCATCAGGCCCTCGACGATCGATTTCACGTCGAGATTCGATCCAATACCGGGAGAAGAAACCGTAGACATGTCCGCAACCCTGCTGTGTCTGGCGCGGGCGCTTCATGGCGTGCCGCGCGCGGCCTGGATGGCCGATACCAGTAGAAACGGCAGCCAGCGGCAAAACTTGAGCGCAGACACAAAAAAAGCCGGCGCGGGAAGGACGTACCCCCGCGCCGGCAGGAGGCGGATCGACATACGCGGCCAGCGAAACGCCAGCCACGCATGCGCCAGGCTTAGCGGCCCAGCAGCGACAGCACCATGTTCGGCATCGAATTGGCTTGCGCCAGCATGGCCGTACCAGCTTGCTGCAGGATCTGGTTACGCGTCAGGTTGGCCGTTTCCGAGGCGAAGTCCGCGTCGCGGATACGGCTGCGGGCGGACTCAAGGTTCTCGGACGTGCTCTGCAGATTCGAGATCACCGAAGCGAAACGGTTCTGGATCGCACCCATCTTGGCGCGCGCACCGCTCACAGCCGACAGGGCGGCGTCCATGGCGTTCATGGCCGTGTCGGCGCCGGCGACAGTCGACAGGTCAAGCGCGGCGAAACCGGTCTGCGACGTCACAGTGGCGGCGCCGGCGGTCAGGCCGGTGGTGGCCGTGGTGGCGCTCGCGCCGCCGAAGCCGATCGTAAAGGCGCCGTTCGATACCAGCGACACGGTCGTGGCCGTATCCTTCACCGCATACACGCCCGATTGCTGCGCGATAGCGTTGATGGCATTCATCAGGCCGTCGGCACGCTCGGTAGCATTGCCGGCAGCGGCGATATCGCCCACGTTGTAGGTGTTGGCGCCCACGGTAATCTGGATATGGCCAGCCGTGATGGCGGTGAAGGCGGTCGCGGCAGCGCCCGTCACGTCAGCACGGTCGTAGGTGCCGAGGCTGGTGGAATCGGCATCGAGGATGCTGTCCACGGTGATGCGGTCGCCCGTGTTCGCGCCGATCTGGAACTCCTGGGCGGTGAACGAGCCGTCGAGCAGCTTCACGCCGTTGAAGTTGGCCGTGCTGGAAATCCGGTCGATTTCCGATTTCAGCTGTTGTGCTTCCGCGTCGAGCAGCTTACGGTCTGCCGTCGAGTTGGTGGCGTTACGCGACTGGACAGCCAGTTCGCGGATACGCTGCAGGTTGTTGCTGATCTCGCCCAGCGCACCTTCGGCGGTCTGCGTCAGCGAAATGGCGTCGTTGGCATTACGTGCCGCGACATTGGAGCCGCGGATCTGCGTGCCGAAACGTTCGGAAATGGCCAGGCCAGCTGCGTCGTCCTTGGCGCTGTTGATGCGCAGGCCCGAGGACAGGCGCGACAGCGACGTCTGCAATGCCGACTGGTTGTTGTTGACATTGCGCTGGGCGGTCAGCGACGCAATGTTGGTATTGATACTGAGTGCCATGAAAACTCCTTTTTCCCGAGAAGTGTTGCGTAACCCGGCCACCGGGACCGGCAACGCAACGTGCCTTGAGCGGAGGCAGCGAAGTGCGTTGTACTTGTGTTATCGGACGGTGCGCGGAAATATTTAGGGAGAACGCGATTTTTATGTGACGACCACGCACGGCCCCGCCGGGCTATACTCGCCGCACACGGTGAAGTCGCCCGAGGACCGCCGGCAACGCGACGCAATACCCCGCTGCTTGCCGAAGGCCACGCGCTTTGCAATGGAAACCTGAGTAACCTGTTCATGCAGAATGTGCTGATCGCCGAACCGCTTGACATCTTCCGCGCCGGCCTGCGGCAGTTGGTGGAAGAATCCCGTATTGCCCGGCAGATCCATACCCTGGCCTCCCGCGAGGAACTGGACTCGGCGCTCCGCAGGCAGCGCTGGCATGGCCTGCTGTTTGCCCTGCCCGCGGAACCCTCGGATACCTTCAGCTATTTGCGGAACCTGCACCAGCAGTTGCCGGAACTGCGCATCCTGGTGTTCGGCAACCAGCCGGCAGCACACCTCACCGTGCGCGCCCTCAAGGCCGGCGCCAGTGGCTACCTGCCCCGCACCGCCAGCCGGACCGAAGTCCTGGCCGCGCTGCAGATGCTGACACGCGGCAAGAAATACCTGCCGCCGAGCATGATGGAAATCATCGCCGACAACCTCAGCACCGACTGGGAACAGGCCCGGCACGACACGCTTTCCGAACGCGAATATGAAACCCTCTGCCTGATCGGCTCCGGCCACAGCCTGAGCGATATCGCCACCCGCATGCAAATCAGCGCCAAGACCGTCAGTGCGTACCGCGCCCGCATCATGGCCAAGATGCAGTTCCGCAACAACGCCGAGATGACCTATTACGTGGTGTCCAATCAGCTGGCGTCGTAAACGTCTGACCGGTGAGGCAAAAGCACGGGTGACGGGCGTTATCCCGCAAGGCTCCAGGTGCGGGACGACGCCGCCAGCGATTTGCCGCCGTGAAGCACTCAGATCGTCCTGATCTCGTTCAGCAGATCGGGATGGCGATCCAGTAGCTTGAAGAGCTTGACCAGCGCAAGCGGCGGTTTGGTCTTGCCATTCTCATAGCGGGAAAATGCGTTGACACCGCCTCCGAAGAGCTCGGCAGCCTGCCGCTGATCGAGATCAAGCTTCTTGCGCACGCGAGCGATGTAATCCGGATCGACATAGGCAGCATTGACTTGCCGCTGGAATTGTCCGACCGCTTCGCTGTATCGATCGCCCTGGATACGGTCTAGCACTACCTCCTCGCAGGCTGGGCAGAAATCTCCCGTCACGGCCGGGATCACGGTGGATGCGCCTTTGTAGGTATAGACCAGGTCGCGCGTATCGTGCCTCAGTTCGGCACCGCCACAGCATGGGCATTTCATGGTCACAACTCCTTGAAAGACACGATCAGGAGGTCATCGATGACCGTCAGCTTCAAGTAAACGGCCTCACCGCTCACCGTCCTGGTGTGATACACATCCTGCCAGATGCGATGATCGGCATATGTCGTCATGCTCTTATGGAAATCCGCAGGTCTGAGCGCCAGCACCACCGCGCACATCCCGGCCAGATCGCAGATACCCAGCGTCCTCGCTCCGAGGAATGCACTGCCTGTTGCCCTGACCTTGCCCGCTTCGACCAGTGCCGCGATTCGCGAGAGCTTGCAATGGGGAACGCTTTTTTCCACATTATAACCTAATTGGTTAATTAATCAAAAAGGTTATTCCGCCCTGCGGTCAACCTGAAAGCGGATTGACTCTACGGGCAGCCGTCATCGCCGGCCGACAATTCCCCAACGTTTAACAGTTGAAGTCGATATCGGACCCTGCTCACGCAGTACAAGCAAGCGCGCCTCGCCGCGGCAGTGATCCGTGTACCGGATGGCATGCACACACCACCAGAGGCGATGGTCGGAACGCGCGCATCTCGTCAGACATGAAACGCCCCGGGTATCGCGCTTCGGCAAACCCCTGATAAACGGGGGATTCCCACCGCTTATCGGGCGAATCATCGTCCCCGGTCTCGTGAACAATACATGGCATTCTGCGGCGCAGTGTGCGCTGCAACCCGATATCACGACCGGATCGAACCATGGCAAACAGCAAAGCCGCCAAACTCCAGGCGGTCCCGCCCGAAGGAACGCCAGACGCGTCAGCGGGCAAGCCCGGCAAGCGCAAGCTCGTGGTCCTGCTGGCCGTCGTGGCGGCGCTGCTCAGTGGCGCCGGCGTCTGGCTGACGAGCACCGATGGCCGGGCATGGCTGGCCGCGCGGCTCGAGCCCAAGCCGCCGAGCCCCATCTATGTGGCCCTGGAATCGATGACCGTTAACCTGCAGCCGGACAACGGCGACCGCTACCTGCAGATCGGCATCGTACTGAAAAGCTATGACAAGGAGGCCGACGGCCTGGTGAAGATGTTTATGCCGGAACTGCGCAGCCGGGTCCTGCTCCTGCTGTCGTCCAAGACGCCGGCCGAGCTGTACCAGGCCGACGGCAAGCAGAAACTGGTGAAGGAAATCCTGGCCCTGACGCGGCAACCCTACAGCACGACGGTATCCGACCTGAAGGTCAAGGACGTGCTGTTCACCAACTTTGTCATCCAGTAACCGCGACCAGTACACGTTCAACCAACGTCAAACGGCATGATCAAGGAAGAGTTTCTCTCCCAGGATGAAATCGACGCGCTACTGCGCGGCGTCAGCGACGATGCGGAGGATGATGCTCCGGCCGAAGCTGCCGATGGCATCCGCCCGTACAACCTGGGCACGCAGGAACGCATCGTGCGCGGGCGCATGCCCACGCTGGAGATCATCAATGAGCGGTTCGCGCGCAATTGGCGCATTGCGCTGTTCAATTTCATGCGCCGCAACGCCGAGATCTCGGTGGGGCAGGTCAAGGTCCAGAAGTACAGCGAGTTCATCCGCAACCTGGTGGTGCCGACCAGCATCAATCTCGTCCAGGTCAAGCCGCTACGCGGCACGGCCCTGTTCGTGTTCGACCCGAACCTGATTTTTCTGATCGTCGACAACCTGTTCGGCGGTGACGGTCGTTTCCACACGCGCGTGGAAGGCCGCGACTTCACGCAGGTGGAGCAGCGCATCATCCAGCGCCTGCTGCATCTGGTATTCGAGCACTACGGCAGCGCGTGGCAGCCGGTGTATCCGATCGAGTTCGAATACCTGCGCGCCGAAATGCACACCGAATTCGCTAATGTGGCGACACCGAACGAGGTGGTCGTGACCACCTCATTCCATGTGGAATTCGGCAACAACGGTGGCGACGTGCATATCTGCATGCCGTACACCATGCTCGAACCGATTCGCGACCTGCTGTCGAGTTCGATTCAGGGCGAGACACTGGAAGTGGACAAGCGCTGGGTACGCCTGCTATCGCAGCAGGTGCAATCCGCCGAGGTGCAGCTGATCGCCAATCTGGCCGAAACACGCATTACGCTCGCGGATATTCTCAATATGAAAGTGGGGGACGTGATTCCGCTCGACATCACCCCCACCGTCACCGGCAATGTGGATGGCGTGCCGGTCATGGAATGCAGCTATGGCACCTTCAACGGGCAGTATGCGCTGCGCGTCTGCAAGATGCTGAACCACGCCGCCCAGGACAACCCGCAGGACCAAGACGATGACCGATGATCCCGACATGCTGTTCGACGAGAACGAAACCGACATGGCAAAGGTCATGGCCCAGATGGAGCAGGCCGAAGCCGCCCGTGCCGCGACCGCAGCTGCTGCTGCGCCTGCGTCGCCCGCCGCCGCCCAGCCGGTGAAGCCGGAGGCCGAGCCGGCACCGATCTTCAAGCCATTGGCGACCGACAAGGATGCCACCATCGGCCGCAATGATATCGACCTGATCCTCGACATTCCCGTCCAGCTCACGGTAGAGCTGGGGCGCACCAAGATCGCCATCAAGAACCTGCTGCAACTGGCGCAGGGCTCGGTGATCGAGCTCGACGGACTGGCCGGCGAACCGATGGACGTGCTGGTGAACGGATGCCTGATCGCGCAGGGCGAAGTGGTGGTGGTGAACGACCGTTTCGGCATTCGCCTGACTGATATCATCACGCCGTCCGAACGCATCCGGAAACTCAACCGCTAGGACCCGAGACGCGGACCGGAGCGACGGACAAGGCCCGCATACAGCAGTGGCCACACCTTCGCCGACCTCTCCGGGAGACTCCCCATGACCCACATTGCTGACTGGATCCGGCTGTTTGGCGGACTGTTCTTCGTTCTTGGCATGATCGTGTTTGCGGCCTGGGCGCTGCGCCGCCTGCAACAGCGCGGCGGGCCGGCCGGCAGCCAGCGCCAGGTGCTGCGCGTGGTGGGCCACCACGCGCTGGGCATGAAGGAAAAGCTGGTAGTGGTAGAAATCGAAGACACCTGGCTGGTGCTCGGCATGACGCCCGCCAGCATCACCACGCTGCACACGCTGCCGCGCCCCGCTGCTGCGGCAACCGAGCCCGGCGCGGCTGGCGATGCGCCCTCGCCCGCGCCCTTGCCCGCCTCGTTGCCGGCAGCCTTTGCCACGCAACTGCGGCGCACGCTTTCACGAGACCGAGAATGATGTCCCTGTTTTCCCGCCGCGCGCTCCCCTGCGCGGCAGCCCTGCTGGCGCTGGGCAGTGCCGCACCCGCGCTGGCCCAGACCGGCCTGCCGGTACTGACCGCCGGCGCCAACGGCCAGAGCTACACGCTCAGCATCCAGACCCTGCTGTTCCTCACCTCGCTGTCGTTCCTGCCGGCCGTACTGCTGATGATGAGCGGCTTCACGCGCATCATCATCGTGCTGTCGCTGCTGCGCCATGCGCTCGGCACGCAGACCACGCCGCCCAACCAGGTGCTGATCGGGCTCGCGCTGTTCCTCACCATGTTCGTCATGACGCCGGTGCTCGACCGCGTGCACAAGGAAGCCTATACGCCGCTCGCAGAGAACCGCATCAGCTTTGAGCAGGCGCTGGAAACCGCGGCAGTGCCGGTGCGCGAGTTCATGATGAAGCAGACGCGCGAACCTGACATCGCCCTGTTCGCCCGCCTCGCCAACCTGCCGCCCGTCGAGGGCCCGGAGGCGATTCCCATGCGTGTGCTGATCCCCGCCTTTGTCACCAGCGAGCTGAAGACGGCCTTCCAGATCGGCTTTGCCATCTTCATTCCCTTCCTGGTGATCGACATCGTGGTCGCCAGCGTGCTGATGTCGATGGGCATGATGATGGTCTCGCCGGCCATCTTCTCGCTACCGTTCAAGATCATGCTGTTCGTGATGGTCGACGGCTGGCACCTGCTGCTCGGCTCCCTCTCGCAGAGTTTCACCCAGTAGCCGCCATGAACCAGGAAACCGTCCTCGACATGGCACGCCATGCCATCGAGATCGCCATCATGGTCGGTGCACCGATGCTGCTGGTGTCGCTGGTGGTCGGCCTGCTGGTGGCCGTGTTCCAGGCCGCCACCTCGCTCAACGAAGCCACGCTGTCGTTCATTCCCAAGCTGCTCGCCATCTTTGCCGCCATGGTGCTGGCCGGGCCGTGGATCCTCTCCGTGCTGGTCGACTACATGCGCGAGCTGCTGATCAATATTCCCACCTACGTGGGCTGAACGTGCTCACGCTGACCGCCGCGCAGTGGAACGGCTGGCTGGCCCTGTACCTGTGGCCGTTCGTACGTATCCTGGCCTTTGTCATGGTGGCGCCGCCGTTCAGCGACAGCCAGATCCCGGCACGCATCAAGGTCGGCCTGGCGGTGGTGCTCACGCTGGTCATCGCCCCGACGCTCGCTCCCCCGCCCGCCATCGAAGTCGGCTCGCCCGCCGGTATCTGGATCACCATGATCCAGGTGATGGTCGGCGTAGCGCTCGGCTTTTGCGTACGCGTGGTGTTCGCCGCCATTGGCGCCGCCGGAGAGCTGATCAGCATCCAGATGGGCCTGGGTTTCGCCACGCTCTTCGACAGCGCGCAAACCGAGAGCAATATGGTGATCGGCCGCTTCCTCACGCTCACCGCCCTTACCGCCTTCATGGCTGCGGACGGCCACCTGCTGCTGCTGGCCACGCTGCACGACGTGTTCACCACTTTCCCCGTCGCCCCCGGCCTGATTGAGGCCGGCGGCTGGCTCGAACGGGGGAAGGCCGGCCTGTTGATCTTCAGTTTCGGCCTGCGTCTGGCCCTGCCGGTGATCGGCATCCTGCTGGTCGTCAACCTCGCCCTCGCCGTGCTGAGCCGCGCCACCGCCCAGCTCAATCCGTTCGCCATTGGCCTGAGCGCGACTCTCCTGGCCGGGCTGGTGCTGCTGGCGCTGGTCTTCGTGTCGCTTGCGCCGCTACTGACCGAAGCCGTGCAGCACAGCCTGGAAATCGGCGCCCGAGCCTTGCGCTCCGCCAGTCCGGCCGAATAGCCACGTCCCGCCCGGCCCCATCCTGCTTCACCCCCGGAGTACGCCGCCTGCCGGCTGCATGCCGCTCGAGCCCGGTCCAGCGCGAATTGGAGCCCGCCACCCTTGCACAGCGGCGATTCGCCTGTTATTTTATGCAACCAGTTGCATAGTATCGGTCTACCCGCTGCTCTCCGGCCAGACCGCGATACGCTACTCTTTTGCTTTCAGGAGCCGCCACCCATGTCCCTGCCGCCGCTGCTTGCCAACCGGCTCTCCGTGCCCGTCGTCGGATCGCCGCTGTTCATCATCTCGAATCCCGACCTGGTCCTGGCGCAGTGCAAGGCCGGCATCGTCGGCTCCTTTCCCGCGCTCAATGCGCGCCCCTCCGGCGTGCTCGAGCAATGGCTGGAACGCATCACCACCGAACTGGCCGAATACAACGCCCAGCATCCGGACAAGCCTGCCGCGCCGTTCGCCGTCAACCAGATCGTGCACAAGTCGAACGCCCGGCTTGAGGAAGACATGGCGCTGTGCGCCAAGTACAAGGTACCGATCATCATCACCTCGCTCGGCGCGCGCGAGGAAGTCAACCATGCCGTGCACGACTGGGGCGGCATCGTGCTGCACGACGTGATCAACAATACCTTCGCCCGCAAGGCCATCCAGAAAGGCGCGGACGGGCTGATCGCCGTGGCGGCCGGCGCGGGCGGGCATGCCGGCGTACTCTCGCCGTTTGCGCTGATCCATGACATCCGTGAATGGTTCGACGGCCCGCTGCTGCTGTCGGGCGCCATCAGCACCGGCGACGCCGTGCTCGCCGCGCAGGCGGCGGGCGCTGATCTCGCCTATGTCGGCTCGGCCTTCATCGCCACGGAAGAAGCCAACGCAACCGAGGCGTACAAGCAGATGATCGTCGACAGCGGCGCCAGCGACATCGTCTACACCAACCTGTTCACCGGCGTACATGGCAACTACCTGCGCCAGAGCATCGTCAACAGCGGCCTCGATCCGGACAACCTGCCGGTTTCCGACCCCACCGCCATGAACTTTGGCGCGGACCGTCAACGGCCCAAGGCCTGGAAGGAAATTTGGGGCGCCGGCCAGGGCGTCGGTGCGGTCAAGCGCGTGGTGCCCGCCGCCGAACTGGTGGCACGCCTGCGCACCGAGTACCAGCAGGCGCGGGCGCGGCTGAGGCTCGACACGGCAACCGCCGGCGCGCACTAAGCCGCAAGGGCCGCACGACCCGGCATACGACCGCCTGACGGACGACAACGGCTTGATGAATATCCCCAGCCACCCCCGTTTCCCCTGGGGCTAAGGTGCAAGAGATTGCAAACCCGTGCCGGGCCTCCGCAGCAACTGCGCTAGCATGGCTGGTCTCATCGCTCCCAATGCCGCGCATATCATGACCATCCAGAACACGCGTGCCCTGCCGGGCACACCCTCATCCCTGCCCCTCTCTTCATCCGCCAGCGTACCCGGCCCGGCAACACGATTGCAGAACCATATCCTGGCCTCGACCCGCGCGGCGCTGCGTCTTCCGGGCATGCCGCAGACGCGGATCGCGGGAGAAGCGCTGACGGGCGGACGGTCCACAATGGCATCGACGCCCACTTCGCCGAATGCGCGAACTCGCAGCAAACTCTGAGCCTGCCTGCCGCGCGCACATGAAGTGACGTCCAGCGCGCTTGACTCGGCCCGCACGGATGGTACGATTGCTGCTGGCCGCCTTTCCGGGCGGCCGTTGTCTTTTTGCGTGAGTGATCCGTGGCACAACGCCAGTCCCGTTCCGTCCTGCTTTCCCTTCCCGTCTGGGTGCGCTCCGGTTGGCGCACGCTGGAGGGCGGACCGCGCTCGACCATGATCAGCTCGCAGGAAATCGCCGCGCGCTCCGCCTACGCGCGGGCCAAACCAGGCTGATCGGCCGCCTGCCGCGCATTCCGCCCGGCAGCTCTCTCCCCGTTTGATCCCGATCCTGTCCCACGCCGGGACGATCCGTGCACGCGCATGCGCCGCACTTTCTGCGGCGTCATCGCACGCCCTCGCCTCGCCCGGTGCGCAGGCGAACGCGGTCGGCCGGCAGGGACGCCCTGCTTTCGCTCCGCCGCCTCCGGAACGTGTGCCATGCAACTGACCAAGAATTTCGTCAAAGCCAAGAACCCCTGCGCCAGCGGCTACCGCTGGTTTCTGCGCGACCAGAACGGACAAGGCGACTACCAGGCCATCCTCGACGCGCTCGTACGCGACGGTCGCATCGATGACGCCTGCTGGCTGCTCGACCAGTTCGGCGCGACCGATGCCGTGCTGACCCTCGACACGGTCGACGCCGAAGCCATCGTCTTCGCCGGCACGCTCGTCGTCCGCCAGGGGATCACCGTCGACAGTGTCGTGCGCGCTGGCGGCAGCATCCGCACGCAAGGCGGCATTCGCGCAGGGACCTTGGTGATGGCCGGGGAAAACATTCATGCGGGCGGACAGATCGCCAGCGACGGCGCGATCCAGTGCAAAGGCGACTTGCAAGCTGGTTGGGGTATCGAAACCCAGACCACGCTCGACTGCGGCGGACATGCCCGCGCCGGCTGGGACCTCGCCGCCGCCCAGAGCATCCGCGTCGAAGGCAATATCCTGACTGGCGGCGCACTGCGCAGCGGCACCACGCTGCATTGCGCACATGGCATCCGCAGCGGCAGCGACATCATCACCGGACACGACGCCTACGCAGCGTGCGGCATGCAGGCCAATGGCGACATCGACTGCGGCAACCACCTCGCCTCCGGCTGGGGCATCCGCGCCGGCGGCAACATCCGCGCGGGCGGCGCCATCCGCACCGGCGAAGGCATCGAAGCCGGCGGCCTGATCATCTCCGGCGACGGACACGGCATCTACGCCGGACTCGACGTCCGCTTCGATGCCTGGGAAGTCTCGGCACGGGTCATTGCGGCGCAACGGCCGGTGGGGTTGGTGAGTGGGTGGTGGGAAACGAACTGAGCCAGTACGCTAGCGCATCTGCCGCGCCCGGCCCGGCCTCGCCGAGTATGTAGGGACGCGGCTACGCGTGGAGCAACGGCCCCACCTCCTCCGCCCACGCCAGCCACGCCCGCTCCGACACGATCCCGCCCTTGAGAATCGCATATTGCACCCGCTGCGCACGCGTCAGCGCATCGGCGGGTGTGAAATCGCGCTGTTCGATATCGAGATAGGTCTGCAGGCGCTCGCGGTGCAGCCCGATGAGGCGGGCGAGTTCGGCATCGAGCCCGAGTGGGCCGATGGCAGCTTCGGCGCGCAGCTTGATGAGAAAGATGTTACGGCCATCGACGTCGGTGACGGTTTCCCGCACCCAGCGGGCCACTTCGGCGCGGCCGGCCGGCAAGACCTGGTACACCTTCTTGCGCGATGCCGCGGCCTCACCGGCGGTTTCGCCGACCACGGCGACCCAGCCCTGCTGCAGCATGCGGCCGAGTTCGCGATAGATCTGCTGGTGCGTGGCACGCCAGAAGTACCCCATGGAGCGGTCGAAGCGGCGTGCGAGATCGTAGCCCGACGAGGGCTGCTCCAGCAGGGAGATCAGGATGGCATGGGGTGTGGACATCCCGCCATTCTAGCCACAGATGGGCCGCGCACGGCAGTTTCCGGGGCCGCGGGTAGACGCTCGGCCTGCAGCGCCCCCGCAGGTTACAGATAGTTGAACAGCGACAGCCCGCGCATCGCCACAAAGGTCTGCTGCGAGGCTTCCAGTGCCGTCTTGAGCTGCGTGAACTGGCTCAATGCGCTGGCGGCGTCGACCGATTCGAGTTCCAGCAGCATCGCCTTGAGCTGGTCGCCATGCGCTTCGCCGCTGCTGTCGAGCGTATCGAGCTGGGCCTGGCGCGTGCCCACCAGCACATGCATGTTCAGGGCCGTCTGGTAGTTATTGTCGAAGTTGGTGATCAGGCCATCGAGCTGGCCTTGCAGCGCGGCGCGGCTGGCGGCATCGGTGATCGGCGGCGTCAGTGCCGAGATGATGGCCTCGTAGGTGCGAAATACGCTCTGCTGCGTGGCAGACGGCGTTTCGGGCCCGAAGGCGTCTTCGCCCGTGACGCCGGTGGCCATCATCTGGCCATTGCCCACGTCGACCTTGGGTACCGTGCCATTGCCGAGATAGTTCACCACATTGGCCGGGGCGGTCGAGGGCGGCACGGGCGGGGGTACCACCGGCTGCAGCGCGTACGGCGCGGTGGCGCGCTGGCCGCCGAACAGCGCCACGCCCTGGCCATCGACGCGGTTGGCGATGGTCAGCAGTTCTTCATACTGGCTCTGCACTTCGCTCAGGTACGCCTGACGCTCTTCATCCGACAGCGAGGCCTTGCGCGCCCCGAGCGCGACTTCCTTGCCGCGCTGGATCACGTTGGTGAGATTGCTGAGCGCCAGTTCGGTAAACCGCAGGCGGTCCGAGGCGGCGACGCGGTTCGCGGCAAAGGCATCGTTCTGCACGTCGGCCTCGCGGCCGCGCAGCAGCCGGCCCATGGCGATGGGATCCTCGGCCGCGGTCTGCAAGCGCTTGCCGCTGGTGATCTGCTGCTGCAGCCGCACCAGCTCGGCATGCTGGCGGCCCATGGCGGCGATGGTGGAATCGTAGAACTGGCTGGTGGCGACGCGCATGCTGAACTCTCCGGAAGCGGCGCGCCGATGCGCCGCGTGATGCTTTCCTGCTCTCTTCCGTCATTAACGGCGCAGGCCGACGCAACTTGAGGTCCACGACAGCGAGGGCGGCCAATACCGCCAACCCATGCGCGATGAAGCCGGCAAGGCCGCCAGTTCAGCCTCAGTTGGCGATCGACAGCAAGGTATCGAACACCGTCGCCGCGGTCTGCATCACCTTGGCGGAGGCCTGGTAGGCCTGCTGGTAGCGCAGCAGGTTGGCGGCCTCTTCATCGAGATTGACGCCCGATACAGCCTGCTGCGCGGCCACGCTATCCTTCAGGACCTGACCCTGCGCCTCCGCCATGAGGCCGACGCCGCGCGCCTGCGTGCCGACATCGGTGACCAGGTCGACATAAGCATTGCCGAACGAGGTCGAACCACCGTTCAGCAGCGTTGCGTTGCGCAGCGCGGCAAGCAGGTTGGCGTTTCCATTGTCGAGCGGGCCATTGCCCGCAGCCGTCGGATCGGCCGCGGCCGCCGCGAATTTGCGCGGATCATTGAGCAGCATCTCGAAGCTGCGCGCCGCGTTGCTAGCCGGACGCAGCATGAAACTGTCGCCGTCGTCGGGCGTACCGCCAAAGGTGAATTCCAGCCCGTTCACGGCGAGCGTCGCCGGCGGCGTGGCCGAGCCGACCGTCACCTTGTCCGGCAGGCGCTGGGCAACCCATGCGCCGCCCTGGAAGGTGAGCTGGTAATCATGGCCGCTCAGCTGGTTCACGTCGAGCAGCGTGGCGCTTATCGAGCCGCTGCCGGTATTGCGTGCGCTGGCCACTGGCGCCGGCATGCCGGCGAAGGAGAACAGCGCCGTACCTGCCGCACCGTCGAGATCGAAACCGGCAGCATGCTGCGCATTCATCGCACTGCCTAGCGCCGCCACGATGCGGCCAAGCTGGGCACGTGCAGGCTCGAGGGTATCCTGGCGGAAGGCCAGCAAACCGGCGAGTTTGCCGCCACCGAGCTGTTCGACACTCAGCGGGACGGTGCCATTGCCGGTGTCGAACGACACCGAATACTGCGAGGGATCGAACTCGGACGACTCCGCCTTGAGCTCGAACGACTTCTGCCCCAGCACCAGCGGCTGGCCATTGCCGATATAGAGATCGAACTGGCCTTCGCTGCCTTCGACCACGCGCGTGCGCACCACGGTGTTCAGTTCGCGTACCAGGGCATCGCGCTGGTCACGCAGGTCGTTGGCGGGCTGGCCATTGCTGGTGGCTTCGGCCAGACGAATCTGTTTGTTCAGCGCGGCGATCTGCTTGGTGGCGACATTCACCGCCGAGACTTGCGCGGGAATCTCCTGGTTCACTTCCGTCGCCTGTGTCTCGAGACGCTGGTCGAGCGAGCGGATACGGTTTGCCAGCACTTCGCCGGCCGCGATAAAGGCCTGGCGCGGGGCAGTCTGGGATGGAGTCGCGGCCACCCCGTCGAGCGAGGCGAAGAAGTCCTGCAGCGCAACCGTCAGCCCGGTGCTGCTGTTGGACAGGATGCCATCGAGCGACGTCAGCAGTTGCGACTGGCGTTCGAGGCCGCTGGCCTGCGACTGGCTGGCCGTGACCTGGGCAGTGAGATAGCTGTCGAAAATACGCCGCACGGTAGTGACGTGCGCGCCCTGCCCGAGGTAGCCGGCACCCACGTAGAGCGGCAGGTTGGAGGTCTGCAGGGCCTGCTGCCGCGTATACCCCGGCGTGCTGGCGTTGGCGATATTGTGGCCGGTCACCTGCAGGGCCATCTCGGCCACGCGCAGGCCACTTGCGCCAATGTTCAGAAGACTGTTGTTCATCGTTCTCGGCGGCTGCGGGCCGCGGCGGAGGTTGCGGGCTGGCGGGCGGAACGCGGTTGCGCTGCCCTGCCGACCCGGACAGGGCCATTGCAAGTGATAACGGCCATGCGGCGCATAACTTGAGACAGGACGCGGCCGGCCATCAGATCATGCGGCGTACGATCTGCATGATCTTGTTCGCGTAGTTGGGGTCAGTGGCATAGCCCGCGCTCTGCAGACCCTGCGCGAATGACTTCACATCAGTGGCGTTGTTTACCACGTTGGCATAGCGCGGGTTCTCGGTGAGCAGGCGCGCGTAGTCGGTGAAGGCCTCGGCATACGAACCATAGACGCGGAATTTTTCCTTGACCTTGCGCGCTACGCCATCGATGTATTCGGTCGTCGTTACCTCGGTCACCGGCCCTTTCCAGCCGCCAGTGGCCTTGATGCCGAACAGGTTATGGCTGGTGCCGCCACCTTTGGTACGGATCTCGCTGCGGCCCCAACCGCTTTCAAGTGCCGCCTGGCCGAGGATGAACTTGGCCGGAATGCCGGTCATGCGGCTTGCCTCGGCGGCATGGTCGGCCAGTTTGTCGAAGAACTGCGCGATGCGGCCTGGGCGTCTCCCCTGTGCACCCTCTGTACCCTGTGTACCCTGCGCCGGTGATGCCTCGGTCGCTGCCGTTTCGATGCGCGGCACCGACTTGCCTTCCGCTTGCTGGCGCAGGGCATCCAGCGCCGTGCGTACGCGCGCTTCCAGGCCCGGACGGGGCGTAGTGGCCGCACCATGTGCATCTACGTAGCGGATGGCGCTGGCCAGCGCCGCCGTTTCGGCGGGCGGCGAAGCCGATGTCGTCGCCAATCCCGGCAAGGACATGGCCTGCGGCTGCAGTGTCATCGGCCCAGCCGTTGCTGGCGTTTCTCCTGGCCCCGCCTGCGACCCGCGCTGCAGATGGCGCAGCAGCATGTCAGCCACGCCGATGCCGCGCGTCGCAAGGCTCTGCGAGACCTGCTGGTCGAACATCGAGGTATACATGCGACTTTGCGAGGAATCGAGCATGCCGTCCTGCGGCATGGATTCGCGCATCTGCTTGAGCATCTGGTTGATGAACAGCGCGTCGAACTGCTTGGCCACCGCCTTGGCCGCGACGTCAGGCCGTTCGCGCGCGCTGCGCTTGAGGCCCTCCAGGCTCTGCGAATCCATGGCCAGGCGGGTGGACAGGTCCTGTCTGATCATGCCGCGTCCTCAGATGATTTCCAGTTCGGCGCGCAAGGCGTTAGCCGCCTTCATCGCCTGCAGGATGGCAATCAGGTCCTGCGGGTTCGCGCCAAGTGCGTTGATGGCCTTGACCACGTCGGAGAGATTGGCCGCCGGCTTGACCTCCATGAGGCTGCCACCCCCTTGCTTCAACTCGATCTGCGAGCGCTGGGCCACTACGGTCTGGCCTTGCGAGAAGGGTGCGGGCTGGCTGACCACCGGTTCGCTGCTGATCACCACCGACAGGTTGCCGTGCGCCACCGCGCAGGCGGCCACCTGCACCACCTGATTCATCACCACCGAGCCGGTGCGCGCATTGATCACCACCTTGGCAGCAGCGGCCACGGGCTGGACCTCGATGCTTTCGAGCTGGGCGATGAAACTGACGCGTTCGTTCGGCGTGGCCGGCGCGCGCACCATGATCATGCGGGCGTCGGCCGCCGCGGCCATGCCGCTGCCAAAGCGCCGGTTGATGGCGGTGACGATGCGGTCCACCGTGCCGAAATCGGCCGTACCGGCATCGAGCTGTACATAACCATCCTGGCCCACCGCCGCCTGCACCGCGCGCTCCACGGTCGCGCCGTTGGCGATGCGTCCCACGCTCAGGTGATTGACCTGGACCTTGCTGCCGCCGGCCGAGGCGCCCGCACCGCTGACCACCACATTGCCCTGCGCGATGCTGTAGATCTGTCCGTCCGCACCCTTGAGCGGCGTCATCAGCAACGTACCCCCACGCAGGCTGCGCGCGTTGCCGATCGACGAGACGGTCACGTCGATGGTCTGCCCCGGCCGCACGAACGGCGGCAGCGAAGCGGTCACCACCACGGCCGCCGTGTTCTTGAGCTGGATGCTGGCGTTGGGCGGCAGGTTAACGCCAAACTCCTTGAGCATGTTGGCAAAACTCTGGCTGGTGAACGGCGCCTGCGTGGTCTGGTCGCCGCTGCCGTCTAGGCCTACCACCAGGCCGTAGCCGATCAGCGCGTTCTCGCGCACACCCTGCACCGTCACCAGATCCTTGAGCCGCTCGGCCTGCGCCATGCCGGGCAGGCACAGCGCCAATGCCGCCAGCACAGGGATCAACACATGGTTCGTCATGCCCGTCATCACAAGCTGCATCCTCATCTCAGAACGGCATCACCGACAGGAAGAAACGCGACAGCCAACCCATCTGCTGCGCTTCTGCCACGTAGCCGGTACCGCGATATTCCATGCGCGCATCAGCCACCTGCGTGGACAGCACGGTATTCGCTGCCGTGACATTGGCCGGGTTGACGATGCCGGAAAAGCGCACGAACTCGTTGCCCTGGCCGATGGCGATCTGCTTCTCGCCGCTCACCACCAGGTTGCCGTTGGGCTGCACGCCGATCACCTGCACCGCGATCGTGCCGGTAAAGTCGTTGGCCGAGCCGTTCGCCGCAGAACTGTCGAACTTGTTCGAGGTATTGGCCGACACCCCGAGGTCGTTCACCACATTGGTATTGATGCCGAACAGTTGCGGCACGCTCACGCCCAGGGAACCGGTGCGGCCGACATTGCCAGTATTCTTTTTGTGGGCCGTGGTCTTCTCGGAAATCATGATCGTCAGCGTATCGCCGACCTGTCGCGCACGGCGATCTTCGAACATGCCGCGAAAGCCCGCGGCCACCGGCGTGGCGCTGGCCTGGTAGATGGCGCCGGTGTTGGCGGCCTGCAGCGGCGCAGGCTGCGGCGGCAGGCCCATCGGCTGGTACACAATGGGCTGCGGGGTCTGGTACATGCAACCGGACAGCGCCACGGCGATGGCCGGCAGCAACAGGAAGGATCGCGTCGTCATGGTCATCCTGGACATCACGCGCTCACAGGCGCGCCAGATTCTGCAGCATCTGGTCGGAGCGCTCGACCACCTTGCTGTTCATTTCATAAGCACGCTGCGTCTGGATCATGTTCACCAGCTCCTCCACCACGTTGACGTTGGAGGTCTCCACGTACGCCTGGGTGACGGAGCCCGCGCCATTGGTGCCAGGGGCGTTGACGTTGGCCACGCCAGAGGCGTCGGTCTCGGCGAACAGGTTTTCGCCCAGCGCACGCAGGCCTGCCGGATTGACGAAGGTCGCGAGCTGGATATTGCCGATCTGCGTAGCGTTGGGCGTGCCAGCCGTGGTCACCGACACCACGCCATCCTTGCCAACGGTGATGCCAGTCGCGGTCGCCGGGATGACGATATTCGGCTGCATGGGGTAGCCGCTCGACGAGACGAGCTGGCCTTGCGCATCGATCTGGAAATTGCCGTCGCGCGTGTAGCCGAGCGTGCCATCCGGCAGTTGCACCTGGAAGAAGCCCGCGCCATTGATGGCCATGTCGGTGGCGTTGCCGGTCTGCTGCAGGTTGCCCTGCGTAAACATGCGCTCCGTCGCCACCACACGTACCCCGGTACCGACCTGCAGACCCGACGGCAGCACGGTCTGCTGCGACGACTGCGCGCCCGGCTCGCGTACCGTCTGGTAGAGCAGGTCCTCGAACACGGCGCGGCTACGCTTGTAGCCATTGGTGCCAACGTTGGCGATGTTGTTGGAAATCACGTCGAGCTGCGACTGCTGTGCTTCCAGCCCGCTCTTGGCAATCCACAGGGAACGTAACATGAAACCTCCTCAAATCCGCGTCAGCTGTGGCGCAGCAATTCGTTGGCGCGCTGCGCGCTCGAATCGTTGTCGCGCAGCATCTTCATCTGCATTTCGAACTGGCGCGAGACGTCAATCATCTGTACCAGGGCCTCGGTAGGATTAACGTTGCTGCCTTCCAGCGCGCCACCCGCGATGCGCACGGTCTCGTCCGCATCGGCCGGCTCGCCGTTACGCTGGCGAAACAGGCCATCGGGCCGGCGTTCGAGCTCCACCGGCTCGATGTTCACCAGCTTGAGCTGTCCCAGCACCACCGGCCGCACCGCGCTGTCGTTGCTGACCGCCGTGATCGTGCCGTCGGCCGCAAACTGCACCTGCGTCTCCGGCGGAATCACGATGGGGCCGCCCACGCCCACCAACGCCAGGCCGCTGCGCGTTTCCAGTGTGCCATCGGCCGCCAGCTGCATGCCGCCATCGCGCGTATAGGCCTCTTCGCCGGTCGGCGTCTGTACCGCCAGCCAGCCCGGGCCGGATACCGCCACATCAAGGCTGCGTCCGGTCGTCTGGATCTGTCCCGCGCGCAGATCGGTGCCGATGGTCGCGGCCATGGCGAATTGCCGGGTCTCGCTGCCCTCGCCCAACAGCCGCACGGTCTGCGCCGCATCGACCTGACCCTTGAAGCCGTTGGTGCCGGCATTGGCCAGGTTGTTGGCGGTCGAAGCCTGCTGGTCGAACAGGTGTCGCGCCCGATTCATTACGAGATATATGCTCTTGTCCACAGGACAGCTCCAGCGTCAGATGGTCAGCAGCGCATCAACGCAGGTTCACCATGGTCTGCAGGATGGTGTCCTGCGTCTTGATGGTCTGGGCATTGGCCTGGTACACCCGCTGCGCGGTGATCATGTTCACCAGCTCGGCCGTCAGGTCGACGTTCGATTCTTCCACCGCCGAGGCCTGCAGCAGGCCGAGCATGCCGGAACCCGGCGCGCCAACGCTGGCAGCCCCCGAACCGGCCGTCTCGTTCCACAGGTTGTCGCCGATCGATTCGAGATCCTGCACGCTGCGGAAGTTGGCGAGCGCCACCTGGCCCAGCGCGGCGGTACGGCCGTTGGAATAACGGCCAAGGATCACGCCATCCTTGTCAACGCTGAAGCTGGCAAGGCGGCCGATGCCGTAGCCATTTTGGCGCGTCTCGGTTTCGCCGAAGGAGCCGCCGTACTGCGTGGTGCCGACGGAATCGAAAGTAAAGGTCTGGCCATTGACTGGCACGTTAACCATCGCCGGCGGCGGTGTCAGCGCACCGCTGGTGTTGAAGTCAAGGTCCTGTGTCACGCCCGGGACCTGGACGTTGTCGATGGCGAAGTGCACCGTCCAGGCCGAGGCGGTCGGATCAGCCACCTGGTCGTTACGCACGTAGTACGCGGTCAGCAGGTGCTCGGAACCGAGCGAGTCGTACACCGGGATTGATGTCGAATGGTTGAACGAGTTGGTGTTGTTTGGTGCGAACGTGGTCACCACCGGCGGCGTTGCCTCGGCATTCAGGTTCAGACGCATCACCACGGCATCGGTCCGCTGCGGCGCCTGGTCGCCAACCGGCACGGTCAGGGGCTGGAGGGGCGCATTGGTATCGGGCAGGCCGGTGATGGCGTTGACCGGATAACCCGTCAGGCGCATGCCGCTCATGGTGATGATATTGCCGGCCTTGTCGGTCTGGAACTGGCCATTACGGGTATACGAAACCGACTGCGAAGTCGGATCGACCACGCGGAAGAAGCCATTGCCATTGACGGCGATGTCGAGCGGATTGTTGGTCAGCGAGATGCTGCCCTGCGAAAACTCCTGCGCCACCGCGCCGACCTTCACGCCGAGACCGACCTGCGAGTCGGAAGCGCCAACCAGCGAGCGCGCATACACGTCGGCGAACTGCGCCTTGGACTGCTTGAAGCCCACCGTGTTGGCGTTCGCCACGTTGTTACCGATCACGTCGAGATTCTTGGCCGCTGCGTTCAGGCCGCTCAACCCTTGCTGAAAACCCATTGCGCTCCCCTTACAGAATCGAAATCACATCGCCCAGGCGTACCCCGCCCAGCTGCGACAATTGCAGTTGCGCCTGGCCGGACGTGACGGTCACGCCCGACACCTGGTCACGCCCCAGCGGCACTGCTTCCACCGCGACGCCGCCAGCCTTGGCGGCAACCTCGATGCGGTACTTGCCATCGGCCAGCGTCTGGCCGTCGTTGGTCTTGCCATCCCACACGGCCGTGGCGCGGCCCGGCTCCTGCTTGCCCATCTCGAAGCTGCGCACTGGCAGGCCGGCTTCGTTGAGCACCGTGACGGTCACGCTGTCCGCGCCGAGCGGCAGCGCCAGCGTAATCCCGGCCTTGCCGTCCTGCTTGATGATGCGGTCCGACACCACCTCGACCGACTTGCCGATCAGCGCCGCTGCCTGGATGTTCTGCGTGGCGACGATCTGCGAGGCCACGCCCTGCATCGTCTCGTTAAGCTGCGTGATGCCGTTGACCGTATTGATCTGTGCGATCTGCGAGGTCATCTGCGCGTTATCCATCGGATTCATCGGATCCTGGTTCTGCAACTGCGCCACGAGCAGTTTCAGAAAGCGGTCCTGCGCCTCGGTCGACGATTTCTTGGCCGCGCTGTTGAGCACGTCCACGCCGCTGTTGTTGTTCACACTGGTGACCATGGGTCGGTTCCTTGATTGCTCGATCCTTGTGGGCTCGATGACTGGGTTCGATTACTGGCCGAGGGTCAGGGCTTTCATTGCCATCGACCGGGTGGTGGTGGCCACTTCCACATTGGCCTGGTAGGAGCGCGAGGCCGAGATCATGTTGACCATCTCTTCCACCACATCGACGTTCGGCAGGGTCACGAAGCCATCCGCGTCGGCCAACGGATGGCCCGGCTGGTGCACGCGGCGCATCGGCGCATCGCTCTCCACCACGCCAGCCACGGCGACCGCGGCCGTCTCCGGGCCCGCGCCGCCGTTGATGCCGCCCGCACCATTCACGCCGGCCTGCGCCGCGACGGTGCTGAACACCACCTGGCGCGCACGATAGGGCTGGCCATCCGGGCCGGTCACGCTGTCCGCGTTGGCAAGGTTGCTGGCGACCACATTGAGGCGCTTGGACTGCGCCGTCAGCGCGGAACCCACGACATCGAGCGTATTGAAGAGGGACATGGCTGTTTCCTGGTGTCTTGTGGCGTACGGTCCGCGTTCACCCCTGGATCGCCGACATCAGCGATTTGATGCGCGAACTGAGAAAGGTCAGGTTGGCTTCGTAATGCATGGTGTTATTCATGAACTGCATCCGTTCGACGTCCATGTCCACGGTGTTACCGTCGATGCTGGCCTGCTGCACGGTGCGGTAGAGCGCCTCGGCATGTGCGGGCTGCGTAGCGGCCTGACCGGCGGCGCTGCCCTGGGCCGTGAGGTGGCGCGCCGAGGTCGTGGCCAGCACAGTTGCTGCCGCATTCGCCGGACTCCCCACCCCGCGCGCGGTCATGGCCTGCTGCAGGGCGCTGTTGAAATCGATGTCGCGCGCCTTGTACTGCGGCGTGTCTGCATTGGCGATGTTGGCCGATAGCAGTTCATGACGCTGCACGCGCAACCGCGTGGCCTGTTCATGAAAGGCAAAGGCCTGATCGAGCTTGCTGACCATCGGTGATCTCCTTTCATCTATTGCGTTGCCTGGCGCTCCGGCCGTTGTGCGGCGTCGTCCGTTCCGGGCGCTGTCGCACCCTGGCGCACGCGCGCCACGGCCCGACCGTCTCCAGAGACTTTTTCACGTTGCCGATACTACGGGCCGGCATGCAAGACCATTCGCCGGAATAGAAGGAGGTTTACGCGGCATCTCGGGCTTTTCGCGCTGCCGCGCATGGCTACACTCTGACGCTATCGAAGTCCGCCCAAGTCCGTTCGTACGGGAGCCGTCATGCCTGTCCTGTTCCGCACTGCCCTCTCGTCCCTGTCGCCTCTTCTTGCCTGCCTGCTGGCATGGCCGGCCAGCCACGCGTGGGCCAACCAGCCTGCACAGGCCGATGCCGCCCGCCTGCAGGCTCAGGTTCGCTCCCAGGTGGAAGCACGCCTGCCAGCAGGACAAGCGGGGCAGGCACGCATCGAAGTCGGCGCGCTCGACATGCGCACGGTGGGTCCCAACTGCACCCAGCTCGACGTATTGCTGCCGCCGCCGGAGCGCCTGCGCGGCCGCGTGCAGGTTGGCCTGCGCTGCGATGCGCCCCAGCAATGGGCCACGTGGGTGCCGGTGACCATTGCGGTGAGCGTCAGTTACTGGGTCGCTGCGCGTGCGCTGCCGGTTGGTACTGTGATCGAAGCGGCCGATCTGCTGCAGCGCACCGGCGACGAAGCCGCGCTGCCGCGCGGCGCCGTCCAGCATGCCGACGAGGCCGTGGGCCGCGTGCTGATGAGCCGCGTGCCCGAAGGCGCACCGCTTACGCTACACAGCCTGCGCCAGCAGGTGGCCGTACAGGCCGGACAGACCGTCAAGCTGGTGGTCGAAGGCGGCAGTTTCCAGATCAGCAGCGATGGCCGCGCACTCAACCAGGCACTGCAGGGCCAGGTCGCCCAGGTACGCACCGCCAATGGCGCGGTAGTCCGGGGCATCGCCGGAGCCGGCGGGGTGGTGCGGGTGCAGTATTGAGCAGGATCAAATTTCTCTAAAGTTTTTCCGAGGGGATGCCGTTATGATGTGATAGGACCTGTCAGCAAGGTAGAGCCATCGTGGAAATCAAGAAAACCGTCAGCAGTACGCCGCCCGCCGCCCCCACCAAGGATGCGACGTCGCCGGCTGCGCAGAGTGTGCACCGTCCGGCCGTCGGCCATGCCGGCAGCACCGCCACGACGGGCGAACCGGCCCTGAGCGTGCAGGCCTTGCAGCAGACGCTGGTGGCCCAGCCCGAGCCGATCGACACGGCGCGCGTCGAGGCGATTCGTGCCGCGATCCGCGAGGGCCGTCTGCCGATCAATGCCGAAGGCATTGCCGACGCAGCCATGAAAGCCGCGTTCGAACTGCTCGGCAAACCCGACTCCACTCGCTGACAACCCCGCTGGGGTAACGCCTGAACGGCGCAGTTCCTGTCACGCCTGACGGCTCCCGTCCGATTTCCGACCAGGAGCCCCCATGTCCACCATGCCCCCTGCGCCACACGATGCCCGCGCCCAGTTGCTGATGGTGCTGCGCGACGAGAACAGCACGGTGCGCCTGCTTGAAGCCACGCTGCGCGAAGAAGCCGAAGCGCTGCTCGCCGGCGAGCGGGCGCGCATCGAAGAAATTGCCGGGCGCAAGCAGCACCAGCTCAACCATCTCGCCGGGCTCGACCGCGAGCGCCGCCAGTGGTGGGCCACGTACTATCCGATGGATGATCCCTACGGCCTGCCGCGCTTCATCCAGGCGGATGCGGAGTTGGCCGCCGTGTTCAACGACACCATCGCTCGCACACGCCAGTTGCAGAACGCCAATGAAGCCAATGGCGCAATCATCGACCTGCGCCTGCGCACGGCACGCGACGCGCTCACGGTCCTCGGCTCGGCCGTGGGCGGCCAGCAGCCTTACGGGCCCGACGGGCGGCAGCCGCTAAAGCTGCCGGGGTTCTCGGTGGTCGCGCGCTAGCCGCCTGTATCTCCCTGCCCGCGCCACAGGTTTCCGGGGGGATGCAGCGCACGCGGTTATAATCGCTCCCCATGCGCCGTCTGCTTGCAATCTTCCTCCTGCTGCTGTTGCCGCTGCAAACCGTCTGGGCTGCGGCGGCGCCGTATTGCCAGCATGAGAAAGTCCCGAGCACATTCCATCTCGGCCATCACACCCACCTCCATCAGGTGGATCTGCCGGGCGAGGACACCGATAGCAACGCACCAGCCGGCACGGCCGATATCGATTGCCATGCCTGCCATGCCTTCTGCGGCGCGATGCCGGTCACGACACTGCTGCTGCAGGGCGTGGATGCGCCCGTGATTCTGCCGGTATCGACCTCCCTCGCACCACCCACCCCGCCGCAATTGCAGCCTGAGCGCCCCAACTGGCCTGTCCGCGCCTGACCGGCGAGACGGGCTCGCGCCCCCATTCCGATCGCATCACCGCACCCTGCATGCACCTCGCATGCCTGCAGGCATGCGTCCGCGTGAGGCTTTGCGCATGACTCTGTGCATGAGCTGAGCCCACGCCTTCGAGATGCCCTGATCGCTCGCCGGCCATTTCCCTTGAATGTTTTCACTGGAGATGTTCCGGATGTATCGCAAGACCCTGATCCTGTTCCTGCCCACGGCCACGCTCGCCTGGGCCAGCGTGGCCCATGGTGCGCCGGCGGTTGCCGCCAACACCGCGGGGCCGCACGCTGTATCTGCAGCCACGCTGCCCGCAATATCGCCCGTGCCATCACCCACCGCACCACCCGCAACACGCACGGCGGCGCCATCCATCACCCTCGCCGAATTGTTCGAGCTCGCCTGGGCGCGCCAGCCTGAGGCGCGCGCCACCGCCGCCCGTCGCGACGCCGCACTGGCCACGCGCGACGCAGCGGCGAGCTGGAGCGCCGATGCGCCCGCACTGTCGCTGCAAGCGAAATCAGATCGCCCCGGCGCCAACGAAGGCGCGCGCGAGTATGAAGTCGGCATCGGCATCCCCCTGTGGCTGCCGGGCGAGCGCAACCGCTCGGCCCGCCTCGCGGAGGCCGAGCTCAAGGCGCTCGACAGCAGCCTGCTGGCCGCGCGCCTGCGGCTCGCGGAAAACGTACGCGAGGCATGGTGGCGCTACCAGCGCGCACAGGGCGACTGGCAACTGGCCCAGGTACGCGAAGCCAATGCCCGGCAACTGGCCGGCGATGTCGCACGCCGCGTCAAGGCGGGCGACCTGGCGCGCGCCGACCAGCATCAGGCCGATGGCGCGGCCGCGCAGGCCGAAGCGGCCGTGGCCGAAGCCGCTGCCGAACAGGCTGCGGCACTGCACCGGTTGCGCGCACTGGCAGGCACCGCCATCCCTGTGCCGGCGACCAGCGCGACGCTGCCCGAAGTGCTACCCGAGGCGTTGCCCGATACGCCGCTCAGTGCCACCGCACCGGATGGCAGTGGCGGCGCAGTCGCGCATCCTGCCGTGATCGCCCTGCTCGATCGCGCCCAGGCCGCGCGCGACGCGGCGGCACTGGCGCGCCAGCAGAACCGCGCCAACCCCGAACTGACCGTGGCCGCGACCCGCGAGCGCGATGTCACCGGGGCATCGTTCAAGCAAAGCTTCACCGTCGGCATCCGCATCCCGTTCGGGGCCGGTCCGCGCGCCCGTGCCAAACAGTTCACTGCACAAGCCGAGGCGCTGGATGCCGAGGCGCAGGCCGAACTCGAAACCGGCAACGTCGCCCAGGGCATCGCCAGTGCACAGGCACAGCTGCGTGCCGCGCAGACCCGGCAGCAGGCAGCGGAGCGCCGCGCCCGGCTGGCACGCGAGGCGCGCGGCTTTTTCGACAAATCGTTCCGCCTCGGTGAAACCGATCTGCCGACGCGCCTGCGGATCGAGCTCGAAGCCATCGAAGCGGAGCAGGCATTCGCCCGCGCCCGCATCGACGCAGCCGCCGCCGTTTCCGGCCTGCGGCAAGCCATGGGGCTGTTGCCGCAATGACCGCCCGCGATCCCATGCCTGTCTTGGCCTCCGTCGCGGCCCCCCTTTCCCTTCAGGATTCCGTATGACACTGCTGACTTTTTCCGCTCCGCCTATCCGCGCACTGCAACGCGGCACGCGGCATATCGCCATCGCATGCATGGCGGCACTGAGCCTGTTTGCCGCGCAGACAGCCATGGCCGATGCCGGCCACGACCACGATGCCGCACCGGCGGCCGACACCGGCATGGTGCTGCTCCGTTTCACGGCAGTGTCCGACCAGTTCGAACTGGTCGGCGTCGTAGATGGCACGACCCTCACGCTCTATCTCGACCACGCGGCCGATAACCGCCCGGTCGACGGCGCCACCCTGGAGCTGGAACTCAATGGCGCGGCCGTACCGGTCACCAGCACCGGCCCCGGCACCTTCACCGCCACGCTCGCTGCCGCACCGGCGGCAGGAGAAACCCCGGTCGCCGCGACGGTCGTCACCGGCCAGGCCTCGGATCTGCTGGCCGGGACGCTCGACATTCACGCCGACGACCACGCTGACACCAGCAGCACGCCGCTCACCACCGCAGTGCTCGCGGCCCTCGGCACGGGGTTGGCCCTGCTGGCTGCGGCACTGGTCTGGAAACGCATGACGGCACGCAAGTCGGCCGCGCAACGAGGAGATGCCGCATGATCACCACTCGCACTCTTATCCTGCGCCGGCCGCTTGCCGCGCTGGTGCTCGCGCTCGGACTGACCGCCCTCGCCCCTGCCGCCATGGCGGGCCCAGGCCATGACCATGGCGATGCACCGCCTGCCGCAAACAGCAATGGTCCCAAGCGACAGCCGGATGGCAGCGTGTTCCTGCCGAAACCGGCGCAACGCCAGCTGGCGGTACGCACCCTGCCCGTGCAGGCCGGCGAACTGCCGAAGGCATTCGAACTGCAGGGCCGCGTGGTCATGGATCCGAATGCCGGCGGCAAGGTCCAGGCCGCACTGGCCGGCCGTCTCGAAGCCGGGCCGAACGGCCTGCCGAGCGTAGGCCAGCCGGTACGCAAGGGCCAAGTGCTGGCGTATGTGGCACCGTCGAGCGGCGCGCTGGAACGCGCGGGCCAGGTAGCACAGCAGGCCGAGCTGCGCGCCGCGCATGCACTGGCCCTCAAGCGCCAGGCCCGCCTGCGCGAACTGGCCGACACCGTGCCACTCAAGGAAATCGAAGCGGCCGAGAGCGAGGTCGCCAGCCTGGCCGGACGTCTGCAGGCAGTCGGCGCCGGCCTGTCGGGGCGCGACACGCTGGGGGCGCCGGTCACTGGCGTAATCGCCTCCGCCAATGCCGTGGCCGGGCAGGTCGTGGACGCCGGCGCGCTGGTGTTCGAGGTGGTCGATCCGCGCCGCGTGCAGATCGAAGCCCTGGCCTACGATGCCGCGCAGGCGCAGAACATCGCCTCCGCCAGTATGATGGCCGGCGAGTCGCGCATTCCGCTGACCCTGATCGGCGCCGCGCGCAGCCTGCGCGACCAGGCGCTACCGGTGATGTTCGGCGGCGCCGGGGACGCGCTGTCGCGCCTGGCCGTCGGCCAGCCGGTGCAGGTCGTGGTGCAGTCGCGCGAGCGACTCCAGGGTGTACGGGTTCCCGTGGCGGCGCTGCTCAAGAATCCGGCCAACCAGGACATCGTGTGGATCAAGACCGCACCGGAACGCTTCGAACCGCGTCCCGTGACCTTTGTGCTGCTCGACGGCGCATCGGTGGCCGTGACCACGGGCCTGGAAGCCGGCGCGCGTGTCGTCACCGGCGGCGCGACGCTGATCAACCAGGTCCGTTGAGGAGCCATGCACCATGTTCAAATGGCTACTCGATAACAGCCTGTCCAACCGGCTGCTGGTGATGATCGCCAGCGTCGTGTTGATGACCTATGGTGCGTTCACGCTGTCGCAGACACCCGTGGACGTGTTTCCCGATCTCAACAAACCGACCGTCACCATCATGACGGAAGCCGGCGGCATGGCCGCCGAGGAGGTCGAACAGCTCATCACCTTTCCGCTCGAAACCACCATGAACGGCCTGCCGGGCGTGGAGAGCATCCGTTCGGTGTCGAGCGCGGGCCTGTCGTTCATCTACGTGACCTTCGACTGGCGTACCGAAATCTTCCGCGCGCGCCAGACCGTCTCGGAACGGCTCGCCTCGATGGAAGAAGGCCTGCCGCCCGGCGTGATTCCACGCATGGGGCCGATCAGTTCGATCATGGGCGAGATCATGCAGGTGGCGATTCCCATCGACACCGCGAAGATCTCGCCCATGGCCGTGCGCGAGTATGCGGACTGGGTGCTGCGCCCGCGCCTGCTGGCGATTCCCGGCGTGGCGCAGGTGATTCCCATCGGTGGCGAGGTGCGGCAGTTCCAGGTGCAGCCCGACACGGCCGCCATGGCACGGCTCGGCATCTCGCACGAGCAGCTCGAAACTGCACTCAAGGGTTTCTCCGGCAATACGTCGGGCGGCTTCCTCGAACTGAACGGGCGTGAATACCTGATCCGCCACATCGGCCGTACCTCGCGCCTCGACGACCTGCAGAACCTCGCCCTGACGGCGCGCGAAGGCCAGCCGATCCTGCTGCGGCAGATCGCCACCGTTACCTTCGCGCCGGCCATCAAGCGCGGCGATGCCGGCTTCGAAGGCAAGCCGGCGGTCATCCTCGGCATCCAGAAGCAGCCGACCGCCGATACCATCGGCCTGACGCGCCACATCGAAAGCGCGCTGGCCGATCTGCAGGGCGCGCTGCCACCCGGCATGGACGCGCCGCGCGTCACCTTCCGCCAGGCGAGCTTCATCGAGGCCTCGGTCAACACGCTGCAGGGCAAGCTGATCGCCGCCTCGGTGTTCGTCGCGGTGATCCTGTTCGTGTTTCTCGGCACGCTGCGCCCCACCATCATCGCGCTGACGGCGATTCCAGTATCGGTCTTCATGACCGCGTTGGTATTCCGCTACTTCAACATGTCGATCAACACTATGACGCTCGGCGGGCTGGCCATTGCCATCGGCGGGCTGGTGGACGATGCGGTGGTCGGCGTGGAGAACGTGCTGCGGCGGCTCAAGGCGGACCGCGAGCAGGCCGGCCACGCGCGCCTGCATCCGCTGGAGCTGGTGCGCAACGCCACGCTGGAAGTGCGCTCGGCGATTCTCTACGCGACCATCATCATCGTGCTGGTGTTCCTGCCGCTGTTCGCCCTGCCCGGCATGGAAGGCCGGCTGTTCGTGCCGCTCGGTGTGGCGTTCATCGTCTCGACGCTGGCGTCGCTGGTCGTCTCGGTCACGGTCACGCCGGTCCTCGCCTTTTATCTGCTGCCGCGCATGAAATCGCTCGGCCATGGCGATACGCGTTTTCTCGCATGGTTGAAAGCGCGTTACCGCAATGGCCTGCAGCGCGTGCTGGCGCACCCCAAGCGGGCTGTCGGTGCGGGCGCCGTTGCCGTGCTGGTGGCGGCCACGGCGGTACCGTTCTTTCCCACCACCTTCCTGCCGCCCTTCAATGAAGGTACGCTGCTGATCGGCATGCGCCTCAATCCGGGCGTCACGCTGGCCGAATCGTCGCAACTCGCGCAGCAGGCCGAGGTGCTGGTGCGCACCGTGCCGGAAGTCACGCACGTCGGCCGGCGCAGTGGCCGGGCCGAGCTGGACGAACACGCCGAGGGCGTGCATGTGAGCGAACTGGATGTCGGCCTCAAGCCGGCGGGCGAACTGAAGCGCAGCATGGCGGAGATCCAGGCCGACATCCGCGCCCGGCTCGCCAACCTGCCGGCCGCCATCTCCATCGGCCAGCCGATCTCGCACCGTATCGACCACATGCTGTCGGGCGTGCGTGCGCAGATCGCCATCAAGGTCTTCGGCGAAGATCTCGATACCTTGCGCGGCCAGGCCGATGCCTTGCAGGCACGGCTCGCGAAGATCCCCGGCGTGACCGATCTGGAAGTGGAGAAGCAGGTGCTTGCGCCACAGATCAAGGTGCGCATCGACTATGCCGCCGCGGCCCGCTACGGCGTGCCGGCGCCGCAATTGCTGACCGTGCTGCAGAGCCTCGTCGAAGGCGAGAAGGTGACGCAGATTGTCGAAGGCAACCGGCGCTTCGCGCTGGTGGTACGCCTGCCGGAACAGGCACGCTCGATCGAAGGACTGCGGCAGATCCTGCTGGAGACACCATCGGGACGCGTGCCGCTCTCCAGCATCGCCACCATCGAGGACAGCGACGGCCCCAACCAGATCAGCCGCGACGACGGCAAGCGGCGTATCGTGCTGTCGGCCAACGCACAGGGCCGCGCACTGTCGGATGTGGTGACCGACATCCGCCGCGCCGTCGCGGAAACCGCGCTGCCGGAAGGCTACTTCATCACGCTCGGCGGGCAATTCGAGGCGCAGGAAGAAGCCAGCCGCCTGGTCGGCCTGCTCTCCATCGTCTCGCTCGCGCTGATGTTCGTGGTGCTGTACAGCCGCTACAAGTCGGTGCGGCTATCGGTGCTGATCATGACCAACATCCCGCTGGCGCTGGTCGGCGCGGTGCTAGGCCTGTGGCTGTCGGGCCAGCCGCTCTCCGTCGCGGCGCTGGTGGGATTCATCACGCTCGCCGGCATCTCGGTGCGCAACGGCATCCTCAAGGTGAGCCACTACCTCAACCTGATGCGGCTCGAAGGCGAGCGCTTCGATCACGCCATGATCCTGCGCGGTTCGCTCGAGCGGCTCAGCCCCGTGCTGATGACGGCGCTGGTCACCGCCTTCGCGCTTGCACCGCTGCTGTTCGAAGCGGAGCGTCCCGGCACGGAGATCCTGCATCCGGTGGCGGTGGTGATCTTCTCGGGCCTGGTCAGTTCGACCCTGCTCGATACCTTCCTCACGCCCGCCATGTTCTGGCTGTTCGGCCGCCGCGACGCGGAACGCCTGCTCGACGACAAGCACACCGAGGCGTTCTGAGCCGCATGTACCGGAGTTTTCACATGATCTTTCATCAAGGAATTACCATGTCCCGATCCCTTCCCGCACGCCGACGCATCATGCACGCACTGGTTGCCGGCCTCGCCCTCTCCTGCGTGGCCGTGACCGGCACCGCCTTCGCCAGCGGCGGCCATGGCCATGCGCACGCACACAAGCCGGAGCACGGCGGTGTTGTCGCGGAGGCCAGCGATGTCGATTTCGAACTGGTCGCCAGGGCCGACAGCCTGACGCTCCATGTCCGCGACCACGGCAAGCCGCTTGCCACCACTGGCGCCAGCGCCAAGGTGACGCTGCTCAACGGCAGTACCAAGCGTGAAGCCACGCTGGCGCCAGCCGGCGATAACCGCCTGGAGGCCCGGGGCGAGTTCCAGGTCGGTCCCGGCACCAAGGCGGCAGCGCTGGTCTCGCTGCCAGGGAGAAAAGCGATCAGCGTCCGTTTCGCGCTGCGCTGAACCGCACAGCAAACAGGGCCGCTGCTGCGGCCCTGCTCTTGTCCGTTCGCGCATGCCTGCCTTTCCGTCCGGATGGCATCTGTACGGAAGGCCACTGCCGGCCCGGCTCGGCCCTCCTGCGCGAGGGCATCACCGGGCCGCGTGGCGCTAACCCGCCCGTTGCCTGATCACTCCACCTTGACGCTGGCTGTCTTCACCACTTCACCCCAGCGCTTCAGCTCCGTTGCCATGAAATCGCCGAACTGCTTGCCCGGCAGGAAGCTCGGCTGCGCGCCGTCGGCTGCCATCGCAGCGCGGATCTTGGGTGATTCCAGCGATTTCGCCAGTGCGGCCTGCAAGGTCGCCAGTACGGCAGGCGGCGTCTTGGCCGGCGCGACGATGCCTGCCCACGAGGTCACGTCAAATCCGGGCAGGCCCGCTTCCGCGAGCGTAGGCAGGTCGGGCAGCGCGGACGACCGTTCCGTCGAGGTCACGGCCAGTCCTTTCAGCTTGCCGGACTTCACATGGGGAATCATCGCCGGAATGGTTTCGATGGTCATGGTCACCTCGCCGCTCATGGCCGCCAGCATGGCCGGACCGCCGCCCTTGTAAGCCACGTGCGTCATCGAGACATTGCCCATCGACTTGACCAGTTCGCCGCTCAGGTGACCGGGCGACCCCGCGCCCGCCGACGAGAAGAACACCTTGCCCGGATTGGCGCGCGCATAGGCGATCACGTCCGCGGGAGATTTCTGCGGTGTGCTCGGCGCCAGCGCCATGACCAGCGGATAACGCGCGACCAGCGCTACCGGTTCGAAACTGCGTGCCGGATCGAAGCCAGGCTTGCTGTAGATCCACGGATTGACCGCCTGGCTGCTGAGCGTGGCCATGAACAGCGTGTAGCCGTCCGGCGCGGACTGCGCGACATACTGCGCCGCGATATTGCCCGCTGCCCCGGGCTTGTTGTCAATCACCACCTGCTGGCCCAGCGCATCCTGCATTTCGTGCGCCAGCAGGCGTGCCAGCTTATCCGTGGAACCGCCCGCGGCAAAACCCACGACAAGGTTGACGGGCCGCGAAGGATATTTGGCCTGCGCCACGGCAGTGCCGCACACGGAGACCGCCAGCAAGGCGAGCACGCTGTGCTGGCATAGGCGGCTGAACAGGCGACTGCATACGCGGCGACGGGAATGGCTGGCATTGCGGACGTTCATGGGGTGTCTCCTTCCTGTTGGGGCGTTTGCGCCCTCGTGGGTTGTGGTGCAATCAGTCAGTCATGCGCAGTTCGATATCAGACGGTGAATCAGGCGGGTTGAAGGGCTCCGGGCAGGCGCGGGTCGGCACCGTCATGCCGGTGCCGGGCGGAGTCAGCCACGGCATGGCACAGCAGGGCATTCATCTGCGCCATGTCATGCAGCAGGTCGAGGTGCAGCCCGCTGGTTTCCACGCTCACCGCACGGCGCTGGGCGATGCGTGCGATATGCCGGGCGGAATGCCGCCGCTCGAGTTCGACGAAATGTGCCGCGCAACTGTCGAGCAGGCGCGCCGCATGTGCATCGCGCGAGAGAAAGGCCGCGAGGCTGGTGCGCAGGTTGGCGGACAGCAGGTCGCACAGTTCCAGCAGTTCTGCCTGCCCTTCCGCGGAGAATCCGAGGTTGCGGCCGATCTTGCGCTGTCCGAGATCCGCGAGGATGCGATCCCCGATATCGCCGGCATATTCGAGGTGGATGTTCATCAGCATGATCTCGTGCCAGCGCTGCAGCTCTTCCTGGCGCAGGCTGCCCTGGTCGACTTCGGTGAGATACAGCTTGACCGAGGCGTACAGTGCATCGATGCGGTCGTCGAGTGTCCGGCAATGGCTGCACGCCGCACGGTCATTGGCGACGATGGCGCGGCGGATGCCGCTCAGCATCTGTTCGACCATCTCGCCGATGCGGATCACCTCGCGCGAGGCATTGCCCATGGCCAGTACCGGTTGCTGCAGGTCGATGGGATTCAGGTAGCGCGGTCCGCCATCGCCCTCTGCCGTCGGTTCGGCATCCGGCAGCAGGCGCTGGCACAGTGCCGCCAGCGGCCGCACTGCCCAGATGAAAGCCAGTGCCACGGCCAGGTTGAAAACGGCATGGAAGACGATCGGTACGGTGCCCGGCGTCGCGGCAATGGTGCCGGCGAGGGATGTCAGCCATCCGGGCACGCGGTCGTTGCCGAGCCATGGCAGCACCATCAGGACACCCGTCAGCCGGAACAGCAGGTTTGCCAGCGACACACGCTTCGCTGCGCGGCGCGCACCGGCATTGACGAAGCAGGCCAGCAAGCCGCTGCCGAGATTGGCGCCGAGCACCAGCGGCAAGGCGGTGGCCGGGGTGATGACGCCGCCGGCAGTCAGCGTTGCGGTCAACAGCACTACGGCCAGGCTCGAGTATGCCGCCACGGTCACCATGGCGCCGATGGCGAGCGCCAGCAGCATGTCGTCGCCGAGCGCCGCGAAGACGGCGCGCACCACCCCGGCGTGCACCAGCGGTGCGGCGTACTGGCGGATCAGTTGCAGTGCCAGGGTGATCTGGCCAAGCCCGATGATGATCTTGCCGAACTGCGCCACCGGCCGGTTCTTGCCCCACAGGTGCAGGCCGATGCCCAGCAACAGCAGCAGCGGCGACAGCCACGAGACGTCCACCGACAACACCAGCGCCATCAGGCTGCTGCCCACGTCCGCGCCAAGCACGATGGGCAGGGCCGCGGACAAGGTCACCAGCCCGTCAGCCACGAAGGCACTGGTCATCAGCGCCGTGGCGCTGCTGCTCTGGATCAGCGCCGTGACGCCAAGGCCGGCGAGGAAACCACGCGCGGGATGCGCCGTGCCGGCGGCAAGCACACCGCGCAGGCGCGCCCCAAAAGCATGCAGCATGGCCTTGCGGGTCATGTGCGTGCCCCACACGAGCAAGGCCACGCCGGACATCAGCGAAAGCAGGATCTGCATGGCTATCGGCGGCAATAAGGACAGGTGGCAGGCATGGTCAGTTCATAGCCAGCTGGAAGATGTCGAAGTTGCGCAGGCGGCGATCCGGCGCGGCATCGACACGGCGATTGAACAGCAGCGGTACTTTCTGTTCCGACAAGCCGCCGTGCGAACGCAGCGGTACGGTCAGCCCGGTGAGATCGTGTCCGGCTGGTGCGGTGCCGACAACGGTAAGCCGCTCCGTGATCACCACGAGGTCGCCGATGCGGTCGGGCGGCAGTTCGAAACGTCGGGCGGCGTCGGCCTTGGCCAGCACCAGCTCGACACCGGGGATGCTGGCGATGAAGTCATGCACCGTGTGCTGCGCCAGGCCGTGGCTGCGCAGGTAGACCGTAGCGTAGGAACCCAGTGCGCCGTGATGCACCACGTACGGATCGGTAATTGGCAGCAGTACGCGCGTGGCTTCCGCCCCGAAGCGGGCATCGAGCTGCTCCTGCAGGTACACGATGTTGGGCTGGCCGAGGGCGTCGGTCTTGGCATTCATGCCGTGGTCGGCGGTGATGCCGATCACCGCGCCCAGCGCATCGAGGCGCTGCAGGTATCGGTCCATCATCGCGTAGAACGCGTTGGCTCCGGGCGTGCCGGGCGCATGCTTGTGCTGCACGTAGTCGGTTGTCGACAGGTACATCAGATCGGGCCGCACGTCTTCGAGCAGCGCCACGCCGGCGGCAAACACGAATTCCGACAGGTCGGCGCTGTACACCGAAGGCAGCGGCATGCCGACCTTGTTCAGCACGTCGTCGATGCCGTTTTCGGCAATCGTGGCCTGGTCGGCTTTTTCCGCCGAGAAGCAGATGCCTTTCAGCTGATGCCCGAGCAGGCTGCGCAGCTTGTCCTTGGCGGTCACCACCGCCACCAGCATGCCGGCCTCGGCGGCGGCAGCGAGGATGGTTGGCGCGCGCAGGTAGCGCGCATCGTTCATCAACACTTCCTTGCCCGACTCGGGATCGAGGAAGAAATTGCCGCAGATGCCATGCACGGCCGGCGGCGCGCCGGTCACGATGGACAGGTTGTTGGGGTTGGTGAAGGTGGGCACCACGCAATCCGCCGACAGCACTGCACCGCGCTCGCGCAGGCTGGCGAAGAACGGGGCGCAGCCGGCCTGCACGGCCAGGTTGATGTAATCCTGTTCGCATCCGTCGACGCAGACGATGACGGTGGGCGCTGTGGGGCGGCGATAGGTGCGGCCGTTGACGGTGATTTCAGTAGGCATATGGGGCTCTCTCGAATAACTGGAGCCCATCGTAATTTATGCAATAAACTTACACAAACCAGTTTTTTATGCCGTTATTGTCAGAAAAACTCACACATGCCCCATAAGCTTCCCCCTTTGAATGCGCTGCGCATTTTCGAAGTTACGGCGCGCGCCGGCAGCTACTCGGCGGCCGCGCGCGAGCTGAACCTCACGCATGGCGCGGTAAGCCGGCAGATCGAGATCCTGGAAGGATGGCTGGGCCAGCCGCTGTTCATCCGGCAGGGCCAGCGCATGGTCGCCACGGTGCACGCACAGGCCTTCAGCCGCGAGATCAGCGCAGCGTTCGATCACATCAGCGAGGCCTCGGAACGTTACGGCAAGAGCGCATCGCGCAAGGTCGTGCGCGTCAATGCAGCGGCAACCTTCGCCATGCGCTGGCTGATCCCGCGCCTTGACGATTTCCATGCCCGGCAGCCGGATGTGGATGTGCGCGTGTCGACCGCGTTCAGCAACGAGCCCGGCCTGCGCGGTACGTTCGACGTCGCGATCCGCAACACCAGCGAACCGTTCGAGCATTTCGAGATGACACCGCTGTTTACCGAGTACCGCACGGTGATTGCCAGCCCCGCGCTACTGCGCGACACACCATTGCGCACAGTAACGGATCTTGCCTCTGCCGCCCTGCTTTATACCGAGACCCGCCCCGGCGACTGGGAAGCATGGCTGCAGGCCGCAGGCCACGCCACCTTCCGGCCCAGCCGCAGCTTGCGCTTCGACCATTACTTCGTCACCTTGCAGGCCGTGGTCGACAACCTCGGCGTGGCCATTGGCCGGTTTCCGACACTCGCGTCCGACCACGCCAGCGGACGCATCGCCGTACCGTTCGACGACATCCGCGTCGCGGGTGCACCCTACTACGCCATGATTCCGCGCGACGCAGACAAGCCCGGCTACCTGCGGGCGTTTCTCGACTGGCTGGTGGAAGCCGCACAGGCCGAGACGCGGCTGCCTGCCGGCAAGGCGACGGGCGCCCGCACGGGCAAACGCGCCGGCAAGCACAACGTCAACCGCTGATCTCGCAGGTTTGCGGGCCGGCTGCACGCAAGGGGCAACGCGCGTTCCTGTCTGGTTCAGCGGTGTTGCCTTGCCGGCATCCTTTTCTTGCGCCCCCTCTATATTTCGAATATTATTGAAATATGGAAACGTCAGACATCATCAAGGCACTCGGCGCCATTGCCCATGCCTCGCGCCTCACGGTCTTCCGCCTGCTGGTGCAGGCGGGGCCGGCCGGCCGGCCCGCCGGCAAGCTCGCCGAACTGACCGGGCTGGCCCCGTCGTCGCTGTCTTTTCACCTGAAGGAACTGTCGCTCGCCAACATGGTGAGCTCGACCCAGGAAGGACGCTTCGTCATCTACGCGGCACGGTATGAAACCATGAATGCCGTGCTCGCCTATCTCACCGAAAACTGCTGCGGCGGCAATCCCTGCACGCCGGTCGCGGCCTGCTGCACCCCTGAAGGAGACCAAGCATGAAGCGCATGCACGTCCATGTCCGTGTTGCCGACCTGGCGCACAACATCCGCTTCTATTCCGCGCTGTTCGGCGCGCCGCCGGCTGTCGTCAAAGACGACTACGCCAAGTGGATGCTCGAGGATCCGCGCCTGAACTTTGCCATCTCGACCCGCACCGGCACGGTCGGCCTCGATCATCTCGGTTTCCAGGTCGAGACCGACGACGAGTTGAGCGACATGGAGCGCCGCCTGGCCACCGCCGAGCTGCCGATCGAGAGCGAGCCGGGTGCGGCCTGCTGCTACGCCAAGTCGAACAAGCACTGGACGGTGGACCCGCAAGGCATCGCCTGGGAAAGCTACCAGACGCTCCACGAGATTCCCACCTTCAATCAGGCGGAAGCAGCAGATGCGCAACAAGCGTCTGCATGTTGCGCTCCAGCGGCCGCACCGGTGAACCAATCCATCAAGCCACAAGCCGCAGGCTGCTGCACCCCGCGTACCGGCAAATCTACTTGCTGCTAACCCACAGAGACTGGCATGTCCGACAAACCCTACAACGTTCTCTTCCTGTGCACCGGCAATTCCGCGCGCTCCATCATGGCGGAGGCCATTCTCGCGACGATGGGCAAGGGGCGCTTCAATACCTTCAGCGCCGGCAGCCATCCGGGTGGCACGGTCAATCCGTTCGCCATCGAGAAGGTCAAGGCGCTCGGCTATCCGTTGGACAAGTTGCGCTCCAAGAGCTGGGACGAATTTGCCGGACCGGACGCGCCACAAATGGATTTCATCATCACCGTGTGCGACCAGGCAGCAGGCGAAGTGTGCCCCGTCTGGCCGGGACAACCGGTGTCAGCACATTGGGGCTTTGTCGATCCTGCCGCGGCAACCGGCACCGACGATGACAAGCGCAAGGTGTTCGACCAGGTATTCCGCCAGATCATGGGACGCGCCAGCGTCTTTGCCAACCTGCCGCTGTCCACGCTCGACCGCCAGGCCATCCACCGCGAACTGCGGGCCATCGGTGCAGGAATGCCGGAAACCGGGGCAGCCGGATCGTGACACCGCGCATCGGTTTCTTCGAGCGCTACCTCACCATCTGGGTAGCGCTCTGCATCGTCGTGGGCATCGTCCTCGGCCAATCATTCCCGGCGCTGATGCACGCGCTGGGCGGCATGGAAATCGCCCGGGTCAACGTGCCGGTGGGCATCCTGATCTGGATCATGATCGTTCCCATGCTGATGAAGATCGACTTCAGCGCCATGCATGGCGTGCGGCAGCACTGGAAAGGGATTGGCGTGACGCTATTCATCAACTGGGCCGTCAAGCCATTCTCCATGGCTTTCCTGGCCTGGGTGTTCGTGCGCCATGCGTTTGCCGACCACCTGCCGGCCGAACAGCTCGACAGCTACATCGCCGGACTGATCCTGCTGGCTGCCGCGCCATGCACGGCGATGGTGTTCGTCTGGAGCCAGCTGACGCGCGGTGATCCCTATTTCACGCTCTCGCAGGTCGCGCTCAACGACGGCATCATGCTGCTGGCCTTCGCGCCGATCGTAGCCCTGCTGCTGGGCATTTCCAGCATCACGATACCGTGGGAGACATTGCTGGTATCCGTGCTCCTGTACATCGTCATTCCGCTCGTCCTGGCGCAGCTGTGGCGCAGGCGGCTGATGCGCACGGGCACGGCAACCTTCGAGCGCGTGGCCCAGAGGATCGGACCGTTCTCGATCATGGCGCTATTGCTCACGCTGGTGCTGCTGTTTGCCTTCCAGGGCCGGGCGATTCTGGAGCAGCCGCTGGTGATCGCGCTGCTGGCGGTGCCGATCCTGATCCAGGTGGTCTTCAACGCCGGACTTGCCTACCTGCTGAACCGCAAGCTGGGTGTGGCCCACTGCGTGGCCGGGCCTTCGTGCCTGATCGGTGCGTCGAATTTCTTCGAGCTGGCCGTGGCGACTGCCATCAGCCTGTTCGGCCTGCATTCCGGCGCAGCGCTGGCCACGGTCGTCGGTGTGCTGATCGAGGTGCCCGTCATGCTGCTGGTCGTGCAGGTGGTCAACGCCTCACGGCAATGGTACGAGTCCGCGTGACGCCTGGGCCGGGCGCTGGATGCTAAGCCGACACCAGGCCGAAACTACGCCGACGTCACGCCTTCACGCTCGCGCATGCGGGCGCGAATGCGTGCCACGGCCTGGCTGTGCAGCTGGCAGACGCGCGATTCGCTGACGCCCATCACCGCACCGATCTCGCGCAGGTTCAGTTCCTGCTCGTAGTACAGGCTCATCATCAGCTTTTCCCGCTCGGGCAGGCGCTCGATGGCGTCAATCACGGCGCTGCGCATGTCCTGGTCAATCATCTGCGCCAGCGGGGTATCGTCGACATCGCCGCTGCGGTTCGCGATAAAGCTGTCAGCGTCCTCGCGGTCGAAGTCTTCGTAGTAGAGCAACTGGCTGCCCTGCAGCTCGACCAGGTGCTGCTGGTATTCGGCCAGCGATATTCCCAGCACGGCAGCAATCTCGCGTTCGGTCGGCGCACGGCCGGCAAGCTGCGTGGCTTTCTGGATGGCTTTCTCGATGTCGCGGGCATGCTTGCGCAAGCCGCGCGGCAGCCAGTCATTGCTGCGCAGCTCGTCGAGAATCGCGCCACGGATCCGCTGCGTGGCATACGCCTCGAACTGCACGCCCTGCGTTTCCTCATACCGGCCCAAGGCATCGAGCAGGCCCATCATACCGGCCTGCACCAGGTCGTCCAGTTCAACGCTCGCGGGCAGCCTGGCCAGCATCTGGCCTGCCAGGCGGCGCACCAGCGGGGCATGCTGTTTCAAGGCATCGGATTTGGACGGGCGTCCGGTGGCGGTGTACATATCAGTCGATCCGTTCAGGCTGGCGCGCCGGATCCAGCGACTGCGATACCGGCGCCTGCCATGCAGTAGCCGGTAGTGCCGCGGCGCTGCGCCAGCTGGCAATCTCGCGTGCCGCCTGGCGGCAGGCCAGCGCCGCGGGCGCCGCCGGAAACGCTTCGACCACGGGCTTGTCGAGCGCCCGCGCCATGGCGAGATGCGTGTCGGCAGGAATATAGCCAGCCAGGGCGATGTCGGCCCCCAGGTACTCGCGTACCGTGGCGGCGAGATTGCCGTACATGTGCAACGCGGACTGCGCCGCACGCGCTTCGGTCACCAGCACGCGGACCGGCAAGGTGCCGGCCGCCGCTTTCGGCAAGCCCTTAAGTAGCAGATAGGATTGCTTGATGCCGTCCGGCGCATCGGCAAAGGCCACCAGCAACTGGTCGGCGTGATGATGAAAGGCGGCGATGGTCTGCATGGCCGTGGCGCGCGCCGTGCCACCGCCGAGCAATAGCGTATCGGTCTCGGCGCGCATGGTCTCCAGCATGTCGACACCGGCCGCGCCAAGCCTGGCGAGAGCCGGGCCATCGACCACGGCGACGGTCCGCCCCAGCGCGCCCAGCGCGGCAGCGAGATCGGCCTGCAATGCCGCGTCGCAGGCCGGGCCGGCGAGCAGCAGGACCTGCCCGGCGGGACCGGTCAGCATGCGGCGCAGGCCATCAGCCTGATCGCGGGCGACGTGTTTCATCGTGCCGTCCTCATGGTGCCGTCTTTATCCTTCCGCCTTCATGCCGGCAGCGCCATGTCCGCTTCGGGCCGCGCGGCAGCAGCGCCATGTGTCAGCAGGTACGACTCGTCTTCTTCGAGCGCAAACGGCGACGGGCCGGGCGCTTCGCGGAACGCGCGATGCACCAGCAGTTTGCGGTTGGCCACGGCAATGTCCTCAGGCACGCGCTGGCCGCACGACACATAGTGCAGCGGCAGCTTGTGGCGCACCAGCACGTCGAGCGCGTGGCCAAGCGTGGCGGCCTCGTCGATCTTGGTGAGGATGCAACCGGCGAGGTCCGCATCGCGGTAGGCATGCACCACTTCGTCGAGCGTCCGGCCGTTGCTGGTGGTATTCAGCAACAACAGGCGCTGGATGGCGTGGCCGGCGCTGTGCAGCATGGCAATCTGCTCGGACAGCGCGCGGTCGCGCTGGCTCATGCCGATGGTGTCGATCAGCACGACATGCTTGTCGCGCAGGTCTGCCAACGCCAGGCTGAGATCCTCGCCATCGCGTACCGAGTGCACGCTCACGCCAAGGATACGGCCATAGATACGCAGTTGTTCATGCCCGCCGATCCGGTAGCTGTCGGTAGTCAGCAGCGCGACGCGCGAGGCGCCATGGCGCAGCACGAAACGCGCCGCGAGCTTGGCCGTGGTGGTGGTCTTGCCGACGCCCGTCGGGCCCATCAGCGCGAAGATGCCGCCCTTGTCGAGCAGGGCATTGTCCTGGTCGAGCGTCGTCAGGTTCAGTTCGATGGCGCGCTGCAGGAAATCCTGCGCGGTGTCGAAGCTATCGGTTTCCGGCAGGTTGTCGAGGAGGTAACGCGTAAGCTGGGCCGAGAAACCGGCGTTGAGCATGGTCTGGAACATGCGCGCACGCACCGGGTCGCGCAGCTTGATGCCAAGCGAGGCGAGACCGGCCGTCTGATCGTGCAGCATGGCGCGTAGCGCCTGCAGTTCGGCCATCATGCGCTGCTCGGCGGCACCGGCCTGGGGTTCGGTAACCGCAGCCGGTGCACCACCCGATGTAGCGCGGGCCGGATGACCTGCCGGCGTGGCATCGACGATGATCGGCTGCGAGGCCACCGGCACGGCCGCCTGTACAGGCGGCTGTGCCGCCGGGGAAACTTGCTGCGGCGCCGAGGCTGATACCGGTGCAGTGCGCACCGCTGTCCCCTGCGCGCCGGAAGCCCCGACAGTGGCAGCATCCGCCATGGCCGAAACCGAACTGCCTGCATCTGATGCAACATTGCCCGCGCGGCGTGCTTCGAAGCGTGCAGCAGCATCGGCAAACAGGCGTGTGACCGATTCGGCGGCCAGCGTGGTCGGCGCAGCATCGGCGGCGTTGGCCGCAGCCGGCGTGGCCGTCGCTTCGATCGACACGGCGGTCGACGCCGTCGTCAGCGATGAAGTTGTCGGTGCCGTCTGCGCGTCAGTCGACGTATCCGCAGCCTGGCTCACAGGCTTGCCAGCATTGCCAGACGCAGCGCCGCCGCGCAGGAAGCGGGCGCGGAATGCGGCAAACGGGAACCGGGTACGCGTCGTGGCTTCGATGCCGGTGTCAGGCGTGGCAGGGGCTTGCGCCTCGACCGGGGCAGACGCGGCCGGCGCCGCCTCCGGAACTGGCGCGGCGGCAACAGCGGCTACCGCTGGCGCGGTAACAGCCGGCTGTGCCGCACCAGCCACCGTCAGCGCATCGACCTGTTGCTCCACCATGGCGATCACCTCGATACCGCCGCCCACCATGCGGTTGGCCAGGATCATCGCGTCGTCGCCCAGCGTCTCGCGCACCTGGCGCAGCACGTCGTGGGAATTGGGGCCGGTAAAGCGATGCATCATGGCGTGGGTCCTCCGATCATGGAGACGATCTTGATAGTACGGTGGTCAGGAATCTCGGCGTGCGACAGCACGCGCAGGTGCGGCGCGGCACGCTTGAAGAGGCGGGCCAGCATCGGGCGCAGCGCGGGCGGTGCGAGCAGCACGCCGGGCTGGCCCAGTTGTTCGTAGTGGCGCGACATGTCCGCTGCCGCTTCCAGCAGGGAATCGGCAAGCTGCGGTTCGATCGGCCCGGCCTGTCCGTTGATCAGGCTTTGCATGAGGATGTTCTCCAATTCCGGCGCCAGCGTCATCACCTGCAGGTCCTCGCTGGCATCGTCTGCCGGATAGAGTTGCTGCACGATGGCGCGGCCCAGCGCGATACGCACCATGGCCGTCAGGTCCGTCGGATCCTGGGTACGGCCGCCGTGCTCCGCCAGTGTTTCGACGATGGTGCGCAGATCGCGGATATGCACGCCCTCGTCCAGCAGGTTCTGCAGCACCTTCTGCACGATGCCGAGCGGCAGCAGCTTGGGCACCACGTCTTCCACCAGCTTGGGCGCTTCCTTGGCAAGATGATCCAGCAATTGCTGCACTTCCAATCGGCCGAGAAGCTCGGTGCTATGGCTGTATATCAACTGATTGAGGTGCGTGGCGATGACCGTGCTGCAGTCCACCACGGTGTAGCCTTCGGCATGCGCGCGGTCCTTGTGCTCCGGCGCGATCCACAGCGCCGGCAGGCCGAAGGTCGGATCGACGGTCGGCGTACCCGGCAGCGTGCTGCTGCCCGGCTGCGCATTGATGGCGAGCAGCATGCCCTGCATGACTTCGCCCCGGCCAATATCGACGCCTTTCAGCGAGATGCGGTAACCGCCGGCAGCCAGCTCGAGGTTGTCGCGGATATGCACGACCGGCGCCAGAAAGCCGATGTCCTGCGTGAATTTCTTGCGGATGCCTTTGATCCGCCGCAACAGTTCGCCATCCTGCGCGCGATCGACCAGCGGAATGAGCCGGTAGCCGATTTCCAGGCCCAGGACATCGACCCAGGAGACATCGTCCCAGCTGGCCTCCGGCGTGTCGACGGGCGCGATGGCCGGCGCCGGCAGTTCCGGGGGCGGCGCCTTGCCGCGCTGCGCCAGGTGCCATGCGCCCCAGCCCAGCAGCGCCGCCAGCACGATGAACGGTAGGTTGGGCATGCCGGGAATCAGCCCGAGAATGCCGATGATGGCCGCCGTGGTCATGAGCACGGCCGGCGAACCGAGCAATTGCTTCGTCAGTTGCTGGCCGATGTCGCGGTCCGCCGAGACACGGCTCACCATCATGCCGGCGGCGGTGGAGATGATGAGTGCGGGAATCTGTGCGACCAGGCCATCGCCAATGGTCAGCAATGTGTAGTTGGTGGCCGCAGCGCCAACCTCCATGCCGTGCTGGAACACGCCCACGGCCAGCCCGCCGACGATATTGATCAGCAGGATGGCGATGCCCGCCATGGCGTCGCCGCGCACGAACTTGCTGGCACCATCCATGGAGCCGTAGAACTCCGCCTCCTGCGCCACTTCCTGCCGGCGACGGCGCGCTTCGTCGTCGCGGATCAGGCCGGCATTGAGATCAGCGTCGATGGCCATCTGCTTGCCGGGCATGGCATCGAGCGTAAACCGCGCCGCCACTTCGGCGATGCGGCCCGCGCCCTTGCTGACCACCATGAAGTTGATCAGCGTGAGGATGACGAACAGCACGATGCCAACGGTGTAGTTGCCACCCACCAGGAAATGGCCGAAGGCCTCGATCACCTTGCCGGCGGCGTCCGGGCCGGTATGCCCGTCCATCAGCACCACGCGGGTCGAGGCCACATTGAGCGACAGCCGCAGCAGCGTGGTAATCAGCAGGATCGTCGGAAATGACGAGAAATCGAGCGGCTTGAGCGTGTGCATGGCGATCAGCAGCACGATCACCGACAGGGCGATGTTGAACGTAAACAACATGTCCAGCACCATCGGCGGCAGCGGCAGCACCATCATGCTGAGGATCAGCACGATCAGGATCGGCCCCGCGGCCGAGCGCAGATCGGCGCGGCGCAAGGCGCTGGACAGACGGGCGAGTGTGGTCATGCGGGCGCGGCTCCCGGGTCGAGGTCAGCGGGAACCGGCAGGTCGCGCGGCGGCTTCGGTGCGGCGCCGCCCTGCGCGGCCACGCGGCGCAACTGGTAAACATAGGCCAGTACTTCCGCCACGGCGGCATACAGCGCCTCGGGAATGGTCTCGCCGATCTCGGTATGGCGATACAGGGCGCGCGCCAGCGGCGGCGCCTCGAGCATGGGGATGCGATGCTCCACGCCGACTTCGCGGATGCGTGCGGCGATCAGGTCCGCACCCTTGGCGATCACCTTCGGCGCCGCCATGCCGCCCTCGGCATAACGCAGGGCGACGGCATAGTGGGTCGGGTTGGTGACGATCACGTCGGCCGTCGGCAGGTCGGCCATCATGCGGCGCTGTGCCGCCTGGCGCTGCAGCGAACGGATGCGCGCCTTGACCTCCGGGCTGCCGTCCGACTCCTTGGACTCGCGCCGCACCTCGTCTCGCGTCATGCGCAGCTTCTTGTAGTGCTGCCACAGCACGAACGGGATATCGCCCGCCGCCACCAGCGCCAGCACCGCCGTCATGGCGATGAAGCACACGCCGATCATGTGGAACAGACTGTTGAGCGCCTCGCCCGTCGACTGGCGCGCCAGGCCAAGGAACTCCATTTCGTAGTAGCGCACCAGCAGCCAGGTCACTGTCACCACCAGGCCGAGCTTGAGCAGCAAACGCGGCAACTCCATCCAGCCCTGGATGGAGAACATGCGCTTAAGCCCCTGCAGCTTGAGGATGCGCCCGAGATCGGGCGTCAGCGGCTTGGCGCTGACCGCGCCGCGCGTGAGCGCCAGCGGCGAAAATCCGCCAACAAATAGCGCGCCGAACAGCACCGCCAGCAAACCCAGCACCGGCAGCAAGGCCGTGCCGAGCTGCAGCCAGACGCCAGCGGTATCCGCATAGTCATAACGCGTAAACGACAGGCCGAAGGCCACGAACTGCGACAAGGCCCGCGCCAGCGCCGTCCCGATCGACCACAGGATCAGCGCGCCCAGCGTCAGCAGGACGAACGTCAACAGCTCCTTCGACTGCGGAACGTTGCCCTCCTCGCGCGCCTGTTCCAGGCGCTTGGGCGAGGCGGGTTCTGACCGTTCCTGGTCGGTTTCTTCGGACATCGGGCAGCGCCAAGGGGGATTAACCTGGCTCGCATTATTCCGTAGCGGGCGGGAAACCAAGCGTCGAGTAAAGGGGGGAAACCGGCGCTTATCGGGTAATCACAGTGACCCGGCGGCTCCTGCATGACCGTTTTGGCGCAGTGGCGCTGTATTGCCCGAAACGGAAACGTGTTGGATCATCGGTAATGGGCATTGCATCCATAAGAATGCATTCCCGTTTGCAACACTTCGACCGGAGGGCCGACGATGTCCAACGCACGCGTATTCGCCATGAAATTCTCGAAGGTCTATCCACTCTATGTCCAGAAGGCGGAACGCAAGAACCGGACGCGGGAAGAGGTCGACCAGGTCATCTGCTGGTTGACGGGCTACAGCCCGGCAGGCTTGCAAGAGCAGATCGACAAGGACAGCGACTTCGCGGTCTTTTTTGCCGAGGCGCCGGCCCTGCACCCGAACCGCGCACTGATCAAGGGCGTGGTGTGCGGCGTGCGGGTGGAAGACGTCGACGATCCGCTGATGCAGAAGATCCGCTATCTGGACAAGCTGGTCGATGAGCTCGCGAAAGGCAAGGCCCTGGAGAAAATCCTGCGCTGACGAGCCTGGCCTTGCCGTCGACCGCCACGCCGGAGAAATGCCTTGATCGTGCGCATATCCGACATACCATCCCGCTATCCGCGCCGGAAACTTTAAACCATTGTAAATCCACGGCCCGACTAATTGACCCGGCCGGCGCGGGTGCCTAGCATTCGCGACGCGACTGAACCGGTCGCGCCCGATTTGCTTGCCATGACCCGCCTTACCGGTACACCCGAGACGTTTCCCGCCCTCCTCCCCGCAACTGGCGCATTGCCTTTCACAGCTGCGGTTGACCATGGCGACGTTCGGCACGATACCCCTGCCCCAGCCACGACGCGCGCCTCTGTGAACCAGCGGCCCACAATGCCCGCCACGCAGATCCCGGCGCTGCCCCACGCGACCGTTCACAGTGGGGTGGCGCGTAGTCATGCCATGATTGCGCTCCATGCCCTGCCCCGACCCGGCGGACAGGCATGGAGCGCGTACGAAATCGGCGAATACCGGTGTGCCTTGCGTTTTTTCAAACTGGAGATATCTACACCGGGCGCGCTCGTGCGCGGATATCGACAGCGCGCACGCACGTACCTGGCGCAAATGGACCGCCTGCTTGCGGACAATGGCCCCGCATGGATCAACACGATGCTCGACGCAGCGTGGGGGGCCGGGCGGACCAAGTGGCTGGTCCAGATGATCCGCCTGATGCAGGAAGTCGATCCTGCGGATTGCCCGTCTGCACTCCCGGCGCGACTGGTCGCGCTTGGATTGCCCAAGGCGGCGGCACGCACCTTTTTCACCTTCACTGCCTTCGGACGTGAACCTGATCTGCGCCATCATGCCATTGCACTTTTCGCGCGCATGGATCACGCCACGCGCGCACGATTGCTGCTTGCCACCAATTTCCCGGCTGAGCGCGCCTGCAAGATTGCCGATGCCTTTGCCGCCAAGATGCTCGGCGATACCCTTGCACCATTGCAGACGGCTGCCTTGCTGATGGTCCTGGCGCTGAAGCCCACGCCGAGGCATCTCACCACACTGGTGGACGAACGCTTCGCCGCGCCCCTGCTGGATGGCGTGATTGAAAGCTCACCGCGCTACGACGAGGCCGAGGCATTCATGCAGGACCCGTTGTGCCGGACAGCGGCAGTGTCATGGGTCACCAAGAGCCTGCACTCGGCCAATCCGGCACGTCATGTGGAATTGCTTGGCAACTATCTCGCACCACACGACCGCATGCCGACAGGTTTCGCCGATCTGCTCGGCAATTACCTCCGCCAGATCGCCGGCGACACGGAATTGCCCGACGAAACCACGATCCGGACCATCGTGCGCGGCGAGGCGCGGCGCCTGATCGGGCCTGACGCCACCAGCGCAGTGCGCCAGGCAATGGGAAAAACATCCACGGAACGGCTGGGTACGCTACTCCGCCATGGCATCGCGGTCGATATGCCGGATGCCCACGGCTTTACTGCACTGCACTACGCCATTGCCGTGCTCGATACCGAGAAGGTCCGGCTCCTGCTCGAGCACTCTGCCGATCCTTTGCGCAAGCCGGTCGGCATGCTGCACAAGCTCAGCGACACCCTGCGCAAGCTCGGCGGTACCGTGCACGGCCTGCCGCCGCATAAACCGCTCAAGTTTGCGGAAAAACTGTTCGAACGGCTGGATTCGCCCGTACAGCGGGCGCGGCTGACCGAGATCATCGACCTGCTCAAGACGCATGCAGCGCACATCCGGCAGCAGCGAGCATAAGCCCTGTCGCGCACGCGCCTGAACAGTACCGGCCGTGATAGATTGCAACCATCTGCCTACCATTGTTGCCATGAGCATCCGCCTGTTCCGTCCCGGCGACGAGCCCGCGCTGTTCCGCGTGTTCCACTCCGCCATCCACCTGGTCTGCGCACGTGACTACACCGCGGCACAGTGCAGCGCGTGGGCGCCGACGCAGATGGACATGGCAATATGGGCGGAACGCATGCGCCAGCTGACGCCCTTCGTCGTCGAGCATGACGGTGAGATCATTGCCTATGCCGATCTCCAGCCAAGCGGCTACATCGACCACTTCTTCGTCTCCAGCCGTAAGCTCCCCCGAACAGTAGACATCAGCCGGTAGAATTTCGGAGCCTCCTTGTCTCGGAGACTCCCTTGAAGAAAAGCAGGTTCACAGAAAGCCAGATTGTCGCGGTGTTGAAGGAAGGCGAAACCGGAATACCAGTGGCCGAGGTGTGCCGCAAGCATGGCATCAGCAGCGCGACGTATTACCAATGGAAGAGCAAGTACTCGGGCGTGCAAGTGTCCGAGTTGCAGCGGCTGCGCGAGCTGGAAGCCGAGAACGCCAAGCTCAAGCGCATGTACGCGGATCTAGCGCTGGAGAATGCAGCGATCAAGGACGTTCTGAACCGAAAGTCCTG
>AKCV02000005.1 GCA_000272025.2 Imbroritus primus
ATGAAAGCAACAGCCTGAACAGCACGACACGCAGCGGCATCAGCACAGGCACCGTCGTCGTGACAGGACAGGATGCCAGTCAAGCGCTCGCCGGACTAGAGACCAACCTTGGTGGCAGTGCCTCGGTCAACAGCCTCGCAAAAAACTGGGATGGCCAGAAGCTGCAAGAGAAGGTCGAAGCCCAGGCCCAGATCATCGGGCTGTTCGGGCAAAGCGCCGCCAAGGCCATTGGTGACTACGCAACCGGCAAACTACGCGAAGCACTGCAACTCAGAACGCAGGCATCACAGGAATCCGATCCACGGAAGCAGGCAGAACTCGCCGCACAGGCTCAAGATATCGAGAATCACTGGGGCGAAGGCGGTGCCTATCGGGTTGCCCTGCATACCGCCACAGGCGCGCTGACCGGGAACCTCTCAGGGGCAGCCGGTGCATTGACATCGAGCGCGATCATGCCTGCGCTGGCAGAGCATCTGGACCAGATGGGCGCACCCGAAGCGGTACGGCAAGCTGCCGCCGTGGTTGCTGCCACCGCCCTCGGGGCAGCGACTGGCGGGGCCGCGGGCGCGGCTGCCGCGATGAATGTGGATGTGAATAATCGGCAGTTGCATCCGGATGAGAGGCAGTGGGCGAAGGAGAAGGCAAAGGACTTCGCGAAGTTCTATGCGGAAAAAACTGGCAGAACGCTCTCTACGGAGCAGGCGCAAAATATGTTGCTGGCAAACGGTTATCGGCTCGTAGACGCAACGGCGAGCAAAGGGCCAGGCGGTGATTCAGTTGCTGTGGCATATATCAGTCAGAACGGCGAAGGGCTATTCCATGCAACGACCGCTGAGTACAGCAATCCATTCCTGTATGGAAACAAAGATGGATCGCTAACACCGGAGCAACGGGTGTTGCCGGGAGCCGTGGCGAATCCGGCGGCTGGGTTGAGTGTTGCGGCTGGGCTGGCAAGCGGCGGCGTATTTTCTGCCGCTGCGCCAAAGGCAATCGCGCTGGGCCAAAGTGCCGCGCAGTTGGGAGCAGAGGCTTGGACGGCGTATCGGGCAGCTACGGCAGCGTATTCGATGGGGGCGGCTTTTGGAGCGGGGGCAGTAGCCTCAGGGAGCACATATACCGGCAGCGCCGCTATTGGGGCAGCCAGCGATGTTTTCTTGAGAAATCAGGATTTTGGTACGAGTTTCGGTAACCGTTTTTCTTTGCCGGCACTCGGAGCCACAATGACTGTTGGTGGACTAACGGGGATGTATGGTGCTGCGATGTATAGTTGGGCCGGTATCCCGAACAGCGTTTGGAATGCCCTGACTGTACCTGGAGCCGTGATTCGTGTTAATAGCGCAGCCATGGGAAATATAGCCGGCAGAGCGGCCCGAGGCGGGGTCGATCAATCTAGCAATAATCGTTGAGAGATAGTCATGTTTGATGGATTTTGGCATGGAATATTCGGGGGGCTCTCCGGTGCCCCTTTGGGTAAATGGCTCAGTAAATTCAAATACCGGGTAATTCTTCTTGTAGCGATGCTCAGCGTGCAGTGTTTTTTCTTTTTTGGGACAGCGTGCCATTTTGGTTTGAAAGAAGCTGTCAGCAGAATTTTTCTAGATACATCACATTTAGTAATATTTATAGGTGTCTCTCTTGGAATAGGAATACTGGCAGTTGCAGTGGCTTTCGTGGGGGCTTGGCATACACCAAACGCAGGAGACCTCGATAGAAAGCAGAAATAGTTGCATGCCTAATATCCCCTAAAGCAATAGGCATTGATTAGAAGGGCCTTAACTGTGCCTGGATTGGTGATTCGCTCTAGCAGCGCAGTCAGGGAAACATGGCGGGCAGAGCAGCCCAGGGAGCGGTCAATCAATCCAACAACAATCGCTGAGGTAACTATGTTTGATGGTTTTTGGTCTGGGATATTTGGAGGTCTTTTCGGGCCCCCACTTGCCAAGTGGCTTAGTAAATTTAGGTACTGGATGATTTTCTTTACCACAACAGTCTCCGTCCATGGAATTGCATTTATTCAAGATTGGATGACCACTGATTTTAAAAGTGCATGGCATAGGAGCGCAGAAATGGCATTCACAATTCCTGGATTCATGGCTCCAATAGGGATAGTGACCTGCCCCCTGCAAACAGGGCCAACCGGAGTCTAGTAAAGTTCGTTTTCGGAGAAGAAGACGAACATGAAGAAGCGATTTACGGAACAGCAAATCATCGGATTTCTGAAGGAAGCTGAAGCTGGCATGCCGGTCAAGGAACTGTGCAGGAAGCA
>AKCV02000006.1 GCA_000272025.2 Imbroritus primus
CGGTGCGAACAGACCAGGGCCCCGAATTTACGAGCCGCGCGCTTGACCAGTGGGCGTATGCGAACGGCGTCACACTGAAGTTGATTCAGGCGGGCAAGCCAACGCAGAATGCGTACATCGAATCGTTCAACGGCAAGTTCCGCGACGAATGCCTCAACGAGCACTGGTTCACGACGCTCGCGCACGCTCGGGCTGTCATCGCGGCATGGCGTCAGGACTACAACGAGCAAAGGCCGCATAGCGCACTGAACTACCTTGCGCCGTCAGAGTTTGCGGCGAAACATCGGGCAACCGCGGACGCTCCTGCCGCTTTCCAGGAGTTGGTTTAAAGGGACTTTGCTAGAAGCCCATTGGCCCTATTGAAGGGGGCAGGTCACTCCCTCTGGATTCACTAGTCAACGCGAAGACATCACCTCTTTCAAGACGAACCTTTCAAGATTCACCCTTAAGTGCTTCTCGTACTTCCTTCAGGATTGTGACAAATCCTTCAAGCATCTCGTCAAACTCAGCCTGATAGTTTTCATCATTAATACGCAACTTGGCAATGACCTTTTCGTATTCAGTGCCCTTCCTATGCGCCACTCCGGTAGAACGGACGCTTTGAACACCTCGAAGGAAATCAGTCTTTGCAGTAAGGTCGCTAATCCCCAGCTTTGAAAACAGCTCGTTCAGCAACGAAATGGATTTTGCTTCTGGATCAACCCCCGCCACGAACATTCGCAATGCTTTTACATTGACCGAATCAATTGTTACTTTGGCGAGTGCCAAGACTTGAGAATCAAACTCGGACTGCTGATTGGCTAGCAGCGAACGAATCGACTGGTAGAAGTGTTCATCTTTTGCGTCAAGCGGCAAGAAGAGATACCAGCCATGCTTCGCAAACCAGGCTTGCTGAAGTTTTTCAAATTCGTACTTGAACCGTAAATCGGGACTCTTGGCATCAAAGAAGTTGCCCAAGAAGCTCCTTTGGAAGTTCGTCTCACTGATTCGAAGACCATCGGGCACGATGTTGAAACTACGCCAATACTTTTGCTCTTTACTGGGAAGATCGCGCCCCAGATCACCCAGGAAGACCGAGATATGAGTTGAAGAGTTATTGTCGAGGCGCAGAGACCACGCCCCATGCCTTGACAAGTGCCCGTCACTGATTTCGTACTCTGACGAACCGTAATACTTTTGCATTACCTCCTTCTTGAAGAAAACGGGTGTCAGATAATGCGGTGCTCCAGGATTTGCCCCGAAATAGTTTGCGAGTCCGTCTGGATCGCAACTGAACACTTCTGGCTCGTCAACATCCCCGCCGATGATGAATTCCTCAAAACTTTTCTTCCTCTCGAACGGCCAGACACCGCAACTCTCCAGTGAATCACAATGCAGTAGTTTTTTCCCTAAAATCCGCGTGAAAGAAGTGTAGCCGGTAACATAGGATGGCCCAGAATAGCGGACAAAGGTCAGATTATCAGAGCGGTGCTCATCTTCAAATGAGACCGAATCCCTAGAGTGCCTTGTGAGCTCGAAGAACAGGAGCAGGTCCATCTGGGTAGCCGCCATGAATGACCGAAGATAACTTCTCCTGACCAAGACCTCGTGCCTCGCTACTTTGGCAACCTCAACCTCATCACCAGTTTCGTCAAATGCAAGATAGGTTCCGGATTTTCCATCGTGGTATAGATTGTGGAAGAGTCGGAATTCTTCACTTAGCTCGAAGTAACCTTCTTTCCGACCATGAAAAGTTCTATACACAGCAATTCGCCGGAAGTCTTCGTAGTGTGTGCGGTGATACGTCGTTACTTCTTTCCCATTCTCAAAGGTAGAGCTGAACCCCGGCCCTCCCGCGTCGATCATCAAGTCCCAACCATGCCTGTCCAATGTGGCAACTGCGCTTTCCTTGGATACAAGCACGGCGTAAAAAGACCCGTCTTCGCTCTTATCGTCCTTGTTCAAGGACTGATACATCGGAATCCAGGTTTCCTCTCCATGCTTCGTATTGAGACGGTCAACGAAATCGTCAAGCGGGTTAGTCTTCATATCGCCCCCCGATGGCAGCCGCTGATCTAAGCGTATTTGTTGTGAACGTATCTTCTGTACAAAACAAAAAAGCCTCCAATCTGGAGGCTCTCTTGAGGTGGTAAAAGCAGGTGGTAAAACCGACTTTCCTTTCACCGCCAAGTCTTTGATTTTAAAGACTTTTATGTTACTGGCGGAGACGGAGGGATTCGAACCCTCGATACAGGTTTTGGCCCGTATGCTCCCTTAGCAGGGGAGTGCCTTCGACCTCTCGGCCACGTCTCCGGAAACAGATGCTGCGTGGCTTTTGCAGCGCAGCGAAGCCCGAATTCTAGCGGGTCGGGCGCGCCCGGTCAATCAACTCGGCGCAATCGCGCGCAAATCATTCCTGCTCGAGCTCGAAGGCTTTGTGCAGGGCGCGAACGGCGAGTTCCATGTACTTCTCGTCAATCACCACCGAGATCTTGATCTCCGAAGTGGAGATCATCTGGATGTTGATGCCCTCTTCCGACAGCGTGCGGAACATCTTGCTGGCAATACCGACGTGCGAACGCATGCCCACGCCAACGACCGAAACCTTGGAGACCTTGGGATCGCCCGTGATGTTGCCGGCGCCGATATGTGTCTTGACGTCGCCGTTGAGGATGTTCAGCGCAGCCTGGTATTCGGCGCGCGGCACGGTGAAGGTGAAATCGGTCTTGCCGTCGACGGACTGGTTCTGGATGATCATGTCGACGTCGATATTGGCCTCAGCCACCGGACCGAGGATCTGGTAAGCGATGCCCGGACGGTCAGGGACGCCGATCACGGTGATCTTGGCTTCGTCGCGGGAGAAGGCGATGCCGGAGATAACGGCTGCTTCCATGGTGGGATCTTCCTCAAAAGTAATCAGCGTACCCGACTGCATTTCGGTTTCAACCGGGATCATCGGGTCGGTCAGGGACGACAGCACACGGGTCTTCACGTGGTACTTGCCGGCGAACTCCACGGAGCGGATTTGCAGCACCTTGGAGCCCAGGCTGGCCATTTCCAGCATTTCCTCGAAGGTCACGCGGTTCAGGCGGCGGGCTTCTTCGACCACGCGCGGGTCGGTGGTGTACACGCCGTCCACGTCGGTGTAGATGAGGCACTCATCGGCCTTGATGGCGGCAGCGACGGCCACGGCGGAGGTATCAGACCCCCCCCGGCCGAGCGTGGTGATGTTGCCCTTCTCGTCCACGCCCTGGAAGCCGGTGATGATGACCACGCGGCCCGCATCCAGGTCGCCAAGAATGCGCTTGTCGTCGATCGACTCGATGCGCGCCTTGGTGTAGGCGGAGTTCGTGCGCACCGGCACTTGCCAGCCGGCGTAGCTGACCGCGCCAAGGCCTTCGGCCTGCAGGGCAAGCGACAGGAGGCCAACGCTGACCTGCTCGCCGGTCGAGGCGATCATGTCGAGTTCGCGGGGATTGGGCTGCGCCGAAATCTCGCGCGCCAGGCCCAGCAGCCGGTTGGTTTCCCCCGACATGGCGGAAGGAACCACCACCACGCGGTGACCGGCGCGATGCCATTTGGCGACGCGCTTCGCGACATTCTTGATGCGTTCGACAGAACCCATCGAAGTGCCGCCGTATTTATGAACGATGAGTGCCATGAATGTACGCGCAGACGAATAATGAAAAACCCCTAAAAATACCATGCAGGGGCCCGTCTGGCAAGGCGTGGCGCGGCCTGGAGGCGGTATCGCGATGATCCTGGCGTCGCAGCAAGGCCTTGCCGTCCAGCGTGTACAGCCTGCGACTCCCCCTTGCGGGACACACCTGCCGCTGCACGGGCGGATCGCGCCTGATCCGGCTTTCCTGCTCCGCCACCTGACCAGGATCGCTTGACTTCACTTGACTTCACTTTGATAGCACTTGATAGCGCTTCTTAGTCGGGATCGGGGATCCAGTCGATACGCCAGCGCGGCTGCTTGCCCACGGCAACGGGATCAAGAGTGTCGAGCGGACGGTGATTGAGGCCGATGCCAGCCACGAACAGCAGCTCCCCGCCCTGCCACAGCAATGGCATCCACAGCCGCTCCCACGGTGCGATGCCGGCATCCTGCCACGCCTGCTTGAGTCCACGGCGGTGGGCGCCCGGCGCCACAGCGATCCGTTCTGCGCCGGCCCGGGGGCGCAATTCAAGCGGCTGGCGCAACCAAGATTCCGGCACGCCAGCAGGATCGGGGCTAAAGACCAGCGTGCCGTGCCACGGCGCCACATGCGTCTTCCGCTCGCCATTCCAGGCGCCCGCCATTGGCCGGTCAGGCGGCTCGCCACGCTCGCGGGCAAGCATGGCGAGCCCGCGATACCGATACATCACCCAGCCCGGCAACCGGACGGCAACCTGCGCCTCGATGGAGGCGCCAAACAGCTGGGCACAGGCCTCCACGATCCACGCGGCGGAGGGAGGGCGGCCGGTACGCTGCTCCACCCATCGGCGTAGCAGCAGCTTGCGGCGTGGCATCGACAAGGCAGTGAGATGGTCGAGCCGGAGTCCGCGTGGCGTCAACGCCGCTCGCAAATCCGCCTCGGCCAGGGCCTCCAGCAGTTCGGATGCTTCTGCCAGATGTGCGGCGGCGCGGGCGATGCCGCTTCGATACCCCGGATGAACCGCGGCCAGCCCTGGCAACCACTGACGCAAGGCGTTGCGTGCAAAGCGCGGATCATCGTTGGATTCGTCATCGACCCAGGTGATGCCATGCTGCCGGGCGAGGGCCTCGATGGCCGTACGCGGCACGTCCAGCCAGGGCCGCAGCAGTGTGATGCCGTGCAGATTGCGTTGCGGCCCCATGGCCGCGAGGCCGTCCACCCCTGCCCCGCGCACGAGTTGCAGCAACAGGGTCTCGATCTGGTCGTCCTGGTGATGGGCCGTCATCAAGGCCGTCACACCATGGCGGCGGCACAGGTCGCCGAGCGCCGTATAGCGCTGTTCGCGCGCCACGGCTTCCAGGCTTTCGCCGCCGGCGCGCTGGATGGCGACGCGATGCGCTTCGAACGGCACGCTTAGGCGCGCGCATTCGGCGGCACAGAATTCCAGCCATTGATCGGCGTGGGGACTGAGCCCATGGTGGACATGGAAGGCGCGCAGCTCGAATGCAGCCTCCTGCGAGCGCAGCAGCGCCGCCATGACGTGCAGCAGCACCATCGAGTCACGGCCACCGGAGAGTGCGACCGCAACGCTCAGCAACGCCCCTGCCTGCCCGCCCGCTTCTGGATCCGTGATGAGGGAAACCGGCTCGCTGCCTGCAGGCATATCAGGACGCAAAAAAGCCGCACGCGTCAGCAGACTGCGTGCGGCTTTTTGGGCGAGAGGTGAGTCCAGCAAGGTTGGCGAAACAGATACGGCGGACACAGCGACTCCGGTGCGCATGGCGCGGTCGTCAACCCGGCACGCGTCAGCTGCGCGCGCCTGCCTCCTTGTACTTGCCATATGCCATGAGGCGTTCATGGCGGCGGGCCTGCAGCTCCTTCACGCTCAGCCCCTGCAACTGGCGCAGCGACTCGGCGAGCGAACGCTTGAGCATGGTGGCCATGCCCTTGGGGTCGCGATGCGCGCCGCCCAGCGGTTCGTTGACGATCTTGTCGATCAGGCCGAGCGCCTTGAGGCGGTGCGCCGTCAGACCAAGCGCTTCTGCAGCCTCGGGCGCCTTCTCGGCCGTCTTCCAGAGAATGGAGGCACAACCTTCAGGAGAAATCACTGCGTAGGTGGCGAATTGCAGCATTGCCACGCTGTCGCCCACGGCGATCGCCAGCGCGCCGCCCGAGCCGCCTTCGCCGATGATGGTGGCGATCAGGGGCACCTTGAGACCAGCCATGACGTAGAGATTGTGGCCGATGGCTTCCGACTGGCCGCGCTCTTCTGCATCGATGCCGGGGAAAGCGCCCGGGGTGTCGACAAAGGTGAAGATCGGCAGGCCAAACTTGTCGGCCAGTTCCATCAGGCGCTTGGCCTTGCGGTAACCCTCGGGCTTGGACATGCCGAAATTGCGCATGGCGCGCTCTTTCGTATCGCGGCCCTTCTGGTGGCCGATGACCATGCACGCCTGGCCGTTGAAACGGGCCATGCCGCCCACAATGGACAGGTCGTCCGCAAAGGCACGGTCGCCATGGAGCTCATGGAAATCCGTGAAGATTTCGCGAACGTAGTCGAGCGTGTATGGGCGTTGCGGGTGGCGGGCGATCTGCGCGACCTGCCAGGGGGTCAGGTTGGCGTAGATGTCCTTGGTAAGCTGCTGGCTCTTGCCTGCCAGCCGCGAGATTTCTTCGGAGATATCGACGGCCGAGTCGTCCTGCACGAAGCGCAGTTCCTCGATCTTGGATTCGAGTTCGGCAATCGGTTGTTCAAAGTCAAGGAAGGTGGTTTTCATCGTTCTGCCAAGGCCTCCCAACAGGTATCCATTAGGCGGCGAATTCTACCGGATTTTTGGAAGCCGCTGCAAAAAGTGTCAGCGGCGCTCTAGGAGCGGTTTCAAAATGAAGCGAAGCGGCTCTGGCCAGGTACCTGGCCGCAGATGGTACGCGCGGTACGGCAAAGCGCCGCAATCACGCGTGAATCATGTTGAAGCCGCCTCGTTCAATACAGCACGGGCGTCGGTTCGAGGCTGCGCCACAGGTACCAGGTTGCCACGGTGCGCCACGGCTCCCAATTGGCGGCTACTTCACGGGCCTCGCTTCGGGTGACGGGTTCGCCACTGAAATAGTTGACCGAAATCGCCTTGATCAGCCCGAGATCGTCCAGCGGCAGCACATTCGGCCGCATCAGGTTGAACATCAGGAACATTTCCGCCGTCCAGCGGCCGATGCCGCGAATCTGCACCAGTTCGGCAATGACGTCCTCGTCGTCCATCGTCGCCCAGTCGGCTACATGCAGATGGCCAGCCTTGAAGTGGCTGGCGAGGTCAAGAATGTATTCGGCCTTGCGCTTGGACAACCCGCACGTGGCAAGTTTCTCCGGCCCCGCCCGCAGCATCTGCGCCGGCGTGAGCTTGGGACAGGCGGCAGCCACACGCTCCCAGACGGCATGCGCCGCCTTGACCGAGATCTGCTGCCCCACCACCGAACGTGCCAGCGTGACGAACGGATCACCACGGGACACGAGATGCGCCGGGCCATAGGCCGGAATGATCTTGCGCAGGATGCGGTCGCGCTTCATCAGGTCCTGGCAGGCCTCGTCCCAGTACGGCGGGGGCACGGGGGCGTTGAGGTCGACCACGGGATCGGCCACCGGCTTGCGCGCCTTGCGGCTGACCGCCTTCTCCTGTTCCACTATCTGCGCAGGCGTCTCGGCCGCGCCACCGCTGGGCACCAGCCCCACCCTGGGCGCACGCTGCGCCGGCGCCTTGCGCGCAGGTGGTGCGGCACGCTTGGCCGCTGCTTTCTTCGCTGGTGCTGTTGCGGTCTTCTTGCTTGCTGCAGTAGCAGCCATCAGCTCCGCCTCCATTCAGTCACGCCACCCGGCTTGTCCTCCAGTACCACGCCGGCACTCAGCAGCGCCGCACGAATGCGGTCTGCTTCGGCGAAGTCGCGCGCCTGCTTGGCGGCGCGTCGCGCTTCGATCTGCGCTTCGATGTCGGCAGGCTGCAGGCCATCGGCAGCAACTGCGCCATGGAGGAAATCCTGGGGAGCGCGATCCAGCAGACCGAGCACCTGCGCCAGACCGGCAAGCTGGCGGGCCAGCGCACCGGAGCGCGACTTGTTCACTTCACCGGCGAGTTCGAACAGCACGGCGATGGCGAGCGGCGAATTGAAGTCATCGTTCATTGCCGCGGCGAACCGCGCTGCGTGGGCCTCGTCCCAGTCCAATGGCTGACCATCGGGCTGCACATCCTTGAGCGCAGTGTAGAGACGCGTGAGCGAGGCCTTGGCGTCATCAAGATTGGCGTTCGAATAGTGCAGCTCGCTGCGGTAGTGAGCACGCAGGATAAAAAAGCGCACAACTTCAGCATCGTACACCTTCAGCACATCGCGAATGGTAAAGAAGTTGCCGAGTGACTTCGACATCTTCTCGTCGTTCACGCGCACGAAGCCATTGTGCATCCACAGATTCACGAAGGTCTGGCCGCTCGCGCCTTCCGATTGCGCGATCTCGTTTTCATGGTGCGGGAACTGCAGGTCGGCCCCGCCGCCGTGGATGTCGAAGTGTTCGCCGAGCAGCGCGCAGCTCATGGCCGAACATTCGATATGCCAGCCCGGACGGCCCTTGCCCCAGCGGGAATCCCACTTGGTTTCCTCGGGTTCGCTTTCCTTGGCGGACTTCCACAATACGAAATCCAGCGGATCATGCTTGGCGTCATTCGAGGCCACCCGTTCGCCAGCACGCAAGTCTTCCAGGCTCTTGCCGGACAGCTTGCCGTAACCGGCAAACTTGCGCACCGCGTAGTTCACATCGCCATCGCTGGCCTGGTAGGCCAGGCCGTTGTCGGCCAGGCGGTCGATGATGCCAAGCATCTGCGGGATATACTGGGTCGCACGCGGTTCGTGATCAGGACGCTGCACGCCGAGCGCATCGGCGTCCTCATGCATAAAGCCGATGAAGCGGCCCGTCAGCTCACCGATGGTTTCGCCGTTGTCCACGGCGCGCCGGATGATCTTGTCGTCGATGTCCGTGATGTTGCGCACATAGGTCACCGCATAGCCGCTAGCGCGCAGCCAGCGCTGTACCATGTCGAACACCACCATGACGCGCGCATGGCCGACGTGGCAGTAGTCGTAGACCGTCATGCCGCACACATACATCCTCACCTTGCCGGGTTCGATGGGAACAAAAGGCTGCTTCTCTCGCGCCAGCGTGTTGTAGATGATCAGTGATTGCATGGATGGAAATCAGACGACGAAATGGAAAGCATGCGCAACGGAATGCATCGCTGCGCGCCGCAGCGGGAGATCCTGCCGCTGCATGCGGTCAGGAGACTGTTTCAAAATGAAGCGAGGCGGCACGGCAAGGCTGCCACATGACGCCCAACCGGAAATCATTTTGAAACCGTCTCCAAGCGCTTTGCTAGAATGCAGCGCAGTATAACGGAACCTAACCGAGTCTTCTTCATGCGCTTCAAGCAAATCCTCGCTGCACTGTGCCTGGCAACCCTGCCGGCTGGCATGCTGATGGCACAGGGAATTCCGGCGAAATCGGCCAAGGCAGCGGACCATGGCGTGCCTGTGGCTTCGCTAGACCCGGGCATGGATGTCGCCGAACGGCAGCTTGCCGAACGGGATTACACCGCCGCGCTGGCCAGCTACGAGCGCGTGCTGGCAGCCAACCCGCGCAATGTACAGGCCCGCTTCCAGCGTGGCGTCGCCCTTAATTCGCTGAACCGTACCGACGAAGCCGTAGCCGCCTTCGAAAGCCTGACCCAGGACTTCCCCGACCTGCCGGAACCCTACAACAACCTGGCCATGATTCGTGTCAAGCGCGGCGATCTGGCCGGCGCACAGCAAGCGCTGCAGATGGCCGTACGTCTGCGCCCCGACTTCACCGTGGCGAACGGCAACCTCGCCACCGTTCACCTGCTGCAGGCGCGCCGCGCGCTGGAGCAGGTCACGCGCGCAGCGCCCGGCAATGCCGGCGCGGCCCAGCGCCTGCGGGCCCTCAATGAACTGCTGGGCGCCGAAGCGCCCTGACCCACCCGTTATCCACCCATACCGACGATGACCTTTCTGCCAAAATCCTTTCTTGCTGCCCTGGCGCTGACGCTGTGCATCAGCGGCAGCGCGCTGGCTGCCGCGCTGCCCAAGGTCCAGTTCACGACGAGTGCGGGCAGCTTCACGGTCGAGCTGTATCCGGACAAGGCGCCGCACACGGTGGCGAACTTTCTCGCTTATGTGAAGAGCGGGCACTACAACGGCACGCTGTTCCATCGCGTCATCGATGGCTTCATGATCCAGGGTGGCGGCTTCGATAAAGAGATGCGCCAGAAACCCACGCAGCCGCCGATCCCGCTAGAGGCCCGTAACGGCCTGAAGAACAGTACCGGCATGGTGGCGATGGCACGCACCGATGAGCCGGACTCCGCGACATCCCAGTTCTTCATCAATGTCGTCGACAACCGCAACCTTGACTACCCGCTGCCGGATGGACACGGCTATGCCGTCTTCGGCAAGGTGGTGGATGGCATGGCAACGGTCCACAGGATCCGCGCGGTCCGTACGATGCGAACGGGCCCGATGAAAGACATGCCGGTCACGCCGGTCGTGATCGAATCCGCCAAACTTCTCTCCAAGTAATCTCCTCAGTTATTCAATCAAGGAATCCCCATGGCTACCGTACAACTGCACACCAACCACGGCGTTATCACCCTGGCGCTGAATGCCGAAAAAGCGCCGAAGACGGTGGAGAACTTCCTCTCGTACGTGCGCAAGGGCCACTACAGCAATACGATCTTTCACCGCGTGATCAAGGGCTTCATGATCCAGGGCGGCGGCTTCGAGCCGGGCATGAAGCAGAAGGAAGTGGATGCACCGATCGAGAACGAAGCCGGCAACGGCCTCAAGAACACCCGCGGCGCCATCGCCATGGCCCGCACCAACGCGCCGCACTCGGCCAGCGCGCAGTTCTTCATCAATACCGTCGACAATGACTTCCTGAACTTCACCTCGCCCACGCCCGCAGGCTTCGGCTACGCCGTGTTCGGCGAAGTCACCGACGGCATGGACGTGGTCGACAAGATCCGCGCCGTGCGCACCGGCAGCAGCGGCTTCCACCAGGACGTACCGCTGGAAGACGTCATCATCGAAAAAGCGGTGATCGTCGAGTAAGCAGCGCATCGCTTGCTGCATACCCAATCCGCCTCTGCAGCCATGACACCGGCCCCGCTTGTACTGCCCGGGCCGGTGTTGTTCATTTCGGACCTGCACCTGACCCCCGCCATGCCACGCACGCTGGCGGCCTTCGAGCGTTTTCTCGACAGCGCCGTCGACGATGCACGCGCACTCGTAATCCTCGGGGATTTCTTCGAATTCTGGGTTGGCGACGACGAGCGCCACGACCCGTTCAACCAGCGCGTGATCGCGCTGCTGCGGCAGGCCTCGGAACGCGGGCTAGCGCTATACCTGATGCACGGCAACCGCGATTTTCTGCTGGGCAGAACCTTCGCCCGGGATGCAGGGCTGACCCTGCTACCGGACCCGGTCTGCATCGAGGCCGAGGGGCACCGCGTGCTGCTCAGCCATGGCGACATCATGTGCACGGACGACATCCCGTACATGCGCTTTCGCCACTGGACCCGCAAGCCCTGGGTGCAACGGCTGTTCCTCGCGCTGCCGCTGGCATGGCGCCTGAAGATCGCCCGCCGCCTGCGTGCCGACAGCGAAGCCGGACGTGCCGGCGGCATGCGCATGCAGGGCGATGTCACGACTGTCGGCGTCGATGCCATGCTGAAGCCCGGCACAGGCCAGACGCTGATTCATGGCCACACGCACCGGCCACGCCGCCATGACGAAGCCGGCGGCGAACGCTGGGTGCTCAGTGACTGGGATTTTGATGGACCGCTGGTCCGCGCCGATGCGCTACGTCTCGACGCACGCGGCCTGCAACGCGTGCCGCTGGCCGAGCGCCTGCGCGCCAAGTAGCGCGCGTCAGAATATCTCTCGCGGCTCTGGCGCGAGGCGGCAAGCCGCGTCTCAGCGCAGCATCTTCTTCAATTCACCTGCATCGAACGGATCGTTCGGCGAATTTTCCAGGTGCGCGCCAAGGTGGTCCAGCGCATCGAGGATGGCATTGATGCGCGCCGTCTGCGCTTCGGAATGGTCGATCAGGCTTTTCAGCGCCAGCGACACCGGATCATCGGCATTCGGCGTGATGCCGTAGGCCGAGAATTCGGTTTTCTTGCCGCTGTCGCTCGCGGGCGGACTGTCCGGCAGGATGATGCGCGCGGGAATGCCCACCGCCGTTGCCCCGGGCGGCACCGGCTTGAGCACCACGGCGTTCGAACCCACGCGCGCGCCATCGCCCACCACGAAGCCGCCAAGCACTTTCGCGCCAGCACTGACCACGACGCCGGTGCCCAGCGTCGGGTGACGCTTTTCGCCCTTGTAGAGCGACGTACCGCCCAGCGTCACACCCTGGTAGATCGTGCAATCGTCACCGATGTCGGCGGTCTCGCCGATCACCACGCCCATGCCGTGGTCGATGAATACGCGCCGCCCGACGCGCGCCCCGGGATGGATCTCGATGCCGGTGAAGAAGCGGCCCAAGTGCGACACGAACCGGCCGAGCCATTTGAAGCCCATGTTCCAGCAACCGTGCGCCAGACGATGGAACAGCACCGCATGCAGGCCGGGGTAACAGGTCAACACCTCGAGCCGGCTGCGGGCCGCGGGATCGCGGTTCATGATGGCGTCGATGTCTTCCTTAAGGCGTGTGAACATTGGGTGCAACCGTATGGAGTCGGAAAGAAATGGCGCGCCGCGCCGAGGCGGCTGCCAAGATGAAAGTGTAAGAGATTCCCCGCCGGCGTGCAGGCGTGCGCACGTTCTTGCCGCACGCTCCTGCCTCATTTGCCGGTCACCGGCCGGACATCTAGCGCGAACCGTTCTCCCGGCGTTCATGCAGCAGGATATGCTTGGCAATGCCGCGCAGGATATTGACCTCCTCGGCTTCGAGACCGGTCCGCGCCAGCAGCCGCCGCAGGCGCGGCATCAATCGCTTGGGCTGGGCCGGGTCGAGAAAACCGATTTCCACCAGGGCCTGCTCGAGATGCTCAAACATGCCCTCGATCTGCTCGGCGGTGGCGGGCACACCCTGGAAGCCGACGTCCTGCGTGGCCGGCGCCGTGGCGCCATGTACCGCCAAGCGCAGCTCATAGGCCATCAGCTGCACCGCCTGGGACAGGTTCAGCGAGGCATAGTCGGGATTGGCCGGAATATGCGTGATGAGGCTACAGCGCTCCACGATCTCGTTCGGCAACCCGGTACGCTCATTACCAAAGATGAACGCGGCGCAAGCTTCCGGCGCCTGCAGTTGGGCCACGGCCTGGGCCACCGCCTCACGCGGCGCCAGGCGCACCGGCCCGAATTCCCGTGGGCGTGCCGACAACGCCACGGTCAGCGTCGCGCCTGCGAGAGCTTCGTCGATATGATCGACAAGGCACGCACTCGCCAGTACATCGTCCGCGCCACTGGCCATTGCCACGGCCTCGGGATGGCGCAGCACATCAGGATCCCGGGGAGACACCAGCACCAGGCTGCGCGGCGCAAGGCCCAGCCCCATGGTCTTGAGCGCGCGCGCCACCGAGCCGACATTGCCGGGATGGCTGGTTTCGACCAATACGAAACGACAACGTGACAGCGGGTAACGCGCCAGCGCCGCGGAATCTGGGGGGCCAGAGGCCAGGCTCGTCGGAGTGTCCGGGTTCATATACAATAACGGCTATTAAACGCGATGCGGCCTCGGCGCGCAGCGCTTGCTCTTATACAACTCGTTGTGCTGTTTTCGGCCCTCGGCAAACGCGGGCCTGGAGAAGTGTCGATGCATCCCATGCTGAATATCGCCGTCAAGGCGGCCCGCAAGGCGGGCAACATCATCAATCGTGCCTCGCTCGATGTCGAGCAGGTGCGCGTTACGCGCAAGCAGCACAACGATTTCGTCACCGAGGTCGACAAAGCGGCAGAGCACGCCATTCTCGACGTCCTCCGTACCGCTTACCCCGATCACGCCATTCTAGCCGAAGAATCCGGCCAGTCCTGGCAGGAAGGCGAAACCCCGCACGAGTACACCTGGGTCATCGACCCGCTCGACGGCACCACCAACTTCATCCACGGTTTTCCGCAGTACTGCGTGTCGATCGGCCTGCTGCACAAGGGCGTGCCCTTCCAGGCCGTGGTGTACGACCCGACGCGCGACGAACTTTTCACTGCCAGCAAGGGCGGCGGCGCCTTCCTGAACAGCCGACGCATCCGTGTCACGCGCCGCGACCGCCTCGCCGACTGCCTGATCGGCACAGGTTTCCCGTTCCGCGATGGCGACGATCTCCCTGCCTACATGCAGATGTTCGAAGTCATGTCGCGCAGTTGTGCGGGCCTGCGCCGTCCGGGCGCGGCCGCGCTGGATCTCGCCTACGTGGCGTGCGGACGGCTCGACGGCTTTTTCGAGCGTGGTCTGAATCCGTGGGACATGGCAGCCGGCGCACTGCTGATCACCGAAGCCGGCGGCCTGATCGGCAACTTCAATGGCGAAGCACACTTCATGGAGCAGGGTGAGGTGATGGCCGGCACGCCGAAGATCTTCGTGCAGATGCTGAAGCTGCTGAGCGAGCATTCGCTCGACCGCGTGCGCAAGCCTTCCTGAATCTTCTGAGTCTTCGTGAGCTGCACGGTCTGGAGGACTCCCTCCAGACCGGCTACCAGTGGCGGACGCGCCCGACGTCCACGTGCACGAACTGCTCGCGCGCGTAGTAGCCGACACCGCCGAGCTGCAGGCCGAGCGCCGCATCCCGCAGATCCGCCAGCGCCACGCCGGGTATCCGGATGTCGATGGCCTTGCCGTCCATATGCAGGCTGCGCGTGGCCACCCCGCCACCACGGGTGCGTTTGAGATGGGCATTGGTTTCCGGGCAGCGGTAGCAGGAAATGACCTCGAAGGCTGTCGTCTGCCTCAGTTGCAGGCGTAAGGCATGCAACAGATCGAACAGCGCCGGATCGATCTGCCCGACCGTTCCCGTGTAGTGATCCCGCATGAAATGATCGAGCGAGCGCAGTGCCGCCGGCACATAGCTGCCATCGACAGCATAATCGAGCGCAATCTTCTCGCGGGTATGCGTGTGATCGAATGCGAGGTGGCGTGCGGGCGCCGCACCCAGCGCCATTGCAGGCGTGACGAGCGGCAGGGTGGCACCAGCCACGGCCACTTGTGCGACGCGCCGCAGCACGTGGCGGCGATGAAGATCAGGTTTGGTGGTCACGCTGGTGCGCCCTCCCGAATGGATACTGGGACACGGCCCTGCCCCGCAGCGCCAACCGTCGGCGCCCGCCGGGGCCGCTTGAGGGCGGCGTCGAGCAGTTTGTCATGACCATACAGGTCTTCAAAGAAATAGAGTCGCCCGCCATTCTTGACGAGGCTGGTGCCGTACACGATCACGACAGGCACCGGTTCCTGCAGGCGGATCGTGGATGAGGCACCCTTCTCCATGGCGGCACGGATGCGGGCTTCATTCCATTCCGGTGCATTCTGCAACACGAATTTGGCGAGCGCCACCGGTTCCTCGACACGCACGCAACCGTGGCTGAAATCGCGGCGGTCGCGCTTGAACAGTTGCGGCGATGGCGTGTGGTGCAGGTAGATGTTCTCGTTGTTGGGAAACACGAACTTGATGTCGCCGAGCGCATTCTTCGGCCCGGGCCGCTGGCGGATACGCATCTGGCCGCGCAGCACGGCATCCAGATTGGCCTCTGACAGTGTGCGGATCACCTGTCCCGTGCCGGTCACGAACTCGAGGCCCTGCTGCTCGAAATACGCCGGACTGCGCCGCAGTTTCGGCACCGTCTCGGCCCGCGCGATCGACGGCGGAATATTCCAGTAGGGACTGAACTCGATGAAGCGCATGTCCTCTTCGAAGAGCGGCGTACGCGTATCGAGGGCCTTGCCGACGATCACGCGCATGGTGGCCTTGACGTCGATCTGGCCATCGCGAATCTCATAGGCCCGCAGCACGAATTCCGGCACGTTCACCACAATCATGCGCGGCCCATGCAGCAAGGGCAGCCAACGCAGCCGTTCGAGCGCCAACTCGATCTGGCGGGCGCGCCGGGCGGGCGGTACATTCAACTGGTCGAGCGTGCGTTTGCCCAGCACGCCGTCCTGCTCCAGTCCATGGCGCTCCTGGAACGATTTCACGCCATCCACGAGCACGCCCTCGTAGCGCTCCGGCACCGGCGTGCCGTGCGGCAGATCGCCGAGCGTCACAAGGCGGGCCGTTAGTCCTTCCAGGCCGGCATAGGTGCCGCCCGGTGCCAGCTTATTGCCCGCGACGGGCGGCAGGGGTGTTTGCCAAGCCCCGGCGTCGAGCGCGCGATAGCGACCCAGCGCAGCCTGGAGCTGGCGGTACGTGGGCAGCGCCGGCTCTGCGGCGCGTACGGCCTCAGCGAGGCGATTGCTGGCGACAGCCTCACGCAGATAGGCGGCCGCATCGAAGGCAACGCCTGACGCCACATCGTAGCGCTCATGGATGCTGCGCGGATCGACCCGACCACCATGCAGGTCGGACAGGTAGCGCTGCATGGCCGTGGTCAGGCGCTGGTCGAAGTCGGCCAGCAGCACGGTATCGGCCCCGGGTGTACTTGCCTGTGCAAAGGCCTCGCGCAGAGCGGCTGCGTTGTAGTCCTGAGGAACGAGGCCATGTGCATCGGCCGTGGCCAGCATGTCGACAGCACCCCGCGCCTGCGGCCGTAACCGCCCGCCATCGAGCCACAGCCCCGGCTCGACGGCCCATGCCAGCACCGGGGTCATCAGGCAGGCAAGCAAGATCCGCTGCACGGCGCGCCGGCAGGAAATGGCGAGCTCGGTGGAGCGTGAAGGGGAAAGCAGAGGACGACGGAATGCGGACGACGCCGTGCGGCGTCGCCTCCCCATCATCCGCCGTGCTGCTAGGAGAATTGACGTAGGCATGACGGCGAGGATAACAGACGCACGCCCCTACCTTACGTCGAAGGCACCATGCGGCCCTGCCGTCCTAAGTAGATCATCGGCCTTGTGCAGCTCTCCTCGTCGAACTGACGGAGATGCCATCCGCGGGATGACGCACGACAGAAAATAGGTACCCAACGACTCCGCTCAAGGGCTGCCTCGACGTACGCAACCCATGAAAAAAACCCCGCATGGCTCGCGGCCCCGCGGGGTTTTTTCATTGACCGGGCGTGGAATACAACCGCCGCCCGGGATCGAAGGTCGATCAGCCCTTGAGTGCGCCCAGGACCTCGTCCAGCATCTTCTTGGCGTCGCCGAACAGCATGCGGTTGTTCTCCTTGTAGAACAGCGGATTGTCCACACCGGCGTAGCCCGAGGCCATGGAACGCTTCATCACGATAGAGTTGCGCGCCTTCCAGACTTCCAGCACCGGCATGCCGGCGATGGGGCTTTCCGGGTCCTCGGCGGCACTCGGGTTCACGATGTCGTTGGCGCCGATCACCATGGCCACGTCGGCCTCGGGGAAATCCTCGTTGATTTCGTCCATTTCCATCACGATGTCGTACGGCACCTTGGCTTCAGCCAGCAGCACGTTCATGTGACCCGGCATGCGGCCAGCCACGGGATGGATGGCAAAGCGCACGTCCACGCCCTTCTCGCGCAGGGTCTTGGTGATCTCGCACACCGTATGCTGCGCCTGGGCCACCGCCATGCCGTAGCCCGGCACGATGATGACGCTCTTGGCATCCTTGAGCATCTCGGCCGTCTCTGCCGCGCTCACGGGCACCACCTCACCCTGAGGCTCGGCCGCGTCGCCCTTCTTGGCCGGCGTACCGCCACCCGAGCCAAAGCCGCCAGCGATCACGCTGATGAAGTTGCGGTTCATCGCATTGCACATGATGTACGACAGGATGGCACCCGACGAACCCACGAGGGCGCCCGTCACGATCAGCAGGTCGTTGCTCAGCATGAAGCCAGTGGCCGCAGCCGCCCAGCCCGAATAGCTGTTGAGCATCGACACCACGACCGGCATGTCTGCGCCGCCGATGGCCATGACCATGTGCACGCCGAACAGCAGCGCGATCGCGGTCATGACGATCAGGGCCGTCATGCCCGCGCCTGCGTCATGGGCATTAAGGAACTCGCGGCCGAACCAGATCACCACGAGCAATGCGACCAGGTTGAGCCAGTGGCGCGCAGGCAGCAGCAGCGGCTTGCCGCCGATCTTGCCGTTCAGCTTGCCGAAGGCGATGAGCGAGCCCGAGAATGTGACCGCACCGATCAGGATACCGATGTAGATCTCCACTTCATGGATGATCTTTTCGGCGCCCTGGAACTGCACCGAGGTATCGACATAGCTGGCAAAACCCACGAGACAGGCAGCGAGACCCACGAGGCTGTGCATGAGCGCAACCAGCTCCGGCATCTGGGTCATCTTTACGACGCGGGCAGCGTACAGGCCAATGCCGCCGCCAACCACCAGGGCGGCGATGATCCAGGCAATGCCCGCGGCATCGACGCGCGGGCCGAACACCGTGGCCAGCACGGCCAGCGCCATGCCAATCATGCCGAACAGATTGCCGCGGCGCGAGGTTTCAGGATTGGAGAGCCCACCGAGGCTCAGGATAAAGAGAATGGCGGCACCCAGATAGGCCACCGTAGCGAGACTTTGTGACATGATCGTTCTTCTTTCCTTGTACTGGTTCTGTCTCGTTCTTATTTGCGGAACATGTCGAGCATGCGGCGCGTCACGGCAAAGCCGCCGAACATATTGACGGCCGTCAGCACGATGGCGGCAAATGCCAGCCAGCGGATCAGGTCATCGGGACGACCGGCCACGCCGGCTTCGGGTGGTGCGATCTGTACCAGAGCACCGATGGCGATGATGCTGGAGATCGCGTTAGTCACGCTCATCAGCGGTGTATGCAGCGCCGGCGTGACATTCCACACCACCATGTAGCCGATGAAGCAGGCCAGCACGAACACGGTGAAGTGCCCCAGGAAGGCGGCGGGCGCGTAGGCGCCAATGAACCAGAACAGTACGGCAGCGACGCCAAAGATGATCGCCAGCGTCTTGGCCGGCAGTGGCCCCGTGCTGCCATGACCGTGGCCGCCCTTTTTCTCGACCACAGGCGCGGCCGCCTTGGGCGCGGGAGCCGGCGCAGTCTTGAGCGGCGGTGCAGGCCAGGTGATGGCGCCATCCTTAATGACCGTCAGGCCACGGATTGCATCGTCTTCCATGTTGACCACGACATGGCCATCCTTGGCCTTGCATAGTTCTTCCGTGAGGCGCAGCAGATTGGTCGCGTACAGCGTCGACGACTGCTTGGCCAAGCGCGAGGCCAGGTCCGTGTAGCCGATGATGGTGACGCCATGGCGCACCACGGCTTCGCCCGGCACGGTGAGCTCGCAATTGCCGCCCTGCTCGCCGGCCATGTCAACGATCACGCTGCCCGGCTTCATCGACTGGACCATCTCGGCCGTGATGAGCTTGGGAGCCGGCTTGCCGGGAATCAGCGCGGTGGTGATGATGATGTCGGCATCCTTGGCCTGCTCGGCGTACATCTTGCGCTGCGCAGCCTGGAAACCCTCGCTCATGACCTTGGCGTAACCGCCGCCGCCCGAACCTTCTTCCTCGTAGTCGACCTTGACGAACTCGCCGCCCAGCGACTTGACCTGGTCCGCCACCTCGGCGCGTGTATCGTTGGCACGCACGATGGCGCCCAGGCTGGCGGCGGTCCCGATGGCTGCAAGACCAGCCACACCGGCACCGGCGATGAACACCTTGGCGGGCGGCACCTTGCCGGCAGCCGTGATCTGGCCATTGAAGTAGCGACCAAAGGCATTGGCTGCCTCCACCACGGCGCGGTAACCGCTGACACCGGCCATGGACGTCAATGCATCCATCTTCTGCGCGCGACTCAAGGTACGCGGCAGGCAATCGATCGCCAGCACCGTGACGTTCTTGGCAGCAAGCTGCTGCATCAGGTCGGGGTTCTGGGCAGGCCAGATGAAGCTGATCAGCGTTCCACCTTCACGCATCAGCGCCACTTCTTCAGCGCTTGGCGGGCGTACCTTGAGGACGATGTCGCTCTGCGCCCAGAGTGCGGCGGCACCCTCGACGATGTCAGCGCCTGCGGCGCGGTAGGCATCATCGCTGAAATTAGCCGCCTCGCCGGCCGTGGATTCCACGGTGACGGTGAAGCCAAGCTTGATTAATTTCTCGACGACGTCGGGGACGGTGGCGATACGTTTTTCGCCCGGGAAGATTTCCCGCGGCACGCCGATGCGCTGCACCGGCTGGGTTGAAGTGGTCTGCATGAAAAATCCATATCAAGCACTCTTGTGCAATCCGCACACAAAAGCGCAGCGCCTCCGTCTTGGCGGAGGTACGCCTTGAGAACTCGGAACAAGTGCAAGATACCCGTCGACATGGTCAAGGGTTTTGCACCGACAATGGCCAGCCTGAAGCCGTTCAAAGACACATTTGAACGTCGTTCACTCTTGATCTTGCCATATCTCGCGAACACGGTCGAGCACTTAAATAGTGCACAGTTGCCGTTCAATGGTGCGAATACGGGATGGATCGGAACAAACCAGCCTCCATGAGAAGCTTACGATGCCATGGCGGCGCGCGGCTGCGGGCCGTTCCAAGCCACGTCAACTCCCGGCAACGGCGTCCATCGGGCTTTCTTATCAGCCTTGGCGGCACCCCTCTCCCAGGGGATCCGGCCGGTTGCTGATACGCGCATTGAGCGGGTAATATCTGGTACCGTCCGCGTCCGCGTGGACCAATCGTTCGCTCCGATGCCTAACGCAACCAAACCGCAAAGCCCGCCTCCCGCCGTCATCCGCCAGGCCCGCACCATTGCCGGCCTGACCCAGATGGAAGCCGCCCAAACCGTTCGAGCCTCGCTACGCGCATGGCAGCAGTGGGAGGCGGATGACCGCGCAATGCCGCCCGGCCTGTTCGAACTGTTCATGCTCAAGACTGAGCAGTGGCCGCTGCGCAGTGGCAAGCCGGCCCGAGCGTCAGCGACAGCCGACAAATAATAGACACCCGCAACCAGGAAAACTTGTGCGCGAGTTTTCCTGGCTGCCTCATAAATTACTGATTTCAATGACCAAAACAGTCTCGTCTGGGCACACGCCAATGATGCAGCAATATCTGCGCATCAAGGCCGAGCACCCCGATACGCTGCTGCTGTATCGGATGGGTGATTTCTACGAAGTGTTTTTCGACGACGCTGAAAAAGCTGCACGGCTTCTCGACATCACGCTGACAAAACGTGGGGCCTCGAACGGCGTGCCGATTCCGATGGCGGGCGTGCCCTTCCATTCGCTCGAGCAATATCTCGCCAAGCTGGTCAAGCTCGGCGAATCGGCTGCCATCTGCGAGCAGATCGGCGACCCTGCAACCAGCAAGGGACCGGTGGAACGCAAGGTGGTGCGGATCGTCACACCAGGCACGCTGACCGACTCTGCCCTGTTGCCGGACAAGATCGATACGCTGCTGCTGGCCTTGCACCGCACGGCCGCCCGGCGCGGCACGGCGGCGGCCTGTGGGCTCGCATGGCTGAATCTCGCCAGCGGCGAGCTGCGCATGATGGAGTGCCCGCCCGCGCAACTGGCGCGCGAGCTCGAACGCATCCGCCCCGCCGAGATCCTGCTGGCCGATAGCGAGCGGCAGCAGATGACGCTGCCGGCCACGGCCACGCACCTGCCAGACTGGCATTTCGACATCGAGGCCGGCGACAAGCGGCTGCGCGACCAGATGCAGGTCGCGAGCCTCGCGGCATTCGGCTGCGACGGCCTGGGCGCTGCGCTCGGCGCAGCCGGGGCACTGCTGAATTATGCGGCGAACACGCAAGGGCAAACGCTGCGCCACGTGCAGAGCGTGACCGTCGAGCGCGAGTCTGAATTCATCGGTCTCGATACCGCCACGCGTCGCAATCTCGAGCTGACGGAAACGCTGCGCGGCACCGAGTCGCCCACGCTGTTCTCACTGCTCGACACCTGCGCCACCAGCATGGGTAGCCGGCTGCTGCGCCACTGGCTGCACCACCCGCTGCGCGACCGGGGCACCCCGCAGATGCGCCAGCACGCCATTGCCACCCTGCTCACGCAGGACTGGCAGTCCATACAGGCGGTGCTCCGCCAGACTGCCGATATCGAGCGCATCACGGCCCGGCTGGCATTGCTCAGCGCCCGCCCGCGCGACCTGTCGTCGCTGCGCGATTCGCTCAAGCGCATGCCGCTGTTGCAGCAGGCCGTCGCACCTGGCGAGTCATCGCTGCTGGCGGTCCTCCGTGATGCCCTGCCTTGTCCGCCGGCCTGCCTCGGCCTGCTGGAGCAAGCCATTGCCGAGGAACCTGCCGCCATGGTGCGCGATGGCGGCGTCATCGCTACCGGCTACGATGCCGAACTCGATGAACTGCGGCAGCTGTCGCAGAATGCCGGGCAGTTCCTGATCGACCTGGAAACGCGCGAGCGTGCGCGTACCGGCATCGCCAACCTGCGTGTCGAATACAACCGGGTACATGGTTTCTATATTGAAGTGACCAACGGCCAGGCCGACAAGGTGCCGGACGATTACCGCCGCCGCCAGACGCTGAAGAACGCCGAGCGCTACATTACGCCAGAACTGAAGGCATTCGAGGACAAGGCCCTGTCGGCCCAGGACCGCGCCTTAGCGCGCGAAAAGCTGCTTTTTGACGAGTTACTGCAGAAACTGCTGGCCTACATCGCCGATCTCAAGCGCATCGCCGCGGCCGTGGCCCAGCTCGACGTGCTGGCGGCACTGGCCGAACGTGCCCAGACGCTCGGCTGGAACCAGCCCAACCTGGTCGAGACGTCAACCGTGGACATCGTGCAGGGCCGACATCCGGTGGTGGAGAACCAGGTCGAGAAATTCATCGCCAATGACTGCCAGTTGTCGGACGTGCGCAAGCTGCTGCTGATCACCGGCCCGAACATGGGCGGTAAATCGACCTTCATGCGACAGACCGCGCTGATCGTGCTGCTCGCCTACGTCGGCGCATTTGTCCCGGCGGCACACGCTACCATCGGGCCGATCGACCGCATCTTCACACGCATCGGCGCGGCCGATGACCTGGCCGGCGGACGTTCCACCTTCATGGTCGAGATGACCGAAGCCGCCAGCATCCTCCACAACGCCACGCCAAACAGCCTGGTGTTGATGGATGAGATCGGCCGCGGCACATCGACCTTTGACGGCCTCGCGCTCGCCTGGGCCATCGCCCGGCACCTGCTGGGACATAATCGCAGCCATTGCCTGTTTGCCACGCACTACTTCGAGCTGACGCAATTGCCGCAATCATTCCCGCAGGCTGTCAACGTGCACCTCTCGGCCATCGAACACGGTGAGGGCATCGTGTTCCTCCACGCGGTGCAGGAAGGCCCGGCCAGCCAGAGCTATGGCCTTCAGGTGGCGCAACTGGCCGGTGTACCGCAGCCAGTGATCCGCGCGGCACGCAAGCACCTGGCGTGGCTCGAGCAGCACGCAATCGGGTCGGAGACGACGCCGCAAATGGATCTGTTCGCCTTGTCGCCGGCAGAGGACGAAGCGCCTGCCAGCGACGTAGAAAGTACGGCGCGCCATCCGGCACTCGACGCGCTTGCCGCGCTCGACCCGGATGCCATGCCGCCACGCGAGGCCCTCGACGCCCTCTATCGCCTCAAGGGGCTCCTGGAGGCGCATTGATGTCTCGCCTGCCGGGAGTGCTGTTCAGACTGGTGCTGGGACTATTCCTGGGCGGCGCGCCAATCGTAGCCTTGCCCGCCACAGGCCACGCCACAAGCCATGCCGGCACGCGCGACGGCGAACGGCGCGAAGCCGAGCCGGTGCGCTTCGCCGTCCTGGCCGGGCTGCCTGCCGGCGATGACGAATCGCCGCGCATGCACCGCTTGCAGGAGGCCTTCGACCAGGAGCGCCCCGACTTCCTGATCCAGCTCGGACCGCTGCAGGGCCGGCGCACGGCCTGCAGCGACAACGCTCTGTACGCCCGCAAACTGGTGCTCGACACGCTGCCACTGCCGGTCATCCTGGTGCCGGATGAGTCCTTGTGGGCAGAATGCCCGCGTGTGCGGGGGCGCACCACCGACCCACTCGAGCAACTCGAACGCGTGCGCGAGATCTTCTATGCGGAAGACGCTTCGCTAGGCCAGCAGCAGATCGAGCTGATGCGCCAGTCGGAACAGGCGCGCTTTCGCAGCTATCGGGAAAACGTGCGCTGGATGCGCGGCAATGTGATGTTCGTCGGACTGCACCTGTCCGGCAACAACAACAACTACCGCAATGAAGCCGGGCGCAACCGCGAATTCGAGGATCGCCGCGAGGCCAACCGGCAATGGCTGGCCCGGGCGTTCTTTCTGGCGCGCCAGTCGCGCATGGCAGCCGTGGTCATCGCCACGCATGCGGATCCGGAATTCGGGAACAAATGGGAAGGAAAATCAGGACCGAACCTGCTGGATGGGCTCGTCTCGCAGAAAAAGCGCGATGGTTACCTGGAATTCAAGCGGCAATTGCGCGAGCTGACACTGGAATTTGGCGGGCCGGTGCTGCTTGTGCACACCGTGGATGACTCACGCACCAATCAGCCGATACTCGATCATCCGCTGCGCGACCGGCAGGGGAAAACCGTCGGGATGTTCACGCGCATTGGGGTACCGGCAGGCCGGCTCTGGACACCGGTCAGCATCGGCAGCGACGGTACTGCGGCACTCGGGGACACCTCGCCGCAACCCGCCAGGAAGGGGCCGCGGCGCTAGGCGCCCAGCTTACGCATGAGTCCGGCATGCCGCCGCGCGGCAGCATGACGGACCGCGTGCGGCACCTACTCAATGCAGGGTCGGCGGTTCCTGATCTTCGTCGACAACCTCGAGTCCGCTCGCGCCATGGGCATGGCCGTGCTCGATCTCTTCCGGCGTCGCCGCGCGCACGGCCTTGACCTGCAGCCAGAAGCGCAGCGCCATGCCGGCCAGCGGATGGTTGCCATCCAACACGACCTTGTCGTCCGCCACGTCCGTCACGGTGTAAATCACCGAATCTTCCTCGTCGCCGTCCTCGGGGATGCCCTCGAACTGCATGCCGACTTCCAGCGGATCCGGGAAGCGGTCACGCGCCTCGACCTTGACGAGCTCGGCGTCGTATTCGCCGAAAGCGTCATCCGGCTCGAGCTGCAGATGCGTCTCGAACGACGGCTCCTGGCCTTCCAGCGCTTCCTCGATCTTGGGGAACGTGCCATCATACCCGCCGTGCAGATACACCATGGGCTCATCGGACTGTTCGATCAGCTCACCCTGCGCATCGGTCAGTTTGTACATCACCGAGACCACCGTATCTTTCGTAATTTTCAATTGTTGGCTCCATGAACGATTCTGCATTATACGCGCCCGCCTCCCCCTTCGATTCCATCGCACCGGATGCACCGCTGACTTTGCTGGGCGGTCTGACACCGCGGCAGTTCATGCAGGAATACTGGCAGAAGAAACCGCTGCTGGTCCGTCAGGCCATCCCCAACTTTGTGCCGCCGGTCGACCGGCGCGCCCTGTTCGCGTTGGCGGATCAGGACGATGTGGAATCGCGCCTGGTCACCTTCTTCCGCAATCGGTGGAAGATGGATCACGGCCCGTTCGCGCCAGCCAATTTGCCTGCGCTCAAGCAGAAGCAATGGACGCTGCTGGTGCAAAGCGTCAATCTGTTCCATCCGGCTGTCGCCGCGTTACTGGGACAGTTCCGCTTCGTGCCCGATGCGCGCCTCGATGATGTCATGATCAGCTATGCCACCGATGGCGGCGGCGTCGGCCCGCATTTCGATTCCTACGACGTGTTCCTGCTGCAGGCGCACGGCAAGCGCCGCTGGCAGGTGTCGACCCAGAGCGACCTGACGCTGCGCAGTGGCCTGCCGCTCAAGATCCTCGCCAATTTCGAACCGCAAGACACCTGGACACTGGAACCCGGCGACATGCTCTACCTGCCCCCGCAATGCGCGCACGGCGGGGTCGCCGAAGGCGAGTGCATGACCTATTCCATCGGCTTCCGGGCGCCCGGCTTCCGCGAACTGAGCGGGCATTTCCTCGCCTGGCTGGCAGACAGCCTGGAAGACCATCCGGATTTCGCCGGCCTGTATGCCGACCCGGACCAATTGCCAACGACCACACCGGCACGCATCCCCGCCGCGATGACGACTACCCTCGCGGAACGTCTACGGAAGTTGCAGTGGGATGACAGCATGATTGCCGAGTTTCTGGGCGCCTACCTCAGCGAACCGAAGGCCAACGCGATCTTCAATAGCCCGAAGCGACCCTCGCTGGAGCGCTTCAAGCGCCAGGCGACCACACAGGGCGTTAGCCTGGCTGCGGCCTCGATCGCGCTCTATGATGAACGCCACTTCTACATCAATGGCGAGACCTATGAGCCGCCCCATGCCCTGAAAGCACATCTGGTACGCCTTGCCGACACCCGCCAGCTGGCGGGTTCGGACCTGGCCCGCGACGCTGCGCTGCCCGATCTGATGGATACCCTCTTCGGGTGGTATGAAGCGGGCTGGATCGAGACCGGCAAGCACTGAAATCCGAAGCTGGCAACACCCCGCGAGAAGCCTGTCAGCCTTGGGTTACACGGCGTTACATCTTATTGGGAACAAAGCAACACAATAGGGCTGATTCCCTATTGTGTTGCTACACAACGATTACAAAGCTCGCTATAATCGCTGGTTGGTAAACTTGTTGTACTAGCAGTCGCCAGATGGTGCTGTGAAGTTCTACAGATTGCCTCCGAAGTTGAAGAGCGATAATTACCGGTAATTATTTTTCGCCCGTTTTCAGTTTCATACATTAATCCTGAAAGGATCTAAAAAATGAAAAAATCTCTCCTGATCGCCTCGCTGCTCGCCGCTGTTGCCCTGGCCGCTTGCGGCAAGAAAGAAGAAGCCGCTGCTCCGGCTCCGGAAGCTCCTGCTGTTGAAGCTCCGGCTTCGGCTCCGGAAGCTGCTCCGGCTGCCCCTGCTGCTGATGCTGCTACCGCTGCCTCGGCTCCGGAAGCTGCTTCGGAAGCCCCGGCTTCGGAAGCCAAGTAATTCCTGGCTCGCAGTAAAAAAGCCGACCATCTGGTCGGCTTTTTTTATGCCTGGAATTTTTGTGTCTGAAATGTTTGCACCGGCGTCTTCGACAAGCGACTCCTGTACTGCGCGGCGCATGGCTTGAGCTGCCGTCAGTGCATGTCATCCTCTGCGCTCCGGACCCACCACCAGCGTCCGCGACTCCCACAGTGATCTGCGTTCAGCCTCGCCATCGGAGAGATCGGGACATGCTTTGCTTCCCCTCTCTTCCCGCGCGACCCAAATCGGGCGCCTACACGCGCCGCCAATCGAGTCCCGCCTCCTGATCTGCGATGGCGATATCGTCGCACGCAGCCCCCAGCGCTTCCGCCAATGCGGTAGCCGCAAGCGCCGGCGTATTGTTCTGCTGACTGAGATGCGCCGCCACGATGGTCGACAGGCCGGGATGCCGGATGCTGGCCAGGATGCGTGCCGCAACATCATTGGCCAGATGGCCGAAGTCACCGCCAATGCGCGCCTTGAGCGAAGGCGGATAACGCGACGCGGCCAGCATGCCGCGATCATGATTGCACTCGAGCACGAGCGCCTGGACATTGGCCAGGCTCGTCGTCAGCACAGGCGTCTCCATGCCTGCATCCGTCAGCACCCCGAGGCGTACCGCGCCATCCCCGAGCACGAACTGCAGCGGTTCGCGGGCATCATGCGGCACGGTGTACGGCGCAACTTGCAGGTCGCCGATCTCGACCGGCTGCCCGGCCACGCAGAAGCGGATGTCCGCCGCAGCGGCATGGCGCATATGCGCCGTCGCCGTCCAGGTGCCGTGACTGAGCCAGACCGGCACGCGATACTTCACCGCCAGCGCATACGCGCTGCCGATATGATCACTGTGTTCATGGGTGACGAGAATGCCGGTGAGCGTCTCCGGGGCGCATCCCAGGCGCGCCAGGCGGCGCTCCATCTCGCGGATGCCAAAACCGCAGTCGAGCAGCACGCGGGTAGGCGTGCTGGTTTCACTGTCGATCAGCAGGGCATTGCCCTCGCTGCCGCTTCCCAGACTGGCGAATCGCACGGCGAGGGATGCGGCTTAGCGCAGCTGTTCGTTGAGCAGCGTGAGGATCTGGCGGTTGATGTCGGATTTTTCCGCTGCGCCGCTCTCATTGAGCACACTCACGATCGAGCCATTGCCGCTACCCTGCACTGCCACGCGATAACGCTTGGCGCGTTTGGCTTCCTCGGCCTTGCTGCGGCTGAAGAGGCGCGAGAAGAAGCCGGGCTGCTTGGCTTGGTCGCGCGTGTCGACATAGCGCACGAAATACACACCATTCGCGCGGTCACGATCTTCGACGGTGAAGTTGACGCGGTCGAGCGCAAGGCCCACGGAACGCCATGCGCGGTCGAATGGTTCGTTTAGGGCGAGCACATCGACGCCGTTGACCTGACGAATCAGTGAAGGGGCCGTAGCTGCAGCCTGTCCGCCGGCGGCGGCAGCCGCACCACCCGTACCGGCAGCGGCCAAGGTCGCCTGCGCGGCTTCGCGCGACATGCCCAAACGCTGCATCAGGCGCGACAGGAACTCGGCTTCGAGCTCCGGATCCGCCTGGCGCGGCACCCAGACGGTGGATTCCTTGCTCAGACCGGTCAGCTCTTCACGTGCACCGCGATGGCTGATGAACACCTCCAGCTTGCCGTTCGCCCCCTTCTCCACACGCGTGCGGAAACGGTCGCGCTCGGACGTGGAATACAGGCTGTCAAACACCTTGCCGATGGTGTTGCGGATGAAGTCTTGCGGAATCTTCGCGCGATTCTCCGCCCAGTCGGTTTCCATGATGCCAGTCTCGGGCGAATCGATGGACAACAGGAAGCCATTCTCCTGCCAGAACTCACGCAGGATCGGCCAGACCTGGGAAGCTGTCATGTCGTCGACAACCAGCCAGCGCTGATTGCCATCACGCTCGATGCGCATGCCCTTGGCGGCTGGCAGTGCGTTGACGGTACCGGTGGCTTGCTGCGCCGACACGCGTTGCTGATAACCCGACAGCGTGGCGGCACCGCCTGCTTCAGGCGCTGCATAGCGGCGATCGCCCTGCAGCGAAGTCAGATCGGGAGGAACTTCAAGGGTCGCGGTCCGCTTGGCATTCGACTTGTAGTCGATCTTGTCGGCCTGCATGGCATCGTTGAGCGTGCTGCAGCCGGCGACCATCGCCAGGGCAGCGAGGGACACGGTGAGGCGTGCAGTGGCAGGAGATGCAATACCGCGAAGATGCTGATAGTTCATTGACACACGGTCCTTGAAAAGTTCGAATACAAAACGAAACCAGGCGAAACCAGGAAACGCAATCAGGCGAGCAGCCCGGCTTCCGCCAGCGCGTCGCGGACAGCGCCATGATACTGGGGCGCCAGCGGCGTCAGCGGCAGGCGGATACCGCCTTCGATCTTGCCCATGGCCTGCAGGGCCCACTTCACGGGAATCGGGTTGGCCTCGATGAACATGCGCTTGTGCAGCGTCAGCAGATCGAGGTGGATCCGGCGCGCCGTCAGCGCATCGCCACGGATTGCAGCAGCGCACAGCTCATGCATGGCGCGCGGCGCAACGTTGGCCGTGACGGAGATATTGCCATGGCCGCCGAGCAACATCAGGGCGACCGCCGTCAGATCGTCGCCACTGTAGATCGAAAAGTGCGCGGGTGCGCCCTTGATCAACTGGGCCGCACGGTCGATATCGCCTGTGGCCTCCTTGATGCCGATGATGCCCGGCACCTGTGCGAGGCGCAGCACGGTATCTGCCTGCATGTCGGCCACGGTACGGCCCGGCACGTTGTACAGGATCACTGGCAGGTCGACGCTTTCCGCGATTTTGCGGAAATGCTGATACATGCCTTCCTGCGTCGGCTTGTTGTAGTACGGCACGACCTGCAGCGAGGCATCGGCGCCGACCTTGTGCGCGTACTCGGTCAGCTCGATCGCCTCGGCGGTCGAGTTGCCGCCCGTGCCCGCGATCACCGGCACGCGCTTGGCCGTATGCTCGACAGCCACGCGAATCAGTTCGAAGTGTTCCTCGACGCTGACCGTTGGCGATTCGCCGGAAGTGCCTACGATGACAATGCCATCGGTACCTTCGTCCACATGCCAGTCGATCAGGCGGCGCAATGCCGGAAGATCGAGGCTGCCGTCTTCATGCATTGGCGTGACGATCGCAACAATGCTGCCGGAAATCTGTGTCATGGTTTTTACGTCAATTCAGGGGGGCTGAATTATGGGATAAATATCACGATTGTAACGGATCGCGGCACGTTGTCCCGCACTTTTGGAGCCCGCCGGGCGCCATCAGTTCAACGCGCCGGCCAAGTGTTTCGCTGACAGGCTGGCGCACGCGTCACACGGGCCTCAGGACGCATCCAGTGGATAGCGGACCGCCACCGCACCGGCTCCCTCGCGGATGGCGCACAAACGCTGCACGAAGGCCGGCTTTGGCGACGAAATGAAGCCATCTTCATACGCCACGGTACGCAGCCCTCCCGCGCGCGCCACATCCGCCAGTTCGCCCGGCTGCAGCAGGAAATCCGGGTTGGCGGGCCGCCCGACGGTCTCGTTGCCGGCAGCAAATGTTTCGTAGATCAGCACACCGCCTTCGCCCAGCGCGGCTACCAGGTGCGGCCACAGGGGCCGGTGCAGGTAATTGGTGACGATCACAGCATCGAAGCGCGCCCCGGGCGGAAGCGGCCAGACGCCCTGCTCCAGATCGGCCTGCAGCACTTGCACCCCTCCCGCCCTGCTGGCCAGTGCCTGCAAGGCCTCGGCGTCGCGGTCAACTGCCAGCACCGCATATCCGTGCTGTGCGGCCAGCACGGCGTGACGTCCGCCGCCGCAAGCCACATCGAGCACACGACCGCCCGGGCGCACGAGGGACAGCCAGCGCCCCACCCAAGGGGACGGCGCTGCGATGGCGGCATGTCCCGGCACAGTGCCGCTCATCAGTAACTCAATCCCATGGCGTCGCGCACCTCGCGCATGGTTTCGCCTGCCGCACGGCTGGCGGCTTCTCGGCCATGCTCGAGGATGTCGCGCAGCAAACCCGGCTGGTCGACATACTTCTGCGCGCGCTCGGCCATCGGCTGCTGTTCGCGCAGGATGCCATCGATCACCGGCTGCTTGCATTCGATACAGCCGATACCTGCGCTGCGGCAACCCTTCTGCACCCACTCGCGGGTCGGCTCGTCGGAATACACGAGATGCAGCTGCCAGACCGGACATTTTTCCGGCGTGCCGGGATCGGTACGCCGCACGCGCGCCGGATCGGTCGGCATGGTACGTACTTTCTTCTCGACGCTGGCCTTGTCCTCGCGCATGCCAATGGTGTTGCCGTAGGACTTGGACATCTTCTGCCCATCGAGTCCCGGCATGCGGGAGGCTTGCGTAAGCAACGCCTTAGGCTCGACCAGGATATTGCGCCGCGAACCCTCGAGATAACCGAGCAGGCGTTCGCGATCGGCATTGCCCAGGCTTTGCGACGCCGCCAGCAGCGCACGTGCTTCTTCCAGGGCCTCTGCATTGCCCTCTTCCTGATAGGCCTTGCGCAGTTCGAGATAGTGCTTGGTCCGTTTGCCACCGAGCTTCTTGGCCGACGCCTGCGCCTTCTCCTCGAAACCGGGCTCGCGGCCATACAGGTAGTTGAAGCGCCGCGCGATTTCGCGCGTGATCTCGATATGCGGCACCTGGTCCTCTCCGACCGGCACATGGGCGGCGCGGTAGATCAGGATGTCGGACGCCATCAGCAGCGGATAACCCAGGAAGCCGTACGTGGCCAGGTCCTTGTCCTTCAGCTTCTCGATCTGGTCCTTGTAGGTCGGCACGCGCTCCAGCCAGCCGAGCGGCGTGCCCATCGACAGCAGCAGGAACAGCTCGGCATGCTCCGGCACGCGGCTCTGCAGGAAGAGTGTGGCCTTTTCCGGATCGACACCGGCCGCCAGCCAGTCGATGACCATCTCCCACGTGGCCTTGCTGATGACCTCGCGCGACTCGTAGTGGGTCGTCAGCGCATGCCAGTCGGCCACGAAGAAAAAGCACTGCCGCTCGTTCTGCAGCTGGATCCAGTTCTTGAGGACGCCGTGGTAGTGGCCAAGATGCAGTGCGCCGGTGGGGCGCATGCCGGAAAGTACGCGTTCGGGAAGCATGAATGGTTATCGGATCAGAAAGAAGATGGGGGACAGCATCCACTGGATGAGCGTGGCGAGCAACTGCATGACGGGACGCATCCAGACCTGCGTGATAATACCTGCGGCCACCAGTGCCAGCACGATGAAAAAACCGTAGGGCTCGAGGCGCGACAGCATGATCGCTGGACGTGCCGGCAGCAGCGCCGTCAATACCCGCCCGCCGTCGAGCGGCGGTAGCGGAAACAGGTTGAAGGCAGCCATGACCAGGTTGACCAGCACGCCCGCCTGCGCCATCTTGACGAGGAATGGTTCATCCACGGCCATCACAGCCAGCCCGATGGACATCAGTGCCCAGCCGACCGCCATGACGAAATTGCTGCCCGGCCCGGCCAGGGCGACCCACAGGCTGTGCCAGCGCGGATTGCGCAGGTTGCCGAATGCCACCGGGACCGGCTTGGCATAGCCGAAGACGAACGCGCCAGCCGTGGCGAAATACAGCAGCAGCGGCATGGCAATCGTGCCGATCGGGTCGATATGGCGCAGCGGATTGAGGCTCACGCGGCCCAGCATGTAGGCCGTGCTGTCGCCGAAATGGCGCGCCACATAGCCGTGTGCGGCCTCATGCAGCGTGATGGCGAACAGGACTGGAAGCGCGTAGACGGCGAGCGTCTGAATGATTGAAGAATCCATCCAGCTATTGTAACAAGCGGGCCGGACGCGCGCGGAATGTTCTTGGCGTGCCTCAGAGGCCCAGCAAAGCGGGATCTCCGCGTCCGCGCCGCACCAGTTCCGGCTCGCCGCCGCTCAGGTCGATCACGGACGTCGGCTCGGCCGGCACCGGCCCGCCATCGATCACCAGATCGAGCTGCTTTTCCAGCCGCGCGCGGATCTCGTCAGGATCGTTCAACGGCTCATCTTCGCCGGCCAACTGCAGCGTGGCCGAGAGAATCGGCTCGCCGAGGGCCTCGATCAGGCATTGTGGAATGGCATGCTCCGGCACGCGCAGGCCGATAGTCTTGCGCGACGGATGCGACAGCCGCCGCGGCACTTCCTTCGTGGCCTCGAGGATAAACACGAATGGCCCAGGGGTGGCCCCCTTGATCCAGCGGTACTGGCGATTGTCCACGCGCGCGAAGGTCCCCAGCTGGGACAGGTCCCGGCACATCAGCGTCAGCAAGTGCTTGTCATCCATGCCGCGCAGGCGTCGCAGGCGCTCCACCGCGGCCTTGTCGTCGAGATGGCAGGCGAGCGCATAACTCGAGTCGGTGGGCAGCGCGGCCAGGCCGCCATCGCGGAGGATCTGTGCGGCCTGCTTGATCAGCCGGGGTTGCGGGTTATCGGGATGGATCTGGAAGAACTGGGACATGCGGGTCTCACCTGTCGGATATCACCAGCCGCGCCAGATCGGCGTGACGGAATCGGGGAGTGGCGGCAGCTTGCCGAGGTCCACCCGACTCTCCGAGGGCCCATGGAAATCGGAACCGCGTGACGCCAGCAGGCCATAACGGCGCGCCAACCCGGCATAGGTTTCGTACTGGGCCGGCGTGTGGCTGCCTGTCGTCACCTCAACGCCCTCCCCGCCGAGTTCTTTGAAGCGGTCGAACAGGCTGTCGTGCTGCAATGCCGTCATCTTGTAGCGGCCGGGATGCGCAATCACCGCCTGACCTCCAGCCGCATGGATCCATTCGATCGCGTCCTCGAGCGTGGCCCATCGATGTGGTACATAACCCGGCTTGCCATCCGACAGGTAGCTCTCGAACACCGCATTCACGGTGGGGCAGATGCCAGCCTCGACCATATAGCGCGCGAAGTGTGTGCGGGAGATCAACTCAGGATTGCCGACATACTGCAAGGCCCCTTCATATGCGCCAGCCACGCCTGCCTGCGCCAAGGCATCGGCCATTTCCTGCGCGCGCCGCGTGCGGCCGGAACGGGTCTGCGCGAGCCCCTCCACCAGCGCTGGACAGAACGGATCGATCTGCAGGCCGACGATATGGACCGTGTGACCCGCCCAGGTGATGGAGATTTCGACACCGGGCACAAAGGACAATCCTTCGGCATGCGCGGCATGGCGAGCCGCAACCAGGCCGCCAACCTCATCGTGATCAGTCAGCGCCCAAAGTTCGACACCATTGGTCTTCGCACGCGCCGCCAGCGCCTCCGGCGGCAGCATGCCGTCCGACACCGTGGAGTGACAATGCAGGTCGGCGTTCAACATGGCAATACATTGGCAGGAATCATGTCCTGCCATTGTACTCCTCACTGCTGGCAGGCCATGCCGCCGCGATGCCCGACGGGGCGCGGGGTATCCGGGATGCGCCATGCCGCCCGCAGTCATGCAACCTGGAGAGCGCCACCGCATCCAGTACCGCTGGCTTCACGCCGCCGGAGCTGCGGCCGGACGACTCAGCCCGTACAACCCGCAGAGTTCTTCGTAGCGCTCCGCCCGCCATGCCTCGGCATCGTTTTGCCGGTGCGCGGGCACGGGCATCTGCGCGATACGTGCCGTCAGCAGCTCGCGTTGCTCCATCTTGTACCCCGCCTTTGCTCGGGTATCGAGAGACCATGAGAACCACTCGATTTCCTCGGTGATCGCCTTGGTTTTTTTCTTCTGGACAACAATGCCAAAGCGTGGCCCGATTCCCTTGCCGCGATCGATGTACTGGCGGGCCGTCAGGGAGTACAGCTTCCAGTTGCTGTCATCATGAAATACTGCATTGCGCTCAGACCGGATATGCGCCACCTGCATTTCCAGCTGGCTGATCCGCAGGCGGTCCCCTGCCTTGCGCGCCATCACCAGTTCGGTTTCAAGGCCATCAAGTTGGCTGTCATAGTTGCGAATCTTCATGATGGCAGGCTTGCGCAGGTTCTTGATGCACTGGAAGAACATGCTGTTATCCCCCTTCTTCTCCAGGCTGTACTCATCCAGAAACTTCTGCAGCGTGGCATCACCGGAGGCATATTCCCGCCACTGATCGATATCCGGGCCGAGTACTGCACGTAGCGCCTCGACACTGCGGACAGCCGTGATATGGAAGGTACAAAACTCATCCAGCTGGCCATCCTTGGTCTGCTGCTTGATCTGCACATTGATCGAGGACTCGACTGGCGTCGCCTGGACCGAGAGTACATTTACGCCTGGCAACTTGGCCTGGGCCGTACCTGCACCGCCAGGCGTCAGGCTCACACCTGCGGTGCCCCGGACCACGCCATAGAGTTCGGCTTCACTATTATTTGCAGCCGCCCGCCTGCTGGTTTCCTTCAGGACCTTGGTCTGGGCCTTGCCCTGCTGATCGGAGCCAACGCCGAAGAAAGCGCGCGCATCGTCCGTACCCACGCGTAGACCGATCTGCTCGCGCGTCGTGACATGCACTGAGCGGGATGACTGGCGGGTCCCCGTGAGCTCAAGACACCGTGTCTCGACAAACTCGGCAGCGAATGCCGCCATGAAATCCTGCAAGCGGTCGTGGCCGGTGGCCTGCGTTATCTCACCCTCACCGAACTGCTTCATGAACTCGAAGAAACGCCGTATGCCGACACGACTGGCATCGAGTTTGGCTGGTTTTCCATCCGCATCCTTCAGGAAGGGATCCGTCGCCGACTCAAAACTGTGCTTGCCATTCGCATCCTGCACGATGTCGGTCTTGAACCGCACGGTCGCGCCTTTGTTGCGGGATTCCTCGTATCCGGCCGATGCCCCGAGATATGCGCCCACACCAGCCAAGCCAGTATCAGCCCCAAAGATCGATTCGAGCCCCAATTCGCCTGCACCGCCGCGACCTGAGGAAACGGAGACCGACAGGCCGTTCAGGTTGCGGGACTGCGTCATGGTGGCCGTACGGGATCCCGTGGCTGCGATCCGCGGACGCAGGTTGACGGCTGGCGCGACAGGGACGACCACGGAGAGGTCGACGCCCACTTCCGCGCCAGTGGTTCCCGTCAGCGTGTTGTTGCGCATGCCTTCGGCAGCTCGCGCCATGAAGTCGTAGATCTTGGCCTTGGTGGCAACGCTCATGAACTCGCCGCCCCGCTCCAGCCAGTGCAGCGTGGTGAAATGCTTCACCATCGCAAGCGCCTCGCGGCGCTCCGCGTCGGCCTCCGCCGTCACGTCATCGGCCTTGGCTTCACGCGTGGCGCCCTTCTTGCCCGCACGCTCGCGGACGACCGCCCTGGCTTCGCCGGCCACCTGTGGCAGCCAGGCCTCGAGCTGCGCGCGGGACAACTTGATGGGCTTGCCAAGCAGCGCATCAAGCGCTTGCATTGTTTCCGCATCCGGTTCGGACGTTATCGTGATCACAACCTCCTCGACGCGCTGCTTGCCTGCCATGGTCTCGCTGAGCGGTGCTGACTTGGTTTGCACCTGGGCTTCAAGGAGCGCCTGCAAGGTTCCCGGGCCGCCCTCCTCGCTTCCCATGACCCTCCGGCGTACCTCCTGCGGATCAAGTTCGCTCATCAAGGGCCGCTGCGTGCCGTCTTTCCCGGCCGCGTAGTCTTTCGCCATCAACGCCTGCTGTTCCTTGTAGATCGCCACTACCGCCAGCTGGACGGCGTACTCGGCCAGTTTTTCGGGTGCCAGCGTTGTGCTTCTTGCCTCCTCTCTGATGAGCGCGACCTTGTAGTCCCCCAGTGCCAGCAGGGCCTTGTCATAGGTGCTTCGATCCGCCTGGGCCAGTGCAGACTGGAAATTGAAAGTATCGCCTCCCATGGCGGTGATCGGAGTCTTCTTCATGCCGATCCACTGACGCGGATCAAGCTCGGATGCCTCGCCATTGAATCGTTTGACCGCGCGTTCGGCGTATTTGTCGATTTTCATGATCCGGGCCATGACGCGCATGAATTCGCCCTCCGGCCCATCGTCACGGAATCCCTGGTTCCACATGAAATAGTCCAGCGTCGCCTGCCGGCCGAGCCGGGTTGCCAGGGTGCCTGGATTGGCCGCCGTCCCGTAGTGCTGCAGCGCCTGCCGCGCTGCGTGCATGACCCTGCGCTCCAGCGGAGGGCGTTCCTCCTGTTTGCCGGCGACATCGTGCGCGTCCGCCGGCACGGGTGCCACCTGCTGCCCAGCGGCTTCCGCCGGTTCTTCCGCCAGGGCTGCCAGCACGGTTTGCATGGTCAAGTCCTTGCGCGAACACAGCGTGTCGGCCGCCTCCAGAAAATTGCGGTAGGCATCGCACTGGGGCGCCCGCTGGTATTCCTGTTCGCGCCACTGCAGGTTCGCCTTGGTCCATTGCGCCTGGGCGGTGTCATACGCAGCCTTGGCCGCAGCCACATGCTTGGGCGCCATGATCACTGCGCGCTCCAGTTGCTCGCGCGCGCACAGGAACGCACGCCAGGTCTCGTGCAACGTCACCAGTTGATCCGGCAGTTTCGGCTGGCCGCCAGGTTGCGCGGTGGCTGCTGCGCTGGCTTGCATCCGGCAGATCGCCAGACGTTTGAGCAGCCCGAGCCCAACGGGATCGCGCGATAGCAGCAATGCCGCGTGCCAGGTCGCCTCGCTCACCGTGCCGGCCTGCGCCCCGTTACAGGCGATGTCGTAGGTAGTACCGAGTTCCTTGAGAATCTGGTGGGCCAACTGGAGGTCATACCCGCTGGCCAATGCCAGCTTGTTGACAATGGCTTCGCATTCGCCGCACTGCAGCCCCTCCTCCAGTGAAGACAACATCAGCAGGTCACGATGCAGATCATCGACCATCGCCAGATCAGCGGGGCGCGCTCCGAAACGCAGCACGATCGCGGTATGCAACTGGCGATATTCATACCATTGTTCCCGGTGCACGCCATGTAGCTGGGATCGGCTCCGCACAGGCGCTTCGACATGCGGAGGCAGCGTTTCGCGATCTTCGCCTGCGTGGGGCGGGAGGGACTTCAATGTATCGCCCGCACCCTCGGCCACATCGACCGGCATATCCCTTCCAGTGCCCCGCCGCCCGGGTAGCCTGGGCATACCGGGCAGGACAGCAGGCATGTCTGTCTTGCCCGTTCGCTGCCTCCGTACCCGTCGGCAACTAAAGTCGGACAACTTCTCCACCACCTTGTGCGATTTGCCATCCGACTTACGCATCTGTGCAGCCTTGTCTTTCGCTGCGGTACAGCCCCACAGCCGACGCTTGGCCGCGCGTGGCATTTCATGCCCGGGCCCGGATACCTGGGCTGCACGCTCACGCTTGCGCTGTCGGGCGGCCTCCGCCCTCTGGCGGCGACTCAGGACCGGAGCGAGATAGGCCTTCGCTTGCGTTTGCGCTTCATACGGGGGAGAGTTGTCCTGACTGAACAGATCCCGATTGGGCTGCCCCTTGCCCTTGCCGCCGCGCATATTCCAGGTGAACAGGCCCGACATGATGTTGGTGGCATAGGCGCTGGGCCTGAGCAGCTTCAGCGTGACACGCACCTCGCGCGTGAATGCCTGATAGCGGCTCGTGGACGGACCGGCGGATGACGATGGCGCCGTGCCGGACAAACCCGGCTGGCCGGCCGAGACCGCCGGCGCATAGCCGCCCCCCGTGATTCTTGCTGCGTCTCCTTTCATCACGCCTCCGCTGACTGCCGTTATTGGTCTTGGCATCGCCGTGCAGTTCCGCCGCTTCGCCGCTCCGTTGCCCTGCCGGATTGCGCTGCCCGACGGTCGCGCCGCCGGCCGGCAGATCCCCGCCATACTTACAATTGGCTTTCTGCATGCTTCAGCCATATGTAACAAATACGGTGCGTGACGTCCGGCGATTTTAAAAAAGCTTGCAGTTGGCCTCGCAAGTGGATTCGTATTTCCCCCCTCTTCTTACGCGCAATACACTTGATTGTTTTGAGAAATCAGGGTTATCCCGACCATCCGGGCGCATCGGTAGCGCAATCCCGCGCTGCGCATGCGGGCATCCGGGCGCGGTATAGTCGCACTGTGCCGCTTCTCTTTGCTCACACCGCCCCGGAGCTTCTCCTGACATGACCGAATCCCATCCGAACACAGCCCACAGCACCGACATCCTGATCATCGGCGCCGGTCCGGTCGGCCTGTTCGCCGCCTTCCAGGTCGGCGTGCTGGGGATGCAATGCGTGCTCATCGATGCACTCGACCGCCCAGGCGGGCAATGTACCGAGCTGTACCCGGAGAAACCCATCTACGATATTCCCGCATTGCCGGTATGCACCGCGCAGGAACTGGTGGATCGCCTGCTGGAGCAATGCCGGCCGTTCGGCTTTCCGATTCATACCGGGCAGCGCGCCATGCGCGTGGAACAGCAGGCCGATGGCCGCTATCGCGTAACAACCGAACAGGGCATGGTGTTTGATGCCGCCGTGCTGCTGATTGCCGCCGGCGCCGGCGCGTTCGTGCCGCAGCGCGTAGCACTTCCGGAAGCAGCAGCGCTCGAAGGCGATTCACTGCACTACGCGGTGCGTGACATGGCACGCTTCGCGGGCAAGCGCATCGTGATCGCAGGTGGCGGGGATTCAGCGCTGGATTGGGTGCTCGCACTGCGCAAGATCGCTGCGCACACCACCCTGCTGCATCGTCGCGACAATTTTCGCGCGGCCGATGCGTCCGTAGCGGAAATGCGCGGCGCCGTCGCTGCCGGCGAGATGGATTTCGTGGTGGGGATGCTCGATGCGCTGCAGACGCAGGATGGCCGCCTGACCGGCATCGTCGTCAAGCACAAGGACGGCACGCATTCACTGCCGTGCGACGACCTGATCGCGCTGTATGGATTGGTGACTGATCCCGGGCCACTGGCCAACTGGGGCCTCGACATGCAGGCCGGACGCATTGTCGTGGATACGACGGCATACGAAACGAACCGGCCCGGCATCTTTGCCGTCGGCGATATCGCGCTCTATCCGAACCGCCAGAAGCTGATCCTCTCCGGCTTCCACGAGGCTGCACTGGCACTGCGCAAAGCCTATCGCGTCGTCTATCCAGACAAGACACTGGTGCATGTGCACACCAGCAACAACGCCACCTTGCGCGAACGCATCCAGCACAGTTGAATACCCAGCTGAATGCCATGCGGAGCCAAGCCCGAGAGGCCGGCGCGCAGATTGACGCGCGGGTGTCTTGCAACAGGATCTCGCGCTCGCTCGCAGGCATGCACGCAACGTTCAGCGCGTGAGGAAATCCTCGATCAGTCGTGCCACCTCGACCGGCTGATCGTGATGCAGCATATGTCCGGCGTCGTCGATGATGGCTTCGTGCAGGTTGCGGAACGACCGGAAACGCGTCCGGAACGCATCCAGTGGCACATCGCCTGCGATCGACTTGAGGGTGGCCGAATCGCGCGCTTCCACATGCAGGACCGGCGCCGTTACCTCCGCCCACACGGCCTCGATCTCGTCGATGCGGTACAGGACGGGATTGACGATCTTGTGCGCCGGATCGGCCAGCAGCATCCATTTGCCCTCGGCCGTCTGGCGGGCCCAGTGCGGTGCAAGAAACGCCGCCTGGCTATCCGACAGGCGCGGGTTGGTCTTCTGCAACCGGGCTACGACAGCCTGCATGGTGTCATAGATGGGCAAGCGGGCTCCCGCCTTGATCTCGTCCAGCCAGCGCGCGTAGCGTCCCGGCGCTTGCGTCGCCTGGGTGGCGGAGAGCCCAAAGCCTTCCAGGCACACGAGACGATCCACGCGCGCCGGACGGACACCCGCATAAATGCCCACGACATTAGCGCCCATGCTGTGCCCCACAAGGTTCACCGGAGCGTGCGGCTGGTAGTGGTCAAGTAGCGCCTCGAGGTCGGCGAGATAGTCCGGGTACCAGTAGGAGACCGTCCCCGGATGGACGGTCGTCCACCCGGTCAGGCCGAAACCGCGCCAGTCGGGGGCAATCACGTGCCAGTCGCGTTGCAACGCATCGACCACGAACTGGAACGACGCTGACACATCCATCCAGCCATGACACATGAACAGCTTGGGCGCCGACGGATCGCCCCATTGGCGGACGTGATAGTCCAGACCATGGATCGTAATGACCTCGGTGCGCGACGGGCGTACCGGTTGATAAGCTGCCGCCTCGGGCGCAGGGTGCAGCATGGGTGCTGCCGTCGACTCGGGTTGCTGCATAGAGCCCCACAAAATAGAACGATCGTTCTTTATTCTCGCATATTCCGTCCTGGACTGTGCCGCTTACTGAACATGCGCCGGGCCAATGTCAGCGCTTGCGAGACGCGGCTATCGGCGGAACGCTGACAGACTCTGCGGTATACGCCCACTACACTGATCCGGCAACCTGATCGGCAGAAAATCAGGGCGAACGGGAGGCACAGCGACAGCATGGATCAAGCAGACACCAACCGGACCGGCGACGCGGCGACGCCCGGCGACACCCTCGCAGGCCGGGGCGACCGCTTCGCCTACGGCATGCCGCCGCATCGCACGAACACGGCAGCGAAATCCGGACACTACGACAGCGAGACACCGGCCGCGCAACTGGTCACGGTACTGCCTGCGCTGCGGTTACTCACCGGCCTGCTGATTGCCGCCCTGATTATCGCGGCGCTGTACTTCGGCCGCGATCTCCTGATCCCGCTCGCACTGGCGATCCTGCTCAGTTTCCTGCTCGATCCTGCGGTGGCGCGCCTCAAGCGCTGGGGTGTGCCGCGCATGGCGGCCGTCCTGCTGGTCGTCGGCCTCACGGTGGCGGCACTGGGCGGTGCCGGTGCCTATCTTGGCAGCCAGGTGACAGCGCTGAGCAAGGACCTGCCGTCTTACCAGACCACCATCCGCGAAAAGTTCACCCGCATGCGCAAGGCCGTCAAGGGTCCTGGCGCACTCGATGGCGCGCTATCGACCTACAACACGGTAGAGCGCGAACTGGCAAAAACCACCGGTCAGCCCGCACCCGGCGCAGCGGCAACAGGCCGTGCCATCCAGCGCGTCGAGATCATTCCGGCGCCGAAAGCGCCCATGGCGCAGCTGATGGAATGGTTGGGCATCGTCAGCGCGCCTGTGCTAATGGCAGGTATGGTGCTGCTCTTCGTCATCCTGATCCTGCTGGGACGCAGCGACCTGCGCGAACGTCTGCTGCGCCTCATGGGCGGCAACCTGCACCTCGCGACCGATGCGCTCGACGACGCCGCCGAGCGCATCGGTCGTTACCTGCGCATGCAGATGATCGTCAATGCCACCTATGGCATTCCGCTGGGTGTGGCGCTGTATTTCATCGGCGTACCAGGGGCAGTGCTGTGGGGCACGGTAGCTGCGGTCATGCGCTTCGTGCCCTACATCGGGCCGATGCTGTCCGCGGCGTTTCCGCTGGCGCTGGCCTTTGCCATCGATCCAACCTGGGACATGCTGCTGTGGACGCTGGGCGTCATCCTGGTGCTGGAACTGCTCAGCAACAACGTCATCGAGCCATGGCTGTACGGCTCGAGTACAGGGCTATCGACGCTCTCCATCATTGTCTCGGCCATGTTCTGGACCGCCATCTGGGGGCCGATCGGGCTGATCCTATCCACGCCGCTGACGGTTTGCCTGTTGGTGCTCGGACGCTATATTCCGTCGCTGCAGTTCATGGAGGTTCTGCTCGGCAGCGATCCGGTCCTGGCGCCGCCGCAACGGCTCTACCAGCGGCTGCTCGGCGGGGGTGTCGAGGAAGCCATCGAGATGACCACGGAGGCCATCGACGCCGAACTCCCCTCGCCCGCCACCCCGGCGGGTACGGCCACGGCGGTGACCACGGTCTTCGACGAGATCGCCATCCCCGCGCTGCGGCTGGCCTGCGAGCGCTATGCCGACGTGGCTACCGCCCAGCACCGGCTGCGTCTGGTGCATGGCATGTCGGAAGTCCTGGAGGAAGTGGCGGATGCCTATCCGCCCACGGCCGCGGCAACCGCCGTACCGGCAGGGGGGCCGCGGGCCCTGTGCATTGGCGGCCGTTGGGAGGTCGATGCGCTGGCGGCCGGCATGATGGCGCATGCGCTGGCCCTGCATGGTCACGACGCGCGCCACGAATCCATAGCCTTGAGCGCCGGCGCCAATCCGGCGGAAGCACACCGGCTCGACGGCGTGCAGATCCTCTGCCTGTCGGTGTTCCATCCCCGGCCCGGTGCGCAGGTACGACACTGGGCGCGCCGCCTCACGCGCCGCTGGCCCGACCTGCGCATTGTCCTCGCCCTGTGGAACGCCCCGCCAGCCCTGCTAGCCGAGTCTGCACCCGAGCAGCTCGGCGTCACGGCCATCGTGAACAGCATGCATGAGTTAGTCCTGCGCCTGGCCACACTGACCGACACGGCGGGCATTCAGGCGCCCATGCCCCAACCCGCCGATGACGGCGAACGCGTGGCACGGCTGTACGCCAGCGGCGCGCTCGCGCCACATCGCACCGAGGGCTACCGTTTGTTCCTGCAACGCGTGGTGGATGTCTTCGACGTACGCTACGCCCAACTGGCATGGCTCGATCGCGACTGGGTTCACACGCCCGGCAGCCTGTTGCCTGGCAGCGATGCCGGGATTGCGCGTGAAGAAGCGATCTGTGCACGCATCTTCGACGAAGATGATGCCCTGGTCATCCCGGATATTGCGCGCGATCCGCGCTTTGCCGGCAGCCGGCTGACGCTGGCCCATAGCCTGCGGTTCTACGGCAGCGTGCCGCTGAAGGATCGCGACGGCTACGTGCTGGGCTGCCTGGCGCTGCTCGATACGGCACCGCGCGAACTGTCCGACGAGGAGATCGCCCTGCTGAACACCATGGCCACGGAATTCATGGCGACACTGGCGACGGAAGCCCCAGCTGAAACCGCGGTTGCAACCACTGTCGATACCGCGGCTGCAGGCGCAGCAGGATCCGCTGCCCCCATCACAACACGACCCGATCCGTCACGCGATTCAGCCGCGTGACGGTGCATCCGGTGCGGTGGCGCGCAACTGCGCCAACTCCGCCGCATCGAAACCGGCTGCCGCACGCGCCTCGAAATTGAATGGCCCGCGCAAGCGCGGCGCGTCGTAGCGCTCGACCAGCACATCGTAGGTCGCCAGCGGATCGACGCCGGCCCGCGCGCAGCACCAGCGGTACCAGCGGTTGCCGATGGCCACGTGGCCCACTTCATCGCGCAGGATGACATCGAGGATCGATGCCGCTGCCGTGTCGCCGGCCTGTGCCAGCCGCGCCCGGATCGGCGGCGAGGCATCGAGGCCCCGCGCCTCGAGGGTACGCGGCACCAGCGCCATGCGCGCGAGTACATCGTCACGCGTTTTCTCGGCCATTTCCCACAGTCCATTGTGCGCGGGAAAATCCCCGTAAGCCGCATCAAGCCGGGCGAGATGTTCGGCCAGCAGGCTGAAGTGGTACGCCTCCTCGCCCGCCACCTTCAACCAGTCGCGGTAGAACGGCACGGGCATGCCATCAAAGCGCCATACCGCATCAAGCGCCAGGTTGATGGCATTGAATTCGATGTGCGCGAGCGCATGCAGCAAGGCTGCCCGGCCTTCACGCGATACCACGGCACGGCGCGGCACAAAGCGTGCGGAGACCAGTTCCGGCTGCGCGGGACGCCCCGGAACCGCCGCGCGCCATTCCACCGGAAAATCAGCGGGCCGCAGCGCCGGCGCAAACGCCGCATCCGGCCGTGTCGCGCCATCGGCGGCCAGCGCGCGGACCGTGCGCGCCTTTTCAGCCGGATTGGTCTGGCACAGGGCCGCGAGGGCTGCGCGGCGAATGCATGGGAAAGTCGACATCAGCGTAAAATCCTGGGAATCCGGCATTGTAAGAGATGCAATCGCCCATACCTCACGACAGGAGCCCTTCCCTCATGGCGCAGTACCAGCTTGGCGACCTCACCCCGACCGTGGACGATTCCGCCTATATCGCGCCCGGTGCGACCGTCATCGGTAATGTGTACCTGAAGGCACGCGCGAGCGTATGGCCCGGCGCGGTGCTGCGCGGCGACAATGATCCCATCACCATCGGCGAAGCCAGCAATATCCAGGAAAATGCCGTCCTGCATACCGATGCAGGCGCGCCGCTGACGCTTGGCGACTACGTGACCGTCGGCCACCAAGCCATGCTGCATGGCTGCACCATCGGCGACGGCAGCCTGATCGGCATCCAGGCCGTGGTGCTCAACCATGCCGTCATCGGCAAGGAATGCCTGGTGGGCGCCGGTGCCATCGTCACGGAAGGCAAGACCTTTCCGGACCGCTCGCTGATCCTCGGCGCGCCGGCCCGCGTCGTGCGGCAACTGACGGACGACGATGTGGCACGCATGCGCATGGGCGCGGAAAGCTATGCCGAGCGCCAGGCCACCTACAAGACTACTTTGAAGCGAATCGACTGAACGTGACCCAAGCCACACCCGACACCCTGCAGAAATTCATGTTCGAAGCCGCGCCGGTGCGCGGTGAACTCGTCCGCCTGTCCGACACCTGGCAGGAAATCACGCGCCGCCGCACCTATCCGCCGGCCGTGCGCCGCCTGCTCGGGGAAATGACGGCGGCGGCCGCGCTGCTCACCGCCAACCTCAAGTTCAACGGTGCGCTCGTCATGCAGATCCATGGTGACGGCCCGGTGCGCATGCTGGTGGTGGAATGCCACTCGGATCTGTCGCTGCGCGCCACCGCCAAGCTGGCCGACGACGTGGAGATTGCCGACGACGCCACATTGGCCGAGCTGGTCAATGCGAACGGCCAGGGTCGCTTCGCCATCACCCTCGATCCGCAGGACAAGCTGCCCGGCCAGCAACCGTACCAGGGCGTGGTGCCGTTGTCTGGCCGCCAGGGCCCGCTGCCCGACATGAGCGCGGTCCTCGAGCATTACATGCTGACCTCGGAGCAACTCGATACGCGGCTGTGGCTCGCGGCCGACGGTAATGTCGCGTCCGGCATGCTGCTGCAGCGCCTGCCGACCTACGGCGGCAAATCCATGACGGGAACGGATGGCTCCGTCATTGGCGAAACCGGCCAGCCGCTCGCACCCGGCGTATCGGCGCAGGACCTCGATACCTGGGAACGCGTGTGCCATCTCGGCGGCACGCTGCAGACCGAGGAACTGCTCGAGGTGCCGCCGGAAACCCTGCTGCGCCGCCTGTTCTGGGAGGAAACCCAGCAGGCTGGCGTGCGTCTGTTCGAGCCGCGCCAGCCGCATTTCAACTGCTCGTGCTCGCGCATCAAGGTCGGCGCCATGCTGCGCATGCTCGGCGAGGAAGAGGTCGCGAGCGTGCTGGCGGAACGAAACCAGGTGGATGTGAACTGCGAGTTCTGCGGCCAGCACTATGCCTTCGATGCCGTGGACTGTGCGCACCTGTTCACCGAAAAACCGGTATCGCAGACCGTCAAGGCGGCGTCGAACCTGCATCATTGACGATCCAGGCGTACTGCGACCCAGACGCCGGAAACTTGTTCCAGAGGGCAACCGTCCAACCGCTATCGCGACCCGGAGGCCATTCACCATGCATGACCATGACAGATCCAACCGGCGTCTGGCCCTGGCGCTGATACTGGCTGTGGCGCTGGGCGGATGTACCGTGATCGACCGTGGCCCGGATGGTAGCCCGCGCATGGCACGCCTGCCGGATGGCGCGGCCGCGGCTCCGCCGCCAGCCCTGAGCGCCAAGGAGCGCCAGCAGCTCGATGCCGAGAACGCCCGCATCCTGCGCGAGCAGGAAGCCGCCATCACGGCGGAACGCCGCGCTGCCTACCGCGCCTATGCCTATCGCGCGTATCCATATCCGTATGTGGCCTATCCAGCCTACCCCGCCTATGTCATGCCGTATGTCGGCGGCGTCGGCTTCTACGGCCACTGGGGTAGCCGGGGGCGGCACCGCGGCGGGGTGGGTGTCAGCATCGGATACCCAGGCTATTACTGGGGGCCGGGCTGGTGGTAAGTCCGGTGACAGGCTGAAACGCCCTGCTCGACGTCCGCCCACACACGACAATGGCTGCCAGTCAGGTCACTCGGACCTGTCCGGTGGCGCTCATCCCTCAAGCCGCAACACGCGATCGATCTGCAGGGTGGCCTGTGCCAGCCGCTCGGCTGGCGATCCGCCGATCCGGACATAATCAACCCCATGCGCGCGGCAAGCCGCAAGCACACGGCGATGGATCGCATCGCGCACGTCCTCGCTTGCCCGTTGCAGGCCATCGGCCACCCAGGGAATATCCGGGAGGGTAATCAGCGTCAGTGCATAGTCGTGCAATGCCGCCAGCCGTGCCGTTTCTGCATCGCAGGTGTGGAAGCAGAAGCGGCTGTAGATGGCCGTCATCAACGGCGTGGTATCGCACAGCACAAGCCCGCCGCCCTGGCGTGCCACGGCGCGGCGCGCGCACAGCTCGGCAGCGCGCTGCATGCGGGCGATATGGCGTTGCTCCGGCTCGACCGGGACATCGCCCTTGCGGTCGACGAAGGTGCGCAGGTATTCCGGCACCACTGTGGCAGTGATGCCGCGCAGGCGGTAGTGCTCGGCCAGCGCCACGGACAGATCAGACTTGCCCGTCGATTCCGCACCGAGGATGGCCACCGTCGTGACATGACCAGCGTGGCGCTTCGCCGGGGACAAAACAGTGCTCCGTGCGGACGTCATTGCACCCTCCGCCACATCTTCCACTGCTGGCCACAGGGCCGCACCCAACACACGCATGCGCTCATCTTGCCAGGGCCTGCTTCCATTGCCGCAGTCCCGCCACGCACATCACCACGAACAGGGCATACAGCACTGCTGTCAGGTAGAGCGATTTGTGCAGGTACAGGCCAATATACAGCGCGTCCACCACCAGCCAGATCCACCAGTTCTCGATGAACTTGCGCGCCAGCGCAAACTGGCCGACGATGCTGCCGGCCGTGAGGAAAGCATCGATGTGCGGAACATCGGAATTGGTGTGGCGTGACAGAAACCACGCCAACATGGCATAGCCGCCGGCCCAGCCAGCACCGGCTATCGCCAGCGCACGGCGATCCATGCGGCGCGGGCGCAAGGGTGCGTCGGCATCCGGCATATGGCCGAACAGCCACTGCCAGAGACCGAACACCGAGGTCCCGATAAAGAATAGCTGCAGGCCTGCATCGCCATACAGACGCGCCTCGAAGAACACGATGGCATACAGGCCCGCGCCGGCGATGGCGAAGACCCAGCCCAAGGGATTCTGACGGATATTGCAGGCGACGCAGGCGAGCGACAGCGCGAATGATGCAGCTTCCAGCCAGTTCATGGCGGACTACCGGCGGCCGGATTCAGGCTTCGGCGGCGGTGGTGGCAGCGGTGGAGTGGCGCTGGTCGCGGGAGCAGGAGCAACGAACTGGACGAAGACTTCGCCCTCCTTGACCATGCCCAGCTCATGGCGCGCACGCTCTTCGATGGCGCCCGTGCCTTCCTTGAGATCGCGCACCTCGCCGGCCAGCTTGGCGTTGCGCGACTTCAGGGTCTGGTTCTTGGCATCCTGCTCGGTAACCTGGCGGTCGAGCTCCCAGACGCGCAGCCAGCCGCCCTTCCCCAGCCAGAGCGGAAACTGGATGGCGATCAGCAGCACGAGCAGGATCAGGGAAATCAGGCGCATGTCAGCTCGTTCGACGATAGCGAGAAGCGAGAAGTGGCGAATGCCGCGCCACGGCCATCCCGGCAGTGCTCGCCGGAGGGCCGCGCCGCGGCGCGTGCCGGAATCAGGCTCCGGCACATGGCATTAACGCAGATTGTAGAACACGCCCTTGCCGGGGTAGCTGGCGATATCGCCAAGGTCTTCCTCGATGCGCAGCAGCTGGTTGTACTTGGCGATGCGGTCCGAACGCGACAGCGAGCCGGTTTTGATCTGTCCAGCGTTGGTACCGACGGCGATGTCGGCGATGGTGCTGTCCTCGGTTTCACCCGAGCGGTGCGAGATCACGGCGGTGTAGCCGGCACGCTTGGCCATCTCGATGGCGGCGAAGGTTTCGGTCAGCGTACCGATCTGGTTGATCTTGATGAGGATCGAGTTGGCGATGCCCTTGTCGATACCTTCGCGCAGGATCTTGGTATTGGTGACAAACAGGTCGTCGCCCACCAGCTGGACTTTCTTGCCGACGCGTTCGGTCAGCAGCTTCCAGCCGTCCCAGTCGTTCTCGGCCATGCCGTCTTCGATCGACACGATCGGGAACTTGTCGCACAGGTTGGCCAGGTAGTCGGCGAATTCGCCGGCCGTCAGTTGCAGGCCTTCGCCTTCCAGGCGGTACTTGTCTTCGCCCTCATGGAAGAACTCGGTGCTGGCGCAGTCAAGCGCCAGCAGCACGTCTTCGCCCGGGCGGTAGCCGGCGCGCTCGATGGCCGTGAGCACGGTGCTCAGGCACTGCTCGTTGCTGGCAAAGTTCGGGGCAAAGCCGCCTTCGTCGCCAACCGCGGTCGACATGCCCTTGTCGGACAGGATTTTCTTGAGCGCGTGGAACACCTCGGCGCCGCAGCGCAGTGCTTCGCGGAAGCTGCCCTGGCTCACCGGCATGATCATGAATTCCTGGATGTCCAGGCTGTTGTTGGCATGCGCGCCGCCGTTGACGATGTTCATCATCGGCACCGGCATCTGCATCGCACCCGAACCGCCGAAGTAGCGGTACAGCGGCAGGCCGGCTTCCTCGGCAGCGGCCTTGGCCACAGCCATCGACACGGCCAGCGTGGCGTTGGCGCCCAGGCGGGCCTTGTTGTCGGTACCGTCGAGGTCGATCAGGGTACGGTCGAGGAACGCCTGCTCGGACGCATCGAGACCCATGATGGCCTCGGAGATCTCGGTGTTGATGTGCTCCACGGCCTTGAGCACGCCCTTGCCGAGGTAGCGGCTCTTGTCGCCGTCGCGCAGTTCGATGGCTTCACGCGAGCCGGTCGACGCACCCGACGGAACGGCCGCACGGCCCATCACGCCCGATTCCAGCAGCACGTCGCATTCGACGGTGGGGTTGCCGCGCGAGTCCAGAACCTCGCGGCCAATGATATCGACGATTGCACTCATGGATAGTCCTCTGTTACCTGTATAGCGTTGTGCGCCAGCCGGTTCGCAGGCTGTGCGCGCGAATCATGCGGTCACGCGGATGTGGTCGCTCGGGCTCAGATGCCTTCGACCACGATCATGTTCATCTTGGCCGCGCCCTCGCGCGCGGCGCGGGCAGCCCGGTATTCTTCGCTGTCGTGGAACGACCGGGCCGCCTCGAATGAGGGAAACTCCAGTACCACGACCCGCGTCGGCTGCCATTCACCTTCGACCGGCGCAACCTTGCCACCGCGCACCAGCACCTTCGCGCCATGCACCTCGAAGGCGCGGCTCGACAGCACCTTGTACTGCTCATACTGCTCGGGATTGGTGACGTCGACGTAGGCTACGATGTATCCGGCTGGCATGGGGGTCTCCGCTTGTCTCAGGGTAATCAGGCAGTGGCCGCCTGGCTTTGCCGCGCCAGCGCGGCTTCGACATACGCCTTGAACAGCGGATGCCCGTCGCGCGGCGTGGACGTGAATTCGGGGTGGAACTGCACGCCGACGAACCACGGGTGCGTGGCGGCCGGCAACTCCATGATCTCGGGCAGGTTCTCCGACGGCGTGCGCGCGGAGATCACCAGCCCGGCAGCTTCCAGCGCCGGCACATAGTAATTGTTGACCTCGTAGCGATGGCGGTGGCGCTCGTTGACCTCAGTACCGTAGATTTGCGCGGCGCGCGTCCCCGGCGTCACGGGGCATTTCTGCGCACCCAGGCGCATGGTGCCACCCAGATCAGACTCGGCCGACCGCTGTTCGACCTTGCCTTCGCGGTCCAGCCACTCGGTGATCAGCGCCACCACCGGGTGCTCGGTCTCGAGATTGAATTCGGTACTGTTGGCGTCGGCCATGCCCGCCACGTGGCGCGCGAACTCGATCACCGCCAGCTGCATGCCGAGGCAGATGCCGAGATACGGCACCTTGTTCTCGCGGGCATAGCGGATTGCGGCGATCTTGCCTTCGGTACCGCGCTTACCGAAGCCGCCCGGTACGAGGATGGCATCGAGGCGCGACAGCACGGCGGTGCCACCCGCCTCCACTTCCTCGGAATCGATGTATTCGATATTGACCCGTGTCGAGGTGTGCAGCCCGGCATGGCGCAGCGCCTCGATCAGCGATTTGTACGATTCGGTCAGGTCGACATACTTGCCGACCATGCCGATGGTGATCTCGTGCTGCGGGTTGTCCATCGCGTGCACGAGGCGCGCCCACATGTCGAGGTTGGCCGGCGGCGCATCGATCTGCAGCTCGTCGCAAATGATGCGGTCCAGGCCCTGGTCGTGCAGCATCTGCGGAATCTTGTAGATGGTGTCCACGTCCCAGACAGAAATCACCGATTCCTGCGGCATGTTGGCGAACAGCGAAATCTTGGCGCGCTCATCGTCCGGGATGGGGCGATCGGCGCGGCACAGCAGCGCGCTCGGGATGATGCCGATCTCGCGCAGCTTCTGCACCGAGTGCTGGGTCGGCTTGGTCTTCAGTTCGCCGGCGCTGGCGATAAACGGCACCAGCGTAAGGTGCACAAAGGCCGCCTGGTGACGGCCCAGGCGCAGGCTCATCTGACGCGCGGCCTCGAGGAACGGCAGGGACTCGATATCGCCCACCGTGCCGCCAATCTCGATAATGGCTACATCGGCCTTGCCATCGAAGGTGGCCGAGGCACCGCGTTCGACGAACGACTGGATTTCGTTGGTGATGTGCGGAATGACCTGTACCGTCTTGCCGAGATACTCGCCACGGCGCTCCTTGCGGATCACCGATTCGTAGATCTGGCCGGTGGTGAAGTTGTTCGACTTCCGCATCTTGGCGGAAATGAACCGTTCGTAGTGCCCCAGGTCCAGATCGGTTTCGGCACCGTCCTCGGTCACGAACACCTCGCCATGCTGAAACGGGCTCATGGTGCCCGGATCGACATTGATGTAGGGATCGAGTTTCAGAAGGGTGACTTTGAGACCACGCGACTCGAGGATAGCCGCAAGCGACGCGGCGGCGATTCCCTTGCCCAGGGAAGAAACGACGCCGCCGGTGACGAAGACGAATTTGGTCATAAACCTGACTTGCCGAGGAAATTGGGATTATACCTCAGCACCCCGCCCGACCACAGCCCCCATCGCCCTCTTCGGCCAGCTTTTTGCGGGGCATCCGGAAAAAAGCCGGATGCCCCGGGTCAGCGCCCGGAGAGCGGCAGCGTGGACCTGCCTTGGGATGGCCTACCGGCGCGTGCCGGGTAGGTGCGCATCTCGTCAATCAGTGCCAGGATCGCTTCCGCGGTATCCAGCGGGCGCTCCATCGGGAACAGGTGACCGCCCTCCAGATAGCGCAGCCGCGCGCCTACCAGCCGGCGTGTGGCGGCCAACCCGCACTGGCGCAGTTCGCGCGAGCGCGTCCCGGCCACGAAAGCGACGGGAAATGGCGTTCCCTCGGCGACACGCCGGCCCAGCCGGGTCGGCAAGGTCCGGTAGATGCGGTATTCGATGTCGCGCTGGAAACGCAATGTCCGTTCGGCGGCCCGGCCGGTCGGCTCGGTCGCATGGTGGGCGTAATCGCGCAGTACGTCGTCATCCCAGCGAGCGAAATTCGGCTTGGCCTTGAAGTGCTGCCATACGGCATCGGCGTTATCCCAGTGGGTACGGCGCGTCTTGGTACGGTACGCAGGCGACGGCCGCTCGTCCAGGCCCAGTGTCTGCGCCATGCGCAGCACCCGCGCACGCCATCCGGCGATGATCGGCGAATCGAGCATCACCACGCCCTTGACCCGCTCGGGCGCGCGCAGCGCCGCCATCAGCGACAGGAAGCCACCCAGCGAATGCCCGGCCAGCCACACCGGTTCGCGGTAACCCTCGGTAATCGCAGCCAGCAGCTCATCCACCAGATGCGGCCAGCCGCGCGTGACCGGATAACGGGGATCGTGCCCGAAACGGTCGACGGCGCGGATTTCGAACTGCCCTTCGAGTGCTGCAAACAGTTTGCGATATGTGGCCACCGGAAACCCGTTGGCATGCGAGAAATGCAGGATGTCGCCCATGGCGCCGATCGTTCAGTTGCCCTTGCCGGTACCGGTCGGCTTGACCGCATACAGCGGCACGCTGCCATGCGTCCCGCCGCTCATGCGCAGCGGATGCTCGGCGGAGACGGAGGCATCCCATACCGGATCCCGCACCTCGTCGAACACCTGTCGCAAGCGCTGGCCCCAGGCCTTGCGGATCATCTTGAAGTAGGCATTGTTTTCGTCGACGGTAACGAAGCGCGACACGGCCAGTTCGTCAACGCCATAGACCAGCAGGTCGAGCGGCAGCCCCACCGACACATTCGACTTGAGCGTGGAGTCCATCGAGATCAGCGCGCACTTGGCGGCCTCGTCGAGCGGCATCTGCGGCGTCAGCACGCGGTCCAGAATGGGCTTGCCGTATTTGGCCTCGCCAATCTGGAAATAGCAGTTCTCCTGCGTGGCTTCGATGAAGTTGCCCGCAGAATACATCTGGAACAGCCGCGGGCGCTCGCCCTTGATCTGGCCGCCGAAGATCATGCTGATATTGAAGTCGATGCCGAAACCTTTCAGCGATTCGGCATCGCGCCGGTGCACCGCGCGGATGGCGTCGCCAACAAGCGTGGCGGCCTCGAACATGTCGCGGGCCTCCCACAGCGAACGCTGCTCGCGGCCTTCCATCAGGTACTGGCGGACCGACTGGCTGATGGCCAGGTTACCGGCAGTCAGCAGCACCATGACGCGGTCGCCGGCCTGCTCGAACACGGTCATCTTGCGGAAGGTCGAGATCGCGTCGACCCCGGCATTGGTTCGGGAGTCGGAGAGAAACACGAGCCCGTCATCGAGGCACATGGCAACACAGTAAGTCATGGAAATCGCAATCGTGGGCAGTTGGTTGGACAGGATCGGCACCGGGCGCCGGGTGCATTGCTTGTGATGCAATGTCCGTTCCAGCCTGGCGGGCACCTGTACGCGACACCTATTTTGGCATTCTAGCGCGGCTGGCGGCAGATGCTTTAGACGCGGGGCTCAAATCATGGCGATGGATGCAAACAATGGTGTCAGGCCGCGCAGGCTACCCGGCATCCGTGACGTCGATGCGGATCGACACCTCCATCGATTCGGCCCCGCCGCCCTGCCGCACGCCACGGATAGGCGCGGCCGACTGGTAATCGCGGCCGACCGCCAGGCGGACATGGCGCTCATCGGTGGGGCAGGCGTGCGTGACATCGAGACTGGTCCAGGTGTGCTGCGCGGTATCCAGGCAAATGTCGGCCCACGCATGACTTGCCAGATTGGGGGCATCCACCGCGTGGAAGTAGCCGCTGACGTAGCGTGCCGGAATGCCGAAGGCCCGGCAACAGGCGACCATGACCTGCGCCTGGTCCTGGCACACGCCCATGCCCAGCGCAAAGGCTTCCGCCGCCGTCGTGCCGACATCCGTGGTGTTCGAAACGTACTGCACACGGTCTGCAATAGCTTCCACCAGGCTTTGCAATGCCGCCGGCGTCACGCCGCCCGCCAGATAGGGAGCCGCGAATGCCACCATGTCCGGCGGCGCCTGCGTCAGCGGCGTGCCCGAGGCGAAATACAGCGGCGAAACGCGGTACTGCCCCGCCAGCGGCGCATCGTTGAAGATGGCACTGCCCGACCGGACCTCGACAATGCCGCTGGCCTCGATCGCCATCCGCGTGGTGGGGCGCGAAAGGGAAAAGGTCTGCACCAGATTGCCGAACGCATCCACCGTCTCGTGCAGCGTGCCCGGCACGCGCACCTGCCACGCCTCGACCTGCTGCAGTGGGCCGGATTGCGGCGTCAGCCGCAGCTCGTGCACGCTGTGGTGCACCGGCTCGGCATAGCGGTACTCGGTTTTATGGTGGATACGGTACTTCACGGCAATGCGATCCTGTCAGGGCCCCATATTGTGACTGAATGAAGTGACACCACACCGGTTTCCGGTTCCCCGCCCATTCTGGCAGCCTCTTGGCCGACCTTCGCCACTTCCAGGCTAACCTCAGCTGAACGCCAGCGGCACGAGAAAATCCTCGCTGATGCCGTTGCCCAGCGTCCCGATGCGCTCGAGAAAATCGGTCAGGTAGGCATGCATGCCCACGCCGAAAATGTCGTCGATACGTGCAAAGCGCAGGTCGGCATGCAGCTTGCCGGCCTGCCGCAACGTTTCGCCCGACTGCGCGTTGGCGACCAGTTGCAGGATACCAACGACCTCTTCCATGCTCGCCGCCAGCGAGCGCGGCATGTCCGCGCGCAGGATCAACAGTTCGGCCACGCGGCGCGGCGTGACAACATCGCGATATACCTTGCGATACACCTCGAAGCCAGAGACCGAGCGCAATACCGCGACCCACTGGTAGAAATCAGCTTGCCGGTCCTGCGCCTCAGCTGGCGCCTCGGCCTGCGACAGCGCTCGCAGCGGCGTGCTGGCGGAGCGGAATTTCACATCCAGGATCCGCGCCGTGTTGTCGGCGCGCTCCAGGAAGGTGCCAAGGCGCATGAAGTGGAACGCTTCGTCCTTGAGCATGGTGCCGAACTGGACGCCGCGCGACAGGTGGGACCGGAATTTGACCCATTCGAAGAACTGCGACGGATCGTCGCGCAGGATATTGCCCGAGATCAGTTTCTGTACCTCGAGCCATGTTGTGTTGATGGTCTCCCACACTTCCGTCGTCAGCGAACCACGCACCGCCCGCGCATTTTCGCGTGCCGAGCGCAGGCAGCTCATGATGGACGACGGATTGGTCATGTCGCGCACCATGAAATCGATCACATCGTCGCGCGACAGCAGCCCGTATTTCTCGTCGTATACCTGGGTCAGCTCGCTGATGTCGAGCATCGCCCACCAGCCCTGCTCGGCTTCATCCACGGCCTGCGGCAGCAGCGAGGTCTGGTAGTTAACATCGAGCATGCGCGCGGTGTTCTCCGCACGTTCGGTATAGCGCGCCATCCAGAACAGATGGTCAGCCGTGCGGCTCAGCATGATGCGGTCTCCCGGAGCGTCGTGGGCATAAGTGCGCGCAACAATGTCATTCAAGCACCCATGTATCCTTGGTGCCGCCGCCCTGCGAGGAATTCACCACCAGCGAACCCTCGCGCAGGGCCACGCGCGTCAGCCCGCCTGGCACCATGCGCACTTCCTTGCCGGACAGCACGAACGGCCGCAGGTCGATATGGCGCGGCGCGATGCCAGCGTCGACATAGGTTGGACAGGTCGACAACGCAAGCGTCGGCTGCGCAATGTACTGATGGGGACGACTCTTGACGACCTCGCGGAAGGTCTCGATCTCGGCCTGCGTGGCCGCCGGGCCTACGAGCATGCCGTAGCCGCCCGCGCCGTGCGTTTCCTTCACCACCAGCTCATGCATGTGGTCGAGCACGTAGGCCAGGTCATCCGGCTTGCGGCACATATAGGTCGGCACGTTGTTGAGGAGCGCCTCTTCGCCGAGATAGAAGCGGATCATGTCCGGGACGTAGGGATAGATCGACTTGTCGTCCGCCACGCCAGTGCCGATGGCGTTGGCGATGGCCACGTTGCCGGCGCGGTAGACCGACATCAGCCCGGCCGCGCCTAGCGCCGAATCGGGCCGGAACACCAGTGGATCAAGAAAATCGTCATCGACCCGCCGATAGATCACGTCGATACGCTGTGGACCTTGCGTGGTACGCATGTAGAGCCGCTGGTCCTGCACGAACAGGTCATGCCCCTCGACCAGCTCGACGCCCATCTGCTGCGCCAGGAAGGCATGCTCGAAGTACGCCGAGTTGTACATGCCCGGGGTCAGCACCACCACGGTGGGATCGTTGATCGACGATGGCGCGACGCTGCGCAGCATGTCCAGTAGCAAGTCGGGATAATGCGCCACCGGCGCGACGCGGTTGCGCGCAAACAGGTCGGGAAACAGCCGCATCATCATCTTGCGGTTTTCCAGCATGTACGATACGCCAGACGGCACGCGGAGGTTGTCCTCCAGCACGTAGAACTCGCCCTCGCCAGCGCGCACCACATCGATGCCGGCGACATGCGCATAGATGTCGCGCGGCACCGCCACGCCGAGCATTTCCGGCCGGTACTGGGCATTGTTGTAGATCTGGTCGGGCGGGATCACCCCGGCGCGCACGATGTTCTGGTCGTGGTAGATATCGTGCAGGAACATGTTGAGCGCGCGCACGCGCTGGCGCAGGCCCCGTTCCAGCAACGCCCACTCGTGGGCCGGAAAGATGCGCGGAATCGCATCGAACGGAATGGTCCGCTCGGTACCGCCACCGGCATCGCCATAGACTGCGAAGGTGATGCCAACCCGCTGGAAGATCAGTTCGGCCTCCGCGCGCTTGTCTTCCATGGCCTCGGGCGTCTGCCGCCCCAGCCAGTCCGCAAAGCGCTGGTAGTGCTGCCGTACGGTTCCCGCTGGCAACGCCGTTCCCGGCTGAAAGCGCGTCGATTGCCCTTCCTGCCAGTCGACCATTTCGTCGTAACTCCGCACTTGCATGGAATCTCCCGAACTGTCATTTCCCCGGCCGCTGGGTATGCGACAGGTATAACGCGTCGCACGGGGCGCGTCAACGCATGCGCCCGATGCCATCCCCCGTGGTCCGGACGCCATCAACCGCCGCCCCGGCGTGCTCCGGGCCTCATGCCAAGTCTGACGCCACACATCCCCACACCCACCTGTTCCCCGCCATGACATCGGTCAGCGCACATGCCAGTATCGCGGCGCGATGTCACGCCAGGCGCTGACCTCCAGGAGCGGGCCGGCGCTGTCCACCATGACCGCACCGGCACGATCCGTACGCAGGCGCTGCACCCCGTACGCACCGTAGCGCGCCCACACGTCGGCGCGCGGGTGCCCATAGCGATTGCGGTAACCCATCTGGAAAATTGCCAGGGATGGAGCCACAGCCTCCAGGAAGCGACTACCGGATGAAGTACCGCTGCCATGATGCGGAACTAGCAAGATATCTGCCAGCAAATGCCCGGGTATCGACCGGCCAATGATCTGCAGTTCTTCCGCAAGGCCGATATCGCCCGTGAGCAGTGCTGCATGACGGATGTTGGCGACGCGCAGCACGCAACTGCGCGCATTGCTCGCCAGGGTTTCCCGCTGCCCGTCGCCGGGTGCCGGATGCAGGATCTCGAAGCGCACGCCATCCCATTCCCAATGCTGTCCCGCAGCGCATACCGTGGTTGCGGTCCCCTGCTGCGTTGCCGTTTGCCACAGCATATGTCCGGCCGGCAGCGCGGCCTGCAGATGGGATACACGCACAGCGTCGAGCACGGCGGGCGCACCGCCGACATGATCGCTGTCTTCATGGCTGATCACCAGCCGGTCCAGATGCGCGGCACCCAGGCCGCGCAGGTACGGTGCAATGACACGTTCGCCCGCGCTGCTTGCCCCGTAGGCCGGCCCGGCGTCGTACAGCAACCGGTGCTGCGCAGTCTCGACCAGGACCGCCGTACCCTGCCCCACATCGAGCGCAGTGATGCGCCACTCGCCATGCGCGGGACGCGGCGCGCGCACCAGGCACAAGGGCAACAGCAGGACACACGCATGGACCCGCAGCGGCCAACTGGCGACGCCGCCGGGTACCAGCCACAGCGTGACGCCCGCCATACCCGCAAGTACCGCCCATGCCGGTGGCGCGGCCGCCTGCCAGACGGCCCATGACTGCGCCCCGAGCCACGCCAGGATGACCACCAGCCACGCAAACATCGTGTGTGCCGCGGCCAGCAAGAGCGTCGCCACCGGCTCCGGCAGCGCGGCTCCCAGCAGCGCCAGTGGCGTGACGATAAAACTGACGACTGGAATCGCGACAGCATTGGCCAGCGGAGACACGACCGATACCTGCTGAAACAGTAGCAAGGTAAGCGGCACGAGTCCGACCGTCAGCACCCACTGCAGGCGCGCTGCCGCAGCCACGCCCGTCCAGCGCCGCGGCATGCGGGCGCCCCACGCCGGTGCATACTGCACGGGATGCATCAGGAAAATCAGCGCCACCGCACCGAAGGACAGCCAGAACCCCGCCGCGCACACGGCCCATGGATCGGCCAATACCACCAGCACTGCCGCCCAGCCCAGCACGTGGCCGCGATGGCTGCCCCGCCCGGCAAGAAAACCGAGCCCCACCACCGTGAGCATGATCAATGTGCGCTGCGCCGGCACCTGCATGCCTGCCAGCAGGCAATACAGCGCCGCCGCCACAATCCCGGCGACGATGCCTGCGGAACGCGCCGGCCAGCGCAATGGCAGTGGCCGGTGCAACCAGCGTCCCAGGCCAAACGAGTAACGCCACAACCATGCCACCACCACACCGAACAGGCTGGCGATCATGGTGATGTGGAGGCCGGAAATGCTGATCAGGTGACCAATGCCTGTCCGGTTAAACATGTTCCAGTCCGCCGCATCGATCCCCCTCTGGTCGCCGACCACCAGCGCTACCAGTACGCCCGCATACGGTGCCTCCGCCGGCATGCTCGCCAGCACGTGCCGGCGTACTGCATCGCGCCAGCGTTCGATGCGCCACCCAACGCGCATGCCGGCCTCCGACAAGCGCCGGTTGTCCGGCCCGGCACGCACATAGCCCGTCGCGCGCACACCCTGTTCCAGCAGCCAGTATTCGTAGTCGAAGGTATGCGGATTGGCGCTGCCGACCGGTTGACGCAGGCGCACGCGCAACTGCCATCGGTCGCCCGGCACGAGCGGTGCGAGCATGGTTGAGGCCGCTGCATCGGGCGCGTCATATCGCGTCAACGCCAGCCTCTGCGGTACGACGCCAGGCGGCGTGCTGGCCAGCACATCGAACTGGAAACGTACGCCGCGCTCGAACGGCGTGGGCAATGAGGCCACGGCGCCCTGTACGATGACATCCCGCCCTTCCCATCCCGGATCGAGCCTGTCAGCCAGCCGGATATCCGCGCGCAGTGCGGCCCAGGCCTGTCCGCCCAGAAATGCGCAACATGTCCACGCGACAATCGTCACCGGACGATAACGCCGGCGACAAAGCCAGGCGGTCATGCCGCAAGCGGCGCACAACGCAGTGGGCCAGACCAGCGATAACGCCTGCTGTTGCTGCAACCACCAGTTTCCTGCGATAAAGGCCGCCAACAGTCCGCGCATCGAAAGTTGCTCCTGAGCATGATCGTCAACGCATTTGCACCGCGTGACATCGCGGGACGCCCCGCCCTCGCGGCCGATTTGCCATGCAGGCACGTCGACTCGCTCGCGCAGCCGATCCGTGCACATTCAATCGCCTCTCATCCCGAATGTGCAGAAATGCTTTCGCGCTTCTTTACCTCATCACGGATCCCTTTCTTCCAGAAACAGTAAGTGACGATTTACTGTCATATTTGTGATATAAAAATCACTCCAGGCCGGCACGCATCCGAAGGAATTCATCGAGCCGGCATCTGGCGCTTCTGTTTTTCGATAAATCTTTTAATAAATAAATAAATGGGGGATGGGTAATGGATCGAGTTGGTGTGCTTCGGTGTGTTGTTCCGATGGTATTGGCAGCGGTTTGCAGTGCCTCGCACGCACAGGCCGGTAACCAGGCAACCGAGTTTGCCGCCCTGGCCATCGAAGGCCAGAAGAAGACCGCCTTCGGGTGGGCATACGATCATCCAACACAGGCTGCCGCGGAAGCGGAAGCGCTCTCACAATGCAAGACCCATGCGGGCAAGCGCAGTTGCGAGGTCGTGCTCGCGTGGTCTGGTCCGATGTGCGGCTCGTACTACACGCACAAGAAAGGACTGGTGAACGGCTGGGCCATCGCACGCAACAAGGCGGCGGCGGAGGGCAATGCCATGAACGAGTTCTATCGGCGTGGCCCGTTTGAATTCGCCGACATCACGGCATACGCTTGCAACAGCACGCAACGCGGCCCGGCCAAGGTGCTCGTCAACAAGCCCAATACCGAGCCACCCGCACCACTGGTGCTGCAGAACGATGGCTGGGTCACCGGCCTGCAACTCAGCCCGGACAGCAAGACCGCCTATACCGCAGATCGCGCCGGCAACATCCGCGCCTGGGACGTGGCAACCGGCAAGCAGATCCGGACATTCCAGGGCAAGACAATCTCGCGCGCCGATCTCGCCTTGAGCCCGGACGGCAAGCGACTCGTCGCCTTTCAGGAAAAGACCGTTGCGATCTGGGATACCGGCTCCGGCCGCATGATCGCCGACGCATCCAACGCGCGCTGGGTCGACCGGATGACCTTCAGCCGCGATGGCAAGACGATTTTCGGCATCGGTCAGCCCGATTTCTCACGGTCTCCTGCCTGGCCGGTCCTCGCAGAACTCGATCCCGCGACAGGCAAGATCCGCAAGGAGACGGAGTTCGAGCTGCCTTCGTCTGCCATTGCCCAGTTGCTGATGACCCATGACGAAGCGCAGTTCCTGACGATGTCGAGCAACCCCAATATGGGATTGAACCTGTGGGATCGCGCATCCGGCAAGAAAATCCAGGTACTCGCACAAACCGAGGTCCGTTCGGCGGCGTTCGTGAATAACGGCAAGACCCTGATATACGTTCCGCAAAAGGGGCAGTCCGTACGGGCCATTGCCTTCCCGTCCGGAGAGTCCACCGGATCCTTCCCGACCGGGGGCTCGCCGTATCAGGTCGTGTCCGATTCTTCCGGCAAGCATGTCTACTCACTCGATGTCGGCAGTGAGATCGGGAAATGGGATGCGGATGGCGAGAAAACCTTCCGCACGTCCGATATGCCCAAGGGGCGCATCAGCATGATCGTTCCCGCCGCGAACGGAAAGCTCATTGCCTCCGGCGCGGAAGACGGCACGGTGAGATTCTGGAGCGCCACCACTGGCGCGCCGCTGCCTGGCGCGCAGGCCAAGAGGTAAGCCGAACGGATGGTCAGGGATACATGTTCCTGACCATCCAGCCAGATCAGTCACTCACGAGCGTCCGGGGCATCCGAAAACCGGGTTCGCAGACGCGGCAGTGCTTCCAGCGAATTGTTTTGCATATGGCGCGACAGATCCGCGAGGCTCATGCCGCGCAGGTCCGCCAGTGCACGTGCAATCCCGGCAACCTCGGCCGGCACGTTGCGGACCTTGCCCTGCTCGCCGAACTGGTCGTCCGCCAGCCAGGCCGGGGCAATGTCGGGTGCATCGGTTTCCAGCACCAGGGCATCGAGCGGCAACTCCGTGGCAAGACGCCGGATGCGGTTGGCACGCGAGAATGTCATGTTGCCGCCGAAGCCCAGCTTCAAGCCCTGATCGATGAAACGGTACGCCTGCTCCGGGCTGCCGTTGAAGGCGTGCGCGATGCCGGCGTGGACACCCATCTTGCGGAGTTGCGCCGCGACCTGGTCCTGCGATTTACGCACATGCAGCAGTACAGGCAGATCGAACTCGCGTGCCAGTTTCAGTTGCGCCACATACACAGCCATCTGCCGTTCGGCATCGAGGCCCGGCACGAAATAGTCCAGCCCGATCTCGCCAACACCGATGAAGAGAGGATCGTCGAGCGAAGCCTCGATCTCACGCCGCAGCGTCCCGAGATCGGCATCCGTAGCCTGTGGTGCCAGCATCGGATGGATGCCGAGCGCATAGACGCAACCCGCATACTGGTGCGCGAGATGGCGCACGCGCTCGAAATTCCACGCCGCCACGGCGGGAATCACGATATGCCCCACGCCTGCCGCATGCGCCGACGCCACCACTATATCGCGATCGGCGTCGAATTCCGTGGCGTCGAGATGGCAATGGGTGTCGATCCACATGGCAGTTGCCCTGCTCTACCGTTCCGTGTGCAGATGCCCTTCGCGCAACCGCAACACGCGGTCGCAGCGGCCGGCCAGTTCCGGATCGTGCGTCACGATAACAAAACTGGTGCCCAGCGTCTGCGACAGCTCGAGCATCAGGTCGAACACGCCGCCCGCGGTTACGTCATCGAGGTTGCCGGTGGGCTCGTCCGCCAGCACACAGGCCGGATTCCCGACCAACGCCCGCGCCATGGCCACGCGCTGGCGCTCGCCGCCGGACAGCTCGCCGGGGCGATGCGCGGAGCGCCCGGCCAGACCCACGCGCGCCAGCATGGCCTGCGCCTGCTCGCGCGCGTCGTTCTGGCGCAGCCCGCGGATGCGCAGGGGCATGGCGACATTGTCGAGTGCCGTGAACTCCGGCAGCAGGTGGTGGAACTGGTAGACAAACCCCAGCTTCTCGTTGCGCAGGCGGTTGCGTTCCTTTTCCGACAGCGAGGTAAAGGGCCGCCCCTGCAGGGCAACCGTGCCGGCCGTCGGCTCGTCCAGCCCGCCCAGCACATGCAGCAGCGTGCTCTTGCCTGAGCCGGAAGCGCCCACAATGGCGACCTTTTCGCCCGCCTCGACACACACATCGATGCCCTTCAGCACATCCACATGCAGGCCACCCTGCGAGAAGGATTTCGTCAGGCCTTCTGCCTGCAGCACGGTTCCGTTATTCATAGCGCAGCGCCTCCGCCGGATTGACGCGCGCCGCACGCCAGCTGGGATACAGGGTGGCCAGCGTGGCCAGCACAAAGGAGATCACGCCGATGGTGACGATGTCATTCAGACGCGGATCGGACGGCAGCGAGCTGATGAAGTAGATGTCCTTCGGCAAGAACTGCACCCCCAGCAACCGTTCGATGGCCGGCACGATCACATCGATATTGGTGGCAATCAGCGTCCCGCCCGCCACGCCCAGCACGGTGCCGATAAAGCCGATGGCCACGCCCTGCACGATGAAGATCTTCATGATCGAGAAAGGCTGCGCGCCCATGGTGCGCAGGATGGCGATATCGGCCTGCTTGTCGGTCACCGTCATCACCAGCGTGGAGACCAGATTGAACGCCGCCACCGCGATGATCAGCGTGAGGATGATGAACATCATGCGTTTCTCGGTCTGCACCGCCGCAAACCAGTTGCGGTTCTGCTGCGACCAGTCGCGGATATACAGTTCGCCGGACATGGTACGTGCCAGATCGTGCGCCACCAGCGGTGCGCGCTGCATATCCTTGAGCTTGAGCCGCACGCCAGTCGGGCCGGCGAGGCGGAACAGCGTCTCGGCGTCCTGCAGGTGCACAAGCGCCAGCGCGCTGTCGAACTCGAAATGGCCGGAGTCGAATACGCCGACCACGTTGAACTGCTTCATGCGCGGCAGCACCCCGGCGGGGGTGATGGTGCCCTGCGGCGCGATCAGCGTCACCTTGTCGCCGGTACGCACGCCGAGCGCGCGTGCCAGTTCGCTACCGAGGATGATGTCGAAATTGCCTGGCACGAGGCTGTTCAGGCTGCCATCGCGTACCGTCGTGCCGATATCCGACACCGAGGGCTCGTCGGCCGGCGACACGCCGCGCAGCAGCACGCCGCGTACGGTCTCGTCGCGGCTCAGCATGGCCTGTGCGCCAATGTAGGGCGCCGCGCCGATGACCTCGGGATTCTGCCGCGCCTCGCGCGCTGTCACCTGCCAGTCCGGCAGCACCGTGGGCGACACGATCTCGATATGCGACAGCACCGACAGCATGCGGTCGCGCACTTCCTTCTGGAAACCGTTCATCACCGACAGCACCACGATCAGCGCCGCCACGCCCAGCGCAATGCCAAACATGGAAATCATCGAGATGAAGGAAATAAAGGTGTTGCGGCTGGCGCGCTTGCTGGCGCGCGTGTAGCGCCAGCCAATCTGCCATTCGTAGGGAAAATTCAATGCAGCTCCTCGTGCATGCGTATGGATTCCTGGTGTGACGCCTGAAACATTGCCCTGCTGCGGCGCCCTCCATGCTGCGCCCCGGAATCGCGCTCCCGGAATGCCGCAGCTGGACGCTCCTGCCTCCTGCCAGCGGCCAATCATAATGCATCGGCCCGATTGCCGGTGCGAATGGCCGGCATGAATGGCACATGCGCATGGCCGGTGCGCTGGCGCCCGATTACAATGGCGGGGCCATGACCACCGAACTGACCCTCATCCTGCCGGGCGTGCTGCCGCCACGCGAAAACCGCGAGACGCTCGGTACCGACCTGCTCCGGCAGTTGGAACTTCCCGCGCTGGAAAAGTTGCTTGCACAGATGGAGCCAGCTACCGCCGACCAGGACGAAACACACGATGACGCCTACCTGCCAACGCTGCCACACGAGCGCTGGCTCGCGCGTGCGGCGAAGCTGCAGGCCCATGGCCATAGCCTGCCGACGGCGCCCTACATGCGGCTTGCCGCCGGCCTGGCGGCGGGCCAACCTGCCAGCGCGGCTTCTGGTACCACTTCTGCGGCCGCTTCTCCTGTCACTTCGGCCGCGTCTTCCACTACCGTGGCAGCGACGTGGGCGTGCCTGCAGCCGGTTCATATTCACGCCGCCCGCGACCATCTCGTGCTGGTAGACCCCGCCCTGCTCGACCTGCAGGCGGACGAGGCCGAAGCCCTGCATGACGCGATCCGGCCGTTGGTGGCCGACCTCGGCATGACGCTCGAGCGGCCGCTGCCCAGCCACTGGTTCGTATCCGGCGAAACCTTTGGCTCGCTGAAGGCTGCCGCACCCGCTCGCGCCATTGGCCGCAATATCGACCTGTGGATGCAGGCCGGTGAGCGCGCGCGCGACTGGCGCCGCTTCCAGAATGAAGTACAGATGATCTGGTTCGATCACCCGGTCAACCAGGCACGCGAGGCAAGCGGTCGCCCCGCCGTCAACTCGGTCTGGCTGCACGGTACCGGCGCGCTGCGGAAGATATCGCCGCTCGCCGAGGCCGTGTGGGCTGATGACCTGTTCACATGCGGGCTGGCACTGGCTGCGAACACCCCAGTACACCCGGCACCAGCTGCACTGTCTGACTGTACGCTCCCGGCAGGACACGCCCTCATCATGCTTGACGACGCCAGCGGCAGCGCCGCCAATGGCGACTGGGCTGTTTGGCTCGATGCCATGCGCCGGCTCGAAGCGAACTGGTTTGCACCTGCACTTGCCGCGCTGCGCAGTGGTGAGATCCGCAAACTCCAGCTGGTCGCCAGCAACGATACGCATGTGGCCGCCCGTACCATCACGCGTGGCGGGCTGCGCAAATTCTGGCGCGGCTTGCAGGGTGACTGGCGACAGCGCTGGCTGACTCTCGGAGGCAAGGCATGACGCGCATTACCACCCGCCCGCATGCGGCGGAAACCGCCAGCCTCCTTGCCGACCAAGGCCTGCACCCGGTGCTGGCCAGGATCTATGCAGCACGCGGCGTCACTGGACCCGATGAGCTGTCGACCGAGCTGCCCCGGCTGTTGCCGCCAGCACAGCTCAAGGGTATCGCCGAGGCGGCCGTCTATCTGGCCGATGCCATCGCCGCACGCAAGCGCTTCCTGATCGTAGCCGACTACGACTGCGACGGCGCCACTGCCTGCGCCGTCGGTCTGCGCGGGCTGCGCGCGCTCGGGGCGCAGGTCGACTACATCGTGCCGAACCGCTTCGAATACGGCTATGGCCTGACGCCGGAAATCGTCGCCCTGGCCGCGCAGCACTCGCCGGACGTGATCGTGACCGTCGACAATGGAATCGCCAGCGTAGATGGCGTAGCCGCCGCCAATGAACGCGGCATCGACGTGGTGGTCACCGACCATCACCTGCCCGGCGCGGAACTGCCCGCAGCGCGCGTGATTGTCAATCCCAACCAGCCAGGCTGCACCTTCCCCAGCAAGAACCTGGCAGGCGTGGGCGTGATGTTCTACGTCCTGCTCGCGCTGCGCGCCGAATTGCGGGAGCGCGGCATCTTCACCGCGCAGAGCCAGCCGCGCCTCGATGCGCTGCTCGACCTCGTGGCGCTCGGCACCGTGGCCGACGTGGTGAAGCTCGATGCCAATAACCGCACGCTAGTGGCGCAAGGTCTCAAGCGCATGCGCGCCGGGCGCATGCATGCCGGCGTGGCCGCACTCTTTCGCGCGGCCGGCCGCGAGGCATCGCGCGCCACCACCTTCGACCTCGGCTTTGGCCTGGGTCCGCGCCTCAATGCCGCCGGCCGGCTGGCCGACATGTCGCTCGGCATCGAATGCCTGACCACCGACGATCCCGCGCGTGCCTGGGAAATCGCCCAGGAGCTCGACGGCATGAATCGCGAGCGCCGCGCCATCGAAGCCGGCATGCAGGAAGAAGCGCTGGCCATCATGGCGCAGCCGCTGGACGGACTCGACCCCCAGGCCTGCACCACGCTCAGCCTGTTCAACGACACCTGGCACCAGGGCGTGATCGGTATCGTCGCCTCGCGCATCAAGGAAAAATTCCACCGGCCGACGATCACGTTTGCCCCGGGTGACGACGGCTACATCAAAGGATCCGGGCGTTCCATCCCCGGCTTTCACCTGCGCGATGCGCTTGACCTGGTTTCCAAACGTCATCCGGGCCTGTTGGTGAAATTCGGCGGACATGCGATGGCTGCCGGCCTCACCCTGCGCGCCGATGATTTTGGCCTGTTCCGCCAGGCCTTCGAGGCCGTCGGCAAGGAGTGGCTCGACGACGACGCCCTGGCGCGCGTGCTCGAAACCGACGGTGACATCGATGCCAGCCACATGACCACGCAGTTCGTCACCATGCTCGAGGAACTGGTGTGGGGCCAGGGCTTTCCCGCCCCGGTGTTTGCCGGCGAGTTCGCGGTACTGAGCCAGGCCCTGCTCAAAGACAAGCACCTGAAGCTGCAACTGGGCCGCGGCAACGAACGCTTCGACGCCATCTGGTTCAACCATGCAGTGGAGCTGGGGCGCAGCGCGTTCGTGGCCTACCGGCTCGACAACAACACCTTCAACGGGCGCACGCGTGTCCAGCTGATTGTCGAGCACGCTGAGTAATGCCGTCGTCTACCCTTGGGGGACGCTTCGCACCCATACGGCTGCCGCAGCCCTGGCAGCTGATTTTTCGCACGGCCCGAACGGCCGCAGCAGCATGCGGAGCCATCACGTGTGCTTTCGCACGCATTTTCCAGGTGCGGAAAGTCGCGCAAAAACCATAGGAACGGCCGTCATTCCGTTATAATTCAAGGTTTTGGATCGCTGGAAGATCATGGAAGCAGAGCGCCTCAACAGTATCGCAACCCTTTTGGCCGACCTCGCCGAGCGCGAAGCCGAGCTCCGGGGGTATCTTTGACTTCGATGTCAAAGCCCAACGCCTGATCGAAGTTTCGCAGGAACTCGAAGACCCGGAAGTCTGGAACAACGCCAAGCGCGCCCAGGAACTCGGCCGCGAGAAGAAATCACTGGAAGACGTGGTCGAGCGCCTGACCAAGCTCAAGGCTGACCTCGACGGCGCCCAGGAACTGCTCGAACTGGCGCGCGAGGAAGGCGACGAAGACACGCTCGAGGCCATCGAGGCGGATGCGCAGGCCATGGAAGCGGTGGTGGAAGACATGGAATTCCGCCGCATGTTCTCCAACCCGATGGACCCGGCCAACTGCTTCATCGACATCCAGGCCGGCGCGGGCGGCACCGAGGCGTGCGACTGGGCCTCCATGCTGCTGCGCCAGTACCTGAAATACTGCGAACGCAAGGGCTTCAAGGCCGAGGTGCTGGAAGAATCCGAGGGCGACGTCGCCGGCATCAAGAGCGCCACCGTGAAGATCGAAGGCGAATACGCCTACGGCTTCCTGCGTACCGAGACCGGCGTGCACCGCCTGGTGCGCAAGTCGCCGTTCGACTCGTCGGGCGGGCGCCATACGTCCTTCTCTTCCGTGTTCTGCTATCCGGAGGTGGATGACTCCATCGAGATCGAGGTCAATCCAGCCGACCTGCGCATCGACACCTACCGCGCCTCGGGCGCGGGCGGCCAGCACATCAACAAGACCGATTCGGCCGTGCGGATCACGCACATTCCATCCGGCATCGTGGTGCAGTGCCAGAACGACCGCTCGCAGCACCGCAACCGCGCGGAAGCCATGACAATGCTGAAGTCGCGCCTGTTCGAATTCGAACTGCGCAAGCGCCAGGCCGAACAGGACAAGCTCGAAGCGTCGAAGACCGATGTGGGCTGGGGCCACCAGATCCGGTCTTATGTGCTCGACCAAAGCCGCATTAAAGACCTGCGCACCAACGTCGAGATCTCGAACACCCAGAAGGTGCTCGATGGTGACCTGGATCCGTTTATCTCCGCCAGCCTGAAGCAAGGGCTGTAAGTCACAGCAAGTCTGGCCGGCGGGGCAGCAACCTGACTGCCCTGCTGCACCACCGTAACCGACACCCCGAGGGGCTGCCATGAAACTGTTCGTGATCACCGGCGCGTCGCGCGGCCTGGGCGAAGCCCTGGTCCGTGCCCTGCTGCAGCCAGGCCATCATCTGGTCTGCGTGGCGCGGCGCGACAATCCCGCCCTGCGCGAAGCCGCGCAGCAGGCCGGCGTACCGCTTGACTGGCATTGCCGCGACCTCGCCGACACGGACGCCGCGCAGCAGTGGACGCGTGACACGCTCGCCGCCCCCCCCGGCGGCTTCGGCATGGCGACGCTGATCCTCAATGCCGGCGTGGTGGAGCCGATCGGCGACCTGGCTGCCCTCGAGGCCGCTACGCTGGTGCCACATCTGCAACTCAACCTGGTCTCGCCCATGCTGACCACGGCGGCCTTCATCCAGGCGACTGATGGCTGGAACTGCACGCGCCGCGTACTGGCCATCTCCTCCGGTGCTGCCCGTCGGCCGATCGAAGGCTGGAGCGCTTACTGCGCCGGCAAGGCAGGCCTCGACATGTTCGTGCGCTCGATCAACGCCGAATATGCCGCCCGCCCGGCAGGAAAAAGCGTACGCGCCGTGGCCCTGGCGCCGGGCGTGATCGACACCGGCATGCAGGACATCATCCGCACACAGGAATTCGCCCAGGTGGAGCGCTTCCGCGACCTCAAGTCGCAAGGCAACCTCGCATCCCCCGACACGGTTGCAGCGGCCATCAAGAAATATCTCGAACGCGACGATTTTGGCGCGACCGAACTCGACGACCTGCGCAAGTAAGCACCTTCTGCACCGATTCAAGCCTTATACATTTCACGACCATCATGACCGAACCGACCCACGTTCCCGCCGCCGACGAAAACCAGATCATGGCGGAGCGTCGCGAGAAACTGCAGGCGCTGCGGCAGCACGGCGTCGCCTATCCCAACGACTTCCAGCCGACGCATCACGCGGCCGATCTGCACGAACGCTATGTCGATGCCGACCAGCCGACGCTCGAAGCCAAGCAGATCCAGATCGCCATCGCCGGCCGCATGATGCTCAAGCGCATCATGGGCAAGGCCAGCTTCGCCACGGTGCAAGATGGTAGCGGCCAGATCCAGTTCTACATCACGCGCGACAACCTTGGCGAAGAAGCCTACGCGGCCTTCAAGCACTGGGACATGGGCGACATTATCGCCGCGCGCGGCACGCTGTTCCGTACGAACAAGGGTGAGCTCTCGGTGCTGGTGAAGGAACTGCGCCTGCTCTCCAAGTCGCTGCGCCCGTTGCCGGACAAGTTCCATGGCCTGGCCGACCAGGAGATGAAGTACCGCCAGCGCTATGTCGACCTGATCGTGTCGCCGGAAACGCGCAACACCTTCCGCGCGCGCACCAAGGCCCTCTCCTCGCTGCGCCGCCATATGGCCGATGCTGGCTTCATGGAAGTTGAAACGCCGATGCTGCACCCGATCCCGGGCGGCGCGGCAGCCAAGCCTTTCATCACGCACCACAATGCGCTGGACATGCAGATGTACATGCGCATCGCGCCCGAGCTCTATCTCAAGCGCCTGATCGTCGGCGGCTTCGAGCGCGTGTTCGAGGTGAACCGCAACTTCCGCAACGAAGGCGTGAGTCCGCGTCACAATCCAGAATTCACGATGATGGAGTTCTACGCGGCCTACACGGACTACCGCTGGCTGATGGACTTCACCGAAAGCCTGATCCGCAATGCCGCCATCGATGCCCAGGGCTCGGCCGTGCTCACCTACCAGGGCCGCGAGCTGGATCTGTCCAAACCCTTCCACCGCTTGACCATTACCGGCGCCATCCAGAAATACGCACCGCAGTACACCGACGCACAACTGGCCGATGCGGAGTTTCTGCGCACCGAACTGCGCAAGTTCGGCGTCAACCCGGAGGCCGCCAACCTGAAGAACGCCGGCATCGGCGCACTGCAGCTGGCGCTGTTCGAGGAAACCGCCGAGAGCCAGCTGTGGGAGCCGACCTTCATCATCGACTACCCCGTCGAAGTATCACCGCTCGCGCGCGCCTCTGACACGGTGCCGGGCATTACCGAACGCTTCGAGCTGTTCATCACCGGCCGCGAGATTGCCAATGGCTTCTCGGAGCTGAACGATCCGGAAGACCAGGCTGCCCGCTTCCGCAAGCAGGTCGAACAGAAGGATGCCGGCGACGAGGAAGCCATGTTCTACGATGCCGACTACATTCGCGCCCTCGAGTACGGCATGCCCCCGACAGGCGGTTGCGGCATCGGTATCGACCGGCTGGTGATGCTGCTGACCGACAGTCCGAACATTCGCGACGTGATCCTGTTTCCGCACCTGCGAAAAGAGGATTGAGGTATGCAGCCATAAGCATCGCTGCTACGTGATGCCGAATGAAAGCCTCCCGTTTGGGAGGCTTTTTTATCGGCGCGAGGATATGCGTCTATCGCCTGCCTGGACCTGTTACCTCGCGCTGAACTGATGAGTGCAATGGCTCCGCCATCCTGGCCGGGTCACTCCGATGACTCGTCCTCGACCAGCATACCGGGTTTCTCCTGGCGGACTGAAAATAGCTGCGTATGATGCCGCGAGGATCGGTACTATGTTTGTCGGATCTCGCTCAAAGACTTAGGAATTTTCTTATCGCATTAGCATCATCGCTCTTTGAAACAGGCAGCGAACACCTGTCAGCAACATGATGCTCTGCTCAACTCGCCTCGTCGAGCCACGCCATCTGAATGCCCTCGAGAATCTTCTCGTTGGAGCGCTCCGGATTATCGTCAAAGCCTTCCAGTTCGCACACCCAACGGTGCAGGTCGGTGAAACGCACGGTCAGCGGGTCGATATCGGGAAACTTGTCGTTGAGCGCAATTGCGATGTCAAAGGTATCGGTCCATTTCATGGCAATGTCCTCAGTGGTTCTCGCTGGCGTGGTTGATGGTGTACTTGGGTATCTCGATGACCAGTTCCTCGTCGGCCACGCGCGCCTGGCACGACAGGCGCGAGGTCGGCTCCAGGCCCCAGGCCTTGTCGAGCAGATCTTCTTCTTTTTCCTCGGCGTCTTCCAGCGAGTTGAATCCTTCACGCACGACCACGTGGCAGGTTGTGCAGGCACACGACTTTTCGCAAGCATGCTCGATCTCGATGCCATTCTGCAGCAGTGCATCGCAGATCGTGGTGCCTTTCTCCACCTCCAGCACCGCGCCATCCGGGCACAGTTCCACGTGAGGAAGAACGACTAGTTGAACCATGATGTTCCTTGTACTCCGTTATATCGGCCAGCCGCGGCGCGCAGCTCAGTCCAGTTCGTTGATCGATTTGCCGGCCAGCGCAGTACGGATGCTTTGATCCATACGGCGGGCGGCAAAGGCGTCGGTCTCGCGCGACAGCGCATCTACGGCAGCCTTGATCGCCAGATGGTCGTCGCCCTGCATCAGGGCACGCAAGCCGTCGATGGCAGCATCGATGCGCCCACGCTCATCCGCAGCGAGCAGATGGCCATCGGTGGCCATGGCAGCTTCAATGGCCTCTATCAGGCGCTGTGCCTCGACACGTTCTTCCGCGAGGGCGCGCTTTTTCATGTCAATCTCGGCGGACTGAAAACCGTCCTGCAGCATACGGGCGATCTCGTCATCACCAAGGCCATAGGATGGCTTGACGACGATGGAGGCCTCCACGCCCGAGCCTGTCTCCTGTGCCGAGACGGACAGCAGTCCATCCGCATCGACCTGATAGGTGACGCGGATGCGCGCGGCGCCAGCCACCATCGGCGGAATACCGCGCAGTTCGAAGCGCGCGAGCGACCGGCAATCGTCCGCCAGTTCGCGCTCGCCCTGTACCACATGCAGGGCCATGGCGGTCTGGCCATCCTTGAAGGTGGTGAACTCCTGCGCACGCGCGACGGGAATGGTGCTGTTGCGCGGGATGATCTTTTCCACCAGTCCACCCATGGTTTCCACACCGAGCGACAGCGGAATCACGTCGAGCAGCAGCCAGTCTTCGCCTGGGGCGCGATTGCCGGCAAGCAGGTTGGCCTGCATGGCGGCACCGAGCGCCACGACCTTGTCGGGATCGAGATTGGTCAGCGGCGGGCGGCCAAAGAAGTCGGCCACCGCCTTGCGGATGGCCGGCATGCGCGTAGCGCCACCGACCAGCACCACGCCCTTGACGTCCTGAGCGGAGATACCGGCGTCGCGCAGCGCCTTGCGGGTCGGCGTCAGCGTTTTCTGGACCAGATGCGCCGTGAGTTGCGCAAAGGTTTCGCTAGTGAGCGTGAGATGCACGGTTTCGCCGCTATCAAGCAAGGCATCGATCAGCGTGCTGTCGTTGGCCGACAATTGTTCCTTGGCCGCGCGCGCCTTGCTCAGCAGCATGCGCGTGTCTTCGGGCGACAACGGTTGCAGCGCGGCCTGCTCGACGATCCAGCACAGCAGACGCTGGTCGAAATCGTCCCCACCGAGTGCGGAGTCACCCCCAGTCGACATCACCTCGAAAACGCCGCGCGTCAGCCGCAGGATGGAAATATCAAAAGTACCGCCGCCGAGGTCATAGACCGCATACACGCCTTCGGCCGCGTTCTCCAGGCCGTAGGCCACGGCGGCGGCAGTCGGCTCATTCAGCAGGCGCAGGACTTCAAGCCCTGCCAGCCGGGCCGCATCCTTGGTGGCCTGGCGCTGGGCATCGTCGAAGTAAGCGGGCACGGTAATCACGGCGCCGGCCAGATCGTCACCCAGCGTATCCTCGGCGCGCTGGCGCAGGGTGGCGAGAATTTCTGCGGACACTTCCACCGGGCTTTTCACGCCGGCGACCGTGCGCAGCTGGACCATGCCCGGCGCGTCCACGAAATCGTACGGCATGTTCTCGGCGTGGATCACATCCTTGAGGCCGCGCCCCATGAAGCGCTTGACCGAAGTGATCGTATTGCGCGGATCGCGGTTGGCTTCGGCCATGGCCGCGTAGCCGATCTGTGCGCCCTGTCCGGCCCGGTACCGCACGGCGGACGGCAACAGGGTTCGGCCTTCTTCGTCGGGTAGCACCTCCGGCACGCTATTGCGCACCGCAGCCACCAGTGAGTTGGTGGTACCGAGGTCGATGCCAATTGCCAGGCGCCGCTGATGGGGATCGGGCGCCATGCCCGGTTCGGAAATCTGGAGAAGTGCCATCTGCTTATTCTTTAGGGGGGAGCAGGCATGGAGCCTGCCATCAGGATTCGAGCCGCTCGTAGGCGTGGCCGATATCGGCCTCGAACTTGTCGATGAACATCAGTTGCCGGGCCAGCCGTGCCGCCTGTGCGTGATCAGCCGAGTCGAGCGCGACGCTGGCCTGGTCGAGCAGCGTGTCGCGCAGGGTCCGCACGTCGTCCAGCAAGGCATCGATCGCACCGAAATCACGGGCAGCCTGGGCATCGTCGAGCGCTTCACGCCATTCCATCTGCTGCATCAGGAATGCCGGCGGCATGGCGGTATTGCTCTCTGCCTCGACGTCGACATCACGCAACTGCAGGAGATAGACAAGACGGCGCAGCGGGCTGCGCAAGGTCTGGTAGGCCTCGTTGGCCTGCGTGGCCCACTGCATGGCCGCGCGGCGCTCAGCGGCGCCGGCGCTGGCAAAACGGTCGGGATGCACCTGAACCTGCACGGTGCGATAGGCGGCGTCGAGCGCTTCCAGGTCGACAGCGTACTGCTCCGGAAGGCCAAACAGCGCGAAATGGTTGATTGGTGGGACTGGGGTAGAAACCATCAAAAAAATGGCGGCTATGCCGCCTCTCCATCATCACCCGGTACAGGTTCACCACGCTCGCACAGGCGGCACACCAACGGCGCGCCCAGCTGTGCTGCCCGTCCCTGCGGCGTTTGCGTCCACGCACGAATCTGCCATGGCGGCGTGTGCCGCATGTGTCGCGTATGGCCACAGCTCAGAGTGGCGACCCACTGCCCCTCTTCATCCTGGTGCAGGCCGGTGATCGTGACGGCCGCCACAGCGCTGTCCTCAGATGCGGAACGATTCGCCGCAGCCGCATTCGTCCTTGACGTTGGGGTTGTTGAAGCGGAAGCCTTCATTCAACCCTTCCCGCGCATAGTCGAGTTCCGTACCATCGATATAGGGCAGGCTCTTCGGATCGACCAGCACCTTGATGCCGAACGACTCGAACACATTGTCCTCGGGCGCGACTTCGTCGGCATACTCCAGCTTGTAGGCCAGGCCGGAGCAGCCGGTGGTCTTGACACCCAGGCGCAAGCCCACGCCCTTGCCGCGGCGCTCGAGGTAGCGCGAAACATGCTTCGCGGCCTTTTCAGTCAATGTAATCATCCTGCTTCCCTGTTTCGACGTATTCGACGTGCCCGGACCAGCTCGGCCTCAGGCCGCCTTGTCTTCAGCCGAAGCGCCGTGCTTCTGGCGATAGTCGGCCACCGCGGCCTTGATCGCGTCTTCGGCGAGGATCGAGCAGTGGATCTTCACCGGCGGCAGGGCCAGTTCTTCGGCGATGTGCGTATTCTTGATCTCGAGCGCCTGGTCGACCGTCTTGCCCTTGACCCATTCAGTCACCAGCGACGACGAGGCAATTGCCGAGCCGCAGCCATACGTCTTGAACTTGGCGTCTTCGATGATGCCCTGCTCATTCACGCGGATCTGCAGCTTCATCACGTCGCCGCAGGCAGGTGCGCCGACCATGCCGGTGCCGACTGCATCGTCGCTCTTGTCGAGCGTGCCGACGTTGCGGGGATTTTCATAATGGTCGAGCAGTTTGTCACTGTAAGCCATGATGGACTCCTGATTCTGTGAGGGTGTCGTTCTTGTGATGTGGCCGGCTCAGTGTGCCGCCCACTGGATGCTGTTCAGGTCGATGCCGTCCTTGTACATCTCCCACAGCGGACTCAGGTCCCGCAGTTTGGAGATCTTCGACTTGAGCAGCGCAATCGTGTAGTCGACCTCTTCCTCGGTGGTAAAGCGACCGATGGTGAAGCGGATCGAGCTGTGCGCCAGTTCGTCGTTGCGGCCCAGGGCGCGCAGCACGTATGACGGTTCGAGCGAGGCCGAGGTACAGGCGGAACCAGACGAGACCGCCACGTCCTTGATCGCCATGATCAGCGATTCGCCTTCGACGAAGTTGAAGCTGACGTTCAGGTTATGTGGAATACGGTGTTCCATGTCGCCATTGACATAGATCTCTTCCATTTCCGACAGCCCGCGCAGCAGACGGTCGCGCAGCATACGGATGCGTTCGTTCTCGGTCGCCATTTCCTCACGAGCGATACGGAAGGCCTCGCCCATGCCGACGATCTGGTGCGGCGCCAGCGTACCCGAGCGCATGCCGCGCTCATGGCCGCCACCGTGCATCTGCGCTTCGATGCGCACGCGCGGCTTGCGACGCACGTACAGCGCGCCAATACCCTTCGGACCATAGGTCTTGTGGGCGCTGAACGACATCAGGTCGACCTTGAGCTTGTTCAGGTCGATCTCGACCTTGCCCGTGGCCTGTGCGGCATCGCAATGGAAGACGATCCCCTTCTCGCGGCAGATCTCGCCGATCTGCGCCACGTCCTGGATCACGCCGATCTCGTTGTTGACCAGCATCACTGACACGAGGATCGTGTCCGGGCGCAGGGCCTGGCGGAACACGTCCATGTCGAGCAGGCCGTTGTCCTTCACATCGAGGTAAGTGACCTCAAAACCTTCGCGCTCGAGTTCACGCATGGTGTCGAGCACGGCCTTGTGTTCGGTCTTGACGGTGATCAGGTGCTTGCCCTTGCCCTGGTAGAAGTGCGCTGCGCCCTTGATGGCCAGGTTGTTCGACTCGGTGGCACCCGACGTCCAGACGATCTCACGGGGATCTGCGTTGACCAGTGCCGCGACCTGCTCACGAGCCTCTTCCACCGCCTTTTCCGCATCCCAGCCAAAGGAATGGCTACGCGAGGCGGGATTGCCGAACAGCTCGCGCAGGTAGGGAATCATCTTGTCGGCCACACGCGGATCGACCGGCGTGGTCGCGGAGTAGTCCATGTAGATAGGAAGGTGCGGGGTGCTCATCCTGGGGCGTCCTTTATCGAATCTGTGCTGTGTCGAATCTGTACTGCGTCATTCCGCTGTTGCCGGCGGCGCCTTATGGCTGCGCCAGCGTAAATACCGAATTCACTACATGGGGCCGAGGCGCTTCGTCCTTGCCCTTCTCGCCCCGCCCGGCAGGCTTGCCGGTTGCGCGCGGGGCCTTGCCGGCCCGCATGTCGTGGATCACTTCGTCCGGATTCCGCTGGCGCTGTTCATCCACCAGATCCTTCAGCGAAACCGAATCGAGGTACTCGACCATCTTGCGGTTCAGCGTGGCCCACAACTCATGGGTCATGCAGTGACCGGAATCGTTTTCGCCATGGCAGTTGCCCTTGCCGCCGCACTGGGTGGCGTCGAGCGGTTCGTCCACGGCAATGATGATGTCGGCCACGGTGACCGCCTCGGCGCGTCGCGCAAGGCTGTAGCCGCCGCCCGGACCGCGTACGCTCTCCACGATTTCGTGGCGGCGCAACTTGCCGAACAGCTGCTCGAGATAGGAAAGGGAAATCTTCTGGCGCTGGCTGATGCCCGCCAACGTCACCGGACCATGATCCTGGCGCATGGCCAGATCAATCATTGCGGTCACAGCGAAACGGCCTTTTGTGGTCAGTCTCATAGCTCTGAATACCTGATCATTTTCGTCAAGTATAAAGATCCCGAGCATTTCAGTCAACTACCGCCCGAATCGCCCGGGAGCCCCTGTCAGCGATAGGGGCGTTGCACCCCTCAAGGCGTAGGCATCACATGAAAATGCGCTTCATTGTGCGCACCTGCGTGCCAGTGCGCATCATACCCCCTCTGGGCGAATTGTGCCGGATGGGGTGTGGGCGATAATCGGCCCATGCATATCTCTCTCGACCTGATCGCCGACGACGCCCTGCCGATCCCCGAACGGGCCCGGCACGCCGCGCTCAACGCCGCCAAGCGGGTCTTCACGATGGAATCGGTGAGCCCGCTACTGGCGTACTCGGAATGGCGCGCCATGCGGGCGCGGCGGCCATTCAACGCCAAACTGGCTTCGCTGCACGACTCGGCCGAAGAAGCCTCCCGAGTGGCGCTGGCAGCATACGGCGTACCTTTTCCGCCCGGCATCCACCTGATCGTTCGCGCCAGTCGCGGCTGACCTTTCAGGCAGCGCCCGCCGCCGGCAATGTGTCGCCCCCCTCTGCACCGAACAGCTGCCCCTTGAGATGCGTCAATTGGTCGCGCACCTCCGCGGCCTTTTCGAATTCCAGGTTCCTGGCATGCTCGAGCATGAGTTTTTCGAGGCGCTTGATTTCCTTGGAAACCTGCTTCTCACTCATCTCTTCATAGCGCGCCCGTTCCTGCGCTGCCTTCAGCGTGGCGCGCGCATCGTCGACGTTGTACACGCCGTCGATGATGTCCTTGATGCGCTTGACGACGCCGCGCGGCGTAATGCCATGGGCCTCGTTATAGGCAATCTGCTTGGCACGACGGCGCTCGGTCTCGCCGATGGCCCGGGACATCGAATCGGTGATGCGGTCCGCATACAGGATAGCCTTGCCATTGACGTTGCGGGCGGCGCGGCCAATGGTCTGGATGAGTGAACGCTCGGCACGCAGGAAACCTTCCTTGTCGGCGTCGAGAATCGCTACCAGCGAAACCTCTGGAATATCGAGCCCCTCGCGCAGCAGGTTGATCCCGACCAGCACGTCAAAGGTCCCTAGCCGCAGATCGCGAATGATTTCCACGCGTTCCACGGTGTCGATATCCGAGTGCAGATAGCGTACCTTGATGCCGTGTTCGGCCAGGAACTCGGTCAACTGCTCGGCCATGCGCTTGGTCAGCGTAGTCACGAGCACGCGCTCGCCGGCCTTGATGCGCTCGTTGATCTCACCGAGCAGATCATCCACCTGTGAGGTCGCTGGTCGCACCTCGATGACAGGATCGACCAGCCCGGTCGGCCGGACCACCTGTTCAACCACCTGACCGGAGTGCGTTTTCTCGTAATCCGCAGGCGTTGCCGTAACGAACATCACCTGGCGCATCTTGGCTTCGAATTCTTCGAAGCGCAGCGGTCGGTTGTCGAGCGCCGACGGCAAGCGGAAGCCGAATTCGACCAGCGTGGTCTTACGCGCCCGGTCGCCGTTGTACATGCCGTTGAGCTGGCCGATCAGCACGTGCGACTCGTCAAGGAACATCAGTGCATCGGGCGGCAGGTAGTCCACCAGCGTCGGCGGCGCCTCGCCCGGCTTGGCGCCAGACAGATGGCGCGAGTAGTTTTCAATGCCCTTGCAGAAGCCCAGTTCGGTGAGCATTTCCAGGTCGAAGCGCGTGCGCTGCTCGATGCGCTGCGCTTCCACCAGCTTGTTTTCCTTGGTGAAGAAGTCGAGCCGCTCGCGCAGTTCGTCCTTGATCTGCTCCACGGCGCGCAGCACGGTCTCGCGCGGCGTGACGTAGTGGCTCGACGGATAGATGGTGAAGCGGGGAATCTTCTGCCGGATCTTGCCGGTCAGCGGATCGAACAGTTGCATCGATTCGATCTCGTCGTCGAAGGTGTCGATGCGCACCGCGAGCTCGGCATGCTCGGCTGGGAAAATATCGAGCGTATCGCCGCGCACGCGGAAGGTGCCACGCTGGAAATCGGTTTCGTTGCGCGTGTACTGCATGGCGATCAGTCGCGCGATGACTTCGCGCTGACCGATCTTGTCGCCCACGCGCGCCGTCAGGATCATCTTGTGGTACTCGTTCGGATTACCGATACCGTAGATCGCAGAGACCGTCGCCACGATAATGACATCGCGCCGCTCCAGCAGGCTCTTGGTGGCCGACAGACGCATCTGCTCGATATGCTCGTTGATCGACGAGTCCTTTTCGATGAACAGGTCGCGCTGCGGCACATAGGCTTCAGGCTGGTAGTAATCGTAGTAGCTGACGAAATACTCCACCGCGTTCTTTGGGAAGAACTCGCGGAACTCGGAATACAGCTGCGCCGCCAGGGTCTTGTTGGGCGCAAAGACGATCGCCGGGCGGCCCAGCCGGGCGATCACGTTGGCCATGGTGAAGGTCTTGCCGGAGCCCGTCACGCCCAGCAGGGTCTGGTAGCTGAGCCCGTCCTGCACCCCTTCGACCAGCTGGCGGATGGCCTCCGGCTGGTCGCCAGCGGGCTCATAGGGACAGTACAGGCTGAAAGGCGAATCGGGAAAGGTGACAAACCTGGACGCATCCAGCGGATGCGAGGCTTCGGCAAAGTCGGACATGCAAGTTCCGGTAAAGGATTAACTACGATAGAATCTCAGGGTAAACCGTTCGATTCATAGAATCTCGGGATAAGCCCCTTCGATTTCAAGCATTCTAAGCCGCTTCACGTTTCCCCTTTCATTTCCGACACACGAGATACCAGATGAGCCTGTTTTCCGCCGTCGAGATGGCGCCCCGCGATCCGATCCTTGGTCTGAACGAAGCGTACAACGCCGATCCCCGCCCTACCAAAGTCAACCTCGGCGTGGGCGTGTACTTCACCGATGAAGGCAAGATCCCGCTGCTGCGCGCAGTCCAGGAGGCAGAAAAGGCGCGTCTGGCCGCCGCCCCCCCGCGCGGCTACCTGCCGATGGAAGGCATTGCCGCCTACGACCAGGCCGTGCAGGGCCTGCTGTTCGGCAAGGATTCGCCCCTGCTGGCCGAAGGCCGTGTTGTGACGGCTCAATCACTTGGTGGCACGGGGGCCCTGAAGATCGGCGCCGACTTCCTCAAGCGCCTGTATCCGGATGCCAAGGTGGCCATCAGCGATCCGAGCTGGGAAAACCATCGCGCCCTGTTCGAATCCGCGAATTTCGAAGTCATCACCTATCCGTACTATGACGCTCCGACGCACGGCGTAAAGTTCGACGCCATGCTCGAGGCGCTGCGCGGCTACGCACCGAACACCATCATCGTGCTGCACGCCTGCTGCCACAACCCGACCGGCGTGGACCTGACGGTAGACCAGTGGAAACAGGTCGCCGCCGTATGCGGCGAGCGCAAGCTCGTGCCGTTCCTCGACCTGGCCTACCAGGGCTTCGCCGACGGCATCGAGCCGGACGGCGCCGCGGTGCGCGTGTTCGTCGAATCGGGCCAGTCGTTCTTCATCGCCAGCTCGTTCTCGAAGTCGTTCTCGCTGTATGGCGAGCGCGTCGGCGCCCTGTCAATCGTCACCGGCGCCAAGGACGAATCGGCCCGCGTGCTGTCGCAGATCAAGCGCGTGATCCGCACCAACTACTCCAACCCGCCGACCCACGGCGGCAGCGTGGTTGCCTCGGTGCTCAACAGCCCCGAACTGCGCGCCATGTGGGAAGAAGAACTGGCCGGCATGCGCGACCGCATCAAGGAAATGCGCCACGCGCTGGTCGACAAGCTGGCCGCCAAGGGCGTCAAGCAGGACTTCTCCTTCGTCAAGGCGCAGCGCGGCATGTTCTCCTACTCGGGCCTGAACGCCCAGCAGGTCGAGCGCCTGCGTGAAGAGCACGGCATTTACGCCGTCTCCACCGGTCGCATCTGCGTTGCTGCGCTGAACACGCGCAATATCGACGCCGTGGTCAACGCGATTGCTGCGGTGCTCTGACGCATCCGGCATCCCGGCGCAAGGCGGCTTCGGCCGCCTTGTTGATGGAATGGCAGCCTCTGGCTGCCATTTTCATTTGTTTTGACAAAAAAAATACCGCTGTGCCATGCTAGGGTGATGCTGCATCGCAAAATATGCGGATCGGGTGCATAATCAGTGCACTCACACACCGCGCCGCCGACAGGACAGGGCCATGCTTTATCAAGTGTACGAATTCCAGCGCACCCTGCTGAACCCGATGACAGCATGGGCGCAAGCCACCTCCAAGAACTTCGTCAACCCGCTGAATCCACTCTCGCTGATTCCGGGCGCGCAGCGTTTTGCCGCCGGCTACGAACTGCTGTACCGCCTGGGCAAGGAATATGAAAAGCCGGAATTCGGCATCAAGAGCGTCCTGTCCAACGGCCGGCAGATCCCGATCGTCGAGCAGACCATCATCGAGAAGCCGTTCTGCAACCTGGTCCGCTTCAAGCGCTACGCCGACGATGCGGCCACTATCAAGTTGCTCAAGGACGAGCCGGTGGTACTGGTCTGCGCTCCCTTGTCCGGCCACCACGCTACCCTGCTGCGCGATACCGTCAGCACGCTGCTGACCGACCACAAGGTCTACGTCACGGACTGGGCCGACGCCCGCACCGTACCGCTGGAAGCCGGTCCGTTCCACCTCTCCGACTACATCCGCTACATCCAGGAATTCATCCGTCATATCGGCGCCGAGAAACTGCACGTGATTTCGGTCTGTCAGCCGACCGTGCCGGTGCTGGCAGCCGTGTCGATGATGGCGAGCGCGGGCGAAGCCACGCCCCGCACCATGACCATGATGGGCGGCCCGATCGATGCGCGACGCAGCCCAACAGCCGTCAACTCGCTGGCCAGCAACAAGTCGTTCGAGTGGTTCGAGAACAATGTCATCTTCACCGTACCAGCCAACTACCCGGGCCACGGCCGCCGTGTGTATCCGGGTTTCCTGCAGCATGCAGGCTTCGTGGCGATGAACCCGGACCGGCACCTGTCCTCCCACTACGACTACTACCTCAACCTCATCCAGGGTGAGACCGAGGACGCGGAAGCCCACGTGCGCTTCTACGATGAATACAATGCCGTCCTCGACATGGCAGCCGAGTACTATCTGGAAACCATCCGCGATGTGTTCCAGGAATTCCACCTGCCGAATGGCACCTGGGTCGTCGACAACGAAGCCGTACGCCCGCAGGACATCAAGGGCACCGCGCTATTGACGATCGAGGGCGAACTCGACGACATCTCGGGCAGCGGCCAGACGGAAGCCGCGCATGACCTGTGCACCGGCATCCCCAAGACCCGGCGCTCGCATTTCACCGTACCCAAGGCCGGGCACTACGGCATTTTCTCCGGTCGGCGCTGGCGCGAAACCGTCTATCCGCGCATCCGCGACTTCATCCGCAAGTACGACTGAACACGGCCGCCAGTTGTCCGGTCCGGACTGCTGGCAGGCACGCCGCACGGCCTGGAATGGCTCGCCTCCTCGAAAATGAGCGATAATCCGCGCCGGACCCTGTCAAAGGGACCGTTCCAGATTGTCGCGCATGTCCCCAGAAAATTTCGATTCCACGCTTGCCGATGCGCTCGAGCAAGCCCTGCCGCAAACCCAGTGCACCAAGTGCGGGTTCAATGGCTGCCGCCCCTACGCCGAAGCCATGGCACGCGGCGAAGCCGACTGCAACCAGTGTCCGCCGGGCGGCGCCGAGGGTGTCGCGCGTCTTGCACATCTGCTGCAGCGCCCCGTCAAGCCGCTCAACCCCGCCAATGGCGTAGAAAAACCGCGTGCCGTCGCGATCATCGACGAAGCGCACTGCATCGGCTGCACGCTGTGCATCCAGGCCTGCCCGGTCGATGCCATCGTCGGCGCAGCGAAGCAGATGCACACCATCCTGCCGGACTGGTGTACCGGCTGCGACCTGTGCGTGGCGCCCTGCCCGGTCGATTGCATCCGCATGGAAGATGTCACGGGCGACCGCACCGGCTGGGCAGCGTGGTCCCAGGCGCAAGCTGACGAGGCACGTCGCCGCTATCAGTTCCGCCAGCAGCGGCTGGTACGCGAGACTCGCGAGAACGAAGCACGGCTGGCAGCCAAAGCCGCCGCCAAGCTCGCTGCCGTCAATGCGGAAACCCCTGTGAGCACCGAAGAACAGGCCGCGCAGGCACGCAAGCGCGCCATCATCGAAGCCGCGATTGCCCGCGCACGCGCGCGGCAGGCTCCCACACCGCGCAATACCGAGAATGTCAGCGCCGCCGTACAGGCACAGATCGACGCCGCAGAAGCGCGCCGTGCGCGGCTTGGCCTGAGCGACGGCAATGCGCACGACTCACCCGACAGTGCAAGCGACGGTACACGCAACCACACACGCCACGACACCTCCTCCAACGAACCGGACGCGCCATGAACCAGGCCAAACGTCAGGCAATCTTTGAAACGCTGAAAGAAGTCAATCCGACGCCGACCACGGAACTCGAGTACACCTCGCCGTTCGAGTTGCTGATTGCCGTGCTGCTGTCGGCGCAAGCGACCGATGTCTCGGTCAACAAGGCCACGCGCAAGCTGTTTCCCGTCGCGAATACGCCGGCCGCGATGCTGGCGCTCGGCGAGGAAGGCCTGGCAGACTATATCCGCACGATCGGCCTGTACCGCTCCAAGGCCAGGCACGTCATCCAGACGTGCCGCATCCTGCTCGAGCAGCACGGCGGAGAAGTGCCGCGCGACCGGGCCGCGCTGGAAGCGCTACCGGGCGTCGGCCGCAAGACGGCCAACGTGGTCATGAACACGGCGTTCGGCGAGCCCACTATTGCCGTCGACACACACATCTTCCGCGTCGCCAACCGGACACGGCTCGCGCCCGGCAAGAACGTACTGGAGGTGGAACTGGGATTGCTGAAGTTCGTGCCGGCAGAATTCCAGCACGACGCGCACCACTGGCTGATCCTGCATGGGCGCTATGTATGCAAGGCACGACGACCGGAATGCTGGCATTGCGCCATCGAGCCGCTGTGCGAGTATCGCGACAAGATCCTCACGCCGCCGGCGCGCTGATCTCTACGACCCATTCGGGGAGCCAGCACGCATCGGCGGCTGGCGAGAAAAAAGAATCGTCAGGCGCCATGCCGCAGCCCACTGCGGCATGCGTCATTCGTCAGGCCTTGCCACAGCAGATCACGCCACAGCAGGTCATGCCAAGGCATGGGAGCATGACCGCCAGAAATTACGCGATCCGGCAGGCTTCCTCGAACGACAGGCGCGGATTGCGCGGGAACAGCTTGCTCACATCGCCATAGCCGAGATTGCAGACGATATCGGCTGCCCATTTCCCGTCCGGGAAAAATGCCGCGTTCACCTGGGCCGCATCGAAACCGCCCATCGGGCCGCAATCGAGACCGAGCGCACGGGCTGCCATGATGAAATAACCTGCCTGCAGCCACGCATTGGTCAGGCCGTCGCGGGCGATCTTGGCATCGTTGCCGTCATACCAGGACTTGGCGTCCGCGTGCGGGAACAGCTTGGGCAGTTGCTCGTGGAACGCCGTGTCATGCGCGAGGATCGCCGTGACCGGCGCATTGCGCGTCTTCTCCACGTTACCGGGCGACATGCAGGCCAGCAGGCGCTCCTTGGCGGCGGGCGACGTTACGAAGACGATGCGCAGCGGGCAGCAGTTAGCCGCTGTCGGGCCAAATTTGACGTGTTCATAGAGCGTGTGCAGCAACGCCGGATCGACCGGCTTGTCGAGCCATGCATTGTGCGTGCGGGCATTGTCGAACAGTTGATGGATTGCATCCTGGCTGAGCGCGTGCGACATGGGGTTCCTTGAACGATGGGGACGGGTTGGTACCCATTGTAGCCATGGCCCTCAGGACCGGACCGCAGGCGCTTTGTGCGACTCGTTCAATTTTCCTGATCTGCCGGCGCACGCGTTCCAGGCTTGGCCAGCCACAGCACCCCCGCCAGGATCAATGCACCGCCAAAGGCCTGCGACATGGCAATATGCTCGCCCAGCACAGCGGCCGCCAATACCACGGTGACGACCGGCTCGATGGTCGACAGCATCGATGCGCGGGCTGCGCCGAGCTTCTGCAAACCGGCAAAAAAAGTCAGGATCGCCGCAACCGTGGAAACCAGGGCAATCGCGATGGTCGCCGCCCAGCCCATGGCATCGCCGGGAAAGGCGATCGGCGTACCGGTCTTGACGCGGATCGTCGACATGACGATATAGACCAGTCCGGACGCGGCGCAGATCACCGTCGTGCTCGCCAGCGAGTCCACGCCGCGCGTCAGCCGCGCGCCCACGACGATGTAGATGGAATAGATCACAGCCGACGCCACGCCCAGCGCGATGCCCAGGGCGCTGCCCTCGCCACCGCCAACGGTCAGGCCCGCTCCCAGGGAACAGAGCACCAGCGCGGCCAGCGTCGTGCGGGTCAGCGGCTCTTTCAGGAACAGGGCTGCCAGCAGCGTTACGAACACCGGATACAGATAGAGCAGCAGCGCCACCAGGCTGGCCTGTGCATGATTGAGCGCGGTGAAGAAGGTATACGACTGACCGACATAGCCGATGCCGCCCATTGCAGCCAGCGCAAGCACGCGCGACAGCGGTGGCAAGGGCGTACCGCGCAACCACATGATGCCGGCCAGCGCGAGCGTGGCCACGCTGAAGCGCACCACCAGCAGGCCGACCACATCCGCGCCAGACGCATAAGCAAAGCGCGCCAGTACTGCCATGGCGCCAAAACACGTTGCGGAAACAGCAATCAGAATGACGCCGAACAGCGCGTCCCGGGTCGAACCGGTAGACAGCACAGCAGACATGGCAAGGCAGACAGGGGAAAGTGGGCCCTCGGCATTCTACCGGTTCGTCCGCTACAATTGGACATCATGTTCAATCCAACACGCGACGAAGTCCGCCAGTTTTTCTGCAATGCCTGGCACAAGCACACCACCGGCCAGATCCTGACCCCGCTCGAAGCCATCGCGGCGGACTGGATGGAGCAGCATCCCGAATATCACGCCGTGCTGGCTGCGCCCGAAACCGCCCTGGCGCAGGACTACACGCCGGAGCGCGGCGAATCGAATCCGTTCCTGCACCTGTCCATGCATCTCTCGATCAGCGAGCAGGTTTCCGTCGACCAGCCGCCGGGAATCCGTACCGCCTATGAGCAGTTGACACAGCGGCTGGACTCGCCGCACGCCGCCCAGCACGAGATCATGGAGTGCCTGGGCGACATGCTCTGGAAAGCCCAGCAATCCGGCCTGCCGCCCGATGGCGGGGCGTATGTCGAAGCGGTGCGACGACGCGCCAGCCGTTGATGCCGGCATCTGAACCCGGTCTGCAGGGATCCCATGCACCAATAAAAAAAGCCGCTCATCGAGCGGCTTTTTCTTGCGTGGTGAGGAAGCTTAGCGCTTGAGCACCAGCGAACCCGGCAGGGAGCCAATGTAGGCAGCCATGTCCTGCAGTTCCTTGCGCGTATAGGCGCGCGGCTTGCCGTCCTTGTCCGTGACGCCAGGATTGGCATTCAGCTGGCCAGCCATGATGGCGTTGCCACGGCCAACGTACGGATTGTTCTCGATCTGGTACGCCAGCATGGCGTGGTACAGATAGTCAGCGTGCTGGCCTGCGAGCTTCGGATAGTCAGGCGCGACCGGGGCATTCATGTTGGCGCCATGGCAGGCGATGCAGTTGCCCTTTTCCACGAGCAGCTTGCCGTTGGCCTTGTCGGCTGCGTTGGCCAGGCCCGACACCCCCAGGACGAGTGCGCACAATGCGAACGAAATGACTTTCATGTTGCGTTCCTCTGCTTACTTCATGGGGTTGTTGTTGGTTTCCGGAGTCATGCCGGCGTAGTAGGCCGAGAGGTCCGCGATATCCTTGTCGCTCAGCGAGGCGGCGATGCTACGCATCGTCGGGTGCTTGCGATCCCCTTTCTTGTAAGCATGCAGCGCGTTCTCGATGTACTTCGCGCTCTGGCCGCCCAGCAGCGGAACGGTATACATCTCGGGGAACGATGCGCGATAGCCAGGCAGTGCATGGCAACCGATACACATTGCCACCTTGCCCTGTGCCGCTGCCACGTCGCCCTTGACTTCCTGGGCTTGCGCGGCCCCCGCCGCGACGGCCAGCGCCACCAATGTGAGGAGCTTTTTCATCATCTTGACTATTGAAAGTTGAAATCCTGCATCGCCCCGGAAAGCGCAAGCCCGGCCAGCACTAAGCCGGGGCCGGACGCGTGAGGAGCGTCAAATCGCCGCATTGTACCGCAGGCGGGGGACCGCAGTCCAGCCACCCCGCCCCCGCCGGTCGCCGGGTTGGCGCAGCCCGCCGACATCCGGGACGGATCTGGACATCCGCGCCCTGCCATGCCGCCGGCAAACAGCTTCGCCATTCTCTTTTATACTCGGTGTTCGCTATCCATCTCACGCAGGCCTTTTCCCATGAACTCCCCCACTTCCGCCGCGCCGTCGGCCCGCTTCGAGGGCACATCGGAGTATGTCGCCACCGACGACCTGAAACTTGCCGTCAACGCAGCCCGCACCCTGCAACGCCCCCTGCTGATCAAGGGCGAACCGGGTACGGGCAAGACCATGCTGGCCGAACAGGTGGCCGCTGCGCTGGGCATGCCGCTGTTGCAATGGCATATCAAATCGACCACCAAGGCCCAGCAGGGCCTGTACGAATATGATGCCGTGTCGCGCCTGCGCGACTCCCAACTGGGTGACGAGAAAGTCCGCGACATCGCCAACTACATCGTCAAGGGCGTGCTGTGGCAAGCCTTTACGGCTGATGAGCCGGTAGTCCTGCTGATCGACGAGATCGACAAGGCCGACATCGAATTCCCCAATGACTTGCTGCGCGAGATCGACCGCATGGAGTTCTACGTCTACGAGACGCGCGAACTGATCCGTGCCAAGCATCGCCCGCTGGTGATCATCACATCAAACAACGAGAAGGAACTGCCGGATGCTTTCCTGCGCCGCTGCTTCTTCCACTACATCCAGTTCCCCGATGCCGAGACGATGAAACAGATCGTCGATGTGCACTACCCGGGCATCAAGAGCACGCTGGTGTCGGCCGCCCTGGAAGCGTTCTACGACATGCGCAACCTGCCGGGCCTGAAGAAGAAGCCATCGACCTCGGAACTGATCGACTGGCTCAAGCTGCTGATGGCCGAGGATATTCCGCCCGAGGCACTGCGCAGCGCCGACCGCAAGGCCGCCATTCCGCCACTGCATGGCGCGCTGCTGAAGAACGAGCAGGACGTGCACCTGTTCGAGCGCCTGATGTTCATGAACCGCGCCAATCGTTGAATCCGTCGCCATGCAACCATTCATCGCGCCGGTGACCCTGACCGGCTGCCATGCGCAACTGGAGCCGCTCCACACTGGCCACGCGCAGGAACTGGCGGCCGCCGTCGCGGATGGCGAGCTGTGGAACCTGTGGTACACCTCCGCACCACGGCCTGAGAATATCGGCGCCTATATCGAAGCCGCCCTCGACATGCGCGCCCGCCTGCACGCCATGCCCTTTGTCATCCGCGTCATGCGCGACGGCAAGCCGGCGGAGGTGGTCGGCTGCACACGCATGTTCAATGTCGACCCGGCCAATCGGCGCCTGGAGATCGGCCATACCTGGCATGCAAGGAGCGTGCAGCGTACGGCCATCAATACAGAATGCAAGCGCATGCTGCTGACACATGCCTTCGAAGTGCTCGACTGCATCGCCGTCGAATTCCGCACACACTGGCTGAACCACCAGAGCCGCACGGCCATTGCCCGCCTTGGTGCCAAGCAGGACGGCATCCTGCGCAACCATACACGCATGCCGGATGGCTCGCTGCGCGACACCGTGGTGTTCTCGATCATCGCATCGGAGTGGCCGGCGGTGAGGCAACACCTGCAATTCCTGCTGGACAAGCCGCGATGCTGATCGATTTTTTCTTTGCCTTGCGGCAAGCCAAGCTGCCGGTTTCCGTCAAGGAGTACCTCACGCTGCTCGAAGCGCTGAAGCAGAACGTAATCGCGCCGTCGATCGATGATTTCTACTATCTCGCCCGCATGACGCTGGTCAAGGACGAAAAGCACTTCGACAAGTTCGACCAGGCTTTCGGCGCATACTTCAAAGGTGTGGAAGGCGCCGTGGACTGGACGGCCAATATCCCGCTCGACTGGCTGGAAAAGAAACTGCAGCGCGAGTTGTCTCCGGAAGAAAAAGCCAAGATCCAGGCCATGGGTGGCCTCGACAAGCTGATGGAACGCCTGAAACAGCTGCTCAACGAGCAGAAGGAGCGCCACCAGGGCGGCAGCAAATGGATCGGCACCGGGGGCACCTCGCCCTTTGGCCACGGCGGCTACAACCCGGAAGGCATCCGCATCGGCGGCCCCTCGAACGGCAACCGCACGGCCGTCAAGGTATGGGAAGCACGCAGCTTCCAGGACTATGACGACGAAGTGGAAATCGGCACCCGCAACATCAAGGTCGCCCTGCGGCGGCTACGCAAGTTTGCGCGCGAAGGCGCCGATACCGAACTCGATCTCGACGACACCATCCAGTCGACCGCCGCCAATGCCGGCCTGCTCGATATCCGCATGCGGCCCGAGCGGCACAACAACGTCAAGGTACTGATGCTGATGGATGTTGGCGGGTCGATGGACGATCACATCAAGCGCGTGGAAGAACTGTTCTCGGCCACCAAAACCGAGTTCAAGCACCTCGAGTACTTCTATTTCCACAACTGCGTCTATGAATCGCTGTGGCGCAATAACCGCCGCCGCCATGCGGAAAAGTTCTCGACCTGGGACATCATCCGCAAGTATTCCGCCGACTACAAGCTGATCTTCGTCGGCGACGCCACCATGAGCCCGTACGAGATCCTGCAGCCCGGCGGCTCGGTGGAGTACAACAACCCGGAGGCCGGCGCGGTGTGGCTGCAGCGGCTGATCGAACAGTTTCCCAAGTTCGTCTGGCTCAATCCGGAACCGGAAGGCCTGTGGGAGTACCGCCAGTCGATCACAGTGATCCGGCAGATCATGAAGCAGCGCATGTATCCCGTGACCTTGGCGGGCCTGGAAGATGCGATGCGCCTGCTGTCAAAATAACGGCTGTCAGATCCGCAGTGCGTCATCCTGCCGTGCATTCGCGCGGCGCAGCCCCTCCGGCCAGCCGGAGGACGGCAATCCGGTCGATTTCTGGATGGCGCGGGCGCGCGCATCCATCGCGTCCCACCCTACCGCCAGCGGCGGGCCGTTGAAGGCCAGCGCGATCACGTTGCCGTCGTGTACCTCAGGGAACACCAGCACGCGGTCGTCGAAGGCCTCGCAGATACGTTCGATATTGCGCGGAAAGCTGCTGTGGTCGCCAAACAGATTGATGGTCATCACGCCGGGCGCCTTGAGCAGCTTGCGACAGGCCCGGTAGAACCCGAGCGTGTCGAGTACGGGGCCGCGCGCCGTGGCATCGTAGAGATCGATCTGCAGCACATCGAGCGTGCCCGCGTTGGCCGGCGACGCGACGAAATCAAAAGCGTCCATTTCCAGGACCGACAGCCGCTCGTCATCGGGCGGCAAGCCGAACATGCTGCGCGCCGCCACCACCACCGAAGGATTGAGTTCGACCGCCGTCACGCGGGCATCCGCAAACGTGCGATGGCAGAACTTGGTGAGGGAGGCTGCGCCGAGTCCGAGCTGGGCAATATGGAAATCGGCTGCGCCCTCCGGTTCGAGGAATAGCAGCCAAGCCATCATCTGCTGGGCATATTCGAGTTCGATCCAGTCCGGCTTGCGCAGGCGCATGGCGCCCTGCACCCACTCCGTGCCGAAATGCAGGTAGCGCACCCCGCCCTGCTCGGAGAAAGTAACTGGCGCATAACGCGGCTTGCGGACCGGGGCGTCGGCATCGCGCCCGGCGCGGGCGGGCCGGCGCGATGCGACGGCCTCGATGGATTTTCGTTTGATCAGTGCAGTCATGGCCGCGATTGTGACAGATGAGCGCCCCGCCCGTCCGGTTTCCGGCAGCGGACCTGGTGTTTCCCCGCCAGTTTCGAGACGACCGCGGCATGTGCAAACCGATGCAGTGGGACAACCAACCCCTGCATTTCCAGCTGAGATCCACATCACATCCTTGAACATGCGGCAACATATCACATATGTGATGGCTATCGAACGAGGCAATTCCTATGATTGCCCGGTCGCCAGTGCCCTTTGCTTACCGTCGGCGCACGGCCCAATGCAATCCAATGACAATGACCATCGACCTGCCCGCTCCAGCGTTTCGCATTCACGATCTGATCAGCATGCACCTGCCTCGCCTGGCAGACCATCCAATCTTTATCGAGGAAGCACGGACCTGGACATACGGCGAGTTCCAGGCAACGCTGACGGCGCTGGCCGCGTTCCTGCGTGAAGCCGGCCTGCAGCCTGGCGACCGCCTGATGATCGTCGGCGAAAACAGCGTTGCGCAGACGGCTGCCATCATGGCAGCGAGCACGCTCGACGCCTGGGCGGTGATCGTCAACGCGCGCCTCTCGCCCAGCGAAATTGCCGCCATCCAGGACCACTGCGATCCGCGCCTGATGTTCTTTACGCATGCGGTGTCCGATGATGCCCGCGAACATGGCACAGCCCGCGGGGCCACGGGACACCACATCGCCGGTATCGATTTCAGCTGCACGCTGGCACGTGCCGAGGCAATCGCCGAACCCGTCTGCGCAGACAGCCGCGAGCAGGTCGCCGCGCTGATCTACACCACCGGGACTACCGGCAACCCCAAGGCTGTGATGCTCACGCACAGCAACCTGGGATTCACGTCGGCCACCTCGCGGGCATCCCGCAATACTGGCGAGAACGACGTCATCTATGCCGCGCTGCCGATGTCGCACGTCTATGGGCTGACCACCGTCGTGCTGTCGGCGCTCTGGGGCGGTGCCACGCTGCATCTGGTAGCGCGCTTCGACGCACGCCACCTGCTGCGCGCGCTGGCAGACGGCCTGACTTTTTTCATGGGCGTGCCGGCCATGTACCTGCGCCTGCTGGCGCTGCACGAAGCTGGCGAAACGGTGGTCGCTCCGCGCCTGCGCTTTGTACATTGTGGCGGCGCACCGCTCGATGCGGCGCTCAAGAACCGCGTCGAAGCCATGTTCAACTTGCCGATCAACAACGGCTACGGCATGACCGAGGCCTCACCTACCATCACCGTCGTCCCCTACAACCAGCGGTGCGATGACATGACGGTCGGCTATGCGATTCCCGGCATGGAAACGCGTGTGGTCGACGAGCAGCGCCGGATCGTGCCGCAAGGCGAAGTTGGCGAGCTGCAGATCCGCGGACCGAACGTGATGAAGGGCTACTACAAGGCGCCCGAACAGACGGCTGCCGTACTGTCGCCGGATGGCTGGCTCAGCACCAACGACCTGGTGCGCCAGGCACCCGATGGCGCGTTCTATGTGATGGGCCGCCTCAAGGACCTGATCATCCGCTCTGGCTTCAATGTCTACCCGAGCGAAGTCGAAGCGGCGCTCAACGCCCACCCCAGCGTGGTGCAGTCGTGTGTCGTGGGCCGGCCGGTCGATAGCGACGAGCAGGTAATCGCCTATGTCGAGGTCGATCCACAGGTGAAGTTTGATGCCGCAGCATTGTCGGCCTTTGTCGCCGAGCGGCTCGCCCCGTACAAACGCCCGCAGATGATCGTGCCGGTGGAGCGCCTGCCCGCGGCGCAAAGCGGCAAGATCCTGAAAAAAGCCGTACAGGAAATGGCTGCGCGGCTATGAGCCTCGCGCGCATTGATTCGAGTGACACCCATAACTCCAAGGAGACCCAACATGACTGACTCGTCCCGCCGCTTTTGCCTCACTGCCCTCGTGGCTGCCGCTGCAATGGCTGCCGGCACCGCCTTCGCCCAACCCGCCGGCCATTACCCTGACAAGCCGATCCGCCTGATCGTCTCCAGCGCGGCCGGCGGCGGCGCCGACACGGTGGCGCGCCTGATGGCCAAGAAGATCGGCGATGCGCTCAAGCAGCCCGTGGTCGTCGAGAACCGTCCGGGCGCCAGCGGCGTGGTCGCCGCCAATGCCGTGCTGGGCGCACCGGCCGATGGTTACACCCTGCTGCTCGGCTTCACCACCATGGCACAGGTACCCGCCACCACGCAGATCCCGCTGTCGTACAACCCGGAGAAGGATTTCATTCCGGTGTCGCTGATCGCCAAGTCGTGGAACGTGCTGTTCGTCAACCGCAAGACCAACGCCAAGACGGTACCCGAGCTGGTCGCCGCGATGAAAGCCAATCCGCGCCAGTTCAGCTACGGTTCGTACGGCAATGGCTCGACGGGCCACTTCATGGGCGCCCTGTTTGCCCAGCAGACCAAGACCGAACCGTCGCACGTACCATACAAGGGCGCCGCACCGATGATGACCGACCTGCTGGCTGGCGTGGTGTCGTTTGCCTTTCCGGACATCGGCTCGGCGCTGCCCCACATCAAGTCCGATCGCGTACAGGCCCTGGCCGTCACCAGTGGCAAGCGCCTGAGCAGCCTGCCGGACGTGCCGACCATGGCGGAACTCGGCATCAAGGGCTTCGATTTCGGCGGCTGGTTCGGCCTGTTCGCACCGAAGGGCACGCCGCAAGCCATCGTCGACGTGCTGTCCGCGCAGAGCATGGCAGCCGTGAAGGACCGCGAGGTGCAAGCCAAGCTGGTGTCGATGGACCTGGATCCGGTGGGCAGCAATTCCAAGGACTTTGCCACGTTCTTCCACGCCGACATGGCCAAATGGGCCAAAATCGCCAAGGACGCAAACATCAAGGCAGAGTGACGCGATTGCCGGTCACGGTAACGCGGCGAGGTCTGCTGATTCCCTGGAGATCATGTCATGGCACGCGCCAAACACAGTATCAGCGTACCTCGCCCATCCCAACGCGACCGGGAACGTGATCTTGGCGCGGGGGTGGTCAAGCCCCCCCGCCGCGTCTTCGAGATCATCGAGTTCTTCGAGCAGTTGAACGAGCCTGCGACGGTGTCCGACATCGTCCAGGCCACCGGCATTCCCCAGTCAAGCACGTCCATGCTGCTGCAGACGCTGGAGCGCATGGGCTATCTCTGCTGGAACCCGGATGATCGCACCTATATGCCCAGCCTGCGCCTGCACATGCTCGGCGGCTGGGTTCACGATATCACCCTCCCCCGCAGCAACCTGCGGCTCGCCATGCAGGAGCTGTCCAAACGCACGGGCCTCAGCGTGGTTCTGGGCCAGCGGACCGGGCGCTATGTGCAGTATGCCCACGTCGTATTCGCCTCCAATGAGCGCGATGACGATGTGCCCATCGGCGTGGTGCGTCCGCTGGTCGGCACCGGCCTTGGCTACTCGCTGCTGGCTGCCATGCCGGACGAGGAAGTCCGCCGCCTCGCCATCGCCAGCCTGGCGATGCAGGAACAGCCGCCGTTCATCCACAGCGTCGAGCAGATCATGACGATGGTCGCGCAGGCCAGGCGCGCGGGGTACGTGTATTCGACCCGCCTGCAGAACCGCAACAAGGCGTCGTTTTCGTTCAACCTCGGCATGGCCGGCACTGCCTGGCACGACGAGCGACCGGAAGGCAGCCGCGAGTCGAGCCGTGAATCGAGCCTGCTAAGCATCGCTATCGCCGGCAAACGGCGCATCGTGCAGGATCGCCTGCCAGACATCATCGCCGCGGTGCATGCGGTGACACAAGAATGCTTACCGGATGTGCGCATCGACATCGATCCGCACAGGCCGATCGAACCTATCTGATCCAGGAGTTAAGGCATGGACATTGATATCACTGCCGACGAACAGGCATTCCGCCAGGAAGTGCGCGAGTTCGCGCTGGCGAACCTGCCGCAGTCGGTGCGCGACAAGGTGCTGTTCGGCGCCAAGCTCGACAAGGCTGAGTATGTCGACTGGCAGCAGCGCCTGTACCGCAAGGGCTGGATTGCGCCTTCGTGGCCCGTCGAGTACGGCGGGGCGGGCTGGAATCTGTCGCGGCGCCGCGTGTTCCTGCACGAGCTGGCGCTGTGCTGCGCGCCGGAAACCATCTCGTTCGGTCTGACCATGGTCGGCCCCGTCATCTATACCTTCGGCTCCGACGAGCAGAAAGCCAGATACCTGCCGAGCATTCTCAACTCCGAGACATGGTGGTGCCAGGGCTTCTCCGAGCCGAATGCAGGTTCCGATCTGTCGTCGCTGCGCACCCGCGCGCAGGACCGCGGCGACCACTACGTGATCAACGGCCAGAAGACCTGGACCACCTTCGGCATGTATGCCGACAAGATGTTCTGCCTCGCCCGCACCTCGGACGAAGGCAAGCAGCAGAACGGCATTTCCTTCCTGCTGCTGGACATGAACGCACCGGGCGTCGAACGCCGCCCGATCCAGACCATCGATGAAGGTGCGAGCATCTGCGAGGTGTTCCTCAACGATGTGGTCGTGCCCAAATCCGATCTGGTCGGTACCGAAGGCCGTGGCTGGGACTACGCCAAGTTCCTGCTCGGCCACGAACGCGCCATGATCGCGCGCGTCGGCCGCTCGCGCATGCAGCTCGAGCGTGCCAAGCGCATTGCCGCCTCGCAACATGACGGTGGCCGCCCGCTGATCGAGCATCCGCTGTTCCAGTACCGCATCTGCGAGATCGAAACCCGCGTGCGTGCGTTGGAGATCTCGGAATTGCGCGCCCTCGCCGGCTACCAGCCGGAAAAAGGGTTCGATGGCGCCACGTCCTCCATGCTCAAGGTGGAAGGCTCGGAAATCTGCCAGGCGCTGACCGAGCTGCTGGTGGATCTGACTGGCCACTATTCCAAGGTCTACCAGGGCCGCTATGAACAGTCGCCGGTTGGCGGCACCGATGCCCACGGCGTAATGGGCGATCACCTGTTCAATCGTGTGGTGACAATCTACGGCGGCAGCAGCGAGATCCAGAAGAATGTCATCGCCAAGAGCCGTCTGCAATAAATCCAGGAGAACCCCATGAACCTTACGCTCTCCGACGAACAGGAAATGATCCGCGACAGCGTCCATGACTATTTCACGGGCGCTTATGATTTCGAAGCCCATCTGGCGCGCGTCGCCGCGGGTCGTGACAACGACAATGGCATCGACCGCGCGCGTTGGCAGGCCATGGCCGAACTCGGCTGGCTCGGCCTGACCGCGCCCGAGGCCGCCGGCGGCCTCGGGGCCGGCCCGGAAGAGACCATGGTGCTGATGGAAGGCGCGGGTGCCGCGCTGTGCATCGAACCCCTCTTGCCCACCGTGGCGCTTGGCGTGCCGTTGCTGGCAGAGGGCGCCAAAGGCAGCCCGGCTGCCGATGCCCTTGCCCGCGTGATGGCAGGCCAGGCCAGCGTGGCAGTGGCCTGGACTGAATCCGCACACGGCTTCGCCCCACTCTCTATTGCCACCACTGCGCAGGCCACGACGGATGGCGGTTATCGCCTCGATGGCCACAAGGTGCTCGTCGAGAATGGCGCAGATGCTGAATGGATCGTCATCCCCGCGCGGACCAACGGCAGCGACAATGCGGCCGATGGTATCTCGCTGTTCCTCGTGCCGCGCGATGTGGCAGGCCTGGGCATCACGCCGGTACGCATGCTCGATGGCTCGCGCTCGGCAGATCTCGCGCTGGAGCAGGTCGAGGTGCCAGCTACGCATCTGATCGGGCAGCCCAGCCAGGGCGGCAAGCTGCTGACCGCCGCCGTCTATCGCGGCCTGGCTGCGAGCTGTGCCGAAGCGCTGGGCGCCATGCGCCGCGCGCTCGATATCTGCAAGAGCTACCTGCACGAACGCCAGCAGTTCGGCAAGCCGCTTGCCGCCTTCCAGGCCCTGCAGCATCGCTATGTCGAAATGCTGATTGCCGAGGAACGCGCCCGCTCGCTCACCATGCTGGCCGCGATCCGCCTGCGCACCGGCGATCTTGATGACCCCGAAACGCTGCGCGATCTGAGCCTCGCCAAACTCGGCGTAGGCCGCTCCGCCCGCATGATCGGCGGCAACGCCATCCAGCTGCACGGCGGCATGGGCATGGCCTACGAATACCCAATCGGCCACTACTACCGCAAGCTGCTGTGCTGCGATGCCGCCTTCGGCTCGCAGGACGATCACCTGGCACTGCTGGCGCACCAGCTCGCACCGCAGGCGCAAGCTGCCTGAGCCGCTCGGAGCGCTTGATCCCTGCTTGGGCCCAGATTGAAGTTGCAAGGAAACACATGATGAATGAAACACTCCGCCAGCGCCTGCAGGATGGCGTACTGGTCCTCACATTGAACCAGCCGCCAGTCAATGCGCTCGGCAACACCCTGCGCAAGGCACTGGTGCAGGCCATCGAAACCGCGCAGGCCGACCCGCAAGTCCGTGCCATCGTGCTGCATGGCGCGGGACGCGGCTTCAGCGCCGGCGCGGACATCACCGAATTCGGCCAGCCACGCGAGTTTCCGTGGGTGGGCGATGTCTGCACCATCATCGAGAACTGCGACAAGCCGGTCATTGCCGCATTGCACGGCATGGCGCTTGGCGGCGGCCTGGAGCTCGCCCTCGGTGCGCATTACCGCATCGCCGCGCGCGGGACCAAACTCGGCCTCCCAGAGGTACAGATCGGCCTGATCCCCGGCGGTGGCGGTACGCAGCGCCTGCCGCGCCTGATCGGCGCCGCGGCGGCGCTCGACCTGATGCTGAGCGGCCGCCACGCCAGCGTGGACGAGGCAAAGCGTATGGGCCTGATCGACCGCATCGCAACACAGGACGATCCGCTCGAAGAAGCCTGTACATGGGCGAGCGAGATTCTCGCCCAGGGTGGCATCGTACGTCGCACGCGGGACGCGCAGGCGCTCGGCGACAGCGCCCCCAGCCTCGCCGCTGTGGAGGCCGCGCGTGCCGGCAACGCCCGTAAGGCGCGAGGCCTCTTTGCCCCATTCCAGATTCTCGACGCCGTGAAGGATGCCATCGAGCAGCCGTTCGAAGCCGGCATCCAGGCGGAACGTGCACGCTTCCTGCAATGCGTGGATAGTCCGCAGCGCGCAGGCCTGGTGCACGCTTTTTTTGCGGAACGCAGGGTTCGCAAGGCGCCTGAAACCGAATCGTCGCAACCGCGTCCCGTGGCTACCGTTGGCGTGATTGGCGGCGGCACGATGGGTTCCGGCATCGCCGTGGCCCTGCTCGACGCGGGCCTGCAAGTGATCATGGTAGAACGCGACGATGCCAGCCTGCAGGCCGGGCGCCAGCGTGTCGAGAAGGTCTATGACCGCCTGATCGCCAACGGGCGCATGGAGGTGGCACGCAAGGAAGCCGTGCTGCAGCGCTTTACCGGTGCGACCTCGTACGACGCCTTCGCCCAGGCCGATCTCGTGATCGAAGCCGTGTTCGAAGACATGGATGTGAAGAAAGCCGTGTTCGGCGAACTCGACCGCATCTGCAAGCCGGGCGCGATCCTTGCCACCAATACATCCTATCTCGACATCGACGCCATCGCCGCCAGCATCTCGCGTCCGCAAGACGTGATCGGCCTGCACTTCTTCTCGCCGGCCAACATCATGAAGCTGCTGGAGATCGTGGTGCCCGCCAAGGTCTCGGCAGACGTAGTGGCCACGGGCTTTGCGCTGGCCGACAAGCTGCGCAAGGTGCCGGTACGCGCCGGCATCTGCGACGGCTTCATTGGCAACCGCATCCTGTATGTATATCGCGAGGTAGCCAGCCATATGATGGAAGACGGCGCATCGCCGTATGAAATCGACCAGGCACTGGAAGAATTCGGCTATGCCATGGGCCCGTTCCGTACCAACGACCTGACCGGCGGCGACATCGGCTACGCCACGCGCAAGCGCAAGGCTGCCACGCGCGACCCCAACGCCCGCTATGTGCGTATCGCCGACCAGCTGTGCGAGCGCAACTGGCTTGGGCAGAAGACCGGCCGCGGGTGGTACCGCTATCCGGAAGGTTCGCGCAGCGGCCAGCACGATCCCGAGGTGCTTGCCCTGATCGATGCCGAACGCGCCGAGCGTGGCATCCAGCCGCGCACCTTCAGCAGCGAAGATATCCTCCGCCGCTATATGGCTGCCGTGATCAACGAAAGCGCCAACGTCCTGCATGACAAGATTGCCCTGCGCCCGCTCGACATCGACGTAACGCTGGTGCACGGCTACGGCTTCCCGCGCTGGCGCGGCGGCCCGATGCACTATGCCGACACTGTCGGGCTGGACAAGGTGCTGGCCGACATCCGCAGTTTCGAGAAAGAAGATCCGCTGTTCTGGAAACCCTCGCCGCTGCTCGTCGAGCTGGTGGAACGCCAGGCCAGCTTTGCAAGCCTCAACCAACTGATCTAAGGGGATCGCCATGCGCGAAGCCGTTATTGTTTCCACCGCCCGCACGCCGCTCACCAAGGCACACCGTGGCGAGTTCAACCTGACCGAAGGCCCGACGCTGGCCTCGTACGCGGTACGTGCCGCCGTCGAGCGCGCCGGCATCGACCCGGCCAGCATCGAGGACATGATCCTCGGCTGCGGCTATCCGGAAGGCACCACCGGCCGCAACACCGCCCGCCAGGCCGCCCTGCGCGCCGGCCTGCCGGTCAGCGTGGCCGGCACCACCATCAACCGCTTCTGCGCCTCGGGCCTGCAGGCCATCGCCAGCGCGGCCGGCCGCATCATCGTCGAAGGCGTGCCCGTGATGGTGGCTGGTGGCGTGGAAAGCGTCTCCATGCTCAAGACCCGCGACGACGGTAAGACCGGCATCGACCCGTGGCTGCTGCAGAACAAACCCGAGCTGTCCCTGCCGATGATCGACACTGCCGACATCGTCGCGGCCCGCTATGGCATCTCGCGCGAAGACCAGGACCTGTTTGCCCTGCGCAGCCAGCAGCGCACCGAAGCCGCCCAGAAGGAAGGCCGCTACGCCGACGAGATCATCGCTGTGACCACGACCATGGCGGTGACCAACAAGGAAACCGGCGAAACCACGCACCGCGAAGTGACCGCCACGGCCGACAACTGCAACCGCCCGGGCACCACGCTCGAAGGCCTGGCCAAGCTGGCCCCGGTGAAAGGTCCTGACAAGTTCGTCACCGCCGGCAACGCCTCGCAACTCTCTGACGGGGCATCGGCCTGCGTGATGATGGAAGCCAAGGCGGCCGAACGCGCCAACCTCGAACCGCTCGGCGCCTTCCGCGGCTTTGCCGTGGCCGGCTGCGAGCCGGACGAGATGGGCATTGGCCCGGTGTTTGCCGTGCCACGCCTGCTCGAGCGCCACGGCCTCAAGGTCGAGGACATTGACTTGTGGGAACTGAATGAAGCGTTCGCCTCGCAGGCCCTCTACTGCCAGCGCCGCCTCGGCATTCCCGATGAGCGCCTCAACGTCAATGGCGGCGCGATCTCCATCGGCCACCCGTTCGGCGTCACGGGCGCACGCCTGACTGGTCATGTGCTGCTGGAAGGCCGTCGTCGCAAGGCCAAGTATGCGGTGGTGACGATGTGTATCGGTGGCGGGATGGGTGCTGCCGGGCTGTTCGAGATTTTCTGAGATGGCAGGCGCGGGATGGCACGATCACCATCCCGGCTGAAATAATCAGAATGAACGCCGTGCCATTGGGGAAACCCAAGGCGCGGCTTTTTTATGGCTTTTCGTCGCGCCCGGGAGCATCCAGCCATGGCAGCACCGCCTGCCATGCTGCGAGTTTCTCAGCATACGCCAGCGTATAGGCCGGGCTGCTCGACGGCAGTGCCAGCGTGGCGTACGGCATGCCATGCTGTGCCAGCGCTTTCATCCCGAGCCGCGCCGCGGTGCCGCCGTTGAACGCGATCGCGCGAAGGGCTGGCAGCGATGCCACGAGCCCGGCGAGATCGTTGCCGGCATGATCGCGGATGCGGCTGTCCAGGCTGCCTTCCCGCCGGGCCTCGGCCACCACGTCCCACAGGCCGACACGATGCCTTAACAAGGTATCGAGCCGCTCCCGATAGGCCATGCCGGCCAGGTCAACGTCAAGCAGATCACCCATCAGCTTCCAGAAACGGTTCTGCGGATGCGCGTAGTACTGGCCCTGCACGAGCGACGCTTCGCCTGGCAGGCTGCCGAGGATGAGCACGCGGGTGTGCTCGTCCACGACAGGGGGGAAGCAGCGCTTCAGCGTCACTGGGCAGACTTCACTCAGCCCAGCAGCCGGTTGACACGCTTTACATAGGCGGCGGCATCGTCCAGCGTGCCGCCTTCTGCCAGCAATGCCTGGTCGAACAGAACATGCATGCGGTCGGCAAATGCATCGGCGTCTCCATCTACCAGTGCGGCAACCTTCTGTACCAGCACATGCTCGGGGTTGAGCTCGAGAATCGGCTTGGCGGCGGGAGCGTTCTGCCCAGCCTGCTTGAGCATGCGCTGCAGATAGCCGCTCATGTCGCCTTCATCAGAGACAACGCACGACGGCGACTCGGTCAGGCGGAAGGTGATGCGCACCTCCTTGGCCTTGTCCTTCAGTACCTCCGTCGCCTTTTCAACCAGCGGCTTGAACTGCTCGGCGGTCTTCTCGTGTTCGGCCTTTACGGCCTCGTCTTCCATCTGGCCGAGGTCGAGGTCGCCACGTGCGACGGACACCAGCGCCTTGCCGTCGAACTCGTTCAGGAACGACAGCATCCATTCATCCACGCGGTCCGTCAGCAGCAGCACTTCGATGCCCTTCTTGCGGAAGACTTCGAGATGCGGGCTGGCACTGGCGGCCTGCCAGCTGTCGGCGGTGACGTAGTAGATCTTGTCCTGGCCTTCTTTCATGCGGCCGATATAGTCGGCAAGCGAGACTGTCTGGTCGGCGCTCTCGCCATGCGTCGAGGCAAAGCGCAGCAGCTTGCCGATACGCTCCTGGTTGGCGTGGTCTTCGCCCATGCCTTCCTTGAGCACCTGGCCAAATTCGCGCCAGAACGTCGCGTATTTTTCGCGCTCGGCAGCATCCTCGCTGTCGGCCATCGCCTCCAGCATGGAGAGCACACGCTTGGTGCAGCCTTCGCGAATCGCCCTGACGTCGCGGCTTTCCTGCAGCAGTTCGCGCGAGACGTTCAGCGGCAGGTCGGCAGAATCCACCACGCCGCGCACGAAGCGCATGTACGTTGGCAACAGTTGCTCGGCGTCGTCCATGATGAACACGCGCTTGACATACAGCTTGAGGCCGCCACGGCGGTTGCGATCCCACAGGTCGAACGGTGCGCGCGCCGGGATGTACAGCAACTGCGTGTACTCGCTGCGGCCTTCGACCCGATTGTGCGTCCACGCCAGCGGCTTGTCGTTGTCGTGCGAAACGTGCTGGTAGAACGAGGCGTACTGCTCGTCGGTGATCTCCGACTTGGGTCGCGTCCACAATGCGCTCGCCTGATTCACGCTTTCCCATTCGTCGCTCTGGCGCATCTCGTTCTTTTCGCTATCCCACTCCTCTTTGAGCATGCGGATGGGCAGCGAGATGTGATCCGAATACTTGCGGATGATGGATTTGAGCCGCCACGCGGAGAGGAACTCGTCCTCGCCTTCGCGCAGGTGCAGCGTGATGGTGGTGCCGCGCTCGGGGCGCTCGATGGCCTCCACGCTGAACTCGCCGTCGCCGGCGCTTTCCCAGCGCACGCCCTCGGTCACCGGCAAGCCGGCACGGCGCGATTCGACCGTGACCTTGTCAGCCACGATAAAGGCGGAATAGAACCCTACGCCAAACTGGCCGATAAGCGTCGCGTCCTTCTGCTGGTCACCGGAGAGCTTCTGGAAGAACTCCTTGGTGCCCGACTTGGCAATGGTGCCGAGATGCTGGATCGCCTCGTCGCGGCTCATGCCGATACCGTTGTCGGTAATCGAAATCGTACGGGCTACCGGGTCGAGGGCAATCTTGATCGCCAGTTCGCCGTCGCCCTCCAGCAGGATCGGATCGGCAATCGCTTCGAAGCGCAGCTTGTCCGTGGCGTCCGACGCATTCGAAACCAGTTCGCGAACGAAGATTTCCTTGTTGCTGTACAGCGAATGGATCATCAGTTGCAGAAGCTGCTTGACTTCGGCTTGAAAACTCATCGTTTCCGGTGATGCGACCATCGTTATTCCTCTCACGTGCTTGTCAATGACATGACGGGCGCCGTCTTCAGCACCCACAGAATTCTGCTCGCCAGATAGGGGCGGCGACGCCAATTTCAAGCCCCTGCTGACAGGGCGGTTCGTCCTTCCGTCGTCCGGTTACCTCGAGACCGTACAGGGCACCCGACCGCTCAATGTACGCACCCAACCAGTACTACCGGTCGAGGGCACCAAGCCATCCGGGATATTCGCGGCGCATTGCCCGACACCAGCTGCCGAATCGGATTAGCCGGAACGCCTCCAATTTCACATTATTTTTCAAAAACCATTTAATCCACCCCAAAACAACAATATCTCAAACAACACTCACGCATTTTCGTAAAAAAATAAGTCGATTCTTAATAAATTTCAAACAAAAGCAAAAATAACCTAAATCACAAAATTATAAGAATTATCTTATTTCTCACTTCGCTAAAAAAATCTAGTCTTCAGCCAGAAGAAATAATTTCTTAAGAAGCCCTAAAACAGAGGCCCATACGCGAATCCTCATGCCACGGAAATTTAATATTTTTTACATTTTCTCATCCGCAGAAAATGTTTTTCTCAACACGACAAGGAGATTGAAAATGTCGAAGAAACACTCTCACCGCATTCTCAAACTGACCATTTTGAGCGGCTCCGTCCTGTTTTCATCGCTCGCCATGGCTCAATTCACCACAACGATTGGCGGCGCCTTTGCAGGCGGCACTGTTAACCCGGTCGCCGGTCCTGGCTCCATCGTGATCGGCAACCGCGGCTCGACCAACAGCCCTAATCTGCCAGCCGCGAATGCGAGCGATGCCATTGTCATCGGCCAGAGTGCCACGCAGGCTAATACCCAGTACTCGATCGCCATTGGGCGAGATGCCGCCGCTGGCGGCGGGCAGGCCGCAGTCGCCCTGGGATGGAATGCGCTCGCCAGCGGCACCAAGGCAGTCGCCGTCGGTTCCAATGCCGTCGTCACGGGCGAATCTGGCGTTGCCATGGGCCGCCGGGCGCTCGCCCTCGCCAACGATACGACCGCCGTGGGCGGCTTTGCAACCGCAAGTCAGGTAGGCGCCACTGCGGTGGGCAATCTCTCGGTCGCTTCCGGCGTCCGTTCGACGGCGCTGGGCATCCAGTCGCAAGCCACGGCGGACAGCTCACTGGCGCTCGGCGATACCGCCATTGTCGCCAACGGCGCCACCAGCGGCATCGCCCTCGGCACCAATGCCCGCGCCAACCACGCCAATTCGCTGGCGCTCGGCGCGAATTCCGCAACCTCCGTGGGCGCGCAAGCAAACTACACGGCTTACGGCCTGGCAGCGCCGCAAAGCTCCGCCGGCGAAGTTTCCTTCGGCTCGGCCGGCGCAGCCCGCACGCTCACCAGTGTTGCCGCTGGCCAGGCCGCAACGGATGCGGTGAACGTGTCGCAGCTCAACCAGGTGGCGCAGAATACGGCGACCAGCCTGGGGGGCGGCGCTTCCTACGATCCCACGACCGGCGCATACACTGCGCCGACTTATAACGTGGCCAATGCCACCTACCGCGACGTCGGCAGCGCGCTGAATGCGCTCAACAACAACGTGATCTCGCAGGGCCGCGCCTATACCGACGAGCAGATCGCCAACGTACGCAGCGAAGCCGCGCGCGACCGGCGCGAAGCCCGTGCTGGCTCGGCAGCCGCCATGGCCGTGGCCGGCCTGCCCCAGCCGACGCAGCCGGACAAGAACATGGTGTCGATGGGCGCCAGCGTGTTCCAGGGCCAGAGCGCAGTCGCGCTGGGCCTCTCGCGGGTCACGGCCGATAACCGCTGGGTGATGAAGGGGGCGGTCACCTCGACCTCGCGCGGGCAGTTTGGCGCGGCGGTCGGTGGTGGCTATCAGTGGTAAGACGGCTGGCATCACACCGCACACTCAACACGCATGAAACCGGCCCCTGGTTCGCACCGGGGCCGGTTTTTTATCCAGACGCTGCTGAATTGAAATTTGTGGCATCCTGGAAATGAAGGCACAGCCTTGTTCATTCATGGATACAACCGGAAGGACAGTTTTTGCAATAGAAATATCAGAATTGCAAAAAAATAGTGAAGTAACAGAGCAGCAGAGGCCTCAGGCTTTCGCCCGTATTATTTCTGGCCGACTGCTGCACCTGAATATCAAGACACTCCACAAATCCTTTCAACCGCTCATTTCCTCGTGCGATATTGGACGGAGACGAGACATTCCATTCAATGGCTCTGTTTGGAATATACCTCCGTCCCCCATGCTATGGCTTCTCATGCCAGCCGCTCCAGCTGCCCCGCCAGAAACCGCAGCATGCCGGGATCGCTGCTGGTGGCAACATTGAAGCGCATCCATCCGGATGGCATCTGTGCAGGAGAAAACAGGCTGCCTGGGGCAAACAGGTAGCCATGCTCATGTCCAGCTGCGGCGATGGTGTTCGTGTCCCTGCCGGTATCGGCCCACAGATACATGCCGGCCGACTGGCTGGAGAACATGCGCAGGCCGAGGCGCTCCAGCCGCCGGCGTGTGTCGTCGCGCGCCCGGTCAAGCTGGCCGCGCATCCGCTCCACATGCTTGCGGTAATGGCCTTCGGTCAGGACCTTGTATAGCACCCGCTCGTTGACTTCCGGCGTGGCCAGCCCGACCAGCAGCTTGGTATCGGTCAACGCCTTGGCCACTTCCGGATGGCACGCGATAAAGCCGACGCGCAGGTTGGCGGCCAGCGTCTTGGAAAAACTGCCGAGATAGATCACGCGACGCAACTGGTCGAGGCTCGCCAGGCGCGTGGCTGGCATGGCTGGCGGGCACAGGTCGCAGTAGATATCGTCCTCCACCAGCAGGAAGTCGTATTGCTCGGCCAGCTTCAGCAACTGGAAAGCCTTGGCGGGAGATACGCATACGCCGGTCGGATTGTGCAGCACCGAGTTGAGCACCAGCAGCCGCGGGCGTGTGAGCTGGACCGTGCGCTCGAGCGCCTCCAGGTCGGGACCATCCGGCAGGAACGGTATGCCGACAACCTGAGCCCCCTGCGAGGCAAAGCGCCCGAACATCAGGAACCATGCCGGATCCGTCACCAGTACGGTATCGCCGGGCCGTACATATAGACGTGCAATCAGATCGAGGGCCTGGGTGATGCCCGTAGTCATCACCAGTTGCTCCGGTGCGGCGCCGATCTCCAGCTCCGACAGATGCAGTTGCAGTTGCTGGCGCAACGGCAGAAAGCCTTGCGGGGTGCCGCTGACCAGGAACTGGTTGCCATTCTGCCGGCCCAGCGCACGCAGCGCCTGCGTGATCAGGCCGCCGTCGAGCCAGTCGTTGGGCAGGAATCCCATGCCGGGGGCTTTGGCGCTTTCCGCCGAATGGAACATGCTGCGCAGCAACCAGGCAACATCGATGGAACTGGCGGGCATGGCCACCGGCGCGTGCTCGGCCGGCAATGCCGAGCGCGCGCGGACATAGAAGCCGGAACCGCGCCGGGATTCCAGGTACCCTTGTGCCACCAGACGCTCGTAGGCCTCGACCACGGTGAAACGCGAAATGCCCTTGTCGGCAGCCAGTTGCCGGATGGATGGCATGCGCATGCCGACGCGGAACACCCGCTCATCGATACGCAGACGTGCCCACTGGGTCACCTGCTCGACCAGGGTCATTTGCTCCGATGGCACCAGATCGGGCATATGGGCGGTCGCCTCCACGGCAGATGCGGTCCGGGCTGCGGATTGAAGATCAGTCATTTGCATGTCCTTGATGTCCTTGCTCGGGTGCAAGGCACGGCGCATCGGGCAAACAACCCGGGTAGGTCGCATGAAAATAATTGCGGCATGAACCCGGCGCTCTGCGGAACGTGGTGCCAACTGTACAGATAATGTTTTGACAAACTGTACAGGTACTGTACCGCCGTTATTGCATACCATCAATGACATTGCAACCCTGCATGCCGGCTTTCATGAACCATCCCCGCACCCTCGAGTACCGTGGCCTCTGGCTGGGATTTGCCGGCGTGGCGATCTTCAGCATGACATTCCCGTTCACGCGCCTGGCGGTGGCGGAACTGGATGCGACTTTCGTCGCGCTTGGCCGGGCGGTGCTCGCTGCGCCGCTGGCGATCTGCCTGCTTGCGGCACGCGGCGCACTGCGGCCGGCACGGCTTCCGCGCGGGACGCAGTGGTACCGGCTGATCGGTACGGCGCTGGGCGTCGTTGCCGGCTTTCCGCTGGCATCTTCATGGGCCCTGCGGGATGTCCCGGCGGCCTACGGCGGCATTGTCGTCGGCCTCCTGCCGCTGGGGACCGCGGCCTTCGGGGCGCTGCTGGCGCGCGAGCGTCCCTCGCTTGCGTTCTGGATGAGCGCAGTCACCGGCAGTGCCATGGTGCTTGCATTTGCGATGTGGAATGGCGGCGGAGCCTTGCGCCCGGCCGACTGGATGCTGTTCGTCGCGGTGTTCTTCGGTGCCTTCGGCTACGCGGAGGGCGGCAAATTGTCCCGCGAACTGGGCGGGCCGGAAACCATCAGCTGGGCGCTCGTGATTTCGCTGCCGGTGCTGCTGCCGGTCGTCGGCGGACTGGCATGGACACAGGCCGACAGCCTCGCACGTGCGTCGTCGCATGCCTGGCTCGGCCTGGGGTATGTGACGGTGTTTTCATCGTTCGTCGGGTTCCAGTTCTGGTACCGTGGGCTGGCGCTCGGGGGCATCGCGCGTGTCAGTCAGATACAATTGCTGCAGCCATTTATGACACTGGCTGGCGGGTGGCTGCTGCTGGGCGAATCGATGGATGTCACGACCATCCTGTTCGCCCTTGCCGTCATCGCCGTGGTAGCAGCCGGCCGGCGCGCGCCGGTGGTGCCGGCGCCGCACGTTGCCGCATCAAATCCTTAAAACAAGAATCACCGACCAAAGAAGTGGAGATTAGAATGAGCGTTTCTGTTTACGATACCCTGGCCCGCCTGAACATCACGCTGCCGGCCGTATCGGCACCCGCTGCCGCCTACGTGATGGCAACGCAGTCGGGTAATACAGTTTACCTGTCGGGCCATATCGCCCGCCGCGATGGCAAGCCGCTGGTCGGCAAGCTCGGCCAGACCATGACGACCGAAGAAGGCAAAGAAGCCGCGCGCAATATCGCCATCGACCTGCTGGCGACGCTGCACGCCCATACCGGCGACCTGAACCGCGTGACGCGCATTCTCAAGCTGACCAGCCTGGTCAATTCGACCACCGAGTTCACCGAACATCATCTGGTGACCAACGGCGCCTCGGAACTCATCGGCGAGATTTTTGGCGACAACGGCAAGCACGCACGCTGCGCCTACGGCGTGCCGCAGATTCCGCTGGGCGCCTGCGTCGAGATCGACATGATTGCTGAAGTGGCCTGATTCCGAACACCGTATGACGAAGCGGGTCCGCTTCCGGATCCGCTTCCACCCTGCTCCACGTTCGACCCTAGACCGACCCCACAAGAGACTTCCAATGGATGCTCCGCTACGCCCGACCTTCTCCCGCCGTGCTGCTGCACTGACCAGCTCGGCCATCCGTGAAATCCTCAAGATCACCGAGCGCCCCGAGATCATCTCGTTCGCCGGTGGCCTGCCTTCGCCGGCGACCTTTCCGGTCGAGGCGCTGCAGGCGGCCTGTGCCAGGATCTTTGCGGACAATCCGCACGCGGCGTTGCAGTATGGTCCGTCGGAAGGTTACGGGCCGCTGCGCGAGTGGATCGGGAAGCGTCATGGCGTGGCACCCGGCCGCGTGCTGCTGACCACCGGCTCGCAGCAGGCGCTCGACCTGATCGGCAAGGTCATGATCGATGCTGGCAGCCCGGTCCTGGTGGAAACGCCGACCTACCTCGGCGCCCTGCAAGCCTTCTCGCTGTTCGAGCCGAATTTCGTTTCCGTGCCATCGGACGAATCCGGCCTGCAACCGGAAGCACTCACCCCTGAACTCACGGCAGGCGCCCGCTTCCTGTACGCGCTGCCGAATTTCCAGAACCCTACCGGCCGCCGCCTGCCGCTGGCACGCCGCCAGGCGCTCGTGGAGCGCGCCCGCGCGCAAAACCTGCTGCTGGTGGAAGACGACCCGTATGGGGAACTGAGCTACGGTGGCGACCAGCTGCCATCGCTACTGTCGATGAATCCGGATGGTGTGATCTATCTCGGGTCTTTCTCCAAGATCCTCGCACCGGGCTTGCGGCTGGGCTACATCATCGCGCCTGAGGATATCCTGTTCAAGCTGGTGCAGGCCAAGCAGGCCGCCGACTTGCATACGCCGAGCTTTACCCAGCGCCTGGCGTGGGAAGCCGTCCATACGGGCTTGCTCGACCAGCATATCCCGGCAATCCGCGCGCTGTACGGTGCGCAGTGCCAGACCATGCTCGACGCCTTGGCCGCGCACATGCCGGAAGGCGTGACGTGGACCCGTCCTGAAGGCGGTATGTTCATCTGGGTAACGCTGCCCGAGGGCATGGACAGCCTGACCATTCTCGAGGCAGCCATTGCGCGGAATGTGGCCTACGTACCGGGTGCGCCGTTCTATGCAAACAACCCCTGTACCAACACGTTCCGCCTGGCTTTCGTGACGGTGCCGCCGGAGCAGATCCAGCGCGGCGTGGCGATCCTGGGCGAAGTCGTGCAGACTGCCCTGGCCGCGCGCAAGCCGGCTGCCGCCATGGCGTGATCCAGCCGGGCCGGCCAAGGGGCTGGCCCGCTACTTCGCCTCCGACATGGCGGCGAGCACTAGAGACCAGGGCGCACCCCGCTGTACGTCTACCACCTGCATGGCATTGCGCCCGTCACGAAATTCGGCGCGCCGGCGACGATAACGCTCCGCGTAGCTATCGCTGGCCCGCAGTGCATCCTCGCATGCGGCGCGTCCGCGCGCGTCTCCCCCACGCCAGAGACGATACTGCTGGCTGGCCGGCAGCCCCGACATCCTTAGCAGACACGCGTAGGCATTCAGCCCTCTTCGCGCCCGCAGGAGCGAAACGATGCACGGCATGCCATCGCGATCGTCCGCTCTATAGACCGCCTCCCGCTGTGCCATGGAGAGCGGTAGCGTAGCAAGCCAGCGGCAAAGCGGCTCGACTGGCAGACGTTTGTCCAGCAGAACTGCGAGTAGCGACCTTCCATTGGCATCGTGCGTACAGAGCACTTGGGTGAGTTCCACGGCTGGCAGCTGCAACTGCCGCATGGCATTGGGCAACCAGGTATGCCGCTCGCCACTGCCTGGCATCCATGCAGCGTGGAAAAGCGGATATGGCAGATCGTGCCGCTCGGTGAGCAATACAACCTGCTGGGCGGGCTGCAGGCCAATCCGCTGCAGGAACGCCATGCAGTTCTGACGCAACGCCGTCGATACCGCGTCCGCCCGCCGTTCATGTACCGGGGCGCGACAAGCATGTTGCAGCACCTTGCGCGCGAGCAGCATGCGATAGGACGACGACAGGCCGAACCGGTCGGCGATGTGCGCAACCGCCGCGGCGACATCCACTCCATCGCCACGGGCCAGCAGTATACAAAGCCAGCTATCACGATCCCGGTTGCATTCGGTCAGCAGATCGAGCACCTGCTCGGGCGCAAGGCTGCATCCGGTGCCTGGCGCAAGGAGCCGGCCGATATTGTGCCGGGCGCATGCGTGCCCCAGGCTGCGCCAGAACAGTCCCGGGCTGTCGTCGGAGCGCTTCTGGAACAGGTTGAACTGCATGGCGGGCGATAGTTCGGCAGCCTCGAGGAGCCGCTGCACAGCTTCGATCCGCTGCCTGTCACCCTCCCGCAACGCATCGCCGATGCTATGACCACGCCAGTCAGGTCGGTCGCAACGCACGTCGAACCATGCCATCAGCAACGCATGCCGCGCCTGCTCGGGCAACGCGCGCAAGGACTCCGCGCATGCAGCCTGCAAGGAGTCGGTACTGCCGGTATCGAAAAGATGATGGAGGATGTCGAGCGTCATGCTGCCCGGCACGATCGTGATGTCCCTGGATGTCCGTGGGCGGTCATCCAGCACGAGGCTGACGGGCGCCGTGTAATAGGCCATGCGCTCACGTGCGCCCAGGAAGTCATCCGCCATCAGCACGGCACACTTGGCCGCGTCGCCGCGACTAACAGTGCGCACATGCCGAGCCGGATGACGGGTATCGAACAGCGTCGTGACAAAACGCCTTTCGCCTGCTTCGGATGTCTTGATCTGCAGCCCCAGCACCAGCGGATGGCGCGCCGCCAGCAGGACGCGCACGGCCCGGGACTTGCCACTGCGCACCATCTCCGTAAACGCCTCGCACAGGTAATTGCCCCACTCGGCATGGGGCAACAGGGTACGCCGCCCCTGCTGCAGCAAGTTCCGGAAGCCAGCCTCCAGCGCATGGTCACGATCGGCGGCATCCTGCACCGTGGCATTCCCCGAAGAAACCGGATCCGCACCGAGAAACCGCGCCGCCCACCACATGGCAAGCTGCGTTCGCGGCAGCGCTGCGACTGCAGGAGACATCACGGGCTGCAACACACCGTGCGCACGTATGGACCGGTATGGCACGAACTTCTTTTCATGTCGCCACTCCGGCATGAGAGGAATTTCTTCCCCTGCAGCGCGCCAGCTGACCGCGACAGCATCGCTAGTCGACCGGGCGGCATCGAACGCCCAGCACCGGCTGGCGATGGCGTGCATCAACGACGCGGGCGGCCCTGCACTGAATGCAATGCCATGACTGGCGAGGTACGCCAGAAAACGCGTGGTGCAGAAAATCCTTCGCGCATCGAATGCGTTTGCGCCATGCTCCGCTACGAACAGACGCATCACCAACGCGACGGCATGCGCTGCGATCTGACCATGCGGAGCGGGGGATGGATGAGCGCAAGCTGCTTGCAAATGCTGCCGCATGACTTCGAGCGCTTCGCGCGGCGTGCGCGCAGAATCTGCCGCCAGCACCGCAGGAGGACTGGCGGCATAGTCGTGGCGCGTACAAGCCAAGGGCGGCGGCGCCTGGCCCAGGAACAGCCGGACAAATGCAGTCACGTTACGCGGATGGATCATGGCATGGCTGATCAGCATATCCACCATCTGCTCGGCTGCACGCCATGCCTGTACCTGCCCGGGCGAATCCTTCGGCATCGGATGTCCATCCGGGGATGAGGCGCGTGTTGCGGACCACGGGTACGAGCAGTTTGACGAAAACATAGTCTTCCTCCCGTATCTGACAATCGACACACCGCGCCGCGCCGTTTAAAGCGCAGCAAGTCCCCGAGGCTATGGATGACGCACGTTGACTCCAAGTAAACGATTGCAAACTGAACAGGCTGCTTCGCGCTTGCTGACAAACCCTGGCTGAGGCCGCTGCGCCGCAGCAACAGTCCCTACAGTTTTTTCTTGCAAGGCGTGGCGTCTTGTCCGAGAGTCATGCGCAGAGCACCGATGTGTCCTGCGGCGCACAGTCCGGCCGCACATCAATAGCCAGGGAGAATATCCATCATGTGGAGTCAGATTTACGATCCGTTCAGCAATATGGCGTTATCCACGCTCGTCGCCGGCATCCCGATCGTCGTCCTGCTTGCGGGCATCGCGTTTTTCCATATCCAGGCGCACATTGCCGCGGCGCTCGCCCTCATCACCGGCATTATCGTCGCAGCCTTTGCCTTCGGCATGCCGGTGGAAATGGCCAGCAAGGCAGCCGGACTCGGTATTGCCTCGGGCCTGTTCCCCATTGGCTGGATCGTGCTCAACATCATCTTCCTGCATCGCCTCACCACGCTGAATGGCTCCTTCAAGGTGCTGCAGAACTCGATATCCGGCATCACCGAGGACCGGCGCCTGCAATTGCTCCTCGTGGCCTTTGCCTTCGGCGCGTTCTTCGAGGGCGCCGCCGGTTTCGGCACGCCGGTCGCGGTTACCGGCGCCATCCTCATCGGTCTGGGATTCTCGCCGCTGGCAGCCTCGGGGCTGGCGCTCATCGCCAACACCGCGCCGGTGGCCTACGGCGCGCTCGGTGCACCGGTTATCGGCCTGGCTGCGGTCACCGGTCTTGACCTGCTCCAGCTGTCGGCCATGATCGGCCGGCAACTGCCCTTCTTCTCGGTACTCGTGCCGTTCTGGCTGATCTGGGCCTTCGCCGGTTTTCGCGGCATGCTGGCCATCTGGCCGGCCATTCTCGTCACCGGCGTCAGTTTTGCGGTGCCGCAGTTCCTGGTCTCCAACTTCCATGGCCCCTGGCTCGTCGACGTGATCGCCTCGCTGGTTTCGATGGGATGCCTGACGCTATTCCTGCGCGTGTGGCAACCCAAGGAAATCTGGCGCACGACCAAGCTGGCCGGCCGCAATGACGACTCCAAGGCGGAAGATCCGGAAGCGGCCGCCGCCGAACTGCGCAGCGGCGCCGCCAATATCTCGGTGGCGCGTGCCTGGCTGCCGTGGATCATCCTCACGGTATTCGTCTTCCTGTGGGGCATTCCGCAATTCAAGAAACTCGTGGACGCGTTATGGGCGTTCAAGTTCGCTATCCCGGGGCTCGACCAGATGGTCGTGAAGATGCCGCCGGTGGTGCCCGCTGCGCACCCGGAGGCGGCAGTGTTCAACTTCAACCTGCTCTCGATGGCAGGCACAGGCATTCTCGTTTCCGCGCTCGTGGGCGGCCTGCTGATGGGCTACTCCATTCCGCGTCTGTTCAAGGAGTACTGGAACACCATCAAGCTGGTGAAGTACTCGCTGCTGACCATCTGCGCCATGTTCGGCGTCGGCTATCTCACGCGCTACTCCGGGCTCGACGCGACGCTCGGCCTGGCCTTTGCGCATACTGGCGTGTTCTACCCGCTGTTCGGCACCATGCTCGGCTGGCTGGGTGTGGCGTTGACAGGTTCCGACACCGCCTCCAACGTGCTGTTCGGCGGTCTGCAGAAAACCACCGCCGAGCAGCTGGGCCTGTCGCCGATTCTCATGGCCTCCGCCAACAGCTCGGGCGGCGTGATGGGCAAGATGATCGATGCGCAGTCCATCGTGGTAGCTTCGACGGCGACCAAATGGTACGGGCACGAAGGCACGATCCTGCGCTATGTGTTCTTCCACTCGCTGGTGCTCGCGCTGCTGGTGGGCGGGCTGGTGACGCTGCAGGCGTATGTGGATCCGTTTACGAGGTTGGTGGTGCACTGAGGCTGGCGTCCAGTAACAGCCAGAGACACAACCTGATATCCGGAACGGCTCCTGCGGGAGCCGTTTTTTATTGGTCGAGCAGAACTATCTCTGCTTCATCGGATGCACACAGGAGATGCTTTGGCTGTAGCTATTGCAACTGATGCACTATCGTCGACAAGCAGTCGCATATCGACAGCAAAGACCGTGCGTGGAAATCGATGCGGATTCAAGCTGACAGATGAAGCCTACCGCTGCGGGATTAAGGCCAGGCAATGTATCGAGCAGGTACGACATTAGGGGGATGGCACATCGTTGAGGGTAGCGGCAGCTCAGAAAAATTCTCGTTCTCCTCCATTGCCGCGCATGCATCCAACTGCAACATATGTCCCCACCGACAAGGCGACCTCACAATAATTCACGAATTATTTGCAATATGGAAAGAATTCGAAACAGGAAGTCCATCGGTTAACACGGCCGACCGTCATACCCGAGGAAGCTATCGGGAAGAGTGTTCCCTGACATCTTGCAGCGGCTGGCAATCCTATGGAAAGGAGGTGAGATGGTGGCATATCTTCAGATCACGTGAATTTTTGTAAAACGACGTCTGGCATCGCGTCTCTGCATTCCTAGAATGTGCATGCATGCTCGCGAGAAAACACTGTGCTACCCCGTCGTCGACCAGGTACCTACGCGAGCATACAGCTCGATTTCCTGTCACCACGACTTGGCGCCAAGCGTTGTCTCGGCTGCATGAGAAACAGAGCCAAGCCCAAACCAGCACATCAAGGAGTATTCATGGAGTCTGCGTCGATCACCAGCCAGTACCCTGCAAGAGCCATCACCCCCGCACCTATCACGGTTCCGGTGCCAACTACTGCGAGTACATCGCAGACCACGACTACCATCGCGCCACAAGATCGGGCTTCGCGCCATGCAACAAACAACGCGAACACATACGCCTCCCAAACAGCCAACACATTCGCTTCAGGCAATGCTCTCCATGCAAGACTGTCTTTGGCAGCGTTGCCTCTTGGTCATATTCAAGAGCCTCCTGCGATACCAATCGCTCCGGCACAGAACGCCACAGTGGTAACCTCCGTCACATCCACGACGACCACAACCAGTACGCTAGCACCGTCATCTGCCCTCACGGCACGGTCGCGTCGTGATACCCAACCATCGTTCGTTCAACGCTTGAGCCGCTTGTTCCACAGCGAGCCAGCATCCCAATCCAAGCACAAGAGCGAAAAGCATCAGGAAAAATTCAGCAATGGGGGCCACGAATATGTTTCGCGGCAAGAGCACGCCAATATCGACGATAAGCCGTTTGATGGCATCCGTATCAAATCGTCTGGAAAGGCAGTAATCGTCGATAAGAAAGCCTATATGCGATCGGCCTGGCAGGCACTGCCAGCCGCCCTCGACGCCGCTTATGAGGTTGCACGTGTAAGATTGGAGGCGACTTCGGGGGCTGAGCTGGATAGAGTGGAGTTCACGGCGATTTGCAGAATCATCTCCAAGCTTGGGCAGGACAAAAAACTAGCCCCTCGAGTCAAGTTGCAGGCAATTCTTCCTGTGTCGCTCGTTTATTTTCACGCAGACTTACAAGGAATATCGATAGACAAGGTCAACGCTGCGATCCATGGCCTATTCAAGGAGGAGCTTGTCGAGCACACATTCAGCCTGAATCGGCCGGCCTTCTGCATTGACAATGGCAGGGCAATTGCACTTCATCCTGTTATCTACAAGGAACAGTAATCCGGCATGGGGCTGTGCACAAATGTGTAAGCCAAGGTCCCTCACCCGATGAGGACGCTTCCAGGGAAAGCATCAGAGTTGCAAGGCGACACCCAGCACCGCCCCTGCCACGATCAGCCACAGCGGCGACACCCGCGTCAGCAGCGTGACCAGCAAGGCCACCGCCGTGAAACAGAGTGCAACGACCGAATGATCCACACCGCGCGCGAGGATCACGCCGGTGGAGAGCAGTAGGCCAATGGTCAGCGGTGCCAGCCCGCGGCGCAGCAGGCCGGGCCAGCGCGCTTGCGGATTGCGGCCGGCGAAAATCTCGAAGGCGACAGCGGCGATGGCCGAGGGGGCGCTGATGGCGAGCATCGTGACCCAGGCGCCCAACACCCCGGCCACGTGCCAGCCGAACAGCGCGACGAACAACACGTTGGGACCGGGTGCAGCCTGGGAAATGGCGTACAGGGCGGCGAATTGTTCGTTCGTCATCCAGGCGTTGGTTTCCACGAGGAAGCGGTGCATGTCGGGCAGCACCGAACTGGCGCCACCGATGGCCAGCAGCGAGACAGAAGCGAAATACCAACCGAGGCTCAGCAGGACGTCCAGCGGTGTCATGCGGAATCCTTCGGCGAGCGCATGGCATCGGGCACGGTTCCATCTTCGGTCTGCGGCTCGAGCTCTGCCGCCGCCGCATCTTGCCGGACCGCTGATGGTGGTACGGCCACGCCCAGCGGGGTACGCGCTGCCCGGCGCATGGCCCATGCTTCCATGGCAATACCGGTCGGGATCATCACGGCCATGACCGACACGAGCGGCAGGCGCAGGATGCCGATGGCCAACAATGCGCCACCGCCCATGATGGCCGCCCGCACCGTCCGCGGTTGCGCGAGCGCCATGCGGATACCGGTGGCGAGCACCAGGCCGGCGGATACTGCCATCATGCCTTGCAGCATGTGCCGCACGAAAGCGAGATTGCTGTAATGGGCGTAGACGCTGGCAATCACGAGGATCAGCACCATCGGCACCAGCACGAGCCCCGAGAATGCGCAAACTGCTCCGCGCAGGCCGGCATAGCGGTAACCGAGCATCAGCGAAATATTGACGACATTCGGCCCTGGCAAGACCTGGGCGATGCTGAACAGCTCGGCGAACTCGCGGTCGTCCATCCAGCGATTGCGCTCGACGATGGCGCGCCGCACGAATGGCATGACCCCACCAAAGCCAGACAGGCCCATGCGGGAAAACTCGGTAAAGAGCCGCCCCGCCGGCGGCGGAAATGGCTCGCGGGGGGAGTTCATCGGTCGTCGGTCACGCGTCGGGATCGGTGAGCGGCAACGACAACTGCGCCGCCTTCAGTTTGGGCTCGAACAGGTGCCCCTTGCGGGCCCGCTTGCCGATATATGACGCCAGTGCCTTGCCGTCGAGCAGGTAGGAGGCCTCTCGGTTGCCACGGCCGTTGCCGCTGACCATCACGCCCTGCGCGCCGACAGCGGCGACGGCCGCCAGCGTGTCCTTGGCATCGACTTCCATCAGGATCACGCCACGTCCGCCGCTAGCCAAGGTTTTCATCTCGCCTATCGGGAACACGAGCAGGCGGCCCTGTGCAGACATACAGGCAATGTGGGCAGCATCCTCGGGGACTGGTGCGGGCTTATTCACGGTATCGCCATCATCCATGGTGATGAACGACTTGCCGCCCTTTTGCCGGCTCGTCATATCGCCAATCGAAGCCATGAAACCATTGCCCGATGCCACCGATAGTACTAGCCGCTGGCTGGCCGCGCCGGCAAAGAACTGGGCAATGCGCGAACCGGGCTGCAGTTCGATCAGCGAGTTGACCGGCACGCCATCGCCGCGCCCGCCCGGCAATCCGGCCACCGGCACGGAATACACGCGGCCGTTGCTGCCGAAGACCAGCAGCGTATCGACGGAGCGGCACTCGAACGTCCCGTACAGGCTGTCGCCCGCCTTGAAGGTAAATTGCTGCGCGTCGTGGCCATGGCCCTGGCGCGTGCGCACCCAGCCCTTTTCGGACAGCACCACGGTCAGCGGCTCGTCGACGATGCGGATCTCAGCGGCAGCCCGGCGCTCTTCCTGGATCAGCGTGCGGCGTTCGTCCCCGTACTGCTTGGCATCGGTCTCGATTTCCTTGATGATGCGGCGCTTCATCAGGCTTTCGGAGCCGAGCAGGTTTTCCAGTTCCTGCTTTTCTTCACGCAGGTTCTTCAGTTCCTGCTCGATACGGATCGCCTCCAGCCGCGCCAGCTGGCGCAGGCGGATCTCGAGGATGTCCTCGGCCTGCCGGTCGGACAGCTTGAAGGCTTCGATCAGTGCGGCCTTGGGCTCGTCGCTCTCGCGGATGATGCGGATCACCTCGTCGATGTTCAGCAGGACGAGCATGCGTCCTTCGAGAATATGGATGCGGTCGTCGACCTTGCCGAGGCGGTGCTGCGTGCGGCGTGTGACCGTGGCAAAGCGGAAGCTGATCCATTCCTGCAGGATCTCGGGCAGCGCCTTCTGGCGCGGACGGCCATCCATGCCGATCATCACGAGGTTGATGGCGGCGCCCGATTCGAGGCTGGTATGCGCGAGCAGCGTATTAATGAATTCCTGCTGCTCGATGTTCTTGCTCTTCGGCTCGAACACCAGACGCACTGGCGCATCCTTGCCAGACTCGTCGCGTACCGTGTCGAGCACGGCCAGCAGGCTTTGCTTGAGTTGCAACTGGTCGGAGGTGAGTGCCTTCTTGCCAGTCTTGACCTTGGGATTGGTCAACTCCTCGATTTCCTCGAGTACCTTCTGCGCCGAGGTGCCTGGCGGCAGTTCATTGACCCCCAGCTGCCACTGGCCGCGCGCCATCTCCTCGATTGTCCAGCGGGCGCGCACCTTGAGGCTGCCGCGGCCACTTTCGTAGATCTGGGCGATATCCGTTGCCGACGAAATGATCTGTCCGCCGCCTGGGTAGTCGGGGCCGGGCATGATTTCCAGCAACTCGGCCAGCGACAGACGCGGATTGCGGATCAGCGCCACGGTCGCGGCAGCAACTTCGCGGAGGTTGTGCGGCGGAATTTCCGTAGCCATACCGACCGCGATACCAGACGCACCGTTGAGCAGCACGAACGGCAAGCGTGCCGGCAGCAACTGCGGCTCTTCCATCGAGCCGTCATAGTTGGGGATGAAATCGGCGGTGCCCTGGTCAAGTTCTTCGAGCAGCAGGCGTGCGATCGGCGTGAGGCGCGCCTCGGTGTAGCGCATCGCCGCCGCGCCATCGCCGTCGCGCGAACCGAAATTGCCCTGCCCATCGATCAGCGGATAGCGCAACGAGAAATCCTGGGCCAGCCGCACCAGCGCATCATAGGCCGACTGGTCACCATGCGGGTGGAACTTGCCGAGCACGTCGCCGACCACGCGTGCCGATTTCACCGGCTTGCTGTCGGCACGCAGCCCCATCTCGTGCATGGCGTAGAGAATGCGCCGCTGCACGGGCTTCTGCCCGTCCGCCACCTCGGGCAACGCGCGTCCCTTGACCACGCTGATGGCGTAGTCGAGATAGGCGCGTTCGGCGTAGTCCGCCAACGTCAGAGAATCGGGCGATTCCTGCGGGGCGAAAGCAATGTCTTGTTGATCCATCGGGTTTCAGACGAGGAGGAAATAGTGGGAGGATGCGGAAGGCGATATGGGCACGGCATGCGCCCACACGGCAAGGACCGGTTTGCAGGCGCTCGGCATCACTCGATGATCTGCATGGCGCGCCGTGCGCCAAGCACGACCTTCACGCGTTCGCCGCGTGCAGCGGGCGCCCCCGCCTGGGCGGTTTGCAGTGCAGCGGCGGGATTGTAGAACTGGTAGAACTGCAGCACGGTCTTCACGTAATTCTGTGTTTCCGGATACGGCGGAATCTGGTTGCGATACTTCTGCACCGCGCCCTCTCCCGCGTTGTAGGCAGCCAGCACCAGATCGACGCGGCCCGGGAACATGCGGGTGAGCTGGCTCAGGTAACGCACGCCGGTGGGAATATTAACGGCCGGATCGTGCAGTTTCTGCTGCACCGTGCGCTTGGCATCCGCCACCACGCCGAACCGCGCGCCGGTGTCGGGAATCACCTGCATCAGGCCGATGGCACCCTTGGGCGACACCGCCTGCGGATTGAAGCCGGATTCCACTGCCATCACCGCCTTGACCAGCGCCGGATCCACGCCATAACGATTCGCCGCACTATGAATGAGCGGCTGCATCTTCGGCAGGTTCGGGTGGTTGACCAGGTAACCGTAGAGCCGCTTGCTGTCGGCGGTCTCAGCCACCGGCCGCAGTCTCTGGACCGTAGCGGCCGGCGCAGCGCTCTCACCGGCGGCGCTGTCCTTCATGAAGAGCACATACCGTTCGTCGATCTGCTCGTTAGCAAAATGCGCCACGCCCTGCTCGTCGATGTAGCCATAGAGATCGGCATGCGCGAGCCCTGCCCCGGCCAGTCCAAGGCATAGCACCATCGTTCGCAGGCAGTGTGTTCTCACGCTCTTGCTCCGGATTATTCCGTTTTGGATCCCATTCTGACCGCCATCAAATATCGGCCACCACCTCGTTACCACGCTCTTCCAGCCAGGCTTTGCGCGATGCGGCTTCGCCCTTGCCCATCAGCATGTTCATCACGCCCACGGTCTGCGGCAGGTCGAAGTGACCCAGTGCCACGGGCAGCAGGCGGCGCGTGTCGGGATTCATGGTGGTTTCCCACAACTGCTCGGCGCTCATCTCGCCAAGACCCTTGAAGCGCGAGATCTGCCATGCGCCATCGCGCACGCCATCCTTGCGCAGCTTGTCCTCGATCGCGGTCAGCTCACCTTCGTCGAGGGCGTACAGCTTCTGCGCCGGCTTCTTGCCACGCGCCGGCGCATCCACGCGGAACAGCGGCGGCCGCGCGACATACACATGCCCGAGGTCGATCAGCTTCGGGAAGTGCCGGAAGAACAGCGTCAGCAGCAATACCTGGATGTGCGCCCCGTCCACGTCGGCGTCCGACAGGATACAGATCTTGCCATAACGCAGATTGCTCAGATCGGGCTCATCATCCACCCCGTGCGGATCGACACCAATGGCCACCGCGATGTCGTGCACCTCGTTGTTGGCAAACAGCCGGTCGCGTTCGGTTTCCCAGGTATTGAGCACCTTGCCACGCAGCGGCAGGATCGCCTGGTATTCCTTGTCGCGGCCCATCTTGGCCGAGCCGCCGGCGGAATCCCCTTCCACCAGGAACAGTTCGTTGCGTGTGGTATCGGTCGATTCGCAATCGGTCAGCTTGCCCGGCAGCACCGCCACGCCCGAGCCCTTGCGCTTTTCCACCTTCTGCGCGGCGCGCGTGCGCGCCTGTGCCTGGCGGATCACCAGCTCGGCCAGCTTCTTGCCATACTCGACATGCTGGTTGAGCCAGAGTTCCAGCGCCGGCCGGCTGAAGCTGCCCACCAGCTTGACGGCATCGCGGCTGTTCAGGCGCTCCTTGATCTGGCCCTGGAACTGCGGATCGAGCACCTTGGCCGAGAGCACGAAGGACACGCGGGCGAAGACATCCTCGGGCATCAGCTTCACGCCCTTGGGCTGAAGCGCATGCAATTCGATAAAACTCTTAACAGCCTGAAACAATCCTTCACGCAAGCCGGACTCGTGCGTACCGCCGGCCGGCGTGGGAATCAGGTTGACGTAGGATTCTCGGACCGGCGCGCCTTCTTCGGTCCAGGCCACGACCCAGGACGCGCCCTCGCCTTCGGCAAAACCCTCTTCGGCCGGATTGGCATCGGGGTCGGCGAAATGCTCACCTTCGAACATCGGTATGACAGGTTCGGCGCCACTCGTCTGCGCCAGCGATTCGACCAGGTAGCCGCGCAGGCCTTGGTCGTATTGCCAGACCAGGCTATCGCCGGTCTTTTCCGTCACCAGCGTAACCTTCACGCCCGGCAGCAGCACAGCCTTGCTGCGCAACAGGCGCTGCAGCTCGGCCAGCGGAATGGCGGCGGAATCGAAATACTTGGCATCAGGCCACACGCGCACCCGTGTCCCGCGCTTTTTCTCGCCGCGCTCAGGCTTGCGCGTGGTCAGCGGCTCAATAACGTCGCCACCCGAAAAGACGATGGAAGATGCCTGCCCGTCACGCCAGACCATGACTTCGAGCCGCTTGGCAAGCGCATTGGTGACCGACACGCCCACGCCATGCAGGCCGCCCGAAAATGCGTAGGCGCCGCCCTTGCCTTTGTCGAACTTGCCACCGGCATGCAGGCGGGTAAAAACGATCTCGACCACCGGCACGCCTTCCTCGGGATGCATGCCGACCGGGATACCCCGTCCGTCATCCTCGACACTGATGCTGCCATCGGTGTGGAGGGTGACGACGATCTCGTTGCCAAACCCGCCCAGCGCCTCGTCCGATGCATTGTCGATGACCTCCTGCACGATGTGCAGGGGATTGTCGGTCCGCGTGTACATGCCGGGGCGCTGCTTGACAGGTTCCAGCCCTTTCAGGACACGGATGGAGGATTCGCTGTATTGACTCGGTTTGCTCGCCATGGATGTGCAAGGATGGTCGTCGGCCCGTGGCGGTCTGCCAGCGGGAAACAGACCGCATTGTAATGGATTGGGGCCCGGGTCCGTGCGGGATGGCTCGGCCGGCGCCCGGCCCTACCCATGCCAGGGGAAAACGGTCGTCCGGCCGCATGTCGGCGAAACATCGCTTGCCAGCCAATGCCTCATCCCCCGGGGGCGTGCCCGAGCGAGGTCCGGCAGGGTGCAGTCGCGAGGCCGGGCGCTGCCAGCAGATTTCGCCCGCCGGGAGTACACTGCGTCACGCCCGCGCGACTTGCGGCCCGCCGCTCCGGATGGCCGCCCGCGCCCACCGCTTGCCTTTCGCCCAGCCATCATGCAACGCCGCCCGCTCTCCCTCACTACCGTCCTGATCTGCGGTGGCCTGCTCGTCACCATGTCCATGGGCATCCGGCACGGCTTCGGCCTGTTCAACCTGCCCATCACCCAGGCGCACGGCTGGAGCCGTGAGACGTTTGCCTTTGCGCTGGCGCTGCAGAATCTCGTCTGGGGCTTTACACAACCGCTGGCCGGCGCGCTGTCGGACCGTTTTGGCGCTTACCGCGTGATGTTGCTCGGTGCAGCCCTGTATGTCGGCGGCCTCGTAATCATGGCGCTGGCCACGACCGGCACAGCGTTTGCCTCGGGCGCCGGAGTGATCATCGGTATTGCCCAGGCCGGCACGACCTATAGCGTGGTCTATGGCGTAATCGGCCGCACCGCCTCGCCCGACAAGCGTGTCTGGGCCATGGGCATCGCGGCGGCAGCCGGGTCGTTCGGCCAGTTCCTGATGATTCCGCTGGAGCAGAGCCTGATTACGCATCTGGGCTGGCAGGACGCGTTATTGCTCCTGGCCGTATGCGCCGCCGCCATGTTCCCGCTGGCCGTCGCCCTGCGCGAGCGCGATTTCGTCCCGCATGCCACCGCGCACCAACAGACCATGTGGCAGGCGGTGCGCGAGGCTTTCTCCCATCGCGGTTTCCAGCTGCTCTCGCTCGGCTATTTCGTGTGTGGCTTCCAGGTGGTGTTCATCGCCGTGCACCTCGCCCCCTATCTCAAGGACAGCGGATTGACCGATGCGAGCGTGGCCACCGTGGCGCTGGCGCTGGTCGGCCTGTTTAACGTCTTCGGCACCTATACCGCCGGCGCCCTGGGCCAGTGCATGAGCAAACCCCACCTGCTGGCATTCATCTACTTTGCCCGTTCGGTGGTTATCGCTTTCTACCTGCTGCTGCCGCTCACGCCGCTTTCGACGTGGATCTTTGCGTCGCTGATGGGCCTGCTGTGGCTGTCGACGATTCCGCTGACCAACGGCGTGATCGCCAATGTGTTCGGCGTGCAGTACCTGTCGATGCTGTCGGGCTTTGTGTTTCTGATGCACCAGTTCGGCAGCTTCCTGGGCGCGTGGCTGGGCGGCTACCTGTATGACCGCACCGGCGGCTATACGACGGTATGGCTGATTGCCATCGCCCTCGGCGTGGTGGCCGCGCTGGCCAACCTGCCGATCCGCGAGACGGCGGTGCGGCGTGCGCCACTGCCAGTACAAAGCCCGTCCGGTCAGGCATGACACAGGCGCGCCGCTGGCCTCGCATCCTCGTGTGGAGCGCCGTCGCGGTGGCGCTGGCGCTAACGTTCGCCCTCTACCTGCGGCCGTCGTTCCTGTTCGACGTGACCAACCAGATCCTGATCTGGTGCGGCTGACCCGGGCGGCGTGGAGTTACTGGCTGCCGGCCGGGATCACTGCGGCGCGGACGGACTCAGGCCTCGCCGCGCATCTTGCGCTCGAGCGCGTCCTGCCGTTCCAGCGCCTCGAGCAACTCTTCCTCGATCTGCTCGAAACGGCTCGCCAGGCCGGCCGCACGCTCTGGCTCGCTGACATACAGCGAGCCATCCTCGAGCAAGGCTGAAATGCTCTTCTGCTCCGCTTCGAGTGCTTCCATCTGCGCGGGCAGCGCATCCAACTCGCGCTGCTCCTTGTAGCTCAGCTTAACCGGGCGTGTTACAGCCGGTGCCACGGCCTCGGCCTTGGGCTGAACCGGTGCCGACACCATAGCCGGCTTGCGCGCCTGGCGGTCTGCCGCCAGTTCCGCCGCGCGCGCCGACTGCTGCTGCCAGTCGCTGTAGCCGCCAACATACTCCCGCCACACGCCGTTCCCCTCCGCTGCAATCGTCGAAGTGACGACGTTGTCGAGGAATGCCCGGTCGTGCGACACCAGGAAGACCGTGCCGCCAAAATCCTGCAACAGCTCTTCGAGCAGTTCGAGGGTTTCGATATCGAGATCGTTGGTCGGTTCGTCGAGCACAAGGACATTGGCTGGCCGCGCAAACAGACGCGCCAGCAACAGGCGGTTGCGTTCGCCGCCGGACAGCGAGCGGACCGGCGAGCGGGCGCGCTCGGGCGCGAACAGGAAGTCGCCAAGGTAGCTCATCACATGCTTGCGCTGCCCATTCACCTCCACCCAGTCGCTGCCCGGACTGATGGTATCGGCCAGCGAGCGGTCCAGATCGAGCTGGGCGCGCATCTGGTCGAAGTACGCCACCTGCAGGTTGCTGCCGTTGCGTACCGTGCCGCTGTCGGGCGGCAACTCGCCCAGGATCAGCCGCAGCAGGGTCGTCTTGCCGACGCCATTGGAACCGATCAGCCCGACCTTGTCGCCGCGCAGCAGCGTCGCGGAGAAGTCGCGTACCACCACGCGTTCGCCATAGGCCTTGGAGACATTCTCCAGTTCCGCGACAATCTTGCCAGAGCGTTCTGCCACGGCCACTTCCAGCCGCACATTACCCTGCACTTCCCGGCGTGCTGCGCGCTCCAGGCGCATCGACTCGAGCCGCTGGATGCGGGCCACGCTGCGCGTGCGGCGGGCTTCCACACCCTTGCGGATCCAGACTTCTTCCTGAGCCAGCAGCTTGTCGAACTTCGCCTGTTCGACCTGCTCGTTCGCCAGCAACTCAGCCTTGCGAGCCTGATAGGCGGAGAAGTTGCCCGGAAAGCTCAGCAGCCGTCCGCGATCGAGCTCGATGATGCGCGTCGCCACGCGATCCAGGAAGGCCCGGTCGTGCGTGATGAACAGCAGGCTGCCGCGAAAACCGATCAGTAGATCCTCCAGCCAGCGGATCGACGCCACATCAAGGTGGTTGGTCGGCTCGTCGAGCAGCAGCACGTCGGGTTGCGCCACCAGGCCCTGCGCCAGCGCAACACGCTTTTGCATGCCGCCGGACAAGGCCCCGAGCCGGGCATCCGGCGCCAGGCCAAGCTGGTTGAGCGTGGTCTCCACGCGCGTGCGGACCTGCCAGCCATCGGCAGCGTCGATGGCAGTCTGCAGCGCGTGAAGGCGCGCCATGGCTGCATCGCCGTGGTCGTGCTCCAGCGCAGCGGTGGCGGCATCGTATTCCTGCAGCAGTTGCGTGATCTCGCCCAAGCCTTGCGCGACGGCATCGTAGACCGACATCTGCGGGTCGAAATCCGGCTCCTGCGCCACATAGGCTGTCGTCAGGCCGTTCTGCCGGGAAACCAGGCCATCGTCCAATGCCGCCTGCCCCGCAATGATCTTCAGCAGCGAGGATTTGCCGGTGCCATTGCGGCCGATCAACCCGACGCGTTCGCCGGCTTCGAGCGCAAAATCGGCGTGGTCCAGCAAGGCCACATGCCCGAAGGCAAGTTGGGCGTCAGAAAGCGAAAAAATGGCCATGGCAACAAGATGAGGGGAAGACGAACGCGCCGGAACCGCGCCGCGAACCTCCAGGGGCACACGGCGTGGCAACGCAAAGACGCGTATTGTAGCGGGTCGTAAGATGGGCCTTGTACGCTACGGAGCAAACGCCCGCGGCGACCGCCAAAGCACACAGGCGGCTGGATAAAAACAGGATGGCCACGCGGGAAAACCGGCAAGCAACAAAAAGGCCCGCAGATGCGGGCCCCAAATCTCTCCTGAATGCCTTGCGAACAAAGCATGGACGGAGTGTAGTACAACCGTGGGGTGCCGCTGAAGTCGGAGTTTTACGTAAGGGTAAATGCGCATGCGCATCCGGCATCCCTCCATCGGCGTCTCTTTCGCCTGACTTTGGCACCATCTCGGCGCACTTGCCGGGAGATCGATGGGCCACTTGCGCGGCGCAATTTTCGGTAACTGCGCGGAATTGCGGGTATAGTCTTAGCTCCGCAGCTTTACGCATGGCGGTCGAACGGGTCCCGGCCCGGCCGGGCGGACCGTGCGTGCACTCTCAATGGACATAGCCTTAATTTTTTTCCTGATTCTCTGCAATGGCATCTTTGCCATGTCTGAAATTGCCGTCGTATCCGCGCGTAAGACGCGGCTGCAACGGCTGATGGAGGAGGGTCGGGCCGATGCGGCAGCCGCCCTCGCCCTGCACAACGAACCCTCCACATTTCTCTCGACCGTCCAGGTCGGTATCACCACCATCGGCATCCTGAGCGGCGCCATCGGCGAAAACGCCTTGGCCATGCCGATGCGTGAATGGCTGCGCGAATTCCCGGCCATCGCGCCCTACGCCGACGGCCTGGCCTTTGCCATGGTCATCGCCTTCATTACCTTCCTCTCCGTGGTCGTCGGCGAACTGGTGCCGAAGCGCCTGGCTCTGCTGGCTCCGGAAACCATCGCCATGCTGATTGCCCGGCCGATGACCTGGCTATCGGTTATTGCCCGTCCGATCGTCTTTGCGCTGTCGTGGTCCAGTTCGGCCATCCTGAAGTTACTGCGTGCGTCGCGCCCGGACGAGCCGCCAGTGACCAACGAGGAGATCAAGACGCTGATGGAGCAAGGCGCGGAGTTCGGCGTGTTCCATGCCAGCGAACAGGCCATCGTCTCCAATGTGCTGCGGCTGGACGAACAGCGCATCGGCGCCATCATGACGCCGCGCAAGGATATCGTGTGGATCGACCTCGAGGACGACCGCGACGCAATCCGGGCCGCGGTGCTGGAGAGCCCCTATTCGCGCATCGTGGTCTGCCGCCACGGCCTGGAGAACATCGAAGGCATCCTGCAGATCAGCGACCTCACCAAGCAGTTGCTCACCGACCAGCCGATTTCGCTGGAAAGCGTCCTGCGCACCCCGCTGTACGTGCCGGAAACGATCACCACCACGCAGATGCTCGAAAGCTTCCGCCGTGCGCGATTGCACTTCGGCCTGATCGTCGACGAGTACGGTGACCTGCAGGGCCTGGTCACGCTGACCGACGTACTGACGGCCATCGTCGGCGATCTGCCGAACGACAGCGAAGCGGCAGCCGCCGACGCCGTGCGCCGCGAAGACGGCACGTGGCTGATCGACGGCGCGATGACACTGGAACGCTTCGGCCAACTGATGAATATCGATCGCTTCGAGAACGACCGCGGCGACGATTTCCACACGATGGGCGGTTTTGCCATGCACTACCTCGGCCGTATTCCCGCCGTGGCGGACCGCTTTGAACGCGGGGGCTTTACTTTCGAGATCGTCGACATGGATCGTAACCGTGTCGACAAGATGCTGGTGACGCCACCGCCCGAAGAACCCGAACTCTGATAGCCGGGCCGAACCGACCGCTGATCGGGGCCGGCCGTTGAATCCGCACGCCCATGCCGCCAACTGCCCGCTCCGACCGCCCCGCGATCCGCTCCCCCCTCTCCGATCTGTCGCTGTCCGCCGTGGTGGCCGGTTTCGTCGCCACGCTCACCGGCTACGCCAGCTCGTTGGTCCTGATCATCCAGGCCGGGCAGGCCGCCGGCCTCGGCTCGGACCTGATCGTGTCGTGGATCTGGGCCACCTCCATCGGTACGGCCATCACGTCGATCTTCCTGTCACTCACCACGCGCACGCCCATCGGCATCGCATGGTCCACACCCGGCGCGGCGCTGCTGATCGCCAGCCTGCCCACGGTGCCCTACCCGGAAGCTATCGGCGCCTTTTTATTCGCGGCAGTGCTGATGATCATCGTGGGCGTCACCGGATGGTTCGACAAACTGATCCGCGCACTGCCGGCATCGATTGCAGCCGCGCTGCTCGCTGGCATCCTGTTCCGCATCAGCATGGACATGTTCGTGTCGGCGCAGAGCCAGACCTCGCTGATCCTGCCGCTGGTGGCTGCCTACCTGCTCGCCAAGCGCTTTATCCCGCGCTATGCGGTACTGACCGTGCTGGTGCTTGGCATGGCGCTCGCCGCCGCGCATGGCGACCTGCATACCGAGCAGGTCACGCTGGCGTTCGGACTGCCCGTGTGGACGACACCCGCTTTCTCGATGCAGTCGTGCATCAGCATCGGCATTCCACTGTTCGTGGTGGCGCTGGCATCGCAGAACATTCCCGGACTGGCCGTGCTGCGTGCCGATGGCTACCCCCTGCCCGCCTCTCCGCTGATCAGCGCCACCGGCATCGCCTCGCTCGTCTCAGCACCGTTCGGCTCGCACGGCATCAACCTCGCCGCCATTACCGCCGCCATGTGCACCGGCCCGAGCGCCCACGAGGATCCGTCGCGGCGCTACATGGCAGCGGTATCGTGCGGTGTTTTCTATCTGATCGGCGGTACGCTGAGTGCGTCGATTGCCAGCATCTTCGGCGCCTTCCCGAAGGCGCTCATCCTATCGATTGCCGGACTCGCCCTGCTGGGTTCCATCGCCAACGGCCTGTCCGGCGCCATGAGCGACCCGCAAGAGCGCGAACCCGCCCTCTTCACCTTCATGATCACGGCCTCGGGCCTGACGCTGTTCGGTATCGGCTCAGCCTTCTGGGGACTGGTCGGCGGACTGCTGGCCCTGCTTCTGTTGCGGCAGCGGTCGCGCTGAGCTTCGCACTGCGCCTCCCCTCGATCCCTACGCCTGTGCAGATGGCGATACGCAGCGACTTCTGCATTGGCACGCGAGTGGAGTAGAATGCGCGTGCTGCACGGCACACCGCTGCAGCGTGTCTCGCCGTAGTTCAATGGATAGAACGCGGACCTCCTAAGTCTGAGATACAGGTTCGATTCCTGTCGGCGGGACCACCTCCTCCACCTTCTCCATTTCCTCTTCACTACCCTCCTGAGCCACCGTGCGCTTCACTTCGAACGCGCAGGCACGCTACGCAGCAGAACCGCCCCCGCCACCGCCGAGACCAGCGACCCGAGCAAGACACCCAGCTTCACGCCGTTCTGCAGGGCGGCATCATCCGGAAATGCCAGCAGTCCGATGAACAGGCTCATGGTGAAACCAATGCCGCACAACAGCGCCACGCCATAGAGTTGGCGCCACGACGCATGGCTCGGCAACTGGGCCCAGCCGAGGCGGATGGTGGCAAGCGCGGCCAGAAAGATGCCGGCTTGCTTGCCCACGAACAGGCCCAGCGCGATGCCGAGCGGAACCGGTGCGAGCAGTGCCTGTGGCGACACGCCGGCAAACGTGACGCCGGCATTGGCGAAACCGAACACTGGCACGATGAGAAAGCCGACCCACGGCGCAATGGCGTGCTCGAGCCGCAACAATGGCGATGTCGGTGCGTCTGACTTCGCTGAATCATCAGCATCATGCGGAATGGTCAGCGCCAGCAGCACACCCGCCAGCGTCGCGTGAATGCCAGATTTGAGCACACCGCCCCAGAGCACGAGGCCCACCAGCAGGTACCATGGCAAACGCCGGCAACCCAGCCGGTTCATTGCCACGAGCAGTGCAAGCACTGCGGCTGCGGCAATCAGCGCGCTCACCTGGAGCTGGCTCGTGTAGAAGAAGGCAATGATCAGGATGGCACCCAGGTCGTCCAGAATGGCCAGCGCCGTCAGGAAAACCTTGAGCGAAATAGGCACGCGTGAGCCGAGCAGTGAAAGCACGCCGAGCGCAAAGGCGATATCGGTGGCGGCAGGAATGGCCCATCCGGCGGGCTGGCCCTGTGCGCCCTGGTTCAGCGCGAGGTAGATCAGCGCTGGCCCGGCCATGCCGCCAAGTGCCGCGGCGCCGGGCAGAATGCGCCGGTGCCAGGTGGACAATTGCCCGTTGATGACCTCGCGCTTGATTTCGAGCCCGACCAGCAGGAAAAACACCGCCATCAAACCATCGTTGATCCAGTGCAGGATCGAGAGGCCGCCCAACGAATAAGCCAGCGCCGCCGTGTAATGCCCGGCCCATGGCGAGTTTGCCACGAGCAAGGCGAGCGCGGCCGCCAGCATCAGGATCATGCCGCCCGCGGCGGGATGCTGAAAAAGGATCTGGAAACGTTTGGCCGGACGGCCGTGGGCGTGTTGCGGACGGGAATGGGCGATCGACATGCGTGTGCTCCAGAAAACGGTTGATCTCGTTCTCCGTATTCGAGTCCTTGCAGCGGACCCGGGCGCACGCAGCACACGCCATGTGCCACCATTTTACCTGCTGCGTCCCGCCCAGGCAAACGTGTCGCGGCGAGACATGAAAAAGCCCGCCCTCGGGGGGGCGGGCTGGCTGCGGACGCTCCGCACCTTCACGTCAAGTCTGGCAGCACATCCAGCATCAACAGGCCGAATATCAATCCGAGAATCGACCCTAGGATCCGCCATCCAATCCGGACTGAACGAATCGTTGCTGGCACGGTGCTGAATGCAATCGCACCGGCTAGGCTGACAGTCACCAACAAATACATGCTGAAGAAGGTGGTCGGAAAATCCATGTCCGCCTCCGCTACCAGTGTTGCACTGGCGCTTTCAGTATAGGCGGTACAGGACGGGATGCAATACGGGCGCGCGGCCTGTCGGCATACCTGCACTGTGTGCAGGTTCGGTACCTGTCACTCCTTGCGCGAGATTGCGCGCGCCAGCAGGATCACGGGGATCAATCCGGCCAGCACGATCGTCAGCGCCGGCACTGCTGCTTCACCGAGGCGTTCGTCGGCGGCCAGCTGATTGGTGATGACCGCGAGCGTATCCATATTGAACGGACGCAGCACCAGTGTTGCCGGCAATTCCTTCATCACGTCCACGAACACCAGCAAAGCTGCCGTTAGCACGCTGCGCCGAAGCAGCGGCGCGTGAATCCGGGTCAGCAACTCCCAGTTGGACGCGCCCAGGCTGCGTGCACTCGCATCGACGGCAGGCGTGATCTTGGCGAGACCAGCTTCGACGGTCTGCAGGCCCGCCGAGAGAAAGCGGACAAGATACGCATACAGCAGCGCAAAGATGGTGCCGGTCAGCGCGAGCCCGGTGAACCAGCCTTGTGCGGACATCCAGTGATCGAGGCGCGTCAGCGGAATCAGAATGCCCACGGCCAGCACTGCGCCCGGCACGGCGTAACCGAGGCTGGCGATATCGTTGCCGAGCCGGCTCAGCCGCCCCGGCGCAAGACGTACGGCATAGGCCAGCAACAAGGTACACGCCACGGCAAGCACTGCCGTCAGCGAGGCCAGCTTGAGCGTGTTGGTCAGCCACAGCAGATAGCGTTCGACATTCAATGTCTCGACATCGCGCAGCGCCAGACGCAGCATGATCCAGGTCGGCAGCACGAAACCGATCAGCAGCGGCAACATGCACACTGCATTGGCGACCACCGCAGCTGTGCCCGACAGGCGGCGCGCTTCCGGCTTGCGGAAGCGCTGGCCGACGCCGTAGAAACGCAAGCGCCCACGGCTGCGCTTTTCGAGCACAAGCAGCACGAAGACGAACAGCAGCAATGCCGACGCCAGTTGTGCCGCGGCGACGCGGTCGCTCATCGACAACCAGGCGCGGTAGATACCGGTGGTGAAGGTCTGCACGCCAAAGTATGCAACGGCGCCGTAATCGGCCAGCGTTTCCATCAGCACAAGCGCCACGCCGGCCGCTGCGGCCGGGCGTGCCAGCGGCAGCACCACACGGAAGAACGCTTGCGCCGGACTGCTGCCGAGTGTGCGCGCGGCATCGTGCAAGCGCGGGCTGCGCTCGATGAATGCGGTCCGCACCAGCAGGTAGACATAGGGATACAGCGCGAAGATGAACACCAGCGCCGCGCCACCAGTCGAGCGGATCTCGGGAAACCAGGGCAGGCGCCGCTCACCCGTCAGTTCGCGCAGCAGGCTCTGCACGGGACCGGAGAACTGCAGGAAATCGGTGAAGGCGTAGGCCATCACATAGGTCGGTACCGCCAAAGGCAGGATCAGGGCCCACTCGTACAGGCGCTTGCCCGGAAAATCGTAGGCCGCCACGATCCACGCCACGGCGATGCCGATGACCGCGGCACCGAGACCGACCGAAACCAGCAGGATCAGCGTGGTTCCGATGTAAGACGGCATGACCGTCTGCAACAGGTGGCGCAGGATGTCGCGCGACGCGGCATTCGGGTCGAGCACCGTCGCCAGCAGGCCGAGTACCGGCACGGCCACCACGGCCGCCAGAGCCAGCGCGATCCAGGGCATCCATGTGTGATAGCGGCGCACCGCCCCTAAACGGCGGGATGGCCGCACAGCGGGAGCGGTATCCATGGGAGCAGCTTGGTCGGGCATGGCGCAGGCAAGACAGAATGTTGAACCGGATACCGTCCGGGATGGCGGCACGACACCACCACCGAAAACATCGAGGCTGGTCTGCGTGGGTAGCGCGGCAGGCTGGCGGATTGCCGCGCACGCGCATTGCAAATTATACTCATTCGCTTAACCATTACCGATGTCGCCCTGACCGCACCGGACTGGCTACCCCGCCAGCCCTCTTGCGGTCCGACCTGCCGCTTCATGACGCAGCCACACCTGCAACTCGACCGTATCCACATTGCCTACGACACCCCGACGGGTGCCCAGGAAGTCATCAGCGGCCTGTCCCTGGCCCTGGCCAAGGGCCAGATCGGCTGCTTGCTGGGGCCATCGGGTTGCGGCAAGACCACCGTGCTGCGCGCCATCTGCGGCTTCGAGCCCCTGTCGGGCGGCGCCATCACACTGCACGGCGTCACTGTCAGCGACGCCCGGTACAGCATGCCGCCGGAGAAGCGCAAGGTCGGCGTGGTGTTCCAGGACTACGCCCTGTTTCCGCATTTGTCCGTCGCCGACAACATCGGCTTCGGCCTGCGCAAGCTGCCCCGCGATGCGCGGCAGGCACGCGTGCAGGAGCTGCTGGGACTGGTCGGCCTGCCCCAGGCCGGCGGCAAGTATCCGCACGAACTGTCCGGCGGCCAGCAGCAACGCGTCGCCCTGGCCCGCGCCCTGGCGCCTGCGCCGGAACTGCTGCTGCTGGACGAGCCCTTTTCGAACCTCGATGTCGATCTGCGCGAGCGTCTTGCGACCGAGGTGCGCGACATCATCAAGCATGCGGGCGCGACGGCCATCCTGGTCACGCATGACCAGTTCGAGGCCTTTGCCATCGCCGACGAGATCGGTGTGATGTCGAATGGCACCATCGTGCAGTGGGACGACCCATACAATCTCTATCATCAACCGCACACGCGCTTTGTCGCCGACTTCATCGGCCGTGGCGTGTTCGTGCCTGGCCGCCATGTGGCGGAAGCGGACGGCGAGGCACATGTCGATATTGAGCTGGGGCAGTTGCCGCTCTCGGCCTGCGAGATCGCCGAGCAGCATCTGGCTAACGGTGGGGACAGTGTCGACGTGCTTCTCCGGGCCGACGATGTTTTGCACGACGACGACAGCCCGCTCAAGGCCCAGGTGGTGCGCAAGGCATTTCGCGGCGCCGATTTCCTGTACACGCTGCGGCTGCCATCCGGGCGCGAGGTACTGGCCTACGTGCCCAGCCACCATGACCATGCCATTGGCGAGATGATCGGCATTCGCCTCGTGGCCGACCATGTGGTGACATTTCCGGCACGCGCCAGCGCATGAATCCAGGGGCTAGTGGATTCCGCTGTCCCGGATCCACAACGCAGTTCCGGTCCGGCAAGAGATTTGCGATGCACTGCAACAATTTTTCAGGGCGTCTGTTATACTGCGCGCCAGTGAGTTCGCCATGCGAGCCCCGCGAGGATGTTTTTCCGGCGTTGCTGTCCTGCGCCACCCTGCCCGCACCCGCTCCCATCTCTGCATTACCGTCCAATGTCCGGCTTGCCGGCCACAGACCTCCGCAGAAGCAATCTCACCTGATGCTTCGCCTCCGATCCTGTTAAGGCAGTGCATGCGCCGCTTGTGTGCGCAATGAAACTGCCCGCCTGCCGGGAAATGTGTCAGCTAGCCAGTCCGAGCGATTGGTCGCCGATCCTGTCCCCAGCCTGCCACCGTAGCCAGCCTGGCTGTCCCTACGGTCTCATTGATTGGCGCCGACGCCCACGACGACGCTGCATACCGCCGCTCCGCTCAACCGGAAGGGCGCTGCTTTTTCTGAAAGAACCATATGACACAGCAACTGAACGAAACGACTCAGCCTATCGTGCCGAGCCCGATCGAAAAACTCGAAGCCATTCTGCACGCCGGCGATACCGCCGCTACCGCACCGCAGGCCACCGACTCCCCCTTCGCCGCGCTTGGCCTCAATGCCAATCTGCAACGCGCTCTCGCGGAAATCGACTTCACCCAGCCGACCGAAGTCCAGGCCAAGGCGATCCCTGCCTCGCTGGCCGGACGCGACCTGCTGGTCTCGAGCCAGACCGGTTCGGGCAAAACGGCCGCTTTCATGCTGCCAGCACTGCAACTGATCAGCGAGAAGCCGGCCCCTGCCCGTCCGCACTCTGACGAACCAGTCAAGCGTATGAAGGGGAAACGCCCGCGTCCGCAGCCGGCGCAACCTTCGCTGCTGGTGCTGACGCCCACGCGCGAACTGGCGCTGCAGGTAAGCAATGCCACCCTGCAGTTCGGCAAGCACCTGCGCCGCATCTTCTGCGCCAGCATCCTTGGCGGCATGCCGTATCCCAAGCAGCTGGCCATGCTGGCCAAGATGCCGGACATCCTGGTCGCCACGCCGGGCCGCCTGCTCGACCATATCGCCTCGGGCCGCATCGACCTGTCCAAGCTGGACATGCTGGTGTTCGACGAAGCCGACCGCATGCTCGACATGGGCTTCACCGATGACATCGACGCTATCGTCGCCGCCACGCCGGCAACGCGCCAGACGCTGATGTTCTCGGCCACCGTGGACGGCAACATCGCCCGCCTGGCAGCGCGCATGCTGCGCGATCCGCAGCGCATCGAAATCGCCGCGGCCAAGGTAACGGCGAACAACATCGAACAGCGCCTGCACTATGCGGATGACCTGTCGCACAAACAGCAACTGCTCGACCACCTGCTGCGCGACGTGTCGCTCAAGCAGGCCATCGTCTTCACCGCCACCAAGCGTGACGCCGACTCGCTCGCCGAACGCCTGGCCGACACGGGCTTTTCCGCTGGGGCGTTGCATGGCGACATGAACCAGGGTGCGCGCAACCGCATGCTGACCGCCCTGCGGCGCGGCAACATCCAGGTGCTGGTGGCCACCGATGTAGCCGCTCGCGGCATCGACGTACCGGACATCACGCACGTGGTGAACTTCGACCTGCCGAAGCAGGCCGAGGACTATGTGCACCGTATCGGCCGCACGGGCCGCGCCGGCCGCGCCGGCATCGCCATCAACCTGGTGAACCACGGCGAAGTGTTCCAGTGGCGCCGCATCGAGCGCTTCATCGACCGTCGCCTGGACGCCACGGTCATCGCCGGTCTTGAACCCAAGCGCAGCGCTGCCCGCAGTGCACCCAAGGGCAAGCCGCGCTTCGAGGGCCGTCCTGGCCAGTCGCGCCAGGGACGTCCGGGTGGCAATGGTGGCGGATATGGTGGCGGGCGCAGCGAAGGTTTCCGTGGTGACGGTTTCCGCAACGACGGCCCGCGCCACGATGGTTACCGCGCAGACGGCTACCGTGGCAAACCCGGTGGCCGACCGGACGGCTTCCGCGGCAACGCGGACAACCGCGGCAATGTGGAGGGCGCCAATGTGAACACCAACCCGTGGGCCAACACGCGCCGCAACGATGGCGGCTACCGTGGCCAAGCCACCGGCGACCGCTATCGCGGCGATGGTGCGGGCAACGGCTTCGGCAACCGCAACGGTGACTATCGCGGCGCGGCGCGCCCGCGCAGCAACGACGGCTTCCGTGCTGGCGGCCGGTCGCGCTTCAACGACCGCTGATCGCCTGCTGATCGATTGGCATCGCACGCCCCGGCGGGTTTACTCGCCGGCTGCGATCACAATGCCAGCCTCCGTTGCGCATGATTAGCCGCGCATCACGCCAGCGTGATCACACGGCGCATGAGCGGAACCCGATCCAGCCAAGGTCGGCACCGGGTTCCGCCGCCCCTCTGAAACAGGCGCTGCGGAATGCAGGCGGCGTCATCCACGCCGCCCCGCGTACCGCTTGGTACACGCCAAAGTAAGGCAAACTCCAGGTATCGTCACGCCCCGGCAGGAATCCATCGTAGGGTTCGAACACCGAACCGGTCCATTCGCGTACGCTGCCCCACTGGAAAGTGCCATTGCGGGTTGCGGCCATCTCCCACTCATCCTCGGTCGGCAAACGACGACCCGCCCAACGGCACCATGCTTCCGCCTCGAACAGGCTGACATGGCAGACCGGCTCATCCAGCGGCAACACGATATCGCTGCCAAAGCGCTGCATATGCCAGCGCACTGTCCGCCCCCCCTCGCGCTGGCGCGACCAGTAGCGCGCCACGGAGCGTTCCTGGAACATCATCCATTGCTGACCGGCGGCACTCCACCAGGCCGGGTTGTCGTAACCACCATCTTCCACAAATGCCAGGAATTGGCGATGACTCACTGGCGCTGCGTCGATCTCGAAGGGCGGGACATAGGTGCGCTGCGCCGGGCGTTCGTTGTCGAACGAGAGTCCTTGGCCCGCATCCCGGCCCAGTGTCATGCGTCCACCGGTAAACGAAAGCGTCCCGGGTTCGCAACGCCATGGCGCGCGGGCCATGCCACCGGGCAAGGGGCGGCCCAGCGCCTGCAGAATGGCGATCAAGCCTTCCGCCTCCAGCACCTCGCGGAACAAGGTCATGCGAAAAGGTTCGAGGGCCTCGTCGGAATCATCATGCAGGTTTGTGAGCTGCGCCAGGATGCGTTCAAGCGTGTTGGCCGCATAGGCCTTGATGACCGCCAGCTCAGGAAGTGTGACTTCCCAGCGCGTGTCAGGCGGAATCCGGTCGGCATCGAACCACGCATCAGCGCCATCCAGCAAGGTGGGCGCGGCCGGCTCCCAGAGAGAACCGGCAGGGCCGCGGATTTCGGAGGGATCGCGCAGGCACCATTTCTCGCCATACCAGGCCAGGTTGCCGAGCGTCCAGTGCGGCGGAGAAAACTCATGGCTGGGCATCAGACGCCAGTTGCGCTCATGCATGCCAAATGCGGCCAGCAAGCTCAACGTGCGGTTGCGTGCGTCGACCAGCGCGTGTGCAATGCCCTGACGAGGCATGGTGCGCGCGTCGTGCCAGGAATCCCCGGCACCCGTGAAATACAGGTCCGGCAACATGAAGAACCCCGCCATGAAATGAGTCCTCGGATCAGGAACCTTCATTATGGCATCGTCGGCCGCCGGCCTGCACACGCACGCCCTGCCATGAGCCGCGTCTAGCCGCGCGCGTGGAATACTGCGAAGGCGTCCTGACGGTCGTGCCACACACAGATGTCATCGAAGCCAGCCTGCTCGAGCAACAGTGCAAAATCCTCGTCGCGATATTTGTATGAACTCTCGGTATGGATACGCTCGCCATGCAGAAAGCGGCGGGTTCCGCCTGACCACGTCACGGTTACATCGCGCCGGGCCTGCAGGTGCATTTCGATGCGGTTGTGTGCGGCATTGAACAGGGCGATGTGTTGCCAGTCCCCCACCTCGAAATCCGCACCGGCAAGGCGATTGACGTGTCGCAGGATGTTGAGGTTGAAGGCCGACGTCACGCCGAGCGGATCGTCATACGCATCTTCGAGCGTCTCCACCGACTTGAGCAGGTCGACCCCGATCAGCACACCGTCGCCCCGCGCGCTTGCCGCACGCATGCGCTGCAGGAGCGCCAAGGCTTCGATCGGCGTAAAGTTCCCGATGCTCGATCCGGGGTAAAAAAACAGTCGGTTGTCACGTCCCACCGTGGACGGAAAATCGAATGGCGTCGACAGGTCGGCGCCGACCGCCTGCATGGCGATCTCGGGAAACTGGCGTTGCAATCCTTCGAGCGTATCGCGCAGGTACTCCACCGAGATATCCACGGGGACATACTGCGCCGGTCGCAAGGCAGGAAACAGCCGCGCCGCTTTCTGGCAATTGCCGGCCCCCAGGTCGATCATCACCGGCCGCTCGCCGATCCGTCTCGCGATATCGTGCTGGTGTGTCGCCAGAATCTCTGCTTCGACGCGCGTCGGATAGTACTCGGGCAAGGCAGTGATCGTGTCAAACAAGCGCGAGCCAAGTCCATCGTAGAAAAACTTGGGCGACAGCCATGCACGCGGCGCCGTCAGGCTGGCGGTGATTTCGGCACATGCGGCATCAGGGTGCTTGGCGAACTCTGCGCGGGATGCACTGCGTGCACGGTCAGGACGAACGGATACGGGACGGGTGGCTGGCCGGACTTCAGGCGATGACGATTGCGACGACAGGACTCCTGGCATGCTTGCTCCTCCTTGGTGGGTACGGACCTCAAGCAGTGACCATGCCAGCCAGCGCAGCCTCGCGGGATAAACATGCAGATGCGATGGCCGTGCATCACCGGACACTACCCGGACCATATCAGTGGCAAGGCGATGACAGCCGCCGTCGTCTCCTGCATGAAGCGGACGGCCGCCAGCGTCGGGACTCATCTTACTCCCGCATATGTGATACGGCCACCACGAAATACGGGTCATGCGCAGCGATCCCGTGACGCATACGTGGCTAATGGCTGCAAGTGTCTGCTCCTCTGCATTTTTTTGCACAACGATTGTAAAGTTGACACCGCCTACGCCACGCAGCTTGAAAATCCGGGGCGCCTCCTGCCAGCCCCGATTATTGCAATGCACAGCAATGAATTGCCGCTAGCCGGTTTTTTTGCCTTATAATCCGCCCAACGCTGATAAGCGTCCCTCCAAAGGGGAGTAGCTCCGGGACCTGGTCCTGAGCACAATCGTCATTACGAGACGTCCGTCTCCGGTTGTGCTGGTTGCGCACCTGCTGTGTGCGTCTCCGAGCGAGACCTTTGCGACCTGTCCAATGGTCCGCAAAGGCGTCCCTACGCGCTCCATTCGACAGTCTTCCGAGGGTCTTTTCGACTTTTAAACTGTCCGAGGAAAATTCATGGAGTGGTTGACTGATCTGTTTACGATGCAGTTCCTGACAGCACTGGTATCGATCATCATCATCGATCTGGTGCTCGCCGGCGACAATGCCATCGTGATTGCGCTGGCAGCGCGTAACCTGCCGCCTCACCTGCAAAAGAAAGCCATCGTCTGGGGCACCATCGGCGCGATCGTCGTGCGCTCGGCCATGACGCTTGCCGTCGTGTGGCTGCTCAAGATCCCGGGTCTGCTGCTGGTGGGTGGTGTCGCGCTGGTGTGGATTGCCTACAAGCTGCTCACCGATGATTCGGGTGACGACGAACACGGCGCCGCACAAAACACCCTGTGGGGCGCCATGAAGACCATCATCATCGCCGACGCGGTGATGGGCATGGACAACGTGCTGGCTGTGGCCGGCGCCGCACACGGCAGCTTCCTGCTGGTGGTGCTCGGCCTGCTGATCAGTATCCCCATCGTGGTGTGGGGCAGCTCGCTGGTGCTGCGCCTCATGGAGCGCTATCCGTCGATCATCTACATCGGTGCAGGCGTGCTGGCCTTTACCGCTGCGAAGATGATCGTCAGCGAGCCGATCATCAAGCCGACCATCGCAGCCTATCCGGTACTGTACTGGGCCACCTTCGCGCTTTGCCTGGGCATCGTGCTGCTCGGTGGCTACCTGGTCAAGAAGCGTCGCGCTGCCGCCGCAGCCTGACCTTCCGGCTTATGCCCTCAAGAAAAGGCCCCTCCGGGGGCCTTTTTGCATGCCGCCGGCCGCCACCACCCCGGTAGCGGCTCTATGGGATAATGTTGCGGTACTGATGTCTGGGCATTGCCGCGCAACCTCCTTTCTCACGAATGAAACAATACCTCGACCTGATGCGCCACGTGTATGAGCATGGCGTGGAAAAATCGGACCGGACCGGTACCGGTACACGCTCGGTCTTCGGGCACCAGATGCGCTTCGATCTGCAGCAGGGTTTTCCCATGGTGACGACCAAGAAGCTGCATCTGAAATCCATCATTTATGAGCTGTTGTGGTTTCTCCAGGGCGCAACCAATGCGCGCTGGCTGCAGGAGCACGGCGTAACGATCTGGGATGAATGGGCCGATGCCAGCGGCGAACTGGGGCCGATCTATGGTTACCAATGGCGTTCCTGGCCGGCGCCGGATGGCCGCCACATCGACCAGATCAGCCAGTTGATGGACCAGTTGCGCAGCAATCCCGATTCGCGCCGCCTGATCGTATCGGCTTGGAACGTGGCCGATATCCCGCGCATGAAACTGCCGCCGTGCCACGCTTTCTTCCAGTTCTACGTGGCGGAGGGCAAGCTGTCGTGCCAGCTATACCAGCGCAGTGCCGACATCTTCCTGGGCGTGCCGTTCAACATCGCCAGCTACGCCCTGCTCACGCACATGATCGCCCAGCAAGCGGATCTCGATGTCGGTGATTTCGTCTGGACCGGCGGCGACTGCCACCTCTACAGCAACCATTTCGAACAGGTCCGCACGCAACTGGCCCGTGAGCCCATGCCGCTGCCGACCCTGAACTTCACACGCAAGCCGGATTCGATCTTCGACTACCGTTTCGAGGACTTCGATATTGCCGGCTACACTTCCCATCCGGCCATCAAGGCCCCGGTTGCCGTTTGAACATCCAATCGACCGCATGATCGATCACCCGATCGGGTCTGCGGCCGGTGACTGATCCAAGATCCGCATTGTGACCATCCTGACCCTGATCGTCGCCAAGTCCCGCAATCACGTCATTGGCCGTGACAACACGCTGCCGTGGCGCCTGCCCGAGGACCTCGCGCATTTCCGCCGCACGACCATGGGCGCGCCAATCCTGATGGGCCGCAAGACCTACGAGTCGATCGGCCGTCCTCTGCCGGGCCGGCGCAATATCGTCATCAGCCGTAACCGCGATCTGGTCATCGCAGGTTGCGAAGTCGCGCATTCGCTTGAAGAGGCGCAACTGCTCTGCGTCGGTGTGGAGGAAATCTTCCTCGTCGGCGGTGCGCAGCTGTATGCCGAGGCGTTGCCCAGCGCGGACCGGCTGATCGTTACCGAAGTGGATATCGAGATCGATGGTGACGCGTTTTTTCCACCCATCGACCGGAAAGTATGGCGGGAAACCGCGCGCGAAACACATCGGGCGGCACCGCCAAATACCTTTTCCTTTGCGTTCGTCACCTACGAGCGCCTGCCATCCCAGGCCGAGTGAGGGCTAACCCCGAGTCCTGCCCAGCCGTGCGCCTGTATCACGGCTGATACACTTTTGGCCGGTGCGGCGCAGCCCGTTGCCAGCCGCGGCGTCCGGCACCTGACATACCGCTGCGCGCCCCTTCTCCACCCCGCTGCCACGCGATATCGGTTTCACGCCTGAAACCGATATCGCGACATTTTCCAGTCATCTCGCGCATCCTCTCCGCCACACCGCCAGCCTGCGGGGCACATCGCCCGTGGCACGCTTGTCGCTATGGTGTGGGCGAGGGAGAAAGCCATGACGCCTACAACTACATACGTCTGGCGGGGGGAGCCTGCGCGCATCTTGTGTCTGATGATGCTGTGTGCCGCCGCCGTTCTCGCAGCAATGCCTGCCCAGGCTGACAGCGGGGATATCGTGGTCCTGCGCGAGGTTGCACCACGCGTGGCCTACCGGGGCCTACCGCGCAACGAAATCCCCGAACACACCGTTATCGATACCTTCCCGCAGCAGCAGTTTGCCCAGGCGACCGACCTTGAACTCGGCCGTGCTCAGGCCGGACCGCTGCGCTCTGTCCAGGCACAGATCGCCATCGGCAATCCGGCCACCAGCATGGCCCAGCCAGGATCGCTGCTGAGCGACGCGCTGATCGGAGGTGGCCGGCGCGACGGTGGTGGTGGTATTGCAGATCGGGTGCAACAGGCCACCGGCATGATTTCCGGAGCGGTGGGCCAGGCGCTTGCCCCATTGAGCGGAGGCGCGCGATGAACCGCAATCCGCGTGCATTCGCCTGGCTACCCATCTTCGTCATGCTGTGGTTCGGCCCGGCTCAGGCGCAAAGCATCGCTCCCCTGCCCGCCAGCCTGTCGACACGGATCGATGATGCAGCAGGCAGTGACATGCGCGGCCGTGTCGCCGTGAACATAGCAGCCGGCGCAGGGAACGCCCAATCCAACACGGCTCTTCTGGTGCCGGATGGCGTCGCCGTCGTGCGCCAGAGCCAGGCGGCGCGCATTCAAGCCGGGCCAGGGACGGCGTCAAGCCATATCGGTTCCGATGTCTTCCAGAACGCCAATGGCTTGCTCAGCCTCAACATGGCAAGCGGCTACGGCAACCTGCAGGGCAATACCGTCGCGGTCGCACAGGCCGTCGAGATCGAAACGGTTGCGGACAGCATGCTGCAGTCCACGACCGCGCACAGGAGTCGCAGCGATGCACCCGTTGTCGTGCCATCGCACCGCCAGGCAACGGTTCACCCGGATGCCTTCGCCGGTGCCAATGGCATCGTCCAGGTGAATCAGGCGGCAGGATCGGGGAATGTCGCATCCAACGTTTTTGTGCTCCGTCCCCCGGCGGGCACTTTTTTCTAAGTGAAGGCAGGAGAATGTCATGAAAGCAAAACTTGTTGCACTGGCAGCACTGGCCACGCTGTCTTCCGGCGTCGTCTTTGCCGGGTCGGGATATGGGTCGCATGACAAGCCGGATGATGCGGATATCTACAACTACACGCATCTGTCCAATGACATCCATGTCGCCGGATACGGGCTGGCACTGGGTCTGATCAAGTTCGGCGCGGAATCGGCCGCCACGGTCAACAGCGATCAGATCAGCATGTTCGGCACGACGATGAATTTCGGTGGCGAAAACAAGGCACGCCTTGGTGGTAATGCGCTGCGCGGCGCGGAAGGCAATATCGGTGTGAACGTGTCGGCTGGCGCGGGCAATGCCCAGGCCAACGACGCGGCACTGACCGCAGTGGACGGCGGCGGCTCGTCGCATAGCAACGGATATCGCAAGGATCACAAGGACAACGATGCGGCAGCCGTATTTGCAGCGGCACAAGTGTTCTCGTCGCAGACTGGCAAGTCGAACCTCGCGATGGTATCCAATGCGGAAAACGTCGCATCCCTCAACGGCAATGCGCTGCGCAATGCGGCGGGCAATATCGGCGTGAACATCGCATCGGGCGCCGGCAACCTGCAGAACAATGGCATGGCCGGTTCGACCAACAGCTCTGGCACGCTGGCGAAGGCCACGTCGTCCAATGCCCAGGCATCGTTCGGCAACGTGCTGTTTGAGCTGGGCTGCGATCCGGTCAACAGCGCCGTGGTTTCCGGCAATGCACTGCGCGGGGCGACCGGCAACATCGGTCTGAACCTGACGGCTGGCGCTGGCAACCTGCAGCACAACGGTCTGGCCATTGCCACGGCGACTGCGCCGCGGAATTGATGGTCCGTTTCACGGCACCATGTGCCGCACGCGGTGGCCGTCCACGGATGGCCACCGCCCTGGGATGACGAGACACGCCATGCGCCTCTATACGATCCTCGCCGCACCTCTGACAGGATGGCTCCTGTGCAGTGGCGTGGCCGCGCAGACGGCCGTGCCGCTGCAGATCGACGGGCAGCCGGCAATCACCAAGCGCGTGACGAGCCTGGCCGCGATGCGTTACCGCAATGTGATGCGCCAGGAACTGGATTTCAGTTGCGGCGCGGCAGCGCTCGGTACGTTGCTGCGGTATGGCTATGGTGTCGATATCGAAGAACGCCGCATCATCAGCGACATGCTCAAGATATCGGACGCCGAGGAAGTCATGCGGCGCGGATTTTCAATGCTGGACATGCGCAACTATATCGAGACGCTCGGCTTTCGTGGCACAGGATTCCGTGTCGAACTGAGCGCGCTGCGGCAACTCAAGATTCCCGTGATCGTCCTTCTGGATATCAAGGGATACCAGCATTTCGTCGTGGTACGCCAGGCGGCGGAAGGACGGGTATTCGTCTCCGACCCTGCGCTGGGCAACCGCATCATGCCGGAGCATGAATTTGCCGAAGCATGGAACAACCTCGTGTTTGCCGTGATCGGCCAGCCTTTCCCGCAAACGTCAGAGCTGCTCAAGGCCGACGCGCCTGTACTCCGCCAGCGCACCGACGCGGCGATGCGTGCAGGCGCGCGGGCGCCGTCAGTCGATTTCGGGCTGGCGCACATGGATTTTTTCTGACATGAACAACGCTCGCTGGATTCTTCCCATGACCCTGCTGGCATGTGGCACGCCAGCCTGGTCAGCCGCGCCGGTCCAGCCCGTGATGGTCGAGCTGGTCGATGATGGTGAACTTGCTGCCGCGCGCGGCAAATACCTCGGCCAGTTCGTCGTAACAGGATTCATGGTTGAAATGGCGACGCAATGGCTCAATCATGAAGCGCTTGCCACGGCAAGTGCGCGCCTGACCGCTGCCGGTCTCGATCGCGGCGGCCACCCGGAAGTCTCTGTGAATACCGCCGCAAACGTCAATGCGTCGGCGCAGGCTTCTTCTGCCCCCGCGCCTGCCGGTGTAGCCGGTCTGCAGATCAGCGGGCTCGGGCAGATCTCGCAGATCGCTGGCGATGGCAACACCATGGCCAATGTCACAACCATCGCCTTCCAGCGTGAGCCGCTGCCAGGCGCTGGGCCAGGCGGCACCACGACAAGCGATGCGGCTGCGGCCGGCTATCGTGCCCACGCCGCCATCGCCGGCAATACCTTGCTGATTGGCGTAGCGACACCCAATGGGGTCGCAACCCAGGCAATTCAATCCCGCGCTCATTCGGTCAATACCGGTGGAGCGGGCAACCTGATGCAGACGGCGCAGATCGTCGGCCATCAACAACAAGTCGTTAACCAGATGTCGGTGCAGCTCCAGATCCGGTCGATGAGTGCCAGCCAGTTGTCGCAGATCGGTATCGGACAAGCACTGGAGGCAGTTTCGATGTTGCGTCGTTAGCCATGCGCTCACTGGTTTGAACAGGTAAGTGCCTGGCTTTTTTCCGGGGGGAAACAGCCATGTCAAGCAAGCGTCAATGGGCGACAGCTCTGGTAGGTGTACTCCTGCCGATCGCCGCCGCCAGTCAGGAAGTCATCGGTCAGGATCCACGCGTTCCGGAGTTGATGCGCCAGATCGAGCGTCAATCAACTCTGATCCAGGCGCTCGAAAACCGGCTCAATGAACTTGAGATGCGCCAGACGCGGGGCCGAGGTACCGATGGGCCGATGCTGGCACAAGCCGGCGGCGACAGCCGCACGCCGGAAGTGACCATCGGCTCGGAGGCACGCGATACCCAGCAGCAGGCGCGCGTACAGAGCAAGGACCTCATCTACCAGACCGAGCACGCCCCGCTGTTCGAGCGCCGCTTTACCATCGACGCCGGTTTCAGTTATAGCTACTACGATCGAAGGCGGTTGGCACTGAGCGGCTTCCTGGCGTTGGATGCGATTTTCCTCGGCACCATCAATCTCGACCAGACCAAGTCGAGCACCCTTACCTGGGATGTCACTGGCCGCTACGGGCTCACGGACCGCCTCAGCATCGATGCCAACGTGCCGTTCGTCTACCGCAACAGTTCATTCTTTTCGGGCGGTGCGGGCGGCGCGGCGACGGTGGTCAGCGAAGCCAGCAAATCGTCTACCAATATCGGCGACGTCAGTGTCGGGCTGTACTATCAGCTCATCAAGGAAGCCGCCGGCGTGCCGGACGTGGTAGCAAGCTTGCGTGTACGCGCGCCGACCGGCAAGGCGCCGTTCGGCATCAAGCTGGTGCAGGCCGATGCGACCAACACTAACCTGAATATCGAGGAAAGCCTGCCGACTGGTAATGGCGTTTGGAGCGGCACCCTCGGCCTGTCGTTCCTGAAAACGTATGACCCGATCGTACTGTTTGCCAGCCTCGGCTATACGTACAACAAGCCGCAGTCCTTCTCCGATATTTCGTCGGTCCAGGGCGTTGTCACGCCTGGCCGCGTCAAGCTCGGCGACTCGATCAACGTCGGTGGTGGTCTCGCCATTGCGCTGAACGACCGGACCGCGCTGTCAATGGCATACAGCAACGTGTTTTCACGCGCCACCAAGGTCACCACGGCGACGGGCACGCAATCGGTGATCGGCAGCAAGACCAATGCGGCAACGATGACTTTCGGCCTGAATCACGTCCTGACGAAGAATCTTTCGATCAGTGCTTCGCTGGCGCTGGGTATGACACCGGACGCACCGAACTATGTGTTCGGCTTGCGATTCCCTTACACGTTTTGACGCATAAAGGGGGGAGAACACGGTATCCACAAGGTTCGAGCCCGATATCGTGTGCGACTTGGAGGCCCATCGCCAGATCGGGCCTCTTTTTTATGGCAGGTATTTTTCGATGGATTCGAGCCGATCATCGGCGCGGATGCCATGCTTCTGCATCAGCCGATACAGCGTGACGCGTGACACGTTCAGTTCGCGTGCCGCCGGACAAACGTGATTGCCATTGCGTGCGATCACCTGCCGGATGATATTTCGCTCCGCCTGCTGCCGCGCCCCTTCGAGCGTGATGGGATCGGAGGCACTGTGATCCACAAGCTGGAGATCGGCTGCAGTCAGGGTACGCCCTTCGGACATGACGATCGCGCGGCGGACACGATTGATGAGTTCTCGCACATTGCCTGGCCAGGAGTAACTCATCATCGCTCGCATGGCACATGCCGAAAAGCCGCGGATCTTGCGCTGGGCTTCGCCCTGATGCTGACGCAGGACATTCTCCGCGAGCAGCAGGATATCCTCGGAGCGCTCGCGCAGGGGTGGGATTTCCAGCGTCAGCACGCATAGGCGGTGATAAAGGTCGCTGCGGAACAGTCCTTCACGCTGCGCCGCGCCCACGTCGACATGCGTCGCCGAGATGATGCGAATATCGAGCTCGATCGATTCATGCCCACCCAGCCGCGTGATCGTGCCTTGCTGGAGAAAGCGCAGCAGGCTGACCTGACTTTCCAGCGGCAAGTCACCGATCTCGTCGAGAAACAGCGTGCCATGATTGGCCTGCTCGATCCAGCCGATCTTGCGCTGGTTCGCGCCGGTGAACGCACCACGCTCATAGCCGAACAGTTCTGACTGGATGAGATTGGGCGGAATGGCCCCGCAATTGATGGCGATAAAAGGCTTGTCGCGTCGGCGTGACATATGGTGGATCGACTGCGCAGCCAGTTCCTTGCCGACTCCGGACTCGCCGAAGATGAATACCGGCGCATTGTTGCGCGCCACCTTGCCAATGGTGCGCAACAAACGCTTCATGACATCGCTGCGCCCCAACATCGGGCCGCTTTCCAGCGGAGATGGCGGCTCGTACGCACGCAGCCTGGCCATGCCATAGGCGTGGCGCAATGAATAGGCCACCTCGTCGCACGAGAACGGTACCTGCACGTAGTCCACACAGTAGTCGAGGATTAGGCGTCGCAAGCGTGGATCTTCCAGTTCCATGGTCCGCGCTGCGACCACCCAGCCGACGTGCGGCTGGGGCAACATGCGTTCCATCAACGCGAGATCGGCCGAGGTGACGCCGCCCGTACAATCGAGCAAGGCGGCCATGCAGTGGCCTTGGCGCACCACTTCCTGAGCCTGGTGGATCGAGTTGGCGTGGATCACATTCCAGCCGGCACCCAGGACAGGCACGTCGATACCACAATTGTCTGACGGCGAAACGATCAACGCCGTCCATCCCGTCATCCCTGCCACAGCCGCCTCTCCTTTTTATCCGGGTGGCAGGCACGCGCGATATTTCACGCACCGGACACTGCGGTCCGTTGCCATCCCGAAGAACCGGTCGTTCTTCTGATCGAGTACGTGCAATACGGGTAAAATTCTTAAGGCCCGCTCTGAGAGCATAGATCAGAATGGGCAACAGTCAACGCGTATTTATGCGATCTGCCACAGCAACTGGCAGATTGGCGATGGTGCACCAAAACAGCGAACGCGACCTGGTGACCGGGGAATGGTTGTGACGGGAAACCGTTGATCAGCTACCGGCAACAGTCATCTGGCCGATCAGAATCGAACCGGTTTCCTTGGTGCCGCGCACCAGTGTATCCGCGCCGACTGCGACGATGTCGCGGAACATGTCGCGCAGGTTCCCGGCGATGGTGATTTCCTCGACCGGATACTGGATCACGCCATTCTCCACCCAATACCCCGAGGCCCCGCGGGAATAGTCACCCGTCACGTAATTGACACCCTGCCCCATCAGTTCCGTGACCAGCAGGCCAGTACCCATCTTGCGCAACATGGCCGCGAAGTCGTCACCAGACGCGGTACGCGTACTGCGCAGTGTCAGATTATGGGATCCACCGGCATTGCCGGTCGTCTGCATGCCGAGCTTGCGGGCCGAATAGGTCGACAGGAAATATCCCTCCACGACGCCATCGCGCACCACCGCGCGCTGGCGCGTGCGGACGCCTTCTTCGTCGAACGGGGCACTCCCCATGCCGCGCGAGACGTGCGGGTTTTCCTCGATCTGCACATGCGGAGCAAAGACTTCACGACCGAGGGAATCCAGCAGGAAAGTCGAGCGACGATATAGTGCCCCACCCGACACAGCTTGCACGAAGGCACCCAGCAGGCCCGCCGCCAGCGGCGCCTCGAACAGTACCGGGCACTTGCGGGTGGCCAGTTTGCGGGCGTTCAGGCGCGCCAGTGCACGCGCAGCGGCATAGCGACCCACGGCTTCGGGATCAGCCAGGTCGTCCGGCGCACGCTTGGAGGTATACCAGTCGTCACGCTGCATGCCATTGCCCGAGCCAGCAATCGGCGCCACCGAAATGAAATGGCGAGAATATGGATAGCCCCCGGAGAATCCCCGGGTGGTGGCAAGGATGAACTGCGAATGCTGGGCCGAGACGCTCGCGCCATCACTGTTGCGAATCTTTGGGCTCACGGCCATGGCTGCTGCCTCGGCACGGCGCGCCAGTTCCACGGCGGCCTCAGCATCGATGGTCCAGGGATGGAACAGGTCTAGTTCAGGCGGTTGCTGCTCCAGCAACTCCTCTTCAGCGAGGCCGGCGCAGTCATCCTCGGCGGTGAAACGCGCGATGTTGTAGGCAGCCTCGGCCGTTGCCTGCAGTGCGGCGGGCGAAAAATCGGAGGTACTGGCATTGCCGCGGCGCTGGCCGATCAGGACCGTCACCCCCACGACCTTGTCGCGATTCTGCTCAATAGTCTCGATCTCCCCTTTGCGTACCGAGACCGACAGGCCGCCGCCCTCGGAAATTTCCGTGGCGGCATCGGTCGCGCCGAGCGCACGGGCCATGCGCAGGACATCCGCAGCCATCTGCTTGAGTTCATCCTGGGTATGGGCAAAGAAACGGGTCGGGTCGGTCATCGTTGGGCTTTCATCAATTCAGTACGTGGGCAAAATGCCAAAGTGGAATCATAGCAAGATAAAATGCCGGCATGACGCGACCTTCCCGATTCCCCTCCCAGGCCATGGACAGTCCGGACGACACGGACGACCAGGACCTCCCGAAAAGCAAGTCGCAGCGCAAGCGTGAAATGACGGCGCTGCAGGATCTCGGCGCCGAGATCGAGGCGTTGCCCAAGGAAAAATTCAAGCGTGTGCCGCTGCCCGAGCATGTAGCCGAAGCCCTGCTGGAGGCCCGCCGCATTAGCAACCATGAAGGCAAGCGCCGGCAGATGCAGTATGTCGGCAAGGTTATGCGTTCGCTCGATGAGGCCGAAGTGGCCGCGATCCGCCGTGTGCTCGACACCTTCAAGGGGGCAAGCCGGGCTGAGACGGCGAGGCTCCACCTGATCGAACGCTGGCGCGACCGGCTGCTGGCCGATGACGGCGCCATGACGGCATTCTGCACCGAGCATCCTGACGCGGATGTGCAGGCCTTGCGCACGCTGGTGCGCAACGCGCGCCGCGAAGCGCAGATGCAGAAGCCGCCACGTGCTTCCCGCGAGATATTCCAGATGGTCAAGGCCGTGCTCGATGCTGCAGCCGGCGACACCCCCACCCATGACAGGAGCCCAGACGATGACTCAGAAGATTAACCGCTCGCATCCCGATGAACTGATTGTGGGACTGGTTTCGATCTCGGATCGCGCCTCCACGGGCACCTATGACGACCAAGGGATTCCGGCGCTGCGAACGTGGTTGGGCAAGGCGCTGACTTCGCCATGGCAATCGGTCGACCGCCTGATTCCCGACGATCAACCGACTATCACGCAGACCCTGATCGACCTGGTGGATGTTGCCGGGTGCGATCTCGTGCTGACCACTGGCGGCACCGGCCCGGCCCGGCGCGACGTGACCCCGGAAGCCACGCTGGCCGCGGGCACCAAGGAAATGCCGGGATTCGGCGAGCAGATGCGGCAGGTCAGCCTGCATTTCGTGCCGACCGCGATTCTCTCGCGCCAGGTTGCCGTCATTCGCGAGACGCCAAGTCGCGCCGCATTGATCATCAACCTGCCGGGCCAACCGCGCGCCATCCAGGAAACGCTGGAAGGTCTGCGTGGCGACGACGGTAGCGTCACGGTCAACGGTATCTTCGCGGCCGTGCCCTACTGCATCGACCTGATCGGCGGGCCTTACATGGAAACCAATGACAGCGTGGTCAAGGCGTGGCGGCCCAAGCACGCGATCCGAAGCAAGGGCTGATCCCCGCCCCCTCAGCGCAGGCCGAGATACAGCCCAAGCGGAACGAACAGGATGGCGCCCATGTTGCCAAGCAGCACGATGGACGCCACCTGATCGGGTTCCTGCTGATAGCGGTCGGCCACCAGGAAATTCAGGACGGCCGGCGGCAGGCTGGCATAGACGAACAGCAGGCCGGTCTGTAGCGGCGTCAGCGTAAACAGCAGTGATGCCGGCCACGCCACCAGCAGGCCGGTGAGCGGACAGACCACCGCCCCGAGCAAACCCACCGACCAGTTGCGCAGATTGGCATCCACCATGCGCACGCCGAGTGAAAACAGCAGCAGCGGCACAGTGGCGTCGCCGAGCAGCTTGATCGACTGGTAGAGCGGTTCCGGCATCACCCACCACGGCTTGATCATCGACAGCGCCAGCCCGATGACAGTGGCGATCACCATGGGGCTGCGCGCGATCTGCAACAGCGAGGCGCGGTGGTTGACGATCTTGACGCCGACCGTGAAGTGCAGCAGGTTGCTGGCGGCAAAGAGGATAACCGACGGCGCCAGCCCGGCTTCACCAAACGCAAAGATCGCCAGCGGTAGTCCCATATTGCCGCTGTTGTTGAACATCATCGGCGGCACGAAGGTGCGCGGCTGCAACCCGGCCATGCGGGCCACGGGCCAGGCCAGTAGGCCCGAGCCCAGCACCACAAGTACACAGGCCGCCAGCAGCGGCAGCTGTTCGCCAAGCGCAAAATCCTTGCTGGCAAAGGCAGAAACCACCAGCAGCGGCGTGATGACATCGAGCAGCGCCTGGTTGATGCCGCGCATGTCGGGCCGTGCCTTGCGGCCGTACAGCCAGCCGATCGCGATCACCAGCACGACTGGCGTCACAATGGCAAGAATGCGCATCAGCATGATGGTGCTTGGCAGGCGTCAGGCGATCAGTCGGTCGGCAGTGCAGCGCTCAGTTGCCGGCAGGCGCGGCAGCTTCCACAGGGCTGGTTGCCGCAGAGGGATTGTGGATGAAGTGCGTGCGGTAGTAGCGCAGTTCCTCGATGGATTCCATGATGTCGGCCATTGCGGTGTGCAATTGACGCTTGTGGAAGCCCTTGTGGATCAGCGGCTCCCAGCGCTTGCACAACTCCTTGAGCGTCGAGACGTCAAGGTTGCGGTAATGGAAGAAGGCTTCCAGCTTGGGCATGTGGCGCGCCATGAAACGGCGGTCTTGGCAGATCGAGTTGCCGCACATCGGCGACTTGCCGGTCGGCACCCATTTCCGCAGGAATGCCAGCAAGGTTTCTTCGGCCTGTGCCTCCGTCAGGGTCGAGGCCTTGACCTTGTCGATCAGGCCCGAACGGCCGTGCGTGCCCTTGTTCCATGCGTCCATGCCGTCGAGCACCTCATCCGCCTGATGGACCACCAGCACCGGACCTTCCGCCAGCACATTGAGTTCGGAATCGGTGATCACGACGGCCACCTCGATGATCCGGTCGGTGTCCGGCGACAGGCCGGTCATCTCCATATCGAGCCAGATCAGGTTGTTTTCACTCTTGGCGGGCTTGGCGGCCGCGGTTGAGGCGGGACTTGCTGCAGGGGTCGTGGTCATCGTCGCTATGGAATTCCTGAGCGGATCAGGTGTCAATCGGGTGGTCGATCTATAATTCTCGCACATTCGGCCCCATTTCAGCCCAACCGGCGCCGTGTCCCCACGTCGCTTCCACGCCCTTTCTATGCTGACCTATCTATTTCTGCTCGCCCTGATCACCATGGTGATCGTCAAGCTCTGGCTGGCGTCGCGCCAGATCCGGCATGTCGCCCGGCATCGCCAGGCCGTGCCGGCGCGCTTTGCCGACACGATCACGCTCGATGCCCACCAGAAGGCGGCCGACTATACGGTGGCCAAGACGCGCCTGTCGATGCTGGACATCGGCGTCAGCGCGGCCGTCCTGCTCGGCTTTACGCTACTGGGCGGGCTGCAGTGGCTGAACCTCTTCTGGCTGGAAACCTTCGGGCCGGGCTATGCCTACGGCGTGGCGCTGATTGCCAGCGTGGTCCTGATCAGCAGCCTGGTCGAACTGCCCTTCTCTCTGTACGGCCAGTTTGGCATCGAGGAACGCTACGGCTTCAACAAGATGACGCTGCGCCTGTATTTCGCGGACCTGGTCAAATCCACTCTCATCGGCGCAGCCCTGGGCCTGCCGCTGCTGGTCGCGGTGCTCTGGCTGATGGAGCGCATGGGCGACCTGTGGTGGGTGTGGACTTGGGTGGTGTGGATGGGCTTCAACCTGTTGCTGCTGGTGCTCTACCCTACCGTCATCGCCCCGCTGTTCAACAAGTTCGAACCGCTCGAGGACCTCTCGCTAAAGCAGCGCATCGAGGCCCTGCTGCAGCGCTGCGGCTTCGCCAGCAAGGGCCTGTTCGTGATGGACGGCAGCCGGCGCAGCGCGCATGGCAATGCCTACTTCACGGGCTTTGGCGCCTCCAAGCGCATCGTTTTCTTCGATACCCTGCTGAACCGCCTGGATGCCGATGAGATCGAGGCCGTGCTGGCGCACGAACTCGGTCATTTCAAGCGCCACCACATCCTCAAGCGCATCGTCGTGACCTTTGCCATCAGCCTCGGCGTGCTGGCCATGCTCGGCTGGCTGGCGGGCAAGCCCTGGTTCTACACGGGCCTCGGCGTGGAGCCGAACCTGATGACAGACAACAACGCGCTGGCGCTGATCCTGTTTTTCCTGACGCTGCCCGTGTTCACCTTCCTGCTCGGCCCCATCGCCAGCCTGAGTTCGCGCAAGCATGAATTCGAGGCCGACGCGTATGCCGCGGGCATCGCCAATGCCAATCACCTCGTGTCGGCACTGGTTAAGCTGTACAAGGACAACGCATCGACCCTGACGCCCGATCCGGTGTACTCCGCCTTCTACTACTCGCATCCGCCTGCCTCGCAGCGCATCGCGCGCCTCGAGGCCAGCCCCGCATGAAGGCTCGCCGCAGTCCCGGACAGGCGCTATCCGCTAGCGTGCCTGCCGCAGCGCTGAGCGGCCGCATCATCGCGGCACACGGGCGTCACTATCTGGTGCAACTGCCCGATGGCACGCTGCAGAACTGCTTTCCGCGCGGGAAGAAGAGTGAATGCGCGGTGGGCGACGTGGTGCGCATCGAGCGCGCCTCGGCCGACCAGGGCGTGGTGACCGGCGTCGAACCGCGGCACAACCTGCTCTACCGCTCCGACCAGTTCAAGTCGAAACTGCTGGCTGCCAATATCGATCAGGTGCTGATCGTGCTGGCCACCGAGCCGGGGTTTTCCGAAGACCTGCTGGGACGCGCGCTCGTGGCGGCGGAAGCGCTGGGAATCGACCCGCTGATCGTCCTGAACAAGACCGACCTCGCCGAGCGTCTGCCACAGGCACGCGAGCGCCTGCAGCTCTACTGCGATCTCGGCTACACGGTGCTGGAAGTCTCCGCCAGCGCGCAGGAGGAGGCCACGCTGGCGCAACTGCGCCCGCACCTCGCGGGGCGTGCCTCGATCCTTATCGGGCAATCCGGCATGGGCAAGTCGACGTTGCTCAACCTGCTGATTCCCGGGGTGGCGGCACGCACACGTGAGATTTCCGACAAGCTCGACTCAGGCAAGCACACCACCACCTTCACGCGGCTCTACCATCTGCCCGACAGCTGGGGCGATGGCGGCATGCTGATCGATTCGCCGGGTTTCCAGGAGTTCGGTTTGTACCATCTGAGCGAAGGCATGCTGGAGCGCGCCTTTCCGGAGTTCCGCCCGCGCCTGGCCGAATGCCGCTTCTACAATTGCCGGCATTTGAAGGAGCCGGGCTGCGGCGTGCTGACGGCGATCGAACGTGGCGAGATCGCCCCGAAGCGCCATGCGCTGTACGCGCAGCTGGTCCACGAGACCAATCAGGAAGTGCCACGCTGACGTGGCTGCGCTGGCCGGATGCCGTTCGCACGGCCGAAGGCCAGCGTGGAAGGGGATGATGGCGTCTGCGTCAGACAGACACGATAGAGCGCCGAGGGCCCATCCCCGCGCACTGTACCTCGCCTGCCTGAACGGCGGTGACTGCAGCCCGTATCAGCCCAGCCACACCGCCAGCGACAGCATCGCCAGCAGGACCATCCACAGCACCACTGCACGCCAGACCAGTCCCACGGCGGACTGCAGGGTGCGCGGCGTCGGCTCCTGGGTGAATTCCAGGGGCTGCACTTCGGGTGCCGGCTCGGCATCGAAGTCGGTACCGAAATCGTTGCTGAGCACCATTTGCACATCCGGCTCGGCAGGCGGAATGCCAAGCCGCACGCCCAGCGCGCCACCGCCGCTCGCCAGCAGGATGCCATTCACGGCATCGTCCCAGCGCCGCACATGGTTGCGCCATGCGTAGATCGCATCCTCGAAATTACCGACGATGGCAAACCCGATGGATGTCAGGCGGGCCGGCACCCAATCGAGCACATAAAAGGCGCGCGCGGCGAATTCGCCGAGTACCGGGCTGTGCTCGGGCGCGGATACCGACCAGTGGCGCGCCAGGTATTCAGCCACGCGGTACAGCACCACCCCTGCCGGACCGATTGGCAGCAGGAACCAGAAGAACACGCCGAACACATGGCGATGCACCGCGATGATGGCGTGCTCCAGCGTATGCCGGCACACTTCGCGCACCGGCATGTCCACCGTATCGAGGCCGGTCCACTCGCGCAGCAGGGCCCGGGCAGCGATCAGGTCATCGCGGTTCAGCGCGTCGTGGATATCGGTGAAATAGTGGCTGAACTGGCGGAACCCGAGCGTGAGGTACAGCAGCAGCACGTTCCACAGGAAGCTCAGGGCAAAGCCGGCGGACGCCAGGATCGCGTCGATGATCCAGGCGCCGAGGACCAGCGGCAACACTACGGCGCACCACGCAAAGATCGCATCGTGCCGGCTGCCGGCATCGAAGGCGCGCACCGAACGCCGGGCCAGTCCGCGGACCATCTCATGCACCGGGTTGTCGTGGCTCAGTGCACGGAACTGCTCGATCACCAGTGCAAACAGAACGGCGAAGAAGGTCATGTGAGGTCGCGGCGGGAAGGGATCACGGATGTGGCAACAATAGCACAGCGCACCCCTGCTCCGGAACAGCAGGCGGGCTCTGGACGTCAGGCGGCCAGCAGATGGTAGAGATTGCGCAACATGCCGGCCGTCGCGCCCCAGATGAAGTGTCGTCCGGAAGAGACACGCGGATATGGCATGGCGTAGAAACGGCGCTCCCCGCCTTCCCAGCGGTAGATGCGCTGCTCGTGGTGTTGTGGATCCATCAGAAAGGCCAGCGGGACCTCGAATATCTCCGCCACTTCGCTCGGATCGGGTGATAGCGTGAAGCCCTCGCTGACCAATCCCACGACCGGGCGGACGTGATAGCCGGTGCCGGTAATGTAATCCGGCAGGCAGCCCAGGATGTCGATAAACCGGCGATCAAGGCCGATTTCCTCGTTGGTTTCGCGCAAGGCCGTGGCGATGGCGTTTTCGTCCACTGCCTCGCACCGCCCGCCGGGAAAACTGATTTGGCCGGCATGCTCGGTCAGGTGCGCCGTCCGCATGGTCAGCATCACGGACAAACCCGTCGTACGTGCGATGATCGGCACCAGTACGGCGGCATCACGCAAGCCGCGGCTGCGGTCGTAGATGCGGGATTCGTCCGTGAGCTCCGGCTCCCACCCTGGCGGCGAAAGCATGCGCTGACGGATAAAGGTGGCCGTCAATTGCTCCGCTGGAATCGCGGGCAATCCGGAGCGGTCGGCAACGATGGGCAGCAGTTCGGGATCAAAAACGGGACGCATGCAGAGACTCGGAGACTGTCATTCCAGCCATGGAATACCTGCATGATACGTCCATGGCAAAAAAGGCACCCGAAGGTGCCTTTTTCCGTACGATCACAGCTTAAGCGGCGTTGCGCGGCGCCTTGATCGTCAGCTTTTCCTTGATACGCGCGGACTTGCCCGAACGCTCGCGGAGGTAGTACAGCTTGGCACGGCGGACATCGCCACGACGCTTGACTTCGATGCCGGCGATTAGCGGCGAGTACAGCTGGAACGTACGCTCCACGCCTTCACCCGACGAAATCTTGCGCACGATGAACGAGGAGTTCAGGCCACGGTTGCGACGTGCAATCACCACGCCCTCGTAGGCCTGGACGCGCTTGCGGGTACCTTCGACGACGTTCACGCTCACGATCACGGTGTCACCCGGAGCGAACTCGGGGATCGACTTGCTGGCCGTCAGGCGGGCGATTTCTTCTTTCTCAAGTGCTTCGATGATATTCATCATTTTCTCCGTTGCCATCATGCCGACGTTGATACCATGGCGTGCCTCGCGGTGTCTCGCAATGCATGCCCGGCCCCGGCAGAGGATGGATATTCAAACCGCAGGCATCATACTATGCCTACGCGTCTTTTGCCGGCAGGGTCGACAGGTACTGCTCGTCGGCCTTGCTCAACAAACCTTGCTGGCGCGCCGCCCCGATCAGGTCGGGACGCTTGCGCGCCGTATTGGCCAGCGCCTGCCGGCGCCGCCATTTTTCGATCTCGGCATGGTTGCCGCCGAGCAAGACCTCGGGCACGCGCATACCTTCGTATTCCTCGGGCCGCGTATAGTGCTCGCAATCGAGCAGCCCGTTCACGAAACTGTCCTGCACCGCTGACTGGGCATCGCCCAGCACGCCCGGCAACTGCCGCACCACCGCGTCGATCAGCGCCATCGCGGGAATCTCTCCGCCTGACAGCACGAAATCGCCGAGGCTGATTTCTTCGTCGACACGCCGGTCGATCAACCGCTGGTCGATGGCCTCATAACGGCCGCAGAGCAGCGTCAGTGCCGGCAGGCGCGTCAGTTCCATCACTCGCTGGTGTGTCAGCGGCCGGCCTTGCGGCGACATCAGTACGACAGGCCCGGCGTTCGCGCCAGCCTCGGCCTGCGCGGCACCAGCGGCATCCAGCGCGGCTTCCAGCGGCTTGGCGAGCATCACCATGCCCGGCCCACCGCCGTAGGGACGATCATCGATCGTCCGGTAATTGTCGGTGGTGAAATCGCGTGGATTCCAGGTCCGCAAGACATAGCGCGATTGCTTGGCCGCGCGGCTGGTAATACCCCAGTCCCGCAGGGCATTGAACATGTCCGGAAACAGCGTGACGACATCGAACTGCATCGCGCTCTCCTCTGCCCGACCCATGCATTGCCCGTGACTCACAGGATGACTCCGAAACGGCCCGGACGGCGTCCGCGGGTACCATCCCCCGAGCGTTGCTCAGTAATCGAGCCCCCAGTCCACCACGATCCGGCCAGCCTTTGCATCGACGCTGTGCACATACGTCTTCACAAACGGAATCAGCCGCTCTTCCTGCGCCCCCCCGGCAACGGCCGGGGACACCACCCGCAGGATCTGCTGCGCGCCATTGTCGAGCAGTCCCTCGACCACGCCCAGCGCTTCGTCCTGCAGATTCACGACACTGGCGCCGATCAGGTCGACCCAGTAGAACTCGTCGTCGGCTGGCGCCGGAAAATCGGCACGGCGCACCGCTACGACATGTCCCTTGAACTGCTCGGCCTGCGTACGGTCAGTCAGTTGTTCCAACTGCACCACGACGCTGCCGCTATGCTCCCGCGCCTGCAGGACCTTGGCACTCGCCAGCTGTCCCGGTTGCCCGGTTGCCGCGCGCGGCCTCAGCCACCACGTACGCGCCGCCAGCATCGCTGCGGCATCGCTGGAGTGCGGTTGCGCTTTCAGCCAGCCACGTACACCATGCGCGCCACTGATGTAGCCGACATCCACCAGATCATCCGGCGGCGGCTCGTGACGGAAGGCATCACCACCAGGAGGGACCGCCTTGACGGCCTGACCCGGCGCGGTTGCAGTTGCGGACGTCCGGCGGGGACGAAACGCTCCCTGCAGCCCGGCAGGCTTGCGGGTGCTGCTACTCAAAGCGCGGTCTACCCGGACGCTGCCGCTCAGGCTCAGGCTGCGGCCTTGGCGCCTTGCTTGACCAGGCGAGCAACAGTCGGCGACACTTGGGCGCCAACGCCTTGCCAGTAGGCCAGACGGTCTTGAGCGATACGGAGAGCTTCGGCGCCTTCGCCAGCAGCCGGATTGTAGAAGCCGATACGCTCGATGAAACGGCCGTCGCGGCGATTGCGCGAGTCGGTTGCAACGATATTGAAGAACGGGCGCTTCTTAGCGCCGCCGCGTGCCAGACGGATCACGACCATGGGTTTTTCCTTGAAAAGCGGGTGTTCGAACACGAAAGCCGGAAATTATAACGTATTTTTCAGGCAAAACATAAACTTAGAGGCGCTATCGACGTGAAGCGAGAGAGCCTCCCGTCCGGATCTGTCCGGCGATGAAGCTGGCAACCCAGATCGCATGCGTTCCGGTGGTCCGAGGCGATGCGCGCGGCCACCCTGTTCCTTGGGGCCTGAGTCGGCCCGCAGGCCGGCCAGGCTGCAACTTCTTTAGTGGAAACCCAAGATGCGAGCCCTTCTGACCCCTTATGCCAGGATCCCCCGCTCATTTGCCAAGATCCGCCCCATCCAGGCCGTGGCGGCCGCATTATGTATTGCGTTCATCACATCGTCGCATCCGGCCCGCGCCGCGCTGCCACTTGATCGCATCAAGCTGCCCAAGGGCTTCCAGATCGAAGTCTACAGTGACAAGGTACCCGGCGCGCGGGCCATGACCCTCTCGCCCTCCGGCACCCTGTTCGTTGGCTCGCGCGCCGAGGGCAAGGTCTATGCACTGCGGCCGGGCGAACCGGTGCGGGTCGTGGCCAGCGGCCTCAACATGCCTGCCGGCGTGGCTTTTCGCGATGGTGCGTTGTACGCTTCGTCAGTCTCGCGCATTGTCCGTCTCGACGATATCGAACGGCGCCTGGACAATCCGCCAGCCCCAGTGGTGGTGACCGACCGTTTCCCGACGGAAACCCACCACGGCTGGAAATTCATCGCCTTCGGGCCCGACGGCTACCTGTACGTGCCGGTCGGCGCGCCCTGCAATGTGTGCGAGCGCGACGAGAACCGCTACGCCACCATCATGAAGATGAAAGCCGATGGCAGCGATCTCCAGGTCGTGGCGCGCGGCGTGCGCAATACCGTCGGCTTCGACTGGCATCCGGTCACGCGCGAACTGTGGTTCACCGACAACGGTCGGGACATGATGGGCGACGATCTTCCCGATTGCGAGCTGAATCGCCTGACCCAGCCGGGCCAACATTTCGGCTTTCCGTACTGCCATGCCGGTGTGCCTGATCCACAGTTCAACAAGGGCCGAGCCTGCAGCGCATTCGTCGCTCCCATCGCCAAGCTGGGCCCACACGTGGCGCCACTTGGCATGCGTTTCTACACGGGCAAGCAGTTTCCAGCGGACTACCGCAACAATATCCTGATTGCCGAGCATGGCAGCTGGAACCGTAGCAAGCGCATTGGCTACCGCGTCAAGCGCGTGATCGTCGACGACACTGGCAAACTCGTGCGTCAGGAAATCTTTGCCGAGGGCTGGCTGCAGGGTGAAACACCCTGGGGCCGCCCGGCTGATGTCCTGGTGATGCCGGATGGCGCGTTGCTCGTCAGCGACGATATGGCGGGTGTCATTTACCGGATCAGCTACCGTCCGTAAAACCGCCTCCCGATCGAACGCCGCCCGCTGCACAATAAGACCTGACGAGACTCCACGCGGCATCGTGGACAGGGGCCGCAGCGGACAGCAGGAAAACCGTGCAGGCCCTTGCCCACACACGCTCAACGGGCGAAACATCCAGTTACATTGGTAACCCTTTGCCGCTACACCAGGCCCGCTGAGCGACGTAGCATGGAGCCATGAGACGTGCGCCTTCAGCCCTCCTGACACTGCCTTTCGCGCCGGCCGCCTCCCGCCGGCGCGCGGTCCGGCGCGCACGTTTCGAAGCGGGGCTCTCAGCTGTTTTCCTGGTCGTGACAAGCCTGTTGCTGGTCACCCCCGCACAAGCCAATCCCTTCGATGCCATTCCCTGGACCGTCACGCGCACTCGCCACAACCAGCAGGACCAGGATCGCGTACGTGAGCAGATCGAGCGGATGGAAGCACGGGCGCGAGCCGATGAACGGCTCAGCGGAGCACGCCGGGGCGGGTTCGATGACCGGCGTGACGATCGCCGCGAAGAACGTCGCGGCAATGATGTGGGCAATAATTTCCGCAACGATTCCGGTGATCCGCGTGGCTACGACCAGCCGCGCGGCCGTGGCCGCGACCGTTGAGTTAAGCGAACCGGCGGCTGCGTCCGCTGTCCTAATCAGGTAGCGTAAAATAGGCAGGTGCGCCGCCCTGAGCGGCACGCCTGCTTGATCGCTGATCGCTGCGCTACACTGTTCGAGCGCATTCGCCGGTGCATCCGGCTGCGGCCTGTCCGCGTCTCCCCCTCTATCGCATGACCACGCTGACCTCCTCCCTTACCGCTTCCCGCCCCCGCAAGAAATCCAAGCTCCTGACCGTTTTCCTGGCCTTCGTCGCAGGCGCGCTCGGCGCCCATCGCTTCTACCTGAAGGGCCTCCTGGATATAGGCGCCTGGCTTCATCTTCTCAGCACCGTGCTGGGGATCATGGGTGCGACCGTGCTGTACGCCACCGACTTCAACTCGGCTTTCGGCTGGATTACTGCGCTGGCCGGCGCCACCTCGCTGGTGAGCGGTTTTCTCGCGGCACTCGTGTTCGGCCTGCGCCCCGACGAGAAATGGGATGCCCAGTACAACCCGGATGGCGAACCCACGCGCTCCGGCTGGCCGGTCGTCATTCTGTTGATCCTGTCGCTGATGATCGGCACCGGGATCCTCATGGCCGTGCTGGCCTTCAGCTTCCAGTCCTTTTTCGAATCGCAGGTCGAAGCGGCTCGCGCGCTGTCGCAGTAATGCGGATCAGTCATGCGGCTCAATAACGCCGATCAGAACAGGCTGCCCTGCGGGTCAGGCGGGACTGTCGGCCGCGGTGGCCGGAACTGGCTGGTATCGAGCTCGAAGCGGTTGTAGCGATACCCCAGCCGGTCGGCGGTCTTGGTAAAGCGTTGCCGCAGCAGATCCGCCCAGATGCCCGTACCCCGCATGCGCGCCCCGAACGCGGCGTCATAATCCTTCCCCCCGTGCATCTCCTGCACGCGATGCAGGATCCGGGCAGCACGCTCCGGATAATGCGTCTGCAGCCATTCGCGAAACAACGGTGCAACCTCCCACGGCAAGCGCAGCACGATGTAGTTGGCAAACACCGCCCCCGCCTCGCGCGCGGCCTCGAGAATGCGTTCGAGATGATCATCGGTCAGGAACGGGATTACCGGCGCAATACTGATGCCGACGGGAATACCAGCGTCGGTGAGCGTCCGGATCGTGCGCAGGCGCCGTGCCGGCGCTGCGGCGCGCGGCTCCAGCAGGCGGGCCAGCGGCGCATCGAGCGTCGTGATAGTCACGGCCGCGACAGCAAGATGCTTCGCCGCCATCGGCGCAAGCAGGTCGATATCGCGTTCGATCAGGGCGGACTTGGTGATGAGCGCTACCGGATGGTCGCAATCGTGCAGCACCTGCAGGATCTCGCGCGTCACGCCATGGCGACGCTCGATCGGCTGATAGGCATCCGTATTGACGCCGAGGGCAATGGTCTCGCAGCGGTAGCCCGGCTTCGCCAGCGTCTCGCGCAAGCGCTCGGCTGCGTTGACCTTGGCGAACAACTGCGTTTCGAAGTCGAGTCCGGGCGATAGATCGAGATAGCTGTGCGTCGGCCGCGCGAAACAGTACACGCAACCATGCTCGCACCCGCGATACGGATTGAGCGATACGTTGAAGGGAATATCCGGCGATGCATTGCGTGTCAGGATGCTGCGCGCCTGCTCGAGCGTGACATGGGTGGCCAGCGGCGGCGGCGATGCGCCTGCATCGGCTTCTGCCGCCCAGCCATCATCGAAGGTTTCCCGGTCGCGTTTCTCGTAACGGCCCTGCAGATTAGTGACGGCGCCGCGCCCTTTGCGGGGCATGCCAGGCGGCTTGCCGGAGGAATGTTCCGCGCTCATGCCCCCATCATACGGAATTTCCGGCACGTCCGAAGATGTCTTCGCCGAGCACGCTCATGCGCCGCCACGAAGCACGCCAGTGCCTAGGCCTGTCGCTCGTCCACCGCAATTGCCAATGTTTCCTTGACCTCTTCCATCACCACATAGCTCTTCGACTGCACTGCACCTGGCAACTGCAGCAGGATGTCGCCCAGCAGGCGACGGTACTCGCCGATCTCGCGGATCCGGGCCTTCAGCAGATAGTCGAAATCGCCAGACACCAGGTGGCACTCCAGCACCTCCGGAATCCGCAGCACTTCACGACGGAACTGCTCGAACATATTGCCGGCCTTGCTGCCAAGACTGATCTCCACGAACACCAGCAGCCCCGCCCCCAGCAACGCCGGATTCAGGCGTGCGTGATAGCCCAGAATGAACTTGTCGCGCTCCAGCCGACGCACACGCTCGATGCACGGCGTAATGGTCAGGCCGACGGCCTCCGCGAGGTCTTTCATCGACATGCGGCCATCGGCCTGCAACAACGCCAGGATCTTGCGGTCCAACTTGTCGAGTTCGCGCTGTGGGTTTCGGCTCGTTCTCATCGTTTTTTTATTTTTTGGAGAAAAATACAGTAACTATTACTGCATCTATTTAAATACGATAGCAGGTATTACTAGATCAAGCGAATCTGAAACGGAGTTGGCAATGCGCATTCTTGTCCTGGGTGGGGGTGTGATCGGTGTGTCGAGCGCGTGGTATCTCGCGCAGGCCGGCCATGAGGTCACGGTCGCCGAACAGGCCGACGCGGTCGCCCTGGGCACCAGCTTTGCCAATGCCGGCCAGATCTCGCCCGGCTACTCCTCGCCATGGGCCGCGCCGGGTGTGCCGCTCAAGGCCATCAAGTGGATGTTCCAGAAGCACGCACCCCTGACCGTGCGCCCCGACGGCACGCTGTTCCAGCTACAGTGGATGTGGCAGATGCTGCGCGAATGCACCACCGCACGCTACGCTGTCAACAAGGAACGCATGGTGCGCCTGGCCGAGTACAGCCGCGACTGCCTGCGGACGCTGCGCGCGGAAACCGGCATCGCCTACGAAGGCCGCCAGCAGGGCACGCTGCAGATCTTCCGCACCGAGCAGCAGCTCGCCGCGGCCGCCAAGGACATCGCCGTGCTCGACGATGCCGGCGTGCCTTATGAACTGCTCACGCGCGAAGCCCTGCAGCAGGCCGAACCGGCGCTGGCGCATGTCGATCACAAGCTTGCCGGCGGCTTGCGCCTGCCCAATGATGAAACCGGCGATTGCCAGCTGTTCACGTCGCGGCTCGCCGCATTGGCCACGCAGGCTGGCGCCCGCTTCCGCTTCAACACCCATATCGGTGGCCTGCTGGTGGAAAACGGTGCGGTACGCGGCGCGATTCTCGATGGTGTACCGCATCGCGCCGACCTCGTGGTGGTTGCACTCGGCAGCTACTCGACGCCGCTGCTGCGCGGCCTCGTGAAGATTCCGGTCTACCCGCTCAAAGGTTTCTCCATTACGGTACCGATCATGGACGCGGCACGCGGACCGGTTTCGACGGTGCTCGACGAAACCTACAAGGTCGCCCTCACCCGCTTCGACAAGCGTATCCGCGTCGGCGGCATGGCGCAGATCGTCGGCTACGACATGCGTCTGGATCCGGCCAAGCGTGCGACGCTGGAGATGGTGCTGAACGACCTGTTCCCAGGCGCCGGCAATCTGGCCGAAACCACGTTCTGGACCGGCCTGCGGCCCATGACGCCGGACGGTACGCCAATCGTCGGGCCAACCCATGTGCCCGGCCTGTGGCTCAATACGGGCCATGGCACACTCGGCTGGACCATGGCTTGCGGCTCCGGCAAGCTACTGGCCGACCTGGTTTCGGGCATCACGCCAGCCATCCGCGCCGACGACCTTTCGCTCGCCCGCTATCAGCCGCAAGCGGATGGCGCGTTGCGGCCGGCATACGCCTGAACCGCCACGCGCGCTGACAAGCGAGCCCGCGTGTCTGGCTGCGCGGCCTCGCCTGTCCTTCCACAAACGCAGTCGCCCGCTGCCCGCAGCCCTTCCGACCGGCAACCCGATCACGCAGCACCCGGTATACTGGCGCAGCCGGCCCACCTGACTCTCCGGGTGCCGTACCCCGCCGGCCAAAATAACAATATCGGGAAGACACACCATGGCCCCACCGGGCAGGGCCGCACTCATCGCCATCCTCGGCACCGCCCAGACACTGGCCTGGGCCTCCACCTACTATCTGCCGGCCATTCTTGCCGTGCCCATGGCCCAGTCGCTGGGATTGTCCGTGGCCACAGTATTCGCGGCATTTTCCGGCGCACTGATCGTCACGGCGCTGGCTGGTCCCGCCGCAGGCAAGGCTGTCGACCGCCTCGGCGGCCGGCCGGTACTACTGGCATCGAGCCTGCTGTTCGCTATTGGGCTTGCCATGCTCGCGGCGGCGCAGAGTCCGCTGCTGTTCCTCGCCGGCTGGCTCGTGCTCGGGCTCGGCATGGCCTGCGGCCTGTACGAAGCCGCCTTCGCTGCGCTCGTCTGGCTATACGGCCACCAGGCGCGTAATGCCATCACCGGTATCGCCCTGCTGGGCGGCCTGGCCAGCACGGTGGGCTGGCCGCTGTCGGGGTGGCTCAATGCTGAACTGGGATGGCGCGGCGCCTGCCTTGTGTGGGCCGGGCTACATCTGGGACTCGGGCTGCCATTGAATGCGCTGCTCCCGCGGGCGCCCATGCTGGCCATGCCCCGCGCAAGCACGCCGGCGGCCGGCGGAGCATCAGCGGATACCGCATCCGGACCGGCCCCCTCCGAGGTACGCCGCATCCTGATGCTGCTCGCCCTGGTCTTTGCCACCACCCTGTTCATCAGCACCGCCATGGGCGCGCATATGCCACGGCTGCTGCAAGGCAGCGGCCTGACACTCGCCGCTGCCGTCGGCATCGCTGCGCTGGTCGGGCCGGCGCAAGTGGTGGGCCGGCTGCTGGAGTTTGGCTTGCTGCGACGCGTACACCCCTTGCTGTCTGCCCGCCTCGCGGCCGCGGCGCATCCCTTGGGCGCAGTGATCCTGCTGCTGCTCGGCGCTGGTTTCGCGCCGCTGTTCGCCATCCTGCACGGCCTCGGCAATGGCATCCTGACGATTGCCAAGGGCCTGTTGCCGCTGGCCCTGTTCGGATCCTCCGGCTATGGGGCACGCCAGGGCTGGCTGATGGTGCCGGCGCGCATTGCCCAGGCATTCGCGCCATTTCTCTTCGGCCTGGGACTGGAGCGCTGGGGGACACAGGCGCTGTGGCTGTCCATTGGCGTCGGCCTGCTGGCATTCGCCGCCTTGCTGGCACTCCCCGCACACCGCCACGATAGCGCGGCGCACTAAGCGACGATCGCAACCCAAAAACAACAGGGGGATGCGGTCACCCGCATCCCCCTGGTCTCAGCAGCACCGCCCGGCGCGCCGGGCGGATAGTGGCATTTACTTGCGCACCTTGTCGATCTCGGCGTAGAACTCCTTGACCAGGCCTTCACCGATTTCCTTGGTGTACTTCTCGGTCACCGGCTTCACCTTGTCACGCATGCGGGCACGTTCCTGCGCCGACACTTCGGTCACGGTCACACCCTTCTGCTTGACCTTGGCAATGGCCTTGGCTTCCATGTCACGCGACACGCGGCGCTGCTCGAGACGGGTCTCGTTGGCGGCATCCATCAGCACCTTGCGCTCGTCAGCCGACAACTGGTCCCAGGCCTTCTGGCTCATCATTACGATCAGCGGGTTGTACACGTGGCGCGTCAGCGACAGGTACTTCTGCACTTCACCGAAGTTATTGGTTTCGAACGCCACGATCGGATTGTCCTGACCGTCCACCGCCTTGGTTTCCAGCGCCGTGTACAGCTCGGTGAAAGCCATGGCGATGGCGTTCGCACCAAGCGTGTTGAACGTATCGATCATCAGCGGCGCCTGCAGGGCGCGCAGCTTCAGGCCTTGGAAATCTTCAGCCTTGGCGATCGGGTGCTTGCTGTTCGACACGTTGCGGAAGCCGTGGTCCCAGTACGACAGGCCCACGAGGCCCTTGGGCAGCTTGGTCATGAACTTCTGGCCAACCGGGCCATCCAGCACGGCATCGGCTTCCTTGAAGTCATTGAACAGGAACGGCAGGTCGAACGCGCCGAATTCCTTGTTCAGGCCCACCAGCAAGCCCGGAGGCATGGTGGTCAGCTCAATGGTGCCACCCTGCAGGGCCGACACGGTCTGCAGGTCGCCGCCGAGCGTACCGTTCGGGAACGTACGGACCTTCATCTTGCCGCCGCTCTTCTTGGACACGAGTTCGGCAAATTTCTCCGCACCAAAGCCCATGTGGCTTTCCTTGGGCTGCACGTGCGAGAACTTGAACGTGCGCGACTTGATGTCCGCAGCCATGGCCTGGACGCCAGACATCAGCAGTGCCGGGGCGATCATGGCCAGCAGCAGTTTCTTCATGGGCTTTCTCATTTCCAATCTCCTTTGATTGATATGGATCTTTTAAGGGCAGCAGTTTCATGCGGCTGGCGGCGCCTGCCCGGCCCGCCAGTCCATCGTTTTCAAAAGGGAGCGATCTCAACCGCCACTGAACCAGCGCGCCGGCACGATTACGAGGTCCGGAAAGATCACCAGCAGGAACAGGACGATCAGCTGCGCCAGCAGGAACGGCCACACGCCCTTCATGATGTCGTCCATGGTGATCTTCGATGTGCCTGCCACCACATTCAGCACCGTGCCGACCGGCGGCGTAATCAAGCCAATGGCGCAGTTCATGATGAACAGCACGCCGAAGTAAATCGGATCGATACCCGCGGCCTTCACCACCGGCAGCAGCACCGGGGTAAGGATCAGGATGGTCGGGATCATGTCCATGGCCGTGCCGATCACGACGACCAGCACCATGATCATGAACATCAGCAGGATCTTGTTGTCGAGGAACGGCTCGAGCACCTCGATCACCAGCGACGGCAGATCCGCAATCGTGATCAGCCACGCGGACACCAGCGCCGCGGCCATCAGGAACATCACGACCGCGCTCGTCTTGGCCGAAGTCAGGAAAAGCTCGTACAGCTGGTGGATCTTCAGCTCGCGATACACGAACACGGCGATCACGAGCGAGTACACCACCGCCACCACTGCCGCCTCGGTCGGCGTAAACACGCCCATCCGCAAGCCCACCACGATGATCACCGGCAGCAGGAGCGCCCAGAAGCCATCCAGAACGGCACGCACGCGATCCTTCAGCGGCAGGCGGGGCGCTGGCGCGGCATCTTCCTTGCGGACCACCCACCACCATGCAACCACCAGGCCGCCGGCCAGCAGCAGGCCCGGCACGATCCCCGCGAGAAACAGCTTGGTAATCGACAGGCCACCCGCGACGCCAAACACGATGAACCCCCCCGACGGCGGAATCACCGGAGCGATACAGCCGGCAGCGGCCACCAGTCCGGCGGACGAATTGCGGTTATGTCCTGCCGCCACCATCATCGGCACCATCAACGCCGAGAGCGCAGCCGCATCGGCCACGGCCGAGCCCGACAAGGCGGCGATCACGCAGCCAGCCAGGATCGCGACATAGCCCAGGCCGCCCTTGATATGGCCAACCAGCGCCAGCGCAACATTGACGATGCGCTTGGACAGGCCGCCCGAGTTCATGATCTCGCCAGCCAGCAGGAAGAACGGTACGGCCATCAGCGCAAAGCTGTCGGCGCCGTTGAGCACGTTCTGCGCGATGATCTGCGCATCGAACATGTCGAGGTGGAACATCAGCGCCATGCCACACAACAGCAGCGCAAACGCGATAGGCATGCCGAGCGCCATGGAGCCCAGCAGCGAAGTGATGAAAATGGTAATCGTCACAGTTGTCTCCTGAGTCGCTTACAGGGCTTTTGCCTGCATCTTGTTTTCCGCTTCGATCCGCTCGATCTCAGCTGCTTCTTCGGACTCTTTCACTGCAACCAGTTCGCTCTCGGTTACCTTGCCCGTCATCACGCGGTACAGCTCGACCACCAGGATCGCGCCGACCGAAATGCCAAACAGCACGCCCACGCCATAGAACAGCCCCATGGAGTAACCCGACACCGGCGACTTCACATGCATGTTGATCTCGGCCTGCAGCCAGCTGCCCTGCAGGAACAGCCAGGTCGCGAACAGCATCAGCACGTGGCTCACCACGAAGCAGAATTTCTTGCCGAGCACCGGCAGGCGCTTGACCAGCGAGTCGACACCGAGGTGCGCATGCTCGCGCATGGTGACGATGGAACCGAGGAAGGTCAGGAACACGAAGAACAGGCGCGACACTTCGTCGGCAATCGTGATCCCCGAATTGAATCCGTAACGTAGAACGACGTTACCGAACACCAGAACCACCATACCGGCAAGGCAGATGACCATAATGATCTTCAGCAACTGGAAATAAGCTTCGACAGCTTTTTGCATGAATGTCTCCTGCGGGCGTCACAGCAAGGAGTGGCCAACGGAAGTTGGCCTCTGTCCCGAGAACGCTCTTATCGTTGCCCTGCCCTGACCGCCTGCACTGCAAGCACCGACGCCTGCGCGCGATACTCGTGTTGCACAAACGAAAACACCGGCCCCACTCGCACGAGTGAGGCCGGTATGAGGGCCGCAATTTTAATCGAACATATCCGGCTGGGTCTTCACCAGCTGATCCCAGATCGGCTGGAAGTGCAGCCAGCCGATGTACTCGCTGCCCACATGCTCGCGGCTGTAGCGCGAACGCTCCGGCGATACGAACACCGGCTTGCTGCCCGTGGCTTCCACCATCAGCTGCTGCTGGCAGCAACGCTCCAGCGCGATAAACCAGAACGCCGCCGATTCGATGCTGTGGCGGCTTGCCGTCAGCAGGCCGTGGTTCTGGTGGATCGCCGCCTTCACGCCCTTGAACCAGTCGGCCACCTTCGGGCCAGCCTTCTTCTCCACCGCCACCTGGCCGGCTTCGCTCTTGATCACCACGTGGTCTTCGTAGAACGCCGCCGCGTCCTGCGAGATCGGGTCGAGCGGCTTGCCCAGCGCGGCAAAGGCCGTGCCGTAGGTGGTGTGGGCGTGGCACATGGCGACGATGTCGGGGTGCGCTTCATGCACCGCGGCGTGCAGGACGAAACCGGCGCGGTTGATGGCGTACTGGCCTTCGACGACCTTGCCTTCGTGATCCGCGAGGATCAGGTTGGAGACCTTGACCTGCGAGAAGTGCACGCACATCGGGTTGGTCCAGTACAGATCCGGGAATTCCGGGTCGCGCACCGTCAGGGGGCCGGCAAAGCCGTAGTCGAAGCCTTGCAGGGCA
>AKCV02000007.1 GCA_000272025.2 Imbroritus primus
GCGCTGCAGTATGGCGCGCCGCCGCACGGCGGTATCGCCTTTGGCCTCGATCGCATCGTCACGATGATGGCGGGCGCCGACTCGATCCGCGACGTCATCGCCTTCCCCAAGACGCAGCGTGCTCAGTGCCTGCTCACGCAGGCGCCGAGCGCGGTGGATGAAAAGCAGCTGCGCGAGCTGCATATCCGTCTGCGTCAGGCGGAGCCGAAGGCGGGATAAGCCGATTCAGCGATCATTCGCATCGCAACAGGGCGCCACAGTGTGGCGCCCTTTGTCATTGATGCCATGTTCCATGGCGTACCCATTACGCCGCTTTTTTTTTGTTCGCCCGAAGCGCTTGGCGACACGGGGCATCATCAGCTTATGGTTGCAGGAGTAGATTAATTTTTGGCCACCAATTTAAACTCAGTATGAATGCGCCGTTGAAGGAAAGTATGCACACCTCTTGTTTCATATCCGTACTTGCTGCCATGCACGCTCTGGGAAAGACGGTGGTGATGTAACCGATCAGCCAAAGGGGCCGCTGCATGGAGCATTTTTTCTACAATATTTAATACCTGAAGCTTTGTTTTTCGGTCCGTGTGCTTGGTCAGATGCGTGAGATAATTTGACCTCGAGAAATCTATGATCCATGCCAGGAAGTTAACCAGGGCGCGCTGGACCCTCTCATCTTGCGAAGAAAGCTTTGCTATAAATAACGGCCAGGCAGATGACCTCATAAGAGATTTTATGAATTTTGAGACATTTTCTTGTGTAATGCTCTTCGAGTTGTCCACGTCAAATTTTCGAGAAAACTCACTCAGCAACTGTGTGGCTGCAGTCCGAGATTCTTCGGAGAAATGCTGATTTGAGGCTTTTATGGAAAAATGATTGTGTGCAATAGAATGGGTGATAATACTGACGGAATATTCTTGGGAGGCGATTGTTCGCTTTTTAAAGCTCGGGTCGAAAACTTCTTTGTGAAAAAATTGCGTAAGTAGTTGTTTGTCAATAAACGACAATTTGTTGGATGGTATTCCAAATTTTTTTATGTCATCGAGAATCCATTCAAACAGCTCCGATTCCGCAGATATCTTGTTGTGATCGGGGAAATATTTTCGGCTGCTCTTGAATGTCTCGGACTTGATATAAATCTTCCGCATGATGTTATCAAATTCCCGGGCGATAGAATTTGAAAAAAAATTCAAGCGAGCTTTTTCTGTGACTGCTAAGGAATATTGGGACGTAAAGTCGAGATTCTGAAAAATAAGCTTCTGTACATCGCCAGGCAGCTGCGATATTAAATTGGACGGTGGCTGGCTGGAAAGATTTTTAGTCGCGCGAGCACTGGCCTGCGGGGCACTTATTGGTACATCTCCAGTCGTAGATGAATTTCGATTATGACCTATCACACTCAGTAAATTTTTTGTGATTTTCATGTCTTCTCACAGTTGTTAAGATATTTTTATATTTAATCATCAGGCTAATGAAAATCCAGTAAACAAAGGTAAAAGTGAGAATATTGTGGTGTGCACGGGGGCACAGGTATGCTCGTGTATGGAGAAACTCGATGCGCAGAACCATGGTGCCCCTGCTCGCATAGCAAAAGCTGCCCGAAAGCCATATTTGGAAGCCTTAAGATGGAACGACCACAGATCCAACCAGAAGAGGCAACCGCATGCCGCCATATATAAACGATAGCTAATGACTTGGACCCTGATCCAGTACGCGTAAGGGCGGCGGCATCGCCTTCGGCCTCGATCGCATCGTCACGATGATGGCGGGCGCCGACTCGATCCGCGACGTCATCGCCTTCCCCAAGACGCAGCGTGCTCAGTGCCTGCTCACGCAGGCGCCGAGCGCCGTGGACGAGAAGCAGCTGCGCGAGCTGCATATCCGTCTGCGTCAGGCGGAGCCGAAGGCCGTGTGAGCATGCGCTCCGCCCTGGAGCGCTGACAAGCTGTCATGACCGGCTAGTCCTTGCTTGCAGTGCGGGTAGGGCTGGCGTGCAATGCTGTGTCTGGCGTGGCAGCACACTGCTCGCCGACGCCGTTCCATTACAATTGCTGGCTCATTTGAAGCGAGACTTCAATGCGCTGCTGGTTCTTTCCTTGAGCGAAGGCGGGCGGTATGCCTCTACCCGGCCTATTGCTGCCTCAATCTGTCGCTGGATCGCGATGAGCGCATTTTCGCCAGTGTACTCAGTGCCCGACAGGTGTTCGGAAAGCGAATGGCTCCCCAATTGTGCGGCGACCGGCGTGGCGGCACGAAGCATATCCCGCACGATCTTGAGGTCATGCAGCAGTTCCCTGGATGAAACCGTACCGATGAACTCCTCAGGTGACGTCCTGGAGAACCAGTGTCCTAGCGTTGCCAGAAAATTGGTCAAGGCTTGGGCCGGACGTCGGTCGCTGATGCGCTGAACAGCGCGGTAAAGCTTCGCGGTGAACGCTTCCGGATGCGGCAGTGTTCTTGCCGATTTCAAAAATTCGACGATGCTGCGTGAATCCGCAAGTCCATGCCTGGAAAAGGTGGCAGTGAAATCATCCAGGCTCTGCTGTGCCTTGACGTGAGATGCCTCAGAGAAGAAGTGCCTCTCGACACTCGCGATCATATGGCGAGCAACGATTGCAGAGCCGGTCTGAGCCGCGGATTGACACAGCGTGCCGTGTTCTTTCGCCGTTGCGGCAAAAACGTTCTGCTCGAAGAATCGGCAGATCATAACTTTATCCGCAGGCGTGAGATCGATGATCTTGTGGCGCTGAAGCTCCGCGTGGATTGCATAAAAGACATCCTGGTGCCGCTTGTTCGGCTTCACTTTGAAGATGTCGTTGATAAGCCCGTCATATTTCCTCGACAGGATGTTCCCATGGAGTTCGAGCGTTGCCTTGTCGGTGAACGACAGCGCTGTTTGCGAAGGCCCATCAAGTTTTTTAAGGATTTCGTGCAGGATGTCGCGCGGCAGCGCGCCGATGAAATTGAACGGGGCGGGTTCAGCCTCGAACGGACTGTTCCGGTTCCTGCTTTCAGTTGCTCCTGGTTGCGAAGAAATATTCCCGGCTGAGGCGAGATCAGTGGGCGTTAGAGAGAGATGGTTTTCGACTTTCATGGAGGCTGCCAGGTGGATTTAGTCCGTTGAATCTAAAGGCCAAATTCCTTGCCGCCAAATAAAACACTGTGAAGTGGCAGTGTTTTGCAAAGTCGGGTGCCGCACGACAACATCGCCCGCAGTCTTGACCGCAGCGCCATGATGATGGCCGATGGCAGGTACTGATGTGATCTGCGACAGGATCGCTTTTCCGAAAACGCAGCACACGCAGCCCGCCTGCGCACATCTGGATGCCTTGCTGAACAAACACCAGGCCGGGGCACTACCTAGAAAAGGCCTGCCGTGTTTCCCCTTTCGGGCAGTACATGTGCCACGCCCCTCGTCACACCTTCTTCACGAATTCGGATTTCAGGCTCATGGAGCCAAAGCCGTCGATCTTGCAATCGATACCGTGATCGCTGTCGACCAGCCGGATATTCTTGACCTTGGTGCCCATCTTGATGACGCCAGCCGACCCCTTCAGCTTCAGGTCCTTGATGACGGTGACAGTATCCCCATCCTGCAATACGTTTCCGGCTGAATCGCGATACACCTTGCCTGCTGTCTCTGTCGGATCGGCAGCCTGTGCCGACCATTCATGCGCGCACTCCGGGCAGACGTAGAGGCTCCCATCTTCATACGTCAACTCGGAATGGCATTTCGGGCAGGGAGGTAAAGTGCTCATGTATCGTCCTCGTGGTGCTTGGCCAAGGCCATCAAAGAGCGAAAGTATACTGCGGCCTTGCGTGGTGCCGGCTGATTGCGGATGATCCCGTCGCCGGAACGCTCTGGCATACTGCTCCAGTACTCGTACTGTGTATTGGAGAATACTGTTTTGGATCCGCTTCTGAACCGGCTGTCGGAGTCGTATGCCGCCGCCCGGTCGACCGAAGAACTGACCCGTCCATTGCTGGAGATGCTGAGCGAGATGACCGGTCTCGAATCGACCTATCTCACTTCGATTGATCTCGACCGCAATGTGCAGCATGTGCGTTTCGCCCGCAATACCGGGGGCATGACGATTCCGGAAGGGCTGACCGTGCCGTGGGAAGATACGCTGTGCAAGCGTGCGCTCGACGAGGAGCGCATGTTTACCGATCATGTGGCTGCGTGCTGGGGTGATTCCGATGCGGCCAGGCAACTGGGCATCCAGACCTATCTCAGTACGCCGGTGCGGTCGGTGTCCGGCGCGCTGCTCGGTACGCTGTGTGGCGCCAGTGCCGACCGGCGCAGCGTGGACGAGCGTGCCGTGAAATTGCTGAGACTGTTTTCGACGCTGGTCGGCAACTTCCTTGAGCGCGAGTTACTGCTGGACCATCTGCAAGCCGCCAACCGGCAACTTGCGCATCATGCGATGACGGACACGTTGACCGGCCTGCCGAACCGCCGTGCTTTGTTCGAAACGCTGTCGCAGCTGATCATGCGTGCCCGCGCGGAGGGCCGCAGCGTGCTGGTCGTGATGATCGACCTGGATCACTTCAAGCAGATCAATGATACCTACGGCCATCAGTGTGGCGACCTGTTCTTGCGCGAGATCGGCCAGCGCCTGCAGGCGGCCGTGCGGCAAACGGACATGCTGGCGCGTATTGGCGGCGACGAGTTCGCGGTGGTCGGCCTGGGGCCGCGCTTCACGGCAGCGGCTGCAGCCAAGGGGCCATGCATCGAGCACAGCGAGGCACGCGCGGCCTTGCAGGCGTGCCGGCAGCGTTTGCTCGGCACCACGATTGGCGAGTTTGTGCTGGGTGATCACGTAGTCGCCTATGCGGGTGCCAGCGTGGGTGGTGTGATATTGAATCCTGACGATCTCGACCCCGACCGGGCGCTTTGCCATGCGGACGAGCGCATGTATGCAGACAAGCGCTTACGTCGGCATGGACAGGCGCTGGCGCGTCCCGGCTTGGGGTGATTCCGTACTACATTCGTGGCGGCATCCCGATGCGCCGCTTTGTGGCAGAGGTTGCTTCCCATCGGACATGCGTTGAAGATCCAGCAGGTTGAGCCATAACGTGTAGCCAAATGTTACGGTTTGGAACGAACGCCTGTTGTGCGAAGTCTTTTCTTAATGTCCGAATAACAGGCAAGGGAGAGGCCGGTGAACATCGACTATCAATGGATCAGCGCATGGATCACGGCGCATGCGGACAGCTTGCTGGCATGGCTGGGGGCGGGACTGGTGGTGATCATTCTGGCGCGTGTGCAGTTTGTCCTGCTGAGCCGCAAGGCAGCACGCGCTATGTCGGAATCGGTGGCGACCACGGTGGCCGCCTGCGTGCCCGAGATCGCAGCGGCGGCGCGTGGCGGGCATGTGCCGGCAATGCATGAGCCGGCCCTCGGTTCGCTTGCGGCCGAGCCTGTTTTGCCGAAGCAGGGTGACAGTACCGGGCAGCGGGCTGAGCTGCTGCGGCAACTGGGACTGCAGACCATTGCCGCGGTCGATGCGCGTTTGCGGCGTCTTGGCGATCTCGGTAATCTGCGTCTGCCGGAAGAGGCGCTGACGCGTGTGCCGGTCTCCGGTGTTGCCGATCCCCTGCTGGTCGTGGCGCCACAGCACACGGTTCAGGCAGTGCTGGAAGCGCAGCGTGTGTACGACCACCATGCGCGTGAACTGGCGGCGCAACGCCGTGCCGCTCAGCAGGCCGACGATGTCTGCCGTGAGGCTGGCGAGGAATTGCGCCAGGCGCGCCAGGCCAGTGCCGCGATTACGGCCCGGTTCGAGCAGGCCAACGGACGTGATGACCAGGCCGACCTGCAGCGCCTGCTCATCCAGGAGTACAACGCGCTCGGGTCGCGCGAGGCCGCGGCACTTGAGCGCCAGACTCGCCTGCAACAAGAAGCAGCGGCGCTTGCCGCGGCGCTACAGCGGGCCGCCGATGCAGCGACCCAGGCATACGAGTCCGCAGCCATTCCCCTGGTGGCCCGTCTGCGCGCCGCCTGGGGGCATGGTGAATCGGCCGAGTGGCTGGCCGGGGGGCTGGATGACGGACCCGGGAACAGTCGCCTCGCTGCACAGGCAGATGGGGTCGTGGATCCGGCGGCCATCCGGGTCGCCCCGTAGGGTTGCAGCCAGTGCGTATCCGAATGCGGTAAGCTATCGGCATGGCCTACAAAATTCCGGAATCCGTACTCGTTGTCATCCACACGCCAGCGCTCGATGTGCTGCTGCTGGAGCGGGCTGACCATCCGGGATTCTGGCAATCGGTGACCGGTAGCCGCGACCTGCCGGACGAGCCGCTGCCGGATACGGCGTGGCGCGAAGTCGGCGAGGAAACCGGCCTGACGCTGCACGATGGCGTACTGTCGGACTGGTGCCATCACATCGAGTATGAAATCTATCCCCAATGGCGGCACCGTTATGCGCCGGGTGTCACGCGCAACACCGAGCACTGGTTCGGCTTGTGCGTGCCGCAGCGTTGCGCGGTCACACTCGCGCCGCGCGAGCATCTGCAATCGCTCTGGCTGCCTTACGAGGCTGCGGCGGAGCGCTGCTTCTCGCGCAGCAACGGGGAGGCTATCCTGCAATTGCCGCGGCGGGCGTGCGCCACGGACTCCAGCCTGAACTCCCACGCCTGAACGAACGAACGCGCATGGCAGTCGACCCGGCATGAAACTCACCGTCGCCACCTATAACATCCACAAAGGCGTCACTGGCCTGGCCCGTCGTTCGCGCATCGACGTCGTGCGCCAGGGGCTGCACGCCATGGATGCCGATCTGGTGTTCCTGCAGGAAGTGCAGGACCGCAACGATCGCCTGGTGGCTGCCGCGATCTTCGACGCTGATCATACCCAGCTCAACTATCTGGCGACCGATGCCTATCCGCACTCCGTGTACGGGCAGAACGCCGTGTATGACCACGGCCATCATGGCAATGCGATCCTGTCGCGCTATCCCATCCTGATGTCCGAGAACCTCGATATCTCCGATCACCGTTTCGAGCAGCGCGGGCTGCTGCACGCGATGATCGACGTCGAAGGCGTGGAGGCGCATCTGATGTGCGTGCACTTCGGGCTGTTTGCGCGCAGCCGCCAGCGCCAGGCGGATGCGCTGATCCGCCGGGTGAAGTCGGTGGTGCCGGCCGATGCGCCACTCATCATCGCGGGTGATTTCAACGACTGGAACAATCGCCTCGATGACCGCATCTGTTCGGCGCTGGGCGCGGTGGAAGTGGCCCATGTCTGCGAGGGCACGCTGTGTACGTTTCCCAGCCACTTGCCAGTGTGGCAGTTGGACCGGATCTACGTGCGCGGCTTTGATGTCCGCAGTGCGCAGGCCTTGCGTGGCCGTGACTGGGCCTTGCGCTCCGACCATGTACCTCTCATGGCCGAGCTGGCCAGCGCGTCCTGACCCCGTGTTGGCGCGGCCCTGTCCCTGATGCCGATGCGGTCTCCACTGAAACGCCCGATCCGCGCGCTGCGCAGGGCGTGGCGACGCAATCGCGCGGTAGCCGGTAACCGCGTCGACCTGCTGTGCTGTGGCGAATTCTATTTCCCCGCGTTGTGCGAAGCCATCGATGCCGCGACCCGCAGTGTGCGTATGGAGACGTATATCTATACGCACGATGCGTCCGGCGAATGCGTGACGCGCGCGCTGGTGGAGGCGGCCCGGCGTGGCGTGGAAGTGTATGTGGTGGTCGATGGCATCGGTACCGGCGAGCCGCCGCCGGAGGTGATCAGCGCCTTCCGCGAGGCCGGCGTGCACTACCGTGTGTTCCGGCCGGTACGCTGGTGGGTGCCGCGCCGCCGTTACCTGCGCCGCCTGCATCGCAAGCTGGCCGTGATCGACGACCGTCTCGGCTTTGTCGGTGGCATCAATATCATCGACGACCTGAACCATGCGCCGCTGCAGGATTCGGGCTATGGTCCGCGCTACGATTTTGCCGTACGCGTCGAAGGGCCGATCGTGGCCCAGATCGTGGAAACGATGCGCGTGCTGTGGACGCGCTTCAGCGGCGCGGGTCGGGTGGAGCGTGCCCCGGCGCCACCGTCGGGCTCAGGCGCTCACGCTGTTGCGGCTACGGATGCGCAGCCCGAGGTCGCGGCCGGCACACTGTCCACCCATGAGGGTGTACGCGCCGCCCTGGTATTACGCGACAACGTGCGTAACCGCCGCGCTATCGAGCGCGAATATCTCGTCGCCCTGGGCAATGCCCGGCACGACGTGATCATTGCCAATGCCTATTTCCTGCCAGGCCTGCGTTTTCGTCGGGCCTTGCTGGCCTGTCGGCGACGCGGCGTACGAGTGCGCCTGCTGTTGCAGGGACAGGTTGAATACCGGCTGCAGCACCATGCCACGCAGGCGCTGTATGGCCAGCTGCTCAATGCCGGTGTGGAGATCTATGAATATACGGACAGCTTCTTGCACGCCAAGGTCGCGGTGGTGGATCAGGTCTGGGCCACGGTTGGCTCGAGCAATATCGATCCCTTCAGCCTGCTGCTGGCGCGCGAGGCGAACCTGGTGGTGTGGGACGATGCCTTCAGCGCATCCTTGCGTGACGCACTCGAACTGGCGATGACCGCGCGCAGTGTGGCGGTGGAGCGCGAACTGCATGACCGACGTCCGCGCTGGCGGCGCGCACTCGACTGGCTGGCGTATGGATTGGTCAGCGCCGGCGTCATGATTAGCGGCCATGCGGGGCGTTATTGAGCCCGGTTCCATTCATGTGGGTCGCGGGCAGTGGATGTTCCGGTGGAGACGGTGATGTGAGGCGTTGATGCTGCGATTGCGTGCGCGTATGGCGGCGCATCAGCATGCTGACTTTAGAAATGGCTTTCTAATAATTGTCTTGCCCGCAGGCGAGGTCCCCGCCAATAATCTGAACGACCGTTCGATTCTGCGCTAGACTGAAACGACACGGGCCAGACGGCAGTGCGGCATGCCTTTGAGTGCCATGCCTGCATGCCGGCGAGGCTCGGAAAGAACGGAGAGAAATGATGACAACCCAAACCGCCCGGCCGGACGCCGCGGTAGCCGTGACGGCTTCCGCCCCCATGCGCAAGGGTGAACTGACGCGCGCAGCGATCCTCGACACAGCGCTGGATCTGGCCTCGCGCAACGGCCTGGAAGGGCTGACGATCGGTCTGCTGGCCGAGCGCATGCAGATGAGCAAGAGCGGTGTCTTCGCGCACTTTGGATCGCGTGAGGACCTGCAGGTGGAAGTGGTGCACGAATATCGCCGCCGCTTCGAGCAGGAAGTGTTTTTCCCGAGCCTCACCGAGCCGCGGGGACTGCCGAGACTGCTCGGTTTTGCGCGACGCTGGATGGAGAAACGTATCCGCGAGGTCTCGACCGGATGCATATTCATCAGCGGCGCGGTGGAATACGATGACCGGCCGGAAAGTCCGGTACGGCAGGAGCTGGTGAAGATCGTCACGCTCTGGCGTGCGGCGCTGACGCGGGCGATCAACCAGGCCAAGGAGGAGGGGCACCTGCGTGCGGATGCCGATCCTGAAATGATGTTGTTCGAGATGTATGGTATTGAATTAAGCCTGCATCATGACGCACGTTTCCTGCGTTTGCCGCGCAGCGCCGAGCTGGCGATGGCGGCGTTGCATAAACTGATCGAGTCGTACCGCATCTGACGCGTGGCGTGGTGCGGCGGCTGACTCAACATTGATTCTGGAGGAGTGATCGATGGGCCAATATTCCGCACCGTTGCGTGACATGCAGTTCGTGCTGCATGAACTTCTGGATGTGGAGGGAACGCTCAAGACGCTGCCGCCGCATGCCGAGATCGATGCCGAGACCATCAACCAGGTGATCGAGGAAGCCGGAAAGTTCTGCAGCGAAGTCATCTTCCCACTGAACCAGGTAGGCGACCGCGAGGGTTGCAAGTACGAAGGGAACGGCGTGGTGACCACGCCGAGCGGTTTCCGCGAGGCGTACCAGCAGTATGTCGAAGCTGGCTGGCCGGCGCTCGGTTGCGATCCGGCCTACGGTGGCCAGGGCCTGCCGGTGCTGGTGAATAACGCAGTGTATGAAATGCTGAACTCGGCCAATCAGGCGTGGACCATGTATCCCGGCCTGTCGCATGGTGCCTATGAATGCCTGCACGCACATGGCACCGACGAACAGAAGAAGCTGTATCTCGAAAAACTCGTCAGTGGCGTATGGACCGGCACCATGTGCCTGACCGAGCCGCACTGTGGTACCGACCTTGGTATCCTGCGTACCAAGGCCGAGCCCGACGCCAACGGATCGTACCGGCTCACCGGCACCAAGATTTTCATTTCCAGCGGCGAGCACGACATGGCGGAGAACATCCTCCATCTTGTGCTGGCGCGTCTGCCGGACGCCCCGGCGGGCACCAAGGGTATCTCCCTGTTCATCGTGCCGAAGTTCATTCCCGATGCCAATGGTGCAGTAGGCGAGCGCAATGGCATCGCCTGCGGTTCGATCGAACACAAGATGGGCATTCACGGCAACGCCACCTGCGTCATGAATCTCGACGGTGCGCGCGGCTGGCTGGTGGGAGAGCCCAACAAGGGTCTCAACGCCATGTTCGTGATGATGAATGCGGCCCGCCTTGGCGTCGGTATGCAGGGCCTCGGCCTCACCGAAGTGGCGTATCAGAATTCCGTCACCTATGCCAAGGAGCGCCTGCAGATGCGCGCGCTTACCGGGCCGAAGGCGCCTGACAAGCCGGCCGATCCGATCATCGTCCATCCCGACGTGCGCCGCATGCTGCTGACGCAGCGCGCCTACGCCGAAGGCGGCCGGGCTTTCTCGTACTGGATCGCAACGCAGATCGATATCGAGCTGTCGCACCCCGACGAGGCTGCACGCAAGGAAGCGGCCGATCTGGTGGCCCTGCTCACGCCGGTGGTCAAGGCCTTCCTGACCGACAATGCTTTCATCGCCACCAATGAGGCCCTGCAGGTGTACGGCGGCCACGGCTATATCGCCGAGTGGGGCATGGAACAGTATGTGCGTGATGCGCGCATCAACATGATCTACGAAGGCACCAACACCATCCAGTCGCTCGACCTGCTGGGCCGCAAGGTGCTCGGCGACATGGGCGCGAAGCTGAAGAAATTCGGCAAGCTGGTACAGGACTTCATCGAGGAAGAGGGCACCAACGAGGCCATGCAGGAGTTCGTCAACCCGCTCGCCGATCTTGGCGAAAAAGTGACCAAGCTCACCATGGAGATCGGCATGAAGGCTATGCAGAACCAAGACGAGGCCGGCGCGGCAGCCGTGCCGTACCTGCGCGTGGTCGGTCATCTGGTGTTCGCCTACTTCTGGGCGCGCATGGCGAAGATCGCGCTGGAAAAATCCGCCTCGGGCGATGCCTTTTATGTCGCCAAGCTGGCCACGGCGCGTTTCTACTTTGCGCGCCTGCTGCCGGAAACCGCGATGCAGATCCGTGCTGCCCGTTCCGGTTCGGCGTCGCTGATGGCGCTGGATGCAGATCTGTTCTGATTTGCATCCGTTCTGATGCCTGTGCGTCCTGCCCGCCATCCGGCACAGGCAGGACGATGAGACTCACATTGAGACAATCGGGAAGACCATGAGCAATTTCGTCGTGAAGAAAGTCGCCGTGCTGGGCGCTGGCGTCATGGGCGCGCAGATCGCCGCGCACCTCATCAACGCCAAGGTGCCGGTCGTGCTGTTCGACCTGCCCGCCAAGGAAGGCCCCAAGAACGGCATCGTGCTGCGCGCCATCGATAACCTGCGCAAGCTGTCGCCCGCGCCGCTCGGCGTGGCCGACGACGCGGCGCTGATCGAGGCGGCCAACTACGAGGACGACCTGGCGAAGCTGGGCGAGTGCGATGTCGTCATCGAAGCCATTGCCGAGCGCATGGACTGGAAGCATGACCTGTATGCCAAGGTTGCACCGCACATCGCTCCGCATGCGATCTTTGCGACCAATACTTCGGGCCTGTCGATCAATGCACTGTCGGACGGTTTCGACGCCGAGCTGAAGGCGCGTTTCTGCGGCGTGCATTTCTTCAACCCGCCGCGGTACATGCACCTGGTCGAACTGATTCCCACGGCCAGCACGCATCCGCAGATTCTCGACCGCCTCGAAACCTTCCTGACCAGCACGGTCGGCAAAGGTGTGGTGCGCGCCAAAGACACGCCGAACTTCATCGCCAACCGCGTGGGCATCTTCTCGATCCTCGCGGTGTTCGCGGAAAGCGCAAAGTATGGCATTCCGTACGACGTGGTCGACGACCTCACCGGTTCCAAGCTGGGCCGCGCCAAGTCGGCCACCTTCCGTACCGCCGACGTGGTGGGCCTGGATACCATGGGCCACGTCATCAAGACGATGCAGGACAATCTCAAGGACGATCCGTTCGCTCCCGTGTACGCGACGCCGCCGGTGCTGGCCAGACTGGTCGAGGCCGGCGCGCTCGGGCAGAAGAGCGGGGCCGGTTTCTACAAGAAGGTCGGCAAGGACATCCAGGTACTCGACCCTGCCACGGGCAACTATGTGCCTTCTGCTGGCAAGGCGGACGAGATCGTTGTACGCATGCTGAAGAAAGCGCCGGCTGAACGCTTCCGCCTGCTGCGCGAGTCCACCAATCCGCAGGCGCAGTTCCTGTGGGCGGTGTTCCGCGATGTGTTCCATTACATCGCCGTGTACCTGCAGGACATTGCCGAATCGGCAGCAGATGTCGATCTCGCCATTCGCTGGGGCTTCGGCTGGACCACCGGTCCGTTCGAGGACTGGCAGGCGGCTGGCTGGAAGGACATCGCCCAGTGGGTGAAGGAAGACATCGACGCCGGCAAGGCATTAGCCACTGCGCCGCTGCCTGACTGGGTATTCAGCGGGCCTGTGGCCGAGCAGGGCGGCGTGCATGCGCCGCAGGGCTCATGGTCGCCGGTGGCGCGCGGTTTCGTGGGTCGCCAGGATCTGCCGGTATATGGCCGCCAGGCCTTCCGTGCAAGCCTGTTCGGGACGGCCGCGCGGGATGCGCGCAATACCGGCAAGACGGTACATGAAGACGAGGCAGTACGCCTGTGGGTCGATGACCGCGCGGGCCGGGGCGATGTGCTGATCGCCTCGTTCAAGAGCAAGATGAACACCATCGGCCCCGATACGATCGCGGGGCTGATGCGCGCCGTGGAACTGGCGGAGCGCGACTACGCCGGCCTGGTGGTGTGGCAGCCGACGTCGCTGCAGCTCGGTACGCCGGGTGGCCCGTTCTCGGCCGGCGCGAATCTGGAGGCGGCCATGCCGGCCTTCATGATGGGCGGCGCCAAGGGCATCGATCCGTTCGTGAAGGGTTTCCAGGACGGCATGATGCGCATCAAGTATGCCGCCGTGCCGGTAGTGGCGGCTGCGTCCGGCATCGCCCTTGGCGGCGGCTGCGAATTGCTGCTGCATGCGAGCAAGCGCGTGGCGGCGATGGAAACGTATATCGGTCTCGTGGAAGTCGGCGTCGGTCTCGTGCCGGCTGGCGGCGGGCTGAAGGAGATCGCCGTACGTGCCGCGCAGGCTGCCCAGGCGGCCGGCAGCACCAATTACCTGCAGTTCCTCACGGCACGTTTCCAGAACGCGGCCATGGCCAAGGTCTCGGGCTCGGCGCTCGAAGCGCAGCGCATGGGCTATCTGCTGCCATCGGACACCATCGTGTTCAATGTGCATGAGCTGCTCGACGTGGCCCAGCGCGAAGTGCAGGCGCTGGCCGCCGCGGGTTACCGTGCGCCGCTCAAGCCTGCCGGCATTCCGGTGGCAGGCCGTTCTGGTATCGCCACGATCCAAGCGTCGCTGGTGAATATGCGCGATGGCGGCTTCATCTCGCCGCACGATTTCACGATCGCCTCGCGCATTGCCGAAGTGGTGTGCGGCGGCGCGGTCGAGGCCGGCACGCTGGTCGACGAGGCATGGCTGCTGGCGCTGGAGCGCAAGGCCTTTGTCGAACTGCTCGGCACGTCGAAGACACAGGAACGCATCATGGGCATGCTGCAGACCGGCAAGCCGGTCCGCAACTGACACCGTCATCCGAGGTTGGAGAGAACATGAAACAGCTGCAAGACGCTTACATCGTCGCCGCCACGCGCACGCCCATCGGCAAGGCGCCCAAGGGTGCGTTCCGTCAAACCCGGCCGGACGACCTGCTGGCCACGATCCTCCGCGCTGCCGTGGCCCAGGTACCGGATCTAGACCCGCAGGTAATCCAGGATGCCATCGTGGGCTGCGCCATTCCGGAAGCGCAGCAGGGCCTCAACGTGGCGCGCATCGGCACGTTGCTGTCGGGCCTGCCGAACACCGTCGGTGGCATTACCGTCAACCGCTTCTGTGCTTCGGGCCTGAGCGCCGTCGCCATGGCCGCCGACCGCATCCGCGTGGGCGAGGCCGATGTGATCATCGCTGGCGGCGTCGAGTCGATGAGCATGGTGCCGATGATGGGCAACACGCCGTCGATGTCGCCCGCGATCTTCGAGCGCGACGAGAACGTCGGTATTGCCTATGGCATGGGCCTGACCGCCGAGAAGGTGGCGCAGCAATGGAAGGTGAGCCGCGAGGCGCAGGATGCGTTTGCGCTGGGCTCGCACCAGAAGGCGCTGGCCGCCCAGCAGGCGGGCGAGTTTGCTGACGAGATCACGCCCGTGGAAACCCTCGAACGTACCGCGAACCTGGCGACCGGCGAGATAGAAACCCACGCCCGCACCATCGCGCTCGATGAAGGTCCGCGCCCCGATACAAGTCTCGAGGGCCTGGCGCGACTGCGTCCGGTGTTCGCGGCAAAGGGCAGCGTCACCGCCGGCAATAGCTCGCAGATGTCGGATGGCGCGGGTGCGCTGATCGTGGTCAGCGAAAAGATCCTCAAGCAGTTCAACCTGCAGCCGCTGGGGCGCTTTGTGTCGTTCGCGGTGCGCGGCGTGCCGCCGGAGATCATGGGCATCGGCCCGAAGGAAGCCATTCCCGCCGCGCTCAAGGCGGCCGGCATGACGCTCGAGCAGATCGACTGGATCGAACTCAACGAAGCGTTTGCCGCACAGTCGCTGGCTGTGATGCAAGACCTGCAGCTCGATCCCGCCAAGGTCAATCCGCTGGGCGGGGCGATTGCACTTGGCCACCCGCTCGGTGCGACTGGCGCGATCCGCTCCGCGACCGTGGTGCACGCGCTGCGCCGCCGCCAGCTGAAGTACGGCATGGTGACCATGTGCGTTGGCACCGGCATGGGCGCGGCCGGCATTTTCGAGCGCGTGTGAACACGGGTCGTCTGAACGCACGCAGCAGGAACACACCAGAGCGGAGTGTGCCATGAGTATTGCAGTGGAGATTGCCGCCGGCGTGATGACGCTGCGCTTTGACCGGCCCGCGCGCAAGAACGCCATCACGGCGGAGATGTACGCAGTGCTTGCCGATGCGTTGGCGGGGGCGGAACACGATCCGGCGGTGCGCGTGATTGTGATTGCCGGGCATGCAGAAGCTTTCACGGCCGGCAACGACCTCGAGGACTTCATGCAGCGTCCGCCTCTTGGCGACGATGCGCCGGTGTTCCGCTTCCTGCGCGCCATCAGCACGTGCCCCAAGCCGCTCGTCGCATCGGTGAGCGGTGTGGCGGTGGGTATCGGCACCACGCTGCTGCTGCATTGCGATCTGGTCTACGCCAGCGAGACCGCGCGTTTCTCGTTGCCGTTCGTGCAGCTGGGGCTATGCCCCGAGGCAGCGTCGAGCACGCTGCTGGCGACCGTTGTCGGCCCGCGCAAGGCGGCTGAGCTGCTGATGTTCGGCGAGCCGTTCACCGCACAGGCGGCGCTCGACATGGGGCTGGTCAATGCGGTGGTGCCGGCCGCAGAGCTCGGCGCACGGGTGAGCGAGCGCGTGGCCCGTCTGGTGAGATTGCCCGCGCCCTCGCTGCGCGCCACCAAGCGCCTGATGAAGCAGCAGCAGGCCGACGCGATCGCAGCGCAGATTGCGCTGGAGGTCGAGGTGTTTGGTCGCATGCTGCGCGAGCCGGCGGCAAAGGAAGCCTTCGCGGCGTTCTTCGAGAAGCGGGTGCCGGATTTTTCCGTTTTCGACTGATTCCGCCGCAGGAGGTGTGACGTGCGTTCTGGCCCGTCAGCGGTGGCCAGCCATCAGGCGGCCGGAGTGTCGTGCAAGGCTGGTACCATGCGCGGCTGCCGGTTCTCGTCTGTTGCCACGTAGGTGAGCGTGGCCTCGGTCACCTTGACCGTCTGCTCGGCATCGGTCATGCGCTGCGCATAGACTTCCACTTCCACCGTGATCGAGGTGCGGCCCACGCGGATGACCTCCGCGTAGAAATTCAGCAGGTCGCCGACAAATACCGGGTTCTTGAACACGAACGAATTGACCGCGATGGTGGCTACGCGTCCCCTGGCGCGTCGCAAGGCGGGGATCGACCCGGCCAGGTCGACCTGCGCCATGATCCAGCCGCCGAATACGTCGCCGTACATGTTGGCGTCGGCAGGCATCGGGATCACGCGCAGTTCGGGCATCTTGCCGGCGGGCAGGGAAACGATCTGGTGCGAGGCGTCGTTGGCAGTCATGGCGGGAGGATTGCGGAGATCGGTTGGCAGGGTGGCAATCGGCGGGCCGGGAAGCGGACCATGGGCGCGGCGGTTTCCCCACCTGCCTGGCAGGCCGTCGGCCTAGCTATCATTGTATCGGGAACCGGCCGGCGCGGCAGGGCGTTCTCTGGGACAATAGTGGTCTCTCAAGGATGTCTTTCCATGCGCCGGTATTCCTCCGTGGGCGATCCGCCCATTCCGTCTTCTGTTCGCCTGCCGGGCCAACCCAGCCGGCCGGCCAGCCACACCGACTGGCAAACCATTCGCAACCTGCTGCCCTACCTGTGGCAGTACAAGTGGCGGGTCCTGCTGGCACTGAGCTGCCTGATCGGCGCCAAGGTCGCCAACCTTGGCGTGCCGATCCTGCTCAAGCAGCTGATCGACCGCATGAACCTCAGCGCGAGCGATCCACGCGCGCTACTGGTGGTGCCGGTCGCGCTGATCGTGGGGTACGGCGCGTTGCGGCTGTCCGCCTCGCTGTTTACCGAACTGCGCGAGGTGCTGTTCTCCAAGGTGACCGCCAATGCGGTCCGGCGCATCGCCCTGCAGGTGTTCGAGCATTTGCACAGCCTGTCGCTGCGCTTTCATCTGGCGCGCCAGACGGGCGGCATGAGCCGCGATATCGAACGCGGTTCGCGTGGCATCCAGTCACTGATTTCGTACTCGCTCTACAGCATCCTGCCGACACTGATCGAGGTCGCGCTGGTGATGGCCTTTTTCGTCGTGCGCTATGACATCTGGTTTGCAATCATCACGCTTGGCGCACTGGTTGGCTACATCGTATTCACGATTCTGGTGACCGAGTGGCGGATGCATTTCCGCCGCCGCATGAACGAGCTCGATTCGCGCGCCAACCAGAAGGCGATCGACTCGCTGCTGAACTTCGAAACGGTGAAGTATTTCGGCAACGAAGCCTTCGAAGCCAGCCGCTACGATGAAAACCTGAAGACCTATCGCACGGCGGCGATCCGTTCGCAGAATTCGCTGTTCCTGCTCAACTTTGGCCAGCAGACGATCATCGCCATCGGCCTGATCCTCATCCTGTGGCGCGCCACGCAGGGCGTGGTCGACGGCAGCATGACGCTGGGCGATCTGGTACTGGTCAATACGCTGATGATCCAGCTGTACATCCCGCTCAATTTCCTGGGCGTGATCTATCGCGAGATCAAGCAGTCGCTGGCCGACATGGACCGCATGTTCCTGCTGCTGGAAACCGAGCGCGAAGTGGCGGACCGGCCCGAGGCGCAGCCTCTGCACGTCCGGGGTGGCGCGGTGCGCTTCTCGCATGTGGAGTTTTCCTACGAGGCCAACCGCCAGATCCTGTTCGATGTCGATTTCGCCGTGCCAGCCGGCACGACCACGGCCGTGGTCGGACACAGCGGCTCTGGCAAGTCCACGCTCGCACGCTTGCTGTTCCGCTTCTACGATGTCAGCGGTGGTGCGATCCTGATCGACGGGCAGGATCTGCGCGACGTGACGCAGGCCAGCCTGCGCGGCGCCATCGGCATCGTGCCGCAGGATACCGTGCTGTTCAACGACAGCATCTACTACAACATCGCCTATGGCCGGCCCGAGGCGTCGCGCGAGGAAGTCATCGCGGCGGCCAAGGCGGCGCAGATCCATCAGTTCGTGAGCGAGTTGCCGGAGGGCTACGACACGCCGGTGGGCGAGCGTGGCCTGAAACTGTCTGGCGGCGAGAAGCAGCGCGTGGCGATTGCCCGGACGCTGCTCAAGAATCCGCCGATCCTGATCTTCGACGAAGCGACCTCGGCACTGGATTCGCGTACCGAGCAGGCCATCCAGGCGGAGCTGATGCGACTGGCCGAAACGCGCACGACACTGGTCATCGCCCACCGCCTGTCGACGGTCGTGCAGGCCGACCAGATCCTCGTGCTCGACCACGGCCGGATCGTCGAGCGCGGCACGCACGAGGCCCTGATGCGGCTCGACGGCAAGTATGCGGAGATGTGGCGCATCCAGGCGCGCGATGCGTCTGCTGCGACCGTCGGCGCCGACTGATGCCGGGAGGCGATCCTGTTTCCGCGATCGTTCGGTGCCGCAGCATGCCGGAAGTAAACTTTGGATTTTCCCGGTCGGCTGGAGCAGGGTAGCTCCGGGCAAGTCCGCCGCGCCTGTTGTGGAGCCGGCTCGGGATCCCCTGCATAATGTGTGGATGGATACCAAATGGCTCGAGGATTTCGTCAGCCTGGCCGAAACGCAGAGTTTTTCGCGTTCGGCCAGCCTGCGTAATGTCACGCAACCCGCTTTTTCACGCCGCATCCAGTCCCTCGAGGCCTGGCTGGGCACGGAGCTGATCGATCGCTCGAGCTATCCGACCCGCCTCACGCCAGCTGGCCACGTATTCTACGAGCAGGCCCTGGCCATGCTGGCGCAGATCGGCGAAACCCGCGAACTGCTGCGCGGCCAATCGTCCGGGCAGGGCAGCATGATCGACTTTGCTGTGCCGCACAATCTGTCGCTAACATACTTTCCGCGCTGGCTCAGCCAGATCGAGCAGCAGATCGGCCGCCTGCCGTGCCGGCTACGCGCGCTCAATGTGCACGACGCCGTTCTGACCCTGGTGGAGGGCGGTTGCGACCTGATGATGTGCTACCACCATGCGCGCCAGCCGGTGCAGCTCGATCCGCTGCGCTATGACATGCTGCCGCTCGGTGTCGAGCGGCTGGCGCCCTACAGCATTCCCGATGCCTCGGGCCGCGCGCAGTTCGGGCTGCTCGGAGACGGCGCGGTACCTTACCTGGCCTATGCGCCTGGTGCGTTCCTGGGGCGGGTGGTGGACACCGTGCTTACCGAGTTGCCCCGGCGGCCGGCGCTCGACAAAGTCTACGAAACGGACATGGCCGAAGCGCTGAAGGCCATGGCGCTGGCCGGGCATGGCGTGGCTTTCCTGCCGGACAAGGCGGTGCGCGAGGAGGTCCTGGCGGGTCGCCTGGTGCGGGCCGACCATGCGCCGGACGTCGACTATTCGGTGGAGGTCGAACTGCGCCTGTACCGCCAGCATCCCGACGGGCAGGGCGAGCGGCCGACGACCCAGGCCCCGCGGCGCGCGCTGGTCGACCGTATCTGGCAGGCGCTCTCGCAATCACGATAGATCGGAGTAGAATGCCTCCAACATGTTCTTATGCAAGACATGCATGGGGCAATGTCAAAACGGCATTGGATTTCGCGCAAATGCTTGCCCTATGCTGGCGGCAATTTCTCACAAGGAAGCTCTTGCCATGTCGCATTCCCAACCTCCCTCGTCTGCTCCCAAACATGCCCTGCCGTCGTACCTGCGGCCCGATGCCCTCGGACCCTGGGGGATCTACCTCGAACAGGTCGACCGCGTCACGCCTTATCTCGGCTCGCTGGCCCGCTGGGTGGAAACCCTCAAGCGGCCCAAGCGCTCGCTGATCGTCGATGTGCCCATCGAACTCGATAACGGCACCATCGCCCATTTCGAAGGCTACCGCGTCCAACACAATACTTCGCGCGGCCCTGGCAAGGGCGGCGTGCGTTTCCACCAGGATGTCACGCTGTCCGAAGTGATGGCGCTGTCTGCATGGATGTCAGTCAAGAACGCTGCCGTCAACGTACCGTACGGCGGCGCCAAGGGTGGGGTGCGGGTCGATCCGCGCCTGCTGTCGGGCGCGGAGCTGGAACGGCTGACGCGCCGCTACACCAGCGAAATCAACATTATCATCGGACCGAACAAGGACATTCCCGCGCCGGACGTGAATACCAACGAGCAGGTCATGGCATGGATGATGGACACCTACTCGCAGAATTCAGGTTCCACGGCGACCGGGGTAGTCACGGGCAAGCCGATTTCGCTCGGTGGCAGCCTGGGACGCCGCGAGGCCACTGGCCGGGGTGTGTTTGTGGTGGGAACGGAAGCGGCGCGCAATCTCGGCGTGGAAATCAAGGGTGCGCGCGTGGTGGTTCAGGGCTTCGGCAATGTCGGCAGCGTGGCCGCGCGGCTGTTCCATGACGCGGGGGCGCACGTGATCGCCGTGCAGGACCACAAGGGCGTGGTCTACGCGCCGGGCGGGCTCGATATTCCTGCACTGATCACGCACGTGGCGCAGAACGGTTCGGTAGCAGGCTTCAGCGCCGAGTCGCTGCCGGCTGACCAGTTCTGGCAACTGGATTGCGAATTCCTCATTCCGGCTGCGCTGGAAGGGCAGATCACGAAGGACAACGCGCCCCATATCCGTGCCAGGATGGTCATCGAAGGGGCAAACGGCCCGACCACCCCCGAAGCCGACGATATCCTGCGCGAACGCAATATCCTCGTCGCGCCGGACGTGATCGCCAATGCCGGCGGCGTGACCGTGTCCTATTTCGAGTGGGTGCAGGATTTCTCCAGCTTCTTCTGGACCGAGGAAGAAATCAACCAGCGCCTGGTACGCATTATGCAGGAAGCATTCCGCGCCATCTGGCAGGTTGCGCAGGACAATCATGTGACCTTGCGGACCGCGGCATTCATCGTCGCCTGTACCCGCATCCTGCAGGCGCGTGAGATGCGCGGCCTCTACCCCTGACGGGTGGGCGCGGGCGGGTGGACCAGCGGTTTCGGCTGCCGTCAACCCGCTTGTGCAGAGGAAATGCTCAGGGAAAAACCCGTTGAAATCACTGGAGCCGTGCGTAATACTGTGATTTCTGGGGGATATATAAGCTAGTCTCTCACTTCTTTTTTGGTCAAGGAGATCTTCATGAAATTGGTCAAGTTGGCAACGCTGCTGGTCGCCGCAGGTATCGCAAGCGGGGTCGCACATGCCCAGCAATTGACAGGCACGCTGCAGAAGATCAAGGAAACCGGCGTCATCACGCTCGGCGTCCGCGAGTCGTCGATTCCGTTCAACTACAATCTCGGCGGCGTCCGGCAGGTCGGTTATTCCTACGACATCAACATGAAGATCGTCGAGGCGATCAAGAAGCAGTTGAACCTGCCGAACCTGCAGGTCAAGGAAATTCCGATCACCTCGCAGAACCGTATCACGCTGCTGCAGAACGGTACCATCGACATCGAGTGTGGTTCCACCACCAATAACCTCGAGCGTCAGAAGCAGGTCTCGTTCTCGACCACCATCTTCGTCATCGGCACGCGTCTGCTGACCAAGGCCGACAGCGGCATCAAGGATTTTGCCGACCTGAAGGGCAAGAACGTCGTGACCACCGCGGGCACCACGTCCGAGCGCCTGCTGCGTTCGATCAATGACGAGCAGAAGCTCGGCATGAACATCATCAGCACCAAGGATCACGGCCAGTCGTTCCTGACCCTCCAGTCGGGCCGCGCCGCTGCTTTCATGATGGATGATGCACTGCTGTATGGCGAGCGCGCCAAGGCACGCAACCCGGCCGAATGGGTCGTGGTGGGCAAGCCGCAATCGCGTGAAGCCTACGGCTGCATGCTGCGCAAGGACGATGCCCCGTTCAAGAAGATTGCTGACACAACCATCACCGGCCTGATGAAGTCGGGCGAAATCAATGCCATGTACAAGAAGTGGTTCGAGCAGCCGGTTCCGCCGCGCGGCCTGAACCTCGACTTCAAGCTGTCGGAGGACATGAAGGCCCTCTTCAAGAATCCGAACGATAAGGCATTCGACTGACAGGCCGGAAGTGCGTGGCTGAAACGGAAGGCAAGTCCTTCCGTTTCTTTTTGAGGAAGCAACATGAATTACCACTGGAATTGGGGCGTATTCTTCGCCGACGCCTCCGGTAGTGAGACCTATCTTGACTGGCTGATCTCCGGGCTGTTCACGACCATCACTGTCGGCCTGTCGGCCTGGATCATTGCCCTCATCATCGGCTCGGTCCTGGGCGTGATGCGTACCATGCCCAATCGCTGGATCTCCGGGATCGCGGCGACCTACGTCGAGATTTTCCGCAATATTCCGCTGCTCGTGCAGCTCTTCATCTGGTATTTCGTCATGCCCGAACTGCTGCCGTTCGGCGAGGCGATCAAGCAGATGAATCCGTTCGCCCAGCAGTTCCTGGCCGGCATGCTGTGCCTCGGCACCTTCACCGCCGCCCGGGTGTGCGAGCAGGTGCGTTCGGGTATCAATTCGCTGCCGCGCGGCCAGCGCTACGCCGGACTGGCGATGGGTTTCACGCTGCCGCAGACCTACCGCTACGTGCTTTTGCCGATGGCGTACCGCATCATCGTGCCGCCGCTGACATCGGAATTCCTGAATATCTTCAAGAACTCCGCGGTCGCGTCGACGATCGGCCTGCTGGAGCTGGCGGCGCAGGGGCGCCAGCTGGTGGACTATACCGCGCAGCCGTATGAGGCATTCATTGCCGTGACGTTGCTGTATCTGGTCATCAACGCCACGGTGATGCTCGTCATGCGGTGGATCGAGGGGCGCACGCGCGTTCCGGGCTACATCGGCGGAAAGTGAGGCACGGACATGGCATACGCTTTTGATTTCAGTTCGATTACGCCCGAGACCCTGCATGTGCTGGGCGAGGGCATGATGGTATCGCTCAAGATCACCGCGACGGCCGTCGTGGTGGGGATCGTGTGGGGTACGATCCTCGCGATGATGCGCCTGTCCAGCCTGAAGGTGCTGTCGTGGTTCGCTACCGGGTATGTGAACCTGTTCCGCTCCATTCCGCTGGTGATGGTGCTGCTGTGGTTCTTCCTCATCATTCCGCAGTTCCTGACCAGCATGCTCAATCTGTCGCCTTCGACCGATCTGCGCATGACATCGGCGCTCATTGCCTTCTCGATGTTCGAGGCTGCCTACTACTCGGAAATCATCCGGGCGGGCATCCAGAGCGTGTCGAAGGGCCAGATGGCCGCGGCCAATGCGCTGGGCATGACGTACTTCCAGTCGATGCGCCTGGTGGTGCTGCCGCAGGCCTTCCGCAACATGGTGCCGTTGCTGCTCACGCAAGGCATCATCCTGTTTCAGGATACCTCGCTGGTGTACGTGAGTGCGCTGGCCGATTTCTTCGGACAGGCTTACGGCGTGGGCGAACGGGACGGCAGCATCGTTGAAATGCTGTTGTTTGCGGGCGCCGTGTACTTTGTCATCTGCTTCAGTGCTTCGCTGCTGGTCAAGCGTTTCCAGAAAAAGGTATCTGTATGATCGAAATCAAGAATGTCTCCAAGTGGTACGGCACGTTTCAGGTCTTGAACGATTGCACGACAAACGTCAAGAAAGGTGAGGTCGTGGTGGTGTGCGGCCCCTCCGGCTCTGGCAAGTCGACGCTGATCAAGACGGTGAATGGCCTTGAGCCGTTCCAGAAAGGTGACATCACGGTCGACGGCACCTCGGTGGGCAGCCCCAAGACCAATCTGTCGAAGCTGCGTTCGCGCGTGGGCATGGTCTTCCAGAACTTCGAACTGTTTCCACACCTGTCGATCCGGGAGAACCTGACCATCGCTCAGGTCAAGGTGCTGGGGCGCAACAAGGAAGAAGCCGTCGCGCATGGCATGAAGTATCTCGAGCGGGTGGGTCTGAAGGCGCAGGCCGACAAATTCCCGGGCCAGCTCTCGGGTGGCCAGCAGCAGCGCGTGGCGATTGCCCGGGCGCTGTCGATGGATCCGATCTGCATGCTGTTCGATGAGCCGACCTCGGCGCTTGATCCGGAAATGGTCAACGAGGTGTTGGACGTGATGGTCGAACTCGCGCATGAAGGCATGACCATGATGTGCGTAACCCACGAAATGGGGTTTGCACGCAAGGTTGCCAACCGCGTGATCTTCATGGACCAGGGTGCGATCGTGGAAGACTGCGAGAAAGAGGAGTTCTTCGGCAATATCAGTGCACGCTCGGAGCGGGCGCGGCAGTTCCTGTCGAAAATCCTCGCACATTGAGCGACGTCACCTTCGGGTGGCATCCGGCGCGTGGCGCCGCTCCAACCGGGGCGGCGCCAAGCCATAAAAAAGGACGCTTCGGCGTCCTTTTTTATGGCTTGCGGCAAGGACGGCCCGGCGCATCAGGTGGTGTGATGCAATCAGCGTCGCGGGATTGCGGCGAGTCGGCGAGGTACCGCCGTGGGTGGTCTGACGGTATCGACATGCCAGACGCGTGGTCCGGCGGGCGCCCTGCAGGCTCTATTGTCTGGCAACAACTCACGCCGAGGTGTGCTGTCCCCGTGCTGGCATCCGTGGTGTGCGCCCATGCAAACCGTTTGTACGTGATGCTCAGGTACAGGCGGTATTGGCCGCATTGGCGAGGCGAACCGATTCGGGAATCGGGACGATGGTGCGCAGCTCGAGCTTGCCGTCGCGGAACATCAGCAGCTCGCCCGGTTCGAAACGCGTCCACACCTCGTCGTCGGTCAGCGGCGCCGTCGCAATGACGGCGACACGGTCGTCTTCGGTGGTGACCTGGGCGAAGTCGATGGTCATGTCAGCGTCGATCAGGTGCGCGGTCGAGAAAGGCCATTCGCGCACGATGTAGTACAGGTTGGTCGAGCAGTGCGCGAATAGCGCCTGTCCATTGCATAGCAGGTAATTGAACACGCCGTGCAGCGTGATCTCCCGCGTGATATCGGCCAGCGCGTGGAACAGCTCGTTCAGTGGCGGCTGCGAACCAGGAAAGCGCTTGCGCAACGCCTGCATGATGGTGCAGAACGCCAGTTCGCTGTCGGTATCGCCGACCGGCTGGTAGACGCCGCCGAGGAAGGGCTGGAAGGTCTTGAGATCGCCGTTGTGGGCGAAGATCCAGTGCCGGCCCCACAGTTCCCGCATGAATGGATGGCAGTTCTCCAGCAGGACCGGCCCCTGGGTCGCCTTGCGGATATGCGAGATGACATTCTTCGACTTGATCGGGTAGCGTTTGACCAGCTCTGCCACTGGCGAAGTGGCGGAAGAAGCGTTATCGATGAACAGGCGGCAGGCCTTTTCCTCAAAGAACGCCACGCCGAAACCATCGGCATGGTGGTCGGTGACGCCGCCGCGCGCGGCAAAGCCGGTCAGCGAGAATGTGATGTCGGTAGGGGTGGCGCAGTTCATGCCCAGCAGCTGGCACATGACGGGGGTCCGGACAGGATGCAATAGAATACGCATTATCGCGCTCCGCGGCCCCGGTGCCAAGCGGCCGCGCGGCTGTGTCCCGATTCCGTGCCCTGGTTCCACGTTCTGGTTCCGTGCCTTGCCAGTCCGGCCGGCGTGCCGCCCCGGGCGTAGCGGATCGATTGCCGTACCGACCATTCAATCAACAGAGACTATGTCCCAATTTCGTATTGCCGTGATTCCCGGAGATGGAATCGGTAAGGAGGTGATGCCGGAAGGCGTCCGTGTCATGGACGCCGCAGCCCGCAAGTTCGGCATCGATTTCAAGTGGGACTGGTTCGATTTTTCCAGCTACGAGTACTACCAGAAGCACGGCAAGATGCTGCCGGACAACTGGTTCGACACGCTGCGCGGCTACGATGCGCTATATTTCGGTGCGGTCGGCTGGCCGGCCGGCATTGCCGATCACGTGTCGCTGTGGGGTTCGCTGCTGCTGTTCCGCCGCGAGTTCGACCAGTACGTGAACCTGCGGCCGGTGCGCCTGATGCCGGGTATTCCGTGCCCGCTGGCCAACCGCAAGCCGGGCGACATCGATTTCTACGTGGTGCGCGAGAACACCGAGGGCGAGTATTCCAGCGTCGGCGGCCGCATGTTTGCCGGCACCGACCGCGAGGTGGTGCTGCAGGAAACCGTGATGTCGCGTGTCGGCGTCGACCGGATCCTCAAGTTCGCCTTCGATCTGGCGCAAAAGCGCCCGAAAAAGCACCTGACGTCCGCGACCAAGTCGAACGGTATCGCCATCACCATGCCGTACTGGGACGAGCGTGTGGAGGCGATGGCCCAGCGCTACGCAGACATCAAGGTCGACAAGTATCACATCGACATCCTGACGGCCAATTTTGTGCTGCATCCGGACTGGTTCGACGTGGTCGTGGCCAGCAACCTGTTCGGCGACATCCTGTCCGATCTCGGCCCGGCCTGTACCGGGACGATCGGCGTGGCGCCGTCGGCCAATATCAATCCGGACCGCACCTATCCCAGCCTGTTCGAGCCGGTGCACGGCTCGGCGCCGGATATTGCCGGCAAGGGCATTGCCAATCCGATCGGCCAGATCTGGTGCGGCGGCATGATGCTGGAGCACCTCGGTTATCCGGAGGCGGGCGCGGCCGTTCTCGATGCGATCGAGCGCGTGCTCGCCGCAGGCCCGGCCCACGCGCCGCTGACGCGTGACATCGGGGGCACGGCGGGCACGGCAGACCTCGGCAAGGCGATTGCGGAGGCGCTATGAGCCAGGGCGAGACCACACAGGCAACCGAGCAGGCACGGGCACTCCTGCGCCGCAGTTTCGACGCTGCCGTGGCAGCGGCCGACCCGCGCCAGATGCTGGCGCAGCACCTGCCCGACCTGACGGGGTACCGGCGCGTACTGGCGGGCGGCGCAGGCAAGGCCGGTGGCGCCATGGCGGTGGCGCTGGAACAGGCATGTGCCGGCAAGGTCGAGGTGTCGGGCATTGTCGTGACGCGCTATCACCATGCCTTGCCGACCAATCACATCCGGGTGGTCGAGGCGGGCCATCCCGTGCCGGACGCTGCTGGCGAGGCGGCATCGCGTGACATTCTCGCGGCGGTTTCCGAGCTCGGCAGTGAAGACCTGCTGGTGGTGCTGGTGTCCGGCGGCGGTTCGAGCCTGTTGTCCCTGCCTGCCGACGGCCTGACCATGGACGACCTGCGTGCGACCACCGATGCGCTGCTGCGTTGCGGCGCGCCGATCACCGAGATGAATGTGGTGCGCAAGCACCTGTCGCGCATCCAGGGCGGCTGGCTGGCGCATGCGAGCCGCGCCCCGGTGGTGTCGCTGATCATTTCTGATGTGGCAGGCGACGATCCGAGCGCCATCGCGAGCGGCCCGACAGTACCCGATCCCAGCACCTATGCGGATGCGCTGGCGATTCTCGAGCGCTATCAGGCCGACGTGCCAGCACCGGTGCGCACGCGGCTGGAGCGCGGTGCGCGCGGCGAACTGCCGGAGACGCCCAAGCCGGGCGACCCCTGCTTCGCGCGCGTCACCAACCGCCTGATCGCGACCGCCCAGGCGAGCCTGGAGGCCGGTGCCGCGCAGTTCGCGGCAGCCGGCATCCCGGTGATGATGCTCGGCGACACGGTGACCGGCGAGGCGCGCGAAGTCGCCAAGGTGTACGCTGCGCTGGTGCGCCAGATCCGCCAGCACGGCACGCCGGCCGCTGCGCCCGTTGCGTTGATTTCGGGTGGCGAGTGCACGGTCACCTTGCCTGCCGGCGTGAAGGGGCGGGGCGGGCGCTGTACTGAATTCCTGCTGTCGCTGGCTTGCGAGCTTGAAGGCATGCCAGGTCTCTACGCGCTGGCTGCGGATACCGATGGCATCGACGGTTCCGAGGACAATGCCGGCGGGCTGCTCGACCCGCAGACTGCGCAACGCGCAGCGACTGCCGGCATGACACCGCGTGGCCAGCTCGACGCGCATGATGCCTTCGGCTTCTTTGCCGCCAGCGACGACCTGGTGACCACCGGCCCGACCTACACGAACGTCAACGACTATCGCGCCATCCTGATCCTGTAAGCCATGACTACTCAAACGACCTCCATCGCGACGCCGGATACGCTGACCATCACCCGACCCGACGATCTGCATCTGCATCTGCGCGACGGCAACATCATCGCCAGCATCCTGCCGGAAACCACGCGCCAGTTCGCACGCGCCATCATCATGCCGAACTTGCGCCCGCCGGTGGTCACCACCGAGCAGGCGCGCGGCTACCGCCAGCGCATCCTCGATGCATTGCCAGCTGGCATGTCGTTCGAGCCGCTGATGACGCTGTACCTCACCGACAATACGCGCGCCGAGGAAATCACCACAGCCCATGAGAGTGGCTTCATCCATGCGCTCAAGCTGTATCCGGCCGGTGCGACCACCAACAGCGATGCTGGCGTGACCGATCTCGCACGCTGCAGCGCCGTGCTCGAGCGCATGCAGGCCGTGGGCATGCCGCTGCTGGTGCATGGCGAGGTCGCCGACTCGGCCGTCGATACCTTCGACCGCGAAGCGGTGTTCATCGACAAGGTGTTGATTCCGCTGCGCCGCCAGTTTCCGGCGCTGAAGATCGTGTTCGAGCACATCACCACGCGCCAGGCGGCGGAGTACGTGCGCGACGCCGAGGGGCCGATCGCCGCCACGATCACGCCGCAGCATTTGCTGTACAACCGCAATGCGCTATTCGTGGGTGGCATCCGGCCGCATTTCTATTGCCTGCCGGTGCTCAAGCGCGAAGAACACCGCCTGGCCCTGGTGGCAGCCGCTACGTCCGGCAATCCGCGTTTCTTCCTGGGGACCGACAGTGCGCCGCACGCCAAGGGCCTGAAGGAGCACGCCTGCGGCTGCGCCGGCTGCTACAGCGCGGCCAACGCCATGGAGCTGTACGCGGAGGCTTTCGAGGATGCGGGCGCGCTCGATCGACTGGAAGGGTTTGCCAGCTTCCACGGCGCCGACTTCTACGGCCTGCCGCGCAATACCGGCACCCTCACGCTCAAGCGCATGGACTGGCAGTTGCCGGCCGAGATGCCGTTTGGCGATACCACTATCGTGCCGCTGCGCGGTGGTGAAACGATGCGGTGGAAGGCGCTCTGAGGCACGGTGCAGCGCCCGGGCCCGCGATTGCCGCGTGGCCCGGTCCACTGGCCGATATCGATTGGTCGCGGCCCTGGCTGGCACCATATCGCACCATCGGTGAGCCGCTGGCCGAAGCCGTCCGCTCCGGGGCCACACTCACCACGCTGCTCAGCGCAGAAGCTGATTGTCGGGGCCTGGTCAATGCGGTCGGCCGTCGCGTGCACTTCATTGCCCAGTCGGAACTCCCCAAGGGCGTGGCCTACGAAACGCACATCCATGCGACCGGCGGCGTACCGACGCGCGACAACCTGCACGATTTCTTCAATGCCCTGATCTGGCTGCATTTTCCGCAGACCAAGGCGCGGCTCAATGCCGTGCAGGCGGAGCAGATTGCGCTGCATGGCCAACAGGTGCGTGGCGCGGTGCGCGATGCGGCGACGCTGTTCGACGAAAACGCAGCGCTGGTGATGTCTGCCGATGCCGAACTGCATGCGGATCTGCGCGCTTTTTCGTGGCGCCGGTTGTTCGTGACGCGCCGCGCCGCCTGGGCGGATTGCCGGGTGCTGATCTTTGGTCATGCTTTGCTGGAAAAACTGGTTTCTCCCTACCGTGGCATCACGGCGCACGCCTGGCTGACTGATGGCCCTGCCGCGCCGCGATGGCCGGATGCTGACCTTGCTGGCGCGCTCGCGGCGACACCGCTTGCCAGCCGCATGCTCACACCCTTGCCGGTACTCGGCATTCCGGGATGGTGGTCAGGCAATAGCGATCCGGCGTTCTACGCGGACGCGACCGTCTTCCGGCCCGGGCGGCGCGATGCCCGGTCAGCGCGCATCGCATGAATGAGGGGATGGTGGTAGACTGCGCCCCGCGAAGCAGGACAGGCAATCGCTGCTTCCGCGCATGCGCGGAAGGGGAGGAAAGTCCGGACTCCACAGGGCAGGGTGATGGCTAACGACCATCCGCGGTGACGCGAGGAACAGGGCCACAGAGACGAGCGTATTCAGTTACGGTGAAACGCGGTAACCTCCACCCGGAGCAATCCCAAGTAGGCAGGCATTGAAGCGGCCCGCCGAGCCTGCGGGTAGGGAGCTAGAACCGGCCGGTAACGGCCGGTCCAGATGAATGATTGCCACGGTACGCGGCTTGCCGCGTACTGCACAGAATCCGGCTTATCGACCTGCTTCGCCCCTTTTTCCATGTTTGCGCAGGCTTTCGTGCGCATCGTTACCCGGCGCCCTGCCGGGCGAGGGCCTCAGGCCTCGACGATTTCCAGGGTATGGCTCATTTCCGCCGACTTGGCCAGCATGATCGAGGCCGAGCAGTACTTGTCGTGTGACAGCTGGATCGCACGCTCCACCGTCTCCCGCTTCAGGTTGCGCCCGGTCACGGTAAAGTGGAACACGATGCGCGTAAATACCTTGGGATCTTCGCCTGCGCGTTCGGCCTCCAGGCGGACGGTGCAGCCCAGCACGTCCTGGCGGCTGCGCTTGAGGATCAGTACCACGTCATAGGCGGTGCAACCGCCAGTGCCGAGGAGCACCATCTCCATCGGGCGCGGGGCGAGATTATTGCCGCCCCCTTCCGGTGCGCCGTCCATGGCTACGATGTGGCCGCTGCCCGTCTCCGCGATAAAACTCATGCCCTGTGGGCCCATCCAGCTGACCTTGCATTCCATGACGCATTCCGTTGAGTGGTAAACAAGAAACGATTGTACCGATTCTGCGACTACCCAATGTGCAGGGATGGGGCAGAATGGAATTGCTGCAACGCAACATGAATCTGTGGCTGCACCATGGTGGGGCGGGGTTGAGTTTACCCTCTAAAGGTGGTCTGTCGCGGCTACGCAACTCGTATTAAGCCATTGATTTGGAAAGACTTAATCCTGATTTATGGCCGGTGAAACTATTTTTTACAATACAAAACGGCATTTCACGCGACAACTTATCTTGCGTTGCACAACCGGTTGTGTATAATGGGAACCATTGATTGACGCACTTCATGAGTTCCGCTAGGCAAGGTAGTGTGGCTTAAGCGACGCCTCTGAGTTGTCAGTCTCCCAGTGTCTCCTCCACCTTCCTCCTTTGGTGGATTTAAACCCAAGCCTCGCGGCTTGGGTTTTTTTTCGTCTTTTTACATTGCTTGCCGATATTCCTTGTTTTTTCAAGGGTTTATGGATAGAATCCTCGGTTTCCCCGTTGCCCATGGGGGAAATCCGTGCGCCATGGTGCGTGCGGCAGGGCGGCTTGTATCAAGCGGCGCATATGAACGTCATGCGATGCAAGACCGAAATCGGGCGCATTCAATGTCAGGAAATATCATGAAAACCTTTTCCGCCAAGCCTGCAGAGGTCGAGCGCGAGTGGTTCGTGATTGACGCGACGGACAAAGTCCTCGGCCGTGTTGCCAGCGAAGTGGCACGCCGACTGCGCGGCAAGCACAAGCCGGAATTTACTCCGCACGTCGACACGGGTGACTACATCATCGTTGTCAACGCAGGCAAGCTGCGCGTGACGGGCGCGAAAGCGACCGACAAGATCTACTATCGCCACACCGGCTATCCGGGTGGTATCCGCGAAATCAGTTTCGACAAGATGCAGCAGCGTTTCCCGGGCCGCGCCCTGGAAAAGGCCGTGAAGGGCATGTTGCCGAAGGGTCCGCTGGGCTACGCGATGATCAAGAAGCTGAAGGTGTACGCCGACGCTGATCATCCGCATACCGCGCAGCAGCCGAAAGCGCTTGAAATCTAAGGGGCCCAGCCATGATCGGAAACTGGAACTATGGTACCGGCCGCCGCAAGAGCGCAGTGGCTCGTGTGTTCATCAAATCGGGCAAGGGCGATATCGTCGTCAATGGCAAGCCCATCACCGAGTATTTCGCTCGCGAAACCTCGCTGATGATCGTGCGCCAGCCGCTCGAACTGACTGAAAATGCCGCAACGTTCGACATCAAGGTCAACGTGTCGGGTGGTGGTGAAACCGGCCAGGCTGGCGCTGTCCGCCACGGCATCACGCGCGCTCTGATCGACTATGACGCCACGCTGAAGTCGGCGCTGTCGAACGCTGGCTTCGTGACGCGCGATGCGCGTGAAGTCGAGCGTAAGAAGGTCGGTCTGCGCAAGGCCCGCCGCGCCAAGCAGTTCTCGAAGCGTTAATCGCTTCCGGAGCGTGTGTCCGGCCCATATGGTCCGGAAGCGCAGCGAAAAAGCCGCACAGTTTGCTGTGCGGCTTTTTTTCGGCCACGTGTACTGGTTTTCCAGGCCGGATGAGGCGACGTACGCCCCGGCGGGGTTGTTCGGCGGCCGCTGTGACTGCTCCAGCGTGGCGGACACACCTTGCCTCCAAGCGCGCACGGGTGCTGCAGGGGAGGGGGATCGCAAAAGCCCTGTGCGCCGCAAAAGACCATATCCGGGCCCAGCCACGGATTGCCCCTATTGAATTTGGTCCTTCCGGCACAAACTGTCCGAAAGGCTTAGAATGTCGTTGTACAACCCCTACAGGAGAACCCAATGAGCGAAGTCGCCGAAGCAACCGCTGCCGACATGAGCGAGGTTCCGTCGCCGCTGGTGTTCACTGACAGCGCGGCGGGCAAGGTCAAGCAACTGATCGATGAGGAAGGCAATCCGGCCCTGAAACTGCGCGTGTTCGTGCAGGGCGGTGGCTGTTCTGGCTTCCAGTACGGTTTCACGTTCGACGAGGATGTGAACGAAGATGATACCGCCATGGAAAAGAATGGCGTGACCCTGTTGATCGACTCCATGAGCTTCCAGTACCTGGTTGGCGCGGAGATCGACTACAAGGAAGACATCAGCGGCGCCCAGTTCGTCATCAAAAATCCGAACGCGACCACCAGCTGCGGCTGCGGCTCATCGTTCTCGGTCTGAGGCGGATTCCCGCCGGCCTCACAAGAGGCTCTCGCGAAGCACCGGCCCGATTGAAAAACCCCGCATCGCGGGGTTTTTTATTGTCCGACGATAGGCTCCAAGGGCCCCGACGGGGTGGAACGTCCGGATCCCGCAACCCATCGCATCGCTCCCGGTAGTCGGCCGGGCTTACACATGCGCTGCGGGCGGCGTGAAGCGGCGCAGCCGCAGTGCATTGCTCAGCACAAAGACGCTGGATAGCGCCATCGCCCCAGCGGCAAATACCGGCGACAGTAAGGTACCGCTGAGCGGATACAGGATACCGGCGGCGACCGGAATCAGCGCCACGTTGTAGGCAAAGGCCCAGAACAGGTTCTGGCGGATGTTGGCCAGCGTGGCGCGCGACAGCGCCAGCGCATTGGGCACGCCGCCCAGGTCGCCGGACATCAGCACCACGTCCGCCGCCTCGATGGCGATGTCCGTGCCGGTGCCAATGGCGATGCCGACATCGGCTTCCGCCAGCGCTGGCGCATCGTTGATGCCGTCGCCCACGTACGCTACCGGGCCGTGCTCCTGCTTGAGCCGCTTCACGGCATCGACCTTGCCGTCCGGCAGCACTTCCGCAATCACCTCGTCGATGCCGAGCTGGCGGGCGATGGCCTCTCCGGTGCGGCGATTGTCGCCCGTGATCATGGCCACTTTCAGGCCCTGCCGGTGCAAGGTGGCAATGGCGGCGGCCGTGGTGTCCTTGATCGGATCGGCGACCGCGATCATCGCAGCCAGCTGTCCATCGATGGCGGCATACAGTGGGGTCTTGCCCTGATCGCCGAGGCGCGTAGCCTCGCCCGAGAATTGCGCGGGGTCGAGGCCGAGGCGCGTCATGAAACGGTCCGCACCGATTTCCACGCGTACGCCATCCACCTCGGCGCGTACCCCGAAGCCAGTCACCGACTCGAAACGGTCCAGCGTGCCGAGCGTCAGTCCTTCCGCTGTCGCGGCCGTGACGATGGCCTGCGCGATCGGATGTTCCGACTTGTTCTCGACCGTCGCCACCTGCTGTAGCACTGCCGGCCGCTCGAAGCCCGGGGCGAGGACGAGGTCCGTCAATTCCGGGCGGCCCTTGGTCAGGGTGCCGGTCTTGTCGACGGCGATGACCGCCGCATCCTTGAGCGACTGCAGCGCCTCGCCCTTGCGGAACAGTACGCCCATCTGTGCCGCGCGGCCGGTACCGACCATGATCGAGGTAGGGGTGGCCAGGCCCATGGCGCACGGGCAGGCGATGATCAGCACCGCGACCGCATTGACCAGCGCAAAGGTCAGGGCCGGCGACGGGCCGAAGATCAGCCACACCACGAAGGTCAGGGCGGCGGCTGCCATCACGGCCGGCACGAACCACATGGTGATGCGGTCCACCAGCGCCTGGATCGGCAGCTTGGAGCCCTGCGCCTGCTCGACCATGCGGATGATCTGTGCCAGCACGGTGTCGTTGCCGACCTGCGTGGCACGGAAGGTCAGCGCGCCATTCTGGTTGACCGTGCCGCCCACGACGTTGGCGCCGGGCTGCTTTTCCACGGGCACCGGTTCACCGCTGATCATCGATTCATCGACAAAACTGTGTCCTTCCAGCACCTCGCCATCCACAGGGATGCGCTCGCCGGGCCGTACGTCGATGACATCGCCGCGCACGACCGCTTCAATCGGCAATTCCTGAGCTGCGCCATCGCGCACCACGCGTGCCGTCTTGGCCTGCAGGCCAAGCAGGCGCTTGATGGCGGCCGAAGTATTGCCCTTGGCGCGCGCCTCGAGGAAGCGGCCGAGCAGGATCAGCGCGATGATGACGGCCGCTGCCTCGTAATAGACATTGACTGTGCCGGCTGGCAGCAAGTGCGCGGCAAAGGTGGCGACCACCGAATACAGGTAAGCGGCAGCGGTACCGACTGCCACTAGCGAATTCATGTCGGGTGCGCCGCGCAGCAGGGCGGGGATGCCCTTCAGGTAAAAGCGGCGGCCGGGCCCGAACAGCACGATGGTCGTCAGCACGAACTGCAGCAGCCAACTGTTCTGGGTGCCGAGGCTGTTGGCGATGACATGGTGGAAGGCTGGCACCAGATGGCTGCCCATCTCGAGGATAAAGACCGGCAGGGCAAACAGCGTGGCCACGCCCAGGTCGCGCTTGAGCACGCGCAATTCTTCGGCCTGGCGCTCCGCCGCCACATCCGTTCCGCTGCGTTGGCTGTCCAGCCGCTGGGCGCTGTAGCCGGCCTTGGCCACGGCTGCAATCAAGGCTGCGGCCTCCACGCCGCCGGCGGCGCGTACATGCGCCTGTTCGGTGGTCAGGTTGACGCTCGCCTCCTGGACGCCGGGTACCGCCTTCAGCGCCCGTTCCACGCGGCCTACGCACGAGGCGCAGGTCATGCCGCTCACGCTCAGGACGATCTCCTGCTGGACCACGCTGTAGCCGGCCTTGGCGACCGCCTGGACCGCTGCCTGTACGGCGGCTCCCAGGTCTGGCGTGCGCTCGAACGTCACATCGGCGCGCTCGGTGGCCAAATTGACGCTGGCGCTGTGCACGCCCGGCACCGCCTTCAGCGCCCGTTCCACGCGGCCTACGCACGAGGCGCAGGTCATGCCGCTCACGCTCAGGACGATCTCCTGCTGGACCACGCTGTAGCCGGCCTTGGCGACCGCCTGGACCGCTGCCTGTACGGCGGCTCCCAGGTCTGGCGTGCGCTCGAACGTCACATCGGCGCGCTCGGTGGCCAAATTGACGCTGGCGCTGTGCACGCCCGGCACCGCCTTCAGCGCCCGTTCCACACGGCCCACGCATGACGCGCACGTCATGCCGTCGACCGGCAGGCTGACGGTCTGCTGTCCTGTCTGGTTTGCGCTCATTTCCGCTCCTTGCAATCGAGGATTCGTTGCATCTTGCCAGCTACTGTAAAGCTTCCGATCATGGCAAGGTCAAGCCCCTCTACCCTTGAAGGCAGCATGTGGTCAGGGCAACCGGGCACGGCGCGGCAGGGCCACAGGAGCAGGGAAACGGGGCGGGGCGTGCTCAGGCCGGATACAGGGCGCCCAGGATGCGCGGACCGTGCGCTCCGGTGACGGCCGGCTCATTACCCGGCAGGCCCTCGATGCATTGGCGCGCCAGCCAGGCAAAGGCCAGCGCCTCGATCTGCTGGGGCGGTACACCATGCTCGGCGGAAGTACTGACGGCGACCGCCGGCAACGCCTCGCGCAGATACGCCAGCACGGCCGCGTTGCGGGCGCCGCCGCCGCAGAGGATGAGGCTCCGGGTGTCGGGCGCATGGCGGCGGATATCGCGGGCGATCGCCTCCCCTGTCAGGGCCACCAGGGTGGCTTGCACATCGGCGGGCAGCAGGGCGGGAAATGCCTGCAACCGTTCGTCCAGCCATGCTGCATTGAACAGGTCGCGGCCGGTGCTCTTTGGCGGTTGCTGGGCGAAGTACGGATCTTCCAGCAGATGCGCCAGCAGTCCGGCATGTACCGTACCTGTCTGCGCCCATGCACCGCCCGCATCGTAGGCCGTGCCGCGATGGCGCTGCACCCACAGGTCGAGCAGGACATTGCCCGGGCCACAGTCGAAGCCGCGTACCGGCGCGGTACTGCCGGCGGGCGGCAGGATGCTGATATTGGAGAACCCGCCCAGGTTGCAGGCCACGCGGGTATCCGGCGCACCGCCAAACAGGGCCTGATGGAAAGCGGGCCCCAGCGGCGCCCCCTGGCCGCCCGCCGCGATATCGCGGCTGCGGAAGTCGGCCACCACGGAGATGCCTGTCAGCTCGGCCAGCAGCGCGGGATGCTGGGTTTGCCGCGTATAGCCGACGCCGTCGTGCAGGCCGGGCTGGTGGCGGATGGTTTGGCCGTGGGCGCCGATGGCGCATACGCTGCCCGGCGCGGCTTGGCTGTTGGCAAGCAATTGCGCAACGCAGTCGGCATAGCAGCGCGCCAGCGCGTTGGCCGCCAGCGCCTCGCGATGAATCTCATCCGCTCCGCTGGACTGCAGGGCAAGCAGTGCGTCACGCAAGGCCGCCGGAAACTCACGGTAGGCCGCCGCCATGACCACGGGACCGTCGCCGGAAAACTCCACCAGGACACCGTCGACCCCATCGAGGCTGGTGCCGGACATCAGTCCGATGAAGCGCCGGGACGCAGGATGCGCAGGGGAAGGAGGGGAGGAGCGGGTGTCGGATGGCATGCGGCTAGCTTACCGCAGGTCCGTGAAAAATGCCCCTCCCGCGCGTGCCCCGATGCTTGCCGGGCGTGGCTTCTGGCGCATCCGCGCTTGGTAATGAAAAACGCCCGCCGGAATGCGGCGGGCGTGACAGCTGGTGTTGCAGCGGGCGGATCGCCCCAGGCGGAGCGGTCGTGCTCAGTTGTTCGAGGCCAGCACGTTAAAGGTCCGCAGTGCGTTGATGCGCGACAGCATCTGCGCCGTATAGGCCAAGAACTGCTCGCGCGACTTGCCGGTGAGCGCTGGGCTCGCGACATCGCCCGCCATCAGGGGGTTCTGTGGCACGTTGTCCACGCGGAATTCGTAGTGCAGGTGCGGCCCGGTGGCCCAGCCCGTGGAGCCCACGTAGCCGATCACCTCGCCCTGCGAGACGCGCTGGCCCGGCTTGAGACCGGAGGCGAAGCCCGACAGGTGGGCATAGTACGTCGAGTAGCCGCGGCCATGCTGCAGGATGATCAGGTTGCCGTAGCCATTCTGCTGCCCGGTGAACTGCACCGTGCCGTCGCCCGAGGCGAATACCTTGGTACCGGCCGGCGCGGCGAAATCCACGCCCTTGTGCGTATGCCACTTGTCATAGATCGGGTGGTTGCGGCCGCCGAAGCCCGACGACATGCGCGAGAACTCGATCGGGGCCCGCAGGAAGGCACGCTTCATGCTGCGGCCGTCAAAGGTGTAGTAGGCGCCGCCATTGTCCCCGCGGCTGTACCACAGGGCCTGGTGCACGCGGTTGTTGTTGATCAGCTCCACGGCCACCACGCGGCCGTTGCGCACGAACTCGCCGTCCTGGAAACCGGCTTCGTAGACGATGCGGAAGCGGTCGCCCGGATCGATGTCGTGGTGGAAGTCGATCACGCCGGAGAAGATCGAGACGACCTGGTCGACCACCGCATCCGGCACGTTGGCGGCATCCATGCCATTGAAAAAGCCCCGGCGGAACTCGCCCGAGCGCATTTCATGGCGGATTTCGTTGTTGACCGAGTCGATACGCGCGCGGTAGGTCGGTTCAGCGGTGTTCTTGACACGTTCGACCACCAGCTGGCGTGACGTGGCGGCATCGCCACCCAGCACGGCCTGCAGCGATATCAGCGTATTGCGGCTGTCGGTTTCGGCCAGCACGGTCTGGCCGGGCTTCAGGTCGAACAGGCTGCGCGCGGTCGCATTGCGGCGGATGAACGCCTCGGCATCGGGATCCTGAACCGAGAGGCGGCGTAGCAGCGAAGCGACGGTTTCGCCACGCTGCATCCGTTCCTGGCGGATGAAGGTCTGATCGGCTTCTACCAGCTGGTCCAGCTGGGCGCGCAAATCAGGCAGTTTGATGGTTTCAGCCACACGTGGTTGGTTGGGATCGTCGTTCGGTACCCCGGGCGCCACGCCCATCGCTGCGGCCATGCCGAGCGCAAAGGTTGAACCGATCACCGCCGTTACCTGCTTGCGCCGGCGCGCATGCAGCGTATTCGTCGGATCGACGAGGATCACCAACTCACGCGCGAAAAACTCGCGGAGTTTTTGCCACATCACGTAAAATCACTATTCGTTGAGCGCTGGCGCCGCGCCGGATCCGAGTGATCCAGACCTCTCCCCCGAGAGGTGCGACGTCAACCCTGCTTGTTGAGGAACCGGCTTTCCGCGCCTTTGGCAGGAAAACGGTTGACCGGAAGTATAGCAAACTTGTCCGGGTCTCCTTTCAAAGAACCAATTCATTCAAATACTTACGTCATGTCTGTGTCTACTTCCGGTGCGCCGGTTCCCGGAGCCACGCCATTTCCTGTTACCGACGCCGTGCGCCATGCCATGCAGGTGTCCCAGCGCGGCTGCGACGAGCTGCTGATCGCCGCGGAGTGGGAGCAGAAGCTGGCACGCAGCGCTGCCACCGGCCAACCGCTGCGCATCAAGCTCGGACTCGACCCGACCGCGCCCGATATCCACATCGGCCACACCGTGGTGCTGAACAAGATGCGCCAGTTGCAGGATCTGGGCCACCAGGTGATTTTCCTGATCGGCGACTTCACCTCCACCATTGGCGATCCGTCCGGCCGCAACGCCACGCGGCCGCCGCTGACGCGCGAGCAGATCGAGTTCAACGCCCAGACCTACTACCGTCAGGCCAGCATGGTGCTCGATCCGGCACGCACTGAAATCCGCTACAACAGCGAGTGGTGCGACCCGCTCGGCGCCCGCGGGATGATCCAGCTGGCGGCCCGCTATACCGTCGCGCGCATGATGGAGCGCGACGATTTCACCAAACGCTACCGGGCTGGGATTCCCATTTCGGTGCATGAGTTCCTCTATCCGCTTATGCAGGGCTACGATTCCGTGGCCCTCAAGGCCGACCTGGAGCTCGGCGGCACCGACCAGAAGTTCAACCTGCTGGTCGGCCGCGAACTGCAGAAGGAATACGGCCAGGAGCCGCAGTGCATCCTGACCATGCCCCTGCTCGAAGGGCTGGACGGCGTGGAAAAGATGTCCAAGTCCAAGGGCAACTATGTCGGCATCTCGGAAGCGCCCTCCGAAATGTTCGGCAAGCTGATGAGTATTTCGGACGATTTGATGTGGCGGTATTTCACGCTGCTGTCGTTCCGCCCCGAGGCGGAAATCGCCGGCATGCGCGCCGAGGTGGCCCAGGGCCGCAACCCGCGCGACATGAAGGTGCTGCTGGCCCAGGAGATCGTGGCGCGCTTCCACAGCCAGGCCGACGCCGAAAAAGCTCTGGAAGATTTCAATCACCGCGCACGCGGCGGGGTTCCGGACGACATTCCGGAAGTCAGCCTGTCCGGTGCGCCACTGGCTATCGCCCAGCTGCTCAAGCAGGCCAACCTGTGCCCGTCGACCTCCGAGGCCAACCGCAACATCGAGCAGGGCGGCGTACGCATCGACGGCACGGTGATTTCTGACAAGGGTCTGAAGGTCGATGCCGGCACGTATGTGGTACAGGTCGGCAAGCGCCGCTTTGCCCGCGTCACGCTGGCCTGACGCATGATCGGCCTGATCCAGCGGGTCACCCAGGCCCGTGTCGATGTAGCGGGATCCACGGTGGGAGAGATCGGTCCCGGCCTGCTGGCGCTGGTGTGCGCGGAGCGCGGCGATACCGAGGCGGAATCCGTGCGGCTGCTCGACAAGCTGCTGGGCTATCGCGTGTTTTCCGATGCCGCTGGCAAGATGAACCTGTCGCTGCGCCAGCGCGCCGCAGCCGGCGAAGCGGCAGGATTGTTGATCGTGTCGCAATTCACCTTGGCCGCCGACACGCGCAGCGGCGCGCGGCCCAGCTTCACGCCAGCCGCCGATCCGGCGACCGGCCAGCGCCTGTATGAACATTTCGTGGCCGAGGCACGCCGCCAGCATGGCCCGCAGGGCCAGGTGGCCACCGGTATCTTCGCCGCCGACATGCAGGTCAGCCTGACCAATGATGGCCCGGTCACCTTCTGGCTGCGCATCCCGCCGCCCGGAGGCGCGGCATGACGGACGGTCCTGCAAAGCAGGCATCCCTCGCACCGGACAGTACCCGCCTACTGGTGATCCGCCATGGCGAAACCGCCTGGAACCGCGAGCGGCGCTGGCAGGGGCATCTTGACATCGACCTGAACGCACGCGGCGCGGTCCAGGCGGCAAGCCTCGGACCGGCGCTGGCGCATGAGCCGCTCGACGCGGTCTATGCCAGCGACCTGCAGCGCGCACGCAAGACGGCGGAGGGTATGAGCCATGGCCGTGGCCTACCGGTGCATCTCGATCCGGCCCTGCGTGAGCGTGCCTTCGGGGCGTTCGAGGGCATGCTGCATGGTGAAGTCGAGGCGGCCGATCCGGCTGGTTATGCCCGTTGGCGCGCCCACGATCTGGACTACGGCCCGCCTGGCGGCGAAACGCTGGCTGACTTCCACCGCCGCGTGCTCGACGCTGTGACCGCTATCGCGCGCCGGCACCTTGGACAAGTGGTGGCCATCGTCACCCATGGCGGCGTGCTCGATTGCCTGTACCGTGCCGCCAGCGGTGCGCCCATGCATGGCCCGCGCACGGCTGACTTGCTGAATGCGGCGATCAATCGCCTGGAGTATGCCGGTGGGCGGCTGCATCTGGTTAGCTGGGGTGAAGCGGAGCATCTCGCGGGACTGGCGCTCGACGAAATCGACCGCGCCTGAGCGCCCCCGCACTGCGGGGCGCTGTCAGCCCGTTCAGTCCACACGCACGCGGAACGGCGTGAAGCGCGTGTGGTGGTCGTAGTAGTCCTCGTTCTCGGCTTTTTTCAGGAAAGCGACAACGCGATACGTCACCGGCGTCATTACCACTTCCCAACCGGTCTTCAGCACATACTGCGCAATCGCCACGGCGATGATCTGCTGCGTTGGCCAGATGCCGTAGAAGGCGATGATGTAGAACAGCGAGGAATCCACCAGCTCGCCCACCATGGTCGAGCCAATGGTGCGTGTCCACAGCCACTTGCCGGCCGTCCAGATCTTCATCTTGGCCATCACGAAGCTGTTCGAGAAGCTGCCGCACCAGAAGGCGATCAGCGAACCCGCGGCGATACGCCAGGTATTGCCGAACACCTCCTCGAGGCTCTTCTGGTAACTGCTCATGAACGAGGCCACGGGCAGGTTGACCACCACGAAAGCCATGAAGGTGGCGAAGGCCAGCGCGCCGAAGCCGGCCCACACCACCCGGCGGTCGCGGCCGTAGCCGTACACCTCGGTCAGGATGTCGCCGAACACATAGGAAATCGGAAAGAACAGCACGCCCGCGCCGAACGTGACCGTGCCGATCACCGGCAGCGTCACCTCGGCCGCCTTGGCCGCGCCGATCAGGTTGGAGCACAGCAGCACGGTGACAAAGGCCACCATGACGAAATCGTAGTAGCGGTAGGTGCGCGGCACACGCGGGGTGGGGGCGGCAGGAGCGTCGGAAGCAGCAGAAGCAGGCGTCGGCATCAAGCGTCTCGCATGGGCTGGAAAGGGGGAAACGCGCTCATCCGCGCCCGCACCGTCCGGGCGGTGCCGCGCCATGCGCTTGTCCGCCGGGCGGTAGCGGTATGGTGCAGGTGCCAGTACATGTTGGCGGGCGGCCGGCTAGCGATGGCGCGGGAGGCCGGTCAGGCTGGATTCCACAGATCGCCCGACGGATCCTGCGCGCCTTGCGGTGCGGCCAGCCCGAAGTGGCGATACGCCAGCAGCGTCGCCACACGGCCGCGTGGCGTGCGCTGCAGATAGCCCTGCTGGATCAGGTACGGCTCGAGCACGTCCTCGATGGTGTCACGCTCCTCGCCGATGGCGGCGGCCAGATTGTCCACGCCCACCGGGCCGCCGTCGAACTTGTGCAGGATGGCTTCGAGCAGCTTGCGGTCCATCAGGTCGAAACCCACCGCGTCCACATCGAGCATGCTTAGCGCGGCATCCGCCACTTCGCGCGTGATGGTACCGTCGGCCTTGACCTCGGCATAGTCGCGCACGCGCCGCAGCAGGCGGTTGGCGATCCGCGGCGTACCGCGCGCGCGGCGTGCGATCTCGAGCGCGCCGTCCTCGGCGATGTCTGCATTCAGCAGCCCGGCCGAACGGGTGACGATGCGCGCCAGTTCCGGCGCGGTATAGAACTCCAGGCGCGCCACGATGCCGAAGCGGTCGCGCAGCGGATTGGTCAGCATGCCGGCGCGCGTGGTCGCGCCAACTAGTGTGAACGGCTGCAGGTCGAGCTTGACCGAGCGCGCGGCCGGGCCTTCGCCGATCATGATGTCGATCTGGTAGTCCTCGAGCGCCGGATACAGGATTTCCTCGACCACCGGCGAGAGCCGGTGAATTTCGTCGATGAACAGCACATCGTTGGCTTCGAGGTTGGTCAGCAGCGCTGCCAGGTCGCCGGGACGCTCCAACACCGGACCCGACGTCTGGCGCAGGTTGACGCCCATCTCGCGTGCCACGATGTGCGCCAGTGTGGTCTTGCCCAGGCCCGGCGGGCCAAACAGCAGCACATGGTCGAGCGGCTCCTGGCGGCGGCGTGCCGCGGTCATGAAGATGTCCAGCTGGCCACGGATCTTTTCCTGGCCGACATATTCATCCAGCAGCTTCGGGCGCAGCGCGCGTTCGAACGCCTCCTCGCGGGCCGAGGCGGGCGCGGCGGAGATCAGGCGGTCGCCCAGTTTGTCGGTTTCGATCATGGCGCTAGTGTACCGTGCCGGTCATCCATGGGTGGGTTTGTCGCTCAGCTCTTCGACAGTGCCTTGAGCGCCAGCTTGATGCCGTCGGAGACGCCCGTGCCTGCCGGCACCTGCTTGACCGCCAGGGTTGCCTCCTTATCGGAGTAGCCGAGCGCGAGCAGGGCATTGAGGATGTCCGCCGTGGCATCCGCCGGACCGCTGATGCCGGCTGCGCCGAGGTCGGCGCCAAGCTTGCCTTTCAGCTCCAGCAGCAGGCGCTCGGCGGTTTTCTTGCCAATGCCGGGGATGCGGGTCAGGCGGCCCGCTTCCTGCAGCGTCACCACCTGGGCCAGTTCCGCTACCGACAGGCCCGACAGCACCGCCAGCGCCATGCGCGCGCCGATGCCGGTGATCTTGATCAGTTCGCGGAAGGCATCGCGCTCGCTGGCCGTGCCGAAGCCATACAGCAGATGGGCATCCTCGCGCACGATCAGCTGGGTGAGCAGCGTCACGCGCTCGCCGGTACCCGGCAACTGGTAGAAGGTGCTCATCGGCACCGCGATCTCGTAGCCGACGCCCTGGCAATCCACCAGCAGATAGGGCGGATTCTTTTCGACCAGGGTGCCGACGATGCGACCGATCATGTCACTCTCCTAGGGCCACATGGCCAGGTATGGCGTGGGCGCGCGCCCGACGCAAGGGATGAAAAAGAGGGGCGGGTTCCGGCCCATGACAGGCGCTCAAGGCAGCCCGATCGTGCCGTGCAGGCGACAGGCCATCCGCAGCGTCATCCTGCAGGCACTGCCACGCCTTGGACGGGCTACCGCAAGTGATCATGCTGCATGGTCTGCATAGGGATCGGGATAACCCAGCGTGGCGAGCAGCTCGGTTTCGAGTGCTTCCATTTCCTGCGCTTCGTCCTCGTCCTCGTGATCGTAGCCTTGCGCATGCAGCGCGCCGTGCACGACCAGATGCGCGTAGTGGGCCTCGAGCGGCTTGCCCTGCTCGGCGGCCTCGCGTTCCACCACCGGGCAGCACAGCACGATGTCGCCGCGCACCGGATCGTCCTCGTTCTCGGCATAGGCGAAGGTCAGCACATTGGTGGCGTAATCCTTGCCACGATAGGTGCGATTGAGCGCGCGGCCCTCTTCCTCGTCGACGAAACGGACGGTGAATTCGGCATCGGCAAACAGCGCGGGCCTGAGCCACGCGAGGACCTGCGGGCGGCGTGGCACGCCGGGTCGCTGGCGGGTGCCCCTGCCAGCTTGCACGGACAGTGAAAGTTTCGGCATGGTCATTCGTCCCGGTGCTGCGCGTGATAGGCGTCGTAGGCTTCGACGATACGTGCGACGAGCGGATGGCGCACGACGTCAGCTGCCGAGAAATGCGTGGCGGCCACGCCGCGCACATTGCCCAGCACATGCTGCGATTCGATCAAGCCGCTCTTCTGGCCGCGCGGCAGGTCGATCTGCGTGGTATCACCAGTCACCACGGCGCGCGAGCCGAAGCCGATGCGCGTCAGGAACATCTTCATCTGCTCGGGCGTGGTGTTCTGCGCCTCGTCGAGGATGATGAAGGCATGGTTCAGCGTACGCCCGCGCATGTAGGCGAGCGGTGCGACTTCGATCATCTGCCGCTCGAACATCTTCTGCGTCTTGTCGAAGCCGAGCAGATCGTAGAGTGCGTCATACAGCGGACGCAGGTAGGGATCGACCTTCTGCGCCAGATCGCCCGGCAGGAAGCCAAGGCGCTCGCCGGCTTCCACTGCCGGCCGCGTCAGCACGATGCGCTTGACCGCGTCGCGCTCCAGTGCGTCAACCGCGCACGCCACGGCGAGATAGGTCTTGCCGGTGCCGGCCGGGCCGATGCCGAAGGTCAGGTCGTGCGACAGGATATTGCGCAGGTACTCGCGCTGCATTGCCGTGCGGCCATGCAGGTCGCTGCGGCGCGTTTGCAGCGCCGGGGACACGTCGTTCTCGTCGAGCGGGGCGCCGTCTTCATCTTCGAGTTCCGGCAGATACGCGCCGTGTGCTGCGACCTGCCGCGTCTCCACCAGGCCGAGCTGGATTTCATCGACCGAAAGCGGCGAGCGCGCTCGGTTGTAGAACGTCTCGAGTGCGTTGGCACCCTGCTGCGCCTGTGTGCCGCGCACCGTAAAGCGGTGGCCACGGCGCTGGATGGTCACGTCCAGCGCCTGCTCGATTTGCCGCAGGTTCTCGTCGAGCGGGCCGCACAGGTTCTGCAGGCGGGCATTGTCGTCCTTGGGAGCGACGAATTCGGCAGCGAGGGATTTATTTCTCTTGGCCATGGCGGATGGTGTTACTGCGTGGCAACGATTTCGCCACGCAGCGAGTGCGGGTAGGCCAGCGTGATCTTCACATCGAGCATCTGGCCGATCAGCTGGGTGCGGCGCGCCTCCGGCACGTGTGCGACGGGGAAGTTGACCACGCGGTTGTTTTCCGTGCGGCCGCTCAGCTCGTTCGGATCCTTGCGTGCGGCACCCTCTACGAGAATGCGCTGCACCGAGCCGACCATGCTTTCGCTGATGCGCTGCACGTTGGCCTCGATGGTCGCTTGCAGGTGCTGCAGGCGCTTGAGCTTGACGGCGTGCGGCGTGTCATCCGCCAGGTTGGCGGCCGGCGTGCCGGGGCGCGGGCTGAAGATGAAGCTGAACGAGGTGTCGAAACCAGTGCTCTCGATCAGGTCCATCATCTTGTCGAAATCATCGTCGGTTTCGCCGGGGAAGCCGACGATGAAGTCCGACGACAGCGAAATGTCCGGACGGATGGCGCGCAGCTTGCGGATGATGCTCTTGTATTCGAGGATCGTGTAGCCGCGCTTCATGGCCATCAGGATGCGGTCAGAGCCGTGCTGCACGGGCAGGTGCAGATGGTTCACCAGCTTTGGCACCTTGGCATACGTCTCGATCAGGCGCGGCGTGAATTCCTTCGGGTGGCTTGTGGTGTAGCGGATGCGCTCGATACCGGGGATTTCGGCCACATACTCGATCAACAGCGCGAAATCGGCGAGTTCGCTGGCATCACGCGTCATGGCGCCGCGATAGGCATTCACGTTCTGGCCCAGCAGCGTCACCTCGCGCACGCCCTGTTCGGCCAGTCCCGCGACTTCCGCCAGCACGTCGTCGAACGGGCGCGACACTTCCTCGCCCCGCGTGAACGGTACCACGCAGTAGCTGCAGTATTTCGAGCAGCCTTCCATGATCGACACGAATGCCGTTGCACCTTCGACGCGGGCCGGCGGCAGGTGATCGAATTTTTCGATTTCCGGGAAGGAGATATCGACCTGCGAGCGGCCAGTGGCGCGCCGCTTTTCCAGCATGTCCGGCAGGCGGTGCAGCGTCTGCGGGCCGAACACCACGTCGACATACGGCGCGCGTGCCACGATGCTGGCGCCTTCCTGGCTGGCAACACAGCCGCCAACGCCGATCACGAGGTCAGGTTTTTCCTGCTTCAGCAGGCGCATGCGGCCCAGGTCGGAAAACACCTTCTCCTGCGCCTTCTCGCGCACCGAGCAGGTGTTGAACAGAATCACGTCGGCGTCTTCCGGCCGGTCGGTGGGGATCATGCCTTCGGCGGCGTTGAGCACATCGGCCATCTTGTCCGAGTCGTACTCGTTCATCTGGCAGCCAAAGGTTTTGATGAAGACTTTCTTTTGCGGTTTGCTTTGCATGGTATGCCGTTCTCAGTGGTTGACCTGGGGGCATCAGGGCGTGGGGTGAATCAGGGAGGTTCAGGGTTCGCTGCGCCGCCGTTCCTCGTCGGTGAGGATCCAGACCGTGAGCAGCTGGCCGTACAGGTCCAGCTTGTAGCGCACGGCCAGTGTCTGCTCGGCCAGCTGCTGCGGACGCACGAGACGGTTCTCCTGCGAAATGATGCGCAGGCCGGGCGCGAAACGCAGCGTCTGGTTGCCGACCGTGGCGGTGGTGTTCGACGTCACGGTGAACTGGCTGCGCTTGGCATCGGCAGGGATCACGCGTGCGGTCTGCGCAAGGGCTGACCATGTGAGCAGGCCGCACAGCAGCCCGGTCGCCAGACGCGCACGGACGCGCAAAAACGAGGAGTGCAGGCGAGCAGGCATCAGGGATCCATGGAAACGGGGCAGTCCGCCATTTTACCGGGTTGTGGCATGCTGTGGCGCACCGTCGGGCCAAGCCGGGCAGGGTGGAGCAAGAAGGCTGGTACACTACGCCACTTCTTGCAGGGTTTCTTCCCTGCAGCCTGCGGGCCAGTCGCCCCGCCTTATGTCCAGACACCGCCTGTGATTGGCGCACCCACTGTGCGCAGGCCGGTGCCCATTGAATCCATTCATGTCCTTTTCTGAACTCGGCTTGTCCGACAAACTCGTGCGTGCGGTGACCGAACTCGGCTATACCGTACCCACCCCCATCCAGCGCCAGGCCATTCCCGCCGTGCTCGGCGGCGGAGATCTACTGGCTGGCGCGCAAACCGGCACCGGCAAGACCGCCGGCTTCACGCTGCCGCTGCTGCAGCGCCTGTCCGGCACCGCCGCCGCACAGGCCGGCAACCGCCGCCTGCCGCGCGCACTCGTGCTGACGCCGACGCGCGAACTGGCCGCGCAGGTCGAGGAGAGCGTGCGCGACTACGGCAAATACCTACCGCTGCGTTCCATGGTGATGTTCGGCGGCGTCGGTATCAATCCTCAGGTCGATCTGCTGCGCAAGGGCGTGGACATCGTCGTTGCCACGCCGGGCCGCTTGCTCGATCATGCCGGTCAGCGCACCATCGACCTGTCGAACATCGAAATCCTCGTGCTCGATGAAGCCGACCGCATGCTCGATATGGGTTTTATCCACGATATCCGCAAGGTGCTGGCCCTGCTGCCGCAGAAGCGCCAGAACCTGCTGTTCTCTGCTACCTTCTCCGACGAGATTCGTGCGCTGGCCGACAAGCTGCTGGACCAGCCCGTCTCGATCGAAGTGGCGCGCCGCAACACCACGGCGGAAACCGTGGCGCAGCGCATCTATCCGGTCGACCGCGAACGCAAGCGCGAACTGCTTGCGCATCTGGTGAAGACGCATGACTGGCACCAGGTGCTAGTGTTCACGCGGACCAAGCACGGCGCCAACCGCCTGGCTGAACAGCTGAGCAAGGACGGCATTCCCGCACTGGCGATCCATGGCAACAAGAGCCAGTCGGCGCGCACGCGTGCCCTGAGCGAATTCAAGGGCGGCACGCTGCGCGTGCTGGTGGCGACCGATATCGCCGCGCGTGGCATCGACATCGACCAGTTGCCGCACGTCGTTAATTTCGATCTGCCCAATGTGTCCGAAGACTACGTGCATCGCATTGGCCGCACGGGCCGGGCCGGAGCGGAAGGCGAAGCGATCTCGCTGGTCTGCATCGATGAACATGGCCTGCTGCGCGACATCGAACGCCTGATCAAGCGCGAGCTGCCGCGTACCGTGTTGCCGGGCTTCGAACCCGATCCGACGATCGCCGCCGAACCGATCCCCAATGGCCGCCAGTCGCGCAACGCGCCGCGAGGCGCGCCCCGGGCGCCGCGCAATCCCGCGAATAATGCGCCGCGCCAAGCCAAGGCGCCGGCCCCGCAAGGCCAGCCGCGCCGCGAGGGCGCGTCCGGCAATCGTGGCAACAGCAGTGGCAACCCGGCTCGTGCAGATGCCGGCAGCGCACATGCCCGTGGCAAGCCTGTGCAGGGCAACGGACAAGGCCGTCCCGCAGCCACACAGGCGCCGCGTCACGGCGCGCCGGCGCGTGCACCGCAGGCCCGACCCGCGCAGCCCGCGGCGCGGCAGGATGCTCCGGCTGGTCATTCAGCCGCGGGGCGCACCCGTCGGCCACATGCCGCTCTGCTGGGCGGCGGCAACAAGTCCTGAGGCGTCTGCCCATGGCCGCCGATCCCACTGTCCCGTACGCGGGTCTCTCGCCGGAACGGATCCTCGAGGCACTCGAGTCGGTGGGGCTGCGGCCGGACGGGCGGCTGCTCGCCCTCAACAGCTACGAAAACCGTGTCTACCAGGTCGGCATGGAAGAGAGTGCGCCGCTGGTGGCCAAGTTCTATCGCCCTGGCCGCTGGACGCGCGAGGCGATCCTCGAAGAGCACCGCTTTGTACAGCAACTGGCCGATGCGGAAATTCCGGCCGTGCCGCCGCTGGCATTCGCGGCCGAGTTTGTGGGGCAGCTGGCAGACGACCGTGGCAGCTGCACGCTGCCCGAGTACGGTGGCTTTGCCTTCGCGGTCTTTCCGCGTTGTCCTGGCCGCGTCCCGGCGCTCGACCAGCCCGATACGTTGCAATGGATGGGCCGCTTTCTTGGGCGCATCCACGCTTTGGGCACACTCGAACCCTACCGCCATCGCCTGACCCTCGATATCGATTCATTCGGCCATGCGCCGCGCGACTGGCTGCTGGCGCATGACATGATTCCGCCGGAACTGCTGCCGGCGTGGCGCAGTGTTGTCGATCAGGCGCTGGAAGCCGTGCAGGCCTGCCATGCGCGCGCCGGTAACGTCAATCTTTTGCGCCTGCATGGCGACTGCCATGCGGGCAACGTGCTGTGGATCGACGAGGCCGATGCCCCGCGTTACGGCGCGGGCGCCTTGCCGGGCCCGCATTTCGTCGATTTCGACGATAGCTGCATGGGTCCGGCGGTGCAGGATCTGTGGATGCTGCTGTCTGGCGACCGCGCCGCGATGACGCGCCAGCTTGGCGATATCCTCGCGGGCTACGAGGATTTCTGCAGCTTCGATCCGCGCGAACTCCATCTGGTGGAAGCGCTGCGCACGCTGCGCCTGATCCATTACTCCGGCTGGCTGGCGCGCCGCTGGGATGATCCGGCGTTCAAGGCCGCCTTCCCGTGGTTCGATACGCCGCGCTACTGGCAGGACCGCATTCTTGAACTGCGCGAGCAGGTTGCGCTGATGCAGGAGCCGCCGCTCGTCGCATGACGGGCGCTGCCCGGCAAGGACTGCGTTCCTGTCCGCCGGCTGTCAGGCGCCCTCGGCCAACGGCAGGGTGATGGTCACCATCAATCCACCCGCCGGCCGGTTAGCCGCTACGATCGTGCCGCCATGCGCCAGTACGGCGCGCTGCGCGATTGCCAGTCCCAGTCCATAGCCGCCATTGGCCGGCGCATTGCCGAGCCGGACGAAAGGTTCGAAGATCGCGTCAATCTGCCCGGGCGGCACGCCGGGGCCTTGGTCGCTGACCGAGATGCAGACGCGCTGCGGTGCGCAGTGCAGCATGACATCCACCGACTGGCCCGTTTGTGAATACTTCAATGCATTGCGCACGATGTTTTCCAGCGCGCGATGCAAGAGCTCGGCCCGCCCGCGCACCAGCGCCTCGCTATCGGCTGTGCAGCCTTCCTGCGCATACCGCAAGCTGATGCCGGCGTTCTCGGCTTCGAAGCGCGCGTCGTCGAGCACCGCTTCGGTCAGTTCCAGCATGTCGAAATACTCATCGCCCGCCGCATCGGCGCGTGCCTCGAGGCGCGACAGCGTCAGCAGCTCGCCGACCAGCAGGTCGAGACGGTTGGACTCGCGCTCGATGCGCTCGAAGGCCGCTGCGGTCGGGCCATCCGGTGCCATATCGCTCTGGCGGGCGAGCCCGATGGCGACCTGCAGGCGCGCGAGCGGCGAGCGCAGTTCGTGTGAGACATCGTGCAGCAACTGGCGCTGGGCGGAAACCAGATGGCTGAGACGCGCTGCCATGTGGTCGAAATCCCGGCCGAGGTCGGCCACTTCGTCACGGCGCTTACCCATCTCGTGCGCGACGCGTGTCTCGAGGTCGCCTTGGGCGAGCCGGTCGAAGGCGCGGCGCAGCGTGCGGATGGGGCGCGAGAGGTACCACGCCATGAGGGCGGCGAACACCAGTGCGGCCACGCCGCTGATCAGAAGGGGGGGAATCGGTACGCCGGCGATGGTGCCAGGCCGGTTGCGCCCCGGCGGTCCGCGGCGGTCGGCTGCCACGCCATCGGGGGCGGCGATGAACACCAGCATGTCCTGACCGGCCGGGGTGGTGGCAATCTGCACCGTGGGCCTGCGGCGTGGGTCCTGGCTGCTGTCATCGGCCTGCTGCGGCTCGTTGCTGAGCGTGCGGGCGCGGGCCAGGGCGGCAGCAGGCACCGTGCGCCCGAGTACGTCCGCGCCTTGCCCGTCGACCGCGAACAGCCGCTCGCGCGTGAAGCGTGGCCAGTCGGCCAGCAGGGCCTCGAAGGCGGGGGTGCCGCCAAAGCGCAGGGCATTGGATGCGGCGCTCGTCATGAGCGCGATGCGCGGACCGCTCGCCAGTTCTTCAGGCGCGGGTGCGCGTGACTCGTTGTAGAGCGCGATCACGAAGCCGACGGCAATCGACACGCCGATCAGCGTCAGCCACAAGGCGATGAGGATCTTCCAGAACAGGCGGCCCATGCTGACTCTGATTTACTCGAATGCCATCTTGTAGCCGACCCCGCGCACCGTATGGATCGGTGCCTGGCCATCTGCAAAGGCAGCCAGCTTCTGGCGCAGGTTGCTCATATGGACGTCGACGCTGCGGTCGTAACGCGTATGCGGACGGCCGAGCGCGCCCTCGCACAGGGCTGCCTTGGTCAGCACGCGTCCGGCGCCGGCCACCAGCATTTCCAGCAGGTTGAATTCGGCGCTCGTCAATTCCAGCGGCGTGCCCTCCCATTCGGCGCGGCGCTGCTCAGGATAGACGCGGATCGGGCCGAGTGCGGCCGGCTCGGTGGTACGGCTTTGCCGTGCCGCATCGCCGGACCGCCGCAGGATGGCCCTCAGGCGTGCCACCAGTTCACGCGGCGAGCAGGGCTTGGGCACGTAGTCGTCCGCGCCGAGTTCGAGACCGACGATGCGGTCGATGTCGTCGCCCTTGGCGGTCAGCATGATGACGGGGATGCGGCTGCTCTGGCGGATGCGTCGCAGGGCGTCGATGCCATTCAGGCGGGGCATCATGATGTCGAGCACCACGGCCGCGTAGTCGCCGGACAGAGCCGCTTTCACGCCGGCTTCGCCGTCATGCAGCGTGTCGGTCTCGAAGCCTTCAGTGGCGAGGTATTCCGCCAGCATGGCGCAGAGCTCGGTGTCGTCGTCGACCAGTACAATCCGCACAGCCTTTCCTCTAGATAGCGTTCCGGTAACGTTATCTTCCCCGATCAGGCCGGGTGTGCCAACCGGCCGCCGGGCTTTCTCACATTCTTTACGCGATCTTTACGCTCCATTCACCCCACTTTACGCGGGCATCGCCGACACTTCGATCCATGGTTCGGCGTCGCACTCACTCCCGCGGCGGCCGGACCCAACCAGAAAGAAGGAGCTCGACATGATCACGACCAAGCGTTATCTCACCGTTCTGATGACCTCCGCTGCCCTGCTCGGCGCCGGCGCGGTTTCCGCCCAATCCACGCCGCCCCAGGGACAGCCGCCGGCTGCCGGCGAGCGTGCGATGCACAAGCATGACGGTGGTGAGCGCGGCAAGCATCATTTCGGCCATCGTGGCCATCATCGTGGCGACGGGATGATGATGCGCGGCCTCAACCTGAGTGACGCGCAAAAGGATCAGATCTTCAAGATCCGCCATGCACAAATGCCCGCCGTGCGCGATCAGATGAAGATCGTACGCGCCAATCGCGCCGAACTGCGCAAGCTGAGCCTGGCGACTACCTTCGACGCCGCCAAGGCTCGCCAGCTGGCGGGGGCCGAAGCGCAGGCGCGGGCCTCGCTGAGCGTGATGCGCGCCGAGACGCAGCAGAAGATTTTCGCGCTGCTGACGCCAGAGCAACGCCAGCAGGTGCTAAAGCGCCAGCAAGAGCGGGCGGAGCGCGGCGAACGCGGGATGCGCCAGCCGGCCTGAGTCTGGTCGGTACGCGGCGCGTCAGTCCATCCGGCCAAAAAAAAGCACCCTGCGGGGTGCTTTTTTCTTGTGCGGTCCACGCCTGCCCAGGCAGCGGCCAGACCGGCCGGCTGTGCAAGAACGGTACCGCGTACGCCTTAGCGGCGCTGTCCCGGCCGTTGCGGACGCGGGGCGCCGGACGGGCGCTCATCCTTGTGGCGGAAGCTGATCCGTGCCTTGGTCAGGTCATACGGGGACATCTCGATGGTGACTTTGTCGCCGGCGAGAATACGGATACGGTGCTTGCGCATCTTTCCCGAAGCATATGCGCCGACTTCGACGCCGTTTTCCAGCATGACGCGAAAACGGGTATCGGGCAGCACTTCGGCAACCACGCCTTCCAGTTCGATCAGATCTTCTTTTGACATATTGCTTTTCCTTCTATGCGCTCAGGCAGCGCGGTGTTGCCGCACAGGCGGCGGGCCGTGTGCGGAGGACGCAGGGTGCGTGCGGTCGCGCCAGAGGCGCGAGGTTCCGGCAGACGGGCCGGGCGTGGCCAGCAGCCCGAGGGGCGCGGCCGGCATCAGGAGTTCGAGGCGCTTCGTCAGAGCGGATGCCACGCGAGGCGGGGCGAAGCGGGCGAGAATTGGAAACGCGATCAAAATGATTCTGGCACCGGTGAGCGGCCTTGCCATGCTCGTCGTACGGCTTGTCGCCGCACCCCCGGCCAGAACCGGGTTACTTCATTTTGATCGCGCTTCTTTGATGATTGTGGATTCAAGCGAACCCGTGCAATCCGTCATTATATTTGATGCGGCGCAACAGCGAAAGTCCCGGCCTGGAAGGGCGCGGACCGCACATTGGCATGATGGCGGCACACGAGCTGCCACAAAGAAAAAGCCCCCGCAGTGCGGGGGCTTTCCGGTGCTGGCTGGTATTAACCAATGACCTGGATGTTCGAAGCCTGACGGCCTTTCGGACCGGTCGTCACATCGAAGCTCACCTTGGCGCCTTCGGCCAGCGACTTGAAGCCCGTGCCGGCAATGGCGGAAAAGTGTGCGAACAGATCTTCACCGCCGTCTTCCGGGGTAATGAAGCCAAAACCTTTTGCGTCGTTAAACCACTTAACGGTACCCGTTGCCATGTTACTTCCTTAATAGTGTTGATATGAGCTTTCGCTCGCTTGCATACGAAGATCCAGGAAGCAGACAATCGACATACCAACCGCATGAGCGATCAACTGAACACCAACCTCACTTACCCTAAGATCCTGCACGAGTCGTTATACGGATAAATTTTCTAGGCGTCAACCAGTTTGTGACGCCTCTCAGGGAAATCCCGAGGACAGTGCATCACATGCACGGCGTGAGTGCGCAAGCCTTGTCAGGACTGGGCTCAGATGGTGCATGTAGCAGCAGGCCGAAGAGATTTTTGGGTGAATCGGGAGTCGCGATCAGGTCGAGCTGGCTACCGATTTCCAGCGCGCTGCTCAATTCGAAAAGCACCCGCAATGCCGAGAAATCCTCGAGTGCAAAACCGACCGAATCGAAGACCGTGATGTCATGCTCTGAGGTTCGTCCGGGACGGGTACCGTTGAGAACGTTCCATAATTCGGTGGCATTTAGTTCCGGTATTTGTTGAATCTCCCCCTCGATGCGTGTCTGCGGTAAATATTCCACGAATACTTTCGAATTTTTGAGAATGTCGCGGTGCAATTCCGTCTTGCCCGGACTATCTCCACCGACGGCATTGACGTGTAAGCCGGGCACCAGCATGTCGGGCGTCAGCACCTCGGCGCGCGCCTGGGCCGCGGTGAGGGTCGTGACGATATCGGCCCCCGCCGCCGCTTCGCGCGCCGAGCCGCACAACCGGATTTCGGGAGGCGGCATGCCGCTCGCGGCGCACACGGCGCAGAGATTGTCGGCCAGCTTGCGCATGGCGGCCGGGTCAATGTCATATAGGCGTAGGGCGCGCACGCCGAGCAGGGTCATGAAGGCCAGAGCCTGGAAGTCGCTTTGTGCGCCATTGCCGATGATGGCCATGCAGCGCGCGTCGGGTCGGCCCAGTAAACGCGCTGCCAGTGCCGAGGTGGCCGCCGTGCGCAGCGCGGTGGTCAGGGTGAGTTCACTCAACAGCAGCGGGTAGCCAGTGTGCATGTCCGACAGCACGCCAAAAGCCATCACGGTCGGCAGCCCATGGCGCGGATTGCCGGGATGGCCGTTGACGTACTTGAAGCCGAAATGGCTGCGGTCGGCCACAGGCATCAGCTCGATCACACCCTCCCGGGCATAGCGTGCGATGCGCGGCGATTTCTCGAAATCGGGCCAGCGCCGGAAATCCGCCTCGATCGCCGCTGCGATACGGCGTAGCAGCTCAGCAATGCCGACCCGCGCGCAAAGCTGTCGCATGTGCTGAACATCCAGATAGCGTGTCATGATGGTTCTCCCAGCGCCGAGCTTCCCGGCATCGCCCCCAGGGATCGTCCCCAAGTACCGCCTTCAAGTACCGCCTCCCGCTGTTTTACCCCACGCGCTATCGATGGCTAGTGCGCCGCATCCGCCAGCGTGGGATGGAGCGCGCCATGTTGCGGTGCGCTGCTCCGGTCGAGCCGCAAGGTCATGCAGTACGCGCCGCCGCCGGACAGCATGAACGGCGCAAGATCCACTTCGGTGACGTGATAGCCGCGCGCCTGCAACCGTTGTCGCAAGGCTGGCGTACACAGGCTGGTGATGATCTCGCGGCCCAGACTGACAGCGTTGATATTGAAGTGCAGCAGGTCGTCTTCCGTGGCTTCGATCAGCATGTCCGGGTTCACCGTCCTGCGCAGTGTGCGCAGGGCCTGCGGCGTGAGCGCGGAAGGCAGGTAGAGGATCTCGCCGCCGCTCAGCAGGCAGAAGCAGACATCGAGGTGATAGCAGCGCTCGGTGGCCAGCTCCAGTGGCACCACCCGCTTGTCGAAGGTCGCTGCGATGGCTTCCAGCGAACTGCGCGACGAGCGCGGACCGAAGCCGGCCCAGAAATGCTGGCGGCCGGCATCCCAGATGCAGTCGCCGGCGCCCTCCTGAAAGCAGCCAGGTGGGAGCGTCACGATTTCCCGGATCAGGCCGCGCTGTTGCAGCGTGCGGAACAGCGTCAGGAAGTGCACTTCCTCACCCTGACGCTCCGGATAGCGAAAGCGCGCCATCATGGCTTTGCCATCCAGCACCACGGCGGCGTTGGCGGGAAACACCATATCGGGCAGGCCAGGCACCCCATCCGCCATTTCCACGCTTCCGCCGGCCTGTTCGATACTCGCGCGCAAAGCGTCGGCCGCCGCCAGCGCCCGTTGACGCATCGCATCCGGATCTTCCTGCCAGGCATCCGGCCGCATCCACGGATTGATGTGATACGACACATCGAAGCAAGTTGGCGAGACCATCAGGAACTGCGGCGTAGTGACCATGGGCGCGTCTCCAGTCGGGGCGGGGCGAGGGTGTCCCGTATAGATAGCGTAGTCGACGGCATGCCCAGGCAGAAGCCTCAAAAGTGCTTCAATTCGCCAGGAAATTGCCCATAATGATCAATAAGGGCCAGCAGACTGACAGATGCCGTGCCATGCGTACCCGTCAGACTGCCGTGGCGGCGCTATCGCCACCGATGCCAAGGGGCGCAGGGTATCGGGCAGGTGGCCTTAGACTCTCTGGCCCTTGGCTTCTTGGCCATTCAGGAGGCATGCCATGGACGACGACCAGATCAGGCTCGACGATACCGACCGGCAGCTCATCGGCCTGCTGCGCGATAACGCGCGCCTCAGTGTATCGGCGCTGGCGGGCAAGCTGCGCGTTTCGCGTGGTACCGTTCAGAACCGGCTCGCGCGGCTCGAGCACAATGGGGTCATCGCCGGCTACACCGTGCGCCTGCGCCAGTCAGCCCAACCCAACCGCATTCGCGCCTGGATGACCATCGTGGTGGAAGGTAGCTGCGCGCCGGACGTCATTCGCGCGCTGCGCGGCGACCCCGCCGTGACGGCGTTGCATTCCACCAATGGCCGCTGGGATGTGGTGGCCGAGATCAGCGCCGACAACCTCGAGGCCTTCGACCGGGCGCTCGGCCGCATCCGCCTGATCAAGGGCATTGTCAACACGGAAACGCACATTCTCCTGTCTACGCATAAGGTATAGGGACAGCCACCGCTTTGCCGGAGGACCGACCATGCAGCCTGCGGACATCTTCACTGCCTTGTTCGGCGAACCTGCGCCATTCGCGTCCGGATCGCAACAAGTCCATTCGCCGATCGACGGCACACTGCTGGGCAGCCTCGAGCCTGCATCGCCCCCTGTCGCCCAGCAGGCGATCGCGCATGCGCATGCGGCATTCCTGCAGTGGCGCACCGTGCCGCCGCCGGTACGCGGCGAACTGGTGCGCGAACTCGGGCTGCAACTGCGCGCCCACAAACCGGCACTGGGCGCGCTGGTGACGTGGGAAAGCGGCAAGATACTGTCTGAAGGGCTGGGCGAAGTGCAGGAGATGATCGACATCTGCGATTTCGCCGTCGGCCTCTCGCGCCAGCTCTATGGCTGCACCATTGCATCCGAGCGGACCGCGCACCGCATGATGGAGACATGGCATCCGCTCGGTGTCACCGGCATCATCACCGCCTTCAATTTCCCGGTGGCGGTATGGGCGTGGAATGCAACCCTCGCACTGGTGTGCGGCAACAGCATCGTCTGGAAGCCCTCGGAGAAAACTCCGCTTACCGCGCTGGCCTGTAGCCGTCTGCTGGAGCGCGCCTGGGCTGCATTCGCCGCGCAGCACGATCTGCCAGCAGCACAACTATGGCCTGGATTGCATGCGGTGCTGCCGGGTGGTGCGGAGATCGGCGCGGTGCTCGCGCAGTCGCCGCAGGTGCCAGTGCTTAGCGCCACCGGCAGCAGCCGCATGGGGCAGCAGGTGGGCGCGCAGGTGGCAGCGCGTTTCGGCCGGTCGATTCTCGAACTGGGGGGCAACAATGCCATGATCGTCACGCCGAGCGCCGACCTGGAGCTGGCCGCGCGCGCCATCACTTTCTCCGCGGCCGGCACGGCCGGCCAGCGTTGCACCACGCTGCGGCGCCTCATCGTGCACCGCGACATCAGCGTGCAACTGACGGCGCGACTGCAGCACATCTATGCCTCGATCCAGGTCGGCCATCCGCTCGATCCGGCAACGCTGGTCGGCCCCTTGATCGACGCCGAGGCGTTCGACGCCATGCAGGCCGCACTCGCACAGGCGCGTCGCGAAGGCGGCGAAGTTCTCTGTGGTGGCACGCGTCGCACCCCGGTTGCCGGCGGCTGGTACGCCGCGCCGGCTCTGGTGCGCATGCCTGCGCAAACCGCCGTGATGCAACGCGAGACGTTCGCGCCGATTCTCTATCTGCTGGAATACGACGCGTTCGAGACGGCGATTGCGCTGCACAACGCGGTGCCGCAAGGATTGTCGTCTGCCATCTTCACGCGCGACATGCAGGAAGCGGAGCGTTTCATGTCGAGCGCGGGGAGCGACTGCGGTATCGCCAACGTCAATATCGGCACCTCGGGCGCGGAGATCGGCGGCGCCTTCGGCGGCGAGAAAGCCACGGGCGGCGGCCGCGAAGCCGGTTCGGATGCATGGCGCAGCTACATGCGGCGCGCCACCAACACCATCAACTACGGCGATAGCCTGCCGCTGGCGCAGGGCGTCCGATTCGACTTCGCGGACACCGCTCCCAGTCCGCAAGGCTCATCATGAGCACGCCACTCCGCATCGTCATCATCGGCGGTGGTGTCATCGGCAGCGCCATCGCCACCTTCCTTACGCAGACGCCGGGCGCATGCGAGGTCACCGTGCTGGAGCGCGACCCTACATATGGCAATGCCTCGTCCGCACGTTCCGCCAGCTCGATTCGCCAGCAGTTCTCGACACCGGTGAACATCCGCATGTCGCAGTACGGCATCGACTTCTTCAGGCACATCGGCACGCAGTTGCGCGTGGGCGAAACGGCGCCCGACATCGGGCTGGTCGAGCCCGGTTATCTGTTCCTGGCAAGTACGGCCGGTGCGGCGTCCTTGCAAGAGAATGTGCGCATGCAACATGCGCACGGCGTCGCGGTTGATCTGCTGTCGTCCACGCAACTGCGCACGGCCTTTCCATGGCTGGCTACCCGCGGCCTGCGTTGCGGTGCGCTCGGCCGAGCGGGCGAGGGCTGGTATGACGGCTACAGTGTGTTGCAGGCCTTTCGCGCGAAGGCGCGTGCGCAGGGTGTGGCATTCGTCCACGCGGAAGCGAACGGGTTTGTAAGACGTGGTCCCCGCGTGGCGGGCGTGACGGTGCGCGAGGGTGCAACGTTGCACTGCGACATGGCCGTCAATGCTGCTGGTCCGTGGGCGGCGGTCGTTGCACGCTGGGCTGGTATCGAACTGCCGGTGCACGCGCGGCGGCGCACGGTGTTCAGTTTCACCTGCCCCGAGCGGCTGCCGCGCTGCCCGCTGGTCATCGAGCCGGGTGGATTGTGGTTCCGTCCGGAAGGTGAGCAGTTCCTGTGTGGTTATGCTCCCGCGCCGGCCGACGATCTCGACGACTTGCCGCTGGATCCCGATATTGGCGCGTTCGAGACCTTGATATGGCCCGCGCTGGCGCAGCGTGTACCGGCGTTTGTGGCCGTGCGTATGACGGGCGCGTGGGCAGGCTATTACGAGATGAATGTGTTCGATCACAACGCGATCCTCGGCTTGCATGCAGACTGCCCCAATCTGTACTTTGCCAATGGCTTCTCAGGCCATGGCCTGCAGCATGCGCCAGCGGTCGGGCGTGGGCTGGCCGAACTGATGCTGCTCGGCGGCTACCGTTCACTCGACCTTTCGCCGCTTGCCTTTTCCCGAATATCGGAACGGCGTCCCCTGATGGAGCGCAACATCATCTGATGGGGCTGGCAAAAGGATTGCGCCAGCGTGCGTTACGCGTTATGGTTGCCAGAAAAATTGACCGCGACGTTCGGCTTGCCGACGGATCGCGGTCTTTATCCCCATGGAGCCATGAAATCTATCGCTTTCTCGGACGATGCTCTGCTTGCGTTCATCGAACTGCTGCCATGGCCCGCCGTGGTAATGGGTTTCGATGGGCGGATCACGAGTGTTGGGGGAGAGGCGCACAAGCTCGGGCTCGATACGGAGACCATCGGCCGGCATCTTGCCGACCTGATACCGGAATACATCATCGCGCTCGGCGGTGAAGCGCCATGGATTGCACCGCAGCAATGCGATGTCACACGCGAGACCATCGCCGGCGTCACGCACGAGCGCCTGCACCTGCGTGCCCTGCCTGAAGGGTTCTGCCTGATCATCGAAGACCGCAACGCCATTCGTGCCCGCAAGGTCGCCGATATCCAGACCAACCGCCTGGCGACCCTGGGATTCATGATCGCCGGGGTCAGCCACGAAGTGAGCAACCCGCTTACCGCCATGCGCTCGATGGTACAGATCCTCTTGTCCGGCGATCGCCTTAGTCCGGAAACGGTACGCAAGGGACTCGCCAATATTTCCTCCAATGTGCAGCGCCTGATGGACATCTCGCGCCGTCTGGTGGAGTTCTCGCGCGTGGGCGACGCGCCGCGTACGGCGTTGCCCGTCGATTACGCCATCAGCGAAGCGCTGGCGGTACTGCTGCCGGATGCGCGCTTTAGCGGCGTGACCGTCGACCTGCAGGAGAACCCCGAAGCCATCGTCTATGCGCATGCGGGGCAGTTGCAGGAAGTGTTTACCAATATCCTGATCAACGGCGCCCAAGCCATGAACGGCGCGGGGCATATCCGCATCACGTCGGTAGTGTCTGGCAATACCGTCAGTGTCAGGGTCATGGACGATGGACCGGGGATCGACCCGGCCATGCTCGAGCGCATCTTCGAGCCCTTCTTCACCACCAAGGTCACGGGCAAGGGCACGGGCCTCGGCCTGGCGATCTGCAGTGAAATTCTGCGCGAGCATGGCGGTACCATCAGCGCGCGCAACAATCCCGGGTTGGGCGCCTGCTTCGAGATTGGCCTGCCCGCATTCCGCGACCAGTGAGTCGCGCAGGAGGTGGCATGGCGAACCGGCCAGCGGTGATGGAACGCATCCTGGTAGTCGACGACGATGTGAGCATCGGCGAATGCGTCGAAATGCTGCTGACCAGTGCTGGCTATGAGTGCAACCTGTACCACACCGGGCAGGCCGGGCTTGATTGCCTGTTCCAGAAGGATTTCGATCTGGTCATCACCGATCTCAAGTTGCCGGACCTGAGCGGTCTCGACATCATCGCGGCTGTGAAGCAAAAGGACCGCGAGATCCCGGTGATTCTCATGACCAGTTTCTCGTCGGTGGAAACTGCCATCCAGGCGCTGCGGCGCGGCGCCAACGACTACATCATCAAGCCGTTCGACAATGACGACTTCATGTTCTCCGTGCGCCGCGCCCTGAGCGAGCGCCGCACGCACCGCGAGAACGCTGTGCTCAAGCGCAGCCTGAAGAAGGTCTTCACGAAGAACCAGATCATCGGCGAGAGCGATGCTGTGCAACGGCTGCGCACGGTGATCCAGCGCGTGGCGCACACTGATGCGAACGTCCTGATCCAGGGCGAGAGCGGCACCGGCAAGGAGCTGGTGGCACAGGCCATCCACTTTGGTGGCGACCGCGCCGACCGGCCGTTCGTGCCGGTCAACTGCGGAGCGATTCCCGCCGACCTGGTCGAGTCGGAACTGTTCGGCCACGCCAAGGGCGCTTACACCGGCGCTGTCAGTGCCAGCGAAGGGCTGATCCGCGAGGCGAGCGGCGGCACGCTCTTCCTCGACGAAATTTCCGAGCTGCCGCTGCATGTGCAGGTCAAGCTGTTGCGCGTCATCCAGGAACGCCAGGTGCGGCCGCTCGGCTCCACGCAAAGCTATGTCACGGACACGCGCTTTCTCGCCGCCAGCAACCGCGATCTCAAGGCCGAAGCCGCCGCCGGCAATTTCCGCGCAGACCTGTACTACCGCCTCAACGTGATCACCATCCAGGTGCCGCCGTTGCGCGAGCGCGGCCGCGATATCGAACTACTGGCCGAACACTTTCTGCGCGCACACAGTCGGCGCACATCCAGCCGTTACACCATGCGGCGAGACTTTATCGAGGCGCTGATGGCGCACGACTGGCCAGGCAATATCCGCGAACTGGAGAACCTCATCGAGCGCGTGGTCATCCTCGCTGATTCAGAGATGCTGACGCGCGATGATCTCGCCGAGTTGACGCTCAACGAGCGCCGCTCCGGACCGCGTCTGGAACGTGCGCAGAAACCGCTGTCGATCGAGGAATACATCAAGGAATGCATCCTGCTCTACCAGGATACGCACAGCGAAGTAGAGCTGGCGGCATTGCTTGGCATTGGCCGCAAGGCGCTGTGGGAGCGCCGCCGCCGCTGGGGCATGACCAAGGACGGCTCCACGCAAGAACCGGTCTGAGACTGTTGCAGAAAATCAGAGTATGCCGAATGCGCGCAGTGCCAGTCCCGCACCGACCAGCAGGCAGAGTATCGCCACGGCCTTGCGCAATACCTGCGCATTGACGGCGTGCACGATACGCACGCCGATCACCACGCCGATGACTTCTACGACGGCAACGATGGCTGCGAGCTTGAAATCGATGGTGCCGAACTGCAGGTTGCCCAGCGTACCGGAAACGGAGGCGAGGATCTGGATCACCTGGCTTGCACCGATGGCAGACAGTGGAGAGAAACCAAACAGCAATAACAGCGGCACGGACAATGCAGGGCCGCCGACGCCGGTGAGTCCCGAGCCGAATCCGACGGCCGCCCCGATGGCCGCGAGCAGCCACTGCTGGCGGCGGCGTTGTCCCGCAAAGGCTTCCTGGTGGCTGCCGGTGCTGCCCCTCAGGGTGTAAACGCCAGCGAACACGATCAGCCCGGCGAGAATCAGCGTTAGCACACGGCTGTCGAGCCATGTGTTGGCCCACGCCCCGAGAAAGCCGAACAGCGCGGCGCCGATGCAGAGCGGCACGGTGATGCCCCAATCGATACTGCCGCGCTTCTGGAATAGCCAGGTGCCGACGATGCCGGTAAAGATGAATGTGAACAGCGCCGTCGCCATCGATTGCTGGATCGTCAGGCCAGCTGTGACATTGAGCGCGGGAATCAGCAGCACGCCGCCGACGCCGACGGCGCCGATCAGCACACCGACGCCGAGCGAAATCAGGAGCAGGAGCGGCAGCATAGAAGGTCTCCGCCCGCCGGCATGACCGTGCAGGCCAGATTGAGTGAAAGGGTCAGCCGGCTACGGAAGCCGTGAAGGTGCCCGTGATCAGGCCTACCAGCTGCTTCATGATCTGGTAGCCCATCGGCTGGTCCTGCTCCATCAGCCCGATCAGTTCACGGCCGTTGATGGCCAGTACCGTGCACGGCGTCAGGCAGGTTGCATTGGCGATGCGGATATTGTCGCTGGGCGTCATGGCCGCCCAGCCGAAGACCTCGTGGCGGTGGAGGATATCGCTGCCGGGGTTGTCGCGCCCGCCCAGGCCCACCGCAAACCGCACCATGCCCTGTGCCAGGACATAGAGATGCTGTGCAATCTCGCCGGTGCGGTAGATGTGGGCATCCTTGTCATACGTGTGGATCACGCTGATCGCGGCGATGCGCTGCAACTGCAGTCGCGTGAGTCCGGCGAAGAACTGCGCGCGCGCCAGCAGATCGACAGGGGCAACGGTCGGCTCGTTCACGATCGTCAGAATCTTCGGTTGCTCGTCCATGATTCCTCCTTCCATGCACTTGTGCTTGGTTGCTGGCTGGCGCCGGGTTGCGCGCCAGCCACTGTGCTACGCGCTGATGCGCGTCGGCGCCTCGCTGGGCGACTCCTCCCGCGCCTCGCCATTCGGAAGATAGCCGTGGCACTGGCGGAAGACGCGATGCGGACAATTGCGGCAGATCGTTGGATCCAGCTTTGCGTACAGCCGATCCATCACGTTCTGGCGCATCTCGAACAGGTTTTCCTCGCCGATTTCCTCGAGCTGGCCGCCCTTGGCCAGGTCCTGCACCACCGGAGCCTTCAGGCGATGGAAGTACAGGCCGCCGCCCATGGCACGGCGGCGCTTGGCTTCTTCGGCAAACATGTGCGCGCCCGCGACATCGACGAAGTTGATACCGGACGCCAGGATCAGCACATGCTTCTGTGTCGGCTGTTCGGCGTCGATGCTCTGCAGGGTTTGCTGCACGTGGTCGACTGCGCCGAAATACAGCGAGCCATCCACGAAGGCGATCTTGAGTTGCGGGCATTCCGGTTTGCCGTCTGCGGGCACGAAATGGTACGTGTCGTCCCCGGGCGCCGGCATGCCGCTGCGGATGTTCGGCTGGGCGGTGCGGCGGATGTAGAAGATCAGTGACAGCAGCACGCCGACATAGATAGCGAACTCGAGATCGAGGAACAGCGTGGCGAACAGCGTCACCCACAGCACCGCACTCTCCGTGCGGCTCGTCTTCGCGATGGCCTTGATGTGGTGGGTGTCGATCAGCGAGTAGGCCACCATGAACAGCAACGCTGCCATCGAGGCGATCGGCAGGTAGCTCACCAGCGGTGCGAATACCAGCAGCGTCAGGACCAGGAACAGCGACGAGAACACGGCGGCCAGCGGCGTGCGCGCGCCCGCGGTGTAGTTGATGCCGCTGCGCGTGAATGAGCCGCTGGAGACATAACCCGAGAAGAAACTGCCGAAGAAATTGGCGAGGCCCTGGCCGACGAACTCCTGGTTGCCGTCGATGCGCTGCCCGGACTTGAGCGCCACCGCCCGTGCAATGGACAGCGCTTCTGTCAGGGACAGCATCGCCACGGCCAGTGCAATCGTGGAGAGCTGGCGGATGGTGTCCATCGAAAAATCAGGATGTGAGATCGGCGGCAGGCTGCGCGGAATCGCCGTAACCGTGGCAACGCTCGCCGCAGTGCCGAAGAGCGCCGTCAGCGCCGCGGCGAACAGGCTGCCCACCAGCATGGCGGCGATCATGAACGGGATCTGCGGCACATAGCGGCGCGTCAAGATGCCAGCCAGCAATGTCACGGTTCCGACCGCGACCGAAAACGGATTGAGATCGCCGAGATTCTGGAATACGCCCTGCAGGGTTTCAATGAAACCGGCCTTGGAGGGAATCGACAGGCCGAGGAAGTTCTTGAACTGGCTGACCGCGATCAGGATCCCGGCACCCGCCGTAAAGCCAATCACCACGCTGTGTGAAATGAAGTTCACCAGCGAGCCCAGGCGCGCTAGCCCCATGGCCAGCTGCAGGATGCCCACCAGGAAGGTGAGGGTCATCGCCAGCGTCACGTAGTGCGCGGAGCCCGGATCGGCCAGCGGGCTCAGAGTCGCGAACAGGACGATGGACAGCGCCGCCGTCGGGCCCGATACCAAATGCCAGGACGAGCCAAAGAGTGCGGCCAGAATCACCGGCACGATGGCCGTGTACAAACCATATTCCGGCGGCAGGCCGGCGATGGTGGCATAGGCCACGGCCTGGGGAACGAGAATGATGGTACCGCTGAGACCGGCGAGCACGTCGGCCCGCAAGGATTCACGGTTGACGCGGTTCCACCAGACGGTCATCGGCAGCATGCGTTGCAGCCGGCCTTGGGAATTGAAGCTGTGTTTCACTTGAGGTTAGCCTGTTTCTTTGTCAGTTTTTTCATGCGCGTGGCGTTGCACCTCGCGCAGGATTGTTTCGAAGGCTGTTCCTGGTTGCTTGTCCGTTTTGATTCTCCGTCTGCCGCGTCAGGCCTGGCACCGGGAGATGCCGCTGGCCGTGTGAGCGCGATGTTCCGGAAGGCCAAGCAAGCAAGGTGCCAACGAATCCGTTTCAGGTCGGCGCGCGCGTCTCCAGGGCGCCGACCCCCGATCTTACCTCGCTCCTCCGATTCCGCGAAATCCGCGTTGTAGCTGCGCAGCACAGCGCACTTGCCCACCGCCATGCCAGCCAGCGTTTCGAATAGAAACGCGACCTCGACCCCCTGGTTCAAATCGAAACGTAATCACGTTTTTCGTTTCACTTCGCCTGACGTGCCCGATCACGATGGCAAAAGGCTTTCCGGCAATTTTGGCAGGCATGGCACGGAGGCTGCTTAACCACGACAGAACGTCTCGCACGTGTCGAGTCCTGTAACCCGTCCGGCTGCATAGCAAAGGAGTCAAGAGATGGCACGCAATTCGATTGAATGGAAAGAAGTCCCGAATTTCCCGACGTCACATTTCGTGGAAACGAGTATCTACACCGACGAAGGCCTGTTCCGCGAAGAGCAGGACAAGATCTTCAATAAGTGCTGGATCATCGCTTGCCATGAATCGGAGATTCCGAATCCGTTCGATTACCGCACTTTCCAGCATCCTGGCGGCGCGCCGCTGATCGTCATCCGTGGCGAAGACATGAAGGTGCGCAGCTTCTATAACATCTGTCCGCACCGCGGCAACACGCTGCTGTACGAACCGGTCGGCAATGCCAAGCGCATCACCTGCATCTTCCACGCGTGGTCTTTCGATTCGATGGGCGACTGCGTCGACATCTCGCGCGGCAAGCAGGGCTACCAGGACCGCTTCGACTGCCAGCATGCCGGCCTGCGTGAAGTGAAGACCGAAGTCGGCTACGGCGGTTTCGCCTGGGTCAACGTCGACGACGATAGCTGCACGCTGAAGGAGTACATCGGCGACGCCATGGGCATGCTCGACGAGCACCTGAGCGAACCGCTGGAAGTGTTCCACTACCACCGCGCGGTCGTGAATACCAACTACAAGCTGTGGCATGACACGAACAGCGAGTTTTATCACGACTACATGCACTACTTCAATCGCATCACCGGCATGATCCAGCCGGGCTACTTCGACCGCAAGTACACCGGCTATCCCAACGGCCATGCCTCGGTGGGCTCCATGTCGATCAAGTACGACGCCTACGAGGGCAGCAAGGAGCGCGGCGTGGGCTGGCCAGGCCTGGCGCCGGGCGGCTGGGTGCTGATCGATATCTTCCCAGGCATGACCTACAACCTGCGCACGTCGGTGTTGCGCATGGACACCGCGATTCCGCTTGGTCCCAACAAGCTGATGATCGAGTTCCGCGGCCTGGGCCTGAAGCGCGACACGCCGGCCGAGCGCGCCGAGCGCATCCGCGACCACAACACCATCTGGGGACCGTTCGGCCGCAACCTGCACGAGGATCTGCTTGGCTGCCATGGCCAGGGCCTGGCGATGCGCGAGCGCACCGACAGCAAATGGGTGCTGCATGGCCGCGAAGAGAACATGACCATCCACGATGAAGGCGGCATGCGTCACTTCTACGCGGAATGGAGCCGCCGTATGGGCCGCAAGGCGTACGACCCGTATGGACAGATCAAGGAACAGGCCGTGGCCTGAGCGTTGTTTCCCGACATCCCGAAATCAAGAGGACCCCACATGGATTCGCGCAACCGCATCAGTGAACTGATCTACCAGTCGTGCATGGAGCTCGATGACAAGAACTTCGATGGCTTCCTGAACCTGTGCGATACGGATTTCTCGTACTCGATCACGGCGTACAGCCCGGAAATCCGTAAAAAGATGACGTGGCTGGAGCATGACAAGGAAGGCATGAAGACGCTCTTCACCAACCTGCCGCGCCACAACAGCGACAAGTCGCCGATCACCCGTCATGCCACCGTGCAGATGGTGAAAGAGGATCCCGCCAAGAACCAGGCCGAGGTCGTCAGCGGCCTGCAGGTTTTCCGCACGCAGCTCGAGGGTGGCGCCACCGAGCTGTTTGCGGTGGGCCGGATGTACGACACCATCAAGCTCGACGATGACGGGCCCAAACTGTTGAATCGCAATATTCACCTGGAGACACGCATGCTCGGATACGGCTACCACATTCCATTCTGACGCGTGCGGGGGTCCCCTTGAAAATCCAGATCAACGCACGAAACGGAACACATGCCTATGCCGTCGGCAGCGATGACCGGCTGCTGTACGGCGGGCTGTGCCATGGAATCGGATTGCCATACGAGTGTGCCAGCGGCACCTGCGGCACCTGCAAGGCCAAGCTGGTCTCCGGTGAAATCATCGATCACTGGCCGGATGCGCCAGGGCGGAAGTACCTCAAGCAGGAAGGGGAGTTTCTGCTTTGCCAGTGCTCGGCGATGGGCGATCTCGAAATCGAAGTGGCCCGCCCGGTCAATGGCGTGCCGGCAGCTTTGCCGGCCGTCATGCCGGGCAGGATCATCCGGACCGAAAAACTGACCCACGACGTGATGTCGATCTGGATCGAGCTGCCGCGCGACATCCAGTTCGAAGCCGGGCAGTTCGCGCTGGTCCGCGTGCCCGGCATCGATGGCTATCGCGGCTGGTCGATGGTCAACTATGCACCGACGACCAACGTCCTGGAATTCGTTATCAAGAAGAAACCCGGCGGCGCCGTATCGGACTGGCTGTTCGCGGCGGAGCGCGCGGGTACCGCGGTGGATGTGTTCGGACCCATCGGGCATGCCACCTTCAGTGCCGACACGGAGCATGACATCCTGTGCATTGCCGGCGGCAGCGGTATTGCCGGCATGATGTCGATCTTGACCCGTGCCGCGCGCGACGGGTATTTCGATGCGCATGATGGCGACGTCTATTTCGGCGTGCGGACCATGCGCGACGCTTTCTTTCTCGACGCCTTCTGCCGCCTGCGTGAGCAGTGCGGTGTCCGCTTGCGCGTCACCGTCGTGTTCTCGGACGAGACTGCCACGCCGGCGTTCATCGACGACTATCCCCTGCTGGCATTCGACCATGGTTTTGTGCACGAAGCCGCGGCTCGCGGCATGGCCGGCCGGCTACAGAATATCCGCGCCTATCTCGCTGGTCCGCCGCCGGCGGTAGATGCGTCGGTCCGCCTGCTCCTGCAGGCGCGGGTCTCACCCGCGAATATCCGCTACGACAAGTTCAGCTAAGGAGCCGTCGATGAAGAAAATCCATATCTGCAAGGCTGAGGATATCCCGGCCAATGGCATGAAGAGCTATGACATCGACGATGGCACGAAAGTACTGGTGGCCAATGCGGGCGAGTGCTACTACGCCTACCAGGGACTATGTCCGCACCAGGATGTATGCCTCGACGAAGGTTACTTCGATGGTTCCACGCTGACCTGCCATCAGCACCTCTGGCAGTGGGACATCACCACCGGGGATGCAATCGGACTGGCCGAAGCGCCGCTCGAGCGCTATGACATCGACGTGCAGGATGGCGACATCTTTCTCGTCCGTTCCGAAGCATTGAGTTCAAACGGCGGTTAAGCCGCACAAGCCACCGTTTCACGCGTCGCAGGGCGCGTTCTTGCAGCACAGCACCGCGCGTGCTGGTTTCACCATTAGAAGAAAGAGATTCATATCGAGAGACAGAGGCAACCCGAGCGCTCCCTGTAGCAGGACAGGTGCTCTCCCCATAAGGAGGAATTGATCATGACGTACCGCAGCAGTCGTTGGATTCCCCGTATTTTGCTTTCGCTCGGTCTGGCATTTGCCAGTACCACTCCTACCCTCGCAGCCGACATCGATTATGGAAAAGTCGGCGAGCCGGTCAAGCTGGTGATCGGTTACCAGCCTTACTACACCCAGTCCTGGTCGGGCGTGGTAATGCGCGACAAGAAGTTCTACGAGAAGTATCTGCCGAAGGGTTCCACCGTCGATTTCGCCATCGGCCTGCAAGGCGCCATCATCGTCAACGCCATGCTGGCAGGCAAGCAGCACATTGGCTACGTTGGTGACATGCCCGGTATTGTCGCGACCACCAAGCAGGATGTTGCCGATATCCGCATCGTGGCGACACTGGGCATGGGAACGGACCAGTGCAATATTTTCCTGGCCCGTCCGGATGCACCGCAGTTCGCATCGCAAAAGGATGCGATCAAGTGGCTCGATGGCAAGCAGGTAGCGGTACCGAAGGGTAGCTGCTCCGACCGTTTTGCCCAGGAAATCTTCAAGGCCGAGAAGGTACAGCCTGCCGCTTACCTGAACCAGAACCTTGAAGTCATCACCAGCGGCTTCCGTGCCAAGAAGATCGATGCGGCCGTGGTCTGGGAGCCGATGGCGTCGCGCCTCGTGCAGGAAGGCCTGGCCAAGCGGATTGTCTCGGGTGAAGTCATCAAGGAGCGTGATGGCGGCTTCCTCACGATGCGTGCGGACCTGATCAAGCAGCGTCCCGACATCGTCAAGGCCTGGCTCAATGCCGAGCTTGACGCCCAGCTGTTCCTGGCCGATCCGAAGAATGCCGCCGAGGTGGCGCGCATGGCCGCGAAGCAGACTACCGGCCTTACGGAAAAGATGATGTGGGCATCCCTCTACGGCCAGAATCCTGCGGCGGTCGGCGGCGCACCTACGCGTCTGCACATGCCGTACATCATCAATGACGATGCCATGAACCTGATCAACAAGGCATCGAAGTTCCTCTTCTCCATCAAGAGTATCAATGTGGAGTCCCTGCGACCTGATGCGGTGATGCCGGATCTCGCCAAGGCGGTCCTGAACGAGCGTGGCCTCAACAGCCCGATCGGCCAGGTCACGGCATTGGCCGAGTCCGAGTTCAAAGGCAAGTAACGGTCGTATCTCGCCGTCCGTGCCGCGCCAGGCCGGTGCGGATGGCCAGGTGCATCACGACGGACCCTAAAAGCCGCGTTCGACGGCATCGATGTCGCAGAGGGACCTATGGAACAACTCGACGTTTTGCTGAAGAGTGCGGCGCCATTCCGGATGGCGCCGGACGACTTCATCTCCAAGATTACCGGCCTCTCGCGCCGGGTCATCTTCAATGCCGGCGACGTGGTCTACAAGATCGGCGATCCGGCCCGCAACATCTATATCGTTGCGTCTGGCAGCGTGCGCCATTCATTGGGTGACGCGTCCCAGTCGCAGGATCCCGACCGCACCATGCGCAGTGGGGACGTATTCGGCTGGGCATCGGTGCTGGAAGGCAGCCGGCGGCACCTGGCCACCACCACCTGCCTCGAAAGAACCGAAGTCGTCGTCATCGATGGCGACAGCATGATCAACCTGTTCCGCAAGTTCCCGGCCATCGGTAACGCCGTCATGGGCGGCTTTGCCGCGATGATTCGCCAGGACTTCAGCCTGCCCAAGGAGGCCGAACACGTGTACCGGATAGCCAACCAGGAAATGATCCAGGGCGAGAAAGAGACTGCCGTCCTGACAGGCGTCGGCCTGATGATGTATCGCGTCAGCGAGTGGATGAAGAGCCCCAAGCCTTATCTCATGATGATTGGCTTCGCGCTGTTCCTCGGTTTCTGGTACTTCACCGTCGAGGTCTGGAAGCTGCCACGTTTCCAGGACATGCCAGGCCTGACCACCGTGGTCTCGGAATACCTGAGCCGTGATCCGATCTACGGTATGTCGATCTACACACCTGAGTACTACCAGCACATCTGGGTAAGTATCCGGCGCGTGGCGATCGCGTTCTTGCTGGCGACGGCGCTGGGCGTGCCGTTGGGCCTGTTCCTCGGCTGGTCGCGCACATTCCGGGAATACGTGTTTCCGATCTTTGAGCTGCTGCGCCCGATCCCGATCCTGGCTTGGGTCCCGCTGGCCATTCTGATGTTTTCCGGCTCGGAAACACCGGTGATCTTCCTGACTTTTCTCGCATCGTTCTTCGCCACCGCTCTGAATACCATGCTCGGCGTGGAGTCGATCGATGAATCCTACACGCGTGCCGCCGCCTGTCTGGGTGCGAGCCGCTGGCAGGTATTCAAGGAAGTCATCGTGCCCGGCTCGCTGCCGTTCGTATTCACCGGGCTGCAGATCTCGGTCGGTGTTGCGTGGTTCTCACTGGTCGCGGGGGAAATGGTTTCTGGGCAGTACGGCCTGGGATACGTCATCAATACGTCGTACACGATGGTGCGCTATCCGACCATCATCATCGGCATGGTGACCTTGGGCGTGGTGGGTTACGTCACCAGTGCGATGGTCCGTGTGCTGGGTGATTACCTGATGCAGTGGCGTGTGCGTGAAGAATCGATTGGAGGTCGCTGATGAGTGCCGTACTTGAAACACTAGATGATCGCCTGATCGTGCCGAGCAATGCGGCGCGTGGCGGAGCGATCCAGATCGATGACGTCGTCAAGATCTACGACCCGGATGGCGCGGCGGTGATGGCCGTAGACCACTGCACGCTGGATATTCCAGCCGGTGAAATCTGCATGATCGTGGGGCCATCCGGTTGCGGCAAGACGACCTTGCTCAACGCCATCGCGGGCTTCCACAGTATTACGTCAGGAACCATCCGCATGGATGGCGAGGTGCTGTGCAGCCCGGAGAAGCCCAAAGCAGATCCTGGTGCAGACCGCATCGTGGTGTTCCAGAACGGCGCGCTGTTTCCCTGGAAGACCAATCTCGAGAACGTTGCCTTCGGTCCGCTCATGCAGGGCAAGATGAGCAAGAAGGAAATCTACGAGAAGGCCCGCAGCATGATGGCGGATGCGGGACTGAGCGGCACCGAGCATAACTATCCAGGTGAAGTGTCATCAGGTTTGCGCCGCCGGGTCGAAATCGTGCGCGCCCTGATGAACGAGCCCAAGGTTCTGCTGTTCGACGAGCCGTACCGGGCGCTCGATTCGCTCACGCGTTCAGTGATGCACGAGGCGCTCCTGGATATCTACTACAAGAACAAGGTGACGATCTTCTTCATCACACATGACCTGGAGGAGGCGATCTTCCTGGGGCACCGTCTGGTGATCATGACCTCGCGCCCCTGCCGCCCCAAGAAGATCCTTGAAGTGGATATTCCACACCCCCGCGACTACAGCGTGCTCACCAGCCCGCGTTTCCGGGAGATCCTCGACGAGACCTCGGAGGCCGTACACGAGGAAGCGCGTAAATCGTTCGCCGCTGGCGAGAAAGAAGGCTAGGAGGCCATATGAAGGCAAAACGTTGGAAAGCAGCGCTCTTTGGCCGGGCCGGCAGGCGTGCATTGATCTCGATCATCGTCTTCCTTGTTCTCTGGGAAATCGGCTCGCGTTCTGAGCAGTGGCTAGGTGTACGCCTGCCGTGGATTGGCAACGTACCGGCGCCGTCGTCGGTGATGGTGGCATGGGGCGGATTGCTGGGGGATGCCGGCTACTGGTCGAGCTGGTACCTGAGCACGATGCGTGTGATGTCGGGCTTCATCGCGGCGATGGTGATCGGCATTCCGCTTGGCTTGCTCATGGCGGTTAGCCGCGTGTTCTACGGCATTACGTTCCCGACCTTCGAGATCCTCCGGCCGATCCCGCCGCTGGCCTGGGTGCCGGCAGCCATCATCTTCTGGCCGACGCAGGAACTTTCGATTGCCTTTGTGACCTTCCTCGGCGCGTTCTTCACTATCGTGATCAACGTGCTTGGCGGTGCGAAGTCGATTGACATCCGGTACTTCCAGTCGGCCCAGGCGATGGGCTCGTCCCAATGGGACATCTTCCGGCGCGTGGTGTTGCCGGCAACGGTGCCTTCCATCGTGGTCGGGTCGTCGGTGGGCATGGGTATCACGTGGAACGTGGTGGTCGCTGCGGAGATGATTTCGGGCGGTGGTGGAGGCGGCGGTGGAAGCGGCTCTGGCGGCGGCCTGGGCTTCTTTATCTGGAACTCGTATGTGGGCGGATCTTACGACCAGATCGTGGTGGGCATGATCAGTATTGGTATCGCCGGTTACGCGTGCAGTGAATTGCTGCGTGGCATGGGCGGATTCTTTACGCCGTGGTTGCGGACGCGATAGGAGGCAGAAATGGCCGCAGTACTTGAAGAACGTCCGGTGGATACCACCGGCAAGAAGTTGGCGGTGACCGCTGGCGAGATCAAGCTCGAACATGTGTGCAAAACGTACGGCAAGGGTCCGTTCGCCAAGGATGTGATCAAGGATTGTTCATTCCTGATCGAGCGCAGCAAGCTGACTGTGATGATCGGTCCGTCTGGTTGCGGCAAGAGTAGCCTGATCAGGCTGATCGCCGGATTTGAATCGCCGACGTCCGGCAAGATCACCCTCAACGGCAAACCCGTGACGCATCCGGGGCGAGATCGCCTGGTGGTGTTTCAGGAGTCCGCACTGTTTCCGTGGATGACGACCTACGACAACATCATGTACGGTCCGCGCGCCCGCGGGGAGGACAACCAGAAGACGCGCGACTTGGCGAACTTCCTGCTCGACAAGGTTGGTCTCACCGCGTTCCGTGACAAGTATCCGACACAGCTGTCCGGCGGCATGCAGCGCCGCGCCGAGCTGGCTCGCGCCATGATCAACAACCCCGAGGTGATGGTGCTGGACGAGCCGTTCCGGGGGCTCGATGCCATGTCAAAGGAGTTGATGTGGGAGTACTACGCGAAGCTGTTTGAGGAATCTCATCGCACGAACTTCTTCGTGACCACCGACATTGACGAGGCGGTGTACCTGGCAGACCGCCTGCTGATCATGACGAACACCCCGATGCAGGTGCGCGCCGTGATCGAGGTGGATGTGCCGCGTCCGCGCTCGCTGTCGAGCTTCTTCACCAGCGACCGCGCCAACGACGTGAAGATGCAGGCACTGTCCCTGCTGCATGAGGAGGCGATGAAGTCGTTCTCCGGCGGCAGCAAGGCAGCGGCCGATTTCGTCGAGGCCTATGCCAAGCGCAAGAACGCTACAGCGGCTGAATGACCGTTCCGAACCAGGCAGTTTGTTTCACTCCGATCACACGCTCAGGAGAATCGCAACATGGCACAAAAGATCATCGACATGCGTAGCCGGCCGGCTTTTTTGCATGACTTTTACGGCAAGACGCCGGGTACGCCGTCGTTCGAAGTCGTCAAATGGCTGAACGGGCGCGTCGGCTCGAAGGACAAGGAGCATTTCACGCGCTCGTCGAGCGCCGAGGAGTTCGTCAAGGAAATCAAGGGGACTGGCATCACGGCCTCGGTCGTGGTGGGCCGCGACACCCCGGGGATCAAGCATACGAATGACGAGATCAAGAGCATGACTGATCCGTTCAAGGAGCTGATCGGCATCGGCTCGGTTGATCCGTATGCGATGGGCATCCGTGCCGCTGTGAATGAAGTCGAGCGTGCGGTGGAAAAGCTGAAGCTGAAGGGCATCAACGTCGAGCCAGCATTTGGCAGCCCGCCGGTGGCGGCGGACGACCGTCAGTTCTATCCGGTATATGACGCGTGCGACAAGCTGGGCGTGCCGGTCACCATCATGTCCGGCCCGACTGCCGCAAATCATGACCTGGTGCATCCGTCGGCCGTGGCCAATATTGCCCGTTCCTTTCCGACGCTGACCATTGTCTGCTATCACGGCTTCTATCCATATGTGAACGAGATCCTCGGCGTGGCGCTGCGCTACGAGAACGTCCATATCGTGCCGGACATGTATATCTTCGGGCCGGGCGGCGGGCTGTATGTGGAAGCCGCCAACGGCACCATGGGCGAACAGATTCTCTTCGGCAGCTCCTATCCGTTCCGTCCGATGGGCCAGTCGGTGGAGGATTACGGCAAGCTGGGCTTCTCGTCGAACGCCATCGACAAGGTGATGTACAAGAACGCCAAGCGCGTCCTCAAACTGTCTGTTTGACCGCCGCAGCATTTCCACCCTCCGCGGCAGGGGCGGCGCAAGCCGCCCCTTTTTCTTGGGGATCGCCGGCAGCAACGAAGCAGGGCAGTGAGGAGTGTCCGCGCCCCGGATGGGACGATGAGGCATGGGGTTGGCCGGCGCAGGGACGTGAAAACCTGCGACAATGCCGACATTCAAGATGTCATCAGCCATTGCCATGCCAGCCAAATTCGAGCCGCACCTGTTTCAGACGTTGCCGCTGCAGATTGCCGAACAGCTCGGTCAATCCATCACCGAGGGCAGTTTCCTGCCGGGCGCGCGCCTGCGGGAAACCGAACTGGCTGCTGCCTTCGGCGTTAGCCGCGCCACCGTGCGCGAAGCCTTGCGCCTGCTCGAGCAGCGCGGGCTCGTGACCATCCTGCCGCAACGCGGCGCTCACGTGACGCGGCTCTCGGCGCAGGAGCTGAATGATCTCTATGAAGTGCGCGCCTCCCTGCTGACCACCGGCTCAGGACTGGCTGCCGCGCATTGCACACCCGCGCACGCCGCTGCGCTGCGTAGCTACCTGGAGCGGCTTGAGGCGGTGATCGACGATCTTTCATCCTATGCCACGCTGAGCGGCGAACTGGTGGCATACATCATGGAGATGTCGGGGAACGTGGTGCTGGCCGAGTATGTGCGCGACTTTGCGCTGCGGATCGGGCGTTATATCCGCATGGGCCTTGCCACGCCAGAGCGTCGGGCGGCGTCCATGGCCAGCTGGCACAAGATCGTCGAGGCGATCATTGCCGGCAACGCCGAGGCGGCCGGCACGGCACATCGGAAACTGGCACTGGAGAACCGCGACGCGGCCATGGTTGCCTTCGCCCGGCTGGAAGCGCAGCCGGACGCCAAGGCGCCGGCAGGCAACACGCCGCAGACGATCACTTCCTGAGCGCTCGCGCCCTTGCAAGTCCTGTTGCGATCGACTATAGTTAGAATGTCGACATTTTAAATAACGACAGTGGAGCGGAGACAATGAAACTGACATCGATCCGGGCAACGGCTGTTGCCCTCCTGTGCGCCTTGGGCGCCAGTACGGCATTTGCCCAGCCCGACAACAAGCTGCCTGCCAAGCCGATTCGCATTATCGTGCCGTTTTCCGCAGGCGCGCTGACCGACATCATCGCCCGTATCTACGCGGAAAAACTCTCGCCCCGGCTGGGCCAGCCTGTACTGGTTGAGAACCGGCCCGGCGCAGGTGGCGTGGTTGCTTCGCAACTGCTGCTGAAAGCCCCGGCCGATGGCACGTCGATCCTGTTCGTGTCGTCGTCGCACTCGGTCAACCAGACCCTGCAATCGAAGCTGCCGTACGACACCAAGCGCGATTTCTCGGGCTTGGCGCTGCTGGCGAGCTCGCCGACCGTGCTGGTGGTGAATGCCAACCATCCGGCCAAGAACGTCAAGGAATTCGTGGCGATGGCCAAGAGCAAGCCGGGTGAAATGAGCTACGGCTCGGCTGGCATTGGCGCAGCGACCCATCTGGCGGCGGAATATTTCAACCAGGAAGCTGGCATCAAGATGCTACACGTGCCGTACAAGGGCGTGCAGGAAGCCACGGCGGAAACCGTAGGTGGGCGACTCGATGCTTCGTTCCCGCCGGTTGGCCTGGCGCTGCCGTTCACCAAGTCGGGCCAGCTGCGCGCGCTTGGTGTCACCGGCATGGAGCGCTCGCCGATGATGCCGAACGTACCCACCGTGCATGAACAGGGCATTCCCAATGTCGACTACAGCATCTGGTACGCGCTGGTCATGTCGTCCAAGACACCGAAGCCCGTGATGGAGTATCTGGCGCGTGAAGTCCGTGCCGTGTCGGCGATGCCGGAAGTGCGCGAGAAGCTGCTGGCGCAGGGGCTCGTGCCGCAGAAGCTGGAGCTGGCGGAGTTCGACCGCTTCATCGCCAAGGACATCGACAAGATGGGCCAGATCGTCAAGAGCAGCGGCGCTGCAGCAGAATAACTGGAGAGCATGAGCATGAACGCAATGACCGGCGGCCAAGCCGTTGTCGAATCCCTCAAGATCGAAGAGACCTCGCACGTATTCGGGTTGATCGGTTCGGCCGGCATGGAAATTTTCGATGCCCTGTACGATGCCGATTCGATCCGCTTCATCGGCGTGCGCGACGAACGCACCGGTGTGCACATGGCGGATGGTTTCGCCCGCGCTTCCGGCCAGGCCGGCGTGTTCCTCGCCGGGCAGAATGGCCCCGGCGCCACCAACCTCGTGACCGGCCTCGCGCAGGCTTATGCAGCCTATTCGCCGGTGGTGGCGCTAGCCGGTTCGCTGTCCTCGGCGCACATCTATCGCGATGCCTTCCAGGAGGTCGATCAGCAATCGCTGTTCAAGCCTGTCACCAAGAAGACCTGGACGCTGACGCAATCGTCGCGGATTCCCGAGATGATGCGCGAGGCATTCCGCACCGCGCTGAGCCCACGCCGTGGCCCCGTGCTGCTGAATCTGCCGCGTGACCTGCTGGCCGAGAACGTACCCGCATCGGCAGAAAGCTATACCCCGACCGGCCGCCAGCTGGAGGTCGGTTTCGGTGCGCCGCGTGGCGTGACCGAGCGCGCCGCCGCACTGCTGCGCAATGCGAAGAAGCCGCTGATCGTCGCCGGCGGCGGCGTCAAGAACGGCCGCCACCATGCGATCGTGCTCAAGCTGGCAGAGCGCCTGAACGCGCCCGTGGCGATGTCACCCGGGCATGGCGACGCGATCCCGTGCGGCCATCCGCTGTATGCCGGCCAGATGGGGCCGCGCGGCAATGTGGTGGCATCCGACCTGGCACGCCAGGCCGATGTCATCCTGGCGCTCGGTACGCGCCTGGGTTTCAACACGACCTTCTACTCGGCCGAGAACATCAACGCCGAAGCCGACATCATCCAGGTCGAGTCCGAGCCGACCGCCATCGGCCGCTTCTTCCCGGTCTCCGTCGGTGTGCTCGGCGATGCCGGTACGGTGGCGGAAGACCTGCTCGACGCGCTGCGCGATCACCGTCCAGGTGCGGATGTGAACAGCTGGACGGACGGTTTTGCCGCACGTCGCAAGGCACTGCTCGAAACACGCGACCGCGAGGCGGGCAGTCCGCAGGATCCGCTGCAGCCCGGCTTCCTGTTCAAGACCCTGCGCGACGTACTGCCGCAGGATGCGATGTTCACCATGGACGCCGGCACGCTGTGCCTGCAGGCCACCGATCAACTCAACTATCACCAGTCGCCGGCCCTGTTCACGCCGCTCGATTTCGGTCTCGTGGGTTTTTCGTATGCGTGCGGCCTGGGGGTGAAACTGGCAGAGCCGAAGCGTACCGTGGTCAGCCTGATGGGCGACGGCGGGTTCGGCATGACTAGCAGTGAGATCGGTACGGCCGTGGCAAATGGCATCAACACCGTTTGCATCGTCATGAACAACGGGTGCTGGGGGGCTGAAAAAGCCTACCAGCGTGACTTCTTCGGCCAGCGTTATCTCGGCGCCGACGTACCGAACCCTCCGTACGACAAGCTGGCCGAGCTGTGGGGCGCGCGTGGCTTCCGCGTCGAGCGTGCCGCCGATCTTGCCAAGACTGTGGCGGATGCCGTGGCCTGCGGCCAGCCGGCTATCGTCGATGTGCAGGTCGATCCGAATGCGCTGTACAGCTTCCGCCGTGATTCCTTCAAGCATCGCGCCACGGGTGCCAAATGACTGCTGAGGATTTTGACTTTGTCGTGATCGGCGCCGGCTCGGCCGGCTGCGCGATCGCAGCACGGCTCACCGAGAGCGGGCGGCACCGGGTGTTGCTGCTCGAAGGCGGCGGCGCCGACAACCATGTGTGGATCCACATCCCCCTGGGCGTCGGTAAGCTGCTGACCAACGACAAGTACGCGTGGCGCTTCATGACGGATCCACAGAAGCACATGCACGGCCAGAACATCTATTGGCCGCGCGGCAAGGTGCTGGGCGGGTCGAGCGCGTTGAACGGCATGGCCTATGTGTGGGGCGATCCCGCCGAGTATGACAGCTGGGCAGGCATGGGCGTCGACGGATGGAGCTTCGCGGATGTCCTGCCGTACTTCAAGAAACTCGAATCGACGGAGTACAGCAACCATCCGCGCCGTGGACATGACGGCCCGATCCGGATTACTGATCGTGCGGCGCGCGAGCCCGATACGATCTCGGATGCCTGGATCGATGCGTGCAAGAGCTATGGCATCAGCGAGACGCCCGACTATAACGCCGTCAGCTACGAAGGCGTGCGCTATCTTGAACAGACCGCATACAAGGGGCGGCGCTGGAGTGCCGCCGTCGGCTACCTCAAAGAGGCGCGCAAGCGCAGCAACCTTGTCATCCGCACCCATGCGCGCGTTCACCGTGTGCTGCTCAAGGGCAAGCGCTGCACGGGCGTCGAGTATATGTGGCAAGGCCAGCTGCGGGTCGCCAATGCGCGCCACGAAGTGGTGTTGAGCGCGGGTGCGATCCAGTCGCCGCAACTGCTCGAGCTGTCCGGCATCGGACAGCGCGACCGGCTGGCTGCGCTGGGCATTCCGGTGCACCACGATCTGCCGGCTGTCGGCGAGCACATGTCGGATCACCTGCAGGTACGCTGCACCTACAAGACCCGCGTACCGGAGACCATCAACGACCTGATGAATAGCCCGTGGCACAAGCTGCGCGCCGGCATGTCGTATCTGTTCCGGCGCAAGGGCTTGCTGGCTGGCACGTCGTCGACCGCACATGCCATTACGCGCTCGTCGACTGCGGCAACACATCCGGATGTGATGATCCGCATCTATCACATCAGCGGTGCGGACCGCTACTCGCGCAGCAAGATCGCCGGGATGGATCCGTGGTCCGGCTTCTCGGTCGGCGGCTTCATGCTGTATCCGCATTCGCGCGGCAGTATCCACTGCACATCATCCGACCCAAACGCGGCGCCGTCGATCCAGCCCAACTACCTGTCCGATCCGCGCGATGCGCAGACGACCGTCAATATGCTGCGCCTGATTCGGGAAATTGCCGACCAGCCTCGCATGCGCGAAGTGGTGATCGAGGAGAACCGCCCCGGCCCTGCTGCGATGAGCGACGAGGCCTTGCTGGAGTACGCCAAGGAAATCGGCCAGACGGCATGGCATACGGTCGGGACCTGCCGCATGGGCCGCCCGGATTCCGCCGTCGTGGATTCGCAACTGCGTGTCCACGGCATCGCCGGCTTGCGCGTGGCAGATGCCTCGGTCATGCCGACCATCGCCTCATCCAATACCAATGCCCCTTCCATCATGATCGGCGAACGCGCTGCCGACATGCTGCTGGCGGCTGCAAAATAATGACAGGAGACACCATGTCAGATACTCCCCGCATCCCCACGCCGTTGTGCGAGGAACATATCGCCAAGGGCGACTGGAACGTGTTGTGGGACCAGATGCGCGAGCTCGATCCCGAATTCATGGAAGCGTACCTGGCCTTCCGCAGCGTGCCGCACCGTAATGGCCCGCTGCCGCAGAAGGTCAAGGAGCTGATCATGATCGCCATCAACGCGGCGACCACGCATCTCTACGGTCCTGGCGTGCGCCGGCACATCCGCAACGCGCTGAATCACGGCGCGACCCAGGACGAGATCCTGGAGGCCATCCAGTTGACGACCGTAATGGGCATTCACGCCTGCAATATGGCGGTGCCGATCCTGATGGAAGAGATGGCGGCGCATCAGGCCAAGTCTTGAGGCACGCCCGCGTAGCGCTCCGCGCCGGTTGGCAGCTGTTCGACACGGACTTGACCGTCGATCGGACGTCAGTCCGCTCCTGGATACGGCGCCAATCAGACCAATCCGGTTGAATGTGCCACCCACGCGGCAACGGCAGCGCAGTGCAACGCCACGGTGCTCCAGAACGTCACCTGAAAGCTCGTTTTGCGATTCTTGTGGCGAAACAGTTGCTGGGCGATCAGTGCTCCCGGCCATCCTCCCGCCAGTGCCAGCAGGTGCAGCGAGTGTTCGGGAGTGCGCCGGGCGTTCCGGCTTGCCGCTTGCTTGTCTGAGTAATAAGCCAACACGGCGAGCGCGCTCATGACCGATGTGCTCCAGCCGATGACGGGTGGCAAGGCACCCAGGACACCTGCCACGATGAAGGCGCTCAGCGCGATGCAGCCGAACAGCAGGGGGACCGGGCTGACGCTGGTCCTGGGAGGGGGCGCTCCCAGAACGTTGACATTCACGGCGCACGTCCTGCCCTGGGCATCCCGGCTCAATTCGAAGATGACGCGGTCGCCCGGCTTGGGCGAGATTCCCCGGTTGCGCAGGGCGCTGGCATGACAGAACACGTTGTCCAGTTCCGCATGGATATCGATAAAGCCATACCCTTTGTCGGTATTCCAGGTCTTGATGCGGCCGGCTTTCTTCATGGTCTGGATGGGCAAGCAAGAGGGGTGGGCGCGTGGACGGAGATCCGCCAACCGCGCCGGCACATATGGATCAGGTCGTCAGGCGCATGTCATTGTAGCCGTGCAGATGCAAGAACTGGGGTGGGGCTTGGTGCGGCTTGATCGGAAGCGGGCGGGAAATGAAAAAGGCCCTGATTGCTCAGGGCCTTTCATGTTTGGTGGCGAATCAGGGACTCGAACCCCGGACCTGCGGATTATGATTCCGTCGCTCTAACCGACTGAGCTAATTCGCCAAGAAGCGGAATAGTAAACAGTCTTTTCTGGACTGTCAAGCGATCCTGCCGCACCGTTACAGGCTTCGTTCCAGGGGCGCGTGGGGGCGAGGTTGCGGGCCCTCAGGCGGCCACACAGCGCCGCTTGCCCGGCAGCATAAAAAAAGGCGGACCGAAGTCCGCCCAACATGGAGGAACGATTGCTCCCGGTTAATCGTCGGCGTAGATGTCGCGGTCCTTGGTTTCCTTGATGAACAGACCACCCACCACCAGCGTCATGGCCGCGATGATGATCGGGTACCAGAGGCCGTGATAGATGTTGCCGTTCTGTGCCACCAGGGCGAAGGAAATGGTGGGCAGCAGGCCGCCGAACCAGCCATTGCCGATGTGGTACGGCAGCGACATGGAGGTGTAGCGGATGCGGGTCGGGAACATCTCGACGAGCATCGCCGCGATGGGGCCGTACACCATGGTCACATACAGCACCAGGATGACCAGGATGACGATGACCATCGGCGTGTTCATCTGCGCCGGATCGGCCTTGGCTGGGTAGCCCGCGGCCTTGAGCGCTTCGGACACGTCCTTCTTGAAGGCCGCATCCTTGGCCTTGGCTTCGTCGGCCGGCAGGCCCTTGGAGCTGTAGCCGGTGATCACCTTGTCGCCGATATGGACCGTGGCCACGGTGCCTGCAGCTGCATCTTCCGCGTCATAGCTGGCGGAGTTGAGCGACAGGACCTGCTTGGCGATATCGCACGAGCTGGTGAACTTGGCGGTGCCCGTCGGGTTGAACTGGAAGGTACATTCCTTCGGGTCGACCACAACCTTGACCGGTGCCGTCTGGATGGCACGCTCGAGGGCCGGGTTGGCGTAGTGCGTGAGCGCCTTGAACAGCGGGAAGTAGGTCAGGATGGCGAGCGCGCAGCCGGCCAGGATGATCCACTTGCGGCCGATGCGATCGGACAGCGCGCCGAACACCACGAAGAACGGCGTACCAATGACCAGCGCGGCGGCGATCATCAGGTTGGCGGTCTTGGGGTCGACCTTTAGCACCTGCGTCAGGAAGAACAGCGCGTAGAACTGGCCCGTGTACCACACCACGGCCTGGCCGGCGGTAAGGCCGATCAGCGCGAGGATGACGATCTTCAGGTTGCGCCATTGGCCAAAGGATTCCGTCAGCGGCGCCTTGGAGGTCTTGCCTTCCGACTTCATCTTCTGGAAGGCTGGCGACTCGTTCATCGACAGCCGGATGTAAACCGAAATGCCGAGCAGCACGATCGACAGCAGGAAGGGGATACGCCATCCCCAGACCTCGAAGTTCGGGCCAGTCAGCTCGCGGCAGATCAGGATGATGATCAGCGAGAGGAACAGGCCGAGCGTGGCCGTCGTCTGGATCCAAGAAGTGAATGCGCCGCGCTTGCCATGCGGCGCATGTTCGGCCACATAAGTCGCTGCGCCGCCATACTCGCCGCCGAGCGCCAGGCCTTGCAGCATGCGCAGGGCGATGAGGATGACCGGTGCCGCGACGCCAATGGTCGCGTAGCTTGGCAGCAGGCCGACGATAAACGTCGACGCGCCCATGATCAGGATGGTCACCAGGAAGGTGTACTTGCGGCCGATCATGTCACCCAGGCGGCCGAATACCAGTGCGCCGAAGGGGCGCACGATGAAACCGGCGGCAAAGGCAAGCAGCGCAAAGATGAAGGCGGAGGTTGGATCGAGTCCGGAGAAGAATTGCTTGGCGATGATGGCCGCCAGCGAGCCGTACAGATAGAAGTCATACCATTCGAACACCGTACCGAGAGACGAGGCGAAGATCACCTTCTTCTCTTCGGCGGTCATCGGTGTCGACGCCTTCGGTAGTGGCGTCGCAGCTTGCGCAGTAGCCATGTTGTCTCCTCGTTTTGTCTATGTCCCCGGAGCGCCGGCGCCATGCCGGAGATCTTGCCGGGTTGGCAAGTGATCCGAAGTCGAGTTGATTGTGGGAGCCCAACCTTACGGCGGTCTGACAGCAAAACGCGGGATGGATACGGGTATACGCGAATGCGTGCAGGCGTATCGGAGTGCCGGTGTTCCGGCTCAGGCGTCTGGAGGTGGTGCGGTGGGAGGCGCCGGTTCGGTGGTGGCGGCCGCGGCAGCCTCGGCCTCGGCTTCGCGGTCGAGCCGGTTCATGCGCCAGGCGTAGAGCACGATGATGAGCAGATAGACGATCAGGGCACCTTGCGCGCCGACCCAGAACGAGAACGGCCACTGGAAGAAGGGAAAGGTCAGCGCGCGGGCGTGCCAGCTGATCACGAAGGTCACCAGGAACCAGACCAGCAACAGCGCGCCGATCCAGGACAGGTTGATGCGCCAGCGGCGGCGATCGGAAGAAGCGGTGGGGCGCTCGGGCGGGTTCATGCGGATGTCCTCAGGCCAGCTCTGCATCGGCGCCGCGCGCCTGCAGGCGCGGCAGCATGATGCGGATACGCGTGCCGCTGCGGACGGGCTCGTAGGCGTACACGTGGTCGAGGATGCTGACCGTGCCCCCATGTTGCTGCACGATCTCGCGCACGATGGCGAGCCCCAGGCCGCTACCTTCGATGCCACTGCCGAGAATGCGGTAGAAGCGCTCCATGACCCGTTCGCGTTCCGCGACCGGAATGCCGGGGCCGGTATCGTCGACTTCAAGCATGACCTCGCGTTCCGCCGAATTGGCGTGGACGCGTACCGTGACATGGCCACCGTTGGGGGTGTAACTGATGGCATTGTCGATCAGGTTGCCGAGCATCTCGGTCAACATCAGGCTGTTGCCGAGGATCAGCACTGGCATGGCCGGCACTTCCACGCCCAGATCAATCTGCCGTGCCCACGCCTGGGACAGCCAGCCCGTGACGACTTCGCGTGTCAGCGCCACCAGGTCGGTGGGGGCCATGGCCTGGCTGGCACTGGCGTTCTCCATGCGGGCCAGCGAAAGCAATTGCTTGACAAGATGCGCGGTGCGGTTCGAACTGTTGGCGATGTGCGCCAGCGACCGGCGCAGTTCGTCAGGGGACTGCTCGCGCTGCGCCAGTTCGGCCTGCATGCGCAGGCCAGCCAGCGGTGTCTTCATTTGATGCGCGGCATCGGCGATGAACCGCTTCTGCGAATTCACTGACTGTTCGACACGTGCCAGCATCTCGTTGAACGACACGACCAGCGGCGTGATTTCCTGTGGCGTAGCGCGTTCATTGATCGGGCTCGTATCGGCCGGATTGCGCGCGTGGATGCGTTGCTGCAAGGCGGTCAGCGGTGCCAGCCCGCGCGCCAGCCCGAACCACACGAGCACTACGGCGAGCGGCAGGATGACGAACTGCGGCAAGATCACACCCTTGATGATCTCGTTGGCGAGTTGGGCGCGTTTGTCCAGTGTCTCGGCCACCTGCACCAGTACCGGAGCATTGCCGCCCACGCCCGGTATGCTGATATAGGTATGCGCGACGCGGATATCGTTGCCGCCGAGCTTGTCGTCGCGCAGGTGCACCAGGCCGCTGTAGGGCTGCTCGGTGTCGATCGGCAGCGGCAGGTCCGGGTCTCCGCTGATGAATTCGCCACGCGTGCCGAGCACCTGGAAGTAAATGTTGTCGCGTTCATCGGCGCGCAGGATTTCCTTGGCGGAGAGCGGCAGCTGCAGCACCACGCGGCCGTTGACCTCGCGTACCTGTTGCGACAGCACGATGGCGCTGGTCTCCAGTGCGCGGTCGAATGGCCCGTTGGCGATCGCCTTGGCGGCGAGATAGGTCACGGCAATGCTCAAGGGCCAGAGCAGAAGCAGCGGCGCCAGCATCCAGTCGAGGATCTCGCCGAACAGCGAGCGCGGTACCGTGGCATTGGACTGCAGTTCTTCGTTCGGCAGGATCTGCTGCAACTCGCGTTCTAGTTCCGCATCGCTGGCGGGCGGTACCGGGCGCTTGGGCGCACGCCGCCGATGGGCCGCCGGGGACCAGGAGGTCCACGGTGCGCGTAGCCGGTGCAGGAGACTCATACAGCGTCGGGCGCGGGTGTGGTGGCTGGCGTGGCCTGATACTTCTCGAGGCAGTAGCCCAGCCCGCGCACTGTCGCGATGCGGATCCCGTTGACCTCGATCTTCTTGCGCAGGCGGTGGACGTAGACCTCGATGGCGTTATTGCTGACTTCCTCGCCCCATTCGCACAGGTGGTCGACCAGCTGTTCCTTCGATACCAGCCGCCCGGTGCGCGACAGCAAGATCTCCAGCAGGCCCAGTTCGCGTGCCGACAATTCGAGCATCTGGTCGTCGATATACGCGATGCGCCCGACCTGGTCAAAGGCCAGCGGGCCGTGGCGGATCAGTGCCGCACCGCCGCCCGCCCCGCGCCGGACCAGCGCCCGCACACGTGCCTCCAGTTCCGAGAGGGCAAAAGGCTTGGCCATGTAATCGTCCGCGCCGAGGTCAAGTCCCTTGACGCGTTCGCCGACGCTGTCGGCTGCCGTCAGGATCAGCACCGGAAGCAAGGAATTGCGCGCGCGCAGGCGCCTCAGGACCTCCAGCCCCGACATGCGCGGCAGGCCGAGATCGAGGATGAGCAGGTCGAAACTCTGGGTGGACAGGGCGGAATCGGCTTCCAGGCCATGCGCGACATGGTCCACGGCATAACCGGACTGACGCAGCGAACGGGTCAGTCCATCGGCAAGGACGTGGTCGTCCTCGGCGATCAGAATGCGCATCGTAGTCTCCTGACACCCTGTTTCACTGCCGCGCCGCAGGTTGGGCCGGGCGGCGGGTAAAATTGCAACGCAGCGCCAGCCGCAAGGCTTGCTAAAAACACTGTTTTTTTATACAGTACCTGCAGTTTCGGAATTCAGTGTGTCTCGTAATGTTATAGGCGAACGGGACAACCGCAGCGGGACAGGTGGCACGGCAAAGCCGCGCATCTCCGTGCCGTACCGCTCTGCGCCCTGTTCCGCGAACCATTTATACACCAATTTGGCAAAAGGACGACCATGGACGACAGCAAAAAGGCCGGTGCAGGCATGAACGCCGAAAAGCAAAAAGCGCTGGCTGCCGCGCTGGCACAGATCGAGAAGCAGTTCGGCAAGGGCTCGGTCATGCGCCTGGGCGACGGCGGTCCCCAGGAAGATATCCAGGTCGTCTCCACCGGGTCGCTGGGTCTCGACATCGCCCTTGGCGTCGGCGGCCTGCCGCGAGGCCGGGTGGTCGAAATCTACGGGCCGGAATCGTCGGGCAAAACCACGCTGACCCTGCAGGTTGTCGCGGAAATGCAGAAGCTCGGCGGTACTTGCGCCTTCATCGATGCCGAGCATGCGCTCGACGTCAACTACGCGGCGAAGCTGGGCGTCAATACCCAGGACCTGCTGATTTCCCAGCCGGATACCGGCGAACAGGCGCTCGAGATTACCGATGCCCTTGTACGTTCTGGTTCGGTCGACATGATTGTGATCGACTCCGTGGCAGCGCTTGTGCCGCGTGCCGAAATCGAAGGCGAAATGGGCGATTCGCTGCCCGGCCTGCAAGCCCGCCTGATGAGCCAGGCGCTGCGCAAGCTGACCGGCACCATCAAGCGCACCAACTGCCTGGTGATCTTCATCAACCAGATCCGCATGAAGATCGGTGTCATGTTCGGCTCGCCCGAGACTACCACCGGCGGCAATGCGCTCAAGTTCTATGCGTCGGTACGGCTGGATATTCGCCGTATCGGCTCGATCAAGCGCGGTGACGAGGTCATCGGCAACGAAACCAAGGTCAAGGTCGTCAAGAACAAGGTGTCTCCGCCGTTCCGCGAATCCATTTTCGACATCCTGTACGGCGAGGGCATTTCGCGCGAAGGCGAGATCATCGACCTGGGCGTGGAAGGCAAGATCGTCGACAAGGCGGGTGCCTGGTACAGCTACAACGGTGACCGGATCGGGCAGGGCAAGGACAACGTCCGCGAATACCTGCGCGAGAACCCTGACCTGGCGCGTGAAATCGAAAACCGCATCCGCGAACAGCTTGGTATCTCGCTGATGCAGGCCGACGGCCCCGCCAAGGCTGAGGCCGGTAGCAAAGAGGACAAGGCCGAGAAGGCGGAAAAAGCCGCCGCCCGCAAACCGGCCGACAAGCTGGCGGCCGAAGGCTGATTCACCTGAGCTCCCCGGCTGGCGCGGTTGCCTGCGCCAGCCTGCGCCATGCCCCGCCCACCCCTGAGCCTGAAAGCCCGCGCCGTTGGTTATCTCTCCCGACGAGAGCATAGCCGTGCGGAACTGGCGCGCAAGCTGGCGCCGCACGCCGCGTCCGAGGAAGAGGTGTCGCTGCTGCTCGACGCGCTGGAGCGGGAAAACTGGCTATCCGATACCCGGTTTGCCCAAAGTGTCCTGCACCGGCGCGGCGGCCGCTATGGGACCCGCCGGGTCATGCAGGAGCTTGGCGCTCACCAACTCGATGCCGATACCCTGGCCGAAGCGCGTCAGCGCTTGCAAGACACCGAGTTGCAGCGTGCCCGGGCCGTTTGGCGCAAGCGCTTTGCCGCACCTGCGGAAGACGCCGCCGCGCGGGCCAAGCAGGTTCGCTTTCTCCTCGCACGCGGGTTTTCCTCTGCCGTTGTCGGGCAGGTCGTGCGCGGCGCCAAGGACTGGCTCGAGACATTGGACCAGACGTTGGATCCTTCGCCGTATGATACCGACCCGGACGATTTTGAAGCCTGATTTTCCCAATTTATGGGATCCGGGCGCCTCACAATTCCACACTGCGAACTCGGGGCGCTCAGCCTCGCTGCCTGGCATGCTAGAATCGCGGGATTGTTTCGGATGTATCCATTCCGGTGTATGCCACTTCCCCAGCCCGTTAACCGTACCCTGCGCCATACTCGCGCCATCACGGCAGAAGTGTTTCTGCGGGACGACGGACTATGGGATATCGATACGCGCCTGAAGGACATGAAGGCGCGTGACCTGATGCTCTTCACAGGTCAGCTCCGTCCGGAGGGCACACCGCTCCATGATCTGTCGCTACGTATCACCATCGATACCCAATTCAATATCGTCGACGCCGCGGCCAGTTCCGACTGGAACCCGTACCCCGGGTACTGCGAGGCGATCGAGCCGGCGTATCGGCAGCTGATCGGGCTGAACCTGCTCAAGCAATTCCGGGCCGCCGCGCGGGCCCGTTTGGGCGGGACGGACGGATGCACCCATCTCACCGAACTGTGCGGCCTGTTGCCGACCGTGGCTTTCCAGGCATTTGCTGGCGAGGTCATTCGAACGCGCGATCCCGCAAGTGACCCAGCCCACGGTAATCAGCCGCCGCCGCAGCTCAACCGCTGCCATGCACTGAGTTTCCAGGGCGACGCTGTCCGCGAATACTTCCCGCGCTGGTATGGGCATCGGCCCGCAGATGCCAGCGAACGCGGCAGCTTCTCCGAGGAACTGGCAAAACTGCCGGTCACCGACGAGAATCGGGAGCCTCCCGCCTGATCTTCCCCGATCGGCATCCAGATTCAAGAATCCCATTCAACAACACCTTCAGCCTCGTAAAAAGGAACACGCATGAAGATCCATGAGTATCAGGGCAAGGAAATCCTGCGCAAATACAATGTGCCGGTGCCGCGCGGTATCCCCGCTTTCTCCGTGGAAGAAGCCCTCAAGGCAGCAGAGCAGCTCGGCGGCCCGGTGTGGGTCGTGAAGGCGCAGATCCACGCAGGTGGCCGCGGCAAGGGCGGCGGCGTGAAAGTGGCCAAGAACATGGACGAGGTCAAGACCTACGCGTCCAACATCCTCGGCATGCAGCTGGTCACGCACCAGACTGGTCCGGAAGGCCAGAAGGTCAACCGTCTCTACATCGAAGACGGCGCCGATATCAAGAATGAACTCTACGTTTCCCTGGTGACCGACCGCGGTACGCAGAAGGTTGCGCTGATCGCCTCGAGCGAAGGTGGCATGGATATCGAAGAAGTTGCACACTCCACGCCGGAAAAGATCATCACCGAATACATCGATCCGCTGACCGGCATCACCGCCGAGCAGTCGAAGAAGGTCGCCGCGGCCATCGGTCTGACTGGCGCCTCGGTGGACCAGGCTGTGGAGCTGTTCGCCAACCTGTACAAGTGCTACATGGAAACCGACGCATCGCTGGTCGAGATCAACCCGCTGAACTGCGATAGCAAGGGCAACCTCATCGCTCTGGACGCCAAGTTCAACTTTGACTCCAACGCCCTGTTCCGTCACCCGGAAATCGTGGCCTACCGCGACCTGGACGAAGAAGATCCGGCTGAAGTCGAGGCTTCCAAGTTCGACCTGGCCTACATCAGCCTGGACGGCAACATCGGCTGCCTGGTGAACGGCGCCGGTCTGGCCATGTCGACCATGGACACCATCAAGCTGTTCGGCGGCGAGCCGGCCAACTTCCTGGACGTAGGCGGTGGCGCCACGGCCGAGAAGGTCACCGAAGCGTTCAAGATCATGCTGAAGAACCCTGAAGTGAAGGGCATCCTGGTCAACATCTTCGGCGGCATCATGAAGTGCGACACCATCGCCGAAGGCGTGATCACCGCCTGCAAGGCCGTGAATCTCTCCGTGCCGCTGGTCGTGCGCATGAAGGGTACGAACGAAGAACTGGGCAAGAAGATGCTGGCCGAATCCGGTCTGCCGATCATCTCCGCCGATACCATGGCCGAAGCCGCGACCAAGATCGTCGCTGCCGTCAAGTAAGCCGCTGCCCAAGGATAAGGATACGAACATGAGCATCTACATCAACAAGGACACCAAGGTCATCACCCAGGGCATCACGGGCAAGACCGGCCAATTCCACACCCTGGGTTGCCAGGCCTACGCGAACGGTAAGAGCGCCTTTGTCGCCGGCGTGAACCCGAAGAAGGCAGGCGAGAAGTTCTCGGACATTCCCATCTACGGCACGGTGAAGGAAGCAGCCGCCCAGACTGGCGCCACCGTCTCGGTGATCTACGTGCCGCCCGCAGGCGCGGCCGCCGCTATCTGGGAAGCTGTCGAAGCCGACCTGGACCTGGCGATCTGCATCACGGAAGGCATCCCCGTGCGCGACATGCTGGAAGTGCGCAACAAGATGAAGGCCAAGGAAGCCGCTGGCGGCAAGAAGACCCTGCTGCTGGGCCCGAACTGCCCCGGCCTGATCACGCCCGACGAAATCAAGATCGGCATCATGCCCGGCCACATCCACATGAAGGGCCGCGTCGGCGTGGTGTCGCGCTCCGGTACCCTGACCTATGAAGCCGTGGCCCAGCTGACCGAACTCGGTATCGGCCAGTCGTCCGCCGTCGGCATCGGTGGCGACCCGATCAACGGCCTGAAGCACATCGACGTGATGAAGGCATTCAACGACGATCCCGACACCGACGCCGTGATCATGATCGGCGAGATCGGTGGCCCGGACGAGGCAGAAGCGGCCCGCTGGTGCAAGGACAACATGAAGAAGCCGATCGTGGGCTTCATCGCTGGCGTGACTGCGCCTCCGGGCAAGCGCATGGGCCATGCCGGCGCGCTGATCTCGGGCGGTGCCGACACGGCTGACGCCAAGCTGGCCATCATGGAAGAATGCGGTTTCACCGTGACCCGCAACCCGTCCGAAATGGGCAAGCTGCTCAAGGGCCTGCTGTAATCGGGGCTGTTGTTCAAAAAGGAGGCTTCGGCCTCCTTTTTTGTTGGCTGTTCTTGTTGGACTGTCGCGCAACAAATTATTCATTGATCACTTTTTGACGGGAAAGTGATGCAAAAACCCCGTTTTTAGGGAAAACCCGAAGCGCGACTGAAAAGAAATCGAAAGGTTCAACGCGCACACTCTGTGGCACGGTTTTTTGTCCGCCGCTTTCCGACCGCCGGTTTGCATCCCCCGGTCTGCGCTCACTTCACGGAGTATTCTTTTGGACTTCTCATCTTCCGCCTTCTGGTTCGCCCTGGGGTCGATCATCCTGACCAATATCGTGCTGTCCGGCGACAACGCCGTGGTCATTGCCCTGGCTTCCCGCAGCCTGCCGCCCAAGCAACAGAAACTTGCGATCTTCTGGGGTAGCGCCGCTGCCATCATCATGCGGATCGTGCTGACCGTCGCGGCCGTCAAGCTGCTGACGTTGCCATGGCTCAAGATCGTCGGCGCCATGCTGCTGATCTACATTGGCGTACAGCTGCTGAACGAGGGCGACGAGGATGAGTCGCACGCGGCCAAGGCTTCGATCTGGGCTGCTATCCAGACCATCCTGATCGCCGACCTGGTGATGTCGCTGGACAACGTCATGGCCGTGGCCGCTGCCGCGCAGAATGGCCCTCCGGGCAGCCAGGTGACCCTGCTGATCCTGGGCCTGGGCATCAGCATTCCGCTGATCATCTTCGGCAGTACGCTGCTGCTCAAGGTCATGGAGCGTTTCCCGATCATCATCACGCTGGGTGCGGCACTGCTCGGTTACCTTGCCGGCGAAATGTTCATCTCCGATCCGGTCGATGCCGCCTGGTTTGCCGACAACGTGCAGCACGCAGGCCTGATCGCCGGTGCGCTTGGCGCGGTAATCGTGGTCGGCCTGGGTACCTACCTGCAGCGTCGCCAGGCGCGTGCCGCTGCCTGAACAGCGCAACACCTGACAGGCGGTGTTGATCGCCCGTCATGAAAAACTGCCAGATTTTGTCACTCCAGGTGACGGAATCTGGCAGTTTTTATTGGCGACCCGACGTGGCAGTGCACAAATTTTGTCATTTTCCCCCGCAAATGGGCTGGCACGCTGTGTGCTCTGTGATCCCCCGCACGCGTGTGCTTTAAGAATTTTCGAGGGGTCACCAAATGAAAATGCAACAACTCCGCCGTACCGCTCGGCGCGTCCAGAAGGGTTTTACGCTGATCGAGCTGATGATCGTCGTGGCGATCATTGGTATCCTGGCCGCTATTGCCATCCCGCAATATCAGGACTACACCATCCGGGCGAAGATTGCTAGCGCATTAACGGCGATCTCAAATCTTAAGACTGCGACGGGTGTCTGTATTCAGGAGAATGGCGGTGATGCTGCCAGCTGTGATACAGGCGGGACGTCAAACATTCCGACGTTCACGGCCACTAAAGAGGTTGCACGTGCCACAGTCACGAATGGCAACATTGAAGTAACGCTTGCTGCAGACATTGGACCGAATGTGAGCAATCAAAAGTTTACGCTGGAGCCAAATCTGGCAGCGGGTAACTCGAATATTTCGTGGACTGTTAAGCCTGATGCTGGCTTGACGAACGCAGCTGCGTTGGCTGCGCTGGAGAAAAACAATCTTGCTGCTGCTTCGGCTCCCTGATTCTCGCCAGCGCGAATCACGGAACATGGAAAAGGCGCCTTCGGGCGCCTTTTTTGTCGTAAGATGCGTGGTCGCAACACGTGGCGCCTACCGCCTGCCGGGCATTTCTTCCCGCTCCTCCCGTGATCCGTCCGTCCACGCCGACTTTCCCGTCATCATCTCCGTTTACTGCCTGGTGGCCGCTGCTTCTTGCATTGGCGATGCCATTCGTCGTCGCCATTCACAGGCAGCCCCTGTCCACATTCTCCGGCGAATGGTGGGCTGCAGCCCTGTGGACCCTGTCACTCGTCTACCTGCTATGGACCCGCAAGCAGTACGCGCATATGCCGGCGGTGCCTCCGGTCGTACTGTTTCCGCTGGCGCTGGCGGTCATTACCGCCGTCCAGTTTCTGTGGATCCGCCCATTCCAGAATGATCTGGCCGGACTGACGCCGCTGGTCTTTCTGCTCGGCGCGGCCGCCATCCTGTGCGGCTATCTCGTCCGCGGGCGCGACGAGGCGCTGCATGCCGCGACCATGATCGCGGGGGCGCTGCTGGTGGCCAGCCTGCTGGGCGTGGCGGCGCAGGTGGTGCAGCTGTTCCGCGCGGAATTTTCCTTTTTTGGTCTGGTGTCGGAGTACTTCCCCACGGAGCAGCGACGCCTGTGGGGAAATCTCAACCAGCCCAACCACCAGGCCACGGTACATGGCCTCGGGTTGGCGGCACTGGTGTATCTGGCTGCGGCGCGGCGGCTGCGGTTGTCTGTGGCGCTCGTTCCCGCGGTGTGCCTGGTGTTTGGGATTATCCTCACGGGCTCCAGGACGGGGGTGGTACATCTCGGGCTGGCCACGCTGCTGGGCTTGATGCTGGCGGGTTTGTCATGGGAGTTCGCGACGTCGCGCAGGCGGCGTGCGGCGCTGGTGTTCTTCAGCCTGGCGCTGGTGCCGATGTACTTTTTCCTGCAGCCGCTGGTGCTCGAGGCCAGCCGGGAATTTGGCTGGAAGCTGTTCGACGCGGTAGCGCGGCTGGAAGAAGGGGATGCTGGTTCGGCGCGGGCCGCGCTGTGGCGGCATGCCTGGACGATGTTCATGGCTCATCCCTGGTTCGGCGTGGGCTGGATGGAGTTCGGCATCGAGCAGTGGCGGCAGCTGCGGTCTGTCGGCATGACCGTGGAACTGGCGCAGCAGGCGCATAACCAGGTGCTCGACCTGCTCGCCAAGACGGGCGCGCTCGGCGCGGGCAGCGTGTTGCTGACGCTGGGCGCATGGTTCTGGCGCGTACTGCGTATGACAATCGGAGCCGTTGGCACAGCCGACCGGGCGCGCCGCCCCGCCATGCTGCTCGGGCTGAGTTGGCTGGCCATGCTGTGCGCGCATTCGATGCTCGAATACCCGCTGCATTACCTGTATTTCTTCCTGCTGTTCTGCTTTTTGCTGGGGTGGCTGGAGCCCGGCGGCTGGCCGCTGCGGGGCACATGGGGGCGTCTCGCCAGCTGGCGTGGCTGGGCTGTCGTGTGTGCGGTGGTCGGCGGCGCCGGACTGGCGGCAGTGATGATTGACTACCAGCGCGCCGAGGACGTGACACGGGCTGCGACTTTCAACCCGACTGTCCCGGTACGTCCACGGTTCTGGTTCCGCGATATTGCCGAACAGCGGCAGACGGCACGCATGCCCCTGAGCCGGGCCAACGCCGCCGAAGCGCTGGCGCGCCATCTGACAGCGTTGCGCGTGTTGCCGACCCCTTCGCTGATCCAGCGGACTGCCCTGCTGACGGCCATGCAGGGCGATACGGCTGCAGCGCAACGCATGATCGAAGACCTGCGGTTCTACTACTGGATCAATCCGGTCGGGGAGCGTTTCCAGACGCTGCGTCTATGCGCCACGCTGCCGGCAGCCGAACGGCCGCAGCCTTATTGCACGCCGCCGGAGTTGCCAGCCGGGCGCTGAGCGGCGCCGTTTGCTCCCGATTCAACGCGCAGGTGCCCTGCCTGCTGCCCGGCGCGGGTCAGGCAGCTTCGAGAAAGCGCTGGATCACGCCAGCGGAATAGACGCTCGCCACGTCCCGCAGAAAAGCCGAGAAATCGAGATGCGCAGTGTCATCGGCGCGGTCGGAGACCGTACGCATGATGGCGCAGGGCACGCCGTACTCGTGGCATACCTGCGTCACCGCCGCGCCCTCCATTTCCACGCACAGCGCTGCCGGCAGGCTGGCCTGCAATTGCGAGACGGCTCCGCTGTCGCCGATGAACCGGTCGCCGCTGGCGATCATTCCGGTATGAAGTGTGGGGTTTTTGAGACGAAAGCGGGCTCGGGTGTCGGTGTCCAAACGTGCTTCAAAATCCTCTTGGAGAAAGGATGCGGCCGCCTGTTCGAGCCGTTTGCGCAGGGTTGGATCACAGGGGAATTCGGCCTGGTCCAGTAGGGGAACCTGGTATTGCGGCCAGAACGGCCGACCGTCAAGATCGTGTTGCAGCAAGCGATCCGCGACAACGATGTCCCCGACGGCCCCCCCCCGCGCCAGGCCGCCAGCCAGGCCGGTCATGACCACCGTATCGACGGAGAAGTCGCGGATCAGGGTAACCGTGGTCGCCGCCGCCGCTACCTTGCCGACCCGGGCCAGTACCACGACCACATCTTGCCCATAAATCTGGCCAGTGTAATAGTCACGCATACCGATGTGACGGACACTGCCGTATGCATCCATATGCTGCAGCAAGGAAGCGATTTCGTCGTGCATTGCTGCGATCAGACCGATTGTCATGTTTGAAAAGAACAATTCCAGTGTGTAATGTCAATGTACCGGCGATGCCACGCGATCCGGTTGTGCAACGCGTCATCGTAGTTCAGGGCATTGAAAAAAGCGACTCTCCATTTTCATAAGGAATGAACATGCTGCCGCAGGACGATAAAGCTTCCGCGCTCCCTACCGACTCTGCAAATCGCGCAGAGAACCGCATGCCTGCCTTCGTGAGCACGCGACTCAATGGGCACTACGTGGATCGCGTTGAAAAACTATGGGGCGGCGATCACCTGCTGCACGGCATGACACCGGGGGCAGATGCCATTCACCTGTCCAATAATGACTATCTGTGCCTGCTGCATGAGCCGGAACTGCTCAAGGCGCAGTCGCGCGTGCTGCTGGGTGGCGGCGACATCCTGATGTCCGGGGTGTTCATGCACGGCGATACGCCCCAGGCCCGCCTCGAGAAGAAGCTGGCCAATTTCATGGGTGCCGAGGATGGACTGATCTCGCAATCCGGCTGGTGTGCCAACATCGGCCTGCTGCAGAGCATTGCCGGTCCGGATGCCCCGGTGTACCTGGACATGATGGCCCACGTATCGCTCTGGGAAGGCGCGCACGCGGCAAATGCCCGCAGTATTCCGTTCATGCACAACGATGCCGTGCATGCCGAGCGCCAGATCAACAAGCATGGTCCGGGCGTCATCGTGGTCGATTCGGTGTATAGCATCAACGGCAGCGTCTGTCCGCTCGAAGCGTTCGTCGAGGTGGCGGAACGCACCGGCAGCATCCTGGTGGTGGATGAGTCCCACTCGCTGGGCACCCACGGCCCGCACGGCGCAGGTCTGGTCGCGGAACTAGGCCTGTCCGACCGCGTCCACTTCCGGACCGCGTCGCTGGCCAAAACCTTTGCCGGACGTGCCGGATTCATCACGTGCTCCACGCGCTTCAAGGGCTATTTCTTCTCGGAAGCCCGCCCGGCCGTCTTCAGCTCATGCCTGTTGCAGCACGAAATCGCCTGGTTCGACGCGGCCCTCGATTTCATCAGCCAGGCCGACGATCGCCGGACGCGCCTGAAGGCCCAGACCAAGCGGGTCCGCGAGGCTCTCACGGAACTGGGTTACAACGTCTCGGACGGCTCGGAACAGATCATTGCGCTGGAAGCCGGCACGGAGCCGCAGACCATGGTGCTACGCAACGCCTTGCAGTCGCGCGGCGTGTTCGGGGCGGTGTTCTGCGCACCGGCGACCCCCAAGAACCGTTCGCTGATGCGCTTGACGTTGAATTCGGGGCTGACCGACATCGAGATCGACCGGGTGCTGGAAGTGTGTGCCGAGATCCGCGAAGAGGTCGACCTGCCGAACTGGTCCTCCAGCAAGCGCGTGCGCAATCGCCGTACCGCAGCGCCGGCCTCAGCCCGTATGCCGGCCGAAGTCGAGCATCAGGATGACCGTCCGGTCGCGGCAGCCCAGCTGACAAGCGCCGGACACTGAACGGGGATTGGGCAGGGCAGGGCGGCGCCTGGGGTGCCATCGTGCCCGGGGCCTGCCTAGCGCAGGCCCAGCATCTGGTCCGGGTCGCTGTCGAAGGCGCGGATGAAGCTGAAGTGGTTCGTGATGTTCTGCGGCAGCAGGTGCTTGGGCATCTCGAACAGGCCGTAGTAGTAGGTTTCCTTCCCTTCGATCGGCGTCGCTTTCACGCAGTAGTCGATCCATTCCACGCAAGCCGGCGTGTACATCCCGGCGCCTGGCCAGAAGAATGGCACCAGCTCCAGGTTCTGCAGCCCCTGGATCAGGGCCTCGGGCGCATCGTAGGCCTCCGCGGCTTCCACGTGCGTGAGCAGGCCAGCTTCCGTCTCGATTACCATCAGGTGTGCCTTGCCATCGCGTGCCAGCATCAGCAGGCCAGACGGATTCGGGTACAGGTAATACTCGACCAGCTGGTACTGCTGCATGATGCCTTCCACCGCCCGGGCCACCGCCGGATCCGACAGGAAGGCATAGGAGTGCCGGCGCAGCAGGTCGTACATGGTGTACGTCTGCTCGATGAAATATTCCTTCTGCAACTGGGCCAGGTCGGCCTCCAGCGTTGGCAGCGAGCCGTCACTGCCCTTGCGCACATAGCGGTCGATCAGGCCTTCGTTGAAGCCGCGCACGGCAACCAGTTCGGTGGCCGTGCCGGTCAGCAGGATCGTCTTGCAGGGCAGGTCGCGCAGTGATTCGCAGAACGTCAGTCCGTCCATTTGCGGCATTTCATAGTCGACAATCACCACGGCAGGCTGCAGAAAACGGCGGATATCGTGGATTTGCCGGAAGATGTGGTCCACTTCCAGCTGGACGGTGCGGCGCTCGAGGGAGAAGGTCAGGTCGTCGTGCGAAACGCGCAGCGGTGGCGCCGACTTCTGCTCGTTGGCGAACCAGTTCTTGAGCCAGGCAGCCGCCTTGTGTACATCGTCGAAAGTCACGACCGGCTGAAACGTCGACAGCTGAAAAGCCGCGCTTTCCAGAAATGCAGTGTCGTCGTCAACCAGCACAACCAATGTCGGGTGGTAGCAAACGGGGAGCTGTGTCGATTTCTGAGGGTTTGTCATGCTTCAGCTTTTCCTTGGTCAGCCTTGGACAGACTGGCGCCCGAATTGTCAGAGGAGGTGGCCGGCGATCCGCTCGGGCTGGATACCGGGGGAAAGGCGATCGTGAATTCCGTGAATTCTCCCACGACTGAGCGGCACTGGATGGTGGCATCCCAGGTCGACAGCACCTCCCGGCAAAATGCCAGGCCGATGCCAGTGCTGCTGCTTTCCGGATACGAATAAAAGCGCCGGAAGATATGCGGCAACTGGGCCTTGGCAATGCCGGGCCCCGTATCGCGGAAGACCATCACGGTGCCGCGCTTGCGCGGTTGCACGGTAATCTCGATCTCGCCCTTGCGTACCGATTTGATCGCGCGCAGGGCGTTCTTCAACAAGTTTGTGACCACCAACGTAAACAGTTCCCGATTGCCATGGGCAATATGGCCTGCGCCGGGTGTGAAATGGACCAGATTTTCCTGCCCGTCCATGAACGGGTAGCGCTGGATGGCCTCGGTCACGGCCGCATCGATGTCGAAGGTCATGGCGTCGCCGCCGGGATTCGGCCGGTGGGCGCTGGTCAGCAGTAGTTCGATCGTCGTATTCATGCGCCGCACGTCGAAATCGATGCGCTGCGCCAGGGTATTCATGTGGCCGAGCCGCGAGGCTGGAATGTAGTCCTCCATGGCCTCGGGCGGATTCTTTTCGTAGACCCGCACCAGCGTGGGCAGGAACTTCTCCAGCCCGCGCACGCTGCCGCTTACGCTCAGCAGCGGGGTGCGCAGTTCGTGTGCGACCGAGCTCAGTGCCGTTGCCATGCCGTCGAGCTTTTCCTGGGTCAGGATCTCGCGGTCGATCTTGCCAGCGTAAATGATGACGATGGCAAAACCCGCAATAGGAATATAGGCCAGCACCGGCGAGGTCGAGGTGATGGGCGGGCCGCCGATGATGAAGTAGAGCGCGAAGGCCGCCAGCGCGCCGATGACCAGCGATGCCGTCGCAATGCGATCGTCGAAATAATAAAGCGCGAATACCGCAATCAGCAGGGATTGGCCCCATACCGCCGAGCCCCCGTTCATCAGCAGCATGAAGGTGAAGAAAAAGGGCAGGGCGTACGTCAGCACGAAGTGGAAGTACCACACGAACCAGCGTGATGGGCGGAAATAACGGATGAACAGCAGTGGCAGGAACAGCACCATGCCCAGCACCCGCAGCTCCAGGTTTTCGTAGGGCTGCGGAAAGATATAGCGCCAGATGATGTAGTACGAGGGGAAACCGATCAGGGCGACCAGGCCGATGATGAGCAGGCGGTGCAGGCGAATCTGCTTCTCGTACCCAGGAGGGACGATATCGTGCGCGCGCGTCAGCAAAATGCGGCTGGTGCGGCGGAATTTGAGCAGCAGGGACGGTAGCATGGATGGCCGGTCGGAGCGCCTTGTTCGTGAGGTGTGGCCTAGCGGGACATCCGCTGGTCCCCATTATTCCATACCTTCCCGGCTGGCCGGCCTCATCGTGTGGGGTGGTTGGCAGGCATCCTGGCGCATGCCAGAAAGGCAAGCATTAAAAAGTGTATTTTTTGTCACATTATCACATCAGGCCGTCGAGGTGGCGCTTTGCAGGCTCGCCTCGGGGTGACACGGTGGCATGGGCACGGCGGCACGGCCGCACGGGCAAGGAGAAACACTGGTGGCAAGGTGGAGGCGATCGCCAGCCGTGATGCGATGAATGAATCGCAAACCAACTGATGCATCGATACTCAATCGAGTTCCGAGGGCGGCAACAGGTAGGGTTCCGCATGCCCGCCATCGCGGGTCAGGTTGAAGCGCCGGATCGTGGCATCCACTTCCAGCTTGCGGCCGGGGTGATGCTGGGCAAACCGGTCCAGCGTGGCGCGGATCGCCTGGCGGACGGTTCGCACGTCATAGTCGCACGACGGCATGGCGCCGGTTGCGGCCTGGGCCAGGGCGCTCGCGGTGTAGTAGCAGGTGCCATCGTCACGCTGCACGATACGCAGAGACCAGCCCTCCTTGCCGCTGAAGCCCGTGTTTGGCGGCAATACCTGGGCAAGGAAGAAATGCACTGGGGCGGCGGGCGTAATCAGGAAATGCAGGCAGTTGAAGAGCGGAGCGAGCGCATCGCCCGGTTCATGGGGCGGGGTGTACTGGTACTGAAACTCCATGGCCTTGGCGTCTGGACGGGAAACGGTGATGAAAAACGGGGCGCATGCAACCGGGGGAATACCGGCGCACGATGGACGCATCTTGGCAGAGATCGCTCCCCGGAAATGCCGATGGCTTTTGTGAAATTTCTAAGAAATTGTTAAACGTTCCGCATGCCGGCACGGCATGAAAAAAGCCCGCGGATGCGGGCTTTGATGAGCGGCGATTCCGGCGCGATTCTGGCGAGATGGCTAGCGAAGGATCTGCCGGCCTCAGGCCCTGCCCACACATGCTGTACCACGGGGATGTGGGCGACGCTCCGGCGGCTGCCGGACCGGCCCGCTCAGATGGCCTTGATCTCGTTGATCCGGTTGCCTTCGCCCAGTAGCACCAGCTTGGGCTTGTATTCGGCAGCCTCGGCCTCGCTCATCGGCGCGTAGGTGCAGATGATGAGCAGGTCGCCCAGATGGGCGCGCCGCGCCGCCGCGCCGTTCAGCGAAATCTCGCCGCTGCCGCGCTTGCCCTTGATGGCATAGGTAGAAAAACGCTCGCCGTTGTTGACGTTGTACAGCTCGATGCGCTCATACTCGCGGATATCGGCGGCGTCCATCAGGTTCTCGTCGATGCCGCACGAGCCCTCATAATGCAGGTCGGCCTGCGTGACGGTCGCACGGTGCAGCTTGGCGCGCAGCATATTACGTTGCATGTATCGAAACTCCAGTCAGAGATGTGCTCAAAATGATTCCGATGCTGTGATGTCGCCTCGCCGCTTTTGCCGTACTTTTCGTTGTACTGTCTGAGGCTGCATCCTTGAGTGCCCGCAGCTTACCGTAAATTGCTGCAACTGCGTAATATCTGACTGTGCGCACCAGGAAAGCGTCTCGTGCCAGCGCCGCGGCGCCGCTGACGATAAAATGCCGCATTGCTTCCTGAAATCCGTTCATGTCATCACTCTGGAAAACCAGCGTCACCGTCGCCGCCGTGATTGAGCGCGATGGGCGCTTTCTCCTCGTCGAGGAGCATACCCACGAGGGTTTGCGCCTCAATCAGCCCGCCGGTCACCTCGATCCCAACGAGAGCCTGGCGGATGCCGTGGCGCGCGAAACGCTCGAGGAAACCGCCCATGTGTTTCGCCCGACCGGCTGGCTTGGCTGTTATCTCGGTCGGTTCCACTCGTCGCGCACGCAGGAAGATGTGACTTATACGCGCTTCACGTTCGTGGGAGAGCTCGGCGCGTTCGATCCGGCGTGCCCGCTCGACGACGGCATCGTCCGCACGGTGTGGATGACCGCGGATGAGGTGCGAGCCTGTCCGGAGCGGCATCGCAGCCCCCTCGTGATGGCCTGCATCGATGACTATCTGGCCGGGCGGCGTCTGCCGCTCGACGCGCTGTATACCCACCCCAGCGTGCTGACGGCTCCGGAGGGCGCATGACGAGCATCGCGAAGAAGCGCGTAGTGATCGGCATGTCCGGCGGCGTCGACTCGTCGGTTTCGGCGTGGCTGCTCAAGCAGCAAGGCTACGAGGTCGTCGGCCTGTTCATGAAGAACTGGGAAGACGATGACGATAGCGAGTACTGCTCGACGCGGCAGGACTGGATCGATGTCGTTTCGGTCGCGGACCTGATCGGCGTGGACGTCGAGGCCGTCAATTTTGCCAGCGAATACAAGGACCGGGTGTTCGCCGACTTCCTGCGCGAGTACTCCGCCGGCCGCACGCCGAATCCCGATGTGCTGTGCAATGCCGAGATCAAGTTCAAAGCTTTTCTCGACCACGCCGTCGCCATGGGGGCGGAGCAGATCGCCACGGGCCATTACGCACGTGTGCGGCAGGCCGGCGATGGCCGTTTCGAACTGCTGAAGTCTTGTGATGCCAGCAAGGACCAGAGCTATTTCCTGCACCGGCTGAACCAGTACCAGCTGTCGCGCACGCTCTTTCCGCTCGGCGAGATCCCCAAGACCAGGGTGCGCGAGATCGCCGCGCAGATCGGCCTGCCGAATGCGGCCAAGAAGGATTCGACCGGTATCTGCTTCATCGGGGAGCGGCCGTTCCGCGAATTCCTTAACCGTTATCTGCCGACCCGACCCGGGCCGATGAAAACGTCAGATGGGAAGGTCGTCGGCGAACATATCGGGCTGGCGTTCTACACGCTCGGCCAGCGCAAGGGGATCGGCCTGGGCGGCAGCCGCGATGGCAGCGGCGATGCATGGTATGTGGCGCGCAAGGACATGGCGGAGAACACGCTGTATGTCGTCCAGGGCCATGACCATCCCTGGCTGTTGAGCGACACCGTGCACGCCGCGGATCTCAGCTGGGTGGCCGGCGCAGCGCCTGCAGAAGGCCGGCGCATTGGCGCCAAGACGCGCTATCGGCAGGCCGACGCGCCAGGCGTGGTGCAGCGTGCTGCACCAGAGGCGCTCGATGTCCATTTTGACGCCGCGCAATGGGCCGTCACGCCGGGGCAGTCGCTGGTGCTGTATGACGGCGACGTCTGCCTGGGCGGTGGCATCATCCAATCGGCCTGACAGGGCGCGCGCGGACACGCGCTGCGACGCGGCGCCTTGCCCGCGACATTGCGCTCTCAGGCGGCGCGCGGCGCTGTATCGATGAACGACTGGCGCTTGCCGAGTTTTTCCTGGTAGGCCGCCAGATTCGCATGATCGGCGCGCCAGTCGATTTCCGGAAACCGGAAGTCCAACCACTCGAGCGTGCAGCCCACGGCAATGTCAGCCAGCGTCAGATGATTGTTGATGCACCAGGTGCGATCGCCGAGGCCCTTGCTCATTGCCGTCAGGCCGTCGGAAACCTTCAGCATCTGCCGGTCGATCCACGCCTGGCTGCGCAGGTGCGGCTCGCGCAGGGTCATTTCCAGGCGGACCAGTACCGCGGCATCGAGCACGCCATCGGCTAGCGCCTCCCAGCAACGGGTCTCGATGCGTTCCCGGCCCGTGGTCGGGAACAGCCGGCCCACCGGCGAGAGTGTGTCGATGTACTCCACGATCACGCTCGAATCGAACAGCGCACCACCGTCGTCCATGATCAGGCAGGGCACCTTGCCGAGCGGATTCGACTGGTGAATCTCGGAATCCGCTGACCACACATCTTCCAGCACCAGCGGACATTCAATCTTTTTCTCTGCCAGCACCACGCGCACCTTGCGCACGTAAGGGCTGCCGAGCGAGCCAATCAGCTTCATAGTCGTTCTTCCTCAACAACCGGCGAGTATACCTTTCCCCGCCCGCTTGGGGGGATACCTGTGGCGTATTCGCCGTATCGGGCACACGGGCGCATGTCCCGCCCGGTGGTAAAATCACGGTTTGTCCGATGGGCTAGCCGCCGCTGGCCCATTGCTTCGCTGTCATTATCCGCGGCGGCCCGTCTCCGTGCGCCGCCTGTCCCGACTTTTCACCGGTAGTCCGCATGTCCACGCTCTCCGCCCTGACCGCACTTTCTCCCATCGATGGCCGTTATGCCGCCAAAGCCGACGCGCTGCGCGACTGGCTGTCCGAAGCCGCTTTCATGAAACATCGCGTCAAGGTCGAGGTGCACTGGCTGATCGCCCTGTCGCAAGCCGGCCTCGCCGATGTCCCGGCATTCTCGGCGGCGTCCGAGCAGGCGTTGCTGCAGCTCGTGGAGCGCTTCAGCGAGGCGGATGCCGCGCGCATCAAGGAAATCGAGGCGGTCACCAACCATGATGTGAAGGCCGTCGAATATTGGCTCAAGGAACAGGTCAAGGGCAACGCCGAGCTGGAAGCCGCCAGCGAGTTCATCCATTTCGCCTGCACCTCGGAAGACATCAACAATACCTCGCACGGCATGATGCTCAAGGGCGCGCGTAGCGAAGTCGTGCTCCCAGCCCTGCGCAAGGTGCATGCACGCCTGGTCGAGCTGGCCCACGCCAATGCTACCCAGCCGATGCTGTCGCGCACCCATGGCCAGCCGGCCAGCCCGACCACGCTGGGCAAGGAACTCGCCAACGTGGCACAGCGCCTGGCGCGTGCCATGCAGCGCATCGAGGCTGTTGAACTGCTCGGCAAGATGAACGGCGCGGTCGGCAACTACAACGCGCATCTGTCGGCCTACCCCGACTTCGACTGGGAGGCGTTCTCGCGCCGCGTGGTGGAAGAGCGCCTGGGTCTCACGTTCAACCCGTACACCATCCAGATCGAGCCGCACGACTACATGGCTGAGCTGTTCGATGCCGTGGCCCGCGCCAACACGATCCTGCTCGATCTGAACCGCGACATCTGGGGTTACATCTCGGTCGGTTACTTCAAGCAGAAGACCAAGGCCGGCGAAATCGGCTCGTCGACCATGCCGCACAAGGTCAACCCGATCGACTTCGAGAACTCCGAAGGCAACCTCGGGCTCGCCAACGCTGTGTTGCGCCACCTCTCGGAAAAACTGCCGGTGTCGCGCTGGCAGCGTGACCTCACCGATTCCACCGTGCTGCGCAACATCGGCGTGGCGCTGGGTTATGGCCTGCTGGCCTACGAAGCCTGCCTGCGCGGCCTGAACAAGCTGGAAACCAATGCCGAGCGCCTCAACGAAGACCTCGACAACTGCTGGGAGGTGCTGGCCGAACCGGTACAGACCGTGATGCGGCGCTACGGCGTGCCCAACCCGTACGAGCAGCTCAAGGAACTAACGCGCGGCAAGGGCATTTCGCAGGATGGGCTGCGCGCCTTCATCGCCACGCTGGCGATTCCCGAGGCCGAAAAGGCCCGCCTGCTGGAAATGACGCCGGCCAGCTATATTGGCCGTGCGGTCGAACTGGCGCGCCGGGTGTAACGAACAACAGCACAACAGGCGCGTCTCGCTGGCGCATGCCGGTGTCTGGAGCCGCAACGGCAACGTTGCGGCTTTTTTCGTTGCGGGACGCTATCCGGATAGCGAGCCATTTCTCAACGCCCACAATGACGCAAACGCGGGCGAGGCACGGATTACGGGTGTCCAGCAACATCACAAAATTTGAACAAATCCGTGAACTTCACCTGTTCCGGGCAGCCCAACCGCAGGCAATAATCGCAACTGCACAATCAATGGAGTTCTCCATGGCAGCAACCTCCGGCTATACGCGTACGGCTATCGGTCTGCACTGGCTGATTGCCCTGCTGATCATCGGCGGCTTTGCGGTCGGCCTGTACATGACCAGCCTGGAAGGCCTGTCGCTGACCAAGCTGAAACTCTATTCATGGCACAAATGGATCGGCGTGACGGTCTTCCTGCTGGCGCTCCTGCGCGTCATCTGGCGGTTCGTTCATGGCGCGCCTTCCGTGGTGCCGGGCATGCCGGCCTGGCAGGCGCGTGCAGCGCATGCTGCCCACCTGCTGCTGTATGTACTGATTGTGGCTGTGCCGCTTACCGGCTTTCTCATGAGTCAGGCTGCGGGTATCCCCGTAGTCTATTTCGGGCTCTGGGAGCTGCCCACCGTGGTGGCTTCCGACGAAGCACTCAAGGCGGGAATGCAGCAGGCCCATGTCATACTGAATTACCTGATGGCGGCGCTGGTAGCTGTCCATGCGCTGGCAGCATTCAAGCATCATTTCATCCATCGCGATGGCACGCTGGCGCGCATGCTGCCTTTTATCAAATCGTAAACGACACGGACGACATGATGCAGGCACGGCTACCTGTACCGGATGCGACAGTCGCCATGCCCCGGTCCGCCTTGCTTCATGCCGCTCATCTTTCCAAGCACAGGAGTCATCTGCAATGAAACGATTCTTCCATGGCCGTGCACTTGCTGTCAGCGCCGTGCTGGCGACTGCCGCCCTGGCGTCCCACCTGGCCGTGGCGCAAGTCGATGCTGCCAAGAGTTCCGTGACCGCCGTGGCGCGCCAGATCGGCGTGCCGATGGAGGGTAAGTTCAAGCGTTTCGACGCGACCGTCAATTTCAACGCTGCCCAGCTGGCCAGCTCGCACGCCCGCGTGGAGATCGACATGGCCTCGTTCGAGATCGGTGACGCCGTTACGACCAAGGAGCTGCGCGGCAAGGACTGGTTCGACACCGCCAAGTACCCCAAGGCCACATTCGTTTCCTCGAGCATCAAGCCAGCCGGCACAAACCGCTACGAGGTCGCCGGCAAACTGACCATCAAGGGCAAGACCGTGGATATGGTCGTGCCAGCCACATACCGCGCCGAAGGCGCCAGCCAGGTGTTCGAAGGCACGCTGCCGATCAAGCGCAATGCCTTCAATATCGGTGACGGCGAATGGAAGGACACGTCCGTCGTGGCCGATGAAGTCCAGATCAAGTTCCGGATCGTCACTGCGGGGACCGCAGCCAAGAAGTAAGGTCCCTGTTCCTCTCAACCCATGTATCCATCAGGAGAAAAGATGAAATTGCGTTCCGCTGTGGTTGCCACCGCCGCCGCCGTTGCCGCCCTGACCGCTGGCATCGCCTTTGCCGCTCCGGTCACCTATAACCTCGATCCGAGCCACACCTACCCGAGCTTTGAAGCCGATCACATGGGCATCTCGAAGTGGCGCGGCAAGTTCACCAAGACATCGGGCACGGTCAAGCTGGACCGCGCGGCCAAGAGCGGCAGCATCGACGTGAAGATCGATGCGGCCTCCATCGACTTCGGCCACGCCAAGATGACGCAGCACGCCAAGTCGCCGGATATGTTCGATGTCGAGGCTTATCCCGATATCACCTACAAGGGCAAGTTCACCAAGTTCAATGGCGATGTGCCGACGGAAGCTGAAGGCGAGCTGTCGCTGCATGGCGTGACCAAGCCGGTCAAGCTCGAGATTCGCGAATTCAAGTGCATCCAGCACCCGATGCTCAAGCGTGAAGCTTGCGGCGCAGACGTGTACGGTACCTTCAATCGCGCCGATTTCGGCATCGATTACGGCGTGAAGATGGGCTTCAAACCGGAGGTCAAGCTGGCCATTCAGGTGGAAGGCGTCAAAGCCGACTGATGACCGTGATGGCAGATCCGGGCCAACCGGTTCAGCCGCCAAAGAAAAAGCCCGTCCTTGTGGACGGGCTTTTTTTGTGCCGGACGCTGCAGTACTCAGACCTGTGCGCCGTAGTTCGGGTCTTCCTGGCCCGAGTCGTCCTTGCGCGGATCGGCCTTGACCAGGTCCTCGCGCTTCACGCCCAGCCACATGCAGATCGCAGCCGCCACGAACACCGACGAATAGATGCCGAACAGGATGCCGATCGTCAGCGCAAGCGAGAAGTAGTGCAGCGTCGCGCCGCCGAAGATCAGCATGGAGACCACCATCATCTCGGTCGAGCCGTGCGTGATGATGGTGCGCGAGATCGTTCCGGTGATGGCGGAGTTGATTACTTCCTCGGTCGATAGCTTGCGGTACTTGCGGAAATTTTCACGGATCCGGTCGAAGATCACCACCGACTCGTTCACCGAATATCCCAGCACCGCGAGCACGGCGGCCAGTACCGACAGCGAGAATTCCCACTGGAAGAACGCAAAGAACCCCATGATGATAATGACGTCATGCAGGTTGGCAATGATGCCTGCCACGGCGAACTTCCATTCGAAGCGGAACGCCAGGTAGACCATGATGCCGACGATCACGAACAGCAATGCCATCAGGCCATCGGTTGCCAGTTCCTTGCCGACCTGCGGGCCGACGAACTCGACGCGCTTGAGTTCGACCGTGGCATCACCCGCCTTCAGTGCGGACATGACCTGTTCGCTCTGCTTGGCGGTCGACACCACTTCGCCGGTGGCGGTTTTCTGCAGCGGCAGGCGGATCATGACGTCCCGCGAGGTACCGAAATTCTGTACCTGCACGTCGGTATACCCCAGTGAGGAGACCGTGCCGCGCACCTTGTCGAGCTCGGCTGGCTGGCTGTAGGTCACTTCCATCACCGTACCGCCGGTGAACTCGATCGACAGGTGCAGGCCTTTGTGCCAGATAAAGAACACCGCAGCAAAGAACGTGGCGAACGAGATCACATTGAAGATCAGCGCATGCCGCATGAAGGGGATGGTGCGCCGGATTCGGAAAAATTCCATGTGTTGCCCTTGGTTACCGGTTGCGGCTGGCTGCGTCTCGCAATGCGTATTGCTGCAGCCAGCCAGTCGTCAGTGTGTCGATGCTTACTTGGTGGCGGTGTCTGGATCTGGCTTCCACACCGTGCCGATCGAAATCGACTGCAGGCGCTTCTTGCGGCCGTACCACAGGTTCACCAAGCCGCGCGCGAAGAACACGGCGGAGAACATCGACGTCAGGATCCCCAGGCAGTGGACCACGGCAAAGCCACGTACCGGGCCCGAGCCGAATGCCAACAGTGCCAGGCCGGCAATCAGCGTGGTCACGTTGGAGTCCAGAATCGTCGCCCAGGCGCGTTCGAAACCGTGCGTAATGGCAGCCTGTGGCGAAGCGCCGCCACGCAGTTCTTCACGGATCCGCTCGTTGACCAGCACGTTCGCATCGATGGCCATGCCCAGCACCAGCGCGATGGCAGCAATGCCCGGCAGGGTCAGCGTGGCCTGCAGCATGGACAGGATAGCGATCAGCATCAGCAGGTTGAACGCCAGCGCCAGCACCGAGAAGATGCCGAACAGCATGTAGTAGAGGATCATGAAGATGGCGATCGCGGCAAAGCCGTACAGCACCGAATCAAAACCCTTCTGGATATTGTCCGCACCCAGCGACGGGCCGATCGTGCGTTCCTCGATGATTTCCATCGGCGCGGCCAGCGAGCCGGCGCGCAGCAGCAGGGCCAGGTCATTGGCCTCGGTGGTGCTGTAGTTGCCGGTGATCTGGAAGCTGGTGCCCAGTTCGGACTGGATCGTCGCCACCGTCAGCACCTCGCCCTTGCCCTTCTCGAACAGCACGATGCCCATCGGCTTGCCGATATTCTCGCGCGACACGTCGCGCAGCACGCGGCCGCCCTGGCTGTCGAGCTTGATGTTCACGGAAGGACGCTGGTTCTGGTCGAAACCGGCCGAGGCGCTTTCGATGCGGTCGCCGGTGAAGATCACCTGCTTCTTCAGGATCACCGGGGCGCCATTGCCATGCAGGAACAGTTCGCTACCCAGCGGCACGGGGTCGCCCTCGCGCGGCACGCGCGGCGCGTCCGGATCGGCGAGGCGGGCTTCCAGCGTGGCGGTACGGCCGATGATGTCCTTGGCCTTGGCGGTGTCCTGCACACCCGGCAGCTGCACCACGATACGGTCGGCGCCTTGCTGCTGGATTACCGGCTCGGCCACGCCGAGTTCGTTCACGCGGTTGTGCAGCGTGGTGATGTTCTGCTTGACTGCCGTGTCCTGGACCTCGCGGCGCGCCGCATCGGTAAAGGTGCCGGTCAGTATGGTCATGCCGTCCGCCGTGCTGCTCTGGAACGCCAGTTCGCGCAGCTGGTTGGCGAGGATGCTGCGGGCCTTGCTGGCATCGTCGGCGGATTCGAAGCGGATGGTCACGCCCTGGCTGTTGCGTTCGATGCCGTTGTGGCGCAGGCGCGCATCGCGCAGCAGGGTACGGGCGTCGCCGGCCAGGCCTTCAAGCTTCTTGTCGACCGCGCCTTTCATGTCAACCTGCAGCAGGAAGTGCACGCCACCGCGCAGGTCCAGGCCAAGGTACATCGGCAGCGCATGCAGCGATGTGAGCCAGCGCGGCGATCCGGACAGCAGGTTGAGTGCGACGATGTATGTGGGATCGGCGGCATCCGGATTGAGCGCGCGGCTCAGTGCATCCTTGGCACGCAGTTGCTCGTCGGTGGTACGAAAACGCGCCTTGACGCTGCCGGTGGGCCCGACCATGTCAAAGAACAGCCCATCAGGCCGGAGTTGCGCCGCATCCAGGATGTCTTCGACACGCTGTTGCATGCTGGCGTCGATCTTGACAGTGGCCTTGGCCGACGAGACCTGCACGGCAGGCGCTTCGCCGAAGAAATTCGGCAGGGTGTAGATCAGCCCGATGGCGAGCGCCACCAGAATGACGAGGTATTTCCAGAGCGGATAACGGTTCATCTTCGACCAGGCGTTCAGGTGCGTCGCGGGTTCCCGCATGGGAACCGGATACAACCGGTTGGCAAGACGCTGCCGCGCCACATGGCGGATACAGCGTTTGCGGGGCGTCCCCGCCGCGCGGGCGGGAACATCACATCATCAGATGCTCTTGAGCGTGCCCTTGGGCAGCACGTTGACCACCGCGTTCTTCTGCATGCTCACTTCGATGCCATCGGCGAGTTCGACGGACACGTACTGGTCGCCCACCTTGGTAACACGGCCCAGCAGGCCGCCGGCGGTAATCACCTCGTCGCCCTTGGTCAGGGCTTCCAGCATGGCCTTGGTTTCCTTCTGGCGCTTCATCTGCGGACGGATCATGATGAACCACAGCACCACAAACATCAGGATGATGGGGAGGAAACTCATCAGGCCAGCGGCACCGCCCGCACCCCCGGCGGATTGCGCAAAAGCGTTGGAAATCAGCACGTTACTTCTCCATTTGGTTTAATTCGTGAATCGGGCATTCTACCATCGTGAAATGCCTGTCAAGCCAATGTTTGGCCGGCAGGATCCAGCGTTTGAGCGGTTGAGGCTGCTGGTGTTCCCGCCGGTTGTCTCCTTTACTGCGCCCCACGCCCCCGATCCGCATGAAACCGCGCTACAAATGCGCTGAACTGCCCCGCGTCGATGGCATCGCGCATCTCGCGCATCAGTTCCAGGTAGTAGTACAAGTTGTGGATCGTGTTCAGGCGCGCCCCGAGGATTTCGCCGACGCGGTGCAGGTGGTGCAGGTAGGCGCGCGAGAAGTTGCGGCAGGTGTAGCAGCCGCAGCTTTCGTCGAGCGGGCGCGGGTCGTTCTTGTGGGCGGCGTTCTTGATCTTGATGTCGCCGTAGCGCGTGAACAGCCAGCCGTTGCGCGCATTGCGCGTGGGCATCACGCAGTCGAACATGTCCACGCCGGAGGCGACACCGGCCACCAGGTCTTCGGGCGTGCCGACGCCCATCAGGTAGTGCGGCTTGTCGGCCGGCAGCTTGGGGCCGATGTGTTCGAGCACGCGCAGCATGTCTTCCTTGGGCTCGCCCACCGACAGGCCGCCGATGGCGTAGCCGTGGAAGCCGCCGTCGCCGGTGGCTTGCAGGCCGGCGAGCGATTCCTCGCGCAGGTCTTCGAACATGCCGCCCTGGACGATGCCGAACAGGGCATTGGGGTTTTCGCCGCGGTCGAATTCGTCACGCGAGCGCTTGCCCCAGCGCAGGCTCATGCGCATCGACTTGGCCGCTTCGTCGCGCGTGGCCGGGCGGCCGTCGATCTCGTACGGCGTGCATTCGTCGAACTGCATGACGATGTCGCTGTTGAGCGTGCGCTGGATCTGCATCGAGATCTCGGGCGACAGGAACAGTTTGTCGCCATTGACGGGCGAGGCGAAGGTCACGCCATCCTCGGTAATCTTGCGCAGGTCGCCGAGCGAAAATACCTGGAACCCGCCGGAGTCGGTGAGGATGGGTTTGCCCCAGCCGATGAAGCCGTGCAGGCCTTCGTGCGTGGCCACCACTTCCAGGCCGGGCCGCAGCCACAAGTGAAAGGTGTTGCCGAGGATGATCTGCGCGCCGATTTCGTTGAGTTCGAGCGGCGACATGGCCTTGACCGAGCCATAGGTGCCCACCGGCATGAAGATGGGCGTTTCGACCACGCCGTGGTTCAGCGTGAGGCGGCCGCGGCGCGCGTGGCCGTCGGTCTTGAGCAATTCGTATTTCAGCATGGCTGTCCCGGGGCAGGTTCAGGGTCGCGGCGCGTCAGGAACATCGCATCGCCGTAGCTGAAGAAGCGGTAGCGTTGTGCGATGGCATGACGGTAGGCCCGGCGGATCGGTTCCATGCCGGCGAGGGCGGAAACCAGCATCAGCAGGGTCGATTTGGGCAGGTGGAAATTGGTGATGAGCGCATCGATTACGCGGAAGCGGTAGCCCGGTGTGATGAAGATGTCCGTGTCGCCGCTGCCGGCGCGCACCGTGCCATCCGGCTCGGCCGCCGATTCGAGCGCACGCAGCGCCGTGGTGCCGACGGCGATGACGCGCCCGCCGGCCGCGCGCGTGGTCGCGATCTGGGCTGCCAGTTCCGGCGCAATGTTGTACCACTCGCTGTGCATGCGATGTTCCGCGACGTTTTCCACACGCACCGGCTGGAACGTGCCAGCGCCCACGTGCAGGGTCAGGAACGCGCGCTGCACGCCCCGGGCATCGAGTGCGGCAAACAGCTCATCGTTGAAGTGCAGGCCGGCCGTGGGTGCGGCCACGGCACCGGGATTGCGCGCATACACGGTCTGGTAGCGGGTTTCGTCCACGCTGTCGGGATCGTGCTCGATATACGGCGGCAGCGGCAGCCGGCCATGGCGTTCGATCAGGTCGAGGCAGGGTTCGGGAAAGCGCAGGGTGAAGAACGGCTCAGCGCGCGGCCCCACGGTCACGTCGAACGCATCGGCGAGGCGCAGTGTGCTGCCCTCGCGCGGCGACTTGCTGGCGCGGATCTGGGCCAGCACCGTGTGCGTATCCAGCACACGCTCTACCAGCACCTCGACTTGGCCGCCGCTGGCCTTCTGCCCGAAAAAGCGTGCCTTGAGCACGCGCGTGTCGTTGAACACCAGCAGGTCGCCGGCACGCAGCAAGCCGACGATGTCGCGAAACTGGCGGTCATGCAGGCGCACGCCGGCCTCGGCCGTGGCGTCATTGCCTGCCACGTCTTCCACCACCAGCAGACGGCTGGCGGCGCGATCGGGCAGGGCGCTCTGGGCGATCAGCTCGGGCGGCAGATCGAAGTCGAAATCGGAGAGCAGCAACGGAAATTCCGGAAAATGGTCTGAACCCACCATTGTAAACGGCCCGGCGGGGCAACGTTATAATGCGCCGTCGTGCCTCCGGGCTATCCTGCAGCACCGCGCGCCATGCGCCGTGCATGCCTTACGCAGGGTCTGGCGGCGTGTGCATGGCCCCGTCAGCGCCTCGTGGCGCCGCTCTGCTCCGGTCGAGTGGTGTCCCGGCAATGTGCCGACGGCCTCTGTGCTGTTTGCTCACTCATTCCGGCATGCCTCGTCGCTCCAGCACTGCAGCAGCTCCTGCTCCCGATTCCGGCACCCAGCCCGACGCCAAGGCAGCGACCAAGAAGGCTGCCGCCAGCAAGACATCGACCACGCGCAGCAAGCTCGCCAAGCTCGGGCTGCAGCGCGATATCGATCTGGTGCTGCACCTGCCGCTGCGCTACGAAGATGAAACCCAGGTGCTGACGATTGCCGAGGCCGTGGCGCGCGCCGGCATCGGCGAGCCGGCGCAGGTCGAAGGGGTGGTGACGAGCAACGAAGTCGCCTTTCGCCCCCGCCGCCAGCTCGTGGTGCGCGTGGCTGACGACAGCGGCGAACTGGTACTGCGCTTTCTCAATTTCTACGGCAGTCAGGTCAAGCAGATGGCCGAGGGCGTACGCCTGCGCGTGCGCGGCGAGGTGCGTGGTGGCTTCTTCGGCGCGGAGATGGTCCATCCCACGGTCAAGCCGGTGGCCGACGATACGCCGCTGCCGGATCGCCTGACTCCTGTGTACCCGAGCACCGCCGGCGTGCCCCAGGCTTACCTGCGCAAGGCCATCCTGAGCACGCTCGACAAGGTGCCGCTGCCGGAAACGCTGCCGCAATCCATTCTCCATGGCGAACTGGCACAGCTGCGCCTGACGCCGCTGGCCAGTTGCGTGCGCCTGCTGCACCAGCCACCGCCCGAAGTCGACGAGGCAGCCCTGTCCGAGCGGACGCATCCCGCGTGGCTGCGCATCAAGTTCGATGAGCTGCTGGCGCAGCAGCTGTCGCTCAAGCGCGCGCAGGCCGCACGCCGCGAGCGCAATGCGCCGCCCATGCCACCCGTGGCCGATGGCGTGCTCGCGCGCTTCATGCAAACACTGCCGTTTGCGCTCACTGGCGCACAGCAGCGCGTGTGGGCTGAGATCCGTGCGGACCTGACGTCGCCGCCCCCGATGCACCGCCTACTGCAGGGCGACGTGGGGAGCGGCAAGACCATCGTCGCCGCGCTCGCCGCGTGCCATGCCATCGATGCCGGCTATCAGGCTGCACTGATGGCGCCGACGGAAATCCTCGCCGAGCAGCATTATCGCAAGCTGTCCGCGTGGCTGGAGCCGCTAGGCGTGCGCATCGCCTGGCTCTCCGGCAGTCTCAAGGCCAAGGACAAGCGAGAGGCGGTTGCGCGTGTGGAATCGGGCGAGGCGCAACTGGTGATCGGCACGCATGCACTGATCCAGGATGCCGTGACGTTCGCGCGCCTCGGCCTGTCCGTGGTCGACGAGCAGCACCGCTTCGGCGTGGCGCAGCGGCTCGCCTTGCGCGCCAAGATGGCGGGCGAAGGCCAGGAAACCGCGCCACCCTGGACGCCGCACCAGTTGATGATGTCGGCCACGCCGATCCCTCGTACGCTGGCCATGACGTATTACGCCGATCTCGATGTGTCGGTGATCGACGAACTGCCCCCGGGTCGCACGCCGGTTGTCACGCGTCTCGTCAGCGACGCGCGCCGGCCGGAGGTGATCGAACGCGTGCAGGTGGCGGCTGGGCAGGGGCGGCAGATCTACTGGGTGTGCCCCCTGATCGAAGAGAGCGAGGCGCTGCAGTTGCAGACCGCCGTCGATACCTTCGAGACGCTGGCGAATACGCTTTCGGGTCTGCGCGTGGGGCTGGTGCATGGTCGACTGTCACCGGGCGACAAGGCGGCTGTGATGGAGGCCTTTACCCGTAACGAGATCCAGGTTCTGGTGGCAACCACGGTGATCGAAGTCGGCGTGGACGTGCCCAATGCCTCGCTGATGGTAATCGAGCATGCGGAGCGCTTCGGCCTCGCCCAGTTGCACCAGTTGCGTGGCCGGGTGGGGCGCGGCAGCGCGGAGTCGGTGTGCGTGCTGCTCTACCAGACGCCGCTTTCCCCCACGGCGCGGCTGCGCCTGCAGACCATGCGCGAGACCACGGACGGTTTCGAGATTGCGCGGCGCGATCTCGATATCCGCGGTCCCGGTGAATTCCTCGGCGCGCGCCAGTCGGGCGATGCGCTGCTGCGCTTTGCCGATCTGCAGCACGATGCCTGGCTGGTGGAATACGCGGCACGCGCGGCGCAGCACATGCTGCAATCCTTTCCGGAAGCGGTAGAGGCGCACCTACACCGCTGGCTGGGCGGCCGCGAGCATTACCTCAAGGCCTAGCGCACGGATACCTGGGTGATGGCAGGTGGTGTATGCCATGTGGCATGCCATACCGTTTTGCGTCTACCCAGCCCCGCCTCCTGCTGTTCCAATCGCGCGTGCTCTCGGGAAGCCCCAAGAGCGAATCGGACGGGGCAGTTCATTGTCCATCCTGAAAAATTTCCCGAGTAAAGATAAAATCTATTGAAACTGCGGGATTGATAAGCCATGACTCTGACCGAACTCAAGTACATCGTCGCCGTCGCACGCGAACGGCATTTCGGGCGTGCCGCCGAAGCCTGCTTCGTGTCGCAGCCGACGTTGTCGGTCGCCATCAAGAAGCTGGAAGAAGAGCTGAACCTGCAGATCTTCGAGCGCGGTACCTCGGAGGTCAGCGTCACAGCCATCGGCGAGCAGATCGTCGCGCAGGCGCAACTGGTCCTGGAGCAGACCATGGCGATCCGCGAGATCGCCCAGCAAGGCAAGGATCCGTTGGCCGGCCCGTTGCGCCTCGGCATCATCTACACCATCGGTCCGTACCTGCTGCCGGCACTGGTCAAGCAGATGATCGAGACGGTGCCGCAGATGCCGTTGATGCTGCAGGAAAACTTCACCGTCAAGCTGATCGAGCTGCTCAAGCAGGGCGAGATCGACTGCGCCATCATGGCCGAGCCGTTCCCGGATTCTGGCCTCACGGTGCTGCCGCTGTACGACGAGCCGTTCGTGGTAGCCGTACCCAAGTCCCATCCCTGGGCCAAAAAAAGCGCCATCCATCCCGATGCGCTCAAGGACGAGACCATGCTGCTGCTCGGCAACGGCCACTGCTTCCGCGACCACGTCATGGGCGTGTGCCCGGAGCTGTCGCGCTTCTCGCAGACCGCCGACGGCATCCAGAAGACCTTCGAAGGCTCGTCGCTCGAAACCATCCGCCACATGGTTGCCAGCGGTGTCGGCATCACCGTGTTGCCGCAGACCTCCGTGCCGCAAACACCGGGTCCGCACGACTTGCTGACCTATATTCCCTTTGAAGCGCCGGTTCCGGACCGGCGTGTGGTGCTGGCATGGCGCAAGAGCTTCACGCGCGTCGAGGCCATCAATGCGGTGGCGCACGCCGTGTCCGCCTGTGTGCTGCCTGGCGTCACGCATCTGCCATTGCCCAGTGCACCAGCGCGCAAGCCGGCGGCCAAGGCCGGGGGCGACAAATCCGGCGCCGCCCCGCAAGCAGCCTGACCAGCGCCGTCACACAGCGGCATGCCAGAGGTCGTCATAGGTTTTCTTAATTTGATAGTTTTAAATAATCAAATTTGATAATCAATAGAAGCGGTTTACACTGACTCAACAGTGTCAAATGCAGGAGTGATCATGAACCGCACCACTACCGCTTCGCACCCCCTCGCCGCCCCAGTCGCCCCGGCCCTCTCGGGCGCCTCGGCGCGGTCATCCGGGCGGACGACGCTGGCGGCAACGGCCATGCGCTGGCTCGCCAGCTACGCACTGTCGCATTGAGCCGCAAGCCTCCTGCATTGCCCCGATTTCCTCATTTCCATTCCCCCTCACGGTAGGAGCCGACGATGACAGACACCAACAAGCAGACTCAGCCGAATATCTTGACCAATGCTGCAGGCGCGCCCGTGGCCGACAACCAGAACAGCAAGACCGCTGGCAAGCGCGGCCCGGTGCTGCTGGAAGACGTGTGGCTGCTCGAGAAGCTCGCCCACTTCAACCGCGAGCGCATCCCCGAGCGCGTGGTGCACGCCAAAGGCTCCGGCGCCTTCGGCACGTTCACCGTCACGCATGACATTACCAAGTACTCCAAGGCCTCCGTCTTTGCCGAAATCGGCAAGCAGACGCCGATCTTCATCCGCTTCTCCACCGTCGCCGGCGAGCGCGGTGCGGCCGACGCCGAGCGCGATGTGCGCGGCTTCTCGATCAAGTTCTATACCGACCAGGGCAACTGGGACGTGGTGGGCAACAACACGCCCGTGTTCTTTGTGCGCGATCCGCTGAAGTTCCCCGACTTCATCCACACGCAAAAGCGCGATCCCAAGACCAACCTGCGCAACGCTACCGCCGCATGGGATTTCTGGGTGCGTCATCCCGAGGCGCTGCACCAGGTCACCATCCTCATGAGCGATCGCGGGATTCCCAAGAACTATCGCCAGCAGCACGGCTTCGGTTCGCACACCTACTCGTTCGTCAATGCCGCCAACGAGCGCTTCTGGGTCAAGTTCCACTTCAAGTCGATGCAGGGTATCGAGAACTACACCGACGCGGAAGCAGCGGAGGTGGTGGGCAGCGATCGTGAAAGCGCGCAGGCCGACCTGTTCGAGAACATCGAGAAAGGCAATTTCCCGAAGTGGGCCGTGCGCGTGCAGATCATGCCGGAAGCCGAGGCCGAGACGTATCGCATCAACCCGTTTGACCTCACCAAGGTGTGGCCGCACAAGGACTATCCGCTGATCGACGTAGGCGTGCTGGAACTCAACAAGAACCCTGAGAACTACTTTGCCGACGTGGAGCAGTCCGCCCACAACCCCGGCAACGTCGTGCCCGGCATCGGCTTCTCGCCGGACCGCATGTTGCAGGGCCGCGTGTTTGCCTATGCCGACGCACAGCGTTATCGCCTCGGCATCAACCACCACCAGATTCCGGTGAATGCGCCGCGTTGCCCGTATCACAACTCGTTCCACCGCGACGGTGCGATGCGGACCGACGGTAATCTCGGCGGTGCGACCAACTACGAGCCGAATCGCTTTGGCACGTTTGCCCAGGACGCCAACGCCGAAGATCCGCGGCTTGCCATCAGCGGGTTTGCGGACCGGTACAACCACCGCGAGGATGACGAGGACTACTACAGCCAGCCCGCCGCACTGTTTGCCCTGTTCGACGCCGCCCAGCGCGAACGCCTGTTCGGCAACATCGCCCGCCACATGGCATCGGTGCCTGAAGACATCCAGCGTGCCGCCATCGATCATTTCAACAAGATCGATCCGGCCTATGGCGCTGGTGTTGCCCAGGCACTGGGTCTGAAGTAAGAGGCTCCCCGCATGGCGCTTCTGGTGCCATAATGCAGAGACCGGCCTGCCGCGATGCCCCAAGCGCACGGCAGGCCCGCCCGAGTCGAGTGACCCCCTGACCAGAAGGAATGATCATGGCAAAGAAAAACGAGAGCAGCGTGAGCATCAACATCGGCATCAACGACAAGGACCGCAAGAAGATCGCCGACGGGCTGTCGCGTCTGCTGGCCGACACCTACACGCTCTATCTCAAGACGCACAACTTCCACTGGAACGTGACCGGTCCGATGTTCAATACCCTGCATCTGATGTTTGAGACGCAGTACACCGAACTCGCGCTGGCCGTCGACCTCATCGCCGAACGTATTCGCGCCCTGGGCTACCCGGCGCCGGGAACCTATAAGGAATACGCGCGCCTGTCGTCCATCGCCGAAACCGAAGGCGTGCCGAACGCCGAAGAGATGATCCGCCTGCTGGTCGAAGGCCAGGAAGCCGTGACGCGCACCGCGCGCTCCATCTTCCCGACCGTCGATGCCGCCAGCGACGAACCGTCCGCCGACCTGCTCACGCAACGCATGCAGACGCACGAGAAGAACGCGTGGATGCTGCGTTCGCTGCTGCAGAAGTAAGCACCAGCCGACGCGCCACCGCCGGGACCAACCGCCCGGCGCTACAATAGAGCGCCTGCCACCGCAGGCGCTTTTTCATTGCCGCCGGACCGCCCCACGGCAATAGATTTCCCCAAGGGGCAGCGCAGCCGTGAGCGGCACGCGCGGGGCTTTCTACCGTTTTCTGGTCATGCTCAAGCGTCTCGCCATCTACTTTCGCCTCGTCCGTCTCGACAAACCGATCGGCACCTTGCTCCTGCTCTGGCCGACGCTCTGGGCGTTGTGGATTGCTGCTGAAGGCACGCCCGGCGCGCAAGTGCTGTGGATCTTCATCATCGGCACCTTCCTCATGCGCTCCGCCGGTTGCGCCATCAACGACTGGGCCGACCGCGATTTCGACAAGCATGTCAAACGCACCACACAGCGTCCCGTCACCGCTGGCCTTATCGCTCCGTGGGAAGCGCTGGCGGTCGCCGCCGCACTCGCACTCGTAGCGTTTGCGCTCATCACCCCGCTCAACGCGCTCACCAAATCGCTGGCAGTCGTCGCTGTAGTCATCGCCGGCACTTACCCGTTCTTCAAGCGGTTCTTTGCCATTCCCCAGGCCTACCTTGGCATTGCCTTCGGCTTTGGCATTCCCATGGCCTTTGCCGCTGTCACCGACCACGTACCCGTACTGGCGTGGACCCTGCTCGCCGGCAACATCCTGTGGGCCATCGCCTACGACACCGCCTACGCCATGGTTGACCGCGACGACGATCTCAAGATCGGCATGCACACCTCCGCCATTACCTTTGGCCGCTTCGACGTACTTGCCATCATGCTCTGCTACGCAGGGTTTCTTGCCGTCATGGCCTGGGCAGGCCAAAGCCTCGCGCTCGGCTGGCCGTACTGGCTCGGCTGGCTCTGCGCCGTTGCCTGCGCGCTGTATCACTACACCCTGATCCGCACACGCGAACGCATGGCGTGCTTTGCCGCCTTCCGGCACAACAACTGGCTGGGAGCATTTCTGTTTGCGGGTGTCGCCGGCGCCTACTGGCTCAGATAGAACCCAGGCGAATCTGCCGGAACGGCATGCGGAGAGAACGTATAGCTCGAAAGAGCGCGGAGAGAAGTGCAGACTAGGGCGTCACGCGTCTGAAGACTTCGCGCGATAACGGCCCGCCGTATCGCGCCTGCGGCACGTGCACGATGATCAATGGACGAGCGTCCACACGTTTTCTGGAATCGTCTTGGCTTTGGCCACGGCATTCAGCCAGTCCTGCCATGCAATCGGATCCACCGTGCCGCGCGCGCTTTCCAGAATACGCCACGGCAACGTCGCCATCTCGGTCTCGAATCCGTCTGCAACGTCCTGATGGTACGTATGCTCAAGAAAGTAGAACATCGCGCGATAAGCTTCTTCTACCGACAACTCTGGGTTGCTCATGATCGCCTCACCGGGTCTGGCTCTTGATGTGATGGACGATGCGTAGCGCATCGGGCTGGTACTGCATGACTGCTCGGAAGCCTCGCATCGAACGGCATGCGTGGTCTCTCTGAGATTCGCAGAAGTTTCGGTCGTTGACAATGGCAGTCGAGTCGCGAGCAATCGGCATCGGCCGGAAACCCGCATGGTGCCGTGGTTTGAGCCATTGCCGGGTTTATCGCTTGAATTAATTGCTTCGTGTTTCGGTGGCTGCTGTCGGGGTGCTGCCATTCTGCTCCCTCATTGGCGGCGTGGGCCGTGCTCTACCTTATCCCCAGGTTTTTAGCGTCCAGTGCGCCGGCTTGGCAAATCGGTGTCGAGGTTTAACCTTTTGCCACACATGACTTTCGGGCCGTATGAGACAGTCAGTTCATCTCAAGTCCCGATGCATGGCGCCCGCTCGCGCGGCATGCAACCACGTGCCATGCGCTTTTCATTCCTGCATCGCCTGAAGCAATATCGCAAAGCCCATCTAACCAATTTCCTGTGCATCTTTTTCTCGCAGTTCGGCGAAGACGTTGTCCTAGGTGCGCTCATCGGTAAGCAACGCCAGGGCGTATACGTGGACGTCGGTTGCTTTCACCCGAAAAAATTCTCCAATACCTATTTTCTTTATCGCCGTGGATGGCGCGGCATCAACATTGATATGGAGGCGCACAAGATAGCCTTGTTCGATATCGCGCGTCGTGGTGATTCAAATGTTACGGCAGCGGTTTCTGATCTGCTCTCGCCGCTGTATATCAGGGCGCGCCACACCTATGCCCTCGAGGCCGAAGTGAGCCAGTCGGGGGAACCACATGCGCAAATCATGCCCCGCACCCTCACTTCCATCATCGACGAAACTCCGTTCTGCGGATGCGCTATCGATGTGCTTTCCGTCGATGCCGAAGGCCACGATCTCCACGTACTGCGCTCTCTCGATTTCAATCGCTACCGTCCGCGCTTTGTGGTCGCCGAAGTACTGGCGAAGCGCATTGATGATGTACTCGCGTCAGAGGTGCATGCGTGGCTGGATCAACATGGTTATGAGTTGCGGAGCTGGACGGTGTGCTCGTTGATCTATGTGTGGTGTGGGGGAGAGGGGATATCGTAGCGACTGGAAATTAAATATCGATGAACCATGATGGTTTGTGGCCCAGGCGAGTATTCCTGCATAGAAAGCGGATCATACATTCAGATGGCAATATGAAAGACACCGAAGAAAACCTACTTGAGCAGGCGCTGCGTCTTGCGGCAACTCAACCTGCACGCCGCCCCGATTTCTACAAACTCTTGCTTGAGTCGCCGATCTACGTCCTTTGGCATTCTGATGATTCCTCAGCAGGAAGACGAGTTTTCCAGCCGGGGGAAAAACTATCGATCCTTAGCTGGCGTCGCAATGATGAATCCTCCATTATCCCGTTCTTTACTTCACTGGCTGCGCTACGGAACGCAATTGATGAAGAAACGGCATACATGGAGCTTTCTGCGCGATCACTCTTCGAATTGGTTAAGAATGCCTCACTCATCTTGAATCCAAAATCCCCATACGCCAAAGAGTTCACTCCGAACGAGATTGCAGCAATGCTCGTAAACGGAGTCAATCGCTTGTCTGAGGAGCGAGTAGTCGAGAGAGAGACAAGCGTCCTCCTCGGGCAACCTGCCAACTATCCAACCCGCATGGTTGATGCACTTACTGCGCTGCTTGCTAGGCGCGTCAATGCGAACGCGGCATATCTGGCGCAAATGCATGATCCATCGCAGGACGAGAAGCCACATCTATTGATTGGTATTGAGGCAGATGGGGATATCGAGCTACTGATCCAAGAGATTGGGGTTGTTGCCGGCGATACCGCCCCGGATGGGGTGCTGGTTGATTTGATTCGTGTTGAACGTGGGGATTACGGACTGAGTACATATCTCTTGCGCCAGGTAACGCCTTTCTATAAACGCAACTGGATCAAAACGCTGAAGAATTTCCTCGGCTTCGGTCGTGCATAGCCGTTCTTGGGCTATGCGCCGGAGGTCCATCGATTAATACTTGACTGGAGTTGCCCTCAGTTTTTTTGTGATGGAGGCATATTTTATGCGTCGCTCCAGCCGTAATCTTGTTTCATTATTTTATAAAATCTTTCATAGCACTCATCTTCGTTGCGTAAGCTCCCCCGAACAGTAGACATCAGCCGGTAGAATTTCGGAGCCTCCTTGTCTCGGAGACTCCCTTGAAGAAAAGCAGGTTCACAGAAAGCCAGATTGTCGCGGTGTTGAAGGAAGGCGAAACCGGAATACCGGTGGCCGAGGTGTGCCGCAAGCATGGCATCAGCAGCGCGACGTATTACCAATGGAAGAGCAAGTACTCGGGCGTGCAAGTGTCCGAGTTGCAGTGGCTGCGCGAGCTGGAAGCCGAGAACGCCAAGCTCAAGCGCATGTACGCGGATCTAGCGCTGGAGAATGCAGCGATCAAGGACGTTCTGAACCGAAAGTCCTGACGCCGTCAGCCAGGCGCGAGGTGGTGGCGCAGTTGGTCCAAGCCAAGCTGCCCATCACCCGTGCCTGTCAGATTGCAGGCCTGTCGCGGGCGGCGTACTACAAGAGGCCGATGCCGGCATCCGAGCGTGATGCCGAGGTGATTGATGCGCTCAATGCCTTGGTGAGCAGGCACGGGCGTTGGGGATTCTGGAAATGCTTCGCCCGGCTGCGGCTCGATGGCCGCTGCTGGAACAAGAAGCGCGTTCACCGGGTGTATTGCGAGATGGGATTGAACCTGCCGCGACGCAGCAAGAAACGACTGCCGGACCGACCGCGCCACCCCTTGGATCTGGCGCAGGAACCGAACCGCTGCTGGGCGCTGGACTTTATGCACGACGCCTTGTATTGCGGCCGCCGCTTCAGGACGCTGAACGTCATCGACGAGGCGAACCGCGAGTGCCTGACCATAGAGGTTGGCACATCGATCCCT
>AKCV02000008.1 GCA_000272025.2 Imbroritus primus
CTGAGTCGTCTGATCGACTGCTATGGCCGCCCGGATGCCATCCGTCTGGATAACGGCCCGGAGATGATCTCCCAGGCATTTACCGAGTGGGCGGCAGCCAAAGGCATTGCTGTTCGCTATATCCAGCCGGGCAAGCCCAACCAAAACGCCTTCATCGAGCGCTTCAACCGAACCTACCGGACCGAGGTGCTAGACGCTCATCTGTTCGCCACGCTGCAACAGGTCCAGGCCATCACTGACCAATGGCTGGTCGACTACAACGAATACCGCCCACATGAAGCGCTGGGCGGGATCCCGCCGACGCAGTATATGCCCCGGTTAACCCACGCTCCGAATCTCTATCGGTCACTGTCTACTTGACAGGGGAGCTTACGCAGCCACCACCAGCGCCTTGGCGCCGGCGGCCAGCTGATGGCGCGCATCCATGAAGACGCCACGCGGCACGGTATTGCGGAGTTGACCTCACATGTCAGCCTGACGGCCGAGCCATTCTTCCGGCACTACGGTTTCGAGGTGACGCACCGGCGGTACCCGGTGCGTAATGGGGTCACGCTGGAATATGCGCGGATGCGCAAGGTCTTGCGCGGGTCGGCGATACCCTGCGTACCTGGCTGATCCGCAACCTGCACTGATTGATGCAAACTCTGCGGGTAGCCGGACTGCACTGGGCGGCATCAGGCGCTTGTGCAACCTGTGCGCCAGAAATCTCTTGGCATATACGCATATGCCTGAGTTTCTGGCCATCCACCCAACAATACGAAGCTGGTAGAGCCTTCCTAAAGCGCTACGGTTATACATGCGTTGGTGTGCCACCCGACTGACGGAAGCACTCCGCCGCTCTTCAGCATGACACGTCGTGGCGAGCGGCAAAGGTCATCAATACCAGGTACGTCAACCGTCTGCATGGGCGACTTCTCTGTCAAAAACCACCTGCAACTGGCTTGCGATTCTTTCTAGTTCTAAGATGCCTTCCTGAATTTTTGATCGCCATTCCGCCAGCGATGTGTCGATATCAGGATACCGCTGGCTGATTTCGCTCGGTAATTCCTGAGAATCGGCGTATTTTTTTCGAAGTTCCGACGCCGAAGTCGATATCGCTTCCAAACGAGTGTTCAACGAGGCTATTGTCTCATTCTTGACCTCTTGGAACGCCTGACGTTTGTCGCTCGGCGACATTGTCACTTCGTTCAGACCGCGAAATTCTTCTATGAGTATCAGCCGCTGAGTCTGCACCAGGCATTCATCCTGATGCAACGCAGGGGCAAGAGCCTTTCTCGCAGCAATTCTGCGTCGGAGCTCGTGAAAGTAGGCGATTTTGGTCGGTAGATCGGCATGTTCCGTTTGCTCTGAAAGCGAATGCAGAACCTCCCATGCTTCCAGGGCATCCGTTACCCGGCCATATACCTCCACTGAAACACGCGGTGGGTTTTTTGGGGTCTCCTGATGGCTCTGTGAATTAGAGAGATTCCTCTGCGCGAAATTTCCAAATAACGTCCCACGCTGTTTGGTACCCAAGGTGGGCGACAAAAATCCGTTTTTTTCGATCTCTTGTTCGATGGCACGAAGAACAAGATCAAAGGCCTCATTCTGCTGCGCGGCATTCCCTATATCCTTACTTGCCAGCAGTCTTCCGCTCTGAAGTACTTCTGCCATGGTATCGAACAATGTCGAACGCTCCTCGTGGGTCTTCCCAAGCGGTCCGAGCAGTGCCCGCTCAAGCGGAATCAGAAGCTTCGTCCGATCGCTCTCACTCTCCAGTGGGCCAGAAAATTTGAGATTGAATTTTTCCAGCAGCATCTCTTTGGCTGCACCGCGAACCGTCTCATTGCTTTGCTCACAGATCGGAATCACCTGATCGTGCAGGTACCGCACGGCATCGTCCACGGAAAGCACGTCCGGCACGAGGCTCACAACGGTGTCGATCAGTTTACTTTGGTCATGGGCCTGCGCCTTCTCCGCCATTTCACCCCGCAACCTGCCCATCTGCTCTTGCAGTGAGACCGCGTGCGCAGCCTGTGGAAGCGCATGGCGTGTCTCCATGAATCTGGCTGCCTCACCTTGATGCGAGTTCACGATGCGGGCAACATATTCAACGATCTGTTTTGCCTCGCGAGGGTTATCCTGAACGATATGAACGGCAAGCAGGCGATCCAACTGTTCGGTGTTTGCGGATACCTTGCGCACATTGTTTCTATCTGGACGAACGGTGAAGTGGAGGTTGACATCAAGGTCGGCATTTTCGCTGTTGGAAACAGTCTCGATGAAATTAACCAACTCATCAGAGAGATTGCTACGACGGCTTTCAACCAGTTTATTCAGTGACTTGAAGGTTTCCTGCAAGGTATTTTTTGCTGGCTTAGTGGCTTCTGCCGGCTGATCTGCCCCGATATTCGGGACAGGCATGGGAGATATTCCGGGCGATCCCGCTTTTTGGACAGTGACGGCGGAAGACTGATTTGCTTTTAGCTGCGAGATCAATTCTCGCGCGGCCTGAATGGCGGTGCTCACCAATCGCGCTTCGTTCAGCGCCTTCTCCTTGAGCTGAACCAGCGGATCTTCCGGGGAAGCAGCCTCCGCCGATCTGGCATGACCACTCAGCCTGATATTCAATATCTCGAGGTTCGCCGCATATGTTTCCTCAATCCACTTGCAGTATCTCGTTTCTAATGAAAGGTATTTTTCAAGCTCTTTAATTTGCGAATTGACAACGCCACAATAGGCAACAAGCATTGCTCCACTAACGCCTTGCTCAATCCCTTTCTCACGAAGTCGCATAGCGAGATGCTGGAGTTTGTCGACTTCTGGACGACACGTGTCCTGCAAACCTTTCACGATCTTGTTGAGTTCGGCCTGCATTTCAACCTTCGCCCGTTCGATCAGCATGCACGGCCTCTCTTTCTCACTGGGCGAAACTGGCGGCATGTTTGGCTCCGCAGGCCTGGAAGGCCATACTGGCAGTACGCTGTCTGTGATGCCAGCACCCGGCTCCATGTGAGTTGTACCCGGGCAATGCGCTGCCTGCTTATTGAACCAGTCAATAGCAATATGCGTGGCCTCTATCACCGTCTTGATAGGGATTATTTGGTCTGTCTTAGGACCAAACGGTTTGGTTCCCGCTAGCAAGTTCCGCACGGCATCGTGCCTAGCTTCCAGTATTGCAGGCAGCGACTCCGTCTTTCCAGTCAGTAGTTTTTCAAGTTCTGAGCGGTCGTTGGGCGTACACTTGCCCAAGGTATCTATCAGACTGTCCATTAACTTGGATCGTTCGAGATTCTTGAGAAAAGCGATATTGCCTTCCAGAGTCTTCACGCGACGGGAATATGCCAATGCTCTATCACGATCGGGATGGTTTTCAATAAAGGCATCTCCTCGATAATCTGTCATAGGTGGGCGATACCCGCGCGGGCGGTCTGCTTTCGCCCCTTGAGCAGCCTCAAGGCAACGTAGCTCGAATTCCGCTTCCTGCAACGGCGTACGCCCTTCGTATTCTTTCAGGAGATCTACGCCATTTTCGTGAAGCACTTCCAGTAAACGGTGATGGCGCGCTCGGGCAGCCTGATTGGCGATGCCTCCTGCGTTCAGCAAATCTTCACCCTGGGATTTGACGGCCTTGCAAATCTCATCGGCCTCCCGCCTGTAATCTGCATCGTAGTCTTTAACCGTGTACAACCTATGCTGTGAGTTTGCGGCATCGACCTTGTCTTGCGATGTATCTGGCGCATGTGCTGCCGTGGATTCTCTTGACACTTGGGTAGAAGGAAATTGTGTATTGCTTCTAGTGTTTGCCGCGACTGCGCTGGTCGAAAGTACAGGTGCAACCTGTGCCTCAAACGGAAGATTACTGGGCGTTCTGTTCCCCCAGATAATTCCGGTCAGGAGCTTGTATGGCGCTTTCAACAACTGCGTTAAACGGGCCCGGGTACGCGGTGTGGGCGGAGATGCCTCGGGCAATGCTGCGGATGCTGCGGAATGGGAAGGGACTGCCGTTGCGCGGTGCGCATGATTGACCTTCTTGACCATGACTTTTGCCTTAGATTGGGAGCAGTTTGTATTGGTGTCGGGCGCCGCATCGAAGGCAACGCCATCAGCTGCCAGGGCAGAAACAAAGCAACTGGCTACACGACCCATGCAGTGGGCTGGGCGAGATCAGATTCAACCCAAAAATAGGCAATCGGCAAAATAAACAATTGTCTATTAACAATCGTTCAAATTTTTCGTCAACACGAGGTTCAATAGGCTTGAAATAGCTGCACGGCGAGGGCGCTTCCGCCGCTCACAATCGCAGGCACACCCCATGGGGACAAGCAACCCAGGGCATGTGGCGCATGATTGGCCTTGATGTTGACGGACTGGAAGATATCGGACGAACGATGGCAGCCAGTACTAAAGAAATCCAATCCACCGCCCCGCCACGATGGCCGAGAACCACAGCAGCAAGGAGCCGGCCGCTTGCAGGCGCATGCTGACCGGCGCCACTGCATCGGATTGCAAGACCTGCCGCCACGCCGGGCGGGTATGCAGGCACAGCGCATTCAGCACGCCGGCAGCCACCAGCGCGAGCTTGGTCAGGAATGCGGCGTTGTCGAGATAGGTGTCCGGCTGGGTGGTGAAAAGCCATGCACCGGTGAGCACGGCCAACCCCAGCCCCACGGCAGCGATGCGCGAGAGGTACGGTACGGCGCTGGCGAGCGGTACCACACGGCCGACGCCAAGCAGGCGCAGGTCAAGCGCGACGATGGCGCCGACCAGCACGCCAAGCGAGGCGATGTGTGTGGCATTGACCAGAAGGTAGGCCGTGCCGGACCGCTGCAGCAGCATGGCTGGCGGCGTGGCTGCCAGCCATTCGAGCCAGGTCACGGCTTACTGTCCTTTCTGGATGCGCTCGGGGTAGATATCGTAGGTCTTGCCGCCGACGGTGATCTGCACGGCTTTCATGCGTTTTTCTGTATGGTCCTTGGCGCGGTTGCCGGTGGCAGCGATCTGGTCGCCGGCCTTGGCGGAGCCTTCGACAAAGCCGGCGCGCTCGGTCTGTGAGGGGTTGCCGAGCTCGACACGCCACAGGCCATCGTTGGCGGTTTGCACTTCCAGACGCGGGTGCGGCGGCGCCAGCGAGACCGATTTCACCACGCCGCGCAGTTGCATCTGCTCTTTCTCCGCCCATTCCCAGCCGTGATGCGCCGAGGCGCTGGCCATGAACAGGCCCGACAGGAACACGCCTGCGATGGCGCCAGATACGACGCGGGATACGATTCGATGTGACATGACGTTCTCCTTGCGATACATGGCAGGCTGGCGGGCACCGGCCGTGTGCGTCAACACATGCGCACAGACATATGTCGGCATGGCCGGCGGGGGCCCGGTACGGGCGGCGTCAGAAGGTGACGACCACGGACGGCGCGCTACGCTCGGCCTTGCCGTGATAGACCGCTTCGATGTTGTTACCGTCGGGGTCCAGCACGAAGGCGCCGTAGTAGCCGGGATGGTATTCGCGGTAGCCGGGAGCGCCATTGTCGGTGCCGCCATTGGCCAGTGCAGCCTGGTAGAAGGCCTGCACCATCGCTTCGTCACGCGCCTGGAAGGCAAGATGGTGCCGGCCCGTGAGCTTGCCGCAGGCGGCCGGGCTGGTGGCAGTGGACACGAACAACTCGTCGGCCCAGAAGTAGTCGTCGCCGCGCCCGCTGATAGGAATCTGCAGCGCCTTGAAGACGGCGGTGTAGAAGGCTTCGCTTGCGGCAATGTCGCGCACCACGAGCTGGATGTGGTCGATCAGGCGGCCACGGTGCAGTTGCTGGGTTTCCATCATGGGCTCCGGTTCATCGAAATCAGGGAGCCACAGCCCGGATAGCGGCCTGGGCTGTGGCTCTCGCGCAGGATGTCACAGGAGCCATTGTAGATGACGTCCGCTGATGGACGCCCAAGCGGCGTGCATCATGCGCCAGACGACTCGGGCCTCAGAACCCCAGGCTCTCCAGCAGGTCATCGACCTGGTCCTGGCTCGCCACGACATCGGGCTTGTCCTCGGGGCGCACCTGCGGCCCGTTGAGCAAGCCGCCCGGCGTGACTTCCAGCGGCTGGCCGCTGGCCTGCGAATGCTCGAGCAGGATGGCAATCAGCTGCTGCTCGATCAACTGCACCATGTCGAGCACTTTCTTGATGACCTGTCCGGTCAGGTCCTGGAAATCCTGCGCCATGAGGATTTCCAGCAACTGCTGGTTGGTCGCGGCGGTGCGGGCGGGAACGGCGTGCAGGAAAGCGTGCGTGTTCTGCACCAGGGCGCGCAGCGCGGCATCGTCCAGGCTGCGGTCCTGCCAGCGCTGCCATTCGCCTGCCAGCGCGCCGGCCTCGGCCTGCAGCGCATCCTGTGCGGGGCGCGCGAGTTCCACGGCATTGAGCACGCGCGTGGCGGCCTGCTCGGTCATGGCAGCGATGTAGTTGAGGCGGTCACGCGCATCGGGAATGGCGTGGGCGGCTTTCTCAACTTCACGGTCCAGGCCAAGTTCCCGAATGCTCTCGCGCAGCAGGCGGGTCAGATGACCGACGCGCTGCAGCATGCGTTCGGCGGGATCGAGCGCCGTATCCAAATCGGGCTCGGCCGATGCCGCAACGGCAGCTGCTGCGGCCTCAGGATGGATAGCAACTGGATGGCCTTCCATCACGCCGCCTTGTCGAGCTTGTCGAGTTTCTCGAAGATCTTGCCAAGCTTTTCTTCGAGCGTGGCGGCCGTGAATGGCTTCACCACATAGCCGCTGGCGCCGGCTTGCGCGGCGGCGATGATGTTTTCCTTCTTGGCCTCGGCGGTCACCATCAGGACGGGCAGCTTGGCGAGTGCGGGATCAGCACGGATGCTCTGCAGCATCTGCAGGCCGTCCATATTCGGCATGTTCCAGTCGGAAATGACGAAATCGAACCGGCCTTCGCGCAGCTTGTTCAGGCCGGCCTGGCCATCCTCTGCCTCGTCGGCATTGACGTAGCCCAGTTCCTTGAGCAGGTTGCGCACGATGCGGCGCATCGTCGGAAAATCATCGACGATGAGAAATCTGAACTGGCTTCTGTCGCTCATGCGGGTCTCCAAATCCTCGCGGGCCTGGCAGGAAAGGCGGCCCTCCTCCGGTTAACGGCCGGTTCCAGGAAAACTTGAGCACGGCCGTGGACCGGTATCCGGCCGCTCCAGGCAGCCGCTACACGCGCGTCACCCGACCGTGGCGCGCCAGCAGATGGAGCACGTGGCCGGCGATGTCCCCGAGCGGCAGCACATCGTGCACCGCGCCTTGCGCGATGGCCTCGCGCGGCATGCCAAACACCACGCAGCTGGCTTCATCCTGTGCCACATTGTGGGCGCCGGCCTGGCGCATGGCGAGCATGCCGGCCGCGCCATCCTTGCCCATGCCCGTCAGCATCACACCGACCGCATTGGCCCCGGCATGATGCGCGGCGGAATGGAATAGCACATCCACCGAAGGCTTGTGCCGGTTCACGGGCGGACCGTCGTCGAGCTCGGTCAGGTAGTTGGCCCCGCTGCGACCCAGGCGCATGTGCATGCCGCCGGGGGCAATATAGGCATGTCCCGGCAGGACCCGCTCGCCATGCACCGCTTCCTTGACGCGGATACTGCACAGCGAGTCGAGACGCTGCGCAAAGGAGCGGGTGAAGCCGGCGGGCATGTGCTGCACGATCAGGATGCCAGGGCAATCCGGCGGCATGGGCAGCAGCATTTCCTTGATGGCTTCAGTGCCCCCCGTCGAGGCGCCCACGATCAGCAGTTTCTCGGTGGTGCCGAACTGGAAGCCGCCGGCCGGGCGTACGGCAGCGCTGCCGGATGCCGCCACGGCCTGCCCCGCTGGCTGCGCGGGCGTGCCCGGCGCGGGGCGCTGGCGCAGGCGGGCACGGGCGGCGGCGCGGATCTTGTCGGCAATGAGGTCGGTGTATTCGAGCATGCCGTCGCGCATGCCGAGGCGCGGCTTGGGCACGAAGTCGACCGCCCCCAGTTCGAGCGCACGCAGCGTCGCGTCGGAGCCGCGCTGGGTCAGCGAGGAAATCATCACCACCGGCGTGGGCCGCAGGCGCATGAGTTTTTCGAGAAAATCGAGGCCATCCATGCGCGGCATTTCGACATCGAGCGTCACGACATCGGGATTGGTCTGCTTGATCAGGTCGCGCGCGATGATCGGATCCGGGGCCACGCCGACCACGGTCATGTCCGGCTGGCTGTTGACGATCTCGCGCAGCAGGCTGCGGATCAGCGCCGAGTCGTCGATGCACAGGACTTTGATTCGGGTATCAGTCATGAGGAAACGTCAGAACAGTTGCAGGCCGCCGCCGATGGCCTGGCGGCTGGCGGTGTTGTCGAGCTGGCGGGCATAGCTGGCTTCGCGCGCCAGATCCTCCGGCAGGGCCGAGGCGCGCAGGCGGCGCACCATGATGTCGCCGCTGGCAGGTGAGAAATACACTTTGCGCGGATGGACATCGCCGAGATCCTGGGCTGCCACGGGGAAGCCCTCCTCGCGCAGGTAATCGAGCACGAAGCGGCTGTTGCGCTCGCCCACGTCGATGGTCGACATGCCCGGCAGCACGGCAGCACCGCCGAATACCTTGATCTCGAGCTGCTCGCGCCGCGCGCCGGCACGGTATAGCTGGTTGATGAGCATTTCCATGGCATACGTGCCGTAGCGCATGGAGGCCGAGAGCACGCCGGCATCCTTGCGCGCCGGTAGCATGAAATGATTCATGCCGCCAACGCCGCGCACACGGTCGCGGATACAGGCAGCCACGCACGAGCCGAGCACCGTCACAAGCAGCGTATCGTCGGTGGACACATGGAACTCCCCCGGCAGGATCTTGACGGCACGCCGCCGGAAGGTGGTGTCGAAATAAAAGTGCCGGCTGGGGGCCGCCAGCAGCGTGGCGGCATCCGACGATTGTGCAGGCACGGCGGCGGCGTTCATGCCCCCGCCGAGCCAGCGGCGCGCAAGGCATAGACCGTCTTGCCGCGCAAGGAGAAGGCCTGCGAGATGCTCGTGAAATTCTCCGAGTGCCCGGCAAACAGCAGGCCATCGGGCTTCAGCCAGCGCTCAAAGCGCTGCAGGATGCGCGACTGCGTGGGCTTATCGAAATAGATCATGACGTTGCGGCAGAAAATCGCATCGAACCGTTCGGTCAGCGGCCATTCCTCGGCCAGCAGGTTGATCTGCTGGAACGTCACCAGCGCCTGCAGTTGCGGCTGCACGCGCGCCAGCCCGGCGCGACGCCCGGTGCCGCGCAGGAAATGCTGCTTGAGCTGGGCGGGCGACAAGGCATTGACGCGCTCCAGCGGATACACGCCTGCCTGCGCCTTGGCGAGCGCCGAGGTATCGACATCGGAAGCCAGCACGGAGATGGCGGCGTTGCGCGCTCCCGGCGTGGCGGCGGCGGCATCGGCCAGCGTCATGGCGATGGAATATGGCTCTTCACCGGTCGAGCTGGCGGAACACCAGACGCGATAGGGTTCGCCGCGCGCCAGGCGCGTCCGTGCGTGATCGGCCAGCACGGGAAAATGGTGCGCCTCCCGGAAGAAGGCGGTGAGATTGGTGGTCAGCGCATTGGTAAAGGCTTCCCACTCGCCGGGCAGCTGATCGCCCTCCAGTGCATCCAGGTACGCTGCGAAGCTGACATGATTGACGGCCCGCAGGCGGCGCGCCAGCCGGCTGTAGACCATCTCGCTCTTGCGCTCGGAAAGCGCGATGCCGGCGCGGCGGTAGATGAGGCTGCGGATGCGGGAAAAATCGTGCGGCGTGAAGAGAAACTCCCGACCCGTCTGCCGCGAGGACGCCGTGGCGCTGCTCATGACCTTATCCTTCCATCCAGTGACACCATCGCCTGTATGGGCGGCATGACCGCCCGCCTGCAACACTCAGAACGATGTCCATTCCTCATCATCTGCCGTGCTCGCCAGTTTCAGCGCGCGCGGCTTGGCGGCAGATGTAGCGACCGTCGCCGGGATAGCCGGCGCAACCGGGGTTGCCGCGACTGCCGAAACTGCATCGGCAGCCGTCGCCGCTGCACTGGCGGCCGGGGCCGGCTTGACGGTCGCCTGGGCCTTGGCGACCACCTTGCGCGCCAAGGCAGCGCTGCCCGACTGCCGGGCGCCCGGCAAGGCATCGGGCTTGGCCGATACGGACGGCGCCACGGCATGGCGATCGACGCGGAAGGCTGCGATGGCCTCCTTCAGGCGCACCGACTGTTCGTTGAGCGATTCGGCGGCTGCCGCGGCTTCTTCCACCAGCGCCGCGTTCTGCTGCGTTACCTGGTCCATCTGCGTCACCGCCTGGTTCACCTGCTCGATGCCCGAACTCTGTTCTTCCGAGGCGGCACTGATCTCGCC
>AKCV02000009.1 GCA_000272025.2 Imbroritus primus
GGATCTATCGCGAGCTCGAGCTCAATCTGCGCATCAAGCCGCGAAAGCGGATCGTGCGCGAGAAGCCTGAACCGCTGGCGGTGCCCGAGGCGATCAACCGGTGCTGGTCGATGGACTTCATGCACGATCAGCTGGCCGATGGGCGCAGTTTCCGACTGCTCAACATCATCGATGACTTCAACCGCGAAGCGCTCGCCATGGACATCGATCTGTCCTTGCCCGCCGAGCGGGTCGTGCGCGCGCTCGAACAGGTGATCGAATGGCGAGGCAAGCCAACGGCGATCCGCAGCGACAACGGACCGGAATATGTCGGCAAGACGCTGACCGAATGGGCACGGAAGAACGGCGTCCGGCTCGACTACATCCAACCCGGAAAACCGCAGCAAAACGCCTACATCGAGCGCTTCAACCGCACCGTACGTTACGACTGGCTCGGTCACTACCTGTTCGAGTCGATCGCTGAGGTCCAGGATTACGCCACCCGCTGGCTCTGGCTCTACAATCACGAGCGCCCCAACATGGCCTTGGGCGGTATCACTCCAAAGCAGCGGCTGGCCATGGCCGCATAGCTCTACTTCTGACTGCCCCTGAAAATGGGGGGATTACCGCAGGATGCTGCTGGCTACCCTGTGGAACACCTACATCTGTATTAACGAAGCGCTGGCATTGACCCTGAGTGATTTTTCTCTGGTGCCGCCTTATCACTGTTGAAGGCCACCGCTCATCACGCGTTTGCTGACATTGAGCCCTGCCGGCCGATCGGCCTGAGACTCTCAGCACAGGAGACGGCGGGTGACGAGCGTATACTTTTTCGACGCTTGGTTGCGGTCGCGCTAGGCGTGGCCGCCGACGAACCCGCTGGTGTCGCCCTTGCGGAGCAGCGCAAGGCGGACCTTGCCACGACATCCCCTCGCCCGCCGATCGTCTAAATTCGTCGAGGTTAAGAAATTCCCGCTCCGGCGAGGCCATCACCATCACCGGCGTCAGGTAGTGGACATGGCAGCAGCGCACGCAGGGGCACTGTTGCAAAGTTAGCGATGAGGCAGCCTTTTGTCTTATTCAAAGGCCTTACATTTCAAAAACTCTGCTTACCAGGCGCATTTCGCCCAGGGGATCACCATAATAAAATGCTGAGGCCTGGCCTTTGCGTAGTGCACGCATCACCTCAATACCTTTGATGGTGGCGTAAGCCGTCTTCATGGATTTAAATCCCAGCGTGGCGCCGATTATCCGTTTCAGTTTGCCATGATCGCATTCAATCACGTTGTTCCGGTACTTAATCTGTCGGTGTTCAACGTCAGACGGGCACCGGCCTTCGCGTTTGAGCAGAGCAAGCGCGCGACCATAGGC